>NZ_CP173039.1:7500-1975000 GCF_044784385.1 Microvirga sp. RSM25 | reverse complement strand
CCCTAGCCCATCCAGTGCTCTACCCCCTGGAGGATTCAGACGAGGCGCTACCTAAATAGCTTTCGCGGAGAACCAGCTATTTCCGAGTTTGATTGGCCTTTCACCCCTAGCCACAAGTCATCCGAGACTTTTTCAACAGGCACCGGTTCGGTCCTCCAGTGCGTGTTACCGCACCTTCAACCTGCTCATGGCTAGATCACCCGGTTTCGGGTCTAAAGCAACGAACTCAAACGCCCTGTTCAGACTCGCTTTCGCTGCGCCTCCACCTATCGGCTTAAGCTTGCTCGTTACTTTAAGTCGCTGACCCATTATACAAAAGGTACGCAGTCACCCAGGACGAACCTTGGGCTCCTACTGTTTGTAAGCATCCGGTTTCAGGAACTGTTTCACTCCCCTCGTCGGGGTGCTTTTCACCTTTCCCTCACGGTACTAGCCGCTCTTATGCACGAGGTGGCTGGAGAAGGCTGGCGGGTGTAGCTTAAGCACTTGAAGCAGCGTAGGATTTGGTTGCTGAGACTAACCCCTGCCACCCCTTCAAGGCTGCCACACCCGCCATGCAGGACGATACAACTGCGACGTTCCCGTTTCCAGCCGTGTCCCGCAAGAAGATCACCGCTGCTTTCGACGGCGGGCGCTTGTCGTCGGACGGCGGCGTCATGCTCCTGGCCCAGGCCGAGCGCCGGCTTGGAATCGCCGAGCGGCTGGCGCGCTTCATCCCCGATCGCCGAGATCCAGGCCGCGTGACGCACGTGATCCCAGACATGATCCGCGCCCGCATCTTCGCCATCGCGTGCGGCTATGAGGACTGCAACGACTTCGGCCCGCTGCGCTCCGATCCGGCGTTCAAGCTCGCCTGCGGGCACTTGCCGGAGAGCGGAGCCGACCTCGCCTCGCAGCCGACCCTCTCGCGCCTGGAGAACGCTCCGACGATCCGCGATGCCATCCGGTTGACCTATGCTCTGGTGGATCAGTGGATGGAAAGCTATGCCACCGTGCCGGATGGGGTCGTGCTGGACGTCGACGACACCTGCGACGTGGTGCATGGGCACCAGCAGCTCTCGCTGTTCAACGCCCACTATGACGAGCGCTGCTTTCTGCCGATCCATGTCTACGACAGCGCCACCGGCCGTCCTGTTGCCATCGTGCTGCGGCCCGGCAAAACACCTTCGGGCCTGGAGGTGCGGGCTCATCTGCGCCGGCTGGTGCGGCGCATCCGCACCCGTTGGCCGACGACACGCATCACCATCCGGGGTGACAGTCACTATGCCCGTCCCGAAGTCATGGACTTCTGCGAGCAGAACGGCCTCAGCTATCTGTTCGGGCTGGCTGGCACGAAGCCGCTCACCGCCAAAGTTCAGGACGTGGCGGATGCGGTGCGCACTCAAAGGGCGGTGGAAGACTGCGAGGTTGTTCGTGGCTTTGCCGAGACGAAGCACCAAGCCAGGAGCTGGACGTGCGAGCGCCGGGTGGTCGCCCGCATCGAGGCCACCCGCCTGGGCCTCGACATCCGCTTTGTCGTCACCAACCTCAGGGGAACCAGCCCACGGGTGGTCTACGAGAGCCTGTATTGTGCCCGCGGCCAGGCGGAGAACTGGATCAAGTTCCACAAAGCGCAACTTGCTTCCGACCGGACCTCGTGCCGCCGGGCGGTGGCCAACCAGGTTCGGCTCGTGCTGCACACGGCCGCCTACTGGCTGATGCTGGCGGTGCGGGAGGCCATCCCGGCTGCGCGCGATCTCGCCAAAGCCGAGTTCGCGACCCTACGGCTTCGCCTGCTCAAGATCGCCGTGCGGGTGCAGGAAACGGCGAGCCGCATCCGCTTGGCCTACGCGTCCTGCTGCCCCGAAGCCGACCTCTTCGGCCGTCTTGTTTGGGCTCTCGCCCCTCGGCCGCGGACGGCGTCGCCATGAACGGCGGGGCCACGATCGCCCCATCAGCCCATCCATTTCCTGCCAACGCGTTCCCCATGTTCCAGACCTCATCGCGATGAAACAGACGCAACGAGCCCCTGCGATCGCAGTCCAGAACGGAAGACATCAACATGTCTCATGAATAGGGTGGGCTAGTACACTATCGGTCGCTGAGGAGTACTTAGGCTTGGAGGGTGGTCCCCCCATGTTCAGACAGGATTTCACGTGTCCCGCCCTACTCAAGTCCTGCAATCACGTTGATCCGTACGGGGCTATCACCCGTTCTGCCCGCCTTTCCAGACGGTTCCGATGACGTGTCATGCAGGCACTGGCCTGGTCCGCGTTCGCTCGCCACTACTAACGGAGTCTCAATTGATGTCCTTTCCTCCGGGTACTTAGATGTTTCAGTTCCCCGGGTTCGCCTTAAACCCCTATGTATTCAGGGCCTAATCCCTTCATCTGACCCTCCGTAGTGCCAAAACAGGATCGCTCCTGCCCTGACAATACAAAGGATCGAAGGGGGGTTTCCCCATTCGGAGATCCTTGGATCAAAGCTCGTTCGCAGCTCCCCAAGGCTTATCGCAGCGTACCACGTCCTTCATCGCCTCTCAGCGCCAAGGCATCCACCAGATGCTCTTACGACACTTGATTACTCTCATGATCAATGTCCGCTCGGCTACAAGCCGGACATGACCAAAAAAGAAAGACCTGTCTTTGGATTTCTCCAAAGACATGTTTTGCTTGCCAAGCATATCCGACGCACACGGCTGCGGGCCGTGGCTGGTTCGCGGGACTAGGTGCCCGCTGGTCGAATATGCTGCCTCTTTACGATTTCAAACATCCGCGCTCACCCCCAAAGAGGGGAGGCGAATTAGACATCATCCACGGCCATGAACACGTCATGGCCTCTGGACGTCCGGATCCATAAAAATGGTGGAGCCTGTCGGGATCGAACCGACGACCTGAAGCTTGCAAAGCTACCGCTCTCCCAGCTGAGCTAAGGCCCCTTGATACCTGGCCTCAGGCGCCGGCGAAAGCGTCCGCTTTCTTGGCTGTCCGCGCCACGGGGCGCGGCGGCCGGTCGGCCTTCGCAAGAAGAGCAGGACGGCGTCTGAGGCTAACCAAGATAAATGGTGGGCCTGGGACGACTCGAACGTCCGACCTCACCCTTATCAGGGGTGCGCTCTAACCACCTGAGCTACAGGCCCCAATCGGAGTGGAAACCCCGACCGATGTATCCGGAATGAGAAGAGAAACGAAGACGGCAGCGTCCCGCATAGCGAGACCTGACTGGTCTCTTTTGTTCCAAGCGATCCGATAAAACCGACCGAGGTCGGCCTTGAGGGATCGTCCTTAGAAAGGAGGTGATCCAGCCGCAGGTTCCCCTACGGCTACCTTGTTACGACTTCACCCCAGTCGCTGACCCTACCGTGGTCGCCTGCCTCCTTGCGGTTGGCGCAGCGCCGTCGGGTAAGACCAACTCCCATGGTGTGACGGGCGGTGTGTACAAGGCCCGGGAACGTATTCACCGTGGCGTTCTGATCCACGATTACTAGCGATTCCGCCTTCATGCACTCGAGTTGCAGAGTGCAATCTGAACTGAGACGGCTTTTAAGGATTAGCTCCCCCTCGCGGGTTCGCTGCCCTTTGTCACCGCCATTGTAGCACGTGTGTAGCCCAGCCCGTAAGGGCCATGAGGACTTGACGTCATCCCCACCTTCCTCTCGGCTTATCACCGGCAGTCCCCTTAGAGTGCCCAACCAAATGATGGCAACTAAGGGCGAGGGTTGCGCTCGTTGCGGGACTTAACCCAACATCTCACGACACGAGCTGACGACAGCCATGCAGCACCTGTGTTCCCGCCAGCCGAACTGAAGGATCCTGTCTCCAGGATCCACACGGGACATGTCAAAGGCTGGTAAGGTTCTGCGCGTTGCTTCGAATTAAACCACATGCTCCACCGCTTGTGCGGGCCCCCGTCAATTCCTTTGAGTTTTAATCTTGCGACCGTACTCCCCAGGCGGAATGCTTAAAGCGTTAGCTGCGCCACTGACGAGCAAGCTCGCCAACGGCTGGCATTCATCGTTTACGGCGTGGACTACCAGGGTATCTAATCCTGTTTGCTCCCCACGCTTTCGCGCCTCAGCGTCAGAACCGGACCAGTTAGCCGCCTTCGCCACTGGTGTTCTTGCGAATATCTACGAATTTCACCTCTACACTCGCAGTTCCACTAACCTCTTCCGGTCTCAAGCCATGCAGTATCGAAGGCAATTCTGTGGTTGAGCCACAGGCTTTCACCCCCGACTTACAAAGCCGCCTACGCGCCCTTTACGCCCAGTGATTCCGAACAACGCTAGCCCCCTTCGTATTACCGCGGCTGCTGGCACGAAGTTAGCCGGGGCTTCTTCTGCGGGTACCGTCATTATCGTCCCCACTGAAAGAGCTTTACAACCCTAAGGCCTTCATCACTCACGCGGCATGGCTGGATCAGGCTTGCGCCCATTGTCCAATATTCCCCACTGCTGCCTCCCGTAGGAGTTTGGGCCGTGTCTCAGTCCCAATGTGGCTGATCATCCTCTCAGACCAGCTACTGATCGTCGCCTTGGTGGGCCATTACCCCACCAACTAGCTAATCAGACGCGGGCCGATCCTTCAGCGATAAATCTTTCTGCTCTCGCACGTATCCGGTATTAGCCCAAGTTTCCCTGGGTTATTCCGAACTGAAGGGCACGTTCCCACGCGTTACTCACCCGTCTGCCACTCATCCCGAAGGATGCGTTCGACTTGCATGTGTTAAGCCTGCCGCCAGCGTTCGTTCTGAGCCAGGATCAAACTCTCAAGTTGAAAGAATTTGATCTCGACTAAATCTCTACGCAAATTGACAGAGTACCTCCATCTCCAGGTTTCCCTGAAGCGGTGTACTCACCAAAGCATAGACATGGTCGATGTTCTCATTCGATCGCCCCGAAGGACGATCCGCAAGGACACCGCCGCCTACGCTTCTCTTCTCTCTTCACTTGTCAAAGAACAGGTGCCTCACGCAGAGACACAAAAACAACCCCGGGCCACCTCACCCATCCCTTGCCAGGATGGCCAGGCCCCGAAGCCTCCCGACGCCGCGCTCGTTGAAGAACCCCGCCGCCGATGAGACTGATCTAGTCTCTGTCGCTTCCGCTGTCAACCGGCATCGTGAAAGTTTTTGTAAGCTTTCGCGACGTCGTTCTTGGCCTCTCACAAGTAAAGACCAAGCACTCCCGTTCACAGAAACGCTGCCGCTTCTGCGTTGACCGTGCCGCAGGATCGAAATCCCGCAGCCCATGCTGGAAAACACCGCCAGAGGAGCCCGCAACACCGCCGACGATCCCGCCGAACCTTTGCCGCTCATGACCAGAGCCAGATCAAATCAAAGCTCACCCGAACACCGGCGCAAACTGCAAGCTCGGGCATTGCTGCCCCGAACTTCATGTTCAACCCTGTCCGGGAAAAACCCTGCGGCTCGCTCGTCGCAAAACCACAAGGGAGGCGCCGATATAAAGGCTTTGAATCTAAATGCAAGAGGGACCTAATCCGTGGTCGGCGAATTCTGCCGTGACCTTAGGAAGATCGAACTCAAGGCCCTCATTAAGTAATATAGTTAGCGTTCACGCTGTTACAAGGGCAGCGCGCTTTTAAAGATCGGTTAATGCCACAGTGTATTGTGGGATCGACCACTGGTGGATCATAGCTCAGGATTGTTATGCTGTGTCCTGCGCAGAGGGGTTTTAGTGTCAGAGACAAGTTCCAAAGTGGATCCGTCATCATCCACCCGCGATAGGACAGCCGAGCTTCTCATCGATGCGGTGACGGATACTGCGTTCATCGTGCTCGATTCCGTCGGGAATATCGCAAGTTGGAGTCGGGGCGCCGAGCATATCCATGGATGGAACAGTGAGGAGGCGCTCGGGCGCTCCGCTTCTATTCTCTACATGCCGGACAATGGCTCCGATATCCTTCGTCAGGATCTTCAATTAGCTCATGAGAGCGGACACCACGAGGCACAGGGTCTCCGGGTGCGAAAGGACGGCTCAGCATTCGTGGCACGCGTCACGATGACACCGATTGCAGTCAAGGGCGCTGAAGAGAGCGGTTTTGCCATGATCACGCGAGATATCACCGAGTGGGTCACGGCCGAGGAAGCGCTGAAAACACGCGAGGCTCACCTGCGGTCGATTTTGGAGACTGTTCCGGATGCCATGGTGGTCATCGACGAGCAGGCGCGCATTCAATCCTTCAGCGCGACGGCCGTGCGTCTGTTCGGCTACCAGCCGGACGAGGTGATCGGCGAGAACGTCAAAATTCTCATGCCTGCCCCTTATCGCGAACAGCATGACAACTACATGCTACGCTATCGCAACACAGGCGAAAGGCGGATCATCGGTGTTGGACGCGTGGTCGTCGGTCAACGCAAGGACGGCTCAACCTTCCCGATGGAACTGGCCGTGGGTGAGATGCATTCTGGGGGCATTCGCTATTTCACCGGCTTCATCCGCGATCTGTCTGAGCGGCAGAGGACAGAAGCGCGTCTGCAGGAACTCCAATCCGAACTCGTTCACATGTCGCGTTTCACGGCTTTGGGGGAGATGGCCTCCACGCTTGCTCACGAGATCAACCAACCGCTGACCGCGATCACCAATTATCTCAAAGGCTGCCGGAGAATTCTCGAGCGAATGGAGGGAGACAGGGTTCCCATGCTCCGGGATGCGGTCAATGAGGCGGGTGAGCAGGCGCTGCGGGCAGGGCAAGTGATCCGTCACCTGCGCGAATTCGTGGCCCGCGGCGAGAGCGAGCGCCATATCGAAAATCTGCCCAAGCTCATCGAGGAGGCGAGCGCTCTCTCGCTTGTGGGGGCGAAAGAACAGGGTGTCCGGGTTACTTTCGATTTTGACCTCAACGCTCCCTTCGTGCTTGCCGACCGTATTCAGATCCAGCAGGTTCTGCTGAATCTGATCCGCAATGCCATCGAGGCCATGCAGGAGACAGAGCGTCGGGAACTCAAGGTTGCCACCCGCTCTGTGGATGAGGACCACGTGGAATTGAGCGTGGCAGATACCGGCCCTGGTCTGGCTCCGGAGATTGCCGGCCAATTGTTCCACCCGTTCGTGACCACCAAGAAGCACGGAATGGGCGTCGGCCTGTCGATCTGCCGTACGATCGTGGAAGCGCATGGCGGGAAGATCTGGTCCGAATCGAAGCAGGGCGGGGGAACCGCATTCCGTTTCACGTTAAGGACTATTGGACGGGGAGAATTGGCGCATGCAGAGTGACGCTGTCGTGCACGTGGTTGATGATGACGCAGCTGTCCGCAAATCGCTGGCATTTCTGCTTGCCTCGGAAGGACTCCCGGCTCGCCTGCACGAATCTGCCTCAGGCTTTCTCGATGACGCACCAAGGATAGAGGCGGGCTGCATCGTCACGGATGTGCGCATGCCAGGCATCGACGGCATCGAACTGATCCGACGTCTGAAGGAACGTGGCATTGCACTTCCGGTAATCGTCATGACCGGCCACGCGGATGTACCGATGGCCGTCGAGGCCATGAAGGAAGGTGCGATCGACTTCCTCGAAAAGCCTTTTGGGGACGAGGTGTTTCTGGCTGCAGTGCGCTCCGCTCTGGCTCGTCAGGAAAAGGATAGCCATCACGGAACCCAGATTACAGAAATTCAGGGGCGTTTCGATGCTCTGTCCGAGCGGGAGCGGCAGGTTCTGGAAGGGCTCGTCGCCGGCAAGGCCAACAAGGCGATCGCCTACGATCTTGGAATCAGCCCGCGTACGGTGGAAATCTACCGCGCAAACGTCATGGCGAAGATGCAGGCCAAAAGTCTGTCGGAACTCGTCCGCCTCGCCCTGCTGATCGAGCCGAAATAGCCCCTTAAGGAATATTCCTGAGTAGGGAAGCTAGGGGCCATATGCATAATCTGCGATGTTGGCCGGGCGCGTGTGCCTTTTGGCCAGGATCGAGGATTACACAGGCTTATAGGATGTTTCAGCCCACGGGGCCGGTCATCGTCGTGGACGATGACGACGCGGTCAGAAACTCATTGAGGTTCGCCCTGGAGCTTGAGGGCCTGACCGTGCATCTGTTCAAGAACGGTACCGAGCTTCTTGCCGCGCCGGATCTTCCGCATGGTGGATGCTTCGTGATCGATTACAACATGCCAGGTATGACCGGGATCGAGCTTGTCGGAAAGCTGCGACAACGCCGGATTGATCGTCCGGCGATCCTCATCGCTTCCCAGGTCAGCGATGATCTCTACCATCGTGCGGCCCGATCCGGCTTACGAATCGTTCTCGAGAAGCCGCTGCACGACAGCGAATTGCTCGACAGCATTCACGCTGCCTTGGCGCATCGTGCGGAACCAGAGGTCCGCGTCAGCGAAAAGTGATCCGATCGACCGCAATGAAAGAGCGCCCTTGAAGATGCTCTGGCAACATTCTGGGCCTGCTCCACCCCTCAGTCTCTTCCAAAACTCATCCTTCCCTGCCGTCCCTGCGATGGCAGGGAAGGATGAACATGTCCTAGTCTGAACGAGAGACTCGATCGTACCCGGGGGAAGATCAATGAGTCTCCACTACGTGTTCAGGCGCTCGAGCGCAGCTCTGTTGCTCAGAACGATACGGCGGGCGGAGGGAAGTCCAATGATGCCCTGCCGCTCGAGTTGGGTGAAGGAGCGCGAGACCGTCTCGATCGTCAATCCAAGATGGTCTGCGATATCCGTGCGCGACATGGGAAGATCCAGGGTACTGTCATCGGCCGTACGCTCGGCCATGTCGAGAAGGAAGGTGGCAATCTTCTCCAGGGCCGATTTGCGGCCGAGCAGCAGCATATGGTTTTGGGCCCTGACAAGGGAGCGCATCATTCCCATCGTCATGTCCTGGCCGAGCTGGGCGTCGCTCCCGGTCAGGGCGGCGAGATGGCTGCGGCGATAGGCGACGACCACGCAATCACCAACAGATTCGGCGCAGAACCGATACTCGTCTCCCGCCTCAATCCCGAAGATGTCTCCGGCCAGGTGAAAGGCGTCAATCTGGCGGCGTCCGTCGCTCAGAAGCTTGGAGGTGCGCACCACTCCCGAGAGTACCTTGTAGACATAAGCGGCCTTGTCGCCTTCGGCGAAGATTTCTTCATCCTTGGCGAAGGATTGCACAGAGCCGACGGTCCACGTTGCCGCATCCACGGACTTGCGGAGCGGCGGGGCTTCCAGCGTGAACAAAGGGAGGGTCGAGGAAGAGGCTTTAGTGAGGAGCGCAGTATGCATCGAACCCTCGCGAACTCGTGAACGTGACGTTGGCTCATGGATACCGCTGCCGAGGCTGGGCTGGAATTCAGGTCTGATACCTAAGGAGTTTTCCTTAGGTCGCAATTTAACGGGATCGATTAGGCCTCCGGCGGCCGAGACAGCTATGCAAAGATATTGGCCGCCAAGGCACCCAGGACCGCTCCCGTCAGCAGCGTGGCGTCGTGAAAGCCCAGGAGCCATCGCGAGATTGGGCCGTTTCTGTGGACCCAGAGTGTGGTGCCGAGCATGGCTAGTGACCATCCGGAGCCGACAAGTGCGGCCGCGGCTGAGAACCCGCTTGCAGTCGCGGACAGAGTGAAGGCTGCGGCTCCGGCCCCCAGCAGAAGGCAGCCGAGGGCGGACAGAGGAACGGGGGCGGCAAGGCGCGGAACGAAAGCTAGGGCCAGAGATGGGGCGTACATAGCCATGACATGCCATGCCACGGCACCCACGACAGCCTCTGACGGTGCGCAGCCGATCACGGCCATAGGGGTCGCGCCCATCAAGGCCGTCATGGCGAGCCATCCGAGGGTACCAATCGCGGTCGGTAGAAGAATGGAGCGCCATCCCTGCGCGCGCATCGTCTTCGGTTCCTGCTCCCGGCGTCTCTGATTGGGCAGAACTGCAGTGGCAATGAGCGATGCCACATGGGCCAGAGCGGCTGCGGCAGCCGTGCCCGCAAAGACCTGTGGAGCCGCGATAGCCTCAGCGAGGCCGGCGAGAGTAGGGGCAATCAGGCTTGCCGCAGTTGCCGCGCCGAAGAGGATCAGAACCGCACCGCCTCCCCGGCGGGCAACCGGCATGGCGGCATGGCGATAGAACAGGCTGAAGCCGCCTGCGATCCCGAGCCAGAACGCACCGAGCACGAGGGCGCCGAAATGCATGGACACGAGAGCCCAGACGAGGACGAGGCCTCCAGCTACGCCGAGACTTGCGCCCAGGGAAAAGGCCGCCCGGCGGCCGACGGTGTCGAGCAGGAGCGAGGCGGGAAGGCTCGCGAGAGCCGCGCCGATATAGAAGGTCGCATAGGGAAGTGTGACCAAGCCTCGACTCGGCGCGAGCGAGAGGCCGGCCAAGGGCAGAACGCTGAGGGTCAGAACCTGGGCGAGAACGGAGAAGGCAAAGCCTGCCGCAAGAGGCGCCGCTCCAGGATAGTGGACGACGGTATCGCCCAGTGCGCCTGGCTCACAGATGCATTCGAGCTGCCCTGCCCGGGGCATGTCCGTCATAGACGTCATTTGCGAACATCGTCGTCGGACAGGACACGCACGGCCGCACCCTGCACATCGTCGTACTGGCCGTTCTTCAGCGACCACATGAAGGCCGCAAGGCCGGACAAGCCGAGCAGGAGAGCCATGGGAACGAGATAGATCAGGACTTCCATAGTCAGGCTCCTTGCGTGGTCGGAACGGAATGGGATCGTGCCGGCTCGGCCCGAGGCGCCGATGTGCACCCGCGGGCCCGGAGGGCGTTGAGTGTCACGATGGTCGAGGAACCTGACATGGCGAGCGCTGCGACGAGGGGCGTGACATAGCCGAGGAAGGCGAGGGGCACCGCGATCAGGTTGTAGATGAGGGCGATGCCGAGATTCTGGCGCATGAGGTGATGCGCGCGGCGGGCGATATCGATGGTGTCCTGCACGGGCTTCAACCTATCGCCGAGAAAGACCGCATCGGCCTGAGCCTGGGTGAGGTCGGCCGCGCTGATGGGCGACAGCGATACATGCGCTGCCGCCAGAGCCGGTGCATCGTTGAGGCCGTCGCCGACCATCAGGACCTTGCGGCCTTCAGCCCTGAGATCCTCGAGCGCGTCGATCTTGTCCACAGGCGTGCAGCCACCGCGCCAGAAGTCGATGCCGAGGGTAGCCGCGATGGGAGCCACGGCCCCCGGCCGGTCGCCGGACAGGATGCGGCATTCGAAGCCGCGTTGACGCAAATTCTGCATGACCATGACGGCATCAGGGCGAAGAGCCTGCCGCACCAGCAGGGCAGCCTGCCTCCCGTGCCAGGAGAAGGCGATCACGGAGGCCGTCGGATCGGTTGAGGCCGCTTTGTCCGCGATGCCTTCGGCACCGCAGAAGACAGGGCTGCCGAGCCGCATCTCTTGCCCGTCCACGACGGTCCGAACGCCCTGGCCGGGTTCCTCGACGACACTGTCATAGGGCCGGCGATCCTGAGCCATCTGCGCGACCGCCGATGCCAGCGGGTGATGGCTTGACAGAGCCAGCCGGCTTGCGGCGTCCAGCAGGCCGGGCTCAATATCGCCGGCGTTCATCACGCTCATGGTGGGCAGGGTCAGAGTCCCGGTCTTATCGAAGACGATGGTGTCCACTTTCGCCAGCCGCTCGAACGCGTCACCGGCGTTGAGAAACACACCAGCGCAGAAGAGGGCGCCGGAGGCGACGACCTGCACGACGGGAACGGCAAGCGCCAACGCACAGGGACAGGTGATGATGAGCACCGAAATGGCGGTGATCAGCGCATCATGAATGGATGCGCCGCCCAGGATCCAGGTCAAGGCCGTGACGGCGGCTGCCGTGTGCACGACCGGCGCGTAGATTTTCGCCACGTGGTCGGCCAGTTGCACGTAGCGCGACTTGGCGGCAGCCGCATTTTCCAGCAGCCGTTCGACCTCGTCGAGGAGCGTGCCCTTACCCGCTGCGGTCACCCGAAGGGTCAGGGTGCCGTTGTAATTCATGCTTCCCGCATAAACCTGATTGTCAGCCTCGACAGCCCTGTTAGCGGTCTCGCCGGTTACGAGACTCTCATCGACCTCCGAAGAACCCGAGATGACGATGCCGTCGACCGCAATGCGCTCTCCCGGGCGAACGAGGACCCTGTCGCCACCTTTCAGAGCAGCGGTGGGCACGAGGACGATCTCACCATCGTCCTCCAGTCTGTGAGCGACTTCGGCCCTGAAGGAGGCCAGATTGCTCGCCACCGTGCGGGTCTTCCGGCGCATGGCCTGATCAAGATAGCGGCCGCAGAGCAGGAAGAAGAGCAGCATGACCACCGAGTCGAAATAGGTATGCTCGGCGGAATTGATCGTCTCAAGCACCGAGACGCTCAGCGCCAGCAGGATACCGATCACGATCGGCACGTCCATGTTGGTGCGGCGGTTGCGCAGCGCGTTCATGGCGCTCTGGAAGAAGGGCTGGCCGGCATAGGCCACGGCCGGGAGGGCGATAAGGGCGGCCAGCCAGTGGAAGAAGTCGCGAGTTTCAGGCGTGATGTCCGTGACGTTGCCCGTCCAGACGGAGACCGCCAGCAGCATGATGTTCATGGAGGCGAAGCCCGCCACCGCGAGGCACTTTAGCAGCCATTGGGCGCGGCGGGCCTCCTCTTCTTCAACCAGCCTCGACCGGAAGGGATGCGCCCGGTAGCCGAGCCGCTGCAGTTCCTCCACCACACGGGCCGGCGAAAGCTCCCCATCGCGCCATTCCACGGCAAGGCGATGGTTGGTGTAGTTCAGCCGCGCGTCCAGGATGCCGGGCAGGCGGCACAGGCCGCCCTCGATTTCGTCAATGCAGGCGGCACAGTCGATGCCCTCGACGGCTAGGTCGAGATGGGCCGTTCCGTCGTCTTGGCGCTTCACGTAGATGGAGAGGTCGAGGGTCTCGGCCACCGCAAAAATCCTTAGAGCGAGATGCGGCTCTTGGAGCGGAAGACAGTTTCCGTCTCGCGCTGCAACCCGATGACGAGATCCCATTGGCCTTCCGGTATGGAGGTAAGGCTCTTGAACTGGCCCGGTGTCAGTTCGACGAATTCCAGGACCACATCACGACGCTTGTCCGTGGGATGGGCGAGGCGTACCTCGGGCGTGAGACCTGTGAGAGATTGCCCCTTGGCGTCGCGAGCCGCGATGGTGATGCCCGAGGCCCTGCCATGCTGCAGGAACGCCTCGACGGACCAGTGGCGCGCATCCTGCGCATGGGCTGCCGCGACATCGTTCTTGAACGACAGGCCAGCCTTGTAGGCGCTTTCCGTCTCGACACCGCTGAAGCTCGAGATGGCGACACGCACCATGTAAAAATTCATCGCGAAGATGATGCCGAAGAATGACACGAAATAGAGGAGTACCGTGCGTCCGGTGATGGACCTCGGTGATCGTCCAGTGGTGGCCGTGGTGGACATGGGATCTATCCTTAAGGAGCCTTGAAATGATCGCTCGTGCTGGCAGTGTCGCCGGTGGCGAGATCGGTCAGAACGAACCGAAGTGCTGTCGATTCCTCCGCTGTTGAAGCCGTGTTCGTCACCAGAACCCGCGCCTCGAGGGTCTGATCCGGCCCGACGGTGACGATGGAGCGGCCCTGCTGATCGACTACTCCGCCCACTACATCGATCCTCACATCGCGCAACCCTTCCACGGAGACCAGGTAGCTGCGCTCGTCCAAGTTCTTGTTGGCGATGCGGATTGTGAATCCGTTGCGGATCGAGCCGTCGGACAGACGCACGAAGAGCGGATTGCGGTCGTGCATGACGCTTAAATATAGGCTCTGGCGCATGGCGAGCGACGCGATCATCACCGCGCCGACCAATGCGATGAGACCGGCATAGAAGCCGGTGCGGGGACGGAGGATGCGACGCACTTCAGGACGGCCTTCGATGCGGGCCTGGACATTCATGTCAGTATCGTAAGCGATCAGGCCCTGCGGACGGCCAATCTTATCCATCACGTTGTCGCAGGCATCCATGCACAGGCCGCACTGGATGCAGTCGAGCTGCAGGCCCTTTCGGATGTCGACGCCCGTGGGGCACACGGCCACACATTGGTTGCAGTCGATGCAGTCGCCCGCGGGCAGGCCTTGGAGCTTCAGAGCCTCATTCTTCTTCACCGAGCCGCGCGGCTCGCCTCGGTCGTAGCGATAGGTAACATTGAGGGCGTATTCGTCCGTCATCGCCGCCTGGATGCGTGGCCATGGGCACATATAGGTGCAGACCTGCTCACGCATGAATCCGGCGAGTGTGTACGTCGTAAAGGTGAGAATGCCGATCCATAGATACGCGACATATGACGCCTGGAAGGTCGCGAGCTCATACACCAGGGTCGGCGCATCGGCGAAATAGAGCACCCAGGCACCGCCCGTCCACCAGGCGATCATCAGCCAGATGAAGTGCTTCAGGACCTTCCTGCCGAAGCCTCGAACAGTGAGCTTCTCCTTGTCACCGCGCATCCGTTCGCGCCGATCGCCCTCGATCCAGCGCTCCACCGCATAGAACAGGTCCGTCCAGACGGTCTGAGGGCAGAGATAGCCGCACCAGATCCTGCCGGCGACCGCATTCATGAGAAAGAGGGTCAGCGCCGCCAGCACGAGAAGGCCCGTGATATAATAGACCTCCTGCGGCCAGATCTCGATGAAGAAGAAATAGAACCGGCTGTTGACGAGATCGACGAGGATCGCCTGATCCGGCGCATGCGGGCCACGATCCCAGCGGATAAAGGGCAGGAAGTAATAGGTGCCGAGGGTGATGGCGAGTACCGCCCATTTGATTGTGCGATAATGGCCTTTCACCGCCTGCGGGTAGATCTGCTTGCGGGGAGCATAGAGCGGCGCGTCATCGGCCGAGGCCGGGGCGGAGGCTCCAAAAGGATGGGGAAGGGGGCGTCGGCCATCGAATCCGTCGGTTCGTCTCGATCAGGTATGACGATGGGATACGATGCGGCGAGCCAACCCGCCTTGATCCAAATCAAGCAACGGCCGGAGATTGTCCCCGGCCGCTCGTCTTTCCACGTTTGAACAGGATCAGGGTCTCTGATCGCCACCCAGGGAGTGGACGTAGAGGGTCAGCGCCTTGATGGTCGTATCGTCCAGGCGTCCGTGCCACGTCGGCATGACACCGCCACGTCCATTCATCAGGCCTTCCACTATGGTCGCCTTGTCGGAACCGAAGAGCCAGATCTTGTCCGACAGGTTCGGTGCTCCCAGTTCCTGGCTGCCATGGCCCGTGTCGCCATGGCAGGCGGCGCAATTGTCGGCGAAGATCTTGGCGCCGGCTGCCAGGTCGGCTCCCTTGTCTGTCGGCAGGCCCGACAGGGAGCGGACGTAATCCGCTGCCTGTGTGATTTCCTCGCGCTTGAGCATCCCGTCGCGGCCGAAGGCCGGCATGGAGCCGGAATGACCCTCGTCGCTCGTGGAGCGGGCTCCGTGGCGGATCGTCTGCTCGATCTGGGCGAGAGTACCGCCCCAGAGCCAGTCGTCGTCGTTCAGGTTCGGATAGCCCTTGGCGCCCGCACCACCGGCTCCATGGCAGGGGGCGCAGTTGTCGCCGAAGGCGGCTTTGCCCTGAGCACGGGCGAAGGCGAACATGTCGGGATTCTGCCTGATCTCTTCCAGAGAACTTCCAGCGAGCTTCGCGCTCATGCCGGAGCGCTGCTGCTTGAGGGCGTCAAGATCGGCCACGATCGCATCGCGCGACTGCCAGCCGAGGGCGCCCTTGGTGTAAGACGAGACCAGCGGCCAGGCAGGGTAGGCGATGCAATAGGCGATCGCCCATGCGATGCAGGCATAGAACGTCCACAGCCACCAGCGTGGCAAAGGATTATTGAGCTCCTGGATATCGTCCCAGTTGTGCCCGGTGGTGGTGACGCCCGAAATGGCATCGACCTGTTCATGGTGCCCTTCGTGGGTTCCTTGGGCCATGGGATCAATCCTCCTGGAGAGGCATGCGGGAGGCCGTGTCGAAACGGTCCTTCCGCGAGGGAGCGAGGGCGTAGATCAGCACCGCCAGGAAGACGGCGACGAAATAGAGGAGCCCCCAGGTCTGGGCGAATTCAGCGAAGAATTTGTATGCGGCTGGCATGATCGTCGGTCCTCAGCGCACGTTGGCCTTGTTGTCGTAGAGCTTGAAGTCGACCTGCGTGCCCAGCATTTGCAGATAGGCAATCAGAGCATCGGCTTCCGTCACCTTCTGCGGATTGCCGTCGAAGGTGCGCGATTGGGCTTTCGGATAGCGCTTGGCGAGATCGACCGCGTTTGGGTCGTCGGCATTGGCCTGTATGCGGATATCGCTCTCGGCATGCCTGAGCATCTCCTCGTCATAGGGAACGCCGAGGGTCGCCTGTACTTTCAGCTCCTGCGCAATGGCCGATCCATCGAGCTCGGTCTTCTCGAGCCAGGGATACCTCGGCATGATCGAGCCGGGCACGAGGGCTCGGGGATCCTTCAGGTGATCCTTGTGCCAGTCGTCAGAGTATTTGTTGCCGAGACGAGCGAGATCGGGGCCCGTGCGCTTGGAACCCCACTGGAACGGACGGTCGTACATGCTCTCGGCCGCAAGCGAGTAGTGCCCATAGCGTTCGACCTCGTCGCGTAAGGGGCGAACCATCTGGCTGTGGCAGTTGTAGCAACCCTCGCGCACGTAGATGTTGCGGCCGGCGAGCTCGAGTGGGGTGTAGGGCCTGATGCCGTCCACCTTCTCGATGGTGCTCTTCAGGTAGAAAAGCGGCACGATCTCGACAAGGCCGCCAATGGTTATGACGATCAGCACACCGATGATGAGGATGATCGAGTTGGTCTCGAAGATCTTGTGACGGGACCAGAATGACATGATCGGTTCCTTTATTCCGCGGCGATGAGTGCAGGCTGCATGGCTTGAGGAGCTTCCTCGACCGCCTCTCCGACCGAGATCGTCTTCCAGACGTTCCAGGCCATGATCAGGCTTCCGGCCACGAAGAACGCACCGCCGAGCGCGCGGATGATGTAGAAGGGATTCATGGCTTCAACGGTCTCGATGAAGGAGTATTCGAGGAAGCCGAGGCTGGTATAGGCGCGCCACATGAGGCCTTGGAGGATGCCCGCCACCCACATGGACGAAATGTACAGGACGATGCCGAGGGTGGAGATCCAGAAGTGCCAGGAAACGGCCTTCATGGAGTAAAGCTCCTTCTTGTTCCACAGCCACGGAACGAGACAGTAGACGGCGCCGAAGGAGATGTAGGCGACCCAGCCGAGGGCTCCGGCATGAACGTGGCCGATGGTCCAGTCGGTGTAGTGAGACAGGGAGTTCACGGCCTTCACGGACATGAGGGGGCCTTCGAAGGTCGCCATGCCGTAGAAGGCAACCGATACAACCATGAGCCGCAGAACCGGATCCGTGCGGAGCTTGTCCCAGGCGCCCGACAGGGTCATGAGGCCGTTGATCATGCCGCCCCAGGAGGGCATCCACAGCATGACCGAGAACACCATGCCGAGCGTCTGCGCCCAGTCGGGCAGGGCGGTGTAGTGCAGGTGGTGGGGACCTGCCCAGATGTACATGAAGATCAGCGACCAAAAGTGGATGATCGACAGGCGGTAGGAATAGACTGGCCGCTCGGCCCGCTTCGGGATGAAGTAATACATGATGGCGAGGAAGCCGGCGGTGAGGAAGAAGCCGACCGCGTTGTGGCCGTACCACCACTGCACCAGAGCATCCTGCACGCCCGACCACACGATGTAGCTCTTGGGCGAGAAGATCGAGACGGGGATCGATGCGTTGTTTCCGAGATGCAGGACCGCGATGGTCAGGATGAAGGCGAGGTAGAACCAGTTCGCCACATAGATGTGGGGCTCCTTGCGGCGCATGACCGTGCCAAGGAAGACCAGGAAGTAGGTGACCCATACGATGGTGAGAAAGAGGTCAGCATACCATTCGGGCTCGGCATATTCCTTGCCCTGGGTGATGCCGAGCAGATATCCCGTGCCGGCAATCACGATGAAGAAGTTGTAGCCCAGCACCACGAACCATGGAGCGATGTCGCCGGCCATCCGGGCGCGGCAGGTGCGCTGCACCACATAGAAAGAGCTGGCGATCAGGACATTGCCGCCGAAGGCGAAGATCACCGCCGAGGTGTGCAGCGGTCGCATCCGACCGAAGGACAGCCACGATGTATCGAAGTTGAGCGCCGGGAAGGCGAGCTGAAGAGCGATCAGCAGGCCGATGGTGAAGCCTGCGATGCCCCAGAACACGGACGCGACGGTCGCAAACTTCACAGGACCCATGTTGTAGTTCGGCTTGCCGCCGATGATCAGCGGGGGCAATTGGGCTGGGCGCTCGAAATATCGGTTCACGATGGCGAACACGGCGGCCACGCTCGCTGCTGCGAAGAGATAGGCATGGAAGGCGTATTCGGGCGTATAAGCCTTCGCCGCGATGATGATGCTGAGGAGCGCCAGTCCGGCGAAGGCAAGGGCTGAGCCCATCTCGCCGAAGGTCATTCCTTTTGAGGGTGCTACCGCTTGAGCCACAGGCTTCAACCTTTTGAAAACATCGGCGCGGCCTTGAGCTTCGCCGTCAGCAGATCGTTTAAGGGGAGGGATGGGAAGGGGCATTGATGCAGATCAAACGGCCTGGCAGTCGGACCCGGGCCTCGCCTGTTCGGCGTCTTACAAGGCGCGGGAGTGGCGTTGGGCACCGTTTTCGAGGTAGCGATCGAATACGGCACAGACATTTCTGACGAGGGCGCGGCCCTCGTCGGGAATCGTCAAGGTCAGCCCATCTCGGACGACGAGCCCATCCTGTGCCAGTTCATCGATGGCATCGATCTCGGACCCGAAGTTCGAGGCGTTCCAGTGAAATTCCGATGCAATCTCATCGAGATTCACCGAAAAGTCGCACATCAGCCGCTCGATGATCGTGCGGCGCAGGCGATCGTCCTCGGAAAGGGCGATGCCGCGAACGACGGGGAGCCGGCCATTCAGAACGGCTTCGCGATACGCAACCGTCGTCGGGGCGTTCTGGACATAGCCTTGCGGAAGGGAGCCGATGGCTGAGGTGCCGAAGCCGATCAGGGCCGTCGCCTCGTCGGTGGTGTAGCCCTGGAAGTTGCGGTGAAGCCGTCCATCCTTCTGCCGGCATGCCATGGGATCGTCGGGCTTGGCGAAGTGGTCGATGCCGATCTGGACATAGCCGGCCTGGATGAGAATGGCGGCTGCAGCCTCCCGTTGCTCCACACGGCCAACCGCATTGGGAAGAGCCGCCTCAGGCAGGAGAGCCTGATGGCGCTTCATCCATGGAACATGGGCGTAGCCGAAAAGTGCGATGCGGTCCGGAGCGAGCTTCAGGGCGACGTCCACGGAGCGTTTCACGCTCTCGATGGTCTGGAACGGCAGGCCATACATCAGATCGAGGTTGAGGCCATTCACGCCGGCGTGGCGCAGCCAGGCGGCGACCTGCGCCGTCTGCTCGAACGACTGCACCCGCCTGACGGTTTCCTGCACCTTGGGGTCGAAGTCCTGAACACCGAGACTCGCCCGGTTGAGTCCGGATGCCGCAAGGGCTCTCACATGTTCCCGTGTAATGGTTCTCGGGTCGATTTCGACCGCAATCTCAGCTCCGGACTTAATTGTGAAGACCGCAGCGAGGTGACGCGAGATCCGTTCCAGGTCTTCCGGAGACAGAATAGTCGGCGTGCCGCCGCCCCAATGGATATGGGAGACGGCCATAGGGCCGGGCAGGTGCTGCGCGACGAGATCGATTTCCCGTTCCAGGCAGACCACATAGGAAGCGACTGCCTTGTAGCTGCGGGCCACAGCGGTGTTGCATCCGCAGTAGAGGCAGAGTTCTGCACAAAACGGCACGTGCAGGTAAAGGGACAAAGGTCCATCCGGCGCCAGTTCCGCAAGCCAGGACGCGTAGGTCTCGGCGGTCACGTCCGCCTTGAAGTGAGGCGCGGTGGGGTAGCTGGTATAGCGGGGGACGCGCTGGTCGTAGCGGGCAATGAGTTCTGGGGTCATGCAATGAGCTTGCATGGAAGTCCCATGATCGGCGTTGACCTGGATCAAAGGCTGGCAGGTCTCTGGAATGAGATACCAGAAGGATACGCCACTGCCTTCCATTCAAGGCCACGCGGCATAGGAGCTCGCGCTGCCTGCCCGCTGTGCCTTGGCGCGGCGGCGATAGGTGCCCGGTGGGATGCCGACATGCTTTTTGAAGAACCGGTTGAAATAGCCCGGATCCTTGAACCCTAGGCTGAAGGCGATCTGCTCGACGGGCACGTCCATCTGCTGAAGGCGCATGCAGGCATCCTGCACCATCCTGTCATAGACAAGGGAGCGGGGAGGATGGCCGCCATTGCGCACGCAGACTGCATGAAGCCGGTCCTCCGTGACACCGAGGGTATCGGCATAGCGCTTGATGCTCCAGTGTTCGCGGTACCGAAGCTCGACCAGTTGCCGGAACTGCTGGAGCACGTGATGGCCCGTGCCTCGTACGCCCGCTTCGGGTGACGCTTCTGCCTGAGCGAGGCGCCAGAGATGCAGGCAGATGAGCGTCACATGGGCGCCGATGATCGCCATGGAGCCCCGATCGGGAGCCCGCACCTCCCGGGCAAGGGCCTGGAAGGAGTGGCCGATTTCCTCGGCCCTGTTCTGCAGAAGGTGGGCCGGTACCAGGATGATCCGGTTCCTCATCGGGCGAAGGAGGGATCCTTCAGGAGCGCTGCTGATCGTTCGGATCAGGAAGTCGTCATCCGCCGCCAGCATGTATCCCCGGGCTCCGGCATTCACCCGGACGGTTCGGGCGGTGTGGCTCGGAATCCATAACAGGGACGGCGAGGGCAGCTCCATGGCCTCCTCACCCAGGAGGGTGCCTCCCCGCGACAGGATGAGGAACGCATGGGTGCGCTGCTCCCCCTTGCTCGCCGGCAGGACCCATTCCCGCTCCGACAACGAGGGCGCGATCGGCTCGGCGTGGAGGGCGGCCGTCGGCGCAGACCACATCGTCCCGGTGCGGCTCGACGGCATTTTTGGGGAGGGAGAGCTCGGATCCGGACCTTCGGGCATGTCGGTTTAGTACAATATTTCGCCAATTCTATCCAATTTCCAGGATCGGCGGCAAGCGTAAGCTTTCAAAACCAAGGGCCGAATCCAAACGAGAGCCCTCGATCAGAATGCCCTGGAGGAAACCATGACCGGATATGTGACGCGGCGCCATGCCGTCGCCCTGCTTGCTGCCGCAAGCTGCCTTGTGGCCGGGGCTGCGGCCCAGGCCCAGAACTCCATCAAGATCGGATACGCGATCTCGAAGACGGGCCCGAACACGGGCGGGGCCAGCATCACCACGCTGCCCAACTATCAGCTCTGGGTGAAGGAGGTGAACGCCGCCGGTGGGATCATTCTGTCCGGCAAGCGGGTTCCGGTCGAGATCGTCGAGTACGACGACCGCAGCAATTCGGAAGAGGCCGTGAAGGCCGTCGAGCGTCTGGCGACCCAGGACAAGGTCGATTTCATTCTGCCACCCTGGAGCACCGGGCTCAATCTGGCGGTCGCTCCGATCATGAACCGCTTGGGCTATCCGCACCTCGCCGTCACGACGAACACGGACCGGGCGCCGGAACTGGCGAAGAGATGGCCGAACGCCTCGTTCTGGCTGGGCTTGCCGTCCGAGATCTCCACCTCGTTCGTCGATCTCCTGACCAGGATGAAGGGCGAGGGCAAGATCGGCGCCGACGTGGCGATGATCGGCGTCTCCGATCAGTTCGGCATCGAATTGTCGACTGCCGCCCGCAACGCCCTCAAGAAGGCAGGCTTCAATCTCGTCTATGACAAGTCCTATCCCGCCGGCACCCAGGACGTTCAGCCGCTCCTCAAGGACGCGATGGCGGCCAGTCCCGACACCTTCATCGCCTTCAGCTATCCGCCCGATACCCTCGGCGTGACCGACACGGCGAAGGTGCTCAACTTCAACCCGAAGGTGTTCTTCGTCGGTGTCGGCACCGCGTTCCCGATCTACAAGCAGCGCTTCGGCGAGAACGCCAACGGCGTGATGGGCATCGGCGGCTGGAACGCGGATTCACCGGCGCTCAGGGACTATTTCAAGCGCCATACGGAAGCCGTCGGGCGCGAGCCGGACCGCTGGGCGAGCCCGATCACCTATGCGAGCCTCCAGGCCCTGCAGCAGGCCATCGAGCGCGTCGGCAAGATCGACCGGGCCGCCGTGATCAAGGAACTCCAGAACGGTACGTTCGATACGGTCATCGGCAAGGTGAAGCTCGAAGGCGGACTGCTCAAGGACGTCTGGAGCGTCGGCCAGTGGCAGAACGGCGAGTTCTACGGCGTTGCGCCCGTCGCCAAGGAAGGCGCCCGCCCGGTCGTCGCCCCCAAGCCCGCCTGGAAGCAGTAACCGCCTCTCGCTGAGATTCCCATGCTGATCGTCGACATCATTCTCGGCGGGCTGATCCTTGGCGGCATGTATGCCCTTGTCGCCATGGGCCTCACGCTTCAATACGGCGTCGCGCGGATTATGAACCTCGCCTATGGCGAGGTTCTCATCGCCGCAGCCTTCGCGTCCTACGTGCTTTTCACGAGTTTCGCGGTCAGTCCGCTCGTCGGAATGCTCCTGGTGCTGCCCGCGGGCTTTATCGCAAGCTGGCTGATCTACCAGGGATTGCTGATGCCTCTGGTTCGGCGCGCCAAGACACGGGATGCCCTCGAGGTCGATTCCATCCTGGCAACTTTCGGCCTGCTGTTCGTCGTGCAGGGCATTGCCTTCGTGCTGTTCGGCGGGCAGTACTACAGCTATTCCTACCTTTCGATCCCGATCACCATCGCCGGATCGACGATTGCCGTAAACCGGCTGATCGCCTTCGGTTTCGCGGTTGCCTTGAGCCTCATTCTCTACACGGCGCTGATGCGAACCCGCACCGGCACCGCGATCCGGGCCGTCGCCGTCGATCCGACGGCGGCAAGCCTCGTCGCCATCGACGTCCGCAAGATTGCAGGCCTCGCCTTCGCGCTGGGTGGCGCCATGTGCGCGGCCGGGGGCGTGCTGGTCAGCATGTTCCTGACCTTCAACGCGGCGATGGGCGTCGCCTTCACGATGAAGGCTCTGATCGTCGTCATCATGGGCGGTGTCGGAAACCTCCTCGGGGCGCTGGTCGCCGGCCTGCTCCTGGGCCTGGTCGAGACCTTTGTCGCGCGGCTCGTCGATCCCGGACTGACGCTTGCCGCCACCTTCATCCTGTTTCTGACGGTGCTGCTCGTCCGGCCGACCGGGCTTTTCGGGAGGGCCGGCCGATGAGATCGAACACGATGCCCGTTCTCCTCGTTGCCGGCGCAATGCTCGCGCTCGGTCTGGTCCCGTTCCTGGGCTCCAGCTACCATCTTGCCGTGGCCATCGGCATCCTGAGTCAACTCGTGCTCGCGACCGCCTGGGCACTCTTCTCCGGAACCACCCGCTACGTGTCCCTGGCCACCGTCGCCTTCTTCGGCATCGGCGCCTACACGGTCGCGGTGCTCGGGGAAGTTCTTCCCTGGCCTGTGGTTCTGCTCACCGCAACCATCATCGGCACTGGGGTCGCGGTCCTGGTCGGCCTGTCGACCCTGCGGTTGTCGGGCGTCTATTTCGTAATCTTCACCTTCGGCCTCGCCGAACTGATCCGCCAGCTCGTCACCTGGTTCGAGGTGAACGTCAGCCAGTCGATGGGGCGCTATGTCTTCATCGACATCACGCAGGAATCAATCTTCTGGCACCTCTTCGCATTGGCCTGCCTGGTCTTCCTGGTCGGATGGCTCATCCAGCGCTCGCGTCTGGGACTGGCCCTGCGCGTGATCGGGGATGACGAGACGGTCGCCCGTCACTGCGGAATCGACACGACCCGCGCCAAGCTCCTGCTCTTCGCCATCAGCGCCGCCTTCATGACCCTGACGGGCGCCATCATGGCGCCGCGCTGGACCTATCTCGATCCGACCATTGCCTTCAATCCGGTGGTTTCGTTCGAGGTCCTGATCATGGCGCTGCTGGGAGGGGCTCACCGCCTCTGGGGACCGCTGCTCGGCGTGATCCCGCTCACCATCCTCTTCGAGGTTCTCGGCGCGAATTTCCCGAACTATTTCAGCATCCTTCTCGGCCTCGTCTTCATGCTGATCGTCTATGGCGTTCCCAATGGCGTTGCGGGATTGATCGAGCGCACGAAGCTGAAGCCGCTCCTGCTGCAGACCAGGAGACCCGCATGACCGAACCGCTTCTCCAGGTCGAGGGACTGACCCGCAGGTTCGGCGGCCTCGTTGCCGTGAACGGGCTGAGCATGTCGGTGGGGCCTTCCGAGATCGTCGGGCTGATCGGACCGAACGGTTCGGGCAAAACGACTGCGCTCAACCTCCTCTCCGGCGCCCTGAAGCCGGATTCCGGTGCGATCAGGTTGGCGGGCAAAGTCATCGACGGGTTGCCCGCCCACAAGATTGCCCGCCTCGGCCTCGCCCGGACGTTCCAGCTCGTGCGCGTGCTGCCGTCGCTCGACTGCGTGGAGAACGTGAAGGCCGGATTGGCCTTCCGCGAGGGGCCGCTCTGGGGCGAGGCCGCGACGGACGAGGCGATTCAGCTGTTGCGCCGGGTCGGGCTCGGCGGCAAGGTGGATCACGCCGCGTCCCAACTGACCTATATCGATCAGAAGCGCCTCGAACTCGCTCGGGCCCTGGCTCTGGCACCGAAGCTGCTCCTGCTCGATGAATGGCTTGCAGGCCTCAACCCTTCGGAGTTGCAGGACGGCATCGCCCTGATCCGTTCGCTGCGCGACGAAGGGCTTGCGATCATCCTGGTGGAGCATGTCATGGACGCCATCCGTTCCCTGTGCGACCGATGCGTGGTGATGAGCGCCGGAACCATGATCGCAGCCGGTCCGCCGGCTTCCGTCCTTACCGACGCCGAGGTCATCCGGGCCTATCTGGGAGATCCCGATGCTTGAGGTCACGAATCTCACTGTCGCCTACGGGCTGCATCGCGCTCTCGAACAGGTCGACCTGCGCATCGGCCGATCCGAGATCGTGGTTATCCTGGGCGCCAACGGTGCGGGCAAGTCCTCGCTGCTGAAGGCCATCGCCGGGATCGTGCCGTCTCTTCCCGGCAAGCGGATCACGCTGTCGGGGCAGGACATCTCCGTCCTGCCGCCTCACCGGATCGTCGAGGCCGGTCTGGCGCTCGTGCCCGAAGGGCGCGGCATCTTCGGCGATCTCACCGTCCGGGAGAACCTGCGACTCGGGGCCTATCCCGAGCGATCCCGGGCGAGCGAGAAAGACATCCTCGAGCGCGTCCTCACCCTGTTCCCCCGCCTTGCGGAGCGTCTCGGCCAGACGGCGCGAACCATGAGCGGCGGCGAGCAGCAGATGGTGGCCATCGGACGGGCGCTGATGTCGAAACCGGACGTGCTGCTGCTGGACGAGCCGTCACTCGGCCTGTCACCTCTGATGTGCAAGGAGCTGTTCGGCGCTCTCGCGCGCATTCGGGAGAGCGGTGTCGGCGTCCTCCTGGTCGAGCAGAATGCACGCCAGAGCCTCGCCATCGCGGACCGGGGCTATCTCATCGAGACGGGGCGGATCGTCGGCGAAGGCCGCGCGGCGGATCTTCGCGACGACCCGGCCGTGCGCCGCGCCTATCTGGGCGGAACATCGAACGACAGCGAACCCAATGCCAAGCCGGTTACACCTACATTCTTCCCATTGAGCTGAACGCGGAGCAGCAGACATGATGGACATCAATCTTCTCATCGACGATCGCGACGTGGCCGCCTCCACCGGTGCCACCTTCGATCGACGGGACCCGATCACCGGCGAGGTTGCAAGCCGCGCCGCGGCCGCGAGCGTCGCCGATGCGCAGGCGGCCGCCGACGCGGCGGCTGCGGCTTTCCCGGCCTGGTCCAAGCTCGGACCGAACGCCCGACGCTCGGTTCTCCTGAAGGCGGCCGATCTTCTCGAGGGCAGGGCAGCGGAGTTCGTGAACCTGATGGCGACCGAGATCGGCGCGACCGCCGGCTGGGCGCAGTTCAACGTGAAGCTCGCGGCGGGCATGCTCCGCGAGGCGGCATCGCTGACGACCCAGATCACAGGTGAGATCATTCCGTCCGACAAGCCGGGCTGCGTCTCCATGGCGGTGCGTCAGCCGGCCGGCGTCGTTCTCGGCATCGCGCCGTGGAACGCGCCTGTCATCCTGGGCGTCCGCGCCATCGCGACGCCGCTCGCCTGTGGCAACACCGTCGTGCTGAAGGCCTCCGAGATCTGCCCCGGCACCCACCACCTGATCGGGGCCGTTCTTCGGGAGGCCGGCCTTCCGGCCGGTGCCATCAACGTGATCACCAACGCGCCGGAGAATGCGCCCGAGATCATCGAGGCCCTCATCGCGCATCCGGCCGTGCGCCGGATCAACTTCACCGGCTCGACCCGCGTCGGCCGCATCATCGCCGAGACCGCGGCACGCTTCCTGAAGCCGGTGCTTCTGGAGTTGGGAGGCAAGGCCTCGCTGGTCGTTCTCGACGACGCCGATCTCGATGCCGCCGTCGCGGCGTCGGCCTTCGGCGCCTTCATGAACCAGGGCCAGATCTGCATGTCGACCGAGCGCATCGTCGTCGACAATGCCGTGGCGGACGATTTCGTCGCCAAGCTCGCGGCAAAGGCGGAATCGCTCCAGGCCGGCAACCCACGCCACGGCAATTTCGCCCTCGGCTCGCTGGTCGGCGTGGAAGCCGCCGAGCGGATCGGCGGGTTGGTCACCGATGCCATTTCCAAGGGCGCCAGGCTCCTCGCGGGCGGTCGGGTCGATGGCACCGTCATGTCCGCAACGGTACTCGACCATGTCACTCCGGCCATGCGCCTTTACGGCGAGGAATCCTTCGGCCCGGTCGTCTGCGTCATCCGTGCGACCGGTGTGGAGGAGGCGGTGCGGATCGCCAACGATACGGAGTATGGCCTGTCGGCCGCCGTCTTCGGCCGGGACATCACCCGCGCCCTCGAGGTGGCTCACAGGATCGATTCCGGTATTTGCCACATCAATGGCGCGACGGTGCACGACGAGGCCCAGATGCCTTTCGGCGGCGTGAAGGCGAGCGGTTACGGCCGGTTCGGCGGCAAGGCCGGGATCGCCGAATTCACGGAACTGCGCTGGATCACCATCGAGACGGGCCCGCAGCATTTCCCCATCTGAACAGGGCCTGCCGTGTTTCGGGGCTCGTCGTCTGCCGCCTTTCAGGGGCAGCAGACGGCGGCGGCGATCTCGTCGGGCGTCGTGGAAATTTCGCCTGCTCGGCTCGCTTGCTCGGGACGGCGCGCTATGTGCGGATGGAGCCCATGCAGCCCGGATTCCGGTCGGGAGAGAATTCGTGAAGCCTGTCATCATCGCCGTTGCGATCACGGGGTCGGTCCCGCGCAAGAAGGACAATCCGGCTGTGCCGATCACGCCGGCCGAGCAGATCGAGTCGACCCAGCAGGCCTATGAGGCCGGCGCCACCCTCGTTCATATTCACGTGCGTAACGATGACGAGACGCCCTCGTCGGATCCGGAACGCTTCGCCGCCGTGCAGGCGGGGGTTGCCAGACATTGCCCGGGCATGATCATCCAGTTCTCGACCGGCGGGCGGGGGCGTGACCCGAGCCAGCGCAGCTCCGCCCTCGGCTTACGTCCCGACATGGCCTCGCTCTCCACGGGCTCGGTGAACTTCCCCTCCATTGTCTACGAGAACCACACATCCCTGGTCGAGGAGATGGCCGGCAAGATGAAGGCTTTCGGTATCCGCCCGGAGATCGAGATCTTCGACCTTTCCCATCTGCACGGCGCCAGGCGTCTGGCCGACAAGGAACTGCTCGACGATCAGCCGCACATCCAGTTCGTCATGGGGGTGCAGAATGCGCTGCCGGCGGAGGAGCGGCTGCTCGACATTCTTCTCAAGGAAGCCAAGCATCTCTTCCCGAACTCCACCTGGACCGCCGCCGGAATCGGCCGGCATCAGGCGAAGGTCATGGACTGGGCCCTCGTCCGTGGGGCGGACGCGGTCCGCACCGGGCTTGAGGACAATATCCGCATCACCAGGGAACGGCTCGCTTCCAGCAATGCGGAACTGGTCGAGCATGCGGTGCTTGCCATCGAGCGGCACGGTCACCGGATCGCCACGCCTGAGGAGGCGCGTGCTCTGCTGGGCTGTCAGCCGGTCGCCGCATCTTAGAGCATGTACCGAAGCGACTCGCCCGCCGCGCTCAAGGAGGGCAGGTAGCGCTCGCGCATCTCATCCGCCGAGACGCGTCCGGCCTGGGCGCTGAGGTTGAGCGCAATCGTCACCTGACCGCTCTTCTGGATCACCGGAACGGCAATGGAGCGCAGGCCGAATTCGAGCTCCTCGTTCACGAGGGCATAGCCTTGGGCCCGCGTGGCTTCGAGGACGACGCGAAACTCCGTCTTGTCCGTGACGGTCTTCGGCGTCCTCGCCTCCAGGCGGACGCGCTGCAGATAGGCCGCGATCACGTCCTCGGGCTGGTATGCCAGGATCGCCCGACCCAGGGATGTGCAATAGGCGGGGAGGCGGCTTCCGACGCCTAAGCCGATGGACATGATCCGGCGTGTGGCCGAGCGGGCAATGTAGACGATGTCGTCGCCGTCGAGAATCGCTGCCGAGCTCGACTCGCCCGTCGCCTCCGAGATCTGCTCGAGGAAGGGCTGCACCCGCGCGGAGAGCGACGCCGAGGAGAGATAGGCATAGCCGAGCCGCAGAATGCGAGGGTTCAAGGTGAAGTAGCGTCCGTCGAAATCCGCGTAGTTCAGCCGGGTCAGCGTCAGCAGATAGCGGCGGGCGGCGGCACGGGTGATGCCGGTCAGCTTCGCCACGTCGGACAGGGTGAGCCGCGGGCGGCTGGCATCGAAGGCCTCGATCACGAGCAGGCCTTTTTCGAGACTCGCCACGAAATCCCGGTCGCCGCCCTGATCCTCGATTTCTCCAGCCTGCATCTCGGTCTCCGAAGGGGTATGCTGAACTTTGGTAGCCTTGACACTACCTTCGCGAACCGTACTACATGTGCGCTATAGCTTTCAATGTTCGCAATGCGCACAAACAGCTAGACGATAGGATGAGAAAACCGCGATCCTGGAAAGCGAGATCGGGGCAGCTCAGAGGGAGGAACGGAATGAAAGCTTCGAAAAGGATTCTTGGCGCTGCCATCGGCGCCATGCTGATGGGCACGGTCTCCGCTTACGCCGACACGATCAAGGTCGGGATCATCGGCCCCTTCTCCGGTCCCTTCGCGCTCCAGGGCAAGAACTTCCAGGCCGGCGTCGAGGCCTACATGGCGCTGAACGGCAAGTCCGTGAAAGGCCATGACATCGAGGTCATCTATCGCGACCTTCCGGCTGCCAACCCCGCGCAGTCGCGCGCGTTGGCGCAGGAACTGGTGGTGAAGGAGAAGGTGCAATACCTCGGCGGCGTCTACTTCACGCCGGACGCCATGGCCATCACGCCCCTGCTCAAGCAGGCGAACACACCCCTGGTGATCTTCAACGCTGCGACCTCGGCGATCATGACCCAGTCGCCGCTGGTGGTGCGGACCTCGTTCACGACGGCGCAGACGACATCGCCGTTGGGCAAGATCGCGATCGACCGCGGCGTGAAGAAGGTGATCTCGGCCGTGAGCGATTACGGGCCGGGCGTCGACGCGGAAGCGGCTTTCAAGAAGGCGTTCGAGGCCGCCGGCGGCCAAGTGGTGGAAGCCATCCGCATGCCGCTGAACACCAACGATTTCAGCCCGATCATGCAGCGTGTCCGCGATTCCGGAGCCGAAGCGGTCTTCGCATTCCTGCCATCCGGCCCAACGACCCTCGGATTCGTGAAGGCCTACAATGAAACCGGCCTGAAGCAGGCCGGCGTCAAGTTCTTCGCGCCGGGCGACCTCACTCAGGAATCCGACCTGCCCGCGCTTGGCGAAGGAGCTGTGGGCCTACTCACCACGTTCCATTATGCGGTCTCGCACGACAGCCCCGAGAACAAGAAGTTCGTCGAGGCCGCCACCAAGGCTGTCGGCGGAGCCGATCAACTCTCCTTCCCGTCGGTCGGCGCCTATGACGGCATGCATGTCATCTACAAGATGATCGAGGCGACGGACGGCAAGCAGGATGCCCAGAAGGCCGTGGATGCCGTGAAGGGCCTGTCCTGGACCAGCCCGCGCGGTCCCGTCAGTATCGATGCCGAGACCCGCCACATCACGGAAAACATCTATCTGCGGGAAGTCGTCAAGGGCCCGGACGGCAAGACCACCAACAAGGAAATCCAGACCTTCCCGAACCAGAAGGATCCTGGCCTCGCAACCCAGTAGGCGACAAACGTCGACAATCCTGAAGACGCGGCTTTGCTCGAGCCGCGTCTTCCGATCAGCAGACCAGCCAACCGCCCGGGATCTTTCATGCAGACCGTCCTCAGCATTGCGATCGACGCCCTTGCTTACGGCATGGCTCTCTTCATCATCTGCATCGGCCTGTCGCTCACGATGGGGCTGATGCGGGTGGTGAACCTGGCGCACGGCGCCTTCGCGATGATCGCCGGCTACATCGCCTCCTACGCGGCACGTGATCTCGGGCTGGGCTACGCCGTCGCCATCTTCCTGGCGATCATCGGCACCGTCATCATCTCCATTCCGATCGAGCGCCTGCTCTACCGCCGGATCTATGGGAGGCCCGAACTCACTCAGGTGCTGATGACCATCGGCATCACGTTCTGCGTGATCGGCATCACCAACTATTTCTTCGGTCCGACCTTGAAGACCATTCCGCTGCCGGGCAGCCTGAGCCAGCCCGTGGATGTCGGGTTTAAGACGATTGCCGCGCACAGGCTTTTCGTCATGGCCTGCGGCGCTGTCGTCGCCGGAGGGCTCTGGTTCCTGATCGAGAAGACGGATTTCGGCATCAAGCTCAGGGCAACCGTCGACAATGCCGCCATGGCCGATGCGCTCGGTGTGCGCACGCAGGTGGTCTATGCCATCAGCTTCGCCATCGCCATCGGGTTGGCGGCCCTGGGCGGCGTCGTCGGGGCCGAGTTCCTGCCCATCGAGCCCTATTATGCCCTGCGCTACATGGTGACCTTCCTGGTCGTCGTCTCGGTCGGTGGCGCAGGCTCCATTCCCGGTGCGGTCGTCGCCTGTCTCCTGCTCGGAGCGGTGGACACGACCGGGCGCTACCTCATGCCCGAATTCGGCAATTTCTTCTTCTATGCCGCGGTGATCGCCATCGTCTGCGTGTTCCCGCGCGGCTTCTTTGGAAGGGCTCAGTAACGTGCAGGTCATCGCTCAAACGGAGAAGGTCGCAACGGTTCCTTCAATGGGCAGACGGTGGCTGCGGGATGCAATCGGGGTGATCCTCATCATCGCCGCGGGCCTTGCGGGATACTGGCTGTTTCCGGACAACCTCGCGCTCCTGACCCGGGTCATTGCCATTGCGCTTCTCGTCCTCTCGATCGATCTCATCACCGGATATTGCGGCGTGGCGACCTTGGGGCAGGCCGCACTCTTCGGCGCCGGCGCCTATGCGGCCGGCATCGCCTGCGTGAACGGCGTCACGGAGCCCTTGACGCTGATCGTCATCGGGGCCGTGGCCGGATCGGTGGCAGGTCTTCTCACGGGCACGATCATGCTGCGCGCCCACGGGCTCGCCCAGCTCGTCCTCTCCATCGCCATCGTCCAATTGTTTCACGAAGCGGCCAACAAGGCTTCGGCCTATACAGGAGGCAGCGACGGGCTGGCCGGCCTGATGGTGAGCCCGCTTTTCGGCGTGTTCGAGTTCGATCTGTGGGGCCAGACGGCGTATCTGTTCGGGCTCGCTCTGCTGGTCGTCGTGTTCATCGCTCTGAAGTTCATCGTGTCGTCTCCGTTCGGCATGCTGTGCCGGGGCATCAAGCAGGACCCGATCCGCATCCGCGCCATGGGCTCCTTCGTCTTCCCGGTTCTCCTGAAGATGTTCGTGATCTCCGGCGCGGTCGCCGGCATGGGGGGTGCACTGGCTGCAATCTCCACCCAGGTGGTCGGCCTGGACAGCGTCAGCTTCGAGCTTTCCGCCAATGCCCTCGTGATGCTGGTGCTCGGCGGCCTCGGCACCCTCTACGGCGCGCTCGTCGGCACCGTCATCTTCATGGGCTTCGAGCACATCGTGTCGGCCATCAACCCGTTCCACTGGATGACGATGGTTGGCGCTCTGCTGATCGCCGTCGTGATTGCAGCGCCCAGTGGGTTGAGTGGCGTTCTCGAACAAATCTCGGGATCCGGCAGGCGCATGAAGGGAGGTCGGGCATGAACGATCTGTTTCGCGTCGAAGGCCTGACCAAGAACTTCGGCGGCCTCGCCGTCAGCCGGAACATCTCGCTGTCCATGCCGGCGGGCGAGCGGCTCGCCCTCATCGGCCCCAACGGCGCCGGTAAGACCACCTTCGTCAACCTGGTGACAGGTCAGCTCCAGCCGAGCGCCGGTCGCGTCGTTCTGAGCGGGGAGGATGTCACGGGTCTCGGAGCCGTTCGGCGCGTCCGCAAGGGATTAGTGCGCACGTTCCAGGTGACGCGGCTCTTCTCCGAGATGACGCCGGAGGAGCATGTCACGCTCACCGTCCTGCAACGGGAGGGAAAGGCCTCACGGATCCTGAGCCGTTTCACGGGCAATTCCGAGGTGGCCGGCGAGGTGGAAGGCATTCTCTCGACCCTCGGATTGCTGGACGTGGCGCGGCGCAAGGTCGGCGAGATCGCCTATGGCCAGCAGCGCCTTCTGGAAATAGGCATTGCTCTTGCGCTTCGGCCCAAGGTTCTGCTTCTCGACGAGCCGGCGGCCGGCGTGCCGTCCAGCGATACGCCCAGGATCGAGCAGGCGCTCGAGCGCCTGCCGCCGAGCCTCGCCGTGCTGATGATCGAACATGACATGGATCTCGTTTTCCGCTTCGCCAAGCGCGTGGTCGTGCTGGCGGCGGGCGAGATCATCTTCGAGGGTCTGCCCTCGGAAGTCGCCGCCAACGAAAAGGTCCGTGAGGCCTATCTGGGGAACTATGCCCATGCCCGCAGCGTCGCTTGAAGTCCGCGGATTGAGCGCGGGCTACGGCCCGACGGTTGTCCTGGAGGACGTATCGTTCTCCGTGCCTACCGGCGCGCGCCTGTCCATTCTTGGCCGCAATGGAATGGGCAAGACGACCCTGCTATCGACCTTGATGGGTATGAACCGGCGTTACGGCGGCGAGATCCTGATCGGTGGCGCTGATGTGTCGTCGCTCAAGAGCTCGGAGCGTGCCCGCCGAGGCATCGGTCTCGTCCCGCAGACAAGGGACATCTTCCGCTCGCTGACCGTCGAGGAAAACCTGATCGTCGGGGTGAAGGACCGGCCGCGCAGCGTCATTCAGGAAGCCTACGACATGTTTCCCCGCCTGCACGAGCGGCGGAACAATCTCGGCTGGCAATTATCCGGCGGCGAGCAGCAGATGCTGTCGACGGCGCGAACCATCCTGGGCCGTCCGTCCGTCCTGCTCCTCGACGAGCCGCTTGAAGGGCTCGCCCCAGTCATCTGCGAGGAGCTCATGGCGGCTTTTACCCGGCTTGCCTCCAGCGGCGACATGACGATCCTGCTCGTCGAACAGCGCTTGGATAGCGCTCTCGATTTCGCGGAATCCGTCATCATCCTGGAGCGCGGGCGGATCGCCTGGCAGGGAACGAGCGAGGCTCTGCGCGCCGATCAGGGACTAGTCGAGCATTACATCGGCGTCGGCTCGCTGCATTGAGGTAAGGCATGGCATTTACGCGCGTCAACGGAATCGTCCTGCACAATCAGGTCCTCGGGCAGGAGGATGGCCCGGCTCTGGTCTTCATCAACTCGCTCGGAAGCGATTTCCGCATCTGGCAGGAGGTCGTTTTGGCCTTCACGGATCGGTTCCGGGTCGTTCTCTACGACAAGCGCGGACACGGCCTCTCGGATGCGCCGCCAGCGCCTTACTCCATCGATGATCATACGGACGATCTTCTGGCTCTCCTCGATCACTTGAAGGTCGACAGGGCTGCCTTCGTCGGTCTCTCCGTCGGGGGCATGATCGGGCAGCGGATTGCCGTGCGAGCTCCCGAGCGTGTTCAGGCGCTCACGCTCTGCTGCACGGCGGCGAAGATCGGAACGCCGGAACTCTGGGCCGAGCGGATCACCGTCGTCGAGGACGGCGGGATCGATCCGATTGCCGACAATGTCCTGCAGCGTTGGTTCACGCCGCTGTTCCGAGAGGCGCAGAAGGACGAGGTTGCAGGCTGGCGCAACATGCTGGTCCGGACACCGGATCATGGCTATGCGGGAACCTGCGCGGCGATCCGCGATGCCGATCTGAGGCCCGATGCCGGCCGGATCATGGCTCCGACGCTGTGCGTCGCCGGCGATCAGGACGGCTCGACGCCTGCCGAGGTGGTCAAGGGCACGGCTGATCTCATTCCCGACGCGCGGTTCGTGCTGATCGACGGGGCAGGGCATATTCCCTGCGTCGAGAAGCCTGCCGTGCTGTCGAAACTCATCAGTCAGCATCTTCAGGAGGCGGGACTTGTCTGAAAACGAGCAAAACGAACGTTACAAGGCGGGCATGGCGGTGCGCCGTCAGGTGCTCGGCGACGCCCATGTGGACCGGGCGACCGCGCAGATGACGGAGTTCGACTCCGATTTCCAGACCTTCATCACCGAAGGGGCCTGGGGCTCGGTGTGGTCACGTCCCGGCTTCACCAAGCGCGAGCGCTCCATCGTGACCATCGCGCTCCTGGCGGCGCTTGGGCAGGACGATGAGGTCGCCATGCATGTCCGCGCGACCCGCAATACGGGCGCGACCAAGGAGGACATCAAGGAGGCGCTGCTGCACGTGGCCGTCTATGCGGGCGTGCCGGCGGCCAATCACGCCATCAAGATCGTTAAGAAGACCTTCGCGGAAATGGAAGCAAATCCCGAGCCTCAGAAATAGCAGGACGGGTTGTTGGCGCAGCTCCGGTCGGGTGCTGCGAGGGAGAGCCAAGATGTCGGATCAAGGATCATTCTATCAGCGGGATCGGAGCTGGCACCCAGCTGCCTTCACGCCGCAATACAAGACTTCGGTGCTGCGTTCGCCGCAATACCCGCTGCTGTCACTGGACAACACGATCTCCGAGATGACGGGGCCGCGGTTCGGGCACAACAAGATCGGCCCGCTCGACAACGACCTGATCCGCAACTTCGCCAAGACCGGCGATGCAATCGGTCAGCGCATGATCGTCTACGGCCGCGTGCTGGATGAGAACGCCCGTCCCGTGCCGGGTGCCTTGGTGGAATTCTGGCAGGCCAATGCGGGCGGTCGCTACCGACACAAGAAGGAGACCTATCTCGCCGCCATCGACCCCAATTTCGGCGGCTGCGGGCGCACGATCACGGACGAAGAGGGGCGCTACTGGTTCCGCACCGTCAAGCCCGGCGCCTATCCCTGGCCGAACGGCGTCAACGACTGGCGCCCGGCGCACATCCATTTCTCGATCTTCGGCCATGCCTTCGCGCAGCGCCTGATCACGCAGATGTATTTCGAGGGTGATCCGATGATCTGGCAGTGCCCGATCGTCTCGACGATTTCCGACAAGGCGGCGATCGACCAGCTGACGGCCGTGCTCGACCGCAACGCCACGCTGCCCATGGATGCACTCGCCTACAAATTCGACATCGTGCTGCGCGGCCGCCGCTCGACCATGTTCGAGAACCGGATGGAGGGGAACTGATGTTTCAGAAGCTGACGACACTCAAGGAATCGCCCTCCCAGACGGCCGGTCCCTACGTTCATATCGGCGCGACCCCGAACTGGGTCGAGATCACCGGCGTGTGGGAGGAGGACCTGGGCCTCGTCCTCGTCGGCCCCGAAACCAAGGGCGAGCGGATCATCGTCAGGGGCCGCATCTTCGACGGCAGCGGCCATCCGATCCGCGATGCCCTGGTCGAGATCTGGCAGGCCGATGCGGAGGGGCTCTACAACAGCCCCGAGGAAAAGCGCGGCACGGCCGATCCGAACTTTGTGGGATGGGGCCGCCAGCCGACCGACGGCACCACGGGCGAGTATCGCTTCGAGACGATCAAGCCCGGCCGCGTGCCCTACAAGGACGGTCGCCCGATGGCGCCGCACATCACGTTCTGGATCGTGGCGCGCGGCATCAATATCGGCCTGCATACGCGGATGTATTTCGGCGACGAGGAAGCTGCCAACGCCGAATGCCCGGTCCTTGCACGCATCGAGCACAAATATCGTCTCGAAACCCTGATCGCTTCGCGCGGCGAGGAGAACGGATTGCCGACCTACACCTTCGACATCCACCTGCAGGGTGAGAAGGAAACCGTGTTCTTCGATATCTGATTGTCGATCTGAAAGCATATCATGGCCAAGTTCCAGAGCCTCAAGGAGGCTGTTGCCGAAAACCTGCGCGATGGCGACACCGTCGCCTTCGAAGGGTTCACCCATCTCATTCCCCATGCGGCCGCCCATGAGGTGATCCGGCAGGGGATCAAGGACCTCACCCTGATCCGCATGACCCCCGACATCATCTACGACCAGATGATCGGCATGGGGCTCGTGAAGAAGGTGATCTTCTCCTACGCGGGCAATCCGGGCGTCGGCCTGCTGCGCCGCATGCGCGACGCCATCGAGAACAGCTGGCCGCGCGCCATCGAGACGGTGGAGCACAGCCATGCGGCCATGGCCAATGCCTACGAGGCGGGAGCCGCGGGCCTGCCCTGCGCCGTGTTCCGCGGTTATCGCGGAGCGGGCCTCAAGGACGTCAATCCGTCGATCAAGAGCATCACCTGTCCCTTCACGGGCGAGGAACTCGCGGCCGTGCCCGCGCATCGCCCGGACGTGGCCATCATCCATGCCCAGAAGGCCAGCAAACGCGGCGACGTGCTCGTGGAAGGCATCATCGGCGTGCAGAAGGAGGCCGTTCTGGCGGCCAAGCGCTCGGTGGTGACGGTCGAGGAGATCGTGGAGGATTTCGACGATCTGCATCCCAACCTCTGCGTGCTGCCGCATTGGACGGTGACGTCCATCGTGCACGTGCCGGGCGGAGCCCATCCGTCCTACACGCACGGCTATTACGACCGCGACAACGCCGCCTATCTCGAGTGGGACAAGATCTCCGCGGACCGCGACCTCTTCACGGCCTGGATGAACGAGAACGTGCTCGACAAGGGCCCCGAGGTGTTCGCCGACCGCGTGAAGGGATTGTAAGAATGACCAGCCTCTCAGACTTCACGCCCAACGAGATGATGACCATCGCGGCGGCGCGGGCGCTGTCCAACGACGATGTCTGCTTCGTCGGCATCGGCGCTCCTTCGGCCGCCTGCAACGTGGCCCGTCTGACCCATGCGCCCGACATCACCCTGATCTACGAGAGCGGCACCATCGGCACGGCGCCGAACGAGCTGCCACTCTCCATCGGCGACGGTGAGCTGTGCGAGACGGCCGTGACCACGGTGTCGGTGCCGGAGATGTTCCGCTACTGGCTCCAGGGCGGACGGATCTCGATCGGCTTTCTGGGCGCCGCCCAGCTCGACCGCTTCGGCAACATCAACACCACCGTGATCGGCGACTATCACAAGCCGAAGGTGCGCCTGCCCGGCGGCGGCGGTGCGCCGGAGATCGCGACCTCCTGCCGGCAGGTCTTCATCACCATGAAGCAGGCGACCCGCGGCATGGTGGAGAAGATCGACTTCTACACCTCCTTCGGCCATGGCGAGGGCGGCAATCATCGCGAACGCCTCGGCATCACCACCAAGGGTCCGACGCTCCTGATCACCGATCTGGCGATCTGGAAGCCGGATCCCGAGACGAAGGAATTCACCGTCGTGTCGATGCATCGCGGCGTGACCCGGGATAAGGTGCAGGAAACCTGTGGCTGGAAGGTCCGATTCTCCGAGCGGCTCGAGGAGACGCCTCCGCCATCCGAACTCGAACTCACCACCCTGCGCGAGCTTCAGGCCAGGACCGAGAAAGCTCACGGCGGCAAGAAGGGCTCTTAATATGCGTGAAGCCTATATCTGCGCCTATGTGCGCACACCCATCGGCCGCTATGGCGGCTCTCTTTCCAGCGTCCGTGCCGACGACCTCGCGGCTGTTCCGCTGAAGGCTCTCCGGGAGCGTCTCCCGAACCTCGATTTCGAGGCTGTCGACGACGTGATCTACGGCTGCGCCAACCAGGCGGGTGAGGATAACCGGAACGTGGCCCGCATGGCCGTGCTGCTGTCGGGCCTGCCCGGTTCGATCCCCGGAACGACCATGAACCGCCTCTGCGGCTCCGGCATGGACGCGGTCATCGCCGCGGCCCGCGCCATCAAGGCGGGCGAGGCGGAGATCATGATCGCGGGCGGCGTCGAATCCATGTCGCGCGCGCCCTTCGTGATGCCCAAGGCCGATACGGCGTTCTCGCGCAATGCCGAGATTTACGACACCACCATCGGCTGGCGCTTCATCAACCCGCTGATCAAGAGCCAATACGGCGTCGATTCCATGCCGGAGACCGGCGAGAACGTGGCGGCCGACTTCCATGTCTCGCGCGAGGATCAGGACGCGTTCGCCGTGCGCTCGCAGCACAAGGCAGCCGCGGCCCAGGCCAACGGCCGCCTCGCCCAGGAGATCGTGCCGGTCACGATCCCGAAGCGGAAGGGCGACCCGGTCATCGTCGACAGAGACGAGCATCCCCGTGGCGACACCACCCTGGAGCAGCTTGCGAAGCTGCCGACCCCTTCCGCAAGGACGGAACGGTGACGGCGGGCAACGCCTCCGGCGTCAACGACGGCGCGGCGGCCCTGATCGTCGCCTCGGAAGAGGCCGTCCGGAAGTTCGGGCTCGAGCCCATCGCCCGGGTCGTCGGGGGCGCTACCGCCGGTGTCGCGCCGCGCATCATGGGCATCGGCCCGGCTCCCGCCACGAAGAAGCTGTGCGCTCGTCTCGGCATCAAGCCGACGGATTTCGACGTGGTGGAGTTGAACGAAGCCTTCGCCAGCCAGGGCATCGCCGTTCTCCGCGAGCTCGGCATTCCGGAAGATGCCGAGAACGTGAACCCGAATGGCGGCGCCATCGCCCTCGGCCATCCGCTGGGCATGTCGGGCGCGCGCATCACCGGCACCGCCGCCCTGGAACTGAAGCTCCGGGGCAAGAAGCGCGCGCTCGCCACCATGTGCATCGGCGTCGGGCAGGGTATCGCCATTGCCCTCGAGGCCGTCTGACGCGAGGTTCGTGATGACACAAACGCTCCCATTTCCCGTCCTGCAGGCCCTTGTCGGTGACGAGGAGGTGGGGGCGTTCTTTTCCAACGAGGCCGAACTCTCCGCCATGCTGCGGGTCGAGGCCGCTCTTGCAGAGGCCGAGGCGAAGGCCGGACTGATCGGTGAGGAGGCCGCGCGCCGGATCGCCGAGGTCTGCGAGAGCTTTCAAGCGGATTGGACCAAGCTCGCCGAAGGGTTGGCGCGAGACGGTGTGATCGTTCCGGACTTCGTCAAGCAGCTGCGCGGGGCCGTCGGCGAATCCCATGGCAAATCGGTTCACCTGGGAGCGACCAGCCAGGACATCATCGACACCGCTCTTGTCCTGCGTCTCAAGGGCGTGATCGAGGTTCTCGGCCATCGCCTCGATACGCTGATCCAGAGCCTCGACGGATTGAAGCGCCGGGACGGCTCGGCGCGCCTCATGGCGCATACCCGGATGCAGCAGGCCCTTTCTTTCACCGCGGCCGACAAGATCGATACCTGGATTCAGCCCCTTGAGCGGCATAGGGAAGCCCTGCAGGCTCTCGCGCCGCGCCTGCTCGTCCTCCAACTCGGCGGCCCCATCGGGACCCGCGGCGAGCTGAAGGGTCATGGCGATGCGGTGGCCGATGCCATGGCCGAGATCCTCGGGCTCGGTCTTGCCCCGTCCTGGCATTCGCAGCGGGACAGGATCGGCGAGTTCGGCGCTTTCCTCTCGCTGCTCACCGGCACGCTGGGCAAGATCGGGCAGGATATCGCCCTGATGGCGCAGAACGAAGTCGGCGAGATTCGGTTGGCATCGGGCGGCGGATCGTCCGCCATGCCGCACAAGTCGAATCCGGTTCCGGCAGAGGTGCTGGTGACGCTCGCCCGCTTCAATGCCGGAATGCTGGGCACCCTGCATCAAGCCTTGGTGCATGAGAACGAGCGTTCCGGAGCGGCCTGGACTCTCGAGTGGATGGTGCTGCCGCAGATGGTGGTCTCCTCAGCCGCAGCCTTGAGCAGGGCTCAGGGCCTGATTGCGAGCATGAGCTTCGTACCCTCGAAGGCGGCTGAAAAGTAGCCTCCGTCAGGCGTCTCCGATGATGACGGTGATCCGGCCGGAGCCGCCGCAATCCGGGCATGGCTTCTGTCCGATGCTGCCGGATCCGTTACAGGTCGGGCAGATGTTCTCCCCCGTTTGCTTGGTGCCCGGCACATCCTCGTCGCCGGGGTTCTTTCGCTCGGTATCGGACATGGCGTATCTCCTCATGCAGGTAACGCCATGACCCAGCCCGGGTTCTAGAGCGTCTGATCAATCCATCCGTTGCGCATCGTTGATGCGAACCTCCGGTTCCGCAGGATGTGCCGGATGGTTCAAGCCATCGTGCTCTGTTGCATGGCTCGGAAGGCAAGGGGCGGGAGTCCGGTTTTCTGTTTGAAGAAGCGGGCGAAATAGGCTGGATCGTCGAACGCGAGCGACAGGGCGATCTCCTTGGCGCTCAACGTGGTGAAGGTCAGGTAGCGTTTGGCCTCAAGGACGATCCGCTGATGGACGATGCCGAGCGCCGTGTCGCCGAGATGCTCCCGGCAGACGCGGTTGAGATGAGGTGAGGTCAGGCCCAGCTTGCGGGCATAGATCTCGATCGGATGATGGCTCCGGAAATCCCGGTCGACGAGTTCCCGAAAGCGCAATGCATGCTGAAGCGCCCTCCGCCCAGGACCGTGATGGCCGGCGGACTGACCCGAGCCCTGCAGCCGATGGAGTGCGATCAGTATGAGCATCAGGCGGGCCTCGATGGCTTCAAGGCGTCCGGATCCGCGACCAGAAAATTCGCCCGCAAGGGAGGTCATGTCGACGACCAGGGAGCGGGCGGCATCCTCGTGGTCCTGAAGGCTGATCACTTGAACGGATCGGAATGTCTCTCGCACGCCGTCCATCGCCGCCAGAATATGGGTCAGGCGGCTGTCGAACAGGGTCAGCACCATTCCCTGCACGTTCGGCGAGAACGTGTAGCCGTGCACCGTCATCGAGGGCAGGGTGACGATGGACGGTCCGGTCAGCTGCATGCTCCGGCCATCGACCACGATCTCAGCCGTGCCGCCGGTCAGATGAAGGATCTGGAACAGCTTCTCGTGCCGATGGGGCAGAATCCTGTAATTGTGCAAGCGACTGCGGATCTGGATGGTCTCGCAATGGACCCAGTCCGCCGTCGGATCGTCCCCGGTTTCTCCATAGAGTGCGTAAGTCGGAATGCTGCCGATGGCCAAGACTGCCCTATCCTTTATGTCCGGCGGAATGTTCGAATTGTCCAATCCGATGCTCGCTTTGTCTATTGGCCGTTTGGAGGGCGGGGTTCATCGTGTCCCGAAGTGACGAAGGCGGCTGCGGCTGCCATTTCGGAGGAAATTGAGCATGCGGACCAAGGTCGCCATCATCGGTGCGGGCCCGGCCGGGCTTCTGCTCGGACGCCTTCTGGACAAAGCCGGAATCGAAACCGTCATCCTCGAACGGCGCAGCCAGGACTACGTGCTCGGGCGCATTCGTGCCGGCGTTCTCGAACAGGGTACGGTCGAGCTCCTGGACAAGGCAGGTGTCAGCGAGAGATTGCACGCGGACGGCCTGATTCATGATGGGGTGGAGCTCTGCTTCGACGGTGACAAGCACCGCTTCAACTTCCACGAACTGATCGGCAGGACGGTGACTGTCTACGGCCAGACGGAAGTCACCCGTGATCTTATGCAGGCACGCGACGCCTCAGGGGCGAAAACGATTTACGAAGCCGAGAATGTGTCGCTCCATGATTTCGACAGCGACAAGCCCAAGGTGCGCTACCTCAAGGATGGGGTGGAGCACGAACTCGCCTGCGATTTCATCGCCGGGTGTGACGGCTACCATGGCGTTGCCCGTGCCAGCGTGCCCGCAGGATCCATCCGGAAGTTCGAGAGGGTCTATCCCTTCGGCTGGCTCGGTATTCTCGTCGACAGACCGCCGGTCGCCGAGGAGCTGATCTACGCCCATCACGAACGCGGGTTCGCCCTCTGCTCCATGCGCTCACCCACCCGCAGCCGCTACTACGTTCAGGTGCCTGCGGACGAACAGGTCCAGGAATGGTCCGACGATCGTTTCTGGGACGAGTTGCGCCGAAGGGTCGACGAGGAAACAGCCGACAACCTGGTGACAGGTCCTTCCATCGAGAAATCCATCGCGCCGTTGAGGAGCTTCGTTGCCGAGCCGCTTCGGTTCGGTCGCCTGTTCCTGGCAGGTGATGCCGCTCATATCGTCCCGCCCACGGGCGCCAAGGGATTGAATCTCGCGGCGAGCGATGTCGGCGCTCTGGCCGAAGCTTTCATCGCGTTCTACGCCGAGCGATCCTCTGCCGGGATCGACGGATATTCCGCCCGTGTGCTCTCACGAATCTGGAAGGCGGAGCGGTTCTCCTGGTGGATGACCTCCATCCTTCACACCTTCCCGGACACGGACGCCTTCAGTCGCCGAATCCAACGGGCGGAGTTCGACTATCTCAGGAGTTCGGAAGCAGCAGCGCGCTCGCTGGCGGAGAACTATACGGGGCTTCCAATGTGATGGTCTCATCTGGACTGCCGCTCCGTCTGTCATCACCGGCCTTGTGCCGGTGATCCCGATTAAGGCAGGCGTGGCGCTTCACACAATCGGGATGGCTGGCACAAGGCCGGCCATGACGGAGAGGGGTGTTAGAGGTGGTGCTCAAGGCGAGGGACGGGGGCCAGTTCCAGATGCTCGGCCGAACCTACGTCTCGTTTGCCTTGGCAAAACTCTCGTGGCGGTCGGCGATGGCATTGGCGAGAGAGCCGTCAAGGCCCAGTTCATCGATCATCCGGCTGGCCTCCCGCATCTCCGCGGCGCGCCGGACCCCGTGCTGCCTGACGCGGGACATCATGACCTTCGCCACGTTCTCCCAGTCCATGCCGGGATAGGAGGCTTTCAGGCTCGCCAGGACGGCAGGCGCAACGCCGGCCCGTTCCGATGCGAGCGTGAAATCGACCATGAGAGCCTCCATGCCTTTGATGACGATGCTGCGGCACAGCTTCGTGGCGGAAGCCGTTCCGATCCCAGTGCTGACCGGAGTAATCTTCATGCCGAGTTCGTTCAGGCGAGCCGAGACCTCTTCGGCCCGCTCGCCACCGCTCAGGATCGGGACCTCGATTCCAGGCTCCTTCACAGGAGCCATGACGGCAAATTCGACGAAGTCCGCGCCGCTTTGCCTGACCGGACCAGCCACCTGTTCCTTGGTTGCGGGAGAGACGGAGTTGAGGTCGACATAGATCTGCGACGGCCTGAGATGCGCGGCAGCTTGTGCTGCCGCTGTAACTGCGGAATCAGCCGTTACGGCAGAGATCACGATGTCGGCTCCGCGGCAGGCATCGGCGACGCTGTCGGCCGCATGAACGCTGGTCCCCGACGCCCGCTGCCGCAGCTCCGATCCTTTCCGGGGATCGTCGAAGAGGATGTCATAGACCGTGATCCTCACGCCCGGTTTGGTCGCGAGCTGACGGGAGAAGAGCTGTCCGACTTCTCCATAGCCGATGAAGGTAATCTCAAGGCTCATGTGGTTCCACCGCTCCTCATGAGGCTGACGAAACCGTCAGTCCTCATCCTTGTATTCGACATAGGTCAGACCCGCCTTCGCCAGCGGCTCACGCATGTTGTAGAGGTCGAGGCCGAGAACGCCCGAGGCGAGGGTCTCGCGCTTCGAGCCTTCACTGGCGACGCGCGCCTCGCCCGCGACCGCAATGGCATCAGCCTCCTTGCGCGGAACCACCACGACACCGTCGTCATCGGCAACGACGATGTCGCCCGGCTTCACCAGAGCGCCTGCGCAGACCACCGGGACATTGACCGATCCGAGCGTCGCTTTCACCGTTCCCTTTGCGGAAATGGCACGGGACCACACGGGAAAGCCCATTTCGGTCAGGGTCTTCACGTCGCGGACGCCGGCATCGATCACGAGCCCGACCACGCCCCTGGCCTTCAGGGACGTGGCCAGCAGATCGCCGAACATGCCGTCCGTATTATCGGTGGTCACGCCGACGACCAGGATGTCACCCGGCTGGCACTGCTCGACGGCGACATGGATCATCCAGTTGTCGCCCGGCTGGGCCAGTACCGTCACGGCGCTGCCGGCCACCTGCGCTCCCGCCCAGATCGGCCGCATGTAGGGCTTCATGAGACCGATGCGCCCCATGGCCTCATGGGTCGTCGCGGTGCCGAGTTCCGCGAGGCGGTCGACCACTGAGCGGTCGATGCGAGGCGTGTTGGTGACGACGACGGGCTTCATGCCAATTCCTCGACGATCTGGGGGAAGATGCGCTGATAGGCTTCGCCATAGGTCATGGCGCGGCCGGAATTGCGGCCGCCCTGCATGCCCCGGTTCAGGGCCACGCGGGTGTAGTATTCCCACAGGTGCTTCTGGGCGGCGAGAATCTCGAAGGCCTTGCGCTTGGTCTCCCACACATCGTCGATGTTCAGGATCACGTTGGGCTTGTAGTTGCACTGCTCGGGCTGGTGCGGCTCGAACAGGAACACCGGTGGCGCGTTGTAGGCGAGGTCCGGGTTCGGCTTGTGGCCGGCCGCCTGGGCGATGATGCGGGCCTCCTGGGCAAAGCGCGTCGCCTCGGGATGGTCCACGTTGTAGGGATCTTCCAGAGAGTGCGTGAGCACGAAGGACGGCTTGAGCTCGCGGTAGATGTCGACGAGGCGGTCGAGCATCTCGGGCGTGGTGTGGAGCGGGTAGTCGCCGGCATCGAAGAACTCGATCTCGGCTCCGAGCGTGTCGGCGGCGCGCTCGGCCTCCTCGCGCCGCTGCGCCTTCACGTCCGAGAGCGATACGTCACCCTTCTTCCAGGCCCACTGGCTCTCGCCGCGCTCGCCAAAGGAGAGGCAGACGATCTTCATGCGATAGCCCTTCTTCGTATGCAGGGCGATGGCGCCGCCTGCGCGCCACACGAAGTCGCCGGGATGGGCGGTGACGACAAGTCCGGTCTTTCCAGTAGTCATAAGAGCCTCAGTGGAGAAATGATGGTTGAATCAGGCCGCGTCGCGGCCGGCCTCGAGCGAATGCGCCAAGGCTTCGTGCGCGAAGGCATAGCCCTCGAAGAGCAGGCGCGCGGTCCGCAGGAGACCGGCCTTCTCCACGACCGGATTCTCTTCGGTTCCGCCGACTTCGATCACGACGCTGAACTCGCCGGTCGGGTGCTCCACCGAAAGCGTCTTCTCGCGTCCGGGCGGGATCTTGGAGACGCGGGCCGCTGGAGATCCCGGCAGCACGCAGGCGGTGGCGACCGTCACGGCGGCGAAGACCCCGATGGAGGCGTGGCATTCGTGGGGAATGAAGCTGCGGGTGCAGACATGCCCGCCTGCGGCCGGCGGCGCGACCAGCGCCATCTTGGGCACGACCTTGGACGAGACATCGCCCAACCCCATGAGCCTGCCCGCTTCGAGGCGGATTTCCTCAAGCCGCGCCTTCAGTTCCGTATCCTTGTCGAGCACGTCGCGGGGCTCGTATCCGGTTCGACCGACGGCTGCCGCTTCGACCACCACCACGGGCATGCCATTGTCGATCAGGGTCGCGTCGACGCCGGCGATGCGGTCGACGGCATTCCCCGTCGGCAGCAGCGAGCCGCAGACGGAGCCGGCGGCATCGAGGAACTCGACGGCAATCGGCGCGGCGGTACCCGGCACGCCATCGATGCGGGCATCGCCTCCGTAGGCCACATGACCGCCAGGCGTCTGGACGCTCAGTTCGGCAATCGTTCCGGTATTCACCGTATGGACGCGCACTTGCGTGACCGGACCCTGAACCGGGACGAGGCCGCGCTCAATGGCGAACGGCCCGATGCCGGCCAGGATGTTTCCGCAATTCGGCGTGACGTCCACCTTGGGCTTGTCGACGACAACTTGGCCGAAGAGGAAGTCCACATCGCAGTCCGGACGCTTGGACTTGGACACGATGGCGATCTTGCTCGTGAGCGGATGAGCGCCGCCCATGCCGTCGATCTGGCGCGGGTCCGGCGATCCCATGATCGACAGCAGAAGCGCGTCACGCTGCGCGGGATCGGACGGAAGATCGTCTGCCAGGAAATAGGCACCCTTGGAGGTGCCGCCCCGAAGGATCATGCAAGGAATGCGAGGCTGAATGGTCCGTCTCCCACCTGCTGGTGAATGGATCGCCGGCAGGGTGCATCAGCCGTATGGGTGCATCAAATGGTTTATTTATGGGCTTTGATGAATTTTTTTCATCCTGCCGCCAGGTTTGTTGACCCGTCCCGCCGAGGACCTGCGCTTGGGTTCGGCGAATGTCTGCACGATGAGCTTGCGCAACTCGTCCGCGAGCGGCGAGAGAGGGGTGCCTCGCTTCGAGATGATGCCGAGCTGACGGGTGACGCTCGGGTTGCGCAGGGGAATCAGCTTGAGCCCGCGCTCGTCGACCGTATCGAAGGCGAGGCTGGGAATAACGGTGAGCGCCACACCGGCTCGGACGAGGGCGACCGCCGTCTGAATGTGCTGGACCTCGAAGCGCCAGCTCAATGCTTCCCGGCGGCTTCCGAGCGCATCGTCGATGATGATCCGATTGCCTGTCTGGGGACTGATCCTGATCAGAGGCTCCTCCGTGAGATCGGACCAGCTCACGTCCGATTGTGCGGCCAGGGGGTGGTCCTCGGGGCAGACGAGCGTGAATGGGTCCTTGATCAGCATCTCGATGTCGAAATCCCAGCGGTGCGCCGCCACGAGGGTGATGCCGAAGGCTATGGTGCCGTCATGGACGAGAGAGCTGATCTCGGTCGCGGAGTTGTCGTAGATCCGGAGCACCACATCCGGATGCCGCTCCTGGAAGCGGCGCAACGCCTTGGGCAGGCGGCCGGACGCAATGGTGGGAAGGCATCCGATCGACAAGGTTTCCTGGCGGCTGCGCCCCTCATGGCGGAGCTCGTCCAGGGAGCCCGCGAGGCTTTCGATGGTCTCCTTCACCTTGGGCAGAAGATTGAGGCCGGCCTGGGTCAGCGAGACCTCGCGGGTGGTCCGGGACAGAAGCTTCACGCCGAGGTCTTCTTCGAGCTTGCGGATCCGGTGGCTGAGGGCCGTCTGCGACAGATTGAGATGCGCCGCCGCGTGCTGAAAGCTGCCGCGCTCGGCAATGGCGACGAAGGCGTGAAGGCCGAGAAAGTCGATGCGCATCGGGTTCATTCGCTCAAGGGGGAGCAAAGGCTCGGTTCGTCGGAATATATGAACTATATTCACTAATAGCCAAAAACAAACCATTTGCTTCATTTTAATGCTGAAGCATTTCATGGGCGGCCAAAACCGCTCCATGAAGGTCAGCTCATCAGAATGACGTCAGCGCCGACGATCCCGCCTCCGCATCCCGATCCGCATGTTCCATCCTTCAAGCTGCCGCCGAAGGCCTGCGACACCCATTGCCACATCTTCGGGCCTAACGAGCGCTATCCCTATGTGCCGGAGCGGCCCTATACGCCACCGGACGCGCCTTTGGAGATGTTCCGCGCGTTGCATGATCGCCTCGGTGTCGAGCGGGCGGTGATCGTCAACGCGACGCCCCATGGACGCGACAACCGGGTCGTGACCGATGCCATCGCCCAGAGCAACGGGCGTTACAAGGGCGTCGCGAACGTGGATGAGACGTTCAGCGACCAGGATCTCCGGCGCCTTGCCGACGCGGGCATGACCGGATGCCGCTTCACCTTCCTGCCGCGTCTCGGCAAGGCGCCCGACATGTCCTCCTTCGACAGGATCGTGGAGCGCATTGCTGCCCTCGACTGGCATGTGGATCTCTATCTTCCCGCAACCTTGCTTCCCGACTTCAGACCCAGGCTAACGGCGTTGCCCGTTCCTTACGTGCTCGATCACATGGGCGTCGTGGATGCGAGCCTCGGCCTCGATCAGCCTGCCTTCGTGGCGTTGCTCGATCTGATCCGAAGCGATGAGAAGTGCTGGGTCAAGGTTACCTGCCCTGAGCGGATTTCACGCGCGGGACCGCCCTTCCACGACGTCGCTCCGTTCGGCAAGGCCCTGATCGATGCGGCGCCGGATCGCGTCCTGTGGGGAACGGACTGGCCGCACCCGAACGTGCCGGTCATGCCCGATGATGGCGATCTGGTCGATCTCATCCCGCTCTACGCGCCGGATCCGGCTGTTCAGCACAAGCTTCTCGTCGAAAACCCGGCGCGCCTGTTCCGCTTTGCGGATTGAAAGCCGCGACACGAGACCTGCCGGCGCAGGCGACGCAACACATGAAACGATCAGGGAGAAACACATCATGTTCGGAACGGTCACGAGACGATCTCTGCTGGCTCTCGTCATGGCGGCGGGCCTCGGAACATCCGCTCCTGTGCAGGCGCAGCCGGCTTATCCCACCCGCCCCGTGAAAGTGGTGGTTCCCTTCGGAGCCGGCGGCGTGGCCGACATCACGATCCGTATCGTGTCCGAAAAGCTGAGCGAGAAGCTCGGGCAGCGCTTCATCGTCGAGAACATGCCGGGAGCCGGCGGCATCACGGCGGCCCGAGCCGCACTCTCGGGCGCTCCCGATGGATACACCCTGACCATGCTGACAAACGGCACCGCGATCAGCGTGCCGCTTTTCGCCAAGCTCCCGTTCGATCCGCAGTCCGACTTCGTCCCGGTTTCCACCCTCGGCACGTTCGACTTCCTCTTCGTCGTCAATGCGGACTCGAACTTCAAGAGTCTCAAGGATTTCCTTCAGCAGGCGAAGGACAAGCCAGGAACGCTGAACGTCGCCACGGTCGCGGTCGGCAGCAGCCAGCACCTCTCCTCGGTTCTCTTCAAGTCGGAGGCGGGGGTCGACCTTGTCCATGTGCCGTTCCGCAGCACGCCCGATGCGCTGGTCTCCCTGCTCAGGAGCGATACCCATCTGCTCATCGACAGCCAGGCGGCCGTGAAGTCGGGGCTCGAGGGCAAGCAGGTGAGGGCGATCGCGTCCTCCGGGCCGCGCCGCTCCGCCGCCATGCCCGACATTCCGACCGTGCGGGAGTCCGGGATCGAGGGCTTCGACGTGACGTCGTGGAACGCCCTGTTCGCCCCCAAGGGAACGCCCCAGTCCGTCATCGACACCCTCAACAAGTCCCTGCAGGACATTCTGAAGGCGGAAGACGTGAAGGCTCGCCTCCTCGATCTTGGCATCGAGGCCCGCGGCGAGACTCCTGCCGAGCTGAGCGCGCGCCTTCGCTCTGATATCGAGAAATGGCGGGCGGTGATCGAGAAGGCCGGTATTCCGAAGCAGTAACCGTCAGGTTCATGAAGGATTTTCATCAATCCTTCAAAATAAACCATTTGCTTCATCTTTGACCCCTGGCTCATCTTTGCCTGCCGGGAGGAGAGATACACGGACACATGAGCAAAAGGCCGACTATCGTGTTGCTGCCGGGGCTCCTTTGCGATGCCAGCATCTGGGAGGCGCAAAGGACGGCTCTCGAGCCCTATGCCGACATCCGCATTGCGGATTTCACGCAACTCGCCTCCATCGAGGCCATGGCCCGTTCCGCGCTGGCGCTCGTTGACGGATCTCTGATCGCAATCGGGCATTCGATGGGCGCACGCGTGGCCATGGAGATGGCGCGTCTTGCTCCCGAGCGCATCGAGAAGCTCGCTCTGATCGACACGGGCGTTGATGCTCGACGGGAGGGGGAGGAAGCAAAGCGCCAGGTCATGATCGATCTGGCCTTTGCCGAGGGTATGGAAGCCCTCGCCGACAGGTGGCTGCCGCCGATGCTTCATGAAGGCCGGGTCGAGGATCAGACCCTGCTTGCTCCGCTCAAGGCCATGGTCATGCGCGCTACGCCCGAGCAGCATGACAGGCAGATCCAGGCGCTCCTGAACCGGCCTAACGTGCGGCCGCATCTTCCGAACATCGCCTGCCCAACCCTGGTGATGGTCGGCCGTCAGGATCGCTGGAGCCCGCTCGCGCAACATGAGGAGATGGCATCCCTGATCCCGAACGCCACACTCGTCGTGATCGAGGATAGCGGACACATGTCCCTCCTGGAGCAGCCCGAGCAGGTGTCCGAGGCTTTGCTCCGCTTCCTCGGCTTCAAGAACGACAACACGAGCGCAGATCGCGCCGCGACTGGGGAGATGAAACCGATGGGCGAGGAAGCAAGCTCGGATCGTATTCCGGACACGCCGCTGTTCGACCGCAAGCGATCGCTTCGCGGATACCGCATCAACAAGATGGCCATGGGGCTCGGCACTCCCGCCAATCGGGAGGCGTTCCGGGAGAACGAGAGCGCCTATCTCGACCGGTTCGGGCTCACGCCCGAGGAGAAGGAAGCAGTGATGAGCCGCAACTGGCGCGAGATGGTGCGTTTGGGTGGCAACCTCTTCTTCATTCTCAAGATCTCGGCCGTCGATCCGGTTCGTATCACGGAGATCGGCGCGCATCAGGCGGGAATGGAGCACGCGGATTTCCTGCGGGATCGATTAGGGAAGAAATAACAATGGCAAAGCTCATCGGAGGCCTCGGAACGTCCCATGTTCCCTCGATCGGCGCCGCTCTCGATAAGGGACTGCGCGATACGCCCGACTGGAAACCGTTCTTCGACGGTTACATACCCGGTCAGGAATGGGTGAAAGAGAACAAGCCCGACGTGGCCGTGGTGATCTTCAACGATCACGGCAACACGTTCTTCCTCGACAAGGTGCCGACCTTCGCTGTGGGCTGCGCGGAGGAGTACCGCCCGGTCGACGAGGGGTGGGGACCACGTGCCATTGCTCCGTTCAAGGGAGCCGTCGACTTTTCATGGCACTTCATCGACAAACTCGTCGAGAACCGGTTCGATCCGATGATCTGCCAGGAGATCGAGGTCGATCACGGGCTGCAGGTTCCGATGGAGTTGTTCTGGGGCAAGCCCGAGGAATGGCCGGTGAAAGTCGTCCCGATCTTCGTCAACGTCATCCAGTATCCGATCCCGCTTCCGAGCCGCTGCTACGAGATGGGCCGCGTTCTGCGCCAGGCCATCGAGAGCTATGACAGTGACGAGCGCTTCGTCATTCTCGGAACCGGCGGTCTCTCGCACCAACTGCAGGGGGCCCGGGCCGGCTTCGTCAATCCGGATGCCGACCAGGCCTTCCTGAACGATATCGCCAACGATCCCGACAAGCTCGCGAACATGTCGCGCGAGCAGTATGTCGAGATGTTCGGCAGCGAGGGTGCGGAACTCATGATGTGGCTCGTCATGCGTGGCGCCATGGACCCGGACGTGGTGGTCCGGCACAAGCATTATTTCGTGCCGGCTTCCATGACGGGGGCCGGCATGATCGTCATGGAAAATCGGGCGACCGCCGCTTCGGCTGCGGTGGCGTGACGCCATGTACTGGCTCATGATCTGCCGCCATCGGACAGATGCAACCGATCTGCGGGAGCAGCATCGCGATGCGCATCGCCAGCATGTCGCTACCGGCGGCGGTGGGCTCGCCAAGGTGCTGATCGGGAGCGCCCTGACGGAGGACGACGGCGAGACGCCGATCGGCAATTTCGGCGTGCTGGAGGCTCCATCTCGCGAGGCGGCTCAGGCCTTTGCGGAGAACGATCCGTTCGCGCTTGCGGGCCTCGTCGAGTCGATCGAGATCACCGCCTTGGCGTCACGGTTCCAGGCGCACCGAATCGATCCCATGACACGCTAGAGGGCGGAAAAAGCCGTTATGTCGACATCTGACCGTCGATACCGATCACCATCAAAATAAGAAGCCAGAGGAAACGCCATATGCAGAACAAGTCGCTTAGCGGACCTGCCCACTCAACCATCAATCGCCGCCAGATCCTCATGGGAGCAGCGGCTTTCGGCCTGTCCGCCGGCTATTCGGTGCGTGTCGCAGCCCAGACCTATCCAAGTCAGAACATCCTTCTGGTCGTGCCTTTCACGCCCGGAGGATCGACGGACATTCTGGCGCGGCTTCTCGGGCAGAGGCTTGAGGGCGCCCTCAAGTATCCGGTCATCGTCGAATCCCGCCCCGGCGCCGGCGGCTCCGTCGGCGTGGGATCCGTTGCCCGTGCCGCCGCGGATGGTCATACCCTGGTCATGGGCCATATCGGCACGTTCGCCGTGAACCCGGCTCTCTATCCGAAGCTGCCTTACGATCCGGTGAAGAGTTTCGAGCCGGTCAGCGGCATCGCCAATGTGCACAACATGCTCGTCGTCCACCCGGATGTGCCGGCCAAGACGCTTCAGGAACTGATCGAGTACGCCAAGCAGAACCCCGGCAAGCTGAACTACGCCTCCGGCGGAATCGGCAGTGCGGCGCATATCGCCATGGTGGCGCTGGCCGACCGTGCCGGAATCACGATGACCCACGTTCCTTATCGGGGCACGGCGCCCGCGGTGACAGATCTGCTCGGAGGACGCGTGCAACTCACCTTCACGGGCGCCCCCAACCTGCTTCAGCATGTCGAGGCGGGTACGATGCGGGCTCTTGCGGTCTCCGGATCGTCGCGCCTCAAGGGAGCCCCCAATGTTCCCACGGTGGCCGAGTCCGGTTTTCCCGGATTCGAAGCGTCTCAATGGTATGGCATCTTGGTTCCGGCCGGAACGCCGAAGGCCATCGTGGATCGGCTCAACACCGAAATCAGAACCGCCATGGCAGCCCCTGAGATCGCCGAGCGGCTTTCGCTGGAGGGGGCGGAGGTCTGGACCAGCACGCCCGCCGAATTCCGCGATCACATCGCCAAGGAAATGGCCCGGTGGGGCGATCTCGTGAAGCGTACCGGGATCAAGCCCGAATAGCGGATTGAAGAAACAAAAGACATTCCTTCCCCAACTCCTACCAAGAGGCCGGCAAGTGCCCGACACGAAAGCTGGGGAAGGCTCAAACGGGAGGAATGAGAAATGCTACGACGGACTTTCATAAATGCCGCGAGTGCAGCGGCCGCCATGCTGGCCCTCAGTGGGGCAGCAGCATCGGCTCAGGAGACGGTAAAGATCGGCCTGATCCTGCCGATGACGGGTCCCTTCGCCTCGACGGGGCGCCAGATCGAGGCGGCTGCGAAGCTCTACATGCAGCAGAAGGGCGACACGGTCGCCGGCAAGAAGGTTCAGCTCATCGTCAAGGATGACACCGGCACGGCCGACGTGACCAAGCGCCTGGCACAGGAATTGATCGTTCAGGAGAAGGTCTCCGTCCTGGCAGGGTTCGGCCTGACGCCGCTCGCCTTGGCGACGGCACCGCTGGCGACGCAGGCGAAGGTGCCGGAAGTGGTGATGGCGGCTGCCACCTCGATCATTCCCGAGCAGTCGCCTTATATCGTGCGCTCCAGCTTCACGGCGGCGCAGGTCACGGTGCCTCTCGCGGAATGGGCGGCGAAGGAGGGGCTCAAGCGGGTGGTCACCATCGTGTCGGATTACGGCCCCGGCATCGACGTCGAGAAGGCCTTCACCGAGACCTTCACCAAGGCTGGCGGGCAGGTGGAGAACCTGCGGGTGCCGCTCGCGAACCCCGACTTCTCGCCCTTCCTGCAGAAGGTGGCGGATGCCAAGCCCGATGCCCTACTGGCCTTCGTGCCCTCAGGCGTCGGCGCACAGTTCATGAAGCAGTTCGTCGAGCGCGGCCTCGACAAGAGCGGTATCCGCTTCCTGGCCGAGGGCAGCGTCACTGACGATGATCTGCTCAACAATATCGGCGATGTGGCGCTTGGCGCCGTCACTTCCCACCACTACTCGGCAGCGCACGACAGCCCCGAGAACAAGGCGTTCGTGGAAGCCTTTAAGAAGGCCAACAACGGCATGCGGCCGAACTTCATGGCAGTCGGCGGCTATGACGGCATGCACCTGATCTACGAGGGCCTGAAGAAGACCAACGGCGCCGGCGGTCAGGCCTTGATCGACGCCATGAAGGGAATGAGCTGGACCAGCCCGCGCGGTCCGGTGTCCATCGACCCGCAGACCCGCGACATCGTCCAGACCGTCTACATCCGCAAGGTCGAGCGCAAGGACGGCGAGCTCTACAATGTGGAGTTTGCCACCATCCCGAACGTCAAGGATCCGGTGAAAGCCGCAAAGTCCAACTGAGCCTGTCGACGACCGAGAGCGCCATCGCACGATGGCGCTTTCGTTTTATGTATACAGGCTGGGCAATATCATCTTGAACAGCCTCTTGAAACACCCGCATTAGCCTCAAGTATAGTTGCTTCCGTCTCTTGTCTGTATACAACCTGTTTTGAGGGAGAAAACAGATGACGCACGCCAAAGCCTTTCCTCTCAACGCTTGGTATGCCGCTGCCTGGAGCCATGAGATCGAGCATGAGCTCGCAGCCCGGACCATCTGCGATAAGGACGTGGTTCTCTATCGCCGCACCGACGGACAGATAACGGCCCTGGAGGATGCGTGCTGGCACCGGCTGCTGCCGCTTTCCATGGGACGCCTCGAGGGCGATCAGGTGATCTGCGGTTATCACGGTCTCGTCTTCAATTCAGCCGGCCGATGCACCTACATGCCGGCGCAGAAGACCATCAATCCGTCGGCCTGCGTCCGCTCTTATCCTGTCGCCGAGCGGCATCGTCTCGTTTGGCTCTGGCCCGGAGATCCCGCTCTGGCGGATCCGACCAAGATCCCGGACTTCCATTGGAACGACGGCACCGATTGGGTGGGCGAGGGCGGCACCTTCTACAGCCTGAAATGCGACTACCGTCTCGTGATCGACAATCTCATGGACCTGACGCACGAGACCTATGTCCATGCCGGCAGCATCGGCGACGAGGCGATCACCAGTGCACCCTTCGACGTCACGCATTCCGATCGCACCGCGACCGTGACGCGCTGGATGATCGATATCGAGCCGCCGCCCTTCTGGGCCAAGCAGCTCGACAGGCCGGGCGAGCATGTGGACCGGTGGCAGATCATCTATTTCCAGGCGCCGTCTATCGTCGTCGGCGACGTAGGCGTTGCCGTAACGGGGACGGGCGCTCCTCAAGGTGACCGCTCGCAGGGCGTCAACGGAGCCTTCCTGGCCGCCATCACGCCGGAGACAGACAAGACCTGTCATTATTTCTGGAACTTCGTCAGAACCTTCCGCACGGACGACGAGCAGCTCACTCGGGACATCAACAAGGCCCACGTGAATGATGGCAAGGGCGTCTACGATCAGGATCATGCGGTTCTCGAGGCGCAGCAGATCGCCATCGACAGAAACCCGCGGATGCCGTTTTACAATCTCAATATCGATGCGGGCGCGCTCTGGGCGCGCAAGCTGATCGACGGGATGCTGGACGATGAATATGGTCCACAGCCTCACGTGCCGAGCCAGGCGGCCGAGTAGGTCCGACGATGGCCGAGCAACTCGACTGGCGGGCCGCGAAGCTGCTTCGGACACGGGATCTCACTCCCGACATCCGGCTCTTCGAGATCGAGCCTTCGGGAGACTTCGTCGTCCCGAAGCCCGGCAGCCATATTAACGTAACGGTGCAGATCGGCGAACGGCCCGACGTGCGATCCTATTCCATCGTCGGACCGTGCACGGACGGCATCTACCGGCTTGCGGTGAAGCTCCTCGGCGACAGCCGGGGCGGCTCCGCCTATATGTGGAGCCTGAAGCCGGGAGCCCAACTCACCATCTCGACTCCGGGCAATCATTTCGACCTCGGCCGGGGTCGGCCGGAATATCTCCTGCTCGCCGGGGGGATCGGCATCACGCCGATCTACACCATGGCGATTGCGCTCGCCGACATCCATGCCAATTTCCGGATGCTCTATGCCTGCCGTCGCAGAGAGGATGCCGCTCTCGCCGACGAGCTGCGCGAGCGCATCGGCGACCGGCTGCAGATGTTCGTCGACGAGGATGGTGGCAGGGTGGATCTCGATTCCGAGATCGCTCGGCTGGCGCCCGGCGGCGAGCTTTATGTCTGTGGCCCCATCGGCTTGCTGGAAGCCGCGAAGCGCGTATGGCAGCAGAGCGGCCGTCCGGTCGATCAGTTGCGGTTCGAGACCTTCGGCAACAGTGGCCGCTTCGCCTCTCAGCCCTTCAAGGTCAAAATTCCCCGCCTCAACCTCGTGGTCGACGTTCCGCAGAACCAGACCATGCTCGATGCCCTCGAGACCGCAGGTGTCGGGATGATCTCCGATTGCCGGCGCGGCGAGTGCGGTTTGTGTGCGCTCCACATCCTGGAGGTCGACGGCATCGTCGACCATCGCGACGTGTTCTTCAGCGACGAGGAAAAGGCTGCCAATACCAAACTCTGCACCTGCGTCTCGCGGGTCGCTGGCGGCAGCATCACCATCGACACCGCGGATCGGGCAGCCTGATGAGCATGGACAAAGCCAGCGACCGCTCGCTCTCTCAGACCGTGAAGGCGCAGCTTGCTCTGCGCGAGCTCGTTCTTCGTGGGGCGTTGAACCCTGGCGAGCGGGTGTCCGAACTGCAGATGGTCGAGCGGCTCGGCGTCTCTCGAACCCCGGTTCGCATGGCCCTCGTCCGGCTTGAGGAAGAGGGTCTGCTGGAGGCCATCCCGTCCGGCGGATTTTCCGTGAAGGCTTTCTCGGAAAAGGAGGTCTTCGTTTCCATCGAAATTCGCGGAACCCTCGAGGGCCTTGCCGTGCGCCTTGCTGCCGAGCATGGCGCCAGCCGTTCCGCGCTTCTCCATGCCGCTGAATGTCTCGATGAAATCGATGAGGTCATCCGCCGTGAGATGCTTGAGATCGACCTCTCGCAATATGTCGAACTGAACGCCCGGTTCCACCGCATCCTGATCGATATGGCCGACTCTCCGCCCCTGGCGCGGCAGCTCGAACGGGCCAGTGCCCTGCCTTTTGCTTCAGCGAGTGCCCTGGTTCCCGTTCAGTCCCGCTCGCCGGAGCTGCATCATATTCTGACCGTGGCCCAGGATCAGCATCGCTGCGTCCTGAGCGCCATCGAACGGCGGGAGGGGAGCCGGGCCGAGGCGATCATGCGCGAGCATGCGCGCATTGCCCATCGTAATCTGGAAAGAGCGCTTACAAACCAGAGGGACATGGACCTTGTGCCGGGTTCTGCGCTCATCAAACGGCGCATCCGCGCTTAAGGTGAATGGCTAAAAAGCCAAAGAGGGAGTGAGGAAATATGTTGAGACGCACATTCCTAGGGGCTGCGGCCGTGTTGGCCCTGACCGGGGCGGCATCGGCTCAGGAGACGGTAAAGATCGGCCTGATCCTGCCGATGACGGGTCCGTTCGCGTCGACGGGGCGCCAGATCGAGGCGGCCGCGAAGCTCTACATGCAGCAGAAAGGCGACACGGTCGCCGGCAAGAAGATCCAGCTCATCGTCAAGGATGACACCGGCACGGCGGACGTGACCAAGCGCCTGGCACAGGAACTGATCGTCAACGACAAGATCGCCGTGATGGCAGGCTTTGGCCTGACGCCTCTAGCTCTTGCCCCGGCGCCGCTCGCCACCCAGGCGAAGGTGCCGGCTGTGGTGATGGCCGCGGCTACGGCAACGATCACCGAGGCTTCCCCTATATTGTGCGCACCAGCTTCACCCTGCCGCAAGCCACGGTGCCGATGGCCGAATGGGCTGCACAGAACGGCATCAAGAAGGTCGCGACGCTCGTATCCGATTATGGACCGGGCATCGATGCCGAGAAGGCCTTCACCTCAGCCTTCACGGCGAAGGGCGGGCAGGTGGAGAACCTGCGGGTGCCGCTTGCGAACCCCGACTTCTCGCCCTTCCTGCAGAAGGTGGCGGATGCCAAGCCGGACGCCCTGTTTGTGTTCGTGCCTTCCGGCATCGGTGCCCAGTTCATGAAGCAGTTCGTCGAGCGCGGTCTCGACAAGAGCGGCATCAAGCTGATCGGCCCCGGCGACGTGACGGATGACGATCTGCTCAACAACATGGGCGATGTGGCGCTCGGGGCGATCACGACCCAACACTATTCCGCCGCTCATGACAGCCCGGAGAACAAGGCGTTCGTCGAGGCCTTCAAGAAGGCCAACAACGGGATGCGGCCGAACTTCATGGCAGTCGGCGGCTATGACGGCATGCACCTGATCTACGAGGGCCTGAAGAAGACCAACGGCGCCGGCGGTCAGGCGTTGATCGACGCCATGAAGGGAATGAGCTGGACCAGCCCGCGCGGTCCGGTGTCCATCGACCCGCAGACCCGCGACATCATCCAGAACATCTATGTGCGCAAGGTCGAGCGCAAGGACGGCGAGCTCTACAATGTGGAGTTTGCCACCATCCCGAACGTCAAGGATCCGGTGAAAGCCGCAAAGTCCAACTGACAACCATGAGACAAGCGCCGCCAGGAGGTGGCGCTTGTCTCGCGTTTCCTGGAGAGAACGGTGCTGACCATCCTCTTTGACGGTATCGCCTACGGCATGCTGCTGTTCGTGCTGGCCTGCGGGCTTGCCGTAACGCTCGGGCTCATGAACTTCGTCAACCTGGCTCACGGCGCCTTCGCCATGGCCGGTGGCTATGTGACGGCCGTTCTGATGAACCGCTATGGCGTACCGTTCCTCCTGACCCTCCCGCTAGCCTTCCTCGTGCCGGCTCTTGCAGGGCTTGTGCTCGAGCGGACGCTCTACAAGCGGCTTTATACGCGCAGCCATCTCGATCAGGTGTTGTTCTCGATCGGCCTGGTATTCATGGCCGTGGCTGCGGTCGATTACGCCATGGGATCGCAGCAACAGATGATTCAGATCCCGACCTGGCTTCAAGGGCGTGTCGAGATTTTCGGTATCCAGGTCGGCCTGTATCGAAGCTTCATCATCGCCGTGTGCGGCGTTCTCGTGGTCGCCCTGCAATTCATCCTCACCCAAACCCGGTTCGGCAGCCGTCTAAGGGCCGCGGTGGACGATCCGCGTGTTGCCCGCGGGCTCGGCATCAATGTCAGCGTGATCTTCGCCGCCACCTTCGCGGTCGGCTCCGGCCTGGCGGGCCTGGGTGGAGCCTTGGGTGCGGAAATTCTGGGGCTCGATCCCACATTCCCGCTCAAGTTCATGATCTACTTCCTGATCGTCGTCACCGTCGGCGGTACCACCAGCATCACCGGCCCCTTCCTGGCCTCCCTGCTCCTTGGAATCGCCGATGTGGCCGGTAAGTACTACGTGCCGAGCCTGGGTGCCTTCGTCATCTACACACTCATGATCGTCGTTCTCGTTCTTCGCCCACAGGGGCTGTTCGCCCGTGCGCGCTGAGCCGATAGGAAACAAGCCGATGCAGTCCAATACTGCCGATAAAGTCAGGTCGGCACTGAGCAGAAGGGGGCGATGGGGCCTGGGCGAGATCGCCTTCTGGCTCGTGGCGGCCGCGACCGTGTTCTTCCTGCCCGAGCGCCATCTCATTCTGAACGAGATCGCGATCATCGGTCTGTTCGCCCTGTCTCTGGACCTGATCCTCGGCTATGCCGGCATCGTGTCCCTGGGACATGCCGCCTTCTTTGGTCTGGGCGCCTATGCGGCCGGCATTCTCGCCAGGAACGGCGTGGGCGATCCTCTTGTCGGCTTGGGCGTTGCGGCAATTGCTGCGGCAATCCTTGGATTCGCCACCAGCTTCCTCGTCCTGCGCGGCTCGGACCTGACGAAGCTGATGGTGACGCTGGGCGTTGCCCTCGTCCTCGGTGAACTGGCCAATAAGATGTCCTGGCTGACCGGCGGGGCCGACGGCCTTCAGGGCATCAGCATGGGGCCGATCCTCGGCCTGTTTGAGTTCGATATCTTCGGGACAGTCGCCTACACCTACAGCCTCGTGGTGACGTTCGTCCTCTTCGTTCTCGCGCGCAGGATCGTCGTGTCGCCCTATGGCCTGTCGCTGCGCTCAATCCGCGACAATCCCCTGCGCGCCCGCGCAGTGGGTATTCCGGTCAACCGCCGCCTCGTGACGATCTATACGCTGGCGGCGGCCTATGCAGGCGTCGCCGGCGCCTTGCTGGCGCAGACGACGCAGTTCGTCTCCCTCGACGTGCTTGCCTTCCACCGTTCTGCCGACGTGATGCTGGTTCTTGTGATCGGGGGCGTCGGCTATCTCTATGGCGGGCTCATCGGCGCCGTTGTCTTCAAGGTGCTGCAGGATGTCCTTTCGGCCTGGACGCCGCAATACTGGCAGTTCTGGATCGGACTCATCCTGGTTCTCATCGTCCTAGCTGGCCGCGAGCGGCTGACGGATCGGATCAGGGCCTTGTGGCCGCGGTCGAGACGCAGCCTGGCGGCGGATAGCCCGCAACCCTTGCCGACAACGACAGCCCGGGAGGTCTGATATGGCGGCCGCTCTTGAAACAAAGGGCCTGATCAAGCGCTTCGGCGGCCTTGTGGCCACGGACAACGTGTCGTTCAAGTTGGAGCAGGGTGCCCGCCATGCTCTCATCGGACCGAACGGCGCCGGCAAGACCACGTTCATCAATCTCCTCACGGGCGTGCTCACGCCGACATCCGGGCAGATCCTGCTGGAAGGCGAGGACATCACGCGCCTGCGGCCCGAGTTGCGGGTCCAGCGCGGTCTCGCCCGCACGTTCCAGATCAACCAGCTCTTTCCGGCGATGACGCCCCTCGAGACCCTGGGCCTTGCCGTGTCGGAGCGGCTTGGAGGAGGGCGCGACTGGTGGCGCGTGATCGGCAGCAAGCGTGAGATCGTCGACGAAATCGTCGAGATCGCCCAGCGCTTCCGCCTCACCGATGTCTTGGATGAGCGCACCTCGAACCTCGCCTATGGCAAGCAGCGCCTTCTGGAGATCGCCGTTGCCTTTGCATGCCGGCCTCGCGTGCTGCTCCTCGACGAGCCGGCAGCCGGCGTGCCGGAGGCCGAGCGTCACGAACTGCTTGCCACGGTGGCGGCCCTGCCGCGGGATGTTTCGGTCCTCCTGATCGAACATGACATGGATCTGGTCTTCAGCTTTGCCGACCGGATCTCGGTTCTGGTCAATGGCGCGCTGTTTACCGAAGGCAGTGTCGAGGAGGTCTCGACCGATCCCAGGGTCCGGGCCGTCTATCTCGGGGAGAGCGTCGATGAGTGATCTTCTGAAGCTCAGCCAAGTCTCCGCAGGTTATGGCGAGGCGGTCGTGATCTCGAAGATCGACCTCTCCCTCAAGCTTGGAGAATCCCTCGCGGTGCTCGGCCGCAACGGGACCGGCAAGACGACCCTGCTCAACACGATCATCGGCGTGACCCGCCAACGCGGCGGCACCATCATGCTCGATGGTCAGGACGTCACGACGACGCGCCCCGACAAGCGGGCGCATGCCGGCATCGGCTGGGTGCCGCAGGAGCGCAACATCTTCAAGTCGCTGACCGTGGAGGAAAACCTCACCGCCGTCGCACGTCCAGGGGCGTGGAACGTGAGCCGGGTCTACGAGATGTTTCCGCGCCTGAAGGAACGCCGTTCCAATCTCGGCAACCAGCTCTCCGGCGGAGAGCAGCAGATGCTGGCCATCGCCCGCGCGCTCGTGCTCAATCCCAAGCTCATGCTGCTGGACGAGCCGACGGAGGGACTGGCGCCCATCATCATCGAAGAGCTGCTGGCAGCTCTGAAGCGCATCATCCGCGGGGAGGGCATGTCGGCCATCGTCGTGGAGCAGCACGCTCAGAAGATCCTGGGCGTGACCGACAACGCTGTCATTCTCGACCGCGGCACGATCGTTCACGCCGGTTCGAGCCGGTCCCTCATCGAGGATCCGGCAGCTCTTGAGCAGCATCTTGGTGTCACCGCCAAGAAAAAGCCTGCGCGCGCGGCCGCGCATTAGAACAACCTAACGAGAGGAATAGCCATGCAACGCACCAAACCGCCTTTCCGCGCCGATATGGTCGGCAGCCTGCTCCGGACCGCCGCCTTGAAGGAGGCGCGCCACAAGCATCATGATGGCGAAATCTCGGATGAGGCCTTGAAGGAGATCGAGGATCGCGAGATCCGGGCTCTGATCAAGCGCCAGGAGGAGATCGGCCTGCAGGCGGTGACGGATGGCGAGTTCCGCCGCGCCTTCTGGCATTTCGACTTCCTGGAACATCTCGATGGCGTCACCTCCGTCGAGGCCGATTCCGGCATGAACTTCAAGGGCGGTGTCGGCATTGCGAAAGCTCTGCGGGTCACCGGCAGGGTCGGCTTCTCCGGCCATCATCCGATGATCGACCATTTCCGCTTCGTAAAGGACAACACGGATCGCGTGGCGAAGATGACCATTCCGGGTCCGAGCATGCTTCACTACCGCGGCGGGCGGAAGATGATGAACATGGGCGTTTATCCGGACATGGGCGACTTTTATGCCGATGTCGGCAAGGCCTACAACAAGGCCGTTCACGCCTTCTACGACGCCGGCTGCCGCTACCTTCAGCTCGACGACATCTCGTTCGCCTATCTCTGCGACCCCGAACAACGCGAGATGCTGCGCCAGCGCGGCGACGATCCGGAGAAGCAGCCCGAGATCTATGCCGGCATGGTGCGCGAGGCGCTCAAGGACAAGCCGGACGATCTGACGATCACCATGCATCTGTGCCGCGGCAACTTCCGATCGACCTTCATCGCGTCCGGCGGATACGAGCCGGTCGCGGAGGTTCTCTTCAACCGCATGCCGGTCGATGGCTACTTCATGGAATGGGATACGGACCGTGCCGGAGGCTTCGAGCCCCTGCGCTTCCTGCCGAAGGGCAAGTCCGTCGTACTGGGCCTTGTAACCTCCAAGACGGGCATTCTCGAGAAGAAGGACGACATCAAGCGCCGGATTGACGAGGCCAGCAAATACGTCGATCTCGACCAGCTCTGCCTCTCGCCTCAATGCGGCTTTGCCTCCACGGAGGAGGGCAACACGCTTGCCGAGGACGAGCAGTGGGCCAAGCTGCGCATGATCGTCGAGATCGCCGAAGAGGTGTGGGGCAGCCCCGGCTCCGGAGCCAAAAAGGCAGCTTGATCGGGTAGGCGAGGGAGCTCCTTCGGGTTCCCTCGCAACCATTGTTGCGCGCGAGAGACATCATGATGCAAGACGAACCGGTGCTCGACCTGGCCCATCTTGGCCACCTTGAGCTGCTCACGCCGAAGCCGGACGAGAGCCTGCGCTTTTTCATCGATGTGCTCGGCATGACGGAGAGCGGCCGGCAGGGCGACTCGGTCTATCTCCGCGGCTGGGACGATTACGAGCGCCATTCGCTCAAGCTCACTGCGTCGAAGAAGCCGGGCATGGGCCACATGGCGTTCCGCGCGCGCAGCCAGCAGGCGTTGGAGCGTCGGGTGGCTGCCCTGAAAGGGTCCGACCACGATATCGGCTGGACTGATGGCGATCTTGGCCACGGCCCGGCCTTCCTGTGCCGCGATCCGGACGGGCACGTCGTCGAGCTGTACTACGAGACCGAGTGGTATCAGGCTCCGCCGGAGCTGAAGCCAGCCTTGAAGAACCAGGCCCAGCGTTTTCCGGCTCGGGGCGTCAATGTCCGACGGCTCGATCACCTGAATTGTCTTGCCTCGGATATTCGGGCCAACCGGATCTTCTATGAGCAGTATCTCGGATGCCGACTGACCGAGCAGATTGTCCTCAATGACGGTACTGAAGCCGGCATGTGGATGGCGCTGACCAACAAGAGCTACGACTTCGCCTTTACCCGCGACCATACTGGAGCCAAGGGCCGGTTCCACCACCTGACCTACGCCCTCGATAGCCGCGAGGATGTCTTAAGAGCGGCAGACATCTTTCTGGAAGCTGGGGTGCCCATCGAATCCGGCCCGCACAAGCACGCGGTTCAGCAGACCTTCTTCCTGTATGTCTACGAGCCCGGCGGCAACCGGGTCGAGGTGTGCAACGCCGGCGCCCGCCTCATCCTCGCACCGGACTGGAAGCCGATCGTATGGACGGAGGAGGAGCGCAAGAAGGGACAGGCCTGGGGCATGAAGACGGTCGAGTCGTTCCACACCTACGGAACGCCTCCCGTCGATCTTGATGATTAAGATCATCCATTGCGAAAACCCGGCAGACCTTCCGAAAGGTGAGGGGACTGACTCTCACCCTGATCGGGCGTTCGAGAATAGGTCGGAGCCATCGGCAAGGGGAACCTGAGGGACGTTAGGAAGATTTGATTTCAAATTTCCGTAACGTCTCTGAATGAGCGTTCAGCAACGCAAATATCGACCAGTATTAACTTTACCAAAACATTAACGGCATGTCGGGCATGACATTGCGTTGACTTATAAGAAAATATTTCCGAATTCTAGTGTAGCAATACGCTGATACTCATGGCGGGTTGGGCTCTCACTGAGCTGAGAACGGTCCAAAGGCATGATGCCGCCCCGCCATACCGGTGAGAGCCCGGTATATTCCACCAAAGATATCGTCAGTATTTTCTCGGCCGAAAGGCCATTGGTAGCATTATGGATCGGTCCGCCGTCTCTTCCGGGGCGCCCTCGATGGCGTCCTCCGGCCCCTGGCTGACACGCCCGTTCAGAGGTCTGATCGGCCGCTTCGGGATCGCGTTCCTGATCCCGGTGCTCGAGGCGACCCTGCTCATCACTCTGCTGGCCCTGGCTCTTCCAGTTGCGCTGCTCCAGGTCTACGACCGGATCCTGCCGAACAAGGCCGTCGGCACCCTCGCGGTGCTCGCCACGACGGTGGCCTTCGCCGTTCTGCTGGAAGCGCTGTTGCGCCATGTGCGCGGTCGGGTGCTCGCCCGGGTTGCGGCAACGTCCGAGGCGCAGGCGCATCGTCAGGCCATGCAGTGCCTGCTGAACGCTCCTCTGTCGGAGCTGGAGGCGCATGGCAACGGCTATTACGCCGAGCGCCTCTCCGCCATCGGCACCCTGCGCGAGGCATGGTCTGGCCCGGCGCTTCAGGCGATGCTCGACCTGCCTTTCGCGCTGCTCTACCTCATCGGCATCTGGTACCTGGCCGGTCCGCTCGTCCTGGTGCCTCTGACGCTTCTGGCGGGTGTTGGACTCCTGGCTGCTTTGACAGGGCATCGCGTGCGCCACGCCGCCCATAACCTCGCTATGGCCGAGGAGCGCCGCTTCAACTTTCTCTTCGATACCCTGAGCTGCATCCATTCCATGAAGGTGCTGGGCGCCGAGCCCTTGCTCGAGCGGCGCTACGAGCGTTTGCAGATCGGCTCTGCCCAACTGCGCCGGAAGTTGTCGCACACGATCTCGATGGGGCAGGAGGGCGGCATGCTGCTGGCCCAGGTTGCCACCGTCGGCGTGGCGGCCTTCGGCTGCCATATGGTGCTGAACGGGCATCTCAGCGTCGGCGGCCTCGGCGCCTGCACGATGCTGGTCGGTCGCACCATGCAGCCGCTCCTCGGCGGCGTTGCCCTGTGGTCGCGCCTGCAATCGCTCAAGGAGAGCAAGAGACGCGTCGCGGAGATTGGCGCCCTTCCGCAGGAGCGCAGCCCCGACCGGCCGTCGTTGCAGATATCGGCGGGGCACGTCTTTCTGCAGGATGTCCGCTTCCGCAACCCTCGCTATTCCGACTGGCTGTTCGACGGTCTCAATCTGGAAGCGCAGCCCGGCGAGATCGTCGGCATCACGGGTTCCAACGGGTCCGGCCGTTCGGCTCTGCTGCGCCTGATCGCAGGCGACCTGAGGGCGACGAGCGGTCGCGTTCATATCGATGGACAGGATCTCGCCGAGGTCGATGTCGGGCCGGCGCGCCGGCTGGTCGCACTGGTGCCGCCCGATCCCGCGCTGGTCCGTGGCACACTGCTGCAGAACCTGACCATGCACCAGCCGCAGCGGGAGGGCCTGGCCCTCCGTCTGGCAACGGAACTGGGATTGGATCAGGTTGCCAGTGCTCTGCCGGGCGGCTGGCATACCCAGGTCGGTGTGGCCGCCACGCCGTTGCCGCGCGGTGCAGCCCAACGCATCGGCGTCGTTCGTGCACTCGTGGAAGAGCCGCGCATCCTGCTCCTCGACGACATTACATCGCAGATCGACGGCGACAGCGATGCCCGCCTTGCCCGCCTGCTGGCGGATCTGCGGGGCAGGGTGACGGTGGTCATCGTCACGCACCGGCCCTCCACCTTGAACATCGCCGACAGGGTCTATGCGATCCGGGACAGCCGGTTGGAGCGCGTGTCATGAGCCCGATAAGAGAAGACCGCTCGCGCGCGCCGCTGGAACTGTCGGACGATCTGCTGGCTCCCTCCGATCTCGCCCGCTGCCTCTCCACCATGCTCTGGCTGATGGAATGGCCCGGCAGTGCGGACGATCTTCTGTCGGCTCTCCCGCACGTCAAACCGGACATCGACCTGACCGATGTGCGGAACACCCTTGCCATCCTCGGTTATCCGACCCGGATGGAGCGCCTGTCGCGGGGCACCTTGGATCCGAGGCGTCTGCCTGCCATCCTGCTCCCGGCGGGCGATGCGGCGGCGATCGTCTATCGCGATGAAGAGGGGCAGGTCCTGCTCCTCGACGGTGCGACCGGCGAGGTTGAGCCCTGTGATCCCGATGCGCTACGGGGCACATTGATGCTCGTCATCGATACGGACGCCGGGGCCCCGCGTCAGAGTTGGTTCAGCGGCATTGCACGACGCTTCCGCGGCGATCTGCCCGCCCTGCTCGGCGTCAGCGGTCTGATGGCGGTGCTTGGTCTCGCCGTACCCGTGTTCACCATGACGGTGTTTGATACCGTGATCGCGGGCTACAGCCCGGAAACCTTGCCGATGCTCGTTGCGGGCGCAGCGGCCGCCATCCTTCTCGAGGTTGCCTTCCGCGCCATCCGGCAACGCGCTCTGCTGAGCATTGCCGAGCGGCTCGACCGCCTCGTGCCGAGCGCCGTCTTTACGCAGCTCATGTCACTGCCGACTGCGCTGGTGGAGCGGGCCGGAACGGCCTCCCAGGTGTCGCGCCTGCGGGATTTCGCAGCAATCCGCGAGTTCCTCACGGGCAGTTTCGCCGTCGCTCTGCTCGACATGCCTTTCACCCTGCTGGTGATCGTCCTGATGTTGGTGCTGGGAGGCTGGATCGCGCTCGTGCCGGTGGGCACGGCTGTTGGTTTCATCATCCTGTTCCTGATCTCCCGCGGACCGATGCGACTAGCGATCGAGCAGGCCGCCCGCGCCAACCAGATGAGGGAAGCGCTGGCAGTGGAAGCGCTCGAAACCGTCCGGACCCTCAAGCTCGTTGGAGCGGAGGAACGCTGGATCGACCGCTATTCCTCTGCAGCCGCTGCGGCCGCCGTATCCTCGGCGCGGGTCAGCACGCTCGCCGGTTCGGTGCTTGCCACGAGCCAGGCGCTGGTCACCCTGTCGGGGCTGGCCGCCGTGGTCATGGGGGTGCTTTCGGTTCTGGCAGGCGCCATGACGGCCGGCGCGTTGATCGCCGGCATGATGCTGATCTGGCGCATTCTCGGCCCCATGCAGACCTGCTTCGTCATGCTCTCCCGTTGGGAACAGACCCAGGCCTCCATCCGCCAGGTCGATGGGCTGATGGCTCTGGAGACCGAGCGGCCTCCGCCGCTCGAGGCGCGCATGGCGCCGCCGGAGCAGGGCGCCATCGTGTTCCAGCGCGTGACCCTGCGCTATCTCCCGCAATCCGAGCCGGTCCTGGCCGGAGCCAGCTTCGCCATCCAGCCGGGGCAGGTCGTAGCGGTGACGGGTGCCGAAGGCAGCGGCAAGTCGACTCTGCTGCTGCTGATCGCCGGTCTCTACAGGCCACAGGGCGGTTTGGTGCGGATCGACAGCCACGACGTGCGTTCCTTCAACCCTGCCGTGCTCCGTCGCAGCATCGGCTGGGTGCCGCAATCGCCGGGGCTTCTGTACGGCACCGTGGCGCAGAACCTGCGTCTCGCCCGCCCCAGTGCCTCCGACGCGGAGTTGCGCGCAGCGGCTGAGGAGGCCGGCGTGCTCGAGGCTATCGAGTCCCTGCCGCAGGGCTTCGACACCCGTGTCGGCGACAATCAGAGTGGCCGGCTGCCGCGCAGCATCCTGCAGCGCATCGCTCTCACCGGTGCCTTGTTGCGCGACGCGCCGATCCTGCTGCTCGACGAACCGGTCGCCGGGCTCGACGACGCCTGCGCGAAGGCCTTCACCGACGTCATCGCGTCGCGCCGCGGCCGCTGCACCATCCTCATGGCAACGCACCGGCCGAGCCATATCCGGCTGGCGGATCGCGTCCTGCGCCTGCGCGATGGGCAGGTGGAAGAACTCGACCAGCAGACGGCTCCCGGCGGGCCCCGTCCCACAAGAGCTCCCATCGGCCCGTCGCTGGCGAATGCCGCCTTCGCGAACCTGTCCGCTGCCAACAGCTCGAAAGTTGCATGATGAGCAAGACCGCAACATCTCTCGCCAACGGCGAAATCCAGCCTCCGAGCGTCGAGCGGCGCTCCTTGCCGCGTGCCAGCCGTCAGCCGCGTCCCGACGGTCATGTGCTGGCGCTCGAAGAGCTCCGCGTCAGCGGTCTGGAGCGAGCCGTGGTGCTCGGCACCGGGCTCCTCGTTGCCGCGGGCCTTACCTGGGCGGCCCTGGCCCATGTACCGGAGGTCGCAGTCAGCGTGGGCGAGATCACTCCGACGGCCGCGCCCGCGCCCGTTCAGCATCTCGAGGGCGGAATCGTCGCCGAGGTGCTTGTGGACGAAGGCGAGGCGGTCGAGGCGGGGCAGCCTCTGCTGCGTATGAATGATGCTGTGGCGCAATCCGAGCTGTCGCAGGCGCGTCACCGGCTCGAGTCCCTGCAGTTGCAGGCGCAACGCCTTGCGGCGGCCGCGGATGGCAATGTCCTTGCCATGGATACGCGCAGCCGCCAGGGACCGGCGGCTGGGATGGTCGCCCATGCCGGCGGGGAGGCGCAGACCGTCCCCCTTGACGTCGGGTCTCTTTGTCGAGCCGCAGCGCGCCGCATTGAACGCGCGCCTGCGGGCTCTGGCCGATCGCGTGTCGGTTCTGCAGGAGCAGGTGGCGCAGCGACGCGGCGATCTGGCGACGATGGCGGGGCAGATCGCCGCGGTGCAGGAGCAGATGGAGCTGCATTCCAAGGAACTCGGGATTCGCGAGGAACTCGCCCGCAACGGCCTGACGACCCGCCTTTCGGTGCTGGAAGCGCAGCGGCTTTCCATGAGTGCGAAGGCCGAGCATGAGCGGTTGACCGGACAGCGCGCCACAGCGCAACGCAGTTTGGCCGAGGCTGAAGCCCGCGTCGTCGAGGCGCAGTCCGCCGCGGTGGACGAGGCCCGTCAGGAAGCGGCGCGCGTTGCGTTGGACATTGCCGAGACGACGGAAGTCGTCCGCAAGCTGGAAGACCGTGCCGAGCGCATCATGCTGCGCGCGCCCATCGGCGGCGTCGTGCGCGGGCTGGCGGTCCATCGATCCGGTACCGTCCTGCCGCCCGGCGGGCTGGTCGCCGAGATCATGCCGCAGGACACGCAACTCGTGGCCGACGTCCGGCTGATGCCGCGCGACATCGGTTTCATCGAGGTCGGTCAGCCGGTGCACGTGAAGGTCCAGGCCTTCGACTATGCCCGCTTCGGTTCCGTCGAGGGCCAGGTGGAGCGCGTTTCGGCGGGCACCTTCCTCGACGAGCAGCGGCAGCCGCATTACCGCGCGCGCATCGCTCTTAAGCAGCAGCATGTCGGCCACGATCCGCGTCGCGCGCAGATCGTCGCTGGCATGACTGTCCAGGCCGACATCACCACGGGCACCAAGACGGTGCTGCAGTACCTGCTGAAGCCGATCTATTCGGCCATGGCGGCATCCTTCCACGAACGCTGAGCGCACCCATGACCCAGCAACCCGACCTGACCATTCCATTCGACGCCAGCGTCGTCGATGAGGAAGCCCTGCGCGCCCTGCGTGCCGTGCAGCGCACGGTTCCCGTAGGCGACGGCGGCGCCAGCGGCAATCTTGTCGGGGGAACGGAGGCGGTTGCGGCCTTCGGCATGGTGCCGGGAGCACCATCCGGAGGAGGCTCGGGTGGATCGCATGGCGTCATGCCTCTTACCACAGAGCCAACGCAGCGTCCGGCGGACGCGCCATTGGACGTGCTGGACGCACCGGCTCAAGCAGGCACGTCGATGGCACTCGATGCCCCGTTGCCTGAGCCGTCTACCCTGGTTTCATCGGCTGCAACACACACCCTCGCACCGCCGAGGATCGCAACGGCCCGCGGTTCGTCGGGCTATACTTCGCCTGTACCGGGCTCTCCGATCGCCCCGGAATCGGACCAGGCCATGACGCAGGTCCCGTCGCCGGATGAGCAGGATACGACTACGCGACCTACGACGGACGAGCCGGCGCCGGAAGAGCCGCGCGACATCGCGGCTTCTCCTCCGCTTGTGCAGGTCACCGACGCAAAAGGGAGGGAGGATCAGTCGGTTGCTCTCGACCTCTCGGCGATCCTGACCGATACCGACAACTCGGAGCTGCTGTCGGTCAAGATCTTCGGCGTTCCCGAAGGCGCCTCTCTGACGCACGGCACACGCCAGTCCGATGGCAGCTGGAGCGTGTCTCCCGCGGACCTGCCTCATCTGGCGCTCATCCCACCTCCGAACTTCTCGGGTACCTTCAGCCTCAAACTGCACGCGACGTCGCACGAGTTGAACGGCGCGACGGCTATCGTCGAAGCGTCCTTCCAGGTGCAGGTGCATGCGGTGGCTGATACGCCCGGCGTGATGGTCGCCGATGCCTATGGCCAGGAGGACATGCCGGTGAGCCTTGCCGGCCTCGGCGGTGCACTGCGTGATACGGATGGCTCTGAGAGCCTCAGCTTCGTGCTCAGCGGTGTTCCGGCCGGAGCCACACTCAGTGCCGGCACGGCGCTTGGTGGGGGCGCTGGGCCCTGACGCCTGCACAACTCGAAGGTCTGACCCTGACCCCGCCGCCACAGGCATCCGGACAATTCACCCTTACGCTCACGGCCGTCGCGACCGAGAGCGAGCCGGGCGTGCCAAGCGCCCGTTCCTCCGCCACGTTCACGGTGAGTCTCGATCCGGTCGTGGATGCCGGCTCTGTCGGCGGCATGAGTGAGGGATCGGAAGATACGACGATCCTGCTCCGGCCCACCTTTGCGACTCCGGATGCGGACGGCTCGGAGACATGGTCGGAGTTCACCCAGGTCGCCGGCCTGCCGCCGGGTGCTGCGCTCAACCGTGGCAGCGAAGTCTCGCCTGGTGTTTGGCAGGTATCGACTGCCGATCTGCGCGCTGGACTCGTAACGATCCGACCGGCCGAGCACAGCGATGAGGATTTCACCCTTACCCTTACAACGATGCTGACCGACAGTGCGAATGGCACGAGCGTCAGCCGGGTGGTGACGGGAACCCATACGGTCGCCGTCGCCGCCGTTGCCGATGCTCCCGCGGTGTCGGCGGCCGATGTGTCCGGAGATGAGGATCAGCCGATCCCGCTCGATCTTTCGGCCGCGCTCGTCGACGACGACGGATCGGAAATCCTGTCGGTGAGCATCCTCGGCGTGCCGGTTGGCGCATCCCTCTCGCACGGGACTCGGCAACCTGACGGCAGTTGGGAGGTGTCTGCCGCCGATCTGACCCATCTTTCCATCACGCCGCCATCGGACTTCTCCGGAACGATCAACCTGACGCTTCAGGCGACCGCCCGCGAGAGCTCGAACGGCTCGACGGCGACGCGGAGCGCCAACTTCCAGGTACAGGTCGACAACGTGTCCGATGCCCCCGTGGTCAACACGGATGATGCTTCCGGTTGGGAGGACAAGTCGATTGCCTTGAGCCTCTCCGCGGCCCTGACCGATACGGACGGTTCGGAAGTCCTGTCGGTGAGCATCCTTGGGGTCCCGGCGGGCGCGTCGCTGTCGCACGGCTCTCGTGCCGCCGACGGCAGCTGGCAGGTCAACTTGGCCGATCTGGCCGATCTTTCCATCCTGCCCCCGAAGAACTATTCTGGCCCGATCGACCTGACCCTGCGCGCGACCGCGCTGAGCACGAACGGTGCGATAGCGACGACCGATTCACCATTCCAGGTCCACGTCGAGGCGATCGCCGACACTCCCGACGTGAGCGTGCACGATGCGGCCACGAAAGAGGATCGGCCGATTGCGCTCGACCTCTCGGCAGCCCTGACCGATACCGACAACTCGGAGGTTCTCTCGGTCGTGATCGAGGGACTGCCGGCCGGTTCACGTCTTTCCGCCGGCATCGACAATGGCGATGGCAGCTGGACGCTGACGCCTTCCCAGCTTTCCGGACTGACCCTGACGCCGCCGGTCGACTGGAGCGGCACCATGGCATTGACCCTGGTGGCGCAGGCGCGGGAAACCTCCAACGGATCGTCCGAGATCGTCCGCGCCCCGTTCAAGGTCGACGTGGAGGCGGTTGCCGATGCACCGCAGATCACAGCACATGACGTTGGCGGATTTGAGGATACGTCGATTCCGCTCGGCCTCTCGGCGACGCTGAAGGACCAGGACGGTTCGGAGGTGCTGTCGGTCGTCATCTTCGGTGTGCCTGCCGGCGCATCGCTGTCCCACGGCACCCGCCAGGCGGACGGCAGCTGGAGCGTGTCTCCTGCCGACGTTCCGCGCTTGGCGCTCACTCCAGTCCATGATTTTTCCGGTCCCCTGAACCTGCGCATCGAGGCGACCTCCAAGGAGCGCAGCGGCGATACGGCGATCAGCACGGTCGACTTCCGCGTGCAGGTCGGCGCAGTTGCCGATACCCCTGACGTCAAGGTGGCGAACTTCTCCGGTCGCGAGGACGAGCCTGTTACCCTCACGGGTTTGGGTGGGGCCCTGCACGACATCGACGGTTCGGAGAGCCTGAGCTTCCTGCTCACCGTGCCTTCGGGTGCAACGCTCAATGCCGGCATCAAACAGGGGGACGGCCGCTGGCTTCTCACGCCGGCCCAGCTCGAAGGCCTGGTCCTCACACCGCCGGCGAACATTTCCGGCACAATCAATCTGACGCTGACGGCCGTTGCGACGGAGAGCGATCCCAGGGCGGCGAAGGCTCTGAACTCGGCCAACTTCACCGTGAATCTCGATCCGGTGCTGGATCACGGCACCATCAGCGGCTCCGTCAGGGGCAACGAGGATACGTGGATCAAGCTTACTCCGAATTTCGATACGCCCGACAAGGACGGATCGGAAAAGTGGTCCGACGTCACGCAGATTTCCGGTGTCCCTTCGGGCGCCACGCTCAGCGGAGGAACGCTGGTGGGCGGAGTCTGGACGGTTTCCACCGCGGATCTCCGAGCGGGCTTGGTACAGATCAAACCGCCGGAGAACAGCGACACCGATTTTACCCTGACGTTTACTGCAACCCTAAATGACACCGGCAACGGGAAGACGGTCAGCCAGGATGTGACGGGCACTTACGACGTCAAGGTTAAAGCTGTGACCGATGCGCCGAACGTGAGCGCAACGGACGTGTCCGGGAAGGAAGATCAGGAGATTGCACTCAACCTCTCGGCCTCGCTGGTCGATACGGATGGATCGGAAACCCTGACCGTCAGGATCTACGGCGTGCCAAGCGGGGCGTCCCTGACGAAGGGTACATTCCAGTCGGACGGTTCCTGGCTCGTAGACGCAAAGGATCTTTCGAGTCTATCTCTGAAGCCGCCGGCGGATTTCTCAGGCACGCTGGATCTAAAGATAGAAGCGACGGCTAAAGAAACGTCGACCGGAAAAACGGAAGTGCGAGAAGTGCCGTTCCAAGTCACGGTCGATGCGGTGGCCGATGCGCCGGGACTGCGCGTTGCTCCGGCGGTGGGCGAGGAGGACACGGCCATTCCGCTGAACATGGCGGCTTGGACCACCGATCGGGACGGTTCGGAAACAATCGTCGCGTTCCGGATCACGGGCATTCCGGCTGGAGCGGTGGTGCGGGCCGGCGGCGTGGAACTGACCATCGTCGACGGGAGCGTGTCGGTCGATCCCGCTCGGGTGAACAGTGTGACCATCACGCCTCCTGCGCATTCGGACGAAGACTTCAGCGTAAAAGTGTCCGCCATCTCGGTGGAGCCCAATGGCAGCCGAGCCGAAAGCGAGCCGCGGGACATTTCAGTCACGGTGCGGGCCGTCGCCGATGCTCCCGTCATGGATGTTACCCGAGCCAGCGGTTTCGAAGACAGCCCGATCGCTCTCAATCTCACGGCTACCCTGCCGGATAACGATGGATCCGAGACGCTCAGTTTCGTGATCAGGGGAGTGCCGGATGACGCCCTCCTATCCCACGGTACCTACCGCGGCCCGGGAGTTTGGTCCCTGACGGCTGAGGAGGCCAAGCTGGTGACGCTGCTGCCACCGGCCAACTTTTCGGGGACCATCAACCTGTCCGTCACTGCGATCTCGCAGGAGGAGCGGGGAGGCGATCAGGCAACGACTCCCGTCAACTTCCCCGTCGAGGTGAAGGCGGTTGTGGATGTTCCTGCCGTCGGCGGTCTCGACGGGACCTCGGGAAACTGGGGAACCATGCGAGGGACAGAGGATCAGGCTATCGCGCTGCATCTTAATCCCGGTCTCAGGGACAGCGACAACTCGGAAAAGGTAGTCGGTGACATTCTCATCAGCGGGATCCCCGACGGCGCCGTCCTGCGCCTAGCAGATAAAACTGTTGTCAGCGCCGATGGGAACGGGTTCTACAAGATCTCCGCTCGCGACATGGCCGGCGTGACCTTGACCATGCCCCACGACAGCGACAGGGCTGCCACCCTGCATGTCACAATGACGATCGAGGATAGCGGCGGCGTACAGGCCACGATCGGCGGGCAGATGTTGGTGGATCCGACCGGCGATGCCGATACGCCCGTGCTGACCTTCTCAGCGGCGAATGGCACAGGTCACAACAGCATCAACCCGGATGAGGGTCGGATTCCGCTCCACATCACCGCCGTCCCTGGCGACACCGATGGCTCCGAAACGCTGTACATTTGGATTCGGGATGTGCCGGACGGAGCAACCCTCTCGGCCGGCATTCCGGCCGGTGACAAATTATGGCTCGTTCCCGTCGAGGCTCTGCCGACACTCTCCATCCGTCCACCTGCCGGATTCACCGGGAGCTTCAACCTGACCGTGACGGCTGTCGGTGTCGAGCGAGAGGGTGACAAATCCGAGGCGAGCGAAGTGGTCCCGGTGACGGTCACGGCGCCTGCCGGTGGAGGTGGAGGCACCGGTGGCGACGGATCGGGCACAGTACCCGTCAGCCCGCCTGTCGCACAGGCACCCGACCTGAAAATCGAGGACGCAAGAACCGACGAGGATCGCAGCATCGCATTGTCCATCAAAGCCGGAATCCAGGACTCGGATGGCGGCAGGGAAACACTCGGCATCCGCATCGAAGGCGTTCCCGCAGGCGCAAATTTGTCGGCCGGTGTGAAAGATCCGATGACCGGGGCGTGGGTTCTGCGACCCGACCAGCTGGATAACCTGAGCCTGACTCCTCCGTCAGATTTCTCCGGCACGATCAAACTGGAAGTCATCGCAATTTCGACGGAAGCCACGGGCAGCAAGACGACCACGAAGACCGCGCTGAATGTGGAGGTCGCTGCGGTCGCCGATGATGCCGTCATCAGCGCGAACCCGCCAACCGGCGTAGAGGATACGGCGGTTCCGCTCAATCTCTCCGTTACCACAGGAGATAGTGACAAGAGCGAAACCGTCACGTCAGTCGTCATCTCCGGTCTGCCGGCAGGCTCTCGTCTCGAGGGTGACGGCATCCTAAATGTTGGTGACGGAAAGTGGTCGATCGATCCGGCGAACGTCGCGAGCTTGCGCTTCGTGCCGCCTTCGAACGCATATGGAACTTTCGTTCTGAAGGTCGATGCGACAACCCGGGAAACGAGCAACGGCGACACGCAGGAGACGAGCCGGACGATTGCCGTCTCGATCACGCCGTCTGCGGACGCCCCGACAGTGACCGTGCATGACGCGATCGGTCAGGAGGACGGGACGATCACGCTCGACCTCTCTGCATCTCTGATCGACACCGACGGCTCAGAAGTTCTCTCGCTGGTAATCCAAGGTCTGCCTGAAGGTGCTCGCCTGTCCAAAGGCATCAATAACGGCGACGGCAGCTGGACGCTCACGCCTTCGCAACTCTCCGGTTTGACCATAACGCCGCCCGCCGATTGGAGCGGGACCATGAATCTGACCGTGCAGGCCCATGCGCGCGAGACGTCAAACGGCTCGGTGGCGACTACCCATGCCACGTTCCAGGTGAAGGTGGATGCTGCGGCCGACACACCCGTCGTGAGCGCCCGTGATGCATCCGGTCTGGAGGACCAGCCGATTGCCCTGAATCTCTCAGCAGCCCTGACCGACCGGGACGGCTCCGAAACGCTGTCAGTGGTCATTTCGAATATGCCGGCCGGGGCCACCCTCAACCATGGCACGCGTCAGGCGGATGGAACCTGGATCGTGTCTCCATCCGACCTGCCACACCTTGCCGTTACCCCGCCGCAGAACTTCTCGGGCACATTTGCTCTCACCGTGAGTGCCATCACTCAAGAAAGCGCCGGAGGGACCGCCACGAGCGAAGCGACCTTCCGGGTCCAGGTCGATGCCGTGGCGGACGCACCGGATGTAACGGTGGTCAATTTCTCCGGCAACGAGGACACGACGATCAGCCTCACAGGCTTGGGTGGCGCTTTGCGGGACACCGATGGATCGGAGAGCCTGAGCTTCGTGCTCAGCGGACTGCCGGTCGGCGCGAGCCTCAATGCGGGTACGAAGCAGGCCGACGGCAGCTGGCTTCTCACACCGGCGCAGCTCAACGGGCTGACCTTCACGCCACCGCCGCAGGTGTCGGGCTCCTTTACCGTCACGCTCACCGGCATCTCCGCCGAGAGCGCAGGGGGACCGACCGCCCATACCGCGGTCGATTTCACAGTAAATCTCAACCCGGTGGCGGATGCCGGTACGATCAATGGCGCGAGTCGGGGGGACGAGGACACTCCGATTCCGCTCAATCCGACTTTCACGCTCCAGGACAACGACGGGTCCGAGACTTGGTCCGAATTTACGCAGGTGTCGGGCCTTCCGACAGGTGCCAGCCTGAGTCTCGGTTCGGAGCTCAGGCCCGGTACTTGGCAGGTCTCGACCGCCGACCTGCGTGCGGGTCTCGTGTCGATCCGGCTCGCAGATCACAGCGATGCCGATTTCAGCCTGACCCTGAAAGCAACCATCACGGATACAGGCAATGGCATCACCGTGAGCCAGGAAGTGACCGGCTCCCATACGGTGACCGTGAACGCGGTTGCCGATGCGCCGGTGGTGACCGCAGCCAGTGCAGTGGGGCAGGAGGATCACACGATCCCGCTGAACCTGTCCGCAGCACTTGTCGATACCGATGGATCCGAGACGCTGTCTGTCAGCATTCTCGGGATTCCGGGCAACTTCAAGCTCTCCCACGGCGAGGCAATCGGCAATGGCGAGTGGAGGGTGCCTGCGAGCAATCTGGCCGGTCTCCAGCTCATCCCTGCCGAGGATTGGAACGGCGCTCTCCATCTGACCATTCAGGCCACCAGCACTGAAGCCACCGGTCAGACCGCAACGAAGACGATGCCTTTCACGGTGACCATCGACGCTGTGAACGACGCACCGGAAGTGCTGCTGACGGCACCGGCCCATGCGGGAGCCGGGGCACATCAGGCGGATGCGATCGGTTCGGCACAGGTCCAGGATATTGACAGTCCGCAGCTCAGCGGCGCGACCATCACCTTGTCGGGGGCGCAGCCCAGCGACCGTCTCGACTTCGACGGCTACGCCCTCCACAGCGAGAACGGGCGCATGATGGTCGGCGATACCGGGATCGAGGTGGTGGGCGGCGGATATGCCATCGGTACCGGCACCCTGACCCTGAGTGGCAATGCCAATCCTGCGACGTATGCAGCCGTACTGCAATCTCTGGTTCTGGAGAGTGGAGACGCGTCCGGTCTCACTGCCGGATCACGCAGCATCGCCGTGACATTGCGTGACAGCGACGGGGCAGCCTCGATATCCAAGACTGTCGAAGTCGTCGTGGACGATCCTCCGCCCGCCCAAGCGGAGGCTCACGGCCTCATGGCCGCTGCGGATGTCGGAACCACCCAGGACTTGTCCGGTTCCGACATTCTTCTGCTGATGGCGGACGGCGCAACCGACCCGAGCCACGGGGCTGCGGGCGCATGGACGGAGCAAATCGACGCCAGTGATGCATCGACGACGGTGTCGCACGCATCCGTGAACCTCGACCAGCCTGCCTCCGACCACATTCAACCCATCGACGACTTCCAGATCGATACCGCGCGGTCCCATTGGTCGTGAGGATGCTTTGGGCGAAAGGAGGCCTTCCGCCTGATGAAGCGGACCGTTTGAGTTGACGGATCCGGGGCGGCGGTCTTAGAGAGGGCATAGAGCCGGAGCGATTTTCTCCGCTTCTGGAGGGGTGGCCGAGTGGTTTAAGGCAGCGGTCTTGAAAACCGCCGTGGGTGCAAGCCCACCGTGGGTTCGAATCCCACCCCCTCCGCCACCTTGTTTCATATTGGCTTAAGCATCTGAAAAGGCTGAGTTTTTACTGACGAGTCTTAAGTCGATCCACTCAGGTTTTCCACTCATGTCTGCCACGCAGTAAGCTAGATTTCCCTTGGTGCTGCTGACCTATAGAATCACCATCTCTGGCTAGATCAGTGACTTCGTAACTCCAAGCACCAGCGTCACGATCAACACAAGTGCCCCAACCCCGAGCCATCCTGAGGCACTTGCCTCGATCAAGCCGGCGATTTTGACAGCGATCTCAGGGGGCTTCTCAGCCATTTCTAGGCCTCTCACCGTTATGTCCTTCTATGGCAGGAACTGGTGAGAGGGGTCACGGTGGCAGATCCTCTGGAGTCTGTCCCCCTAATCCACAGGACAGCGTCTCCCCCTCGTTTCGACTGTTCAGTGGAAAGCTACTGCCCATTCCGTCACGTGACGGAAAACCTGAGCCACAACCCACAAGGCCACAACAGGAATCCATGTGCTCTAGCACTAGCACCTAGGGCAGCTTAGCCATACAGTCCCCTCGTCGATAGTCTGGGGGACTAATATGCTTACTCGCTTTGCTTTGCTGACCTCTATTGCTGTGATCACGGGCGGATGCTCAATGACTTTACCCGTTACTGGGCTCGTTGAGGGAACAGGAGAATCCTTCACGGGAAGCGCAACAGGGTACGCCGATGGCGGTGGAACGCTGGAAATCAGTTCCGCCAAGACGACCTGTAAAGGCAACTTCGTCTACACGACCGGCCGCCAAGGGAAGGGCACGTTCACATGTGCTGATGGCCGAGTAGGGCCATTTGAGTTCGTCTCGACGGGAACCCGTGGAACTGGCACAGGAGACTTCGGAGGGCACCGCTTCCTGTTCACCTTCGGATAAAGGCGGGACGGAAGGGCGACACCCCAAAAACAAACGCCCCAGCCGAGGAGGGGGCTATTCCTCGGCTAGGGCGCTGTGGTGCCTGAGCGCACCGCCTCGGGCAGATACGCAACGCGCCCGTGGCTCCTGGGTAAAATGGTCTAGGTTAACGACTGGTTCCGTCGCTTATAGGATGAAGAAGTCCTTCTGGATCATCTTCAAGCCCTTCGAAATGGAAGCAATCTGGATAGCCGCTTTTGATCCTGTCCCATCGGCATCATAGTAAACGGCACCCTTCGAACTATCGTAGATGATCCGATCACTCTTATCGTGGGCGGCTGCACCCTTATGGAACGCATCCGATGAGAGCCACCCAGCCTTACCCACTTTCGAGAAGGCGATCCGACTAAGCTGGATCACATCGTCCTTAACTGAGAAGTCCTGCACCTTATCGATATTGGACTTGGAAGGTTTCGTATCGAACACGAAAGCATCGCGTCCCTTGCCTCCGGTGAGATTGTCCCTGCCAATGCCGCCGAAGAGCATGTCGTCGCCGGCGCCTCCAGACAGCGTGTCATTTCCGCCCTGACCATAGAGATAATCATTTCCACTTCCACCTGACAGGTTGTCAGTCCCGACCCCTCCTGAGATCCGATCAAAGCCCGCGGTTCCTGAAACTCGCTCGCTCCATGTATCAGCTACGGAAATCTGGATCGCTTGATCGAAGGTAGCGCCCTGCCCATCGGTCGCCCGAACAACAATCGTGTGGCTGGACGCCTGCTCGTAATCCAGAAGGTGGCCATTCGCGACATACACGGTGTTGCCGATGAGCTTGAAGCGCCCCCCGGCATCATCGATCAAGGTTAGCGTTGGGGTGATATCCTCTGGGTCATGGACATTCAAATAGCCTACGTAATCCCCGTCGAAACTGTTCTCAGTGGCAAATCCCCAGGGCATTTCGATTTTTGACGGGGCGTCGTTGATGCCATTCACTAGGACCGTGAGAGTTGTCGATACAGTCTGCTGACCGTTCGTTGCCGCAACCTTGAGATAGACTGAGCCAGTAAAGTCTCGCGGAGGGGCTCCCCAAAATGTCTGGGTGGCAGGGTCGAAATTGATCCAATCTGGAAGTGGGGTCCCATCGCCCGACACTACACTGAACCGAATATGGGAACCTTCTTCCGAGAAAGTCCCAGCGGGAACCCTGAAGGAAAATGGAGTGTCCTCCGTGATCTGCTGCCACGGAAGTGGGTGGGTCACCTCCATAATGGTGTCGCGAGTGACCTTGCGATCTAAGAATCGGATAGCTTCGACACTGTTGAGGATGTCAGTTCCATCGCGACCGAAGACCAAGTCAGAGACCGTTATGGTGCCGTCCAGATTTTCAAAGATCCGGTATTCGGCCCGTTGCCCACTGAATAAGGCTGAGTCTGTCCCGACACCTCCGAAAATGAGGTCGTCACCGGCACCGCCAGTCAGAGTATCATCTCCGCTGTCGCCCCGAAGATCGTCGTTGTCGGTCCCACCATACAATTGATCAGCGCCATCACCCCCAAGAATCAGATCGGCACCAGCATCACCAAAGAGCCTGTCGTTACCTCCAAGGCCACTGATGGTGTCGTTCCCTAGGTAGCCATGCAGGGCGTCCAAGGTAGCGGTTCCGGTTAGATTGTCGCTTCCATTCGTTGGGCGGTATCCACCCCCGATAATTTCGAAGCTGGTCAGTATCCCAAGCGCCGACAACTCGGGAGGAGTGTAAGTGTAGGAATTGCCCGCGTTATCCCGAACAACGACCTCTCGAATTTCGAATGTTCCCAAGGCATTCCACTGGGAGACAGGGTAGGTATAGGTCGATTGACCATCGGCCCAGCTATCGCTGGAACCGAATAACCCGATCAGACTATAACTGCCGAGGCTGGTGATTAGAGGCCGATCCAGCCAGATCAGTACCTCATTGATGCCAGACTCGCCGTCGAACGCTGTTGCAGTCCAAGAGGAAGGCCGATCTCCTAAGCTGACGTCATACAGGGCCGGGAAAGTTAATGATGTCAGAATTGGTTTCGTTGTGTCAGCCATGAAGCACCTATGTTGGTGCGACTAATATCCTAACAGACCTGAGTGCACCACCTCCCAAGAAGTATTGTGACACTCTGCCATTGATGGCTGAAGGGCGGGCGAACGAGGGCTCCTAAGGCAGGGGAGTGTTTAAGACCGCCTGACCATCCAAGCGGTGAACTACTCCAAGTCCTTCGAAGTGATCAGCGGAGACCCTATTGCCAAGGTTAACCATCGGTTAGCCTTATGAGGTCAGGCTTGAGGTCCAACAATCGAGGAGCCTCGTTATGCGTACCCTCAAGACCACTCTCGGCCTCCTTGCAGCAGCTGCTGTGCTTGGCCCAATCGTCACGGTATCGGCCTATGCCGCTACCCTCGTGGCTGCCGCTATGGTGGCTCCCTGAGGTTCTCCCTGCCGTTGTCTCTTAGCGTACTCCCGCTGCTTCTCCTGAAGTTTCACATAGCGGTTCACCAGAGGGCGAGGAGTGTCGATCAGGGCGGCGATCTCCTCTTGGGTCAGTATATGGAAGTGATCTCGCAGCCAGCAAACTTGCATCTGCGTGGTCACCTCACCCAAGCGACCCTTCTTGAAGCTTTCCAGGGCTGCTGATGCTTCCTTGAGGATGGGCTTCCCGGCTTTCTCCTCGGCCATATCGGCGATAAGCCGCTCCCAGTTCTCAGCGATGACTTTCTGACCCAATGGGCTGATCACGTCGAAGGGATGACGATGCTTCTTGGGGAAGTCATGCCGTCTCCCATAGCCCAAGGCCACGGCCTTAGAGGTCAGCCTCAGACGCTTCCCTTCGACCTGCAGCATTCCGAGGTGATGAAGGGCAGACCTAATCTTCTTGGGACCTAGACCATACTGCTGACCAAACTCGGTGACGGTGATCCAGTTTCCCAGATCCACAATACGGAGGTCGCCAGTGGATCGGTCGAGTTGTTCGGCTGTGTAGAGCATGAAGGTGTCCTTAGAAACGACAAAACCCGCCGAGGGGCGACCTCAACAGGTTCTTGTGGAGTGCGTTAGGGTTCTGTTTTGGGTGAGTTACAGTCCTGGGTAATATCTTTAGATCACACAGGGTGACCTGAGGCTGCTCCCGTGGCAGGTAGCCTTTGGCGAACTAGACAGCGACTGGAGTCAGAAGTGAGACTATTTGGTTCAGTGCTGCTCGGTGCCCTATGCCTTGCCCCCGTCATCGCTTTAGCTCAGGGCACGACCTCTGAACCTCGCTTCAAGTTGGATAAAGCTCAAAACAGGGTCGTTGAGCTTTCAAACCTCTCCCCAAGCGATGACTGTCATCCAGCTCGCATACAGGGAAGGGTGGTCAAGCGATCATTCGACGAGAATGGAATCGTTGTGCAGATGTTCACCATTGAGGAGAGCAGTGGCGAAAGGAGCCTGATCAATATCGACACTGCCCAACTCGATGAAGCGAGCATGGTGGCGCGGGGCTGGGTCGTGAAAGGTCTTCAGACCCTCCTGAGAGAAGGCCAGCAAGTGTCTGTTAGGATAAAGCTCTGCGGCGCGGCAGGTCGTGTGGTGCTTGCTGACGCCATTCGTCCTCTACGGGGACGCTGAGGACCAGTGACCGTACTCCCTAGGATCACGTACAGGATCTACTCTCAGGGTCGAGAGGCAGCCCAACTCAAGGAGTGGGTTTAGAAGGTCAGACATCCAGTTTCAGGGGGGAGAATGACAGCCGAGACACAGAACGAACCTTACTGGGATCGCGTCAGGCGTACTAAGTGGGCACCACAAGAGCCGCCGTCTGATTGGGATAGATCACTAAAGCCGATATCGCAGAACGGGCTCAGCCTGCTTGGAATGGACCCAAAGGGTAATCTTCATTGGGATGGAGAGCGTCTTCAGACGACCTTGAAGCTGTCGCCCCTCCAGAAGTTCTGGGCTGTAGTTGTTTCGCTTGTTGCCGTGCTTGGGGGCATAGGCGGCATCGTTCAGGGCTGGGCTGCACTCAACGAGGTTGGGTGTAGAGCTGGGTGGTCATCCTACGTGATCTGTGAACCTAAGGATCAGCCAAAGTGACAGAAGAAGGGAGCATAAGCCCCCATCTCGAACCTTACGGGTTCAGTTTCTTGTGCCGACTATAAGCGTCGATACCGCCAGCAGCTATGCGCAACCCGGCACCCACGAAACTCGGCTTACGTGCCTTAGGTTGAGCGTTAATCCGGTCGAGGGTCTGTGCTGCCTGCCCTGTCTTCTGAGCCTGAAGGTCAGCGACAGTCCAGTCCGTGTTCTTATCGACACGAGAGTTGAAGCGTTGCTCACGAGAGGAGAAGTCCCTCGCCAGGGCATCTATCGTGATCCCTGAAATCCCAGCCTCTCCAGCAGCAACGTCAGATGTTGCCTTAGCAGATCGGGATTCCAAGGCAGTATCCCATTTCTCGAGGGCTGCTTTTTCACGCTCCTGGGAGATCCGCTCATTCACGGCTCTTTGACTGTCTTCAAAACTTTGAAGAGCAGCCAACCGGTTCCTTTCGTGAAGATCATTCTGATCCTCGGCAGCTTGCATGTCTGCCGCGACACCAACGGCACTAGAGGCAGCACCAATAGCAAGCCCCAGTAGGGGCATCCCTGCTATACACATTGTTAGGCTCCTCTCACGCTGATCAGTCCCTCACGGACTGCCGTTTTGTAATCAACCTGCCCAACACCTGGGATCGTCAGGATGACGGTATTTCCCTGCTTGGTTGCCGTAATGCCTTGGCCCAGTTGCGCCTCAAGGATCGCTTCAGGGTCCCTGTCAGCAATCGTGGACAGGTACTCCTGCGTCAACGGCTGATACGCCTTGGTCGAACGCTCAACGCCATGACTGTGCATCGCCGCCTTAAAGTCTCCAGGGTGGTTATGCTGTGCCCACGCCACGAACCCATCAGGGTCTTCGATACCGGCTTGGTGGAAGGTGCTGATGGCCTGTGCCTTGAAGCCCTCCATGACCTTACCCAAGCGAGCTTCTGCCTCCTGAGGGTGGATGCCGAGTTCAGAGGAGACACGGTGCATCGTGTTGGGGTTCACTTCACCTTCGTTGACTACCTGGCCCAAGATCGCAAACTGGGTTGAGGCTGTGGAGGCTTGCACAAGGGCCGCGAAGTCGGCTTCCACAGCGGCATCGCTAAGGGCCTCTCCTTGGTCCTCCAGGCTTTCCTGAGGTGTGTTCTCAGCGAGGATCTGTGACGGACGATCAGGGACTAGGACATAGCGACCGCTTACGTCTTTCTCGATCAGCCCCTGACTCTCAGCGATAGCCACAGTGACTTCCATCCCGGCAATCTGGAGGATGTCATTGGGTTGGAGAGTGCCCTGACGCGGTGACCCTGTAGGTGTACGTGCCTGAAGTCCTCCCGAGTGGTCCATGTCGCCGGTGTTTAGCGACGAGACGGTATTGATCGTGGCGGCTTCACCCCTGCTATAGGAGACGGCACCCCCGGTGCGGACGGTGATGGAACGATCTTCAGGAGAGATGTGGTTAGACGTGTCTGGTTGGTCACCGTCAGTGGCGACCTGATAACTGGCGTAGCTCATGGTTCGATACTCTTGGAAAGGCGGAAGTTTATCCGCTCGGAAAGGGATTGCCGGTCATGCTCGGCACGGGCTGATAGGTGTCGCCTACGGCTGCCGATGAACTGACCCCATTGCTTGTTGGAGAGCCACACAGAGCGACCACCCTTTACCTCTGGGTCTTCAACGATGGCGTTCTTCAAACACCACCTGAGAAAGCGAGGGTCACGCTCTGAGAGCCCTATGGGCCACTCTAGGAGGTCCTGACAATCAGCTTCGAAGTTATCAGCATCATGCCCGTACTGATCGAGGTAGTGATGGAGCAGTCTGGTAACCCTCCGTCGCTTGGGTTCGCTGTCGTCAGCCCTGCTGCGGGGCACAGAGGGAGGCAGAAGGTCAGCCATTGACCGACACCACTGGGATACGGAGGCCAGACCCTAGGGGCCTCGCCTGGGGCTTGCTCTTAGGCTTCTGCTTGGAGGACTTACCTTGAACGTGAAGGTTCGTGGTCCTCAAGTTAAGGTGGTCCTTATCAAGGTACGTGACGTTGCCCTTGAGGCTGTCCCCGAGGATCAAGCGAGAGACCTGCACAAGGTTCTCGTGCTTTCCTTTAAGGCGGACATACGACTTACCTTTCCCATTGGAGTTCAGGAACCAACTACAAAGCCCATGCTTGGCAACAATGGCTTTATAATCGTCCTCGAATAGCCAGCAGATGCGAGAGGCATTGCTCAAAATGACCCCCACTACGGTGCTTCCATCGGGGTCGAGTCGTCGGATAGTCTCATGGTAATTGCGGTACTGCATTGGATAGCTCTATTTGTGTAAGAAAAAGGGAATGAAACGCCCCACCTCAGGCCCGTGCGTGATCATCTGCGAACGCATCAGGGAGGCTGATTTCTGTCTGGAGGGGGAATGCACCATCCCGGCCAACAATCGCCGCCTGTGCGCGACCAGTGACATGGGAAACGGCATCCTGGGATGGATGAGCGCGGTAGATTGAGAGATACGGACCACGGGTCTCGTTCTCGATTACAGTCAGACCGGCCGCTTTCCCAATGGAAGCCCTCATGGCAACCACTGAAGAACCCTCATGAAAGGCTGTCAGGATCTCGTTAGGATAAACACCTTCATTCAGGAGGAAACGGGCTGCATCGAAGAAAGGGGTGCGGCTTTCCGCCAGAACGCGGCCATCAATAGACGCGCGGAAACGACCTCTGCCCAAGGGGCTTAGGGTGATGTGCATTAGATTTCTCGGCTTTGTTTGAGGTTGGGTCAGGCTTCAGAAAAGGACCGCGCCCTCCCGCTCATTGTTTCGTGAACGAAAACATCCACAGCCGCAGCTGATGAGTTGAGGGGATTGGGGATATGAGAGCCCTTGCGGGAGGGCACGGCCAGTGCGCTACCTTCAGGAAACCATCTGAACTGAAGGCAGAAACGAAGAAGGACGCCCTTTAGGGACGCCCTTGTGAAACTCTTAGTGATGTTGCGAGGGTCTAGGCGTTCAGTATCCGATGCACTGAGCCCTTACCGATGCCTAGGCGTTCGGCGATCTGGCCCATGGAGAGACCTTCAGCATGGAGGGCTTTCACATCGTCAGCCTTAGCCTTCGCTGTGGGCTTGCGACCGAGATACTTCCCCTCGCTCTTGGCTTTAGCGATGCCGTCTCTCTGGCGTTCCAGCATCAACTCACGCTCGAATTGCGCAAAGGCGCTGAACATCGTGAGGATGAGTTTGCCTTGAGGGCTCTTGGTGTCCACGGCTTCACCCCTGAAGTCCAGGATACGGAGAGCGACACCCTTTGCTTCTAGCTTCGTCACCATCTCCAAGAGATGCTGTGTCGAGCGAGCAAGGCGGTCCATCCTGGTGACCATGAGGGTGTCACCGTGTCTGACGAACTCAAGGGAAGCCTCTAGCTGATCCCTGTGGGCTACAGAGGAGACCTTCTCCTGAAAGACCCTCTCACACCCAGCAGCCTCAAGGGTCCGTAGCTGTGCTTCCAGACCCGCTTCCTGTTCCTGTGTCGAGGTTCTCGCATAGCCCACCAGCATAACCATCTCCGTTCCAATAGGATCTAAGACATCATCATAGTGTCTGTTCCAAATGTCAACACCCATTCTTGTGGAACAGATAAGCTAATGGTGTGGAACGTTCCGTGAGGGCAAGGTCTAGTGGAACGACGAGGGCGTACCCGTGAGCTATTCCGTGGACGTGCTGGCCTGGGTGGGCGGTATCGGGCGGGTGTCGTCACGCGCCTATGGACCACGTGGGTAACGCGAGGGGCACCGGGGGAATCTCCCGCCTCGAAACTGTCGATACCCTCTCAGATTTTTTCAGTGAAATCAGACGGGGGTCTGTCCTAGCCCGAGTGGTCGGTGAATTGGTCCAGGAAGGGAGCGAGGCTTGGTCTGTATTCTAAGTACAAGGGGAATAGCTGGAGAGCCCTGAGGGACCGAGATCGGGTTCTATCTGAGTGGTGGGGTATTTACGGATACAGTAACAAACATCGTCTGTGTGTTTCTTATTACACGGCCAATTGAAAATTCGACGAAGCGGCCGCCATGAGCGGTCCCCTGTGTCGGTTCTGACCTATATTAATGAGGAGCCATAGGCTCACCCTTAGGTCACCTAAGGATCAATCAGAAAAAAACCAACAATGACTGTCTTGGTGAAGATAAATAACATCATCTAAATCTTAGATACCTTGCAGGTATAATCTGATGATGATCATAATTTTAGGTTACCCTTAGGTTATCCTATAGTTACTCTTATAGTTATAATCTATATATCAAACAGGGGGGAGGGGTTTTGTTCTCTTCCTAGTACAAGGGAAATTAAAACCCTCACACTTTCATCCACTTATCTCCCCCTCCATTCGACCCTAAGATCCCCTCCATGAACTGCTTAAGGTCAGCCTCTCGGAGCTTCTCCAGGTGTTCCTCATGGGCCTTGTTCACGTCTCTGGCCATATGCTCGACCCAGTAGCTACAGGCTTGGGCTAGAGCATCGAGCCTATCGTCGTTCACATTCTCCACAGGCACCCCTTCACCCCATCGACGAACCATCAGGTCTCGTGAGACGTTCCGTTTTTGTTCTCATGGAGATTCGTTGTGCCGATCCGTAAGCGCAAACTGAGCGAGGAGCAGGTTTTAGAGGCCCGCCTGAGGTATGCGGCTGGTGAACGCGAGTGGGGCAAGCTCTCGCGGGACTACGGGGTGAGCCGAGAGTCCATCAAGAACGCGGTCCTTGGGATGACCTTCAAGGAGTTGCCGATGCCACCCAAGAGGGCGCTTGGCGAGCGACCGTTCCCCTATGGGTAGGCCACCCAGGAATCCTCGCAGAGCCTACGATGAGAACGGGAAGGAAATTCCACCGGCAACATTCGCTTCAAGTCGGGCGCGAGGGCTGAACACTGTGGCTGCCTTCTGTGAGGCGCTCGGATGCCATCATGATGCAGTCGTCTCACTCGATGGCTGGTCAGGTGACACAGCTATTCCTGACATCGCGCTTCATCTCCGCTGCTCGAAATGCGGAGGTCGAAGGATCAAGGTCATGATCAACGTGAAGGAGCTTTACGCGATGGCCCATGGAGTGGGGTATAAACTATAGGGGTGAGCCCCCAGCCCCTTATTGGGGCCTTGAGGTGTCCGCTTGAATGGTCGCGAGAACGATTGCAGAGGCTTGAGCCAGTGCGTGTCTCTCGCCGTCCGAGAAGGTTGAGATGTTCATGCCACCAACCCGAGGAGCGCCGCTAAGCGCCTGTGTGGCGAATTTGACCAGGGCTCTCCTGGCGAACCTCTGGCCATCCTCTGAGCCCATCTCAACGAGCATCTGTGAGACGCTCTGGGTCAGGTCGCGAGCCACCAATTCAATAAGATCGTTGTGATCCATTCTGCTCGCCCCTTTTTATCTTCACGTTGACCTAGCCAGTTTCATCGAAAGCAAGGCCAGGATGAGGCGGGCTGCGTCGAGGCAGGCTTAAGGGTATTTTGCGGTAGTCAGCAGCTCTGTTCCTGAACCGTCAGATACCCGACAGACAGTGTAGGACTGGCTGTGCAAGTGTGGAGTACCGGCCTTCTTATCTGCCCCCACGGGCCGGACCTTAGAGCGTCCCCTTGAGACGGTGGGGCGCTTTCTTTTTGCCAGGGGCCCTTCGGAATCCATCGAGCCAAGGTGGACGAAATCCAGCAACAGGGTCTCCCTCACTCTTCAGCAGCCGGTACAGATGCTTCGACCCAGCCTGTCCATTCTGCGCTGACGAGCCTTTTCAATGTCTTCGGCTTTCTTTCGCTCCGCCGCTAGTGACGCGCTCTCTTGGCCGGTGGAGGTCTGAGAGGATGATGCTTCTGGACTGCCCGTTTGAGGCTTCCTGTCTTGTGCGACTGCGGAGGGGGAGAACACAAGCAATCCGAAGACGGTGGCGACTGCTAGAATACGCATCTATCTGCCCTCCTGAGGTCACTCACCTTGGGCAGCTAGGGCAGGAGCTAATCACCTCAATAGACCACAGGCTTGGGGAGGTGACTGTCACTGACAGGCGTTTCGTGTCGCCTGAGGGTTCGGGCCTCCAGCCTCAGGATTGCCGCTGGTGACGAAGGGGAGCGACAGGAAAGAGCTATCCTGAAGCAGGAAGGGGCCGCACATGGCAGCCCCCCTGGTTTAGTTCGTACAGGGATAAATCAGTCAGGCCGCTTCCATCTCTGTTGCGGCTATCTTTCGCTCTGGCACTCGGCTCCAGATCCAACCCTGCTTAGGGTTCCAATAAGCTTCCCACTTGTTAGTCCCGAAGTGGAGCCCAAGGCCATCCAGAGTGAAGAACTTGGACTTAGTGCGGATCTCAATAGACATGGTGTCAGCCCCTAAAGAAGTCATATGCTTATCGCTCATGCGCTGACACGGTTGTGCCACAATAAGCTTGGCTCTTGAATAAGGATAAATGCTTATCAGACTACGTATTGCTTTTTCTAACCTGGGTATTCGCGGTCTAATACTCACTAGTGGATTTAAAACCACGGATGGATTGTTGATTATAACTGAGGATAAACTTGAAAGTTGCTGAGTGATGATCTAAGAAGGACTTAACGTATGCTCAAGCTTCTGAGGTGACTGATGGACCCACGCTCAAAGATCGTTGCTATCAATAAGCTTCTGTCCGCGATCCGTGAGATCCACCCGCAGATAGAAGCACATCAGGTTCAGATCCTGCTGGAGATCGCCCAGAAGACTCTATCGACCATGAAGGAACTGGCGGACGCTACGGATGTGGCCCTGTCGAGCATTTCAAGGAACTTGGATGCGCTTGGGGATGTGCATAGGAACCGGAAGCCAGGGCTCGGGCTGGTGGCTAAGGATTGGGACCCAAGAGAGCCCAGGAGGATGATCGCTTGGTTGACCCCTAAGGGGAAAGAGGTGGTCAGCCGGTTGCTGTGTGAACTGGATCCGTAAGCCGCAACTACGACCTAAGGCTGAAAAGAGTTTAGGACAACTGATGGCACTGGGCCATGTAATTGGTACAGAGTAGAAAAACTACCGCTAGGCCAGAGCGGAGCACATGACTGACGATTTCATGGGGGACGAGCATTGTCACGCCAAGCCGCTATCAATCATCTTCGTGCGTTGAGGGAACACCTAAATCAGAATGTCTATGGCCCTGATCCGGATCATATCTTCGAGAGATTTAAAACTCATGGCATTTTGTTTTTCCCGCGACAGTGGGCAGATCCACTGGAGGCTTCTCTAAAGTCCTTCCTTCAACTCGGAGACGACGACTTCCTTGTCACCGGCAGTGGTTCGTCCAAGATCGAGTTCTTCCACATAGCAAATTCAATGATTGAACGCCTCGTGCTTGGCGTACCGGAAACCAAAATCATTGATGATTGGATAGATTTACTGTCCAGTCGCAAGGGGTTGACGGCGTTCGTATGCTGTGTATCAGGCGTAACGGTTTCATCAGCCATCATACTTGGACCGGGAGTGCAGGTGATCCCTCCGGAGCAGCTCCCCGCAACTAGGGAGCGAGAGGCAATATTCCGCATTGGACGGGACGGACAGCCAATCTTTGATTTCAGTATTACTCAACAACGTTGGCGCATACCGAGTGCTGCTATCCTGATCGAAAGTTCGGACTTCAACATAATTCGAGGCGGGAACTCGCCAAGCGAAGTTTCTGACCTCATGCGACGTCAAAGCGTAGTGCAGGATCGAGTGTTGGTGGCAATGGCCCTGAGTGGAGTATGCGCACCTGTCCCCTCATGGAGCTACTCAACCGCAGTTCATCCTGCATTAGCTTATCACGGACTTGGATCAAGCGGCGTGGGTGGAACTTTAGCTGCGCCACCAATCCAATCAGGAGCAATCGACCCTACTATCCTTGCAGAGATCTATGAAGCGATCTCTAAACTTGGGCCTAAAGAGCAGGCTTCCCTTAGTCTCAGTATTGGGCGTTTAGCTCGCTCCCGTGGTCATGCGTCACCTGCTGATCGAGCTATCGATCTTGGCATCGCCATTGAATCCTTATTACTGCACGGCGAGAGCGGTCCTGGAGCAAAGGGCGAACTTAGGAACAAGGTAGGACTGCGTGGTGCATGGCTGCTTGGGCGCACACCAGAGGAGCGCGAGCATGTGTTCCGTCTGCTCAGAAGTGCCTATGATGCAAGATCCCAAGCTGTCCACAGCGGCGTCATCTCACAAAAGAATATGAGCATCCTTGAGGATGCCGACCAGATAAGCTCTCAACTGTTTCGTGTAGTAGTGCAGATGGGTCGTTATCCAGATTGGGATAAACTCGTACTTGGATATAAATAACTGCCATTTCAATTCAGACTGACCGAACCCCCTCCTCAAACTGTGGTCCTATTCTCATCTGATCTAAGGGGTTGTAGATGGGGGCATCCATGACCAACAATCACATCAGATCCTTCGTGGTCCCGTTACTGGCAGCCGTTGTATTGACCGCTCTTGGGATGCTGGTCGCTGTCTTTTTGGGGAGCGCTTGGGCTTAGACCGCCTCACATTTTATATCGCGGAAATCTGCTGAGAGCCTCTGCCTTCATGCCTATAGTGGGTGTCTCATAGCTCCTCGCCACAGAGGTGGTGCTGTGCCCCGTAATGGCATCGCTAATGCGTTCAGGTATTCCCATTGCGAGGGCCTTCATCTTGAACGTATGACGCCAGCCGTGGTTAGATTCGAGTACGCTCCAACACTTCGTCGTCTGCCTCATATAGTCGATGACCTACCTTAGCCTCAGGGGCAGCAGCGTGCCAGCGGGTTTAGGTATCGCGTTAGGGTTCCGGATTGGAGAGCCTCAGAAAGGATAGGACAACTTCTCGATGGCCTTCCTCTTTACCTCCAAACTGTTTCCTCCTGAGTAAAGCCCGTAGGTGATACGGGGCTTCTCGTGACCAACGACGTCAGCCGCCACGTTCTCAGGGACTCCAGCGTTCTCAAGGATGGTGGTGACGGTCTTACGGATTGAGTGGAACACATGAGCATCCCCGAAGCCAAGATCGGTCTTGAGCCTCCCGAACCGCTTCCCAACAGCGTCACTTCGGTCACCGTACTTGTTGGCGGACAGGCCAGACAGAACGAAGCCGTCTTTGCTCTCCTCAAGGAGGCGCTTCAGGGTGGGCTTTAGTTTGGAATGGATGGGGACATCGCGTGTCCCTGCCTCTGTCTTATCGTCCTCGATACGAACGTGGTCTTTCTTCACGTCCTCCACCTTGAGCTTACACAGGCTCTCAATCCTCGCTCCTGTCCACATGGCAAGAGTGATGACATCGCTAAGGTGCTTATCGTTCTTGGCCTCCGCAGCACGGAGTAGGGTGACCACATCGGCAGGGGAGAAGTCCCTCCTTGCCTCGAATCTCTTGCCGTTGAGGGTCAACTTCTCAAAGGGGCTCCCTTCCTCAGGGACCAACTCAAGAGACCGGAGAAACGTCCAGTAGCTGCGTAGCTCTGAGAGGTATCTGTTCAGGGTCTTGGTCGTAAGTCCTTCCTCCGTGACCCTCTTGTTCAGCCACCGTTGGACGTCCTTACGGTTCACATCCTGAAGGTACGGGAATGCCTCAGCGAATCTGATGACTGTGGACTTCTTCATGTCCTTGGTCTTGGCTTCGTTATTCAGGGCTTGGAGCCACTCATTGAGATGCTCCAAGGTTGGAACCAGCTTACCGGTTGCCAGACTGAGGAAGCATTGAGATTCCTCCCAGCCAGGAGGGACCTCATCAGGAGGGATCTCCCGTTCATCGATATAACCAGCTTTCTCCAAGGCCCTGTGATATCGGTCCCTTGCCTCATCCTCAATCTGGCCGAGGATGAGCTTCCTCTCCTCCTCCGTCCCTGCTGTCGCCAGGAGACTACGATAGAAAGCCGCATCGCTTTCCTCCTTGTGGGGTGCGCCTCGCTTGGCCTCTTCGATCTGCTTGGACCAATCGTGGAGCCAGAGCATGTCCGCCCTTCTCTTGGCGGCCTTCTCATCCTCTGTTTCGAGGCACCTGGAGAACCTTCCGAATCCCATGACAGGCTTCAACTTAGGTGGGATGTCGTGGATTGCGTACCATTTGCGGTGACGCTTAACGAGGTACATGGGAGGGCTCCATACAGGTATTCCACCCAGTTTCTCCACACAGGTATGGTTCGTCAACCCCTTGAAATATAAGAAACCAACGACTTAGCGGGTCCATATCGGAGGGTCCCACCCCCTCCGCCATTCTCCAGATCCGTCAGTGCTTGGCTTCAGTGCTTGGCTTTCGGGCAGGTGCGATCGTTTCGTTAACCAAGTCATCGCAAAATGAGTTCGTGAATCGGACCAGGAGCCCGAGTCAAGCGGTCAATAGACATTTGCGAAAACCTCCTGACGGCTCTCGGATGATCAATGCGTGCTAAGAGCCTGATTTAAAAAGGAACTCTATTCTAGCTGCTGCGATGGGAGCTTCGTTGTCGAATTCCGTTGCCTTGCCACTTTCCGCAGTTTTCAGGCCAGTCTCCGTTAAAGTCTTGCTGACAGGTTCTGCTGGATCTTATTGATTCACAGGCTAAATCTACCCATTGATACAATGTTTTATTTCTAGAGCTGAGCCATTGACAAGCGCGGCCGTTTAACCTCTTTTTAAGGACCCGCAAACCACTTTGACTTGATGTCCGGGCAATGGGGCAACGCCGTGCACCGTACAGACGATAGGATGCGAGACGATATGCTTTGTGATCGCGCTGAAGCGAAAACCGGACTGAAGGGAAGTGTCTCTTCCTTCAATCAATGGACTCTCCTCCGCATTGCAGGCGTGACCGCGATCGCACTGACTGCAGCTAACTGCTCCTCGAATGTCAGAGGGGGCATCGATCCCAAGTATGGCGTGGCTCCGAGCCCTAAGGTTGTCGCCGATGGCCAGCCTATTCCGAAGGGCGGCGGCCGCGACATGGTAGGCAAGCCATATACGGTTGCCGGCCGCACCTACGTTCCGAATGAAACGCCGCGGGCCAGCGAGGGTCTAGCCTCCTGGTATGGATCTAATTTCCACGGCCGCATGACAGCCAATGGCGAGGTCTTCGATCGCGATTCGATAGCGGCCGCCCACACGACCATGCCGCTGCCAAGCTATGCCCGCGTGACGAATCTCCAGAACGGCAATTCCATGATCGTCCGCGTGAATGATCGCGGTCCGTTTCATGGCAACCGCGTGATTGACGTATCCGAACGGGCTGCCGCGGCACTTGGCTTCCGGCAGTCGGGGACTGCGCGAGTGCGGGTCGAGTATGTCGGTCGCGCCTCCACCAACGGCAGCGATGACCGAATTCTCTTGGCGAGCCTCCGGACGGATGGGCAACCGGCAACCCTGACCGGCTCGGCTCCGACGATGGTGGCCCAGGCGACGCCACGGCCGAACGCTCCTCGCCAGGCCATCGCCCTTCGTACCTACGAGCCTGACGATGAGGCCTATTCGGTACCGGCTCGTACTCCCCAGTCCGCCGGATCCGGCGCCGTTGCCAGCAATGTGCCGCTTCCGCCTGAGCGTCCGTTCGACCTTGGAACGATCCCGGGTGCGGCAAGCCCGATCGCGCGGATCAGCTCAGCGGCTCCCGGGACAGCTCCCGCGTCGCGCCCGATGGTCGCCAGTCTCTACGAGGCACCCGCCAGCAACGCGCCGTCCGGCTTCCAGAGAAGCGGCGCATATTCGGCTGCCAATCCTTCGAAGTTCGTGCTTCGGTAGCTCGTAGAATTCAACTCGACCCGATCTATGTAACATCTCGCACAGGCTAGCGTGGCCGGGCGTTGATTTGTTGTTGACGCGCTACAGATTCGGGGTCTCCTAGGGGAATATCCTGGAGAATTTGACGATGCGTCACGTTAAGGTCGCCCGATGCCTGGCGGTGTTTGGTTTTGTGTGGAGTGCCATCTCCCTTGTGTCCGCTTGGCCGCAAGTGGCGCAGGCGCAGGCGCAGAATTTTCAGACCAGCGCGCCCACCGCCATCCTTATGGACGCAGGAAGCCACGCGGTCCTTTTCGAGAAGAATGCCGATGAACTGACCGCACCTGCCAGCATGGCCAAGACCATGACGGCCGAGGTGGTTTTCAACGAGATCAAGAACGGTCGCCTGAGTTTCGACAGCGAGTTCACGATCTCGGAGAACGCTTGGCGGAAAGGCGGAGGGGGCTCGGGCGGCTCGTCCATGTTCGCCAAGGTCAATACACCCATCCGGCTCGAGGATCTGCTGCGCGGCCTCATCATTCAATCGGGCAACGACGCGGCCATCGCCATTGCCGAGGGTGTTGCCGGTACGGAAGACAATTTTGCCCGCATGATGAACGAGCGGGCCAAGCAGATCGGTCTCACGAAGTCGACTTTCCGCAACGCGACCGGCTACGGGCATCCGGAGCAGAAGACCACCGTACGGGACCTGTCGAAGCTCGCCCTTCACATCATCGAGACATATCCGGACCTCTACAAGATCTTCGGCGAGCGTGAGTTTACCTGGAACAAGATCCGCCAGCAGAACCGCAATCCGTTGGTGTTCCTCGATATTGGGGCAGACGGGCTGAAGACCGGCAATATCGATGAATCGGGCTACGGCCTGATCGGATCAGCCGTCCAGAACGATCAGCGCCTGATCGTGGTCGTGAATGGTCTCAAGACGGCGAAGGATCGTGCGGCTGAATCCCGAAAACTCCTGGATTGGGGTTTCAGGGCCTTCGAAACCCAGCAGCTCTTCGCCGAGGGGCAGGTTGTCGGCGAAGCTCAGGTTTTCGGTGGGAACAGGCGATCGCTCCCGCTTGTGTCCAAGAAGCCAATTCGTGTACTTGTGCCTCGTGGAGAAGGCGAACGGGTCACCGCTCGCATCGTCTATACCGGTCCTCTGAAGGCCCCTGTCCAGAAGGGAACCGAAGTGGCCCGGCTCCAGGTCAATCGCGGTGACATGCAGGCTCTCGAGATGCCGCTTTACGCCAATGAGGACATCCAGGAAGGGACGCTGAGTCAGCGGGCCCTGGACGGCCTGCTGGAATTCAGCACGGGCTGGGTCCGCCGCGCTTTCACGAGCGTGATCGAAGGCATTTGATGGCAGGCTGCTTCATCACGTTCGAGGGCGGGGAGGGCGCGGGCAAGTCAACCCAGATCGAGAGGCTTAAAAGCCGGCTGCAACACCTCGCCCAGCCTGTTCTCGTGACTCGCGAGCCCGGCGGCTCTCCGTATGCCGAGGAACTGCGCGCTTTCATCTTAGGGGGACATGCCAAGCAACTCGGACCCTTCGCAGAGGCCCTGCTGTTTGCCGCAGCCCGGATCGACCACCTCGACAAGACCATTGGGCCGGCGCTGAAGGGCGGGATCCACGTTCTGTGCGACCGTTTCGCGGATTCGACCCGAGCCTATCAGGGCTCCTTGGGCAATATCGACAAGGGTTTGATCGACCAGCTCGAGAAGGTGACCCTGCAGGGTGTGAAGCCCAACCTGACCTTCATCCTCGATCTTCCTGCCGAAACCGGACTTGCTCGGGCCGGAGCGCGGCAGGCAGGGAAAGGCGAGGGGGCGGATCGGTTTGAGGAAGAGGATATCTCCTTCCACCAATCCCTTCGTCAGGCCTATCTGTCCATTGCCCGATCCGAACCGAAACGGTGCGTGGTGATCAATGCGGACCAGGATCCCAATGAGGTCGAAACCGCGATCTGGGCGGCCTTGCAAGAGCGCCTTCCTCAAATGACCGAACAGGCGGTGAGGTCCCCCGATGCCGCGTGACGATCAGGACGTGGCCGAACCGGATCAGTTCGAGGGTGCGCCGCATCCCCGGGAGCAATTCGCCCTCTTCGGCCATCGGGAGGGTGAGGAAGCCTTCCTGGAAGGCCTTCGCAGCGGTCGTCTTCACCATGCCTGGTTGATTGGCGGCGCGCAGGGAATCGGCAAGGCAACCCTGGCTTATCGCGTCGCGCGAACGGTTCTTGATCCCCGAAAGAGCAATGATCGAGCCATTTCAAGCCTGGATGTGCCTGCCGACTCGCATGTGGCGCGCCAGGTGGTGGCTCTCTCGCATCCTAACCTTTCGGTTCTGCGGAGGGCTCCGGCTACGGACAAGAAGGGGCCGTCGGCGACCATTCCCGTCGATGCGGTCCGCCGGGCGCTTGGCATGTTCGGCTCCACGGCGGCCGATGGCGGCTACCGGGTCTGTGTCGTCGACAGCGCCGAGGACCTGACGATCTCAAGCGCCAATGCGCTGCTCAAGGTGATCGAGGAGCCGCCGCCGCGCTCGCTATTTCTGATCGTCAGCCATGCTCCCCAAAGGATTCTCCCCACTATCCGTTCGCGCTGTCGGCGCCTTCTGCTCCGCCCCCTCGAGGAAAGGGACATCAGAGGGGCCATCGCTTCCCTCGGCTCCCCCTGGACCGATATCCCGCAGGATGTGGTGGATCAGGCGTTGCGCTATGGGGAAGGTTCTGTTCGGCGCACCCTGGAACTGCTCGACGCCGACAAGGTTGCCTTCATCGATCAGGTCACCCGGCTTCTGAACGGTTTGCCGAAAACCGACACCAAGCAGGTCCTCGCACTTGCGGAAGCTCTCGCCAGGCGGGATGCGGACGACAGCTATGAGCTGACCCTGGAAACGGTGCAGCGCTGGGTATCGGAGAGGCTTCACGAGAGGGCAGGGCTCGGCGCGTCCCGCCTTGCGCCTTTGGTAGAGGTATGTGAGAAGATCGACCGTTCGGCGCGCGAGATCGACGTGTTCAACCTCGACCGTCGGCCCTTCATCCTGACGATGTTCGACGATCTCGCCGACGCGGTTCGGCGAGCGGCTTGAAGCCCCGTCCGAAGGGTTTTTGATTTCAGGACTTAGGATTCGACATGGCCGACAAGCAGAAGTTCTACATCACCACGGCTATCTCGTACCCGAATGGGGCCCCCCATATCGGTCATGCCTACGAGGTCGTCGCATCCGATGCGATCGCGCGCTTCAAGCGCATCGACGGCTACGATGTGTTCTTCATGACAGGCACGGACGAGCACGGCCTGAAAATTCAGCAGACGGCCGATAAGAGCGGCACGACGCCCAAGGCCTTCGTCGATGAGATGGCCGCCAAGTTCAAGGCTATGGCCGACCGGCTCGACTGCTCCTATGACCGGTTCATCCGCACCACGGATGCCGATCACCTGCCCTCGACCCAGGAACTCTGGCGCCGGATGCAGGAGAAGGGCGATATCTATCTCTCGAAGTATTCCGGCTGGTACTCGGTCCGGGACGAGGCCTATTTCGACGAGAGTGAGCTGACGAAGCAGCCTGACGGCAGCTGGCGCGCGCCGACGGGTACGCCGGTCGAGTGGATCGAAGAGGAGAGCTATTTCTTCCGCCTGTCCGCCTATCAGGACCGGCTCCTCGCCCATTATGAGGCCAATCCGGACTTCATCAGTCCGGAGACCCGCCGCAACGAGATCACGAGTTTCGTCCGCTCCGGCCTGCAGGATCTCTCGATCAGCCGCACGACCTTCAATTGGGGCTTGCCGGTGCCGGGTGATCCGAAGCACGTGATGTATGTGTGGATCGACGCCCTCAACAACTACGTGACCGGCTGCGGCTTCCCGAACGAAAGCGACCCGCGCTGGCACTATTGGCCAGCTGACGTGCATATCATCGGCAAGGATATCGTGCGCTTCCACACGGTCTATTGGCCGGCCTTCCTCATGTCGGCCGAGTTGCCGCTGCCGAAGCGCGTTTTCGGGCACGGGTTCCTGCTCAACAAGGGCGAGAAGATGTCGAAGTCGGTCGGGAATGTGGTCGATCCGTTCGACCTCGCCGACATCTATGGCGTCGACCAGATCCGCTACTTCTTTATGCGTGAGGTGCCCTTCGGCCAGGACGGAAACTACTCACACGAGGCCATCGTCAACCGCATCAATGCGGATCTGGCGAACGATCTCGGCAACCTCGCCCAGCGCTCCCTGTCCATGATCGCAAAGAACTGCGATTCCGCCGTGCCGCAGCCCGGCGAGTTCACCCAGGCCGATCAGGACATTCTCTGGCTGGCGGATGCCTTGCCGGGGAAGACGAGGGCGGCCATGAAGGATTTTGCCGTCCACTCCACGCTTGCCGAGATCTGGGCCGTGGTGGCGGAGGCCAATCGCTATTTCGCCTCCCAGGAGCCCTGGGTGCTGCGCAAGAGTGACCCGGCGCGGATGAACACGGTCCTTTATGTGACGGCCGAGGTGTTGCGGGCAGTCGGCATTCTGGCCCAGCCGTTCGTGCCGACGGCAGCTGCCAAGCTTCTCGACCTGCTGGCGATTCCGCCGGAGGGCAGGGTGCTTGTGGCCGTCGGGCCGGAGCATCGCCTGGTGGCTGGGACGGCCCTTCCGCAACCTGCACCGATTTTCCCGCGTTATATCGAGGCGGAGGCGTCCTGACGCGTCCGCTTTGATTGGCCTTTAAGGGGCCCTCAGCGGAAGCGCACGATGTTCACCACCTTCATGTTTGCGACCGGGATCGAGAACAGCATCCCGACCATCAATAATGGCCGCACGCGCATCGATCAGATGGAGAAATGCGGCCACTACACCCATTGGCGGACGGATTTCGAGCTTCTGGAAGAGCTCGACATCCAGGTCCTGCGCTACGGTCCACCGCTCCACAAGACCTTCATCGGTCCGGGCCGTTACGACTGGTCCTTCGCGGACATGACCTTCGCCGAGATCCTGCGCCGCAATATCATCCCCATCGTCGATCTCTGCCACTTCGGCGTTCCAGATTGGATCGGCAACTTTCAAAATCCAGATTTCCCTAATCTTTTCGCCACTTACGCCGAAGACTTCGCGCGGCGCTTTCCCTGGGTTCAGCTCTACACGCCCATCAACGAGATGTTCATCTGCGCCCAGTTCTCGGCTGCCTATGGTTGGTGGAACGAACAGTTGAGCAGCGACCAAGCTTTCGTGATGGCTCTCAAGCACATCGTGATGGCGAATGTGCTGGCCATGGAGCGGATCCTGAAGGTTCGCCCGGATGCGTTGTTCATCCAGAGCGAGTCGTCCGAGTATTTCCACGCGGATAATCCGGCGGCCATTAAGCCGGCCGAGATCATGAATGCCCGGCGTTTCCTGTCACTCGACCTGAATTACGGCCGGCGACTCGACTCCGAAATGTATGAGTTCCTGATGGACAGCGGCATGACGCGGGACGAGTACCATTTCTTCCTCAGCCGCTCGTCCCTGCGCCATCACTGCATCATGGGGAACGACTACTACGTCACCAACGAGCACAGGGTTCAGGCGGATGGCAACACAAGGGCGGCCGGCGATGTGTTCGGGTACGACGAGATCACCCGGCAATATTATGAACGCTACCGGCTGCCGGTGATGCATACCGAGACGAACCTCGTCGAAGGCCCAAACGGCGACGAGGCGGTCAATTGGCTCTGGAAGCAATGGGCGAATGTGCTGAGGGTGCGCAATACTGGCGTGCCGATCGTCGGGTTCACTTGGTACTCGCTCACCGATCAAATGGATTGGGATACCGCGCTTCGGGAGGAGAACAACCGGGTCACGCCCGTGGGTCTCTATGATCTCGATCGCAACATCCGTCCGGTGGGACGCTGCTACAAGCACCTGATCCATGACTGGTGCGATGTGCTTCCGGCCCAGAGCGTGTGCCTGGCTGTGCCCGTCGTCCGGCCTCAGGACCAGGACGAGGCTCCGGTCCGCAGGCATCAGGAGCGACTGCGCAAGATGCTGCGTAAGGAGTCCAAGGAAGACGACGAGCCGGTGGCAACGGCGCACGGCGTACGTCGGTAGACGGATGAGCTGATCCGATTTATGCAGCTAGCCGCCGCAGAGGAGGGCGCCTTCACCCATGTTGGTTGACAGCCATTGCCACCTGGATTTCCCGGACTTTCAAAGTCGCCTCCCCGAGGTTCTGGCCGCGGCCTCTGCTGCCGGCGTGGGGCGCATGGTAACGATCTCAACCCATGTGTCGCGCTTCGAGACCTACCATGCCTTGGCCGAGGCGTATGACAGCATCTTCTGCACTGTCGGAACGCACCCTCACAATGCGGCCGTTGAACCGGATGTGCCGACCGGGCGGCTGATTGAGCTCTCTGTGCATCCGCGCTGCGTCGCCATTGGCGAAGCTGGCCTCGATTATCACTACGACAAGAGCCCGCACGACGTGCAGCAGCGGGTCTTCCGTACGCATATCGAGGCGGCGCGGGAAACCGGATTGCCCTTGGTCATTCATGCCCGCAACGCCGACGAGGACATGATCCGAATCTTGTCCGAGGAGATGAGGCGAGGGCGTTTCGATGCAGTTCTCCACTGCTTCTCGTCCGGCGAAAAGCTGGCTCGGGTCGGCGTTGAGCTCGGCCTCTACGTCTCCTTCTCCGGTATCCTAACCTTCAGGAACTCGGAGGAGATCCGCCGGATCGCGGCGTCAGTTCCCCATGAGCGTCTGCTCGTCGAGACGGACGCGCCCTATCTGGCCCCTGTCCCGAATCGCGGAAAGACCAATGAGCCGGCCTTCGTGGCTCACACCGCCCATGTACTCGCGGACGTCATCGGAATGTCAGACCAGGACGTTGCCACTTTAACGACGGCGAATTTCTATCGTCTGTTTTCCAAGGCAGCCGCTGCCGATGCCGCATCGGGACAGGCGCTCGCATCATGACCTTGAGAGTGACGATCCTCGGTTGCGGATCCTCAGCCGGCGTCCCGCGCGTCGGCGTGGGTTGGGGCGCCTGCGATCCGTCCAACCCCAGGAACCGCCGCCGGCGCTGCTCGATTCTGGTCGAGAAAACGGGGCCTGGCGGTTTGACCACGGCCGTTCTTGTCGATACCACTCCCGATCTGCGGGAGCAGCTTCTTGGAGCCGATGTCCGGCGCCTCGACGCCGTTCTCATCACCCATGAGCATGCGGACCATATCCATGGGATCGACGATCTGCGTCCGCTCGCCATCGTCCAGCATCAGCGGATCCCGATCTATGCCGACCGAATGACGAGCGAGCTGCTCCAGATGCGGTTCGGCTACTGCTTCGATACACCGGCCGGCAGCAGCTATCCGCCGATCCTGAAGATGCGCCATCTACAGTCTGGCGTGACGACCGCGGTTCCCGGACCAGGCGGCGCCATCGAGGCCTTGCCGTTCCGGATGGTCCACGGGGATATCGATGCGTTTGGCTTTCGTTTCGGCAGTATCGCTTACGCACCGGACGTGAGCCACATACCCGAGGAGAGCCTGCCGACCCTGGAAGGCTTGGAGATCCTGATCCTGGATGCCTTGCGCTACACACCGCATCCGTCGCATTTCTCGCTGTCGGAAGCTTTGGAGCTGATCGAGAAGGTCAGGCCGAAACGCGCCATCCTGACGAACCTGCACACGGACCTGGATTACGAGACATTGCGGCGAGAGCTGCCGCAGCATATCGAACCGGCTTATGATGGGTTACAGTTCGAAACGCGCTGACGCTGAACGTCATGAGGGAACCGGAAAAGCGCGGTCGAAACGGCCACAAGCGTATCGCTCTCCCCGAAGACAGATCAATTTAAGTTCCATAATATATCTTATGCGAATTTGGTTTGTAGGTCCTCGATAGAGATGTCACCGCTCTCCTCGTTACAAATGTCACCTCCTCCCGGTGTCATTTGCAGCAGAGAGCTTCGTTTCTATGGTGGTCCTTGCCATGAGCCGTCCCGAGATCGACCGGATGCATGTTCTGCGCGACGTGATGGCAGAGCACATCACGGTCAATGAAGCTGCCCAGTTGCTGCGGATCACACGGCGTCAGGTGTTCCGATTGCTCAAGGCCTATCAGACCGGCGGTCCCGCGGCCTTGGTGTCGCGCCGGCGCGGCAGGCTCAGCAACCGCTCCTACCCGGCGGCGCTGCGCGCCGAGGTGCTGGCGCTCATCACGGCCAACTATGCCGATTTCGGTCCAACCCTTGCCTGCGAGAAGCTCGCCGAGCGGCACGGCATCGATCTGGGCGTCGAGACGATCCGGCGCTGGATGCTCGCGGCGGGCCTGTGGCAGGACCGCAAACAGCGGCTCAAGCGCGTGCACCAGCCGCGCTACCGGCGTGATTGCGTCGGCGAACTCGTCCAGATCGATGGCTCCGAGCATTACTGGTTTGAGGATCGTGGTCCGCCCTGCACGCTGCTGGTCTACATTGACGATGCCACCAGCCGGCTGATGCATCTGAAGTTCGTCGAGACCGAGTCGACCTTCGACTATTTCCGATCGACCCGGGAGTACCTGGAGGCCTACGGCAAGCCGGTGGCGTTCTACTCCGACAAGCACGCCGTCTTCCGGGTCAACGGCAGAGGAGCCGTGGGAGGTGACGGCATGACCCAGTTCGGCCGGGCGCTGCATCAGCTCAACATCGACATCATCTGCGCCAATGCTCCGCAGGCCAAAGGCCGCGTGGAGCGCGCGAATGGCACCTTGCAGGACCGGCTGGTCAAGGAGCTGCGTCTGGCTGGGATCTCAACCCTTGAGGCGGGCAATGCCTTCCTGCCGGCGTTCATGGCGGACTTCAACCGCCGCTTTGCCAAAGCGCCCTACAGCGACAAGGACCTGCATCGCCCGCTCAGCGAAGACGATGAGCTGGATGACGTGTTCGCCTGGCGGGAGGAGCGGACGGTCTCGCGCAGTCTGACCCTGCAGTACGACCAGGTGCTGTTCATTCTCGAGCCGAGCGCGATCACGCTGTCCCTCGCCCGCCAGCGAGTGACCGTCTACGACTATCTGGATGGGCGCTTTGCCATCAAGCACAAGGGCCTGGAGCTGCCGTACAGAACCTTTGACCGCCGCCAGCAGGTGGAGCAGGCGGCAGTTGTCGAGAACAAGCGGCTGGGGCCGGTTCTAGCCTATATCGCCGAGCGGCAGAAGGAGCTCGACATGAGCCGCAGCCGCAAAGCACCTCGCCGGCGAGGGCAGGCCAAGAGCCTGTTCAAGGTGGGCTGAGCTCTCAGCAGTCACTCCCAGAGGTGACATCTCAAATAAGGACAATCAGTGACTTGTCTAATGAGTTCTGACATGGTTTGTAGAAAGGTGGATTCCAAGCTGGCGTGCGACCTGCCCTGCAAGGCAAGGATCTGCGCGACGAGTTTGGATGAAGCCGCCCTACACTTACCCGAGTCTGGAGAGCGCGGCAGACTGTTTCGGTTGCGCTCCGCTAAGACCCATGCGGGCCATTGCCCGGTACCCATATCTGCACCGCTACCCCGCTACCATGAGATCAAACGGAACTGGCTGACGACGAGGAGCCGCTTTACCGCGCATATTTTCCATCTGGCTGCGAACAATCTGGCTGGTACGCACCGGAGCCGGTATCCCAAGCTCATGCGCAGCGAACCATTGGCATCCTATGTGGTCAATTGCCTGAAGGCGCTCGTCGCCCGAACAGATCGCTGGACGCCTGCAGGTTCTGCCGGACAACGGCTGCCCCGCCATGTTGCCTCTTAGGCGTTAATTCAAGAGAGTAAGCTCCAGCAAGTACTTATCCTGGCGAACATGCCTTGGGGTAGTTCACAATAGTTAAAGCCCGAAGCTTGTGGTTAACAGGCAATAGACAATAGATTGTTTTCAAGATGTTCGACAACGAAACTGACAATACACAGTAAATGTTTCAGTCTGCGTCGGTTTATCACTAAAATGTCACGAGTATATTCCCAGATGGCGAAACTGGAAGACGCAGCGTGCTGTTGACGCGCCGCCGAAAGGCATGGGGGTTCGAGGCCCTCTCTGGGAGCCAATTTCTTTGTAGCGTCGCTTAATCCTGCCGCATCATTAAAGGAGTATTGCGACGCCCTTCCGAGCCCACCTCCGGGATCGTGCGGTTCAAAGGCTCACCGATCTGTCTCGAAACGGAGCTCGCGTCGGTTCAGTCACAAGGCTTATTCCGCCGCGTTCGCCCGGAATGCGGTGATGAAAGCCGGAGCGGCTTCGGCGACGGCCGCTAGCGAATATCCGCCTTCCTGGACGATCAGGGTCGGCAGGTCGATCTTGCCCCAGATTTCTCCGATGCGGGCGAAGGCCTCCGACGTGACATTGAGCTTCGACAGCGGATCGTTCCGATGCGCGTCCCAACCGGCGGACAGCACTAGCGCCTCGGCTCCATGGGCCTGGACCGCCAGCGCGAGGCGCTGGTTGGCGTCGATGAAGGCTTCGTCGTCCGCACCGGGAGACAGCGGCAGATTATGGTTGGCTCCCTCACCCGGCCCTGCCCCGGTTTCATCCGCGTATCCGGCGTAATGCGGATAATAGGACGACGGATCGGTGTGCACCGAGCCGTAGAAGACGTCCTGGCGCGTATAGAAGATCGCCTGGGTGCCGTCCCCGTGATGCGTATCGAAATCGACAATGGCCACCTTAGGAAAATGGCTGCGCAGTACCGCGGCCGCGATGGCAGCATTGTTGAAGAAGCAGAAGCCCGAGGCCCGGTCGGCATAGGCGTGGTGGCCGGGTGGCCGGCAAAGGGCGAAAGAGGCTCGCTCTCCCGCCAGCACCGCCTCCGCACCCGCAATCGCCGTCTGCGCCGAGGCGTATGCGGCCTGGAAGGTGCCCGCCATGACCGCGCAGGACATATCACCCATATACCAGCCCGCTTGGCCGAGAATCCCTGTCGTACGCGGCCTGCCGCGCTCTTCCAGATCAATCCCGGCCCCCCGATACGGATGGACGTTCGGCAGCACCTCGGGGCCGTGATTGGGGAGTTTTAGAAACCGATCGTAGGCGTCTTCAAGAAAATCCACGTAATGCTCGGCATGGACCGCCAAGATGGCATCCCGGCCGAAATCGCCCGGATCCGTCTTGACCAATCCTTGCGTTTCCAAGGCGTCGACCAGCGTCGTGGCCCTGTCCGGCTTTTCAAAAGGATCCACAATCCGCCCATGCACCATATATTGCTTGGGCTGGTGGGCCAGTTGAGCTTCCGAGAAGAACATCTTCATGATCGCGGTCCCGGATGTTGACAGATCAGGAGGAGGCGACCTCCGCCTCCTCGGCCTCGTCGATCGCGGTCCAGGAATGGGTGATCTTGGCCATGGCGCCCAGCATGATGGAGGCGGAGCAGTATTTTTCCTTGGAAAGCTCGATTGCCCTCTCCACCTTGGCGGGTGCTAGACCCCTGCCCTTGACGCGATAATCGATATGGATCGCGGTGAAGACCTTGGGATCGGTTTCGGCCCGCTCGGCCGTGACCTCGACATCGCAGTCCGTGACCTTCTCACGGCCTTTTCTGAGGATCTGAACCACATCGAAGGCCGTGCATCCGCCCAAACCGATGAGGAGCATCTCCATGGGACGGATGCCGATATTGCGGCCACCATATTCCGGAGCTCCGTCCATGACGATGGCGTGGCCGCTGCCGGATTCGCCCACGAACATCATGCCATCGACCAGTTTGACCCGCGCTCTCATATGGTTCTGCCCTCAATACGCCCGAAGCATCTCACTCATCCTTATACCGCTAAAGCAGGGACATAGCGCAAATCCAGCTAGCCCCGCGTTTTGTCCTCAGGCTATGACATCGGCGAAGCGACCAGGAAATTGATCATGAAGCCTTCCACGGACATCACGCGGCTCATCGAGATCATGGCGGCCCTGCGCACGCCCGGAACCGGCTGCCCCTGGGATCTGGAGCAGGATTTCGCGTCAATTGCGCCCTACACGCTCGAGGAAGCCTATGAGGTCGTCGACGCCATCGAGCGCGGCGATCTGGCGGATTTGCGGGACGAACTCGGGGATTTGCTGCTTCAGGTGGTTTTTCACGCCCGTATGGCGGAAGAGCAGGGTGCGTTCGCCTTCCCCGATGTGGTCGAAGCCATCACGCGAAAGCTCATCAGGCGCCATCCCCACGTCTTCGGGAACACCGAAGATCTATCGCCCGAGGAGGTGAAGAACCTTTGGGACTCGATCAAGAGCGAAGAGAAGGCCGAGCGGCGTGCGGCCCGCGAGAAGTTGGGACAATTGCCCGAGGCTCACGAGGCCGGATTCCTTGGCGGAATTCCAGCGGCCCTGCCCGCTTTGACACGTGCCCAGAAGCTGACGGCGAAAGCTGCCAAGGTCGGCTTCGACTGGCCGGAGGCCGCTCAAGTCATCGACAAAATTCATGAAGAGCTGGAGGAGGTTAAGGAAGCCTCTTCATCCGGCGCGCGAGACAGGATCGAGGACGAGATCGGGGACCTTCTGTTCTCCGTCACCAATCTCGCGCGGCATTTCGGCATCGATTCCGAGCGAGCCTTGCGGCGAACGAACGCCAAGTTCGAGCGGCGGTTCAAGGCGATCGAGCTGGCTCTCGGAGAGCAGGACAGGAGCCTCGATGAAGCATCGCTCGAGGAGATGGAAGAGCTATGGGTCGCGGCGAAGCTGACCGAGCGCGAGCCCGGCCCTTCCTCATAGAACGCGGGCTTCGGGAAACCGGTTGAGGAAGCGGGGTTCCTTGCCGGACACGAGACGAATCTGGAGGATCGTATGCCCATTCTCCTTCGTCTCGCGGGCCAGGATTTCCGTGTTCTCATGCAGCCAAGCGAGCCCCTGCCCGTCTTCCGGCGCAACATCGACCTCATAGGTCAGCCGTCCCATGGCCAGGTGCTGCTCAATGGTGGCAAGAAGTTCGGGAATGCCGTCTCCGGTCAGTGCCGAGATGAGGATGGGCCGCCTCTCCTCGCCCGTTCGGTGCGACGCGGTGGCAAGCCGCTCACGATCCTGGGGCGAAAGCAAATCCGCCTTGTTCCAGACCTCGATGATGCGTCTCGTATCGTCCGGATCGATGCCGAGTTCGCGCAGGACGATGGCGACATCGCCGGCCTGAGCGTCGGTTTCTCCATGGGAAACATCGCGAACGTGCAGCAGGACATCGGCTTCGACCACGTCCTCCAGGGTTGCGCGGAAGGCCGCTACCAGCATGGTCGGAAGATCGGAGATGAAGCCGACCGTGTCCGACAAAATGGCCTTCTCGCCGTGCGGCAGATCGATGGCTCGGGATGTCGGATCGAGGGTCGCAAACAGCATGTTCTCGGCCAGAACGTCGGCCTGGGTCATGCGATTGAACAGGGTCGACTTGCCGGCATTGGTGTAGCCGACAAGGGCGATGATGGGGTAAGGCACCCGCCTGCGGCTCGTGCGGTGCAGGGAGCGTGTCTTCACGACGCTCTCCAGGTCCCGCTCGATCCGGTTCATGCGCTCCTGGATCAGGCGCCGGTCGGCTTCGATCTGCGTCTCGCCGGGGCCGCCGAGGAAGCCGAAGCCGCCGCGCTGGCGCTCGAGGTGCGTCCAGGAGCGGACCAGCCGGCCCTTCTGGTAGGATAAATGGGCCAGTTCGACCTGGAGGGTGCCTTCCTTCGTCCGCGCCCGCCGCCCGAAGATTTCAAGAATCAGGCCGGTGCGGTCGATGACCTTTGCCCCCAGGCCTTCTCAAGATTGCGTTGCTGCACAGGGCTGAGCGCGCAATCCATGACCACGAGGCCGATCTCCTCAGCCCGGATCAGTCCGGCCAGCTCGTCGACTTTGCCGCTGCCGATGAAAGTGGCAGGTCGAGGCGAGGATAGGGGCGCTATCAGGGATTGCGTAATGGTCAGATCGATCGCGAGCGCGAGGCCGGTGATTTCATCGAGGCGTGCTTCCGAAGGGCGCGGATTGGCGCCCTCCCCGTCTGTTTCACCTGAACCACGCCGCCTGCGGGTAAGATACGGACCGATAACAAGCGTCCTCGTTCCGGCCGCAACCTCTTTCTCAGGTTCGGCAAGCTGAGCGAGACGTTCTTCCCCCGGACTGCGTGGTTCCGTCACCTCAAGCCTTCTCGCCAGCCTCGTCGATCTGGTCGAACAATTGGACGGGCTGTCCAGGCATGATGGTGGAAATGGCGTGTTTGTAAACCAGCTGGGAATGACCATCCCTGCGCAGAAGGACGCAGAAGTTGTCGAACCAGGTGACGACGCCCTGAAGCTTCACCCCGTTCACGAGAAAGATCGTCAGGGGGATTTTTTGCTTCCGGACGTAGTTCAGAAAGGTGTCCTGAAGATTCTGCGCGCGATCGCCCGCCATTGAAGTTGCCTCGCCAGCCCATCGCCGCCGGTCTTGGCTATGGGGCCGCCTGAATATGGTTGTCCGCTTTCGTGCGGTCGGTGACCGGCATGTCTATTACAGTGCGAACAGCGCCGTTCGGCAAGGGGGGCGCAACGGTTCTACCCCCTCGGAGCATATTTTCCCGTGGATTGTAGGTTTTCGTTCTTTCAGCCCGAAAAGAACTGACGGTGTCCTGTAACGGTGAAGCGTCTTTACCCGCCTATCCCGAGAGATTTCAGCTTCCGGTGCAGCGCCGAGCGCTCCATGCCGATGAACTCAGCCGTTCTGGAGATGTTGCCGCTGAAGCGTGCGATCTGCGCCAGGAGGTACTCACGCTCAAAGATCTCACGGGCCTCACGAAGAGGGAGGCTCATGAGCTTCTCACCCCCTGCCCCGCCTGGAGTGCTCGGAACGAGCGCGCCGATTTCGGAAGGCAACATGTCGGCGGTGATCTCCGCATCGGCATCGCCGGAGGTGAGAATCATCAGCCGTTCGACGTTGTTGCGAAGCTGCCGCACATTGCCTGGCCAGTCGTGCGATTGCAGGACCGCCATGGCGTCTTCCGCAATGCGTCGCTTCGGGAGGCCTGTCGTGGACGAAATCTGCTCCATGAAGAACTCGATCAGCTCCGGTACATCCTCGCGCCGTTCGGCGAGAGACGGCACTCGGATCGGAATCACGCCGAGCCGATGGAACAGGTCTTCCCGGAGCTGCCCTGCCGCAATGGCAGCGGGCAGGTCGCGGCCGGAGGATGAAACAATGCGTACGTCCACATGGACCCGTGTCGTTCCGCCGACGCGCTGAAAGTTCTGATCGACCAGCACGCGCAGGATTCGGTTCTGTGTCTCCCGCGGCATATCGGCGATTTCGTCGATATAGAGGGTGCCGCCATGGGCCTCCTCGAGAGCGCCGACACGACGCCCCCCGCCTTCGCTGGCTTCGGTGCCGAAGAGCTCCGCCTCCATGGTGTCGGGCGTGATCGTTGCGGCCGAGAGGACGACGAACGGGCCGTTGGCGCGCGTGGAGAGGCTGTGAACGGTCCGGGCTGTCAGCTCCTTGCCCGAACCGGGCGCACCCGTGATCAGGATCCGGGCATTGGTCGGCGCCGCACGTTCCACCGCCTGCCGCAGCTGGTTGATGACGATCGACCTGCCCGCAATGCGGCTGGCCTGAACGGAACGAGAGCGCAGGTCGCGGACCTCGCGCTTCAGGCGCGATGCCTCGAGGGCACGCTCGGCGACAAGGACGAGCCGGTCCGCTTTGAAGGGCTTCTCGATGAAGTCGTAGGCGCCCGTCTTGATGGCCGAGACTGCCGTCTCGATGTTGCCGTGGCCGGAGATCATCACAACCGGCAGATCAGGATGCTGGGCCTTGATGATCTCCAAAACCTGAAGCCCGTCAAGCCGGCTTCCCTGCAGCCAGATGTCGAGGAACACGAGGTGAGGACGCCGCGTTTCGATGGTGGCCAAAGCTTCATCGGATGTGCCGGCTGTGCGGGTGCGGTGCCCTTCATCCTCAAGAATGCCGGCCACCAGCTCACGAATATCGACTTCATCGTCGACGACGAGAATATCAGCGCTCATAGGCTTGCCCTGCGAGAGTCATTTCGGCTGGAAGCGGCCGATGTCTCTTCCGATGCAACATGCTTTGTCTTCGGAATCCACATGCGAACCTGCCCACCCCTGCCAGTTGGATTGTCGGCCAGTTCCATGCCACCTCCATGATCTTCCAAGATCTTTGCAACGATCGGCAGACCCAGTCCGGTTCCACCCTCGCGCGTTGTCATGTAGGGCTCCAGAAGACGCTGCCGCCCTTCGACTGGAAACCCCTTGCCGTTGTCGCTCACGGCCAGGATCAGATAATCCGGATGGGTATCGTCGAGCTGCACCGAAATCTGCGCCTGACCTCTCTCATCCTCCGGCACAGCCGCAATCGCTTCGGTTGCATTCTTGACGATGTTCGTCACGGCCTGAGAGACGAGCCGGCGGTCGAAAGGTGCAATGAGGGAGCCTGCCGGAACTCGATCGACGAATTCGATCTCGGGATGAGCGATCTTCATCATGAACATCACTTGGCGGATCGTCTCAGCGAGATCCTCGTTGCCGATGGTCGGTTTCGGCATGCGGGCGAAGGACGAGAACTCGTCGACCATCCGCTTGATGTCATCGACCTGCCGCACGATGGTATCCGTGCATTGATCGAACACTTCCCGGTCCGTGGTGATCACCTTGCCGTATTTCCGGCGGATGCGTTCGGCCGACAACTGGATCGGTGTCAGGGGATTCTTGATCTCGTGCGCGATGCGCCGTGCCACATCCGCCCAGGCGGAAGTCCGCTGCGCCAGCACGAGATCCGTGATGTCGTCGAGGGTGATGACGAGATCTCTCTGGCCCCCGCGCGCCTGCTCGCTGGTCACACGAACATTGATGGTGCGCTCCTTGCCCTTCCGGGAAATATGGATCTGCTGCTGCATCAGGCGCTGACGTCCCTGGCTCATCTCCTCAACGAGGGGCGCGACCTCCGGCAAAATCATGGTAATCGGTTGACCGAGCAACTCTTTGTGGGAGGTGCCGAGCAGGGCCTCCGTCGACGGATTGACGATGGTGATCAGCCCTCGCGCATTGACACCGATGACGCCAGCCGAAACGCCCGCCAGAACCGCTTCGGTGAACCGCCGCCGCCGATCCATGAGGTCGCTGGCGGTGGTCAACCCATCGTGCTGGCGACGCAGCTCCGAGGTCATCTTGTTGAAGGTTTCGCCCAGATGTCCGAGATCGCCCTCACCCCGGCGCACAGGCACCTGGACATAGAAATTGCCGGTCGCAACCTGGTCCGTTGCATGGATGAGGCGCCGGATGGGGGCGACAAGACGGTTGGCGAAGTTCAACCCGAACCAGACGGCCGAGAGCAGCACGATCAGCGCAATCAGCGTGAACATGGAAGCGAAGGCGATCTGAATGCCCGCCTTTTTCTGGTCGAGGGCCTCATAGAAGGCCACACCTGCTTCGGCAACCTGAGGGAACTCCAGCGCCCGCGGATCGACCTCCCTGGCGACGTAAAGGATGCGTCCGCCATGGGCTTCCAGCTTCAAGGCGGAGCGAAAGATGTTGCCGGATTTCGGGAAGAGGCAGAGAGCCTCCCGATTGCTGGCCTCCTGCAGATCGATCTGCGTCGGCTGCGGAACGTTTTCAAGCTTCTTGACCTCGATCCGCTCGACTACCGAGCCATCCGGGTCCACGATCATGGCGAGCGGAAAGCCGAGGAAGACGGAACGGGAATTCATGAACTCCCGGAAGAGGTTGCGGTCTGCGTCGTAGAGAACCTTGGCACGGTTGAGGTCGGCAGCCATCAGCTGGGTTTCTCGGGCGAGCGTCCGGCACTGCATTTCGCGATAGGATCGGGCGATGGAGACCGTGTTGGTCATCAGGTCTTTCAGCGCGCCTGTAAACCAGGGGTCGAGGCCGCGCTCAAGGGTGACCGTCGCGACGGCCGCGACCAGGATGGCGGGCAGGACCGCCACTAGGCTGAACAGCCCGACGATCCTCACATGGAGACCGGCAGCCGCCGCCCCTGCCTTGCGCTCACGCACGAGTTTCCGGGCCTGCCAGGCGACGATCCCAAGAAGCAGGGCGATCAGCAAGCCGTTCAGCAGGAAAACCCACACCACGACATTGTGAGTCGGCAGCAGCGGGGTCGCGCCGGCGAGAATCAGGAATGTGGCAAGGGCCGAGGCCAGAGCCGACAGCACGGCGCCGTAGCCCAGCCAGCCGAGGCCGCTCTGGGACGGTTCCGCCGTCTGCCGTTGTGCAATGGTGTCCTGCTCGATCAAGACTGAAGCCCCGCCAATCGGGTGCCCTCGGTTCAGCACCCTGTCAGTGGGTGATGCACCAACACAACACTGTGGTCAAATTATTACAGCGGCCAAACTTCAGGTGCGATTGGATCGGACCACCATGAGCTCGAGATCCCGCACCTTCTTGCGAAGGGTGTTGCGGTTGACCCCGAGGAGCTCGGCCGCCCGAATCTGGTTGCCGCGGGTGGCTGCAAGGGCCGCGCCGATCAGGGGGCCCTCGATCTCGCGCAGCACGCGGTGATAGAGGCCGGGAGGCGGGAGCGTGTCCCTGAAGCCGGAGAAATACTCGTTCAGATGCCGCTCGACGGCATCGGACAGTCCCTCCGAGTTCTGCTGAGACGGCTGAGAGGCCCTTCCTGCTGGCTGAGGTGGAAGCAGAGGCTGGGAATCGAGTTCAGCATCGATGATGGCCCCTGTGATGGTGTCCTGGGGATAAAGGGCTGCCAAACGCCGCACTAGGTTTTCCAGCTCACGGACATTGCCCGGCCAGCGGTACCGCTTCAACCGGTCCATGGCGTCCACGTCGAGCTGCTTGCGCGCAAGGCCCTCCTTTTCTACCAGCACGAAGAAGTGGCGGGCCAGATCCGGGATATCTTCGACACGCTCGCGCAACGGCGGAAGGCGCAAGGGCACGACGTTGAGCCGAAAATAGAGGTCTTCGCGGAAGAGGCCCTGCTGGATCAGCACGCGCAGGTCCTTGTTCGTCGCCGCCACGATGCGCACGTTGGTCTTGATCGGCACGCGGCCGCCGACGGTCGTGTATTCGCCCTGCTGTAGGACGCGCAGGAGGCGGGTCTGGGCCTCCATGGGCATGTCGCCGATCTCATCGAGGAAGAGCGTGCCGCCTTCCGCCTGTTCGAAACGCCCCGTGCTGCGAGCGGTCGCGCCGGTGAAGGCGCCCTTCTCGTGCCCGAAGAGTTCGGATTCGATCAGTTCTCGCGGGATCGCCGCCATGTTCACGGCCACGAACGGACCCTGCCGGCGCTTGCCGTAATCGTGCAGTGCCTTTGCCACGAGTTCCTTGCCGGTTCCGGACTCGCCTGTGATCATCACGGTCAGGTCGGTGGGCATCAGACGGGCGAGAGCCCGATAGATCTCCTGCATGGCGTGGGAGCGGCCGACGAGCGGGATCTCCTCGTTCTCCGGCGACGGGTTGGCTCCGGTGGGAACGTTCCGGGGCCGAGACAGGGCCCGGCCGACGACGGCGACGAGCTCCTTCAGATCGAAGGGCTTCGGCAAATATTCGTAGGCTCCGCGCTCGGAAGCCTTGATGGCCGTCATGAACGTGTTCTGCGCGCTCATGACGATGATCGGCAGCTCCGGGCGTATCTTCTTGATGCGGGGCAGGAGATCGAAGGCGTTCTCGTCCGGCATCATCACATCCGTGATGACCAGATCGCCCTCCCCCTGAGCCACCCACCGCCAGAGGGTGGCGGCGTTGCTGGTGGAGCGAACCTCGTATCCGGCCCGAGACAGGGCCTGGTTGAGGACGGTCCGGATGGCCGCATCGTCATCAGCGAGAAGAATCTGTCCGCTAGGCATCGTTTAATCTCACAAATCGGCGCCGCGGCCGTCATCGGCGCGGTGCATAGGCAAAAGAATTCGGAAAGTGGTCCGTCTGGGTGCCGGTTCGCATTCGACGATGCCGCCATGATCGCCGACGATCTTTGCAACGAGAGCAAGCCCCAGGCCGCTGCCTTGGACCTTGGTCGTCACGAAAGGATCGAAAAGATCGCTCATCAGCTCGGGAGGAATGCCGGGGCCGTTGTCGGTGACGCTCAGCTCGATCGGAAGGCTGACCCGTTCCTGGGAACCGGGGACCTGAAGCCGGACGCCGGTCCGGAAGGCCGTCGATAGGACGATTTCGCCGTCCGGGGCATCGATGCCGACCGCTTCAGCCGCATTCTTGACCAGGTTCAGAGTGACCTGGATCAGCTGATCGCGGTTGCCGAGAACCGGCGGAAGCGAGGGATCGTAGTTCTCGACGAAACGGATGTGGCGGGCAAAGCCGGATTGCGCGAGGCGTTTCACGTGGTCGAGCACGCCGTGGATGTTCACCGCCCCGCGTTCGACCGGCCTCTCCTCGCCGAACAGCTCCATGCGTTCCACGAGTTTTACGATGCGATCCGTCTCATCGCAGATGAGCCGAGTGAGCAGCCGGTCGTCCTCGCTCGCGGATTGCTCAAGGAGCTGCGCCGCCCCGCGGATGCCGGACAAAGGATTCTTGATCTCGTGCGCCAATAGTGCACCCAGCGCCGTGATGGACCGGGCCGCCCCGCGATGGGTCAGCTGGCGGTTCATCTTGTCGGCAATCGTCCGCTCCTGGAGCATGACGATCACGCTGTCGCTGTCATCACCCAAGAGACTTGCCGAGACGTCGACGATGCGCTCCGCTCCGAGGCGCGGGCTGCCGATATCGACGCGATGCTCACTGACGCTGGAGCCCCGTTGGCGAACATCCTCCACGAGCGCCAACACCGGCGAGCCGAAGGGCAGGAAGTCGCTGAGCTTTTGGCGCAGCATCATGCGCAGACTCATTTCGAAGAAGGATTCGGCTGCCGCATTGGCATGCACGATCCGGTGTTCCGGTCCGACGGTCAGAACCGGGATCGGCAGCGCATTCATGATGAGGTCGTTGATGGCCACCATCGTCATGCCGCCTCCCGATCCTGACGGCTGTAGAGGGAGCGCAGCAAGGCGATCACCGTATGAGGTTCCTCGGAGGTCACGAGAGCGGTCCGAATGCTCGGTGCGATGTGGAAGCCTGAAGCCACGGCCACATCGGCATAGGCGGCAAGGTGCTTGCGGGCATGGCGGATGCCGACCTTCTCACCATAGAGGGAAAGGAGTCCCTGGTAATGCTCGACGGCGATCTCGGTCCTCGCCTCCGGTGACGGATCGGTAAGCGTCACGCCTTGCAGCGCGGCACCGATCTGACCGACGAGCCAGGGCCTTCCGACCGCGGAGCGGCCGACCATCACGGCAGCGGCACCCGAAGCCGACAGGCAGCGTTTCGCATCTTCGAGCGAGCCGATATCGCCATTGGCGATAACAGGGATGCTGACGTTTCGGACAACGGCCGCGATCGCCTTCCAGTCAGCCTGACCTTTGTAGAACTGCTGGCGCGTCCGGCCGTGGACCGTTACGGCTTGCACCCCAAGGCTCTCCGCTCTGCGTGCGAGTTCAGGTGCGTTGATCGTGTCATGATCCCATCCGAGCCGCATCTTGACGGTCACGGGAATGCTGGCCGCCTGTACGGTCGCTTCGATGAGCCGAGCCGCATGATCGAGATCGCGCATGAGGGCCGACCCGGCATAGCCGCCGATCACCCGCTTGGCCGGGCAGCCCATATTGATGTCGATGATTCCGGCCCCTGCCCCTTCCGCCACTCGCGCGGCTTCCGACATCCAGTATGGCTCGCATCCGGCCAGCTGAACGACGTGGGGCTCGATCCCGGCTCCTTCAGACCTCAGCTGCGCTTCCTCCGAGCCTTCGACCAGCTCGTCCGACGCCACCATTTCGGACACGACGAGGCCAGCTCCAAGACGCTTGGCAATGCGTCGGAAGGCGACATCCGTTACTCCGGACAAAGGTGCGAGAATAGCGGCGGCTTCTACCCGTACTGGACCGATGCTGAAGCTGCCTGCGCCTAATTTTTGATCAAAACTCATTGTGCCTAATCAATAGCCATTTCAGCGCTCGGTTCAAGCCCCTCCCACAGGATTTGCCTTCTTCCCACGTCACGCTTAGGAGAGCGTTCGATAGAGAGAGCTCGCCCGAATGTCAGTTGCCGCCCTCATCGTTGCCGCAGGACGTGGATCAAGAGCGGGTGAAGGGATCCCGAAGCAGTACCGGTGGCTCCAGGGAAAGCCTGTTCTGGCAAGAACGCTTTCGGCGTTTCTTTCGCACCCTGGGATCGGTCGAACCGTCGTGGTGGTCCATCCAGACGACTGTGACCTTTATGAAGAAGCGCTTCGGACCTTACCATCCCCCTCATCGTCAATTCTGCCATGCGTCCATGGTGGCGAGACGAGACAGGATTCGGTGCGAAATGGACTCGAAGCCTTAGCAGGACTGAATCCTGAGCTCGTACTCGTTCACGATGCGGCGCGCCCTTTTGCTGGCTCCGATCTTATCGACCGGGCCATCGAAGCGGCCGAGCGATGGAGCGCAGCCGTCCCGGGAACACCCGTCACGGACACGATCAAGGTGATCGGGGACCGGTCCGAGGTACTCTCCACGCCGGATCGCGCAACACTCAGGGCTATTCAGACGCCGCAGGCTTTCCGTTTCCCTGCCCTTCTCGACGCGCACCGCAAAGCGGCCGCTTCGGACCTGCACAATTTCACGGACGATGGCGCCTTGGCCGAATGGGCCGGTCTGCCGGTCAATGTCTTCGAGGGAGAACCCGGCAACATCAAGCTCACCCACCCGGCGGACTTCCAGGAGGCAGAGCGACGTTTGAAAGGCGGACAGATGACTTTCGTAACCCGTCTCGGCACCGGTTTCGACGTTCATGCCTTCGGTAATGGTGATCATGTCTGGCTCGGGGGGATCAAGGTGCCCCATGACCGAGGCGTCATTGCCCACTCGGATGGTGACGTGATCCTGCATGCACTGACGGACGCAATCCTTGGCGCTCTCGCCGATGGAGACATCGGCAACCATTTCCCGCCGAGCGATCCGCAATGGCGCGGCGCCTCCTCCGATCGCTTTCTGGCTCATGCGGTGGAGCTTGTCCGCAGGCGCAGCGGCATCGTCGACCATCTCGACACCACTCTCCTCTGTGAGAAGCCGCGGTTGGGACCGTACCGGGAAGCGATGCGGCAGCGGATTGCCGAGATTGCCGGGCTCCGCCTGGACCAAGTGTCGCTCAAGGCGACAACGACCGAGAAGCTCGGATTTACCGGCCGCGGCGAGGGCATCGCCGCTCAGGCGGCCGCGACGATCCGCCTGCCGGAGGTGAGTGCATGAGGCCCGAGATGACGGACCGCGCTGCGACGCTCCTGGACGCCTATCGCGACAAGGGCCTCAAGATCGCCACCGCCGAATCCTGTACCGGCGGTCTGGTCGCTGCCCTGCTGACGGAGATCTCCGGCTCTTCGTCCGTGATGGAGCGCGGGTTCGTGACCTATTCCAACGAGGCGAAGATCGAGCTGATCGGGGTTCCGGCCGAGTTGATCGCAGCCCATGGGGCGGTGAGCGAACCGGTTGCCCGGGCCATGGCCGAGGGAGCACTGGCCCATTCCCGGGCGGATGTGGCTGTCGGCATCACCGGCGTGGCCGGTCCGACCGGCGGAACGGCCACGAAGCCGGTGGGCCTCGTCCATTTCGGACTGGCCCAGAAAGGAGCCGGAACAATCCATCTGGAGCGGCGCTACGGCGATCTGGGGCGGGAGATTGTCCGCCGCCGGGCGGTGGAGGATGCGTTGGCCCTGCTGGAACAGGCAGTGCGCTGATCAGGCCGTTCTCGCCCCGACTTGAGTCTTCGACGGCGCCCCATAAATCTCGTCCGCCCGCTCCTCGAAGGCTTCGGTGAACTTGCGGAAGGCCCTGTCGAAGACGCTGCCCATGAGGAGGCCGAGCGCGAAGCTCCTGAATTCATAGTTGATGTAGAATTCCACGTCGCAGCCGCCGGGCACCTCGCGGAAGGTCCATCGATTTTCGAGAAATTTGAAAGGGCCGTCCACGTATTCGACCGTGATCTTCAGTCGCGGATCGTCCAGGGTCACCCGGGTGGTGAAGGTTTCCTTGATGGCCTTGTAGCCCACCGACATGGTTGCGACCAGAGATTCGATCCCTTCCCCGCTCTGAACGCGGCGCATGACCCGCAAATCCTCGCACAGGGGCAAGAACTCCGGATAGCGCTCCACATCGGCGACGAGGGCGAACATCTGAGCCGGCGTATGCTTGACGGAACGCGTGGTGCGAAAGGTCGGCATGCTCAGGCGGCCTCTTTAAGGGTTGAAAGCGCGGCCTCCACGGCCGGAATGTCGGAGCGGGAACGCAGCACGTAAACGCCCTGATCGGGCCGCAGGCGCTCCAGCATGCGAATGGTCTTTGGCCGCATCTTTTGGGGATAGGACCAGATCCAGCGCATGAAGGACCAGTCGAAGCGCTCGGGACCGGCGGTGCCGAGATCGGGCCGCGGTTGGCCATAGTTCCTCGCTACGCGCCAGAGTACGCTCAGGCTGCACTGCCAGCGCGGCAGGTCGAGCCAGATGACGGCGGTGGCGCGAGGCACGCGGAGGTCGAAGGTGCTGGCGTAATTGCCGTCCATCACCCAGGCCGGCCGGGCCGCGAGAGCCTTTACCCGCTCGCGCCATTGCTCCTTGGAGGGCATGGTCCAGCCGGGGCCGAAATACTCCCTGTCGAGATGGATCAGCGGCAGGTTCAGGCGCCCGGCGAGGCGACTTGCCAGGGTGCTCTTGCCCGCGCCCGGGGTGCCGATGACCAGAATGCGCTGCATGCCGCGTCCGAATAATGCTCGTCAGTTTCTAGCCGAGCTTCGTCAGACGAGCCGCCTTCAGCTTGGCAAAATCCTCTCCCGCGTGATGCGAGGAGCGCGTCAGCGGAGTCGAGGAGACCAGGAGGAAACCCTTGGCATAGGCGGTGGTTTCATAGGCTTTGAATTCGTCCGGCGTCACGAATCGGATCACCTGATGGTGCTTCTTCGTCGGCTGGAGGTACTGACCGATGGTCATGAAATCCACATCCGCAGAGCGCAAATCGTCCATGAGCTGGAGCACCTCGTTCCGCTCCTCGCCGAGGCCGACCATGATGCCGGACTTGGTGAAGATGGTCGGGTCGAGCTCCTTCACCTGCTGCAGCAGGCGGATGGAGTGGAAATAACGCGCGCCGGGGCGGACCTTCAGGTACTTGGACGGCACCGTTTCGAGATTGTGGTTGAACACGTCGGGCTTGGCCGCGACCACGACCTCGAGCGCGCCGGGCTTCCTCAGGAAGTCGGGCGTCAGGATCTCGACGGTGGTTTTCGGCGACCGGGCGCGGATCGCGTGGATCACGTCGGCGAAATGCCGTGCGCCGCCATCGGCGAGGTCGTCACGGTCCACGGAGGTGATGACCACGTGCTCCAGGCCGAGCTTCTCCACGGCCTTTGCCACACTCTCCGGTTCGTTCGGATCGAGCGCCTGCGGCAGGCCGGTCTTCACGTTGCAGAAGGCGCAGGCCCGGGTACAGGTGTCGCCCATGATCATGAAGGTCGCGTGCTTCTTCTCCCAGCACTCGCCGATATTGGGGCAACCCGCCTCCTCGCAGACCGTCACGAGCTTGTTCTCGCGCACGATCCGGTTGGTCTCGGCCCATTTCGGCGAACCCGGAGCCTTCACGCGGATCCATTCGGGCTTGCGCTGCTGAACGGGCTGATCCGGCCGATGCGCCTTTTCCGGATGGCGAGGGCGTTGATCCTTGTTCAGTAGGTCGAGAACGACGGCCATGAAGCTAAAACCCCTGGGGCGAAGGGACCCTGCCCTCCTGATGTGCCGCTGATTTAAAACCTTCGGCACACATTCGCAAATGCTCAGATAGCGGGGCTGCGTTTCATTTCAGGCCCCGGCTCTTGCCTGCCACCTGCAATGGGCATGGAAACGAGGCAAAGACCTTATGGCTAAGCTCAACCTGAGGCAGGGAACCCGATCGAAGCAGGCGCCGGCGACTTCTAACCGAGCCTCTCATCTGGAATGAGACTTCCCCAGGATGTCAGGCACGGATCATGCCCCTGGCAATGGGCCGGCTATGGGATTGTGCCCGACACTCCATTTCGGATGCGCCACATTCCATGAGAGACCATGCCCCTGCTGTGAACGGTGCAAGAAATAGGGCAAGAACAACCGCCTGCCCCGTATGCTTTCGATTGACCTTCGCGGTGGGTTGAACCTCTGCGGCCCGTTTGGGCTTGCGGCCGCCGCGGCGCTTGAATTGACGATAGAGTTTCCTGGCGGCCTCGGGCACCCGAGGCCGAATATGGGTCCAATAGGCCTTGCGCAACCAAACGCGCGGTAGGTGGAACAGCATCGGCACGGCCGCCCGGCGCACAAGGTGCACGTCGATATACTTCTCCTCGGGCAAGTGCCAGTAGGTATGGGCCTGAGCCTTGCTCATCGGGTTGAGCTCGTGCAGTTCAGGCTGGGCAAATCCATCCCGGAAGGCGGCCTCGGTCAGGAGTGTGCCGACGCGGCACTCGGCAAAATCCTCGTTGAATGTGTACTTCGGCAGCATGAGCGATCTATTGCATCTCAATGCCAGTTGCGCGCCCACGAGGGTATCGTCGACCCAGATCAGATGCCACGCCAGCCGCCCCTCGGCGGCAAAGTTCTCGACGAGAGCCGTGTGGAAAGCGAGCGAGTCCGGGTTGTTGAGAATGGCGCCACCACAGCGTCCCTTCCAGCCCGCTGCCTCCAGTGCCAGGAACCGAGGCAGAAAATCGGCCCGGGCATGAGGGCCGTTTACGGTCTCAATCCGAACCTTTCCGCGCTTTTCGATCTTGCGATGATACCGCCCCAGATCACTCGACATCCTTTTGAGGTTGCCGATAAAAGATTCGAAGCTTCCACTGACGTCGAGAATGGAGAAGCCTTGGCACGCACTGGAGCGCACGAGATGCTGTGCAGCCCCATCCCGCAGCGCCGACCAGATCGGCGAGTTCTGCCGCACCGCCTGCAGATCCAGTCCGACATGGCGCGGCTCCTGACGCGCCACTTCCTTGAGCAGGGCCTTGAGCGCCTCGGCCGCACAATCGGGTGCCAGGGCGATGTCGCCCGAGGTCGTCAGCTTGCCGTAGGTGCGCAGCAAAGGGCGGCGATGGCCGAGGATCGGATGAGGGGTGATCACGACCGGCATCACGCCGATCAGCCGCTCACCGGCATAGGCAAAGCAGCACATCCAGCGCCAGTGCGGCCATAGGCCGTATCGAAAGGTGGCCTCGACCCAGGCCGGCAGCATGGTGGCCAAGCCCTGAGGTGACTCCCAAGCCAGACGGTCCCAGGCTTCTCTGTGCGGCTGCAAGCCGTCAAGATCGCGGACGGTCATCGTTTGTACATCCTCGAGAGGAGCGCTGGAGAAACCACGGGTGGTCTCGCTATTCGCTCGTTCGAGATTCGCTCTGTCCAGCTTCATGCCTTGCGCCAAAGTTGGAGCGACCACGTAGATAGTCGCCATCAACATGCGCTCTGCTGACAATAAGCCTAAATGAGAAAAGTGAGACTGTAGTGGCGCGTTCGGACTAACCAGGAATAGTGATGTAGAAAACCGTAATAATCATGCTGCGCAGCCGCCCCCGCGCTCCGTAGACCGTCGCTGTATTATTGCGGCGCAATAATAAACTTATGTTAATCCCAACTGCTTGCAAAAATACTTTTTAGGTTTAGCGGTATCATCCTAATAGGCAGGATACTCCGAACCTTTAAGAGGTAGGACCATTTGATTTATATACGACAATATTATTTCCGTGACACCTTCTACAAACAAAATGGTCATTAAGTACCACGTCGTCTACAACGATAACTATGAAAAGGCAGCCGGGGGTAAGCTCATCTGTTGAGGCTAGTGTCATGATTCATCTAAGTTGGACCGGAGCGTTCAAGGTCGATTCATTCGTAGATACCGGGACTCCTGGCGATGCGACACCTGGGACTGAATTCCAGGTGCAAGGCATTGCAAGCGTGGACACCTGGGGTGATGCCAGCGATGTTCATACGGTAAACGGCACGGCGGACGGAGATCTGATCTATCTGGATACATCGAACGTCGACACTCCACGCCTGATCAATGTAACGCAGATCAACAGCGGATCCGGAAACGACGTAGTCGATCTGACATCCCCCCGTTTTTACTACGCTGCGGTAACGATCGACGGCGGCACCGGGAATGATTGGCTTCTGGGAAATATAGCCAACGATCGCATTTTCGGTCAGTCCGGACGGGATTGGATCAAGGGCTATGGCGGCAACGATCGCATCGATGGCGGGAGCGACAATGATCGGCTGTATGGCGGGCGTGGAAACGACAAGCTCGCCGGTTCGTCCGGCAATGATTACCTCTCGGGCGACCAAGGCAAGGACACCCTTTCAGGAGGCCGCGGCAACGACAAGTTCGTTTTTGAGACTGCTCCAAGCAAGTCGAATGTGGACACGGTCACCGATTTCTCGGTGAAGTACGACAGCATCTACTTGGAGAAGGACGTCTTCACCAAGGCTGGCGCCAAAGGGCGCCTGAAATCGGATGCTTTCTGGACCGGAGATTCTGCGCACGACCGGAGCGATCGAGTCATTTACAACGAGGACACCGGGTATCTCTACTACGATCCCGATGGCACCGGTTCGGCCTCTCAGAAAGCGATCGCAAAGCTCTCGAAGCATCTCTCGATCACGGAGAAGGATTTCTTCATCGTATAGGCTTTTTCAGTCCGAAGACTTCTATAGGAATCTCTGAGCAAACTCTGCCGCCAATTCCGGATAGCGCTCCATTGGCGGCAGTCTTTCGAAGCTGTGGACCGCTGGCGTCTTTGCCCAGGGCAGCGCCTCGGCAGTCCAGGTTTCGACGAAGGGCACGAACCGGCTCGGGTCCTCAAGCATGGTCGTGCGTACATTGACGAACTCGTCCATGCCTTCGGGCCGGGTGAAGAGCCAGCTCATGCAATGCGGACAGAAGAAATGGCGCGTCGCCCCATGAAGGCCGCCAATCGTAGGTTCGCCCTCCAACACCTCGAAGTCATGGCTCGGATACAGAACGCTTAACGAGAAAGCGCTCGCAGTCATTCTTTGGCAGCCCATACAGTGACAAGCCATGGTGATGATAGGTGCTCCTCTGACGCGAAACCGCACCTGCCCGCACCGGCACTGCCCCTCATGCGCGCCATCCCGGTCCACCATGATGTCCTCCCCTATCCTGCAGCGCGGCAAGTCTGCTGCGGACCGGGGACGCTCGTCAATGTGCCGGAGACGAGGGTTGCGCTCGGTCGGTGTCGTGATCAGAACCGGGACGTCGGGCGGTTTCGTTTGATGTAGAAGTAGACTGCGGCAGCTACCACGATGAAGGGGATCACGAGCAGGAAAAGCCAGCTGTCGCCTTCGGTGCCCGAGGTCGATGGCGACGGCGGTGCCGGCGCGACCGGATCGTTCTGGGCATAGGCCAAGGTTGAGATCAGAAAATAGGCGAGGATGAAAGAAAGGCGCTTCATATCGTCCTCCACGTCCGCTGGCGTGAAAAAGAAACGTCTCCCGTCAATGTTCCCGGGAAGGTCGGACGAGCCTCCCGGAACGAGGATGCTCTTCCTTCTTGGCCTTAAACGAGGGACGTTCAGGCCACATTCGCCATCGCTCTTTCAAGGACCGTGAACACGCGCTCATTCGTGCACTGGGCCACGTTGAAACGCATGGCGTCCATGGCCGTTTGCGAGGGGCTGAAGACGTTGCCGGGCGCGAGCACGACACCCTCGTTCAGGGCGCGGCGAGCCACGTCGGCGGCATCCAGGCGACCCGGCAGCCGGCACCAGACGAACATTCCCGCGTTGGGCTCCAGCCAAGGCTGGATGCCGAGCGCCCGCAAGCGCCGGATGGTATCTGCCCTTGCCTTGGCGAGGCGAACGCGCAGCGTTTCCAAGTATTTGCGATAGGTGCTGCTGCCGAGAACATTGACAACGAGGTCCTGTGACAGCGGGCTGCTCGCAAAGCCGGTGGCGATCCTCAGATCCGTCAGCTTGTCGATCCAGTCCGGTCTTGCGGCGATGTAGCCGCAGCGGAACGAAGCCGAGAGCGTTTTGGAGAAGCTCCCGATGCGCACGACGTGCTCGAGGCCATCGAGAGCCGCCAGGCGCGGTGCCGGTTCGATCTCGAAATCGGCAAAGATATCATCCTCGACGACGATCACCCCATGGGCTTCGACAAGCTTCAGGATTTTGTGAGCCGTCGTCGCCTTGAGCGAGGCACCTGTCGGATTGTGGAGACCGGAGTTGGTGATGTAGAGGCGCGGTCGGTGCTCGGTAAGGGCCAGTTCAAAGCGCTCGATGTCGGGCCCCTCCAGGGTATAGGGAATGCCGACGATCTTCGCCTGATGCGCGCGTAGCAGGGCCAGGAAATTGAAGTAGCAGGGGTCGTCGACCAGCACCGCATCGCCCGGCTGGAGCAGGAGCCGGCACACGAGATCGATCGCCTGCGTGCCCGATTCCGTCAGCAGGACCTGATCGGGACCGACATGAAATCCCTGCTCGGCCATGCGCCGCGATAGGAATTGGCGCAGCGGCGCGAGCCCGAGCGGCGTTCCGTAATCCGTGAGTTTCGGATGTTCCGTGGTTCGCGCAAGATTGCGAAGAGCGCGGCGGATGTCCTCCTCGGGCATCCAGTCGCCCGGAAGCCAGCCGCAGCCGGGCTTCAACATCCCCTGCCCCGCCTCCAGAGATTGCCGGGAGACCCAGAAGGGATCGATGGCACGGTCGAGCCGCGGTGCAAGCTCTGCAAGCGACAGGGGAGCCAGCGGCGCGGCGCTGTAGAAGCCGGAACCCGGTCGGGAACGGATGACACCTTCCGCCGCCAGCCGATCGTACGCTTCGACCACAGTGGATTTCGACACCCGCATGTTCGCAGCGACGGAGCGGATCGAAGGCAGCTTCGCGCCCGGCGTCAGCGACCGATTGGTGATCTGCGCGCGGATCATCTGCATGACGTGCTCCACCCGCGTTCCGCTCGAGTGATGCGGTCCAAGATCATCCACTGTACGGTACCTTTCGCCATGACAGTTCGATCAAACCGTATCGCACCGTACCTGGAAAAGCCATGCCGTCCGGTCGAGAACAACTCCATCGGGGGGCTCGGACATGGACCGGACGAAGGAAGGCTGGATCAGTGGCTTTGTGGGTGTCCTGATCTTTAGCGGATCGCTGCCGGCAACGCGTGTAGCTGTCGCGGATTTCGATCCGCTGTTCCTGACCCTGGCCCGGGCTTGCATCGCCGGGGTGCTGGGAGCGATCTTGCTCCTGATCCTTCGCCAGAAGCGCCCCGACCGCGCCGACCTCCCTTCACTTGGGATCGTCTCTCTGGGCGTCGTCATCGGCTTTCCGCTCCTGACGGCCCTGGCGCTTCGTCACATCACATCTGCCCAGTCGATCGTCTTCATCGGCCTTCTGCCCCTCACCACCGCGATCTTCGGCGTGATGCGTGGCGGTGAGCGGCCGCACCCCGCCTTCTGGATCTTCTCGGGCCTGGGAGGGTGCCTGGTGGCAGGGTTCTCCCTGCGCCACGGCTACTCGGCATCCCCGACCGGAGATCTCCTCATGCTGGGGGCGATCCTTCTGTGCGGTCTCGGCTATGCGGAAGGCGCAAAGCTTTCGCGACGGCTCGGCGGCTGGCAGGTGATTTCTTGGGCCCTTGTCCTCTCCCTGCCGGTCACGGCACCGCTGCCCCTTCTCACATGGCCGGCGTCATTGAGCGTGGTCGCCTTGCCTGCATGGCTGGGGCTGGCCTACGTCTCCCTGTTCTCAATGCTGATCGGCTTCGTGTTCTGGTATCGCGGTCTCGCCCTCGGCGGTATCGCGGGTGTGGGACAGTTGCAGCTGTTGCAGCCTTTCTTCGGCCTGACCTTGTCCGCCGTGCTTCTGCAGGAAGCCGTCGCCTGGCCGATGATCGCCGTCACCGTCGGCGTAATCCTCTGCGTGGCGGGCGCCAAGCATTTCGCCAAATCGGATGGAAAAGGCGTCGCGCTCATTGCCAAAGCCGAAGCGAGCCCTCGATCCTGAACGTCCGACTCAATCCGTCGTCACGGCCGTCTCGATGTCGGACGGGTCGATCTCCCGGTTGAGGCCGGCATTGAGCTTCTCGCGATCAAGTTCGCCCTCCCACCAGGCCACAACGACCGTAGCAACACCGTTGCCGATGATATTGGTGAGCGCGCGCACCTCGCTCATGAACTTGTCGATGCCGAGGATGATGGCCATTCCTGGCACAAGGGCCGGGTTCACCACGGCCAGGGTCGCTGCAAGCGTGATGAAGCCGGCGCCTGTGACTCCGCTGGCACCTTTCGAGGTGAGCAGCGCCACGAGCAGGATTGTGACCTGCTGACTGAGAGTGAGGTCGTAGCCCAGGGCCTGCGCGATGAACAGGGTCGCGAGCGTCATGTAGATGTTGGTGCCGTCGAGATTGAAGGAATAGCCGGTGGGTACCACGAGACCTACCACCGACTTGGAGCAGCCGAGGCGTTCGAGCTTTTCCATGAGCTGCGGCAAGGCGCTCTCGGACGAACTGGTGCCGAGCACGATCAGAAGCTCGTCCTTGATGTAGCCGAGGAACTTGAAGATGCTGAAGCCGGCAATCCGGGCAATGGTGCCGAGCACGACGAACACGAAGAGAGCCGCCGTGGCATAGAAGGTCGCGATGAGGCCGAAGAGATTGCCCAGGGCCGAGGGGCCATAGCGGCCGATGGTAAAGGCCATGGCCCCGAAGGCGCCGATGGGCGCCGCCTTCATGACGATGGCGATGACCCCGAACATGGCATGAGCCACATCATCGATGAGATTGCGAACGGTTGTGCCGCGGTCGCCGAGCACCAGAAGCGCGAAGCCGAAGAGGATCGCGAACAGCAGCACCTGAAGGATATCGCCCTGTGCGAAAGCCCCGACGACGCTGTCGGGGACGATGTGCAGCACGAAGTCCACCGGCTTCTGCTCGGCAGCCTGCTTGGCATAACCGGCGACGGCCGCAGGATCCGGGTTGCCGGCGAAGCCCGCGCCCGGCTTCACGAGGTTGCCGACGAGAAGGCCGATGATAAGGGCGAAGGTCGAGACGACCTCAAAATAGACCAAGGCCTTGATGCCAACACGCCCTACCTTCTTGGCGTCCTGAATATGGGCGATGCCGGAGACCACAGTGCAGAAGATGATCGGGGCGATGACCATCTTGATCAGCTTGATGAAACCGTCGCCGAGGGCCTTGATCCAGTCGTTCTTGGCCAAGTCCGGGAACAGCCACCCCACCAGAATGCCGAGGAAGATGGCGATCAGAACCTGGATATAGAGAACTTTATACCAGGGTTTCTTGCGAGACCGCGAAGCTTCGAGTTCGTCCCTCATTGCGACGCTTGTCATCGCCGCCTCCTTACTTGCCAAAGGCGTGGGCGGCCGTCTTCGTCCTGAAACGACACGGCCAGGACCTCATCACAGGTTCTGGCTGGTTAATTCCTTGATCTCGCCTTGGGTCCACGCGAAGTTGCGGAACAGGAGCATCCTCTTCGGGTCGTCCTTGGCTCGCTCCTTCTTTGGGGGAAATGAACAGCGCTCAGGTATCAGACGGTCGGATCCTCGGAGTTCCCCGCATGCAAACCAAGCTTGGTGCGGTTCCGGCCCTGCCGCTTGGCGGTGTACAAGGCGCGGTCTGCTCGACTGAGGATGGAGTTCCGGTCATCTCGCGGTTGGGCTTCGACAAGGCCAGCACTGAAGGAATGTGATCGAGTGACCTCACCGTTCTGAAGCTTTCCCTCCGCGCATTCCTGCCTGATTTGTTCAATGATGCGGGCAGCATCGATGAGGCTTGTGTTCGGCAGAATGAGCAAGAATTCTTCGCCCCCCATACGCCCGATAGCGTCCTGCCTGCCTAGCTTCTCACTGGAAGCAGAGGCAAAATGCCGGAGAACCGTATCGCCTGCATCGTGGCCATGCGTGTCGTTGATGGCCTTGAACCGGTCGATATCGATCATGGCAACGCATAGACTCGAGCCGGACGCCGCATTTGCAGCCAAGGCGTCCTCCAGCAGCTCCAATATATGGCGGCGATTCGGCAGCCCCGTGAGTAGATCGGTCAGCGATGCACGGATGGCTGCATTGTGTGCCTGATGCAGTGCTTTCTCATTGTGCTTGAGGGCTGTGATGTCAGCACCAACTGTTAGAACCCAGCCGTTTGGAAGGATCGTGTGATCCATCCAGAACCACCGTCCGTCCAGGAAATCGGTTTCGAAGGACTTGCGTGGCACGCTTCGGCGACGGGGCAGGGTTCTTGCAATCAGAGCCTCGACGTCACCGTCATCGATCCTCACCCCGACCCCGTGCTTAGCACCGTAGCGAAGGATTTCCGTGAACGTGAACGGCCCCTCATACCCCTTCAGGAAAATGCTCTGATAGGTCTTGTTGGCATATCGAAGGTTGTCTTCTGCATCATAGATGGAGACCGCTTGGCCGCTCTCGTTGAGCGCTTCCACCAAGCACCGGAGGGTCTCATCATCAAGCTTTGAAACAAAAGGACTCATCAGATATTTCAGGCAGAGCAAGATAAAGCACCCTACCCGTAAGAGTAGCGAACCGCAAATTCGCAATATTCCGTGATAAACGAGCTGCCTACACGGCGGGTAAATGGACCAGCCTTCGCAGCCAGGAGAGGCTCCACAGTCGGAGTAAGGCCTCACATCTGCTGTAGTTCACAGGTCCTACGAGATAATCTTGTCCAGGTGCCTCATGGGTTGGGTCTGGACTGTCACCCCTAAATGGGGTCGATGCCCACATTCCTGGCGCACCTGGCCACCAATGGCATCCTGCATGTCCTGGAGGCTTGTGCCGGCGCACTCCGGGGCAACTTATTCCGCCGGGGCCTGAACAGAACGGCTGGCCGCTCCTGAAGTGAGCTGGCCAGCCGGCGTAAGGTCAGTCCGCAACCGCCTGATTGGACGAGCTTGTTCGTAGGTCGCCTGTTCAGATGTGGATCACGCGGTCATAGGCATCCAGGACGCTCTCGTGCATGGTCTCGGACAGCGTCGGATGCGGGAAGACGGCGTGGATCAGATCCTCTTCCGTGGTCTCCAGGTTCATGGCGATCACAAAGCCCTGGATCAGCTCGGTCACTTCCGCGCCGACCATATGCGCGCCGAGAAGCTGTCCGGTCTTCTTGTCGAAGATCGTTTTCACGAGGCCGTCCGGCTCGCCGAGCGCAATCGCCTTGCCGTTGCCGATGAAGGGGAAGCGGCCGACGCGGACGTCGTAACCCTGCTCCTTCGCCTTGGCCTCCGTGAGGCCGACGGAGGCGATCTGAGGATTGCAATAGGTGCAGCCCGGGATCTTGGCCTTGTCCATGGCATGCACGTGCAGGCCCTTGATGGTTTCGACGCAGATCACGCCTTCGTGCTCCGCCTTGTGCGCCAGCATGGGCGGGCCCGCGACGTCGCCGATGGCTAAGATGCCGGGCACGTTGGTGCGGCCGAGACCGTCCGTGACGACAACACCGCGCTCGATCTTCACCCCGAGCTTCTCGAGACCCAGATTCTCGATGTTGCCGACGACGCCGACGGCCGAGATCATCCGCTCGGCGGTGATCGTCTGCGTGCCGCCTTTGCCGTCGTCGATGGTCGCGGTGATGGAGTTCGCGCCCTTCTCGACCTTCGTGACCTTGGCGCCCGAAAGGATCTTCATGCCCAGTTTCTCGAAGCGCTTGCGGGCTAAAGCCGCAATCTCCGCATCCTCGACCGGCAGGATCTGCGGCATGACCTCGACCACGGTCACGTCCGCGCCCATGGTGCGGTAGAACGAGGCGAACTCGATCCCGATGGCGCCGGAGCCCATGACGATGAGCGACTTCGGCATGCTGGGCGGCACCATGGCCTCGAAATAGGTCCAGATCAGCTTGCCGTCCGGCTCGATGCCGGGCAGCGCACGTGGGCGTGCGCCGGTGGCGACGATAATGTTCTTGGCCTGATAGGTGCCGGGCTCCAGCACGCCCTTCGGCACTGGGTTCTGCGGCTGCATGGCGGGCTTTTTCGGTGCTGTGACCACGACCTCGCCTGGCTTTGCGATGCTGGCCTCGCCCCAGATCACGTCGACCTTGTTCTTCTTGAGCAACATGCCGACGCCGCCGTTGAGACGACCCGAGACGCCGCGCGAGCGGTTGACGATGGCGGCTGCGTCGAAGCCGATGCCCTGCGCCGACAGGCCGTAATCCTTGGCATGCTCCATGTAGTGGTAGATCTCGGCCGAACGCAGCAGCGCCTTGGTGGGGATGCAGCCCCAGTTGAGACAGATACCGCCGAGGTGTTCGCGCTCCACGACCGCGGTCTTGAACCCGAGCTGCGCCGCGCGGATCGCGGCCACATAGCCCCCCGGCCCGCCGCCGATGACGATGATGTCGTATTGGTTTGCCATGGTGCTAATTCCCCTGCGCGTACTGCGCGATTCCGTGACCGAAGGACCAGTTTTCCTTTTCGACTTCGATCAGGTTGATGAACATGTCCTCAGGGCGAAGGCCGGGCTCCACCCCCAGCTTCTCGGCGATCCGTTTGAAGAGTGCCTTCTTCTGATCGACGGTCCGTGTGTTGCTGACTGTGATCTGGATGATGACGAGATCGTCGCTTCGCTCGATGCCGAGATAATTCGCACCATAGAAGAAGTTGCCCTCCTCGTGCTCGCCGATGGTGACGAAGAGGTCGTCCTCAGGAACGTTGAAGGTCTCACGGAGCGCAAGATAGATCCCGTCGGCCAGCGCCTTGCGATAGGCGGAGGACTTCCCCTGTCTGAGCGAGATGCGGATGAGCGGCATGGAGCCTCCCTATCGGCCAACAGTGAATGACCGGGACGAGCCCGGCCATGATGTCGATCAAACCAGCATTCCCATCGGGTTTTCGATGAGCTGCTTGAAGGCAGCCAGAAGTTCCGCGCCGAGCGCGCCGTCGACCACACGGTGATCGCAGGAGAGCGTCACGGTCATGGCCTGCACGACGGCGGGTGCGCCGTTCTTCACCACGACTCGGTTCTCGCCGGCGCCGACCGCGAGGATGGTGCCCTGCGGCGGGTTGATGACGGCCTGGAAGTTCTTGATGCCGAACATGCCGAGATTCGAGACCGCCGTGGAACCGCCCTGGTATTCTTCGGGCTTCAGGCGGCGTGTGCGGGCGCGGCCCGCCATGTCCTTCACCTCTGCCGAGATGGCGGTGAGCGTCTTCTGCTCGGCCTTGCGCACGACCGGCGTGAACAGGCCACCCTCGATCGCAACTGCCACACCCACATCCGAATGCTTCATCTTCAGGATGCGGTCCTCGGCCCACACCGCGTTGGCGGCGGGCACGCGCTGGAGCGCGATGGCGAGCGCCTTGATGACGAAGTCGTTGACCGAGAGCTTGTAGGCAGGCTTGCCGTCCTTGTCCTTGCCGGCGGCCGCGTTGATCTGCTCACGCAATGCCATGAGCGCGTCGAGCTCGCAATCCAGCGACAGGTAGAAATGCGGCACCGTCTGCTTCGACTCGACCAAGCGCTTGGCGATGGTCTTGCGCATGCCGTCGAGGGGCACTTCCTCGTAAGAACCGGCTTCGAACATGGCCTTGACCTGATCGGCCGAAGCGCTCTGAGCAAGCTGCGGCGCTGCTGGCTTGCCAGCCGGCGCGGGAGCCGCTGCCGGAGCCGGAGCGGCCGCAGGCTTTGCGCCGCCGCCCTGGAGAGCGGCGCGCACATCCTTCTCGACGACGCGGCCATGCGGGCCGGAGCCCCGGACCGACGCGATGTCGATGCCGGCTTCCTTTGCGATGCGCTTGGCGAGCGGCGAAGCGAAGACGCGGTTGCCGGCGGCCTGCCCTGCCCCATCGGGCTTTGCTCCTTGCGCGGGACCAGCGGGAGCCTGATCGACGCGCGCATAACCCATATGGGCCGAAGCATCGCCCGGGATGGCGTTGGCCTGCGGCTGAGGCGCTGCGGCGGGAGCAGCTGGCGCAGCTTCCGCCTTTGGCGCGGGCGGCGGAGCCGCACCGCCTGCGGCCGGTGCGGTCACGCTCTTCGGGTCCTCGCCCTCGCCTGCGATCAGCGCGATGAGCTGGTTGACGGGCACGTCGGCGGTTCCCTCGGGAACGACGATCTTGGCGAGAATGCCTTCGTCGACGGCTTCCACTTCCATGGTGGCCTTATCGGTCTCGATCTCGGCGATGACGTCGCCGGACTTCACCGTGTCGCCTTCCTTCTTCAGCCACTTGGCAAGGTTGCCCTTTTCCATGGTGGGAGACAGGGCGGGCATCAGGATATTGATGGGCATGGCGTTTTACGATCCTGACTGAATTGTTAGTTGAGAGCCTGCGTCGAGCCGGGATCGCTCGGATCGTCCAGCTCGGCCTGAATGCCGGCAGTGATCTCGGCGAGAGCCTCCTCCTCGGAGAACTCGGTTTCCATGGCGTAGACGCGCGCGGCGTGACGGGCGAGATCCACCAGGAGCACGCCCCAGGTGAACGGATCGTCGAAGGCGCGGCGCAGCGCGATGCTCACCGCCCCGTCGACCACCGAAGCCCTCAGGATCTCGACGCCGCCCTTTTCGAGGACGTCCGGCGGAACGTTGAGGGCTTCGAATTTCCGTTCAGTCATGACGTCACCTGTAGCAAACGGCCTTCGCCGCCTGCACGACTTCGGCCACGGACGGGAGCGCGAGCTTCTCGAGGTTGGCCGCATAAGGCATGGGCACATCCTTGCCGGTCACGCGGGCCACGGGTGCGTCGAGATAGTCGAACGCGTTCTCCATAATGCGCATAGCGATCTCGGCGCCGACGCCCGATTGCGGGTAGCCCTCCTCCACTGTGACGCAACGGCCCGTCTTCATGACCGAGGCGACGATGGTGTCGGTGTCCATCGGGCGGATCGTGCGCAGATCGATGACCTCTGCCTCGATGCCTTCCTTCGCAAGTTCCTCGGCGGCCTTTAGCGCATAGGTCATGCCGATCGAGAAGGACACGATGGTGACGTCCTTGCCCTGGCGATGAATGCGCGCCTTGCCGATCGGAACCGCGAAGTCATCGAGCTTCGGCACCGGGAAGGACTGGCCGTAGAGAATCTCGTTTTCCAGGAAGACGACCGGATTCGGATCGCGGATGGCGCTCTTGAGGAGGCCCTTCGCGTCGGATGCCGTATAGGGAGAGACCACCTTCAGGCCCGGGATCTGCGAGTACCAGGCCGCGAAATCCTGGCTGTGCTGCGCGCCCACGCGGGCCGCAGCGCCGTTCGGGCCGCGGAACACGATGGGCGCGCCGAGCTGTCCACCGGACATGTAGAGGGTCTTCGCCGCCGAGTTGATGATCTGGTCGATCGCCTGCATGGCGAAGTTGAAGGTCATGAACTCGACGACGGGGCGCAGTCCCGTGAACGCTGCGCCGACGCCGACACCGGCAAAGCCGTGCTCGGTGATGGGCGTGTCGATCACGCGCTTGGCGCCGAACTCCTGCAGAAGTCCTTGAGTGACCTTGTAGGCCCCCTGGTACTCGGCGACTTCCTCACCCATGACGAAGACGTTGCCGTCCTTGCGCATCTCCTCGGCCATGGCGTCGCGAAGCGCCTCGCGAACGGTCATGGAGACCATCTCGGTCCCTTCCGGGATCTCGGCCATGGCATCGTGTGCGGTGCGCGTTTGGATCACGTACGGGGAAGCCGGTTCTGCGACCGGGGCGGCGTCCGTGCCGGGAATCGAGTCGGGCGAAGGCCGATCCGCCAAACCTTCCCGCTCCATGTCGGGCGTTGGGGCAGGCTGAGCTTCCGGCTTCGGAGCGGCCGGCGCCTTGGCCGAAGAAGCGGCGGCGGACACGTCCTCGCCCTCACCGGCGAGAATCGCGATGGGGGTGTTCACAGCGACATTGTCGGTACCGTCGGAGACGAGGATCTTGGCGAGAACGCCTTCGTCGATCGCCTCGACCTCCATGGTCGCCTTGTCGGTCTCGATCTCGGCCAGCACGTCACCGGGCTTGACCTGATCTCCTTCTTTTTTCAGCCACTTGGCCAGTTTGCCCTGCTCCATGGTCGGCGAGAGGGCAGGCATGAGAATATCGATCGCCATTAAAAGACTCGTTTCGATTGTCGCAGCGGCGAGATTCGGGGAAAGGCGGCGCCAACGCGCCGCTTACAGGAGGATATCCGTGTAGAGCTCGGACGGATCGGGCTCCGGATCGTGCGTGGCGAACTCGGCCGCCTCGTTGACGATCTCGCGCACCTTGCTGTCGATGGCCTTGAGCTCGTCTTCCGACAGCTTCCAGCTCTCCAGCAGACGACGACGCACCTGCTCGATCGGATCGTACTCCTCGCGCATCCGGGTCACTTCGTCCTTCGTGCGGTACTTCGCCGGGTCGGACATGGAGTGGCCGCGATAGCGGTAGGTCTGCATTTCGAGGATGTACGGGCCCTTGCCGGAGCGGGCATGTTCGATGGCGCGCTGACCGGCGGCGTAGACCGCTCGGACGTCCATGCCGTCCACCTGCTCGCCCGGAATGCCGAAGGACAGGCCGCGCTTCGAAAAGTCCGTCTGCGCCGACGCGCGCGTCACGGCCGTGCCCATGGCATAGCGGTTGTTCTCGATCACGTAGACAACGGGCAGCTTCCAGAGCGCCGCCATGTTGAAGCTCTCGTAGACCTGACCCTGGTTGGCGGCGCCGTCGCCGAAATAGGTCAGGCAGACGTTGCCGTTCTCGCGATAATGGTTTGCGAAGGCGATGCCGGTGCCGAGCGACACCTGCGCGCCGACAATGCCGTGGCCCCCATAGAAATGTTTCTCCTTGGAGAACATGTGCATGGAGCCGCCCTTGCCCTTCGACAGGCCGCCGCGGCGTCCCGTCAACTCGGCCATGACCCCCTTTGCGTCCATGCCGCAGGCAAGCATGTGACCGTGATCGCGATAGCCGGTGATCACTTGGTCGCCCTCTTTCGTCGCCAGCTGCATGCCGATGACGACAGCCTCCTGGCCGATGTAAAGGTGGCAGAAACCGCCGATCAGGCCCATGCCGTACATCTGACCGGACTTCTCTTCGAAGCGCCGGATCAGAAGCATATCGTTATAGGCCGACAGATCCTGGTTCTTGTCGAATTGTGGGGTGTTGGGGGCAGCTCCGCGGTTGGAGCCTTTGCTGGAAGTAGTCTTGTTAGCCGTGCCTGTACCGGCACGGCCCGCCTTGCGGGCAGCAACAGCCATCGGGTCCTCCGAAGGGTTTCCTCGACGAAAGTTGTAGCGCAGTCGGAATCGGAAATCGAGTAGGTCAAAAGGCGTTTTGCAGTGCACAATGAAATGTGCAAATCATTGAAGCAAATAGATTATTTCAAATTAACTGGAATTGAGTTAAGCAGAACTTTTAAGTTATTGTTAATTATGGTCCCGTGATGATCACAAGGTCGTTCTTGTGTACACGTCCTAACATTACGCGCGCTCTCTCCTCGAGCAGATCGCGGTCGATCTGATCGCTCCGAAGCAGCGCGATGCGACGCTCCCAATCGGAGCGCTGGGTCCTTAAACCCTCGAACTCGGCGGAAAGTTCAGCAACCTGCGCTTCATACTTTTGTTGAGCCTCGATGCCTCGCGCGCCGCTATGGGCGTGATGCACGAAGTAAGCGGCGACAGCCGCCGAGATGCCGTAGAGCACCAGCGGAATCAGAAATCGTCGTGCGCGTCTGCGGATAACCATAGGGTCGAGTCTTACATCGACATGGTTAAGGAGGGGTTAGAGATTGAGTATTGGGTTCACCAGAACGCACACGTCATGACCGGCCTTGTGCCGGTAAACCCAGTTGGATGAAGCGCAGCGCGCTTCTGAATCGAGATGGCCGGCACAGGGCCGGCCATAACGAGAGGATGGATATAGGATATATGCGTGCGCTGTATCGTGATCAGGCCAGCGCCTTCAGCGCCGCACGCCCGGCATATCTCGCCTGCGGGCCGAGCTCTTCCTCGATGCGGATGAGCTGGTTGTATTTGGCCAGTCTGTCCGAACGGGCGAGCGAGCCGGTCTTGATCTGTCCGCAGTTCGTCGCGACCGCGAGATCCGCGATGGTGGAATCCTCCGTCTCGCCCGAGCGGTGGGACATGACGGCGGTGTAGCCGGCGCGGTGGGCCATGTCGACGGCCGCGAGCGTCTCGGTGAGCGAGCCGATCTGGTTTACCTTGACCAGCAGCGAGTTGGCGACGCCCTTCTTAATGCCCTGCGAGAGCCGCTCCACGTTGGTGACGAAGAGGTCGTCGCCCACGAGCTGGCACTTGTTGCCGATGAGGTCGGTCACGGCCTTCCAGCCCTCCCAATCGTCCTCCGACATGCCGTCCTCGATGGTCGCGATGGGATAGGCGGAGACCAGTTTTGCCAGATACTCGGCCTGCTGCTGCGGGTTCAGCTTCTGGCCGGTTCCTTCGTAGTGGTAGACGCCGTCCTTGAAGAACTCGGTGGCCGCGCAATCGAGGCCGATCACCATGTCCTGGCCTGGCTTGTAGCCGGCTTGCTCGATGGACTTCATGATGAAGTCGAGGGCGGTCTCCGCGGAGGGCAGGTTCGGGGCGAAGCCGCCCTCGTCGCCCACATTGGTATTGTGGCCGGCGTCCTTCAGGGCCTTCTTCAGGGTGTGGAACACCTCGGCGCCCATGCGCACGGCTTCGGACAGCGTCGGCGCGCCAACCGGCAGGATCATGAATTCCTGGAAGTCGATTGGGTTGTCCGCATGCGCGCCGCCGTTGATGATGTTCATCATCGGAACTGGCAGAACGCGGGCCTGGGTGCCGCCCACATAGCGGTAGAGAGGCAGAGCCGCCGCATCGGCCGCGGCTTTGGCTACCGCGAGCGAAACGCCCAGGATGGCGTTGGCGCCGAGGCGGGCTTTGTTCGGGGTGCCGTCGAGCTCGATCATGGTCTCGTCGATGGCGACCTGCTCTTCCGCATCCATGCCGCCGATGGCATCCAGGATCTCGTTATTGACCGCATCGACGGCCTTGAGCACGCCCTTGCCCAGATAGACCGATTTGTCGCCGTCGCGCAGTTCGACAGCCTCGTGCGCGCCCGTGGAGGCGCCGGAGGGCACGGCGGCGCGGCCCATCGAGCCGTCTTCAAGGGTCACATCCACCTCGACCGTGGGATTGCCCCGGCTGTCGAGGATCTGGCGGGCGAAAACGTCGATAATCGCTGTCATTGAGCAGGCTCCTGCTGGCTGAAGTGCGGCCGATGCCGCCCATGCGACGGGTGCGGCCTCAAGTCATGAATTGGCTTATTGACCGAAATGACCATGTGAGCAAGGACGGCAAGAGCTTTCCCCCACCCAATCCAAGGTCACTGCCCCATGACGGAAACCACCCTTCAGCTCGGCCACGCCAGCGCCCAGCCCCAATCCCCCGAGGAAGCGCAGCTCGATCGGGTGCCGAACCCGCATCAGGATACCGATTACCTGGCCCGTTTCACCGTGCCGGAATTCACGTCACTCTGCCCGGTCACGGGCCAGCCGGATTTCGCCATTCTGGTGATCGACTACGTGCCGGGTCCATGGCTCGTCGAATCCAAGTCGCTCAAGCTCTACATGCACAGCTTCCGCAACCACGGCGCGTTCCATGAGGACTGCACGGTGGCCATCGGCAAGCGCCTCGCCGACTTGCTGGAGCCCCGTTACCTGCGGATCGGCGGCTATTGGTACCCGCGTGGGGGCATCCCCATCGACGTGTTCTGGCAGACGGGCGAGTTGCCGAAGAACCTGTGGCTGCCCGACCAGGGCGTGGCGCCCTACCGCGCCCGCTGACCGATGGGCTTCGTCAGGACGAACGAAGCCGTCAGGCCGACACCAACGATGATGAGGGCGGCGATGCCCGTCGCCCCGGTCAGCCCGATAGTGCGCAGGCCGAAGCCCATCAGGACGACGCCGAGCGCCTGGCCACAGAAGAACGAGAAGGCGTGAAGAGCGACCGCCGAGGCGCGTGCGCCCGGGGCCACTTCCGTTACCTGGGCCTGGAAGGTGTTGTGGAGCATGTAGAAGCCGAGGCCCATGAGCAGAAGGGCAACGGCGTCGAGCTTCCAGTCGCCGCCGAGTCCCAGGACAACAAGTGCGGCTCCGGCAAAGAAGCCTCCACCCAAGAGGATCTTGCCGATGCCGAGCCGCCTCAGCATCCAGGTCACGAGGGCGGAATAGATCAGGCCGCCAATGGCAACCCCCCGATGGCGAAACCGGCCTCAGCCGCTCCGCCCCCACCGCGCTCCTCGAGCAGCGGGGCGATATAGGGAAAGATGCCGAAGATCGCGATGGCCTCGACGAAGACGAGACTGAAGAGCGTCAGTGCACGCGGATTGGAAAGGATATCCCGGTAGCGCAGGAGCGCGCTCTGCAGGTCGAACTTGCCACCCGGCAATGCACCCCGGAAGCCAATGACGGTGGCTGCCAGAGCAAGGGCCACCATGACGGTGGAGAGGGTGAACACGCCCCGCCAGCCGATCAACTCCGCCAGGAGCCCGGCAAAGGACGATCCAGCCAGCTGTCCGATGATCACAGCGACCAGATAGCGGCTCAAGGCGATCTGGCGCCGGGCCATCTCGACCCGATCGCCGATCAGCGCGATGGAGAGCGGCACCGCTCCGCCGGCGGCGGCACCGGCAATGATGCGAAGGGTGAACAGGGTTTCGGCATTGGGAGCGAAGATGGAGCAAGCCAAGGCAAGGAAGAGCAGCGCCAGCGCCACCTTCATGACGCGCTCCTTGCCGAGCGCATCGCCGATCGGACCCAGCACCGGCTGAATGAAGGCATAGGGCAGCGCGAAGGCGGCCGACAGAAGCGCAATGGTCTGCGGGGTGGAGCCCAGGTCCCGGGCGATGATTCCGACCATCGGTTCGACCGCGCGGCCGGAGAAAGTGCTCGCAAAGCCGCTGGTGGCGAGGATCAGGATCAGGTTGCGGGAAGACATGGCATCCTAACGATTGAGGCCGTGAAGTGAGCATTCGCTCCTTATCACGGCCTCATTGCAACACGAGGAACAGGAATGCAGACCTGCCCTCCTCAAAAGACATGGAAGCAGCCTAGGCCGCTCCGCCCTTGGCCAAGGCATCAAAAGCCTTCAGCCGCGCGAGCAATCCCTCCAATTCCTTCAAAGGAACCATGTTGGGACCGTCGGAGGGTGCCTTGTCCGGGTCCTGGTGCGTCTCGATGAAGACGCCGGCCACGCCGACCGCTACGGCGGCCCGGGCGAGCACCGGCACGTATTCCCGCTGGCCGCCCGAGGTCGTGCCCTTGCCGCCTGGCTGCTGCACGGAATGGGTGGCGTCGAAGATGACTGGAGCGCCGGTCTCGGCCATGATCGGCAGGGAGCGCATGTCGGAGACGAGCGTGTTGTAGCCGAAGGAGGCGCCGCGCTCAGTGAGCATCACATTGGGATTGCCGGCGTCCGTGATCTTGGCAGCCACGTTGGCCATGTCCCAGGGAGCCAGGAACTGGCCCTTCTTCACGTTGACCACGCGGCCGGTCCTGGCAGCGGCAAGCAGAAGGTCGGTCTGGCGGCAGAGGAAGGCCGGAATCTGGAGGATGTCGACTATCTCTCCGACAGGGGCGCATTGATCATTCTCGTGCACGTCGGTGATCACCGGCAGCCCGTATTTCTCCTTCACCTCGGCGAAAATGGAGAGGGCTTTGTCCAGCCCGATGCCGCGCGCGCTGGAGATGGAGGTCCGGTTCGCCTTGTCGAACGACGACTTGTAGACGAGCCCAAGACCCACCTTTCCGGCAATCTCCTTGAGCGCGGCAGCCATCTCGAGCGCGTGATCACGGCTTTCCATGGCGCAGGGCCCGGCGATGATGCTGAGCGGCAGATGATTGCCGAAACGGACGGAGCCGGCCTCGACGACGGCAGGATGCTGTTTGATATCAGTCATGCGCCGTCTCTATCCTTTCTGAGGCAGCAAGCAAAGCGCCTCTGTGTATGCCGCCTGTTCGTCGAATGTGATGGCCAAGTGTCCCGCCGAATCCTTCGGGTCGCAGGAATAGTGCTGGAGACGGATAAATGCCCTTTAACCAAGGGGCATGAAGAGCATTCCTCTCCAACAAAATGCTGATTTACTTTAGGTCAATTCCAAAACAGTATGCTATCTGCATGGAAGAAATAAGAAATTTTACCTGCAGACACTGCTGAATCGGACCGACGATTCACCGAGTAGCGCATGGGGGGCGCTCCAATGTCCGACAATAGCAAGATGCACGAGCTTGTGGCTCTCAGAACGGCGCTCGGCTTCACGCAAAGCAGAATGGCCCGTGAGATCGAATTGAACCTGCGCGACTACCAATCCTTCGAATGGGGCGAGAACGAGATTCCAGATCTCTATCTCAGGGCGATCGAGCGGATCGCCATGCTCTACGCCGTTCGACACAAGAACCCGATGCTGGTGCCCCCGGCCTTGCGCGCAGAGGCCGTTCAGTTCGCCCGGATGGTGGAAGCGAGCGTCTAGTCCAAAGCCGCGGACGGTTTCCCCAGGCTCGGACGCGTTCTCAGAACGTCATTGCCGCAGCGTTGATAATTCCCGCAGCCAGCGAAGCTGCGCCGAGGAACAAGGCGGCCGCCATTTCACCACCGGCGATGCGCTGCGACAGGTTGGGCATCACGATCCGGACCAGCCAATACACAATGATCTGGACTGCCAAGGCCACCAAGCCCCAAACGAGGCAATCGACGATTGTCTGGGCATGGACGATGGCGCTGGCAAGAGGAAGGGCGAAGCCGACGAGGCTGAAACCGAGAGCGGTGGCCGCCGAGATCACGTTCTCACGGATCAGGGCGAGCTCGTTGTGCATGGTCGCGAGCGTGTAGATCGCGAGGTAAAGGCCGACCAAGGCGACCGCGAGCACGAAGAAGATCAGGAAATCGGGCAAGCCCGCCAGAGATGAAGCCACGGTTAGTCCCCCATACGTTTGATTTTTCTTGACCATCGGACCTAAAAGTGGACACCACTTTTGAAATCCCTTCGATGCTCAAGCCCTTAATTCGCACGTTGTTTGGTACGGAAAACCGCACGCGCTTTTCCGCACGATACGCTAATCGATACAGGGGTATGGTTAATATTACGTTGGCTCGAAAGCGATCGCGACGCCGAAGGCGGCGCTGGCCGGCACGATGAGCCTGCTGCCGATGTGCTGATAAGGAATACCGGCCGAATCCAACCACTGCGCCTGGCGATGGATATCCTCAACCCGAACCGCAAAGGCCACGAAGGATGGCTGATCGAGCTCGGCTTCCACAGAGCCATAGATCTCGGCGGCATCGTCGGGCGTGAGGACATCGATATGGCTCTCGCCTAAGCGGAAAGACAGATCGTCCCCGTCCGGACTGGCCGGCTGCACGCCCGAGAAGGCTCTCAGGAAAGAGCGAAGCCGCTCTGGAGAGGGCGCAGCCAGGGTCACCGATGAGATTTGCGTCGCCTTGTTGTCATGACGCTGGAACTCGGGATTCCAGAAGTTTTCCGGAAAGTGCTGCTGGCAAACGAAGAAGCCTGCCTTCGGAGAGTTCTCGGCTGACGTGAAGGCCAAGGTGAAGGCGACCTTGGTCTCGCTGCCGTCCGGACGGCGTCCGCTGCGCTCGAAGTGAAACGGTTCGAACGAGCCAATGCCGCTCTCCGAAAACAGAGCCGCGTCCGCGTTGGCGTCCTGGCTGTCGAGAACCAGCATCGCGAGGCCTTCGCGATCCCTGAGGTAATCCTGGACGAATGCGCCGAAGCTGAAGGCGCTCGCCCGATGCGGGGCAATCGCAGCCCCCTCGCCCACGGTGATCAGCTCGATGAAGGAACTGGGAAGCTGGACGATCCGATTCTCGGTGCCCCAGGGGTGGCGGTTGCGGGCGCCGACCTGAAAGCCGAGGCGCTGATAGAAGCTTCCGGCCTGATCGAGGTCGTGGACGGCAACAACGAGATGGTCGATCCGGCGGGTCATCGGGCTCTTTCCTGTAGCGAGAGCATAGACTTAGTGCGCCAGAATGGATTTGGCGAACGACTGGCTCGTGAGCCCGATCCGGGGCATCAACCGAAAAGCACATTGCCTGCCGTCATAGCCGGGCCTGTCCCGGCCATCTCGATTGGAAGAGCGCCGCGCTTCAGTACATCGAGATCACCGGCACAAGGCCGGTGATGACGTGGCAGTATGGGCGCTCAAACCAGCCGGCTTTGCTCCACGGCCGCATGAATGAAGCTCTTGAAGAGCGGATGCGGCTCGAACGGACGCGATTTCAACTCCGGGTGATACTGAACCCCGATGAACCAGGGATGGTCCTCGTATTCCACGATCTCGGGCAGAACCCCGTCGGGCGAGACCCCCGAGAAACGCAGGCCCTTCCCCTCCAGCCGGTCGCGGTAGGTCATGTTGACCTCGTAGCGGTGCCGGTGCCGCTCTGAGATTTCCGTGCCGCCATAGATTTCAGCCACCTTGCTGCCGGGCTTGAGCGACGCCTGATAGGCGCCAAGGCGCATGGTGCCGCCGAGATCGCCGCTCAATGAGCGCTTCTCGAGTTCGTTCCCGCGCAGCCACTCGGTCATGAGGCCGACAACCGGCTCCGAGGTCGGGCCGAACTCGGTCGAGCTGGCATCCTTGATGCCTGCGAGGGACCGGGCCGCCTCGATGACCGCCATCTGCATGCCGAAGCAGATGCCGAAATACGGCACCTTGCGCTCACGGGCGAAGCGGGCCGCCCGGATCTTGCCTTCGGCGCCACGCTGGCCGAAGCCGCCGGGAACCATGATGCCGTGAATGCCCTCGAGGAACGGGGCCGGATCCTCGTTCTCGAAGATCTCGCTCTCGATCCACTCCAGGTTCACCTTCACCTGATTGGCGATGCCGCCATGATGGAGGGCTTCGATGAGCGACTTATAGGCATCCTTGAGGCCGGTATACTTGCCGACCACGGCAATGGTGACTTCGCCTTCCGGATTGTGGACGCGCCCGGAGATGTTGGTCCAGCGGTTGAGATTGGGAGCCTTCGCGCTGTCTAGGCCGAAGGCCGCCAGAACCTCGCTGTCGAGTCCCGCCTCGTGATAGGCGAGTGGGACGTCATAGATCGAGCGCGCATCGCGCGCCTCAATCACCGCCGTCTCGCGCACGTTGCAGAACAGGGCAAGCTTACGACGCTCATCCTTCGGGATCTCCCGATCGGTGCGGCAGAGAAGGATGTCGGGCTGAATGCCGATGGAGCGTAGCTCCGCGACCGAGTGCTGGGTCGGCTTGGTCTTTAGCTCGCCGGCAGACGGAATGAACGGCAGGAGCGTCAGGTGGACGTAGATCGCCTGCCCCCGCTCCAGATCGTTGCCGAGCTGGCGGATCGCCTCGAAGAACGGCAGGCCCTCGATGTCGCCGACCGTCCCGCCGATCTCGACGAGGACGAAATCGAAGCCTTCGTTGCCGGTGAGCACGAAGTCCTTGATGGCGTTGGTCACGTGAGGGATCACCTGGATCGTGGCGCCGAGATAGTCGCCGCGCCGCTCCTTGGTGATGATGTCGAGGTAAATGCGCCCGGTGGTGATGTTGTCGGCCTTGGTGGCCGGAACGCCGGTGAAGCGCTCATAATGTCCGAGATCCAGATCGGTTTCAGCTCCGTCGTCGGTCACGAAGACCTCGCCGTGCTGGTAGGGACTCATGGTCCCCGGATCGACGTTGAGATATGGGTCGAGCTTGCGAAGCCGAACCTTGTAACCGCGTGCTTGGAGAAGCGCTCCCAGGGCCGCCGAAGCCAGCCCCTTGCCGAGCGAAGACACCACGCCGCCGGTGATGAATACGTACCGCGTCATGGACCCCTATCCATAAATATCGGACGCCGATTCGCAATCGCGAAACGCGTTACCCGAAGCCCATCCACAAAAGAGAGGGCCGGAAGGTCCGGCCCTGGTGTCACTTACTGCTGGGGCGCTGCCGGCGCCGGAGCGCTGGGAGCCGGAGCCGCCGGCTGATCGCCCTGGAGGCGCTGTAGCTGCTCGAGCACGTTGCCGCCCTGCGGGGACGCCGGAGCCTGCTGGCCCGGAGCCGGAGCTGCCGGCGTGGCGCCGTCGAGGATCGAGCGCGGAGCCCGGGTCGAGGTCGCCATGACGGTGAGCGCGATGCTCGTCACGAAGAAAAGGCCTGCCAGAACCGCCGTGGCGCGGGTGAGCGCATTGGCCTGACCGCGTCCGGTCATGAAGCCGGACACACCGCCGCCTCCGCTTCCGCCGAGACCCATGCCGCCGCCCTCGGAGCGCTGCAGGAGAACCACGCCGATCAAAGCGAGTACGATGATCAGGTGGACAATGATGAGAACTGTTTGCATCGTTTTCAAAAACCTCAAGCGGCTGCGCACAGGGCGACAGCCGCTCGCAATCCGATCGTTGCGGCGGCCTGTAGCATAGGTGGGCGCAGGATCAAAGACCTGCAAGCCGCCTTTTCTCAGTTACCCGAGATACGCTCCAGCGATGGCCAGGAAATCGGCGGCCACGAGACTTGCCCCGCCGACCAGAGCGCCATTGACGTTCTCGACAGCCATCAGCTCGGCGGCATTCGAGGGCTTAACGGAGCCGCCATAAAGGATGCGGACCTTCGGCGCGTCCGCCTTACCGACGAGGCGGCGCAGCTCGTCCCGGATCAGGGCATGCACTTCCGCTACGTCCGCGACGGTCGGGGTCAGGCCGGTGCCGATGGCCCAGACGGGCTCATAGGCGACCACGAGGTTGCGGCTGTTCGAATCGACCGGGATCGAGCCGCGCAACTGCTTGCGGACGACGCTGAGCGTCTTGCCAGACCCGCGCTCCTCCTGGGTTTCACCGACGCAGACGATGGCCGTGAGGCCGGCGCGATGGGCCGCAACCGCTTTGGCGCAGACATCGACGTCCCTCTCCTTATGATACTGGCGGCGTTCGGAATGGCCGACGATCACGTAGGTGGCTCCGGCATCGGCGAGCATTTCCGCCGAAAGATCGCCCGTGAAGGCGCCCGATTCCTTGGCGTGGCAATCCTGGGCCCCGATGGCGACGCGGGAGCCGACCGATGCATATGAGAGGAGGGACACGAGAGTTGCCGGAGGGCAGACGGCCAGCTCCACCTTGGCTTTCAGCCCGGGCGTGTAGCCGGCATGGATCTCGGTCAAAACCTTGGCCGAACTCTTCACCCCGTTCATCTTCCAGTTTCCCGCCACCAGTGGGCGCGGCCTATCGACGCTCATTTAAGGCACTCCTGTTACGCTTGATTATTGGCACTAGCAGACGCTTGAGCCTTCTTTCAACCAGACTTGCCCTTTTCGTAGAGCCCCTGATCGTTTATCGGCAGGTTTAACGAGTTTTTGGAAAACGGGTTCACGATGCTTCGGAACATGCGCAAGGCTGGGCAGACGCTGGTCGGCAAAATCATCGCCACCGTCTTTTTTGGCGCCCTCATCGTCAGCTTCGCCATCTGGGGCATCGGCGACATTTTCCGTACAACGCCCGCTTCCGCGGTGGCCGAGGTCGGAGGCACTACCATAACGGTCGATCAGGTCCGTAATGCCTACACGAACGAGCTTCAGCGGCTCGGGCGTCAGTTCCGCACCGTCATTAGCGCAGAGCAGGCCCGCGCCTTCGGCCTCGACCAGCAGGTCGTCTCCAATCTGGTGACCGAAGCCGTGATGGCCGAGCAGGCCAAGCAGATGGGCCTCTCCGTCTCCAACACGCTCGTTGCCGCTTCGATCATGAACAATCCAACCTTCAAGGGGGCCGACGGCCAGTTTAACCGCGCGCTCTTCGATCAGGCCCTGCGCAATGCCGGCCTCTCCGAGGCAGGCTTCGTGCAGGAGCAGCGCTCTGCCATGGCGCGTCTCCATCTGGCTGAAGCCGTTGCCGGAGACATCACCGTGCCGGCTGCAGCGCGCGATGCTCTCCATCGCTTTTCGAGCGAGCGCCGCGCGGCCTCGTACCTCCTCCTGACTCCGGCCATGGCGGGCGACATCCCGGCTCCCACGGCCGAGCAGCTTCAGACCTTCTACAACGAGCGCAAGAGTACTTTCCGCGCTCCTGAATACCGGGCTGTGACGGTCATGCTGCTTGATGCCGCCGCTCTTGCCAAGCCGGATACCGTTTCCGAGGCTGACGCCCGCCAAGCTTATGAGCAGCAGAAGGCCAATTACGGCACGCCGGAGCGCCGTACGATCCAGCAGATCACCTTCCCGTCCCAGGCCGACGCCGAGGGGGCCGCCGCCAAGATCAGGGAAGGCACTGGCTTCGAGGCCATTGCCACCGAGCGCAACGTTTCCCCGCAAGATCTGGAACTCGGCACCTTCACCAAGACCGAAATGCTCGATCAGGCCGTGGCGGATGCAGCCTTTGCCCTTGAGCAGGGGGCTGTGAGCGCGCCGGTCGCCGGCCGCTTCGGGCCGGTGCTCGTGCGGGTCACCCAGATCCAGTCCGAGGCCGTCCGCCCCTTCGAGGAGGTTGCTGCTGAGCTCCGCCAGGAGGTCGCTCGGCAGCGCGCCCAGGGGCAGATCGAGAAAATCCATGATGAGATCGAGGACCTGCGCGCCGGCGCCAAGCCGCTAGCGGACATCGCCAAGGAAAAGGGACTGACACTGATCCAGGTCCCGGCGGTCGAGGCTGGCGGTCTCGATAAGGCCGGCAATCCGGTCAATCTGCCCGAGAAGGATGCTGTGGTGAAAGCGGCCTTCGCATCCGATATCGGCGTCGACAACGAGGCCCTGCGCACCGCTACCGGCTACGTCTGGTACGACGTGACCGGCATCGAAGCCCCGCGCGAGAAGAACCTCGACGAGGTCCGTGATCAGGTCGCCACCCAGTGGCGCGAGGATCAGGTCGCCCAGCGCCTGTCCGAAAAAGCGAACGAGCTCTTCGGACGCCTTGAAAAAGGCGAGGCCATTGAGGTTGTGGCCCAGGACGCGGGCGCGCCGGTCGAGAATGCGGCCGATCTCGCTCGCAACACTGCTAAGGATGATCTGGCTACCGAGGCTGTGAACCGCATCTTCGCCGTTCCTGTAGGTAAGGCAGGCCACGCTGCTAACGGAACGGATGCTCGCGCGGTGTTCAAGGTCACCTCGGCCACGGTGCCCCCCTGATCACCACGACGCAAGCGGCGCAGAATGCCGAGAACCAGCTCCGGGCCGGGTTCGGCGATGACCTGATCAGCCAGTACATCGCCCAGGTCCGCCAGGATCTCGGCGTTACTATCAATCAGCAGGCGCTGCGTCGTGCAACGGGCGGCGAATCGTAACCCATGACGATTACGCCCGATTTCGACACGTTCGCAGCAGCCTATGAGGCTGGCGAGGCCGGCGTCTTGCGCACGACCCTCGTGGGCGATCTGCTGACGCCCGTCGCGGCTTTCCTGAAGCTGCGGCATGACCGGAAGGGTTCGGCCTTTCTGCTTGAATCCGTCGAAGGCGGAGCGACCCGCGGCCGCTTCTCCATGATCGGGCTCGATCCCGATCTCGTCTGGCGTTGCCAGGATGGGGTGGCCTCCATTGACCGCCAGGCCCTGAGCCGCATGCTGGAATTCAGGGTGGAGGAGCTTCCGCCGCTGGAGAGCCTGCGCGCGCTGATCAAGGAAAGCGCCCTGCCCCTCTCCGACGACCTGCCGCCGATGGCGGCAGGTCTCTTCGGCTATCTGGGCTACGACATGGTGCGGCTCATGGAGCGCCTGCCCGGGCCTAATCCAGACGTGCTGGAAGTGCCGGACGCCATTCTGATCCGTCCGACCGTGATGGTGGTGTTCGATGGGGTCAGGGACGAGATATCGCTCATCACGCCCGTGCGCCCGCAGGCTGGTACATCCGCGAGGGCGGCCTATGAAACCGCCCTCTCGCGCCTTGACGAGGTGACGGCCGCCCTGGAACGGCCCCTGCCTATGGACGACCGCAGCGATCCGACCAAGATCCACTTCGAGCCGCCGGTTTCGAACACGACGCCGCAAGAGTTCGAGGCCATGGTCGCCAAGGCGAAGGACTACATCCGCGCCGGCGACATCTTCCAGGTGGTGCTGTCGCAGCGGTTCGAGTCGGCCTTTCCCCTGCCCGCTTTTGCGCTCTACCGTTCCCTGCGCAGGGTCAATCCGGCTCCGTTCCTCTGCTATCTCGATTTCGAGGACTTTCAGATCGTCTGCTCCTCGCCCGAGATCCTGGTGCGGGTCCGCGACGGCAAGGTCACGATCCGTCCCATCGCGGGAACGCGGCCGCGCGGCGCGACGGCTGCCGAGGACCGGGCCCATGCGGAAAGCCTGCTCGCCGATCAGAAGGAGCGAGCGGAGCATCTGATGTTGCTCGATCTCGGGCGCAACGATGTGGGCCGCGTGGCCGAGATGGGATCCGTGGAGGTCACGGACTCATTCTTCCTCGAATATTACAGCCAGGTGATGCACATCGTCTCGAACGTGGAAGGCAGGCTCGATTCCTCCTTCGACGCGCTCGACGCCCTCATTGCGGGCTTCCCGGCCGGGACGGTCTCCGGCGCGCCAAAGGTGCGCGCCATGCAAATCATCGACGAGTTGGAGAAGGACAAGCGCGGGCCCTATGCCGGATGCATCGGCTATTTCGGCGCCAATGGCGAGATGGATACCTGCATCGTGCTGCGCACGGCCGTTGTGAAGGACGGGCGCATGGCGGTCCAGGCCGGCGCGGGCATCGTCTACGATTCCGACCCGGCCTCCGAGCAGCAGGAATGCATCAACAAATCCAAGGCCCTCTTTCGGGCCGCGGAAGAGGCGGTGCGTTTTGCCAGCCAAGCGAGGGTCGGACAATGAGCTCGACTTCAATGCTTCCCTTGACCGGGAGCTTCGCTTACGCGAACGTCGACGCGCTATGACCCGCGTTCTCGTCATCGACAATTACGACAGCTTCACCTGGAATCTGGTGCATCTGCTCGGTCCGCTCGCGACCTCGGTCGATGTGGTGCGCAACGATGCCATCTCCACCGACGAGGTGCTCGCCTCTCGACCCGATGCCATCGTGCTCTCCCCCGGTCCCTGCACGCCGAATGAGGCCGGAATCTGCCTCGATCTCGTGAAGCGAGCCTCGCCTGAGATCCCGACCTTCGGCGTCTGCCTGGGGCTGCAGGCGATCGGGCAGGTCTTCGGCGGCACCGTCTCGCGGGCGCCCCTGCCCATGCACGGCAAGGTTTCCGAGGTGGAGCATGGCGGTCAGACAGTGTTCCGCGGCATCAACGGCTACTTCAAGGCAACCCGCTACCATTCGCTGATCGTGGATCGTGAGACCTGCCCGGTCGACCTGCAGGTAACAGCAGAAACATCCGATGGTCTCGTCATGGGTCTGTCGCATCGCTCGCTGCCGATCCACGGCGTCCAGTTCCACCCTGAGAGCATCCTGTCGGAGCATGGGACGACGATCATGCGCAATTTCTTCGAACTCGCGGCGGATTGGAACGCCAAACACCGCCCCGCCGGCGGTGTAACCGCTCCAGCAGGACATTGAAACCGATGGAATCGTTCAAATCCTACCTCGCCAAGGTCGCCACGGGCGCATCGCTGACGCGTGATGAGGCGCGGGATGCATTCGATGACCTGCTGTCCGGCGAAGTGACGCCGGCCCAGGGCGGAGCCTTCCTGATGGCATTGCGGGTCCGCGGCGAAGCCCTTGAGGAGATCGTAGGGGCGGTCACGGCGATGCGCGGCCGCATGTTGCAGGTCAATGCTCCCGAGAAGGCGATCGACATCGTCGGCACCGGCGGGGATCACAAGGGCAGCTACAATATCTCGACGCTGGCCTCGATCATCGTGGCCTCCTGCGGTGTTCCCGTCGCAAAGCACGGCAACCGGGCAGCCTCCTCGAAATCCGGCACTGCCGACGTGCTTGCCGCCCTGGGTCTGAAGCTCGGCCTCGATCCCGAAGGCCTGGAGCGTTGCCTCGAAGAGACCAAGCTTTGCTTCATGTTCGCGCAAACCCACCACGCCGCCATGCGCCACGTGGCGCCCGTGCGCGTCGAACTCGGGACGCGCACGATCTTCAACCTGCTCGGACCGCTGGCTAATCCAGCCGGCGCAAAGCGCCAGCTTCTCGGCGTGTTTTCAGAAGCTTGGCTCGAACCTCTCACTCAGGTTCTGAAGGAGCTCGGCTCGCAGAAGGTCTGGACCGTGCATGGTTCCGATGGGCTCGACGAGATGACGACCACCGGCCCGACTTTCGTGGCGGCCTTGGAAAATGGCGCGATCCGTCGCTTCACCGTGACACCTGAGGAGGTCGGCCTGCCGACTGTGTCGCTCGACGAGCTCAGAGGCGGCGACCCTGAGCACAATGCGGCACAGCTGCGCGCGGTTCTGGATGGCGCCCGCACGCCTTATCGCGACGTTTCCCTCCTCAATGCGGCCGCCTCCCTCGTGATCGCGGACGAGGCCGATAACCTGCGCGACGGTCTCGACCGTGCATCGCGGGCGCTCGACAGCGGCGCCTCGAAGGCGACCCTCGAGCGACTCGTCAAAGTCTCGAACAGCTGAGTAAACCTCCCATGGCCGACGTTCTCAGCAAGATCGAAGCTTATAAACGTCAGGAGATCGCAGCGGCGAAAGCGGCTGTTTCGCCAAGCGAGATGGAGCGTCGCGCCCGTTCGGCCTCTCCGCCTCGCGGCTTTGCAAAAGCGATCGAACGCCATCTCACCGAAGGACGGCCTGCCCTCATCGCCGAGGTGAAAAAGGCCAGCCCCTCCAAGGGCCTGATCCGCGCCGATTTCGATCCGCCGAGCTTGGCGAGGGCCTATGCGGAGGGCGGCGCCACCTGCCTGTCCGTCCTGACCGACGAGCCGTCTTTCCAGGGCAAGCCCGAATACCTGGCTCAGGCGCGTGAAGCCTCGGGCCTGCCGGCCTTGCGCAAGGACTTCCTGTTCGAGCCCTATCAGGTCTACGAGGCACGTGCCTGGGGCGCCGATTGCATCCTCGTGATCATGGCAAGCGTCTCCGACAATGAGGCCCGCGCGCTGATCGACACGGCGCATGATCTTGGCATGGATGTGCTGGTCGAAGTGCATGATCGGGCGGAGCTGGAACGCGCCCTGCCGCTTGGCACCAAGCTGGTTGGCATCAACAACCGCGACCTGCGCACCTTCGAGGTATCGCTCGGCGTCAGCGAGGAATTGGCTCCCCTGATCCCGTCCGACCGCATTGTCGTTGGCGAGAGCGGCATCTTCACGCTTTCCGACATCGAGCGTCTGTCTGAGGTCGATATCCGCACCTTCCTCGTGGGTGAAAGCCTGATGCGGCAGGCCGATGTTGCGTCAGCCACGCGAAAACTTCTGTTCGGCGAGGCGGCATGACGAAGCTCACGCATCTCGATGCATCGGGTCAGGCCAGCATGGTCGACGTTTCCGACAAGGGCGTCACCAGCCGCACCGCGATCGCCGAGGGATACGTGATCATGCAGGCACAAACACTGGACCTGATCCGCCACGGCGAGGCGAAGAAGGGCGATGTTCTGGGCACGGCCCGGCTCGCCGGGATCATGGCTTCCAAACGTACGCACGAACTCATTCCGCTTTGCCACCCTCTCCTTATCTCGAAGATCAAGGTGGACTGCACCCTCGATGACAGCCTTCCCGGCGTACGCGTGAGCGCCGAGGTCAAGGTGTCCGGCCAGACCGGCGTCGAGATGGAGGCGCTGACCGCCGTTTCCATCGCCTGCCTGACAATCTACGACATGGTGAAGGCGGCCGATAAGGCGATGCGGATCGAGAGTATCCGCCTGCGGCGGAAGAGCGGCGGTCGCTCGGGAGATTTCGAGGCGCCATGAGCCTGATCTCCGTCGAGGATGCCCTGTCCCGCGTACTGGCAAGCGTCGATAAGCCGGTCGGAATAGAACATGTTCCCCTCGCCGCCTGCGCCGGCCGGACGCTCGCCGAGGATGTCGACGCCCGGCGCGACCAGCCGCCCTTTCCCGCCTCGGCCATGGATGGCTATGCGGTGCGAAGCGCCGACTGCGCAGAGGTGCCCGCAACGCTGCGGGTGATCGGCACGAGCGCTGCCGGCAATCGCTTCTCCGGCACCACCATCGGAGTTATGGAGGCCGTGCGGATCTTCACCGGCGCGCCCGTTCCTGACGGCGCCGACGCGGTGGTGCTGCAGGAGGATACGGAACGATCCGGCGATCATGTCGTGGTGAAGGAAGCGGCTCGCTCCAGCCGCCATATCCGGGCAGCCGGCCTCGATTTCCGTGCTGGGGACGTGCTCCTGCAAGCCGGCTTGCGTTTGGATTCCCGCCACATCGCTCTGGCGGCCGCAATGGGCCATGGGGCACTTCCCGTTCACCGCAAGCCAAGGGTCGCCATTCTCGCGACAGGCGACGAGTTGGTGCGTGCGGGCGACCCTGTGGGCTCCGACCAGATTACCGCTTCCAGCCTTCCGGCCACTATGCTGATGGTCGAGAAAGCGGGCGCTGAGGCCATCGATCTCGGCATTGCCCGCGACACGCTTGAATCGCTCGACGACCGCATCCGGGCGGCTGAAGATGCGGGCGCGGATATTCTCGTCACCCTGGGCGGCGCATCGGTGGGCGAGCACGACCTGGTTCAGAAAGCCTTGAGCCGCCATGGCATGGATCTCGGCTTCTGGCGCGTAGCGCTGCGGCCCGGGAAGCCCCTGATGCATGGGCGCCTCGGGTCGATCCTGCTCTTAGGGCTCCCGGGCAATCCGGTCTCCTCCCTCGTCTGCGCCGTGCTTTTCCTGATTCCGGCGATCCGCGCCCTCCTGTGTGACCAAAAAGCGGCCGAGGATCCGACGGAGGACGCAATCCTGGGGGCCGACCTCCCACCCAATCGAGAGCGCCAGGATTATATGCGCGCATCTCTCTCGCTCCAGGACGTCCCCTTGAGCCTTGCCAAGGGCCCCGAGCGCCTGATGCTCCCCGTCGCAACGCCACACCTGCTGCAGGATTCATCGATGCTGAGTATCCTGGAGCGCTCCGACGCCCTCCTCGTCCGTCCACCCCACGCTCCAGCCGCAATGGCTGGGGAGCCCTGCCGCATCATTCGGCTGGAGCGTTTCTGCTAATGAATTGCGCGCTTGGGGCTTACCTGCAGGCGAATTGAAGAATTGTTTGGCATGTCAGCTGAGCGGCAGGCTTGCGGAACACAGCAAGAACGGCTACCTTGTTCTCGCTTTGTTTCAGAATCGCTCCTTGTAGGAGCAGTAAGGGCCAGCCATGCTGACGCGCAAACAGCACGAATTGCTCCGCTTCATTCATGAGCGGCTTCGTGAAACCGGGGTTCCGCCGTCTTTCGACGAGATGAAGGACGCGCTTGATCTCAAGTCGAAATCCGGCATCCATCGCCTCATCACGGCGCTCGAGGAGCGCGGCTTCATCCGCCGCCTGCCGAACCGCGCCCGGGCGCTGGAGGTGATCCGCCTGCCGGAGAGCACCAGCGGTGCGGGCAGCCAGCGGCGCTTCACACCGAGTGTGGTCGAGGGCGGGCTCGCCGGCAAGGCCAAGGCCGCGCCCCAGTCTGCGCCTGATTCTCGGGATCGGGAAATGTCGATCCCAGTCATGGGCCGGATCGCCGCCGGTGTGCCGATCTCGGCAATCCAGACCCGCAGCCATTCCATCACCCTCTCCGGCGACTTCCTTGCCCAGGGCGATCACTTTGCCCTTGAAGTCCGTGGGGACTCGATGGTGGAAGCCGGCATCCTCGACGGCGATCTCGTGGTGATCCGGCGCCAGGATTCGGCCAATACGGGTGACATCATCGTGGCGCTGATCGACGACGAGGAAGCCACCCTGAAGCGCTTCCGCCGTCGCGGCTCCTCCATTGCGCTCGAGGCCGCCAACCAAGCCTATGAGACCCGCGTTCTCGGTCCCGATCGGGTCAAGATCCAGGGTAAGCTCGTCAGTCTGGTTCGCCGGTACTGAGTTCTTCCTCGGGAAAATCCTGCTCTGGGACCGGCTGCGCTCGACGTGGCCTTTCCCGAGCAGGCGATGCTTCGGCTTGAAGCGTTTCTGCGCCGGACCAAGACCTGGTCTCGCGGCCTTTTCTGACGGAGCGTACTTCGACAGCCTCAGGGCTGAAGCGGATCGTCATCGCGCCGCGTTCCTTCAATTCTTCACCATCCAGGACGAAGTGTGCCCTGCATGTCGGGGGCGCCTTAAGTCTTGTGACAATCACCGTGGCGCGACGGCAATCTTCTTCGAATGCCGAGAAATCCTGGACGAACGCGATCCATCGTCCGCCTGCGGCCGCGACCACGCAGCCTCCGGCGTCGCATCGTGCCTCCTGCCTGAGGCTCCCATCATCAGCACTTCTTGCGTCCCCATCGGCGTGCAGCCATTGTTCGGCGACGAAATCGGAGGGGCGCCCGACGATGGCAAGCTGTCCGCCTTTGCCGCGGATGGCAGCCCCTGCCCCGTCCCGGTCTATGAAGATGTCATAGCGGTGCGGTGTAGCAACGAAGGCCAGTCCTGCTCCCGCAGGCAGGAGGGCAAGCCAACGCAGGGAGGAAGCTGGGATGGTCAGAACGATCAAGCCGATGCTCAAGAGAACAAGAGCGACGACATCCAGGGCCGGAACGAACGTCGTCGAGCCGCTGAAACTTCCGACCCAAGCCGAGGCGTCGAGGACCTGGGAAACGGCCACTCCCATGAATTGCCAAACCGGACGATCAAGATTGAAAGGATAGGCCAGCACACCGAGAACGGCGGACGGCATTACGACCAGTGAGACGAGCGGCAGAGCGAGTGCGTTTCCAATAAGGCCATAAGGATTTAAACTCTGGAAATGGTAAGCGGCGAAAGGCGCCGTCGCGATGCTGGCCACGAGCGTCGTTGTGACGAGCCCGAGCATTGCCTGTCCAATCGCGAGAAGTCCCCGTTCAAACAACGTGGCAGGCGCTTTCTCAATCCGTTTCCAATGCACCAACGGCACGAGCGCCATCATGGCGGCAATGGCACTGAACGACATCTGAAAACTTGGCCCCAGCAGCGCCTCCGGTTCGCGTGCCAGCACGATGAGAGCCGCAATCGACAGATTGCGGATGCTCAAGGCAGGACGATCGACCAGAACCGCACCGAACATCACCAGCGTCATGATGAGCGAGCGCTCGGTGGCGACATCGGAGCCGGAGAAGATGCAATAGACCGTAGCGCCGATGATCGCGGCCATTGCGGCAATCTTCTTGACCGGCCAGAGCAGCGCAAGGCCCGGCGCAAGCGCCAGGAGTGCACGCACCAGCCAGAAGAAGGTCCCGGCTGCCAGCACCATATGGAGACCCGATATCGACACGATGTGGTAGATTCCGGCCCCGCGCAGAATGCTGTTCGTAGGCTCCGGAATGAGCCCGCGCTTGCCCGTCACCAGCGCAGCGCCAACGCCCCCGGCTGCGCCACCGATGGCTGAGGCGATGCGCTCGGTCAGCGCATTGCGCGCCTCGTCGACGCGCGCTGCCAGCCAGAGGGACAAGTCCGGCTTCGTCGATGGATCGACTTGGCGGACCTGACCGACCATGGAGCCTACGGCGCCAATACCCTTGAAATAGGCATCACGGGCAAAATCGTAGCCTCCAGGCCACGCGGCCTGGGGCGGCGGGAGCAGGCGCGCCGTACCGGCGATCGACTGTCCGGGAGAGAGCCCCTCGCCTTTGCGCACCGAGACCCGCACCCGTTTGGGCCGCTCGGCTTCCGCGACATCTTTCATTTCAGTCACGCGCAGAAGCAGCCGCTTTCCCACCTCACGGTCATCTATGGCCTCGATGAAGCCCGTGACTGGCGTGATGACGATCCGGGTGAGCGCGGGCGCCGCCACGCTCCGGGTGCGGATCACACCGGCCGTGAAGCCTGCGAAGAGCGCGGTGAACGCGATCAGGGCGGAAAAGACGGCTAAGTTCCAACGGAAGGCGATCGCGGCGGCACCGAATAGTGCAAAGGCTCCAACGGGTGCCCAGAGGGCCGGCTGACCATCGGCCTGGAAGAACAGGATGATGCCGATCCCGAAGAAGACCGCGGCCCAGGGGAAAAGCCGGCGCTGCTCGATCTCCTGAGCGATGTTCTTCAGGAGCCAGCCGCGACTGTCGAGGAAGCTCCATTCGATAGGAGAGCCCCAGGACCGTGGCAGCGCCGCGACCTGCGCAGAGCTGCGCAGGATCCGACGGGGCTTTTCGCGGTTGTCTTCCATCATGGCTTCGGCTTAACGCGGGTGCGGTTGCATGCTAGACGACCGCACGCTCCAGCCCAAACCGCCCTGTGGATTGAGTCGGATGACGCTTGCGGATGAGACAGGCCGCATGCCCCCAGCTTTTCAAGTCAAGGTTTCCTGCGATGACCGTCGTCACCCGCTTCGCCCCCTCTCCCACCGGCTTTCTGCATATCGGAGGGGGACGCACGGCCCTGTTCAACTGGCTCTATGCCAAGCGGCATGGGGGCAAGATGCTGTTGCGCATCGAGGATACCGACCGGGAGCGTTCCACGGACGCCGCCATTGCCGCGATCCTCGATGGCCTGAAGTGGCTCGGCCTCGATTGGGACGGAGACGTGGTCTATCAGTTCTCCCGCGCCGCCCGACACCGCGAGGTCGCCGAGAGCCTTCTGGCGAAAGGCCGTGCCTATTACTGCTATGCCAGTCAGCAAGAGCTGGAAGAGATGCGCGAGACCGCCCGCAAAGAGGGCCGCCCTTTGCGCTATGACGGCCGCTGGCGCGACCGGGATCCATCCGAGGCTCCGGAGGGCGTGAAGCCCGTCATTCGCCTCAAGGCCCCGACCGAGGGCGAGACGGTGGTCGAAGACGAGGTGCAAGGCCGCGTCGTCTGGCAGAACAAGGATCTCGATGACCTCGTCCTCCTGCGCTCGGACGGGACGCCCACCTACATGCTCGCGGTCGTGGTGGACGATCACGACATGGACGTGACGCATGTGATCCGTGGCGACGACCATCTCACCAATGCGGCACGCCAGACGCAAATCTACCAGGCGCTTGGTTGGGACGTGCCGAAGATGGCCCATATTCCGCTTATCCATGGTCCTGACGGTGCCAAGTTATCCAAGCGTCACGGTGCGCTCGGTGTCGAGGCCTATCGCAGCATGGGCTACCTGCCTGAGGCCCTGCGCAATTATCTCGTGCGCCTCGGCTGGAGCCATGGCGATCAGGAGATCTTCTCCACCCAGGACATGATCGACGCCTTCGATCTCGGCAGCATTGGTCGTTCGCCGGCGCGGTTTGATTTCGCCAAGCTCGAAAACCTCAACGGGCATTACATGCGCCAAGCCGATGACGAGCAGCTGGTGCAGGCGCTCGAGGATCTGTTGCCGGAGCTCGACAAGGATGAGCACCATCTGGGACGGACCTTCAAGCCGGCTCTGCGCCAGAAGCTGATCGCCGCCATGCCCGGCCTGAAGGAGCGCGCGAAGACCCTCGTGGAACTGCTCGACAGCGCCTACTACCTCTATGCCCAGCGCCCGTTGCACCTCGACGAGAAGGCGGCAGGCCTGCTGGCCGACGGCCGGTCGCGCCTCGTCGGTGTTGCCGAGAAGCTCGAGGCCGTTTCCGACTGGTCTGCCCAGAGCGTGGAGGCTGTCGTGCGAGAGCATGCGGAAGCAATCGGGGCGAAGCTCGGTCAGGTGGCACAGCCTCTCAGAGCTGCCTTGACGGGGCGGGCGACCTCGCCCGGACTCTTCGACGTCATGGCGGTTCTCGGCAAAGACGAAACCCTGTTGCGCTTGAGAGACCAAACCAAGGATGCGCCTGCTGCATAGCAGGCGCATCTCGCCTTTAGACGTGCTTGCTCCGTTCCCACGGATAAGCTACCGAAGGCGCCATTATCCTACCGACCGACCGGCAAACCTCGGTTCGGCAGCCCCGGGGACCTTCTCCGTTTCACAGGTTGCTCTAGGTTCTGCCCGGCCTCCTTTTTGAAAGGGCCATGACGCATGAGTTCCAACTCCAGCACAGTCACCGTCGACAACAAGTCCGTGGAACTGCCGGTCAAAGATGGCACCATCGGCCCGAGCGTCATCGACATCTCGAAGCTCTACGGTCAAACCGGGATGTTCACCTACGACCCCGGCTTCACCTCGACTGCGGCCACTGAGTCGAAGATCACCTATATCGACGGCGACAAGGGCATTCTGCTCTATCGTGGCTATCCGATCGATCAGCTCGCCGAGCACGGCGACTTCCTTGAAACCTGTTATCTGCTGCTCTACGGAGAGTTGCCGACCGCCGCCCAGAAGGCCGATTTCGACTATCGCGTCACGCGCCACACCATGGTGCACGACCAGATGAACCGGTTCTTCACCGGCTTCCGTCGCGATGCGCACCCGATGGCGATCATGGTAGCCTGCGTCGGCGCCCTTTCGGCCTTCTATCACGACTCCACCGACATCTCGGATCCCCATCAGCGCATGATTGCGTCCATGCGCATGATCGCGAAGATGCCGACGCTGGCTGCCATGGCCTACAAGTACTCGATCGGCCAGCCCTTCGTGTATCCGCAGAACGAGCTGGACTACACCTCCAACTTTCTCCGCATGTGCTTTGCGGTTCCGGCCGAAGAATACAAGGTCAATCCGGTGCTCTCGCGTGCGCTGGACCGGATCTTCATCCTGCACGCCGATCACGAGCAGAATGCTTCCACGTCGACCGTGCGCCTCGCCGGCTCGTCGGGCGCCAATCCTTTCGCCTGCATAGCGGCCGGCATCGCCTGCCTGTGGGGTCCCGCCCATGGCGGCGCCAACGAGGCGGCTCTGAAGATGCTCGAAGAGATCGGCACGCCGGATCGCATTCCCGAATACATCGCCAAGGCGAAGGACAAGAACGATCCGTTCCGCCTCATGGGCTTCGGTCACCGGGTCTACAAGAACTACGACCCGCGCGCGCGCATCATGCAGAAGACCACCCACGAGGTGCTCAACGAACTCGGCATCAAGGACGACCCGCTCCTCGACGTGGCCGTGGAACTCGAGCAGATCGCGCTCAAGGACGAGTACTTCGTCGAGAAGAAGCTCTATCCGAACATCGATTTCTATTCGGGCATCACCCTCAAGGCGATGGGCTTCCCCACCTCCATGTTCACAGTGTTGTTCGCGCTGGCCCGCACGGTCGGCTGGATCGCCCAGTGGAGCGAGATGATCGAGGATCCGTCCCAGCGCATCGGCCGCCCGCGCCAGCTCTATACCGGCTCGCCGGAGCGCGACTACGTCACGGTCGCCCAACGCGGGTGAGACAAGCGAAAATCCTGACATTCAAGAAGGGGCCGAAAGGCCCTTTCTCATGCCTGGTTCAATTGCTCCAGCTCGCTGTCATACCGGGGCGAGCAAAGTGAGAACCCGGAACCCATAAACGCCTGGACCGACCAGCTGGATGCAGCGGAAATCATTGCATCCGAATTTGTATCGTTAGTGTTTATGGGTTCCGGGTTCGGTTTCCACGATCCGCCCCGAAACGACGCTGCCATTAGCCGCCAGGACCTCTTCGACAATCCGCGCGGCTCGTTCGCTCGGTGTCTCGTCGCCAATGCGCATGAGATCATCGAGCTTGCTGAACGCTTCGAGTTGTCTTGTGCGCTCGGGAGTGTCGCTCAGAAGCGGCAGAAGCGCGTTGGCGAGCTTTTCGGGTGTGCAATCCCACTGGATCAGCTCAGGGATGACGTTTTCATCGAGAACCAGATTGGTCAGCACGATGGAGGGCGCTTTGATGAGATATTTCAGCACTTCCTCAATCTTCGAAACCCGATAGGCAACCACCATCGGCACGCCGGACAACCCGAGTTCGAGGGTTACAGTGCCGGAGGCCGCGAGTGCCGCATCGGCTTGCCGGAAGGCAGTCCATTTGGCGCCTTCTCCCTCGACGATCCGTGGCTTCACGCTCCAGGACTCGGCGCGTGTCCTGATCTCGTGCGCGAGGTGCGAGACTGCAGGAATCGTAACCTCGAATGGGCGCGGAGAGCGTTCCTTCAGGAGTGCCAAAGCCTCGCCGAAGGGCTCCATGAGCCGGCTTACTTCGGAGCGACGGCTGCCGGGCAGAACCAGCAGTTTGATCGGCCCGTTGCCGGCGCTTTCGCGCTCACCGGGCGCAGGCCTGATCTCCGCGAGACGCTCGACCAGCGGGTGACCGACATAGGTAGTTGGTGGACCGCCCAGACGCCTGTGGGCGGCAGGCTCGAAAGGCAGTAGCGCCAACAGGTGATCCACATAAGCCCGCATCTTCGACGCGCGGCCGGGTCGCCAAGCCCAAACCGAGGGGCTGACATAATCGATGATAGGGATTTGAGGCGCCCGCTGCCGAACCGCCTTGGCAACCCGGTGCGTGAAATCCGGACTGTCGATGATGATGAGCATGTCCGGCTTTGCCGCAACAACCGCAACGGCAGTAAATCGGATGCGCTTCAAGATCGAGGGCAGCCGCGCGATGACCGCGGAAAAACCCATGACGGCGATTTCCTCGAGAGGAAACAGGCTTTTCAGCCCTTCCTTCCCCATGGCATGCCCGCCAACACCGCCGAAGCGCAGGCGCTCACCTCCAAACCTTACCTTCAGGGATCGCATCAGTTTCGCACCGAGCTGATCGCCCGATTCCTCACCCGATACGATCCAGATCGTCAGAGGCTTGTCCTCAGCCACGGGAACTCTCCATCCAGGGCAGGTCGACGGCGATGAGAAACAGGCCGAGACGGTCAGCTGTGCGCAGGGTTTTCTCCTGCTCCAGCACGAAGGTGGAGCCTGCACCGATGGCGATCCCGGAAAGCCCCGCCTTGGCCGCCTCCATAACGGTGCGGGGCCCGATGGTCGGCATGTCGACCCTGAGATCCTGGCCGCGTTTTGCAGCCTTGATCAGCACCCCGCCCTCCTCCCGCCGACGAAGGCCGAACCAGGACTGGCGCATTTTCATCACCCGCCGCATCATCCGGTCGGTGCCCTCCGGTCCCTCGATCGCAAGGACATGCCGGCGCGCGATGACCGCGCCCTGGCCGATATCGAAGTCGGAGAGAGACTTGAGGAGATCGAGGCCGAACCCGATCGTTTCGCAGTCATCCGCATTGGGTGTCAGCCTCCCGATCAAGGATCGGGAGGCAACGAGATCAGGAGCAAGCTCATGGGCGCCGACGACCCGGTGTCCCCGCTCCTCAAGCAGCATCACGGCCCCTCGCAGGACCTGGTCGTCGCCGCGGGTGATGACCTCTTTCACCTCATGCATGTTTCGCAGCAGCGAATAGGCGCTGAGGAGCGCGGAAAAGCCGGGACGGCGCACGGCACCGACGAGGGAGACGGCCTGTGGCCGCCACCCTTCAAGGGTGCTCGTGATGGTCTTGAGGTCGAGAAGATCGACGGTGGCATGCGCGCGGCGCTGCAGTTCCGTCTCCGCGAAGCCGCGGAACGCCAGCACCCGCACCTCCTGTCCCGTCCGCTCGAGATGGTTCACGAGTTGGATGGGAAGCTGCCCGGCCCCGGCGAGAATCGCAATTGGGCCTGCGGGCATCAGCCGACCGAATTGACGGGGTCCCGCGGCGTGCAGATCGCGCGCTCCTTGCCCTCACGAATGAAGTCGAGGATCTCGTGCACGAAGGGGTGATCGTCGAACTCGCCGGCCACGTCCTCGACCCGCTCGGACAGGGTGCCTTCATCCGCGAACAGCAGGCGATAGGCGCGGCGGATTTCGTGAATCTGGTCGCGGGTAAAGCCACGGCGGCGTAGGCCGATGATATTGAGGCCCGCCAGATGCGCCCGGTTGCCCATGGCCATGCCATAGGGAATGAGATCGTTCTCCAGGCCCGACATGCCTCCGACGAAGGCATGGGAGCCGACACGGGCGAACTGGATGACGGCAGAACCGCCGCCGAAGATGACGAAGTCGCCCACCGTGACATGGCCTGCCAGCATCACGTTGTTGGAGAGAATGCAGTCGTTGCCGACCTTGGTGTCGTGACCCACATGGGAGTTGGCCAGGAAGGCACAGCGGTCACCGATGACAGTGCGCAGACCACCGCCTTCGGTACCGGGGTTCATCGTCACGCCTTCGCGGATCATGCAATCAGCGCCGATCTCAAGCGTCGAGGCTTCGCCCTTGTACTTCAGATCCTGCGGGATATGGCCGACGGAGGCGAAGGGAAAGATGCGCGTCCGAGGGCCGATCGTCGTCCGGCCAGCCAGAGCCACATGGCTCATGAGCTGGCAACCCTCGCCCAACGCGACCTCGGGACCGACGGTGCAGAAGGGACCGATTTTCACGCCCGGGCCGATCTTCGCGCCATCCTCGACGATGGCAGTCGGATGAATCACAGTTTCCATTATTCGAGTACCAGCATGGCACTGACTTCGGCTTCGCAGACGAGCGTGCCGTCGACCTTTGCCTCGCCCTTGTACCACCACATGTTGCGGCGATTGTTCAGCTTGCGCATGTGGAACTCGACCCTGTCGCCAGGCTCCACAGGCTTGCGGAACTTCACCTTGTCAATCGTCATAAAAAATACCTGCTTCGGCTTGGCCTGCTGTGCAATCTTCGCCTTGACGCAGATGGCGCCGGCCGTCTGAGCCATCGCCTCAATCAGGAAAACTCCCGGAAAGATTGGGCGGGAGGGGAAATGGCCCGTGAATTGTGGCTCATTGAAGGTGACATTCTTGATGCCGATGCACGAATTGTCGCCGTCGATCTCGATGATCTTGTCGACCAGCAGGAAGGGATACCGGTGCGGCAGCAGCTCCAGGATCTCCATGATATCGGCGGTTTGAAGCGTGGTGGGCGCTTCGGACATGACGTGAACTCCAGGCGGTAGTGGATGCCTTCAACGAACGTTATGAAGACGCATCGTCGTCTTTGGCGGAATCGCCCTGGGATGCAAGCTTTTTCAGAGCCGTGATCTCACGGAACCATTCGCGCATGGGACGAGCGGGAATGCCGCCCCAGCGGGCGCCGGGGGGAACATCCCCGTTGACGCCGCTGGTCGCCGCAATCTGAGCCCCCATGCCGATCCTCACGTGGCCCTTCACGGCGACCTGTCCGCCGAGAGCCACATAATCCTCGATCGTCGTGGAGCCGGCGATGCCGACCTGCGCGACAATCACACAATGGCGGCCGATCACCACGTTATGGGCAATCTGGACGAGGTTATCGATCTTCGTACCCTCGCCGATCACCGTATCGCGGCTGGCACCTCGGTCCACGGTCGTATTGGCGCCGATTTCCACGTCATCCTGAATGATGACTCGGCCGACCTGCGGCACCTTGAGGTGCCCCTGCGGCCCCATGGCAAAGCCGAAGCCGTCCTGCCCGATGCGCACGCCCGGATGAAGAATGACCCGGTTGCCGAGGAAGGCGTGGGACACGGTCACGTTGGCCGAAATGGAGCAGTCGCGCCCGATCTTCACCTGCGGGCCGATCACGGAATGGGCCCCGATCAGTGTTCCCGAGCCGATCTCAGCGTGAGGACCGATAACGGCTCCCGGATCGACCCGGACCCCGTGCTCCAGCCGCGCAGACGGATGAACGAAGGAGCCGGGCGAGGTTCCCGTCGACGCAAAGGACGATTCCGGGCGCATTGCAGAGGGGAACAGGATCCCAAGCACCTGCGCGAAAACGCGATAAGCCTGCGGGGTCACGATGGCGACGGTCTGGGAAGGCACCTTCGCGGCGTAGCGCGGCGTCACAAGACAAGCCCCAGCCCGCGTTGCGGCCAAGGCGCCCACATAGGCCGGGTTGTCCATATAGGCGAGATCGCCTGGGCCCGCACTTTCCAGAGGAGCGACGCCCCTAAGCAAAAACTCCCCGTCGGCGCCGTCGGGGAGCGTTGCATTGCCATCTCCGCCACCTGACGCAGATTCAGCGTCCGGCTTTGCGGAAAGAAGTTGGATTCTGTCATGAAGCATAAGTGAGGGCGCCCTTCGGCGCCCTCCCCGATTAGAAGCGTGTGCCGCCCGAGAAGCGGAAGGCCTGGGTGCGGTCGGCGCCGACCCGGGTGCCATCCGCCTGAAGGACACCCTCTTCCTTCGACAGGGCGAATGCGTAGTCGAAGCGGATCGGGCCGAGCGGCGAGCTCCACAGGATGGACGCGCCGACGGAGGAGCGGATCTTCTCGCTGTCGAGAACCACGATGCAGTTCTGCGGTTCGTTATTCACCGGCGCGCAGCCATTGACGGGGTCTAGGATGCTACCGCTCCCGTTGAAAGTCGTCGGACCTTCGTAGCCGAACAGCGTACCGGCATCGGCGAAGACAGCGCCCTTCAGGCCTAGCTCGCGCGGCAGACCCCAGATCGGGAACTGCATTTCAAGCGTACCGCCGAAATAGGTCGTGCCGCCGATGGCATTGGCACGGCTGTCGAGGCTCGAGATATCACGCGGGCCGATGCCGTTCGGCGCGAAGCCGCGGACCAGCGACGGACCCATGAAGAAATGGTCGACGATGCGCAGATCGCCGTTATTGCCATCATCGTCGCCGCCGTTGAAGCCCATGATGTGGCCGCCCTGGAGACGAGCGATACCGACCACGTCCTCAAAGAACTCGCGGTAGTAGCGAGCGTCGCCTGTCACACGGAAGTAACGCGAGTCGCCGCCGAGACCGGCGAAGTCCGTCTTCACTTCAGCATAGAAGCCATTACGCGGCTCACGGACGCTGTCGAGCGTGTTGTAGTTGAATGTCAGGCCTGCCAGTGAGGTAATGGTATCGCCCTGCGATTCCTTGATCGCCAAGGAAGCTTCACCGTTGCCTTCACAAAACTGGCGGTTTGGGGTTCCATTGGCGTTCAGCTGCGTGTAGCCCGGGATCGGAGCCGAGCAGTCGTTGAAGGGCTGATCGGTGTCGTTCGGGATATCCAGCGACTGCTGATAGAGCGAGTAACGTGCGGTGATCGTGAACTCTTCCGTCATTGGAAGGCCGAGGCGCAGCGTACCGCCGGTCATGCGGTTCTCGTAACGAGAATACCGGGTCTGGTCGCTGAACTTCGAGAACAGGTCAATGCCGGCTGACATCCGGTAGCCGAGGAAGTACGGCTCCGTGAACGAGAAGTCGACGCCGTGAGCGCGCTGGCCGAGTTGGCCGGCAAGACGGACGAACTGGCCACGGCCGAGGAAGTTGGTCTCGGTTACGGAGACTTCACCGATGAAGCCATCGGCCGTCGAGTAGCCGCCCGAGATCGCGAATGAACCGGTGGATTGATCTTCCACATCCACGTTCACCACCACGCGGTCGGCCGACGAGCCGGGCTCGTTGGAGATACGGACCCGCTTGAAATACCCGAGATTGTTCAGGCGACGCTCGGCGCGGTCCACGAGCACCTGATTGTAGGCATCACCCTCGCCAAGTTCGAACTCGCGACGGATCACGTAGTCGCGGGTGCGGCTATTTCCGCGCACGTTGAGGCGCTCGATGTAGATCCGCGGACCTTCCTCGACCACATAGGCGAGGTTGACCGTGCGGGTCGAAGGATCGCGCGTGCCGACCGGACGCACCTGAGCGAACGGATTGCCCTGGCGCCCGACATTGCTAGTCAGCGCCTGAACCGACTTCTCGACGGCTTCGGCGTTGTAGATCGAACCTTCCGAGGTCGTGATTCCCCTGCGGATAGCCTCCGCATCGACGCCGCCGAGCCGGGGATCGACGCTCACGCTGCCGAACCGGTACTGCTCACCCTCGTCCACGGTGATGGTAATGACGTAGCCGCCTTCGTTCGGGTCGAACTGAACGTCACTGGAGACGAGACGGTAGTCGGCATAGCCGTTCTTCAGGTAGTACCGGCGGATGAGGTCCAGATCGTTCGAAAGCCGGTCCGGATCATAAACGTCGGTGCTCTTGAGGAAGCTCAGGAGATTCGTCTCGGTGGTCTGCATGATGCCACGCAGGCGGCTGGACGAAACCTGGTTGTTTCCAACGAAGCGGATTTCCTCGACGCCGGTCTTGTCGCCCTCGTTGATGGTGTAGACCACATCGACCGTGCCGTTGGGCAGATCGACCAGACGGGGGGTCACCTGGGCAAGGCCGCGACCCGAGCGGCGGTAGACCTCGAGGATCTCGCTGGACGTCGGCATCCACGGCAGCCTGGTTGTAAGGCGCACGGGCCCGAGCCTGCAGCTGATCCTCGATCAGGGCCTTCTCAACCCTCTTGTTACCTTCGATCACCACCCGGTTGACGACGGGGCCCTGTGCAGCCGAAGCGCGGCGATTCCCCGGGACTACCTGCTGCGCAAAGGTGCTCTCCGCGGCAGTAATCCCGGCCATCAGCGCGCTGATCGCGACAATGGCGGTCGTGGCCGGCTTTTTCCGGCGAGGAGTGGTCGTCGACATCATCAACTGGCCCGTTCTTTATATTCTGTCCCTAGCGAGGAAGGCCCCGCAGGTTGGAGACGAGTGCCCCCAACCTTATCTGTGTGGTCCGCTTGTACAAACTTTCGCCGCTATTGCAAACGGCACATCCACAACAGAGTACCAATTTTTAAATAGCGTGGCGTCCTTGTCACGATCCCTGATCCAGAAAACTGGTGCCAAGGTGAACAAGATCATTCCAAGTGGCGAAAAGCATAAGCATCGCCACCAGGGCAAATCCGATTCTAAAGCCGATTTCCTGGGCTTTCTCGCTCAAAGGGCGCCCGCGAACCGCCTCAATGGCATAGAACAGAAGATGGCCGCCATCCAGCAACGGAATGGGAAAAAGGTTAATGAGACCAATCGAGACCGACATGAAACCGATTAGACTGACCAAGCTATAGACCCCTCCAACGTCGAAAGCAGTCCCCGAGGCCCGGGCAATTCCGATGGGACCTGAGAGTTGATCGGCCGATTCCCAGCCCATCACCAAGCGCCGGATGAAGTTGAGGGTCCGATCGACGAGGTTCCAAGTTTCGACCACGGCGGCCTTGACGGCTCCCCAAGGGGTATAGGTCAGACGCTTAATCGCAGACGGGTCCCTCGATGCTTCGACCCCAAGAAGCCCGATGCGCTGCTTGCCGAAGGGGCTGGTCCTCTCGACGAAGTTTGGCGTTGCCGTAAGGGCAACAGCTTGGCCGTTGCGCTCGACTGTGAAATTCAGGGGTTCACCGGCGCTGGAGCTCACGATGAGTTGCATGTCGGCGAAAGTCTGGATCTGTCGGCCGTCGACGGTCAGAATCAGGTCCTTAGACTGAAAGCCTGCCTTCTCGGCCGCGCTTCCAGGTTGGACCGCCTCGATCCGCGGCTCGAGAACCTGTCGCCCGTTGAAGTAGTTGAAGCCCGCGAAGATCGCGATGGCCAGGATGAAATTGGCGATGGGACCCGCGGCGACGATCGCGGCACGCTTGGCCACATTCTGGTGGGGAAAACTGATCGCCCGCTGCTCTAGCGGCATACGATCGAGCTGATCCTGGTCAGGAACGCTCGCGGCGTTGAGATCTCCGACGAATTTAACGTAACCGCCGAGGGGAATCGCAGAGATCTTCCAGCGGGTGCCTTTCCTGTCGGTCCAGCCGATCAGTTCGCGCCCGAAGCCGACGGAAAAGGCCGTCACACCGACCCCGCAGAGCCGTCCAACCCAAAAATGACCGAACTCGTGGATGAACACGACGACCGTGAGAACCACAAGGAAGGAGATCAGGGTCAAGAACAGGGAGCCTGTTGCACCACTGATCGTTGTGAGAAAGTCCATCGTTGTCCCTTTCGCGCTCTTTAGAGCCGCGTCGCTTCAGCATAGACCGGAATGAGTCGCCGTGCCGCCTGTCGGGCCTCATGATCGATGCCAAGGGCATCCGCTACGGTTACAGGCGCCGGAATGTTTCTTCCCGAGAAAGTCGAGCAAATGCTCTCAACTAACTCTGAAATATCGTAAAACTTAATCCGGTCTGCCATAAAGGCCTCGACAGCAATCTCATTGGCCGCATTCAGGATCGTAGGCATCGCCCCTCCGGCCTTGAGCACTGCCTTGGCCAGAGATAGGCACGGGAACCGCTCCTCGTCAGGTCGCTCGAAGCTTAATCGGCCAATCGCGGCGAGATCGAGACGGGGTAGATTCATCTTAAGGCGCCCCTGATTTCGCAGGGCATTGGCGATCGGAACCTTCATATCCGGCAGGGCGAGACCGGACGTTACGGCGCCATCGCTCCACTGAACGAGTCCATGGACGATCGCCTCCGGATGAACCAGCACATCGAGACGTTCCACCTCGAGGTCGAACAGGTGATGGGCCTCGATCAGCTCGAGCCCCTTGTTCATCAAAGTGGCCGAGTCGATGTTGATCTTCGATCCCATGGACCAGACTGGATGAGCCGAGGCCTCCTTGGCATTGGCTTTTGCTATGCGTTCCCGGGTCCAGGTGCGGAAGGGACCACCGGATGCGGTTATCACCGCCTTTTCCACATCCCTGTTGAGGCCTGCCGCGAGAGCATGATCCAGAGCGTTATGCTCGGAATCCACCGGCATGATCTCGACGCCGAGACGGCGGGCATCGGCCATGAAAGCGCTGCCGGCACAAACAAGGCTTTCCTTGTTGGCAAGGGCAATCCGCCTGCCGGGCTTCAGGGCCGCATGGGTCGGAGCCAATCCGGCAGTCCCGCTGATTGCGGCAAGCACGGTGTCAGCATCATGCTCAACAGCCTCGAGAACAGCAGAGTGGCCCGCGCCGTTCCCAATCCCGGTTCCGGACAAGGCCTGCTTTAACGCCTCGCCCTCACGCTCATCGGCCAGAGCCGCGAATTTAGCTCCAAGTCGCCGGGCGACTTTCGCCAGAGCCGTGGCATCGCGCCCACCAACGACAGCTTCGACACGAAACTCATCTCGGTGAGCCAGAACGACATCGGCCGTCGAGCGGCCGATCGATCCGGTGGCTCCAAGAATCGTGAGGGAACGGGTCATCAATGCCTATGCGGTGAAATGAATGGTCAGAAGAACGGCCGCAACGATGAGGCATACGGCCCAGAAGCCATCCAGGCGATCCATCACGCCACCATGCCCTGGGATGAGATGGCTCGAATCCTTGACGTTGCAATGGCGCTTGAGAGCCGACTCGCCGAGATCTCCGATCTGGCTCGCGACGGAAGCGATGACGGAGATAATAGCTGTACCGAGAAGATTGAATGGCAGGCTCAACCCATATTTCTCCCCGGCCCAGGCGACCAACACCCCACCCAAGGCCCCTGCGACAACGCCTCCGATGAACCCGGACCAGGTCTTCTTCGGGCTGATGGAGGGACAAAGCTTAGGACCGCCGAAGGTGCGGCCCGTAAAATAGGCCGCGATATCCGTTGCCCAAACCACCGCGAACATCCAAAGCAGCCCCAGGATGCCGAGTTCGAGATGGTCGCGCACGATCGGCGGAACGAGAACGATCAGCGACGCATAGAGAAAGCTCGAAGTAGCCCATTTCTTGTTCGATGCCCCCTTCGTGGCGAGGACACCGGCCGCGAGAAAGGCGAGACCGGCCGCTGCGCCCAAGCCAAAGCTTGCATCGGCCAGAAAAAGCAGCGTCAGAACGGCAAGGCCGGAGCCCAGGATCGCCTGCACCAGCCGGCGCGGCTCAATGCCAGTCATATCGGTCCATTCCACCATGATGGCGATACCGGCTGCCAGCCAGAACAGGGCAAAAGGCCATCCGCCCCAATAGGCCATCACAAGTGCCAAGGCGATCATGACCACGGCGGATAAAATCCGTCTCGTCAGTTCCTTGGATGAGGCTGATTTAGGGCTGGACGGCAAGGATGATCCCTGGTCTGCGACCATTGTCAGCCTGCCCTGACGCTCAAACCACCGAAACGGCGATCGCGCCTGCAGTATTCGTCAACGGCGGACCTGAAAGTCGCCTCGTCGAAATCCGGCCAGAAGCAGGGCAGGAAAACGAACTCGGAATAGGCCGTCTGCCAAGTGAGGAAGTTCGATACCCGCTGCTCGCCCGAAGTCCGGATCACCAGATCCGGATCTGGAATGCCATGAGTATCGAGGGCCGCTCCCACCGTATCCATATCGATATCGGCCGGATCGAGCGTCCCCTCGTTCACCCTGCGCGCAAGAGCCCGCATGGCGCTGACAATCTCCTGGCGCCCGCCATAATTAAAGGCAATGACCAGAGTCAGACCGGTGTTGCCCCGGGTGAGCTGCTCCGCCTCGTCCAGCAGCAACCGGATGTCAGAGGCCAAGCCTTCGCGCTCGCCGATGATCCGGACCCGGATATTATTGGCATGAAGCTCGGCAAGATCGTGGCGCACGAAACGCTTGAGCAGCCCCATGAGGTCGGACACCTCCTGAGCCGGGCGGCGCCAGTTTTCGGCCGAGAAGCTGTAGACCGTCAGGTATCGAATTCCGAGATCGCCTGCCGTTCGCACGGCACGGCGAATGGCCTCGACCCCGCGCCGGTGCCCTTCGAAGCGGGGCAGCCCTCTCTGAGCGGCCCAACGGCCGTTCCCATCCATGATGATGGCAACATGGGTCGGCATCCCCTCGCCTGCTTCCTTGCAGGCAAAGCTTGGGGCCGACCTTTTGGCTTCGCCGCTCATATTTCCGTCCCGATGCACGCCTGACGATCAGACGTGCATGATTTCCTTTTCCTTGGTCGCGAGAAGGCTGTCGATCTCGGCTACGAACTGGTCGGTGGCCTTCTGAACCTGATCAGCATGACGCTTGCCATCATCCTCGCTGATCGCGCTATCCTTCTCAAGTTTCTTGAGGAGATCGAGACCGTCGCGGCGGACGTGCCGAACCGCGACACGCGCCTCCTCGGAATATTTATGCGCCACCTTCACCATCTCCTTGCGGCGCTGCTCGTTCATCTCGGGGATGCGCAGGCGGATCACCTGGCCCTCGGTCTGCGGATTGAGGCCGAGGTCCGATTCCCGGATCGCCTTCTCCACGGCGGATACCATGCCCCGGTCCCAAACCTGGACACTCAGCAGGCGCGGCTCCGGCACATTGACGGTGGCAACCTGGGAGATCGGCATCAGGGAGCCATAGGCATCGACCTGAATGGGATCCAGCAGGTTCGGCGAGGCGCGCCCGGTCCGCAGGCTAGCCAGGTCGTTCTTGAAAGCGTTGATGGCGCCCTGCATGCGGCGCTTCACATCGGCGAGATCAAAGGTCGTGGCCATCAGATTCTGTCCTTACGCGAACTATTTAAACGGGCTTACGCTTCCCAGGGTCCAGCATCAAGGCCCTTGGATCAAGGGGCAACGACCGTGGAGGGCACTTTCCCCTGAAGAAGAGCGGTCACCGAGCTGGGAGCGTGCACCGAGCCCACGATGATTGAGAGCCTGCTCTCGCGGGCCAGGGCAAACGCCGCCGTATCCATGACCTTCAGATCTCGGGCAATAGCCTCGTCATGGGTCAGGCGGTCGAATCGGACTGCATGAGGGTCCTTTTTCGGATCCGCCGAGTAGACGCCGTCGACCTGGGTCGCCTTCAGGACCGCATCGCAGCGCAGTTCGGCGGCGCGAAGGACGGCCGCGGTGTCGGTGGTGAAGAAGGGATTGCCGGTGCCTCCGGCCAGAACCACCACCTGACCCTTGTCGAGGTGGTGCAGAGCCGGCTGACGGGCATAGGTCTCGCAGATCGTCGGCATAGAGACTGCCGACATGGTGCGCGCCGGAACGCCGGCCGCGTTCAGGGCCGTCTCGATGGCGAGCGAGTTCATCACGGTGCCGAGCATGCCCATGGAATCGGCGGTGGGACGGTCGATCCAGCCGGCAGCGCTCATGCGGGCACCGCGGATGATGTTGCCGCCACCGATGACGACGGCGATCTCGAATCCGGCGCGGGTGGCCTGAGCCAGGTCGGCTGCCAGGGAGGACAGGATCTGAGAGTCGAGCCAGTATCCATCGGGAGCCATCAAGGCCTCACCCGAAAGCTTCACCAGGATGCGCCGGAACGTTGCCATCGTCAGACCTTTCTTTTCGAAACCTCTCATGAAAACGGCGGCTCTTCAGCCGCCGTTTGCCTGGGTTCGATTTAGGCCTTGAGACCGGCCTGGGCGGCCACTTCCGCCGCGAAGTCGGGAGCCTCTTCCTTCTCGATGCCCTCGCCGAGGGCAAAGCGGACGAAGGCCTTGAGGGTCACCGGCTTGCCGGCCTTGGACTCGGCTTCCTTGAGGACCTGGGTCACGGTCTTCGAAGGATCGTGAACGAAAGGCTGCTCCAGGAGGGTGACCTCCTTGAAGTAGCTCTTCAGGCCGCTTTCGATGATCTTCTGCATGACATGATCCGGCTTTCCGGCGTTCTTGTCGCGCAGGATGGCGCTCTCGCGCTCGACGGTCGCCTGATCCACGCCGGAAGCATCGAGGGCGACCGGGCTGGTGGCAGCCACGTGCATGGCGATCTGGCGGCCGAGCGTGCCGAGAACGGTCACATCGCCCTCCGACTCGAGCGCCACCAGGACGCCGATCTTGCCGAGACCATCGGTCACCGCGTTATGGACGTAGGACGCGATCACGCCCTTGGACACTTCGAGCTTCGCGATCCGGCGCAGGGTCATGTTCTCGCCGATGGTGGCGATGAGCTCCTGCAGGCGGTCCCTCACGGTCGTCTGCGAACCAGGGAAGTGGGCAGCTTCGAGCGACTCGACGGTGCCGTTGCCCATCAGACCGATCTTGGCGGCTTCGCGCACGAAAGCCTGGAACTGGTCGTTACGGGCGACGAAGTCCGTCTCGGAGTTGACTTCGAGGATCGTGGCGGTGTGACCGGAGGACTCGACGGCAACAAGGCCCTCGGCCGCCACGCGGCCGGCCTTCTTGGCAGCCTTCGACAGGCCCTTCTTGCGGAGCCAGTCGATCGCGGCTTCCATGTCGCCATTGGTCTCGGCGAGAGCAGCCTTGCAGTCCATCATGCCAGCGCTGGTCGTCTCGCGCAGCTCTTTCACCATCGCAGCGGTAATGTTCGCCATGGCTTTTCCTTTCAAAGGTTCACGCATAGAGGGAGCCCGGCGCTCGTGGAACGCCGGGCTCGATCATTCGTTCAAGCGGCGCTGCATGTTGCGCCGCCGTAAGGCTTACGCAGCAGCCGCTTCGATCATCGAGCGGGCCTGATTGATCCAGCCATCGCGCTCGAGGCGGCCATTCAGCTTCAGGTCCTTGTCGAGCTGGGCGGTATCCCCCGGCTGCATGGCGGCCAGCTGCCAGTAGTGGAAGATGCCAGCCTCGTTCAGCTTCTTCTCGAGTTGCGGGCCGACGCCGTTCAGCTTGGTCAGATCGTCGGGAGCACCACGTGGGGCAGCCAGACGCTCGAACTGCTCGCCTTCATAGGCGGCGACAGCCGTATCGTTCGCCGGGAGCTCCTCGGCCATCGGGTTCTCGGACTCGCCGATGTCGATGCCCATGGCGCCCGCGCCTCGGGAGATGCCATCGAGAGCTGCGCGGGCAACCAGATCGCAGTAGAGCGAAATCGCACGGCCAGCGTCGTCATTGGCCGGGACCGGGAAGGTGATGCCGTCCGGATCGCAGTTCGTGTCGACGATGGCAGCCACCGGGATGCCGAGGCGCTTGGCCTCCTGGATCGCCAGTTGCTCCTTGTTGGTGTCGATGACGAAGATCAGGTCGGGCGTGCCGCCCATGTCCTTGATGCCGCCAAGAGCGCGCTCGAGCTTCTCCTTCTCACGAGCGAGCATCAGGCGCTCTTTCTTCGTAAGGCCCTGGCCGCCGCCGGAGAGGATCTCGTCAACCTTGCGCAGACGCGAGATCGAGCCGGAGATCGTCTTCCAGTTCGTCAGCATGCCGCCGAGCCAGCGGGAGTTGACGTAGTACTGAGCCGAGCGCTTGGCCGCATCGGCAACCGCATCGGAAGCCTGACGCTTGGTGCCGACGAAGAGCACGCGGCCACCCTTGGCAACCGTGTCGCTGACAGCCTGAAGGGCGCGGTGCAGCATCGGAACCGTCTGCGCGAGGTCGATGATGTGAATGTTGTTGCGGGTGCCGAAGATGTACTGACCCATCTTCGGGTTCCAACGGTGGGACTGGTGTCCAAAGTGCGCGCCAGCCTCAAGCAGGCTGCGCATCGAAAAATCGGGAAGCGCCATAGTTTATTCTCCGGTTAAGCCTCCGCGGAACAGTGGACCGGTCCAGCCGGCCACCGGGATACCTCATAGGCTTATGAGGTGGATTCCGCGTGTGGGATAGGCGCGCATATAGGGGTAAAGTCGCTGGAATGCAAGCCAAAGGATGTCAGCCCTGGGGGGAGGCCTCAATCGGCTTATCCGTGAGCGGAAATCGCTTGTAGAGAAAGGAGCGGGCATGGCCTTGAGGCTTCTCCCCTCCCTGTTCTCCAGCGTTCCGAAAATTTCATAGCCAAGCTTCGCGTAGAAGTTTCGGGCGCGCTGGCTGGAGGTATCCAGCCAGGCCCCATGGCAGCCTCGGCTCAAGACCTCCTCTTCGGCCAATCGCATGATTCTGGCACCGAGGCCCTGGCAACGGAGATCCTCCGCAACCCAGAGATGTTTGATCAGCAGCCATCCATAGGACGTTCCTCCGAGGAGCCCGCCTAGAATCGTGCCTTCACTATCCCGGGCGAGAATTCCGAAAGGAGCATAATCGCTCGCTGGAACATTCTGCTTCAAGGAATCGAGAAGGCGTGTCTCGATCTCCGCCGCGAAGGTGTCAGGATCGGGCTCGACTGTTATGCGGATATCAGGACGATGCTCATCCATAACCTCACCGATGAGTTAGTGGCTCATGCCGTAGCATAAGCCGCCCTGACCGGCTCAGTTCATGTGCACGTCCACGACACCCGGCACGGCACGGAGCGCTCCGGCGATCTGGGGGCTGGCCATGTACTTGCCGGGCAGCTTGACCTCGACCTCTCGGTCGCCGTCGTCGAGGATGAGCACGAGGGAGACTTCACCCTCGCCTCGTACCTTCAGCCGCTCGAAGACGCTCGTGATCGGGCGTTCGTCGCGCAGGAAGATCCGCATGCCCTTCTGGTGCTTGGCGACAGCCTCCTCCAGTGGTTCGGCCATCCCAATGCGCGCCCTAACCTCTTCGCCCTCGACGCCGGCCTGCAGCATCAGGACCACGGCCGATCCGGGCTCCAGGACTTCGCGCAGACGCTGGAGTCCCTCGGAGAAGATGATGGCTTCGAACTGCCCGGTCTGATCCGACAGGGTGAGGATGCCCATCTTGTTGCCGGTCTTGGTCCGGCGTTCCTGGCGATCCAGGATCGTGGCGGCAACCCGCCCAACGGAATTGCCGGCTTTCACCGAGCGGCAGAATTCGACCCAGGTCTGGACCCGCAGCTTCTTGAGAAGATCGCCATACTCATCGAGCGGATGGCCCGAGAGGAAGAAGCCGACGGCATCGAATTCCCGCTGTAGCCTTTCCGCGGTAGGCCAGGGCTCATAAGGCCCGATGCGCAGTTGCACATCCGCCGAGGCGACCCCGCCGAACATGTCGATCATGCCGCCATTGGCTGCCTCATGCGATTGCTGGGCAAGGCTCATCATGGCGTCGATTGAGGCGCAGGCCTTGGCTCGATCCGGCTCCAATTCGTCGAAGGCGCCGGCCGCGATCAGGTTTTCCAGCGTGCGCTTGTTGAGCATGCGCGGATTGATGCGCCGGGCGAAGTCCGCAAGATCCTTGAAAGGCTTGTCACCCCTTGCCTCGACCACGCTCTCGATGGCCTGGCGTCCGACGCCTTTGACAGCAGCGAGCGCGTAGAGAATCTGGCCTTTTCCGTCCGCATCATACTCCACGTCAAAGACCACGCGCGAGCGGTTGATCGAGGGCGGGATCACCTTGAAATCGAGGCGCTGGGCCTCACGGCGGAATTCGGACAGCTTGTCGGTGTTGTCGAGATCGAGCGTCATCGACGCGGCCAGGAACTCGACCGGATAATTAGCCTTGAGATAGGCCGTCTGGAAGGCAACCAGCGCATAGGCCGCCGCGTGGCTCTTGTTGAAGCCGTAATCCGCGAACTTGGCGAGAAGGTCGAAGATCTCGTTCGCCTTCGCCTTGTCGAGACCGCCTTTGGTGGCACCTGAAACGAAGCGCTCACGCTGGGCGTCCATCTCGGCCTTGATCTTCTTACCCATGGCGCGACGCAAAAGGTCCGCGTCGCCGAGCGAGTATCCGGAGAGGACTTTCGCCACCTCCATCACCTGCTCCTGGTAGACGATGATGCCGAAGGTCTCGCGCAGGATCGGCTCCAGCTTGTCGTGCGGGTACCAGTCCTTCTTGTTGTGCTCGTCCTTACCAAGCTTGCGCGCGCAATAGACCGGAATGTTCGCCATCGGGCCCGGCCGATAGAGCGCCACGAGAGCGATGATGTCCTCGAAACGGTCGGTTTCCATCTCGACGAGCGCTTTGCGCATGCCCGCCGATTCCACCTGGAACACGCCGACCGTCTCTCCGCGCTGGAGCATCTCGTAGGTCTTGCGGTCGTCGAGCGGCAGGGCCGAGAGATCGACCTCGATCCCTTTTCGCCGGATGAGGTCGACAGCGGTACGCAGGACGGTGAGCGTCTTGAGACCCAGGAAGTCGAACTTCACGAGGCCTGCCTGCTCGACCCACTTCATGTTGAACTGGGTCACGCGCATGCCGGTCTTCGGGTCTCGGTAGAGCGGGACCAGTTCCTGAAGCGGACGGTCGCCGATCACGACGCCGGCGGCATGGGTCGAGGCGTGCCGGTGAAGGCCTTCGAGTTTCTGCGCGATGCCGAGCATGCGCTTGACGACCGGCTCCTCATCGATGGCCGCCTGCAATTTCGGCTCACCCTCGATGGCTTGCGCAAGTGTCACCGGATTGGCCGGATTCTGCGGCACGAGTTTGGTGAGCTTGTCCACCTGACCGTAAGGCATCTCGAGGACGCGGCCGACGTCGCGCATCACACCGCGGGCGAGCAGCGTACCGAAGGTGATGATTTGCGCGACCTGCTCCTCGCCATAGCGCTGCTGCACATACTCGATGACGCGCTCGCGACCCTCGACGCAGAAGTCGATGTCAAAGTCCGGCATCGAGACACGTTCAGGATTAAGAAAGCGCTCGAAGAGCAAAGCGAACCGCAGTGGATCGAGATCGGTGATGGTGAGCGCGTAAGCAACAAGCGAACCTGCACCCGAGCCACGGCCCGGACCGACCGGAATGTTGTGATCCTTCGCCCACTTGATGAAGTCGGCCACGATCAGGAAGTAACCCGGAAACTTCATGTTCCGGATGATATTGATCTCGTAGGCAAGGCGGTCGCGGTAGTCCTGCTCGGTCAGGCCCGGTGCGGGCCCATGCGCGGCGAGACGCCTTTCAAGTCCCTCTTCCGCCTGTCGTTTCAACTCCTCGCCTTCGTCCAGAGAGGCGGCATCGGGGCCTGTGCCGAAATTCGGCAGGATGGGTTTGTGGGTTTTCACGCGCGTTGCGCAGCGCATGGCGATTTCGACGCTGGCCTGTAGCGCATCCGGCAGATCCGCGAACAGCTCCATCATCTGCTGGCGCGTCTTGAAATGATGCTCCGGCGAGACGCGGCGGCGATCAGGATTGGAAACAATCTGCCCTTCAGCGATGGCCAGAAGGGCGTCGTGTGCTTCGTAATCCTTCGCCGACGAGAAGAAGGGCTCGTTTGCCGCGACAATGGGCAATCCGTTGCGGTCCGCCAGAGCGAGCAGTTCCCCTTCGATCAGCCGTTCATCTTCAAGGCCGTGGCGCTGAATTTCCACATAGAGCTGACGGCCGAAGGCGTTCTTGAGAATGTCGAGCCGCGCTTGCGCCAAGTCCTGACGTCCGCCGTTGCGCAGGGCGCAATCGAGCGGTCCCGTGAATCCGCCGGTCAAAGCGATCAGCCCGTCGCTATGGGCCGACAAAACCGGCGCCATCACACGCGGATCCTCCCCCAAAGGCACGCCGAAATAGGCGTGGCTCACGAGACGCATGAGGTTGCGGTAGCCCTCCTCCGTCTGCGCGAGCAGCACGATGTCGGACGGCTGCGGCACCACGCGGGCGACCGGGTCCGGCTCCTCGAAGCACACGGAGAGTTGGACACCCGCGATGGGCTGGATACCGGAGCCCGCGAGTTTCTCGGAGAATTCGAGGGCGCCGAAGAGATTGTTGGTATCGGTGAGAGCAAGTGCCGGCTGCTTGTCGGCGGCGGCGAGTTTTGCCAGCTGCGCGACCTTCAATGCTCCCTCAAGCAACGAGTATGAGGAATGGACATGCAGATGGATGAAACCGATATCGTGAAGAATGCGCGCCATAAAACTCTACTCATCGAACGGCACGCATAGTGGCACGATTCTTTGCTAAGGAAGCCTAACCTCCGATCTCAAGGACTATGTTCCTGTGAATCCCGGTGGGTTGTTGTGGATCCCGGTATCAAGCGATGGGAGAAAGGACCAGAGCCCAGATTGCCACGGCTGACCCGAACATTGCGAGGGAAGCGATTTCGGCGGTGGTTTCGAGGATGAAGCGAAGCATGGTTTTGATCTCCGTGTTCCCAATATGTTCATCCTTGTTCATTGAATGTTCTGTGTAAAGCCTGTGCAGACTCCAGCCTCCGGACGGAGTCAATAGATCGTTAAGGCGCAAGGGAGCACCCGCTACCAGGGCGCGGAGGCGGCTTTGATCGCGTCAGTCGATGCTGCTGAGGCGCTACGGCAACTGGACGATCAGGCCATCGCGGATCGTCACGCGCCGGTCCATCCGGGCTGCGAGATCCATGTTGTGCGTGGCGATCAAGGCAGCGAGCTTCGAGGCGCGGACGATGGCGACAAGCGTCTGGAAGACGCGGTCTGCCGTATTGGGATCGAGATTGCCGGTAGGTTCGTCGGCCAGGAGCAGGCGTGGAGCATTGGCGACGGCGCGGGCGATGGCGACGCGCTGCTGCTCGCCGCCAGACAGTTCGCCGGGACGGTGATCGAGGCGCTTCCCCAAGCCCAGGAATGTCAGAAGCTGTGTCCCACGATCCTGAGCCTCCGTCTTCGGCAGACCGCGGATGAGTTGCGGGATCACCACGTTCTCAAGCGCTGAAAACTCCGGCAGGAGGTGATGAAACTGGTAGACGAAGCCGAGTTCCTCGCGCCGAACGCGGGTGCGCTCCTGGTCATTCATGGCGGCCGTCTGTTTCGCGCCGACGAAGACCTCGCCTCCGTCGGGCTTTTCGAGCAGGCCCGCCAAATGAAGCAGAGTCGACTTGCCTGTGCCTGAAGGAGCGATGAGAGCAACGATCTCACCAGGCCAGATCGCGAGATCGGCGCCGCGCAGCACCTCCAGAAAGCTGTCCCCTTGCGGATAACGGCGCTCGACCTTGGAGAGATACAGGGCGGGTTGTGACTGGGCTGGCGACATACTTATCCGTAACGCAACGCTTCGACCGGATCGAGCTTTGCGGCCCTCCAGGAAGGATAGAGGGTCGCCAGCAGCGACAACACCATCGCCATGATGAGGATAGTCGCCACTTCGGTCGGATTCACCTCTGCCGGCAGACGGCTCAGGAAATAGAGCTCCGCCGGGAAGAGATTGGTGTTCGTCAATCGTGAGATGACATCGCGGATGGTTTCGACATTGAGCGCGAGCAGCAGCCCGAGGCCGAAGCCCGCAATCGTTCCCACGATGCCGATCGACGCGCCGGTGATCAGGAAGACCCGCATGACGGCGCCCCGCGTCGCCCCCATGGTGCGCAGGATTGCGATGTCCTCCGACTTGTCCTTCACAAGCATGATGAGGCCGGAGATGATGTTGAGCGCAGCCACCAGCACAATGAGCGTGAGAATCAGGAACATCACGTTCCGCTCGACCTCGAGCGCACCGAAGAACGTTCGGTTGCGCTGGCGCCAATCGGTCATCAAGATCGGGCGGCCCGCCGCCTCGTCGATGGCGACGCGGGCCTCGTCCACCCTGTCGGCGTTATCGAGATAGACCTCGATGAGCTGCACGTCGTTCTGCCGATTGAAGTAGTTCTGCGCCTCGGTCAGCGGCATGAAGACGAAGGTCGAGTCGAATTCCGACATGCCGATCTCGAAGATCGCCTTGACCGGGTAGCCCTTGACCCGAGGTGCGGTGCCGAAGGGTGTCGAGGCTCCCCTCGGCGTGATGAGTGTGAAGGTATCGCCAGCCTGGAGCGAGAGGGCATCGGCCAGACGCCGACCGATGGCAACCCCCTCGCCTTCCTCGAAATTCTCGAGCGTGCCCTGACGCAGACTGCCGGCGATATGCTCGATCTTCCGCAGATCCTCCGGGCGGATGCCGCGCACCAAGACGCCGCTGCCGTTGTACTGCGAGGAGCCGAAGGCCTGTCCCTCGACGAGAGGAATGGCACGCTTGACTCCCGGCACCGCCGCGATGCGCGCCGCAACCTCCGGGTAATCGGTGAGCGGACTCTCGAGCGGCGCCACGAAGATGTGGCCATTGATGCCGACGATCTTGTCGAGCAACTCCTTGCGGAAGCCGTTCATGACCGAGAGCACCACGATCAACGTGGCGACGCCGAGCATGATGCCGAGGAAGGAGAAGCCGGCAATGACCGAGACGAAGCCCTCCCGCCGCCGCGTGCGCAGGTAGCGCCCGGCGAGCATCCACTCGAAGAGCGAGAACGGTTTCGTCCCGGTTGGCGCCGTCTTGGCTTCTCTGTCCTTGGCCATGACAGCTTATCTATGCGTTGTGAGGCGGGCGATCACATCCGCAAGCGCGAGATGCTCACGCTCTCCGGTGGCGCGATGCTTCAACTCCACCTTGCCCTCGGCAAGCCCTTTCGGTCCGATCAGAACCTGCCACGGAACTCCGATAAGATCGGCAGTCGCGAACTTGCCACCCGGACGCTCGTCTCGATCGTCATAGAGCACGTCGCGTCCGGCGGCTTCCAGTTCGCGATAGAGGCGCTCCGAGGCGGCATCCGTTGCCGCATCACCTGTCTTCAGATTGAGGATCGCCACGTCGAAGGGAGCAACCGCTTCCGGCCAGACGATGCCGTTCTCGTCATGGCTCGCCTCGATGATGGCAGCGATCAGGCGGCTCGGGCCGATCCCGTAGGAGCCCATATGAACTGGCTTCTCCTGCCCGTCAGGTCCCATGACCTTAGCACTCATGGGCTCGGAATACTTGGTGCCGAAATAGAAGATGTGGCCGACCTCGATGCCGCGGGCGGACATCTTCTTGTCCTCCGAAACCGCGTCGAAAGCCGCTGCGTCGTGCATTTCGGACGTGGCCGCATAGAGCGAAGTCCACTTGTCGACAGTGCTCTGGAGACCAGGAATATCGTCGAAATTCGTGTCGGCCGGCGGAATGTCGAAATTCAGGTAGTCCGCGTGGCAGAAAACCTCGCTTTCACCAGTCGAGGCCAGGATGATGAATTCGTGGCTGAGATTTCCGCCGATGGGACCCGTATCGGCACGCATCGGGATCGCCTTCAATCCCATCCGGGCGAAGGTCCGAAGGTAAGCCACGAACATCTTGTTATAAGAATGCACGGCGCCTGCCTGATCCAGATCGAAGGAATAGGCATCCTTCATCAGGAACTCGCGCGAGCGCATGACGCCGAAGCGCGGGCGTACCTCGTCACGGAACTTCCACTGGATGTGATAAAGGTTCAGCGGCAGATCCTTGTAGGAACGCACATAGCCCCGGAAGATCTCCGTGATCATCTCCTCATTGGTCGGGCCGAAGAGCATCTCGCGCTCGTGCCGGTCCTGGATGCGCAGCATCTCCTTGCCGTAGGCGTCGTACCGGCCTGATTCCCGCCAGAGGTCAGCCGACTGGATCGTGGGCATGAGAAGTTCGATGGCACCAGATCGGTTCTGCTCCTCCCGGACGATGGCATTGACCTTGTTCAGCACCTTCAACCCGAGCGGCAGCCAGGCATAGATTCCCGCCGCTTCCTGGCGGATCATGCCAGCGCGCAACATCAGACGATGGGAGACGATCTCCGCCTCCTTCGGAGTCTCGCGGAGAATGGGGAGGAAGTAGCGGCTCAAACGCATAGGGCGCCTTTGGGTCTCGATCAGAACAGGAAAAGGGTAGCGACTCGCTTCCAGCACACAACACAGGCCCTGGGGAAAAGACAAGCTGTCATCGCCTGACGGGACCTGCGGCGAGATGGATTAGACCAAAGATCAATACAAGAAATGCCGAAAAATGCATCAGAAAGTGCCCATAAAAGGTGACACCGCTCGGCAAGGTGACTATAAACAAAACGCTAACGTCTTAGACCTTCAAAGGTCAGAGGCTACGGTCCGAGTTTCGGGAGGAACAAGATCTCCAAGCGCCATGAGGCGCTGGTCTTAGAAAGCCAGGGATCAAAAACTGCCAAAAGGCAGTTTAGGCAAGGCGAAAGCCTTGCTTTTCTTTTTGGGCCTTCCCTTCTTCTTCCGATTAAAGGCCAGTCAGCGGGAAAACCGCCGCGACCACTACGAGAACGATGGACGCGATGAACGTCGTCCAGATCGCCTTTTCCCGCAGCGCCGGAAGCGTCGGCGCCCCAGGTTCGCTTCCTTGGACGACCTCCCCGCTTTCCGCTTGGCTGCGGACGCCGAAGGGCAGGACCGCAAAGAGCAGGATCCACCAGATCACGAAATAAAGAGCCAAGCCTCCGCTCACCCTCAGGCCAAAAGCAGTGACGGCAATGGCGACGGCGATGCATGACACGACCACGACGACCGCAATCGTGGACCAGAGCGATCCCGCCAGATTTTTCACAAAGCTTATCAACAGCTTGTCCTCAGGCTTGCTCAAGTTCGATGAGTGTGCCGTTGAAATCCTTAGGATGGAGGAAAAGCACGGGCTTTCCATGGGCCCCGATCTTAGGCTCGCCGGAGCCGAGCACCCTCGCCCCAGAATTCACAAGCCGATCCCGCGACGCGACGATATCGTCCACCTCGTAGCAGATATGATGTATGCCGCCGTCGGGGTTCTTCTCCAGAAACCGGGCGATAGGCGATTCTCCGCCCAAGGGCTCCAGGAGCTCGATCTTGGTGTTGGACAGGGTGATGAAGACGACCGTGACGCCATGCTCCTCCAGCGCCTCAGGTGCAGAGACCTCGGCTCCTAGAATCTTGCGATAGACTTCCGAGGCGGTTGCGATATCGCGCACGGCGATGGCCACATGGTTGAGGCGTCCAATCATCGGCATTTCCCCCTTCCGGAACTTACGCCTCGATAACGAGCACGTGGCAGGCGGGCTTCTTACCCCATTCCTGATTCACGGCTGCGCGGACAGCCCGGTGGACGGCATTCTCAACGGCCTCCGGATCCCGCCGCTTGGCTTTCGACAGACCATCCAGCAAATCGGCCACGGTGTCGGCAATGATGTCTGTCAGGTCGCGCCCCTGCCGGTTCTTGTCCGGCAGGCCCATGGCATCGATCACAGGATCGCCGACGAGTTCTCCCCGGTCATCGATGGCAATCGCCACGGTAACGATACCGGCGAAAGCAAGCTTGCGGCGCTCCGGCAGGGCCCGCTCGCCTGCTCCGATGACGATGTTGCCGTCGCGATAAAGGCGGCCCGTGGGAATATTGTCGACGATCTCGGCAGGACCGGGCGAGAGGCGCACGACGGTTCCGTTTTTCGCTCGAACGACCTCCTGTACACCCTGCGCTCTCGCAAACTTCGCATGCTCGCTCAGGTGCAACGGTTCCCCGTGGGCAGGAATGGCGATACGCGGCCGGGTCCATTGGTACATCTGCGCCAGTTCGCCCCGGCGCGGATGGCCGGAGACGTGAACGAGCTCCGTACGGTCGGTGATGACCTCGATACCCTGCTCGATCAGACTGTTGATGATCGAGCCCACACCTTTCTCGTTCCCAGGGATGGCACGGGACGAGAAGATCACCCGGTCTCCTGCCGAGAGCGCGATATCCGGGTGCTCGTCCTGGGCGATACGGGCAAGAGCCGCCCGGGGCTCGCCCTGCGAGCCCGTCAGGATGGCAACGATCTTGTCACGAGGCATATAACCGAAGTTTTCCGCAGAGCGGAATTCCGGCAGGCCATCGAGGTAGCCGCATTCCTTTGCCACATCGACCACCCGATCCATGGCTCGGCCAACAACGACCACCTCGCGACCGCACTCGCGGGCTGCTTCCGCCACAGAGCGGATGCGCGCAACGTTGGAGGCAAAGGTGGTGACCGCCACGCGGTGCGGCGCGTCCTTGATCAGCTGCGCCAAGTTCTTGGAGACATCGGATTCGCTCGGGCTCGTGCCTTCGCGAACTACGTTGGTGGAATCGCAGATCAGTGCCAGCACTCCCTCGTCACCCAAAGCACGGAAGGTCTCTTCCGATGTCAGGCTGCCGAGATAGGGCGTGTTGTCGAGCTTCCAGTCACCCGTATGCACCACGAGTCCGTGAGGCGTGCGGATGGCGAGAGCATTGGATTCCGGGATCGAGTGCGCGACCGGCACATACTCGATATCGAAGGAACCGATCTTCAAACGCTGACCGGGCACGATCTCCCTGAGATCGACCTTCGGGGCATCAGCTTCCGACAAGCGACGTGTTTCCAACAGGCCGATGGCGAATTTCGTCGCGTAGACCGGGACGTTAAGGCGCGGCCACATCTCGACGAGAGCACCGATATGGTCCTCGTGCGCATGGGTGATGAAGATGCCCAGCAGGTTGTGGCGTTCTTCCTCGATGAAGCGCAAATCGGGATACACGACGTCGATGCCAGGCAGGTTCTCCTCACCGCCGAAACCCATGCCGCAATCGACCAGAATCCACTGTCGATCCTCCTCTGGCCCGAAGCCGTAGAGCGCGGCATTCATCCCGATTTCGCCGAGTCCTCCGAGGGGAAGAAAGACCAATTCGTCCTGGTGGGAAGCCATTAAATTTGAGACCTTTTCGAGCCAGCGCTAGGCTTGGCTATATCGTGCAGCAAATTGGGAAAATAAAGGTCGCCTGCATCGATGAGTTCCATCCCATCGCCGCTTTTCAGCTGCAGACGCCCGAAACGGTCGAGCCCCTTGAAGACGCCCATCTTCTCGCCCGAGGGAAGTCGAAGGGTCACCTCCTGCCCGACTCCCGCCGCACGCTCAAGCCAAAGCCGCCGGATCGCTCCGAACGGATCTGATGCATTCATCCGGGCTGACATGCGCCACGCTGAGAACGTTCGGGCGAAGGCGGAGGACAGGGCGCGGAATACCTCGCCCCTGTTAAGGCCAGACTTGACTGCCTGTAACGCGGAAGCTGGGTAAGGCGTGCCGGTAGGCGCGAAAGCCACGTTGACCCCGAAGCCGATGATGATGGCGAGTGGTCCGTCAGGTTGAAGTCGATGACCTTCCAGCAATAGGCCGGACACCTTGGCGCCATCGAGCAGGAGGTCATTCGGCCATTTCAGGGAAAGGCGCGGCGCGCCGACACCCGTGACGGACTCGACTGCCTCATGCAACGCTAGCCCGGCCACGAAACCGAGCTGCGGTGCAGACGGCGTATCGCACGGATCGATCAGAAGCAGGCTGGCATAGAGATTACCGGGGGCGACGACCACTGCCGGCCATGCCGCCCCCGTCCCGCAAGCTGCTCGGCCGCAGTGATCCAAATCTGTCCGGGATCACCGGACCGGGCAGCCTGGAGCGCGTCGTCGTTCGTCGAGTTCGTCGCCTCGAGCGAGAGAAGCCGATAACCGGCGGACTCAGTCTCAGGCGACAGACGCACGATCAGAACAAGGAGCGCGCGGCGGCGCCCGCTGCGTTGACGATGGGGGCCGGCACGAGCCAGAACAGCAGCACCACGGCGCTCGACACCACGAGGACGAAGCTCACGCCCGGCGACATGCGCTCGAACCTCTCGACCGGCGCATCGAAGTACATGACCTTGATGATGCGCAGGTAATAATAGGCGCCGATCACGCTCGTCACGACGCCGATGACGGCAAGGGTCACGAGGTTGGCCTGGATGGCGGCGGCAAAGACGTAGAACTTGGCGAAGAAGCCTGCCAGCGGCGGAATGCCGGCCAGCGAGAACATCATCATGGCCAGGCAGAACGCCAGCGCAGGATGGGTGCGGGCAAGGCCCGAAAGATCGTCGATCGACTCGAACATCACATTGCCCCGGCGCATGCCGAGGATGACTGCGAAAGAGCCGAGCGTCATGGCAAGGTAGATCGCCATGTAGATGACGACGCCCTGGACGCCCTCCGGCGTGCCGGCGGCAAGACCGATCAGCGCATAGCCCACGTTGCCGATCGAGGAATAGGCCATCAGGCGCTTAAGGTTGCGCTGGCCGATGGCCGCGAAGGAACCGAGAGCCATCGAAGCAATCGAGATGAAGACGATGATCTGCTGCCACTGGATCAGAATGCCCGGGAAGGCATCGATGAACACGCGGGTGGCCATGGCCATACCGGCCATCTTGGGAGCGGCAGCGAAGAAAGCCGTCACAGGAGTCGGCGAGCCCTCGTACACGTCCGGCGTCCACATGTGGAAAGGCACGGCAGAAATCTTGAAAGCGATGCCGGCAGAGACAAAGACGAGGCCGACGATGGCGCCGATGCCCACATCGCCCTGCAGGACCGTCGCGATAACCGGGAAGGACACGCTGCCGGTGAACCCGTAAACCAGCGATGCTCCGTAAAGCAGCATGCCCGAGGAGAGCGCACCGAGCACGAAGTACTTCAGGCCGGCCTCGGTCGAGCGCAGGTTGTCACGGTCGAAGGCCGCGATCACGTAGGACGAGAGGCTGAGCAGTTCGAGACCGAGATAGAGCGCGATCAGGTCGTTCGCCGAAATCACCATCATCATTCCGATGGTCGAGAGCACGATCAGGATCGGGTATTCGAACCGGTAGATCCCCTCGCGGCGCATATAGTCCAGAGAGAGGATGATCCCGCCGGCGGATGCCAGCAGCGTGAGCGCCTTCATGAACTTGGCGAAGCCATCGACCACGAAGGAGCCGGCCATGGTCTCGACCCGCTCGGACGGAAGCATCAAGACCGCCACGAAGGTGACGGCAAGAAGCGCCAGCGCGATGATGCTCATTCCATAGCCCGGACGTTCGCCACGAAAAGCGCCGAACAGGACCAGGACGAGAACTCCGACTGCCATGAGGATCTCTGGCAGCATCGGACCGAAAGCGGGAATGGTGAAGGCGGGATTCATCGGAACCTCAGTGTGCGGCGACAGCGGCCGTTTTCACGGTGGCGAGCGCAGCCTGGACGCTGTTCATGAGCGCATCCGTCGGTGCCGCGAAGGCGTCGAGGATGGAGCCGGGCTGCACGCCGTAATAGATGATGAGCAGGATGAGCGGTGCGAAGGTGATGATTTCGCGACGATTCAGATCCGTGATACCCTGAAGGGCCGGCTTGTCGAGCTCTCCGTACACCACGCGCCGGTAGAGCCAGAGCGCATAGGCTGCCGAAAGGATCACGCCGCTCGCGGCGAAGAAGGCGACCCAGGTGTTGGAGCGAAAGGCTCCCATGAGGGTCAGGAACTCGCCGATGAAGCCTGAGGTGCCGGGCAAAGCCACGTTCGCCATGGTCAGGATCAGGAAGACCGCCGCGTAGAGCGGCATCCGGTTCACCAAGCCGCCATAGGCCTTAATCTCGCGGGTATGCATCCGGTCGTAGATCACGCCGACGGACAGGAAGAGCGCGCCCGAGACGAGGCCGTGGGAGATCATGGTGAACATGGCGCCCTGAATGCCCTGCTCATTCATGCTGAACAGGCCCATGGTGACGAAGCCCATATGGGCCACCGAGGAATAGGCAATGAGCTTCTTGATGTCCTCCTGCATCAGAGCGACCAGCGAGGTGTAGATGATCGCGATGACGGAGAGAGCGTAGACCAGCGGAGCGAAATAGAGCGACGCATCCGGGAACATGGGCAGCGACACTCGGATGAAGCCGTAGCCGCCCATCTTCAGGAGAACGCCGGCCAGGATGACCGAGCCCGCCGTCGGCGCTTCCACGTGCGCATCTGGGAGCCACGTATGGACCGGCCACATGGGCATCTTAACCGCAAACGAGGCAAAGAAGGCGAGCCAGAGCCAGATCTGCAGGTTCGACGCGAATTTATAGGCAAGCAACGTCGGAATGTCGGTCGTGCCTGCGGTCCAGTACATGGCCATGATGGCCAGAAGCATCAGAACGGAGCCAAGGAGCGTGTAGAGGAAGAACTTGAAGCTCGCATAGATGCGCCGCTTGCCGCCCCAGATGCCGATGATGAGGAACATCGGGATGAGGCCTGCCTCGAAGAACAGGTAGAACAGCACGAGGTCGAGGGCGCAGAACACGCCGATCATCGTGGTCTCGAGGACGAGGAAGGCGACGAAATATTCCTTGACCCGGCTCTCGATGGATTCCCACGAGGCCAAAATGCAGAACGGCATCAGGAACGTGGTGAGCAGGATGAGCGGCATCGAGAAGCCGTCGACGCCGAGCTTGAAGCGGATGGTCTCGGTCAGCCAGACATGGCTTTCCACGAGCTGGAACGAAGCCGATGATACGTCGAAGCGCGCCCAGGCCACCAGCGACAGGAGGAAGGTCGCAATCGTCGTGGCAAGGGCAGCCCAACGGGCGTTGGAGCGAGCTGCCTCGCTGTCGCCACGCAGAGTCAGGATAAAGGCCGCTCCGACGAGAGGCAGAATGAGAAGGCCGGAGAGAATGCCGAAGCCGAGCATTAGTGGGCTCCCCTGAAGAGATAGAAGGTCACGAGAGCCGCAACGCCGATCAGCATGGCGAAGGCATAGTGATAGACGTAGCCCGTCTGAACCCGCACCACGCCGCGCGTCACGTCGAGGACGCGAGCGGAGATGCCATCAGGACCGAGCCCGTCGATGATGCGTTGGTCACCCGTGCGCCAGAAGAAGCGCCCAATGGCCATGGCGGACCGCACGAAGATCGCGTCGTACAGCTCGTCGAAGTACCACTTATTCAGCAGGAACCGGTACAGGATCGGGTGATCGGCCGCGAGTTTCGCCGGCTGCTTGGCGTCGATGATGTACATATACACCGCGAGCAGGAAACCCAGGATCATCATGATTGTCGGCAGCAGCGGCACCCAGCCTGGGAGGTGGTGCATCTCCTCCAGGATGTGGTTGTCCGGACGGGTGAACAGAGCGCCCTTCCAAAACTCTTGGTAACCCTCGCCGATAAAGGCTCCGTGGAAGACTACGCCGGCCACGACCGCACCGATGGCGAGCACGATGAGAGGCAAAAGCATCACAAGCGGGCTCTCATGAGGGGTGTGAGCCCCATGGTGACCGTGTTCATACTGGGCATGATGCGCCGCCTCGACGTCACGGCTGTGATCGTCATGCTCCACTCCCTCGTGGTCGTGAGCGGCATGGGCATGATGGCCGTGATGTCCATGGCCCCAGCGTGCGGTTCCCTCGAAGGTGAGGAAGAATAGACGCCAGGAGTAGAACGAGGTCATGAAGGCGGCGACGACCGTAGCCAGGAAGGCGAAAGAGCCAGCCGAGGAATGAGCCGCGTAGGCCGCCTCGATGATCGCATCCTTCGAGTAATAGCCAGCCGTGAACGGGAAGCCGGTAAGTGCCAGCGTGCCAATCGCCATCATCGCCGTGGTGAGCGGGATGTAACGGCGCAGGGCGCCCATGTGGCGCATATCCTGCTCATGGTGCATCGCATGGATAACCGAGCCGGCACCCAAGAACAGCAACGCCTTAAAGAAGGCGTGCGTGAACAGGTGGAAAACACCAGCGCCGTAGGCGCCGACGCCCAGACCGACGAACATGTAGCCGAGCTGCGAGCAGGTCGAATAGGCGATGACGCGCTTGATGTCGTTCTGAACCAGACCGATGGTCGCGGCGAAGAAGGCCGTGATGCCGCCGATGATGGTAACGACCGTGAGAGCCGCCGGAGCATACTCGAAGACCGGAGACAGGCGAGCGACCATGAACACGCCGGCGGTCACCATGGTGGCGGCATGAATGAGCGCGGAAACCGGTGTCGGGCCTTCCATCGCGTCCGGAAGCCAGGTGTGCAGCAGGAACTGCGCCGACTTGCCCATGGCGCCCATGAAGAGCAGCAGGCCGGCAATGGTCAGCGCGTGCCACTCGATCCCGAGGAAGTTGAACTGGGCGTTCGCGAACTCGCCGACACGCGGGAAGATCTGGTCGAAGGTGACGCCGTTGAACAGAACGAAGATCGTGAAGATGCCGAGCAAGAAGCCGAAATCACCGACACGGTTGACGATGAACGCCTTCATGGCGGCCGCGTTGGCCGAGTCCTTCTGATACCAGAAGCCGATCAGCAGGTAGCTCGCGAGGCCCACGCCTTCCCAGCCGAAGAACATCTGCACCAGATTGTCGGCCGTCACCAGCATGAGCATGGTGAAGGTGAAGAGCGACAGATAGGCGAAGAAGCGCGGACGGTGCGGATCCTCGTGCATGTAGCCGATGGAATAGAGATGCACGAGCGCCGAGACGGTGTTGACCACCACCAGCATCATGGCGGTCAGTGTGTCGATCCGGAACGCCCAATCGACCTGGAGATCGCCGACCGACATCCATTGAGCGACCTGGACGCGGGTGGCGCCGTCGCCGAAGCCCACCTGGATGAAGGACACCCAGGACAGGACGGCCGCCACGAAGAGCAGAGCCGTGGTGATGATTTCGCTCGGCCGGGCGCCGAGGACGCGCCCGAAAATGCCTGCGATGAGGAAGCCGACGAGCGGCAGGAAGACGATTGCGTGATACATGTTCGTTTACTTCGCCAGTCCGTTCGGGCCTAGCCCCTCATCATGTTGACGTCTTCGACCGCGATGGAGCCGCGGTTGCGGAAGAAGACCACCAGAATGGCAAGGCCGATGGCCGCCTCCGCCGCCGCGACCGTGAGGATCAGCATGGCAAAGATCTGGCCGACGATATCGTTCAGGTGGGTCGAGAAGGCGACCATGTTGATGTTCACTGCGAGCAGGATCAGCTCGATGGACATCAAAATGACGATCACGTTCTTCCGGTTGATGAAAATGCCGAACACCCCGAGCGTGAAGAGCACGGCGGCGACGGTGAGATAGTGGCCCAGTCCGATAACCATTACGTGCCTCCTTAGATTCCCTGACGGAAGGGAACTTTCCGCACTTCGACGGCGGTTTCCTGCGTCCGGGCATTCTGCTTGGAAATGTCCTGGCGCCGTACGCCTACACGCTCGCGCAGGGTCAGCACGATTGCGCCGATCATGGCGACCAGCAGGATCAGGCCGGCTGCCTGGAAGAAGTAGAAATAGCGGGTGTAGAGAACCTGGCCGAGCGCCTCGGTGTTGGTCATCACATCGGGCGCCGGGATCGGAACGGACGGCGAGCGGACGAGGCCCGGATCGACCGCATAGGCACCGACGACCAGGATCAACTCGAGCAGGAAGATCACGCCGATCAGTCCGCCGATGGGCAGGTACTGCAGGAAGCCCTGGCGAAGCGCGGCGAAGTCGACGTCGAGCATCATCACGACGAAGAGGAAGAGCACCGCGACCGCGCCCACGTAGACGATGACCAGGATCATCGCTAGGAACTCGGCTCCCATCATCAGGAACAGCCCCGCCGCATTGACGAAGGCCAGGATGAGGAAGAGCACCGACTGCACGGGATTGCGGGAGGCAATCACCATGAAGCCGGAGGCGATCGTGATCGTCGCGAACAGGTAGAAGAAGGCGGCGGTAACCGTCATGTTCAACTCAAGCCGCCCGAGGCGGCCCCTTCCGACGTGGCCCCGGAGAATCCGGCGGCCTGTCTATAAAATCCGAATCCGAAGGGCACAACCCGCCGGACCTGCTTGCCCCCTGCCCTTGTCGGGCAGAAAGCTCTCTTATCGGTAAGGCGCGGTCTTCGCGAGGTTGCGCGCGATTTCCCGCTCCCAACGCTCCCCATTATCGAGAAGCTTGGCCTTGTCGTAATAGAGTTCCTCGCGGGTTTCCACGGAGAACTCGAAGTTCGGGCCTTCCACGATGGCGTCCACCGGGCACGCCTCCTGGCACATGCCGCAATAGATGCACTTCACCATGTCGATGTCATAGCGCGTCGTGCGGCGGGTACCGTCGTTGCGACGCGGACCGGCTTCGATGGTAATGGCCTGGGCAGGGCAGATGGCCTCGCAGAGTTTGCAGGCAATGCAGCGCTCTTCCCCGTTGGGATAGCGACGCAGGGCGTGCTCACCGCGGAAGCGAGGCCCGCGATGGCCCATTTCGAAGGGGTAGTTGAGGGTCGCCTTCGGCTTGAAGAAGTATTTCACCGTCAGGATGAAGCCCGAGATGAACTCCTTCAGCAGGAGGGATTGGGCAATGCGGTCGAGCTGCATGGCCGATCTCCTTTAGCGGACGCCCGGCGCATTGCCGGTCGCCATCAGGACAGTTGCCACGATGATGACCATGGCCAGGGAGAGCGGAAGGAAGACCTTCCAGCCGAGGCGCATAAGCTGATCGTAGCGGTAGCGTGGCACCAGGGCTTTCACCATGGCGATGAGGATGAAGAGGAAGCTCGCCTTCAGTACGAACCAGATCACGCCCGGCACCCAGGTGAAGGGTGCGAACGGGATCGGCGACAGCCAGCCACCGAGGAACAGGATCGTTCCAAGGGCGCACATGGTCATGATGGCCACGTACTCGCCGAGCATGAAGAGGAGGTACGGCGTGGAAGAATATTCCACCATGTACCCGGCGACCAGCTCCGATTCCGCCTCGGGCAGGTCGAAGGGCGGGCGGTTCGTCTCGGCCATGGCCGAGATGAAGAACACCACGAACATCGGGAAGAGCGGCAGCCAGTACCAGCCCAGGATGCCGAGGCGGGTGTTCTGCGATTCCACGATCTGCGACAGGTTCAGCGTTCCAGCACACATGAGCACGGTCACGATGACAAAGCCGATCGAGACCTCGTAGGATACCATCTGGGCCGCGGAGCGAAGTGCACCGAGGAATGGATACTTCGAGTTCGAGGCCCAGCCACCCATGATGACGCCGTAAACGCCGAGCGACGAGATCGCGAAGATGTAGAGAATGCCCACGTTGATGTCGGCGATGGCCCAGCCGGCATTCAGCGGAATGACCGCCCAGGCTGCGAGCGACAGAGTACACATCACCAGCGGGGCCAGCAGGAACATGCCCTTGTTGGCCGGAGCCGGAATGACCGGCTCCTTCAGTACGAACTTGAGCAGGTCGGCAAAGGACTGGAGCAGCCCCCAGGGACCGACCACGTTCGGGCCGCGTCGCAGCTGAACCGCCGCCCAGACCTTGCGGTCGGCATAGAGCGCGTAGGCAATGAAGATGAGAAGCGCCACCAGCATGAGCAGGCTCTTGCCCAGCATGATCGCGACCGCGAGGAGGATGTCTCCAAATTCCATGATCCGTTCCTCTTACTCAGCCGCCTCGAGCTTCAGCTCACGGGCGAGCGCAGAGCACTCGGCCATGACGCCGGAGGCGCGGGCAATCGGGTTCGTCAGATAGAAGTCCTTCACCGGGCTCACGAACGGCTCGCGGCCAGGCGTGCCGCCGATGCCGGCAAGCGCCTGGACGGCCGCAAACCCATCGGCCGGCTGGACCGTGTCGATGGCTGCGAAGTGCGGGTAATGCGCATAGAGCTTCGCCCGCAGGGCATTGAGCGAGTCGAACGGCAGTCGGTGACCCAGAACGTCGGAGAGCGCGCGCAGGATGGCCCAGTCTTCGCGAGCCTCGCCCGGAGCGAAGGCCGCACGATTGGCGAGCTGCACCCGTCCTTCCGTGTTCACGTAAGTACCGGACTTTTCCGTGTAGGTCGCGGCCGGCAGGATCACGTCAGCGCGGTGAGCGCCACGGTCGCCATGGGTTCCCTGATAGATCACGAAGGCGCCGGGAGCGATGTCGATCTCATCCGCGCCGAGGTTGAACAGCACGTCCACGTTACCCTGCGCCATCGTCTGAGCGTTCAGGCCCCACTCGCCCGGCACGAGTCCGAGATCGAACGCACCGACGCGGGAAGCTGCGGTGTGCAGGACCGAGAAGCCGCTCCAGCCGTCCTTGACGGCGCCCACATCGCGGGCAAGCTGCGCGGCAGCCGAGAGAACGGCGAGACCATCCGGACGGGAGAGAGCGCCCTGCCCCACGATGATCAGCGGACGCTCGGCACCACGAAGCTTATCAATGAAGCTGTGACGGCCCGCAGCAAGCTCGGCCAGCGTCTCTGGACCGGCGCCGAGGTAATCGTAGGGATAGGTCAGGTTCGCGTGCTCACCGATCATGCCAATCGGCGGCGGAGCCATACGCCAGCGCTTACGGATACGCACATTGACCAGCGAAGCCTCGATGCGCGGGTTCGAACCCACGATCAGGATCGCGTCCGCGTCCTCGATGCCGGCAATGGTGGTGTTGAAGAGATAGGAGCCACGGCCATAGACCGGCGACAGCACAGTTCCATCCTGGCGGGCGTCGATGTTGGTAACGCCGAGGCTCTCCATGAGGAGCTTCAGGGCATACATCTCCTCGACAGCGGCAAGATCGCCCACGATGGCGCCGATGCGCTTCGGATCAGTGCCCTTCACGCGGCTGGCGATGGTGGCGAAGGCTTCCTGCCAGGAAGCAGGACGCAGGCGCCCGTTTTCACGCACGAAGGGGCGGTCGAGGCGCTGGAGGCGCAGGCCGTCCACGATTTGGCGGGTCTTGTCGGTGATCCACTCCTCGTTCACCGCCTCGTTCACGCGCGGCAGGATCCGCATGACCTCGCGGCCACGGGAATCGACGCGGATCGAGGAGCCGACCGCATCCATCACGTCGACGGAATCGCTCTTGGTGAGCTCCCAGGGACGATAGTGGAAGGATTCCGGCTTATGGGTGAGCGCGCCGACCGGGCAGAGATCCGCCACGTTGGCCTGCAGCTCCGAGCCGAGGGCTCGCTCGAGATAGCTCGTGATCTCCATGTCCTCGCCGCGCCAGAGGGCGCCGAGATCCGGCACGCCGGCCACCTCGGCGGAGAAGCGCACGCAGCGGGTGCAGTGGATGCACCGGTTCATGGAGGTGCGCACGAGCGGGCCGAGATACTTGTCGGTCACCGCGCGCTTGTTCTCGTGGTAGCGGCTGGTGTCGACGCCATAGGCCATGGCCTGATCCTGCAGGTCGCATTGGCCGCCCTGGTCGCAAATCGGGCAATCGAGCGGGTGGTTGATGAGGAGGAATTCCATCACTCCTTCGCGCGCCTTCTTCACCGTCGGCGACTTCGTGGAGATCTCCGGCGGCTCGCCGTTCGGGCCGGGACGGCAGTCGCGCACGCCCCAGGCGCAGGATGCGACCGGCTTCGGCGCGCCCTTTACCTCCACGAGGCACATGCGGCAATTGCCGGCGATCGAGAGCCGCTCATGGTAGCAGAAACGCGGGATCTCCGCTCCCGCCGCCTCGGCGGCCTGGAGCAGCGTGTATTCCGCGGGAACGTCGACCTCGACGCCATCAACGATGATTTTCGCCATCTTCAATCTCACTCCGCCGCAATCAGGACGGATTCAGAATGCGGGTTTGCCGCGTAATCGTCGATCCGCTTCTCGATCTCGTGACGGAAGTGGCGGATCAGACCCTGAACCGGCCAAGCCGCCGCGTCGCCGAGCGCGCAGATGGTGTGGCCCTCGATCTGAGTCGAAACCTCGAGCAGCATATCGATCTCGCGCTTCTGAGCGCGGCCTTCGGCCATGCGGGTGAGCACACGCCACATCCACCCCGTCCCTTCACGGCATGGGGTGCACTGGCCGCAGCTCTCATGCTTGTAGAAGTACGAGATGCGGGCAATCGCGCGAACGATGTCTGTGGACTTGTCCATCACGATCACGGCGGCTGTGCCGAGGCCGGACTTGAGATTCCGCAGGGTGTCGAAATCCATGTAGGCGTCGGCGATCTGCTCGGCCGGAACGATCGGCACGGACGAACCGCCCGGGATGACGCCGAGCAGGTTGTCCCAGCCGCCGCGGATGCCGCCGCAATGGCGATCAATCAGTTCCCGGAAGGTGAGACCCATCGCCTCTTCCACGTTGCAGGGTTTGTTGACGTGGCCCGACACGCAGAAGAGTTTGGTGCCGACGTTGTTCGGGCGGCCGATGCTGGAGAACCAGGAGGCGCCGCGGCGCAGGATCGTGCCGGCAACTGCAATCGACTCGACGTTGTTCACCGTGGTCGGACAACCGTACAGGCCCATATTGGCCGGGAACGGCGGCTTCAGACGCGGCATGCCCTTCTTGCCTTCCATGCTCTCGATGAGAGCCGTCTCCTCGCCACAGATGTAAGCACCTGCGCCGTGGTGGACGTAGAGGTCAAAGGGATAGCCGTGGATGTTGTCCTTGCCGATGAGCTTGGCCTCGTAGGCCTCTTCCACCGCGCGCTGAAGCGCGTGGCGCTCAGCCACGTACTCGCCGCGGATGTAGATGTATGCCGCGTGAGCCCCCATGGCGAAGGACGCAATGAGGCAGCCCTCCACGAGAAGATGCGGATCGTTCCGCATGATCTCACGGTCCTTACAGGTGCCCGGCTCCGACTCGTCCGCGTTCACGACCAGGTAGTGCGGCCGGCCATCCGACTGCTTGGGCATGAAGGACCATTTCAGGCCCGTGGGAAAGCCTGCACCGCCGCGGCCGCGCAAGCCGGACGCCTTCATCTCGTTGATGATCCAGTCGCGCCCCTGCTCTAGGAGGAACTTCGTTCCGTCCCAGGCGCCGCGCATCTTCGCGGCGTTAAGGTCCGGCGAATGAAAGCCGTAGAGGTTGGTGAAGATACGATCTTTGTCCTGAAGCATTCCCGATCACTCCATCAGGACGACTTGTTGTCTTTATCGACGATGACGTCCGGTTTGCTCTCGCTACCGTCGCGGCGGGTCTCGGCTTGTGCAGGCGGCGTACCGGCAACCGGCGTCGTCGGGCTGCTCGGTACGGCTTCGCCGTCTTTCGTCGGCGACGCAACGTAAGACTTGCCGCTCTGCGGAGCAGGTCTCGGCTCGGCTTCGGTGTACGATTGCCCTTTGGTGGCTTTCGACGGATCAGCGGCTTCCTTTTGGTCAGCTGGATTGATCGGTGTTTCGCCTTCCTTCGCGCGCTTGGCCGGCGTATCGGCTGCGTCGCTCTCGATCGGACGTCCGGCGGTCGGCTTGGCGGCCTTCACCTCCTGAGGAATCGAAGCCATGGCAGCTGCGGGTTCGGCCGTCTCGGCCGCCTTTGCCTGCTCCTCGAAGCGCTTGCGCCAGGCCCCGACGAGAGAGCCGTCGTAGAGAGTCGGATCCTGAAGGGTGTTCACCGCCTCAAAGGGCTCCGATCGATTGCGGCCAATCTGCGAGCCCACCTTCACGGGGTGACCGGCGGCGAGATCGTCGAGAAGCTTCTCGAAGTTCTCGGTCGTTAGGTCCTCGTAATAGTCGTCGTTGATCTGCACCATCGGCGCATTGGAGCAGGCGCCCAGACACTCGACCTCGAGCCAGGAGAAGTTCCCATCCGCCGTCACATGGTTCTGATCGCCAATACGGCGCTCCAGCACCTTCTTGATGTCCCCGGCCCCGCGCAGGACGCAGGGCGTCGTGCCGCAGAACTGGATGAAATACTTTCCGACCGGCTCCAGGTTGAACATCGTGTAGAAGGTCGCCACCTCCATTACGCGGATCACTGGCATGTCAAGTCTGGCAGCCACCGCCTCGATGGCCTTGCGCGGCAGCCAGCCGCCCGCCTGCTCCTGAGCCTTGCCCAGAAGAGCGATCACGGCCGAAGCCTGCCGGCCCGGCGGATATTTGGCGATTTCCTTGTCCGCGAAAGCCTCGGTCTCGGTGGAGAGAACGAAGCTCTCGGGCTGCATGTTTTCAGGCGCGAGCTTACGAACGGCCATACACTCTTCTCCTCATCGCCATGGCCGGGCATGAGGCCCGGCCACTCGCGACTTGAACTTGTCCAGCACGCTTCAAACAGCGTGGATATCCGTCCCGGAACCGGGGCGGTTTTTGTTAGCGGTCGACCTCGCCGAACACGATGTCGATGGAGCCCAGGACACCTGCGACGTCGGCCAGCATGTGGCCGCGGCACATGAAATCCATTCCCTGAAGGTGGGCGAAGCCCGGAGCACGGACCTTGCAGCGGTAAGGCTTGTTGGTACCGTCTGACACGAGGTACACGCCGAACTCGCCTTTCGGAGCCTCGACGGCCACATAGACCTCGCCCGCGGGGACGTGGAAGCCTTCCGTGTAGAGCTTAAAGTGATGGATCAGCGCTTCCATGGAGCGCTTCATATCCTTGCGCGAAGGCGGAGCAACCTTGCCGTCTAGCGTCGTCACCGGACCCTGCCCATCCGGCGCCCGTAGTTTGTTCAGGCACTGGCGCATGATCCGCACGCTCTGGCGCATCTCCTCCATGCGGATGACTTGGCGGTCGTAATTGTCACCGTTCTTGCCGACGGGGATGTCGAATTCCATCTCCTCGTAGAGCGAATACGGCTGAGCTTTGCGCAGATCCCAGGCGACGCCGCAGCTGCGGACGATAGCCCCGGAGAAGCCCCACCTCCAGCAATCGTCTAGGGTGAGAATGCCGATGTCGACGTTGCGCTGCTTGAAGATGCGGTTGCCGATAACAAGGGTGTCGAGGTCGTCTAGAACCTGCAGAAACGGGTCGCAGAATGCCTCGATATCGTCGATCAGCTCCGGCTGGATGTCCATGTTCACGCCGCCGGGACGGAAGTAATTGGCATGCATACGCGAGCCGGAAATCCGCTCGTAGAAGATCATGAGCTTCTCGCGCTCCTCGAAGCCCCAAAGTGGGGGCGTGAGAGCGCCGACGTCCATGGCCTGCGTGGTCACATTGAGAAGGTGGGAGAGAAGGCGCCCGATCTCGGAGTAAAGGACCCGGATCAGCTCGGCACGGCGCGGAACCTCGATGCCAAGAAGCTTCTCGACCGCCATGCAGTAGGCATGTTCCTGATTCAGCGGCGCGACATAGTCCAATCGGTCGAAATAGGGATTGGCCTGAACGTAGGTCTTGTACTCGATCAGCTTCTCGGTGCCCCGGTGCAGCAGGCCGATATGCGGATCGACGCGTTCGACCACCTCACCGTCCAGCTCCAGAACGAGGCGTAGAACGCCGTGCGCAGCCGGGTGCTGCGGGCCGAAATTGATTGTGAAGTTGCGGATATTATGCTCGCCCATGGGTCGCCCTTTCCGCTCCTCTTAAGCCTTGGCCTTCTCGTCCCCCGGGAGCACGTAGTCCGTGCCTTCCCATGGAGAGAGGAAGTCGAAGTTGCGGAATTCCTGACTGAGCTTCACCGGCTCGTAGACCACGCGACCCTGACCATCGTCGTAGCGGACCTCGACATAGCCCGTCATCGGGAAATCCTTACGCAGGGGATGCCCCTCGAAGCCATAATCGGTGAGGATGCGGCGGAGGTCGGGATGACCGGAGAACAGGATGCCGTAGAGGTCGTAGGCCTCGCGCTCGAACCAGTTCGCCGCCGGCCAGACCCCAACCAGAGACGGAACAGGCGTCACCTCGTCGGTTTCCACCTTCACGCGGATGCGGCGGTTATGGTGAGGAGCCAGGAAGTGATAGACCACGTCAAAGCGCTTTTCGCGGGCCGGATAATCGGCGCCGCAGATATCGATGAAGCAGACGAAGCGGCACTGCGGGTCGTCCCGCAGGAATGTCGCCGCCCGCACGATGTCCTCGCGGCGGACGACGATCGTCAACTCGTCGAAAGCTATGGCCCGGTTCTCGATCGTCTCACCGAGGGATGAGGCGATATAATCGCTCAGGGCTTGGAGATCAGCACTCATGCAATGACCTTTGCTCAGCGCTCGATGGTGCCGGTCCGGCGGATCTTCTTCTGCAGAAGCAGCACCCCGTACAGGAGCGCCTCAGCCGTCGGCGGGCAGCCCGGAACGTAGATGTCGACCGGCACGATGCGGTCGCAGCCACGAACCACGGCATAGGAGTAATGATAGTAGCCGCCGCCATTGGCACAGGAGCCCATGGAGATGACGTAGCGCGGCTCCGGCATCTGATCATAGACCTTGCGGAGGGCGGGAGCCATCTTGTTGGTGAGCGTACCGGCCACGATCATCACGTCGGACTGGCGCGGCGAGGCGCGCGGGGCGAAGCCGAAGCGCTCGACATCATACCGCGGCATGGACATCTGCATCATCTCGACGGCGCAGCACGCCAGGCCGAAGGTCATCCACATGAGCGAACCGGTGCGCGCCCAGGTGATGAGATCCTCGGTCGAGGTGACGAGAAAGCCCTTGTCGGACAGCTCCTCGTTGATGGAGACGAAGTATGGGTCCGTCGATCCAACCGGCTTGCCGGTATTCGGGTCGACGATGCCGCGCGGCGCGGGAGCGACCAGGGTCGACTGGTTATCGGAGATCAATCCCATTCAAGGGCCCCCTTCTTCCACTCGTAAATGAATCCGACCGTCAGGACACCGAGGAAGATCATCATGGAGATGAAGCCGAACCAGCCCAGGTTCCCGAACGTGATGGCCCAGGGGAACAGGAATGCCACTTCCAGGTCGAAGATGATGAAAAGGATGGCGACGAGGTAGAACCGCACGTCGAACTTCATGCGGGCATCGTCGAAGGCATTGAAACCACACTCGTAGGCGGACAGCTTCTCGGTATCGGGACGGCTGTAGGCGACGATGAAAGGCGCCACGAGCAGCGCCACCCCGATCAGGAGCGACACGCCGATGAAGATTACGAGAGGCAGGTAGTCGGCGAGGAGATTCGTCATACGACACCTAGAACGAACGGAGCGCGGCCGAAAGCCGGCAATCTGAAACGCATTTAAGCCCCAGAAAGGCCCGATAAAAGCCCCTGCGACAACGCGCTGATTGCGCGGGAGGCTTAGCTGAGTTCCCCTTCCCTGACAAGTGTTTGCACTGCCGCAAAAAGAACCATTCCAAACTAGGATGTCGCCATTTCGGCTGCTTTCGCCGCCTTTCGGCTGGCTGCAGCCTCGGCTTGCCCCGCGGCGATTTCCGCCTTGGCCTTAGCCTCGCACCTGACCCGAATCTCGTTGAGCGCCACCTGGGTCAAATGTTCGATGCCAATGAACACGTTCTGGATGGCGCTAACCCGGATCAACTCGTCAAGCTTGGCCTGAATGGCGGCGTCGTCGCGATTCTGGGTGTTCTGAATCAGAAACACCATCGGGAAGGTTACGATGATCGTTCCTGTGTTCACGACGAGGCAGATTCCGAACGTGACAGGACGACCTGCAACCTGAGCCACCCAGTTGGAGAAGCTCGTGAACGATCTGGACGTCAACATAGGCAACGGCCCCATACTCACGCGCCGGTAACGCCCAGCTTCGCCAAACGCCTCAGAACCTTGGAGAGAATGCAGTTCTGCAGGAAAAGTGCCGCTTTCGATACACGAGCACGACTATCGGAATGTCGCATCACGCCCGGAATTCATCCATTCGGACTGGTATCGAACCGATTTTGAGGAAGGAAAGTGGCGCGGGCGACGGGGCTCGAACCCGCGACCTCCGGCGTGACAGGCCGGCACTCTAACCGACTGAGCTACGCCCGCGCATCGGACCGCCGAAGCGGTGTGGGTGCGGTTTAAGGGCCACCCCGACCCCTGTCAAGCGTTGAATGTGCTCATTTTGGAAAGCTTGCAAAAAACGGAATTGCAGAGGCGATAAGGCATTTCGGACCACGGCCGAGGCCCCTATCATACGAGACATCACTCACCCGCCGGGACCTCACCCGAACTCTTCAGGGAGGACAGCACCCGGTCACACTCATAGAGCTCCTCGAGGGCAGCCTGAAGCCCATGAAGTGCCTCCGGAGACAAACCCTGCTGAAGAGGGGAGCAGGCTGCATCCTCTTCCTCGTAAAGGTGACTTCCGTTAGGAAGCTCAATCTCCCCGACGCCTGCTTGTGCCGCCTCGGGATGAAGCGTCGTGACGCTCTGCTCTCCGCGCCCGATGCCCTGGACGAAGCGAACCCCTTCCTCTTTCAGGATCCGCTGAACGCCTTTGATCGTATAGCCTTCGCCGTAGAGAAGCTGGCGTATGCCCTTGAGCAGATCGACGTCGTCAGGACGGTAATAGCGCCGCCCACCGCCACGCTTGAGCGGCTTGATATGGTTGAAGCGGGTTTCCCAGAAGCGCAGCACATGCTGGGGGACATCGAGGTCTTCAGCGACCTCGCTGATCGTGCGGAATGCGTCGGGGCTTTTGTCCATGACGCCGCTCGCCATAGCCGGATCAATCCTCGCCTTCGAAGGTCTCACCGTTGATATGCGCCTTCAAGACGTTTGAAGGCTTGAACACCATGACCCGGCGGGGATCGATTGGAACCTCGACACCGGTCTTGGGATTACGGCCGACACGCTCTCCCTTGCTGCGCACGATGAACGATCCGAAGGATGAGAGCTTCACGGTCTCCCCGGCGGCCAGGCTGTCGCAGATTTCGCCCAGGACCCGCTCCACCAGTTCAGCCGATTCGGTCCGCGAGAGACCCACCTTCTGATAGACGGCCTCGCTCAGATCCGCTCTCGTTATCGTCTTGCCAGCCATTGAGCTCCCCAGCGCGAATGAGTTCGTTGGTCTTGTCGTCCCCGACGACGCTATGCAGATGGCTCCCTATGGTCAACCGCCAAGGTAGAAATACGGGATACCACCAGAGTCGAAGTCCTTCGGAGCTACCAGCGGATCAGGGCGCTTCCCCACGTAAAGCCGCCACCGATGGCCTCGATCATGACGAGATCCCCGTCCCTGATCCGCCCATCCCTTCGGGCAGCGTCCAAAGCGAGGGGAATCGAAGCAGCCGAGGTATTGCCGTGCTTGTTGACGGTAATGACGACTTTCTCCGGCGCGATACCCAGCTTGTCCGCGCTCGCCGTGATGATGCGCTTGTTGGCCTGGTGCGGCACGAACCACTTCAGCTCCTCGGCGCTCGTGCCGGTCGCCTTGAAGGCATCCTGCACGACGTCCGCCACCATGCCGACGGCGAATTTGAAGACCTCGCGGCCCTCCATCTTCAGAACGCCGGTTGTTTTCGTCGAGCCCGGGCCGCCGTCGACGTAAAGTTTGTCGCGGTAGCGCCCATCTGAACGGAGGTGGGACGTCAGGACGCCACGGTCGGCGGACGTGCCCTCCCCTTCCTGGGCCTCGAGGACGATGGCTCCTGCCCCGTCGCCGAACAGCACGCAGGTGGTGCGGTCATTCCAATCGAGGATGCGGGAAAAGGTCTCGGCACCGACCACAAGGGCTCGCTTGTGTGAGCCGGACTGCAGGAACTTGTCCGCCGTAGCCACGGCATAGACGAAGCCCGTGCAAACGGCCTGGAGGTCGAAGGCTGCCCCATGGGTCATGCCGAGGCCGGTCTGGATCATCGTGGCCGTCGATGGGAACGTATAATCGGGCGTCGAGGTGGCACAGATGACCAGATCGATGTCGTCGGCCGTGAGCCCGGCGTCCGCCAGGGCCGCTTCCGCTGCCTTGATCCCGAGAACGGACGTGGTTTCGTCATCGTCGGCGATGTGGCGCTCCTCGATGCCGGTCCGCTGCACGATCCACTCGTGCGAGGTTTCCACGAACTTCTCGAGGTCCTGGTTTGTCAGCTTGCGCCTCGGCAGATAGGAGCCGATGCCGCGTACGACGGAACGGGTGCGTTTCAAGATGCGCCTTCCTCAGGCCGTTTGGCCCACCGGATCATGGTCCAACATGCTCCGGATCGTGTTCATCAATTCAAAATGCGCCATGTCGTAAGCGACGTCGATGGCGCTTGCGAAGCCGAGATCGTCCGTGCCGCCGTGGCTTTTGACGACCACCCCTTCGAGGCCCAGGAAGACGCCGCCGTTGACCTTGCGCGGGTCCATCTTGTCCCGGAGAGCGTTAAAGGCCTGTTTCGCGAACAGGTAGCCGATTTTCGCCATCAAGGTACGGCTCATGGCCGAGCGCAGGTACTGGGCGATCTGCTTGGCCGTTCCCTCCGCGGTCTTCAGGGCGATATTGCCCGTGAATCCTTCGGTCACGACCACATCGACGGTGCCTTTGCCGAGATCGTCACCCTCCACGAACCCGCGATAATCCAAGTGCGGAAGGTTGGATTCCTTCAGGATTCGGTTGGCTTCCTTGACCGCCTCGATTCCCTTGATTTCCTCTGTGCCGACATTGAGAAGCCCCACGGTCGGGCGATCCAGGTCGAACACGATGCGCGCCATGGCAGCGCCCATGATTGCCATATCCACCAGATGGCTCGCATCCGCGCCGATGGTCGCACCGACATCGAGCACGATGCTCTCGCCCCGCATTGTCGGCCACATGCATGCGATCGCCGGGCGTTCGATATGCGCCATCGTCTTGAGGCAGACCTTGGCGGTCGCCATCAGGGCCCCAGTGTTGCCGGCTGAGACGGCCGCGTCAGCCTCGCCATCGCGGACGGCCTGGACGGCCCGCCACATGGAGGATTTGCCCCGCCCCATCCGGATGGCCTGGCTGGGCTTTTCGTCCATGGCGATGGCGATGTCCGTATGGCGCAGCTCGGTGGCTTCCTTCAGCTTGGGATGAGCGTTCAGGAGAGGCGCAACAATCGTTTCATTGCCGAACATCAGGAAGCGGAGATCGGGGTGCCGCTCCAAGGCCAAGGCTGCGCCCGGGATCACGACGGACGGACCGTGATCGCCCCCCATCGCATCAAGCGAAATACGCACCGGCTTCGGCATAAACGATTGTTCTTTCTTTTAAGTCATTCAACAGGGGGCGGAAAATAGCGGTTTGCGGTCGCTCCGCAACTGAATTCTGTGGTCCTGAGATCAGCCGGACATATGGTGGAGATATGCCGTAAGGATCGCTGCCGCCAGTCCCCTACTTGCTCCCCTTCAGCTTGTTCAATGCTGCGAATGGCGAATCCTTCTCGTCCGCAGGATCCCGATAAGTGAAGTCGACACCGGGTTTGCGCGGATAGGGATCGAGCCCGAGTACGAGAAATTCGGCCGTGAGCGCGCCCAAGTCGATCTGACCATTCACGATCTCATCCGGCGGCTCATATTCATGGATGTCGGTCGGCGGCTCCGCCGGCATGCCTGAAGGCTCCGCGAAATCCACCTCGACCTCTTCCTCGATCATGGAATCGAAGGGTTCGAGGGTGGTCACGCAGATCTGTGTGATCGAGGCCTTGACCGCTCCTGTCACATGGATGCCCTTGGCGGAGGCTTGCAAGTGGTAGTCGCCAGAAAGTGCCTGGATCCCTGGCAAGCCGAAATCCCGGGCCAGGGCGGCGCATTCCTCGGCCGTCGCCTCCACATGGACCTCTTGCCCACGGGGCGGGATCCTCATGATGTCGACGAGCCGCGACAAAGGTCCCACGGTTTCGGGTGTCATCAGATTGCCTCCTTAAGCAAAGGTCTCGGGCGCAGGGAAAACAGGCCCTGTTTCCAGAAGTGTATCCAGATCCACCGTCTTGAATCCCCGATCGGCTGCGAGAGCATAACGCGCCAGGGGGTGGCCGGTGCCTCGCTGCCGTAGACGTTGCGGCCGAGGGCCAGCGCCAGACCTGCCTCGTCGGCGCCGTTGAGGGGCGCATCATAGGCATGCGCCCGCCCATAAAAGGATTCGGCGACCTTCTTCATCCGCTTCGGCACGACGGTATCGCCGACGCCCATTTCTCTTAATGAGGCATCCATATCCCGGAAGAAGGCATCGGTCAGGTCTTTGGCGACCTCATCGGCGGGATCCGGGAACTCACGCAGGGCACGCAGGGCCAGAACCATATGCAGCGACAGGGCCTCGAACCGCCCTTCCAGAGTGTCCGGAATGCCAAGTGCCGCATAGAGCCCGGGCATGCGCGATGCCGTCGCGATTCTCTTGTAGAGGGATGCGATGGTGGTGCGCCGGGGGTCCTTGCGGAAGAGACTGAAGATCACGGCTCTGCCCTTCCAAGCTTGTCAAAATCGTAGCCTCGGGTTACGCCATCACCATCCGTAGGCGCAAGCTTATCCGCGCCCCATTTCTGGAAGAACCGTACGATGCGTCGATATCATACCCTTTTGATGCGCCTGGCTACTGCAACCGTTCTCGCTTCGTCCGTAGCCGCCTGCACGATGGGCGACGAGTTCCAACGCGGCTACGTCGCGGATGAGCGCGCCATCGCTCAGGTGAAAAAGGGCATGAGCGCCGACCAGGTCCTTCAGACCCTCGGAACACCTTCGACCGTGTCCACGGTCGGCAACCGCAACTGGTACTACATCAGCCAGAAATCCCGCCGTACGCTGCAGTTCATGGGCGAGCAGGTGGTGGACCAGCAGGTGACCGCCGTCTATTTCGACCAGGGCCTGCGGGTCGAGCGCATCGCCCTTTATGGCCTCCAGGACGGCAAGGTCTTCGACTTCATCAGCCGTACCACCCCGGCCGGCGGCGAAGAGGCCAGCTTCATCGGCCAGATCTTCAAGGGCGTGACCAGCTTCAACCCGTTCAGCTGATCCAAGATCAGCACGAGAATTCAGGATGGCCGGGCATTGTCCCGGCCATTTTGCTTTGAGGCGCTTGCAAAAGCGAAACCCGCGGCTTTCGCCGCGGGTCTCATGCTGTTTGGCAGTGCCGCTCTTAGGAGTGGGCGAGGATCGCGAGGAGCAGCAGGGCGATGATGTTGGTGATCTTGATAGCCGGGTTCACAGCAGGTCCTGCCGTATCCTTGTAGGGGTCTCCGACGGTATCGCCCGTGACGGAAGCCTTGTGGGCTTCAGAGCCCTTGTGATGGGTCGTGCCCGAGGCATCCGTGAAGCCGTCCTCGAAGGATTTCTTGGCGTTGTCCCAGGCGCCGCCGCCCGAGGTCATCGAAATGGCGACGAACAAGCCCGTCACGATCACGCCAAGCAGCATGGCGCCCACGGCCGAGAAGGCCTCGGACTTGCCGGCTACCCAGTAGACGACGAAGTAGGTCACGATCGGCGCCAGCACCGGCAGGAGCGAAGGCACGATCATTTCCTTGATCGCGGCACGGGTGAGCATGTCGACCGCACGCCCGTAATCGGGGCGGTCGGTGCCGGCCATGATGCCCGGCTTCTCGCGGAACTGACGACGCACCTCCTCCACCACCGCTCCCGCCGCCCGGCCTACCGCCGTCATGGCGATGCCGCCGAAAAGGAACGGGATGAGACCACCGAACAGGAGACCGACCACAACATAGGGATTGGTCAAGGAGAAGTTCGGCGCCACGCCCTGGAAGTACGGGTACTGCGCCGCGTTCTGGGTGAAATAGTTCAGATCCGACGTATAGGCCGCGAACAGCACCAGGGCGCCGAGGCCTGCGGAGCCGATGGCATAGCCCTTCGTCACTGCCTTCGTGGTGTTGCCGACCGCGTCGAGAGCGTCCGTCGACTTGCGGACCTCCTTCGGCAGACCAGCCATTTCGGCAATACCGCCGGCATTGTCGGTCACGGGGCCGAAGGCATCCAGGGCAACGATCATGCCGGCAAGAGCCAGCATGGCCGTCACGGCAATCGCAATACCGAACAGACCCGCAAGCTTGAAGGCCACGATGATGCCCGCGATGATGACGATGGTCGGCAGCGCAGTCGCCTCCAGCGAGACCGCAAGGCCCTGGATCACGTTCGTCCCATGGCCAGTCACGGAAGACTGGGCGATAGAGCGCACTGGACGGAAGCCGACGCCGGTGTAGTACTCGGTGATGACCACGATGAGCGCCGTCACGGCCAGCCCCACGATGGCGCACCAGAACAGGGCTTGACCCGTGAAATCGGCCCCGGCGACCGGGCCAAAGCCGATCATCTGCCAAGTGACCGCGGCAATCGCCGCCGCCGACAGAACCCCGGTCACGATGAGCCCCTTGTAGAGAGCGCCCATGATGGACTCGTTCTGCCCGAGCTTCACGAAGAAGGTGCCGATGATCGAGGTGACGATACAGGCAGCGCCGATGGCGAGCGGATACAACAGCATGGTGTCGAGCGTTGCCTGGCCGGCGAAGAAGATGGCCGCGAGAACCATGGTGGCGACCACGGTCACCGCGTAGGTCTCGAACAGGTCGGCCGCCATGCCGGCGCAGTCGCCGACATTATCGCCCACGTTATCGGCGATGGTCGCTGGATTGCGCGGGTCGTCCTCGGGAATGCCGGCCTCGACCTTGCCGACGAGATCGCCGCCGACGTCGGCACCCTTGGTGAAGATGCCGCCGCCGAGACGGGCGAAGATCGAGATCAGCGAGGCTCCGAAGCCGAGGGCCACAAGGCTGTCGATGACCACGCGGTCGGACGGAGCCAAGCCTGCAACGCGAGTGAGGTAGCCGTAATAGACTGCGACGCCGAGAAGGGCGAGGCCCGCCACCAACATACCGGTCACGGCACCCGACTTGAAGGCAACGTCGAGACCGGCGCCCAGGGACTGGGTTGCAGCTTGGGCCGTACGAACATTGGCGCGAACCGATACGTTCATGCCGATGAATCCTGCCGCAGCGGAAAGAATGGCACCGATGGCGAAGCCGATGGCGACCCGAATGCCGAGCAAGTAGGCGATGATCACGAACAGGACGATGCCGACGATCGCGATCGTGAAATATTGCCTGCGAAGATAAGCTTTTGCGCCTTCGGCAATCGCCCCCGCGATTTCCTGCATACGCTGAGAACCGGCGTCCCGCTTCATCACGTCGCTGATGGCCCAGAAGCCATACGCAATCGAAAGAAGACCACCCAAGATAATAAGGGTCAGTGCCATCATGCCATCCTTGTTATGGGAAAGCAGAAAGCCACTCCTCAAGGCCCATATTTTGGCCTTGAAGGACCTCCACCCCCAGCGAACGTCATATTTGGTGACAAAAAACTAGTCCGTTCGCAACAATCCTGCACGCAGAACCCACAGGAACGCCTTAATACTTTAAGCGGGTGCGACCGCCTTCATCCTCTGCTGCCAAGCTAGCAGAACTAGTGCGATGAGGACGGGCGGGAAGACCAGCCAGTTCACGCTCTCCCAGCCACCCGCACTCAGGAGCTTCCCTGAAGAGAAGGAGGCGATGGCGACTGAGCCGAAGATGAGGAAGTCGTTGGCCGCCTGGACTTTGGCACGCTCCTCCGGCCGGTAGCAGTCGGTCACCAGGGCGGTCGCGCCGATGAAGCCGAAGTTCCATCCGACCCCGAGAAGGATGAGCGCTGTCCAGAAGTGGGCGATGCCGATGCCGGACAGGCCGATGAGGGCAGACAGAGCAATCAGAACCAGACCCGTGGCCGTCACCTTTCCTTTGCCGAATCGGGCGATCAGGCGACCGGTGAAGAAGCTCGGGCCGAACATGGCCAGGATATGCCACTGGATGCCGAGCGCCGCCGCGCCGATCGAGTGGCCGCAGTCGATCATCGCCAAAGGGGCTGCCGTCATGATGAAGGTCATGAGACTGTAGGATACGAGGCCTGTGACCGCGGCCACGATGAACCGGGGCTGACGCACGATCTCGATCAGGGGCCGGCCGGCCGCTTTCGTGGACGTAGGGCTGACCGGTGCCGGTCGCAGGAACGAAATGGCGATCATCGAGAGCAGGGCCAGGGTCGCCTGTGCCAGGAACGCTCCCGCAAAAGGAGCTGCCTGGACCGCGTCCCGGGTCCAGATCACGGTTTGCGGCCCGATCACGCCAGCCACCAGGCCTCCGGTCATGACCCAGGAGATCGCCCTGGGCTTGAAGGCTTCGGAGGCGGAATCCGTCGCGGCAAAGCGGTAGCTCTGATTGAAGGAGCCGTAGCTGCCGATAATCAGGGTACCGAGGCAGAACAAGGTAAAACTGAACGAGGCGATGCCGAAGGCGGCTAGGCAGCCGCCTGCAAGGCCGATCCCTGCACCGATGATGTAGCCGATGCGCCGCCCGGCCTTGCGCATCAGCATGGCGGCCGGGATGGTGCCGAGCGCCAGCCCGAGATTGAGCAGGCTGACGGGAAGTGTCGCCAGTTCCCTGTTCGATGCGAGCGCCTGCCCTACGAGGCCGCCGAGCGACACGACGATGGCTGGACTCGAGCCACCGAGTGCCATGGCGACGGCCAGAACGACGGCGTTGTGCTTGGCAATGGCGTCGCTGGAAGGGGCCTCGAATAAACTATCAGAAATGCTGGTAGGAGCCGACATCGTAGCGTCTTTCGAGACCGTTGATCCGAAAGACCGGCAGGTCATGTCCTGAGACGACTCGGCCGATGACGGACAGGGTGATCCCGACCCTATCGGCCTCTTTCCGGAAACTGTCGAGATTCTTTTCCGGCACGGTGCAGAGGATCTCGTAGTCGTCCCCGCCGGTTAGGGCGAGGTCGAGCAGGTCGGGCGAAGCCTGCACAGCCTTCGCGGCGGCAGCCGACAGCGGCACCCGGTCGGCCTCGATGAGGGCGCCGACGCCGCTTGCCCGCATCATCTTGGCGAGATCTCCGGCGAGGCCATCCGAGACGTCCATGGCGGCGCTGGCATGGCTTCGCAGGGCTGCCGCGAGGCGATGACGCGGCCGGGGGTGGAGATAGCGGTCGGCGAGATGCGCTTGTTCCTCAGGCGACAGGCCCTCGGCCCAGGCTGGAGCGGAGCGGAGTCTCAATCCGAGGGCTGCATCGCCGATGGTGCCGGTGACGCAGATGACGTCGCCGGCTTTCGCCGTCGTGCGCAGAACCATCCGGCCAGCCGGAACCTGCCCGACAGCGGTGACGGACAGGGTCAACGGCCCCCTCGCCTTCACGGTATCGCCGCCGAGGAGCGGGCAGGAGAAATCCCGTGACGCTTTTCCAAGCCCATCGGCGAACTCGGCGAGCCAGCTCTCGGTCCAGTCGTCGGGCAGAGCGAGGCTCAGCAGGAAACCGGCCGGGTCGGCGCCCTTGGCGGCCAGATCCGAGACGTTCACGCCGAGCGCCTTGCGGGCTACGGATCCGGGAGCATCCTCGGGCAGGAAATGGACGCGCTCCACGAGCGCGTCGACCGTGAGGATCAGGTCGTGGCCGGGCTTCGGCGTGAGGCGGGCCGCATCGTCCTTGAGGCTCAGGGCCCCTTCGCCGGCGATGGGCGCGAAGAAGCGGGCGATCAGGCTGTCCTCCGAAGGTCGTTGCACGCTCATGGACAGACGCGACTCCTTCCCTCCCCATATTGAGGAGGAAGTCAGGGTGGGGTGCGGACGAGCCATTCTCTCATGTCATGGCCGGGCTTGTCCCGGCCATCCCGATGCGGAAGAATGCAGCGCCTCAAATCATCGGGCTCACCGGCACAAGGCCGGTGATGACGTGGGGAGGAAGCGCGCTCTCGTTTCTCGTCGAGTGCAGCGCCCCGCTTTGCGACCCATTTCCCAGTGTCCGGCCGCCTTCAGCGCTTGCCCTGGCCGGCGGCCTTCTTTTCGAGCTCACCCGGGCGGACGTCGCGGGCGACCTTGTCGAGGACCGCGTTCACGAGCCCGGGCTCGTCCTCGCCGTAGAAGCCGTGGGTCACGTCCACGTATTCCGTGATGACGACGCGGGCCGGCACATCCTTGCGGAACATCAGTTCATAGCCGCCCGCGCGCAGGATGGCGCGCAGCACCGCCTCGATGCGCTTCAGCGGCCAGTCGCTGGCCAGCGCGTTGTCGATCTTCACGTCGATCTCGCGCTGGTTCTTGACCACGCCCGAGAGAATGTCGCGGAAGAACACGTTGTCCGACGGCTGGAACTCGATGCCCTCGACCTCGCGGCCGATCCAGAAGGCCTCGAACTCGGCGAGCGCATCGAGCACGGTCTTGCCCGACACGTCCATCTGATAAAGGGCCTGGACGGCAGCGAGGCGAGCGGCCGAGCGCTCTGCTGGCTTCGTCATGATCAGGCCTCCACGAGTTGGCGCTTGATGCGCAGGACGGCGAGAGCCGCATCCACCGCTCCACCGCCCTTATTCAATTCATTCACGCTCGCGCGGGTCCAGGCCTGCTTGTCATTCTCGACGGTGAGAATGCCGTTTGCCAGCGGAATGCGGCGGCCCACGGAGAGGTCCATCAGGGCGCGGGCGCTCTCGCCGGCCACGATGTCGTAATGCCCGGTCTCGCCGCGGATCACGCAGCCCAGAGCCACGACGGCGTCGTAAGGCCTGCCGGCCTTCTCGGCGGCATCGAGCGCGATCGCGATGGTGGAGGGGATTTCGAGCGCACCATCGAGGGTCAGCACGTCCATGCTGGCCTGCGCCGCCTCGACCGCGTCACTCGCGCCGCGCAGAAGCTCGTCGGCGATGTCGTCGTAGAAGCGGGCCTCGACGACCAGGATGCGGGCGCCGGGAACCGGCGGACGGGGGCTTTTCGGCTTATCGGAAGGCGCGACCATATGAAATCCGTTCAGAATTCTGACAGTCTCTCTGCCCTCGTCCTGAGGAGCAGCTGGAGGCTGCGTCTCGAAGGAGGGTCCAGAGAGCACCGGAGACGCCCTGATCCTTCGAGACGGCGCTGACGCGCCTCCTCAGGATGAGGGTGGTGTATTGGATACGGGAAACGTTAGGGTTCACCTACTCCGCCCGGCGCGCATCCGCAAGCCGCGCGGCGTAGCGGGCCATGAGATCGACCTCGAGGTTGAGCTTGTCGCCCACCTGCCGGTCGCCCCAGGTCGTGACGCTCAGGGTATGGGGAATGATCAGCACCGAGAACATGTCGTCGTTCACGGAGTTCACCGTGAGCGACGTGCCGTCGAGGCAGACGGAGCCCTTTTCCGCGATGAAGGGGGCCAGTGCATGCGGCGCCTTGATGACGAAGCGGGCGGTCGGCCCCCACGGGTCGTCGCCGGCGGTGATCGACTCTTGCCCACGATGGTGGCAACGCCGTCCACGTGCCCGGTCACGATATGGCCGCCGAGTTCGTCGCCGATTTTCAGCGAGCGCTCCAGATTGACCTTGGTGCCGGACTGCCAGTCGCCCACGGTGGTGCGCTCCAGGGTTTCGGCGGCGGCATCCACGTCGAACCAGCAGCCGCCGTCGCGGGGGCCGACGGCCACCACTGTCAGGCACGGCCCGCCGCAGGCGATGGACGCACCGAGCGCGATGGTGGCGGGGTCATAGGACGCATGGATGCGCAAGCGCTTCAGGGTTCCCTGAGTCCCCTCGGCGGTCGCGATCTCACCGACATCGGTGACGATTCCCGTAAACATCAGGGTCTCTCCCAAAACATGAAAAGATCGGGGCCGATCTGCTCCTCGGCCCAGCAATCGAGAAGGTCCATGAAATCCTGGAGCGACGGGCCGAGGGCCGGAACGTCGCCCTGCCCCCTGGCCGAGCGGCCGGTGACCAGGACCAGTTCGTCGACGAGGTCGGCCTCGGCCAGCGCATCCGCCAGCTCGGGGCCGCCCTCGCAGAAAACACGGGTGATGCCGCGGGTGCCGAGGAGTTGCAGGGCTTCCGGCAGCAGGACACGGCCGCTCTCGTCGGCCGCGACCCGCAAGACCTCGACGCCGTGGGCTGTAAGCGCTTTCTCTGCCTCGACGGGAGCGGCGACGGTCGTGACGATCCAGGTCGGAATGTCCCGTGCACCGGCCACCGCGCGAGCGGTCGGAGGCGTGCGCAGGTGAGAATCGACGACGATGCGGATGGGCGAGCGGGCTTCGAGACCCGGGAGGCGGACGTTCAGCAGCGGATCGTCGGCGAGAAGGGTCCCGGCTCCGACCATGATCGCGTCCGCATGGGCGCGCATCAGGTGAACCTTTGCGTTGGCGATACCGCCCGTGAGCATCAGGCGCGGGCCCTGGCGCGAACCGGCGAAGCCTTCGGTGCTGCGCGCGAGCTTCACCGTGACCGCAGGCCGCCCCTTCGTGACGCGGGTGATATGGCCGATATGGGCGCGGCGGGCATCCCTAGCGAGGCAGCCGACCGTCACGTCGATCCCGACCTCCCGCAACCGGGCATGGCCGAGCCCGGCGACGCGCGAATCCGGATCCTCGAGTGCCGATACGACCCGTGTCACTCCCGCTTCGACCACCGCATCCGCGCAAGGCGCGGTCCTGCCGTGGTGCGAGCAGGGTTCGAGGGAGACGTAGAGCGTCGCGCCCCTCGCGCGCTCGCCGGCGGCCGCCAGGGCCACGCGCTCGGCATGGGGCCGGCCTCCGGCCTGAGTGGCGCCCTGCGAAAGGATCACCGGAGCATCCCCGCTCTCGTCCACGACGACCGAGCCGACGGATGGATTCGGCCAGGTCAGGCCGAGATTGCGTTCACCGAGAGCAATGGCGAGGCGCATGAAGCGCTCGTCCTGAATGGCCCGATCGGATTGTCGCCCTGTCGCCCCCGGGGAGTTCATTGCTCGGTCTGTACGCGCTTCTTCTTCGGCGGAGGCGGCAGATCCTCGTCCCCCTCGCCTTCGGCCAGCTTGCCGAGAATTTCCTCGAAGTCCTTGGCTTCACGGAAGTTCTTATACACGGAGGCGAAGCGCACATAGGCCACGTCGTCGAGCCCTTTCAGGCCCTCCATGACGAGCTCGCCCACCGTCTCGCTCGGCACCTCGCCGTCGCTCATGCTCTCGAGCTGGCGCACGATGCCGTTGATCATCCGCTCGACCCGCTCCGGATCGACCGGACGCTTGCGCAGGGCCACCTCGACCGATTGCTGCAGCTTGTCCCGATCGAACGGCACCCGCCGGCCCGAGCGCTTCAGGACCGTGAGCTCACGCAGCTGCACGCGCTCGAAGGTCGTGAAGCGGCCGCCGCAATCCGGGCAGATGCGGCGACGGCGAATGGACGAGGAATCGTCCGTGGGACGGGAATCCTTCACCTGGGTGTCCAGGCTCCCGCAATAGGGACAGCGCATCAGCCTTCTACCCGCAGATCCAGATCAAGATTTTTCAAGGCCACACATATCCGGAACGCGATGCCGGCCATCTGAGAACAACCATTAGCCGTCATGGCCGGGCCTGTCCCGGCCATCCCGATCGGAAGAGCGCTGCACCTCGGACAATCGGGATCACCGGCACAAGGCTGGTAATGACGCAGGAGCGGAAGGTCCGGCCACACTCTGGCTTCTCGATCAACCGTAGATCGGGAAGCGGCGGGTCAGCTCGTGCACACGCTGCTTGACCGATTCCTCAACCGAGGCATTGGCCTCGTCACCGTGCTTGGCGAGCCCGTCGAGCGTCTCGACGATCAACTCGCCCACCCGCTTGAACTCGGCGACGCCGAAGCCGCGCGAGGTGGCCGCCGGGGTGCCAAGGCGGATGCCGGAGGTGATCATCGGCTTTTCGGGGTCGAAGGGCACGCCATTCTTGTTGCAGGTGATGTGCGCGCGGCCGAGGGCCGCTTCCGCCGCCTTGCCGGTGAGCTTCTTCGGGCGCAGATCGACCAGCATCAGGTGGTTGTCCGTGCCGCCGGCCACGATGGCGTAGCCGCCGGCCAGCATGGTGTCGGCGAGAACCTTGGCGTTATCGACCACCGAGCGGGCATAGAGCTTGAACTCGGGACGCAGGGCCTCGCCGAAGGCCACCGCCTTGGCGGCGATCACGTGCATGAGCGGGCCGCCCTGGAGGCCGGGGAAGATCGCCGAATTGACCTTCTTGGCGATATCCTCCTCGTTCGTGAGGATCATGCCGCCGCGCGGGCCGCGCAGGGTCTTGTGGGTGGTGGTGGTGACCACATGGGCGTGCGGGAACGGCGACGGATGCGCGCCGCCTGCCACGAGGCCCGCGAAGTGGGCGATGTCGACCATGAAGAAGGCCCCGACCTCGTCCGCGATCTCACGGAAGCGGGCGAAATCCCAGAAACGGGAATAGGCCGAGCCGCCGGCGACGATCACTTTCGGCTTATGGGTGCGCGCAAGTTCCGCAACCTCGTCCATGTCGATGATCTGGTCGCTCTCGCGCACCTTGTAGCTCACCACGTTGAACCACTTGCCGGACATGTTGACCGGGGAGCCGTGGGTCAGGTGGCCGCCGCAGGCGAGATCGAGGCCCATGAAGGTGTCGCCCGGCTTCATCAGGGCCATGAACACGGCCTGGTTGGCCTGGGAGCCGGAATTGGCCTGCACGTTGGCGAACCTGCAGTCGAACAGGCGCTTGGCGCGCTCGATGGCAAGCTCCTCGGCCATGTCGACGAACTGGCAGCCACCGTAGTAGCGGCGGCCCGGATAGCCTTCCGCGTACTTGTTGGTCATCACCGAGCCCTGGGCTTCCAGGACGGCGCGGGAGACGATGTTCTCGGAGGCGATCAGCTCGATCTCGTCGCGCTGGCGGCCGAGTTCGAGCCCGATGGCGCGGGCGATCTCGGGATCGCCGTCGGCAAGGCTCGCCGAGAAAAAGCTGTTGGACAGATGGCTGCGTGCCGCTTCACTCGCGCTCATGGGTCACCCTCGTCTTCCTGTGAGCCCGGCTGGAACGGGCCGCTCGATCCGAATTGCCCAGGCCTTTACCATGGCTGGCTTGACCGCGCCAACCCGCACTGGAGACATGCCTACTCGCCTGCGGAAATGCAACGGCGGGGGGCTACGGGCTGCCGGGGGGCAACGCGCCACGTCATGGCCGGCCTCGTGCCGGCCATCCCGATTGGAAGAGCGCGACGCTTCATTCCATCGGGATCACCAGGACGAGCCCGGTGATGACGAGGTGGGTGTCTGACGGGTTGTGCGGAACGGCCGAGCATAGGCGCCGTCAGCCAGGTCGAGCGCGGCACGCCCCACAAACGAAATCGCCGGCCCTGAGGCCGGCGATGACGTGAGATTCGAGAGACCGTCGCGACGGTCTCAGTTCTGCAGGAACATCTCTTCGTCCGGCTCGGTCGGGGTGCGGCTGGCGACCGGGATCGCGTTGCCGAGGCCGTCCTTGTTGTAGATGTCGTCGCGGAACTGGACGAGGCCGTCCGGGGTCGCCCAGGCGGTCATGTAGATCCAGTGGATCGGAACCGGTTGCGCCAGGCGGGCGTCGATGCGATCGCCGGACTTGAAGGTGGCGTCGATCTGCTCGCGGGACCAGCCAGGGGTGTCCTTCAGGAGCCACTCGATGTAGTCGCGCACGTTCTGGATGCGGATGCAGCCCGAGGAGACGAAGCGGAAATCGTCGCCGAAGATGCCCTTGGAGGGCGTGTCGTGCATGTAGACGCCGTGCTGGTTCGGGATGTTGATGCGCACGAAGCCCATGGAGTTGAGATCACCGCCCGGATCCTGGCGGAAGCGGTAGCGGGTCGCCTCGTCCGAGAACCAGTTGATCTGGCTGGAGGGAACCTCCTGGCCGGCCCCGTTGAAGATGCGGATCCTGTTCTCAGCCAGGTAGTTCGGCTCCTTCTGCATCTTCGGAATGAGGTCTTTTTTGACCACCGAGGCAGGAGCCGTCCAGAACGGGTTGAAGTTGACCTCGACCACCTTGGAGTTCAGCAGCGGCGATTGGCGGTCGCTCTTGCCGACGCCCGCGGCGTGGCGGGTGTGGACGACGCCGCCCTCCACCGTCTCCACGAGAGCGGCGGGAATGTTGGCGACCGCATACCGATTGGGAAGTCCGCTGCCGATGAGGCTGCGCAGGCGGGCCACGTTGATCTCGAGCTGGCGGATGCGCATCTCGGCCGGAACGTTCATGGCGACCACGGTCGGAGCCGATACGGTGCCGGTGGAGCTGATGCCGTGGCGGGCCTGGAAGCGGCGCACGCCGGCCTCGACGTAGGAATCGTAGATCGGCGATTCGCCGGCGGCCTGATCGAGATCGCCCGTGATGATGAGGCGCTGGCGCAGCGCCACCACGGCCGGGCTCTTCGAGCCGACGCGCAGGCCCTGGACGCCCTGGACGGGCTGCCAGCCGCCGCGGGCGGCTATGTTGCGGTAGTACTCGATCATCTGCTCGGTGGCGGCGAGCGCTTCCGCGGACAGCATCGGGGTCGAGGTGCGCTGGACGCGGGTGCGGGACACCGCCTCGTAGTTCTGCGACCACTCGGCCTGGCTCGGGGCGGATTGCTGGGCCAGGGCTCCGGTAGCCGGCGTGAAGATCAGGGCGAGCGATCCGGTCAGGAGGGTACGGCGAGAGAACATGAGCGCAGGCTCTTTCCCGGTTAGATGTTGTCGATCAGGGAAGCGGCGGACGAATGTCCGCATCTGCCCCCTTCCCAGCGATAAGTGCCGGGATAGGATTAAGGAACGGTATCGAAAGCGAGGAACATCGGGGCCGTTTTATGGCAAACCGCCCTGCCCGGTGCTCCCCGCGCGTCTGGACCGCCTTTGGCCCCTATGTAACTTTGAACTGTGTTCTTGAGGATACACTTCTGCGTGAGGAGCTTGGCAGGCTGCACGCGATCAGTGGTTTTCCTCAGTGGTTTTCCTGCGCGGCCAGCCATGAGACGCCGAGATAGACCGCCATCAGCGTCAGGAAGAACGCCAGCGTCATGACGCCGCCGGAGACGATTCCCGGAAAAAATGCTGCGAGAATCAGGTGGCTCATGATGGCGAGGAGCCACATGATTCCGCCCCAGGTGCTGGCCATCCAAAGGCCGACCGCGGCGATCAGGTCGATCAAGGCGAAATAGATGATGGTGGCCTGATACCCCGTCGAGCGCCCCTCGAACTGCCCGACCGGCGTCCAGACGCCGAGGATCACCGCCCAGGCGCTCAGGCCCTTCATGATCCAGAGGATCGCCAGGACCCGCATGAACCAGGTGAGAACGAAGCTCCAGCGCATGACCGTGGTGGCGACGGGACGCTCCTCGATCCGGTCGGACAGGTACTCCCGTGCCGCATGGGTGGATGGGGTTTGGCTGCCGTTGCGGGGCATCAGGCGATCTCCAATTCCCGTTCGCCCAGGCTGGCGAAGTGATGCTCGATCACAGCCCGGTCCACCGTCTCCAGGGAGGCGGGCTGCCAGCGCGCCTGGTTGTCCTTGTCGATCAGGACCGCCCGCACGCCCTCGTAGAAGTCGTGGCCGTCACCGATCCGGGACACGATGCGGAACTCGGTCCTCATGGCCTCCTCGAAATCCATGGTTGCGCCGCGGCGGACCTGCTCGAAGGCCAGATTCATGCTGGTCGGCGATTTCGCCCGCATGCCGGCAACGGTCCTGGCGGCAAAGTCGGAGCCTTTCTCGGCGGCCTGGTCGAGGCGGGCCAGGATGTCGGTGACGCTGTCGGCGGAGAAGCAGGAATCGATGAGGTCCCTCTCGGCCTCCAGAGGAGCCTGATCGGGATCCGTCACGACCCGGGACAGGGCCACCTCGACAGGGTCACCGGCGATCAAGGCTTGGCGCAAACCCTCGATGTTCCCGCTCGGCACCGCATGGGTCGCCAAACCCAGCATCACCGCATCGGCACGCCTCACCCGCTCGCCCGTGAGGGCAAGGTACATGCCCGTCTGTCCCGGCAGGCGCGGGAGCGCGTAGGTCGCGCCCACATCGGGGAAGAACCCGATGCCGACCTCCGGCATGGCGAAGAGGTAGCGGTCGCCCGCCGCCCGGACCGTGCCGTGAAGGGACACGCCGACACCCCCGCCCATGCAGATCCCATCGATGAGGGAGATATACGGCTTCGGATAGCGCTTGATGGCAATGTTGAGCTGATACTCCTCACGCCAGAAGGCGAGCGCCTCATCGCGCTTGCCGGCCCGCAGGTCTTCCGTGAGCTGCCGGATGTCGCCGCCGGCACAGAAGGCCTTCTCGCCCGCGCCCTGGACGACGATCCGCGTCACGGCGGGATCCCTGGCCCAGGCGTCGAGCGCCCGGCGCATCTCGCGCACCATGGTCAGGTTCAGCGCGTTGAGAGCCCGTGGACGGTTGAGCGTGATGATGCCAGCCTCGCCCTGTGTCTCGCAGAGGACTTCGACGCTCTCGTCCATGAAACACTCCTTCATCGCGTTGCGGCTTAGAACAAGGCCCGGGCCAGCCGTCAATGCAATCATGCCGATCCAGATCCGAGGATCAGCATGATGGATTGCTTTTGCGACGTCATCACCGGCCTCGTGCCGGTGATCCCGATCCGTCAGGCACAGCGTCTCACAGGATCGGGGTGGCCGGGACAAGCCCGGCCATGACGGTGGGAGGATACAAGGCCTGTGATGACGTTGGTAAGGATGACAGACCCGCGCAGCCCCCGATGCATGGCTGGGTTGAGGCCAATTTCACACGGATCGGGCCGAACTGCGACCTCGAACCCTTTTTTAGAGAGATTTAAATGTGCTAACCCTCTCGGCATCCGCCGGCGCAGCGAAGCCGGCGCCGTGTGAGGATTATGTCGAAGCCGTCGCCGTTCCCCCGCCGCTCCTCGGAGGAAGCCCCCACTTCTTCCCTGAACCTGTCCCACCGCCTGCGACGCAACCGCAAGGCCGAGTGGTCGAGGCGGCTGGTATGCGAGAACGTGCTGACGGCCAACGACCTGATCTGGCCGATCTTCGTGGTCGAAGGCGCCAGCGGACGGCAGCCGGTGACGTCCATGCCCGGCGTCGAGCGCCTTACCATCGGAGAGGCTGTGCGCGAGGCCGAGCGGGCGGCATCCCTCAACATCCCCGCCATCGCGCTCTTCCCCTACACGGATCCTTCATTGCGCGATCCGACGGGATCGGAATCCCTCAACAGCCGCAACCTGGTCTGCCGCGCCGCGCGCGAGATCAAGAAGGCGGTGCCGCAGATCGGCATCGTCTGCGACGTGGCGCTCGATCCCTATACCAGCCATGGCCATGACGGCGTGATGGACGGCGAACGCATCCTCAACGACGAGACGGTGGCGCTCCTGGTGCGTCAGGCCGTGCTCCAGGCGGAAGCCGGCGCCGACGTCATCGCCCCGTCCGACATGATGGACGGCCGCGTGGCCGCTATCCGGGAGGGTCTCGACGAGGCCGGGTTCCTGGACGTGCAGATCATGGCCTATGCGGCGAAATACGCCTCCGCCTTCTACGGCCCGTTCCGGGACGCCATCGGCACCAGCACGTGCCTCGTCGGCGACAAGCGCACCTACCAGATGGATCCGGCGAATTCCGACGAGGCCATGCGCGAGGTCGCCCTCGATCTCGAGGAAGGCGCGGACATGATCATGATCAAGCCCGGCATGCCCTATCTCGACATCGTGCGCCGGGTGAAGGACAGCTTCGCCGTTCCGACCTTCGCCTACCAAGTCTCCGGTGAGTATGCCATGATCCAGGCCGCGGCCGGGAACGGCTGGATCGACGGAGAACGGGCGATGATGGAAAGCCTCCTGGCCTTCAAGCGTGCTGGCGCGGACGGCATCCTTACCTATTTCGCCCCTCAGGTCGCGCAAAAGCTCAAAAACCAGGGCTGACCATTACTGGCTATGCTCCCTACCTCGTCATCACCGGTCTTGTGCCGGTGATCCCGCTTGGAAAAGCGCGGCGCCTTACAGGATCGGGATGGCCGGGACGGGCCCGGCCATGACGTGGGAGGGGGCCACCCGACCGGATCACCCCTGCCCCTCCCTGCAAGGGCGAGGGAAAATGCTGGGCAAGGCTTTCAGGAACCAGTCCCTGAAATTCGCCCGGTTCGTTTCTCTCCTGTTAAGTCTCTGCCTGCTTACCGCCTGCGGGCTGTCCATCGATGCGGAGCAGGCGCGGGTCTGCCGCTCCGCTCTGCCGGCTCTCAATCCCGGCGCGGCGATCACCGTCGAGCGCGTCCAGACGGGTCCCGTGCCGAGAAGCCTCCAGGTGGATTACCTGGCACAGTACCACGACCGCCCGATCCTCGAGCGCTTCGCCATCTGCCAGTTCGTGGCGGAGGGGCTTTCCCCGAACAAGGCTGAACTGACCGGTCTTGCGACCGAGGAAGGCCCGCTCTCCGGCGCCAGCCTCTACCTCCTCAAGCGCTATTATCTCGAGACGCCGGAGGGATCGGCGGGCGATCCCGGCAGTCAGCAGGCTGTCGACGTGGCCGAAATCCCCATGGATGCCGCCTATTGGCTGCAGCAGATCCTGGTGAGCCTGCCTCGGACGGCGATCTACGCGCTGTTGTCCGTCGCCTTCGCCCTCGTCTTCGGCCTCAGCGGCCGGATCAATCTGGCCTTCGGCGAACTCGCGGCGATCGGCTCGGCGGCGACGATTGCCGGAGCCTCGGTCGTGCTGGGTTTCGGCGCCAGCTCGCCCGTTCTCGGCTTGGCGGCCGGTCTCGTGGCCGCTCTTTTCGCAGGCGCGATCCATAGCGCGGTCGGCGGGTACTTCACCATCGGCCGGATCGTCAGCGCGAGCCCGCAGCCGAGCCTGATCGCGACGGTCGGGTTCTCTCTCTTCCTGATGGAATACCTGCGCCTCGTGCAGAGCCCGGTGACGGTCTGGCTCCCTCCGATCTGGTCGGAAGCCTGGCCCCTCGCGCGTGCGGACGGCTTCATCGTCAGCCTGACGCCGATTACGCTCATCACGGCGGGCATCGGGCTGTTCGCGGCTCTCGGTCTCCTCTGGCTCGTCCAGGCGACGCGGTTCGGACGGGCCTGGCGGGCCTACGCGGACGATGCGCATGCGGCAGCCCTCATGGGCGTCAACGGACCCCGCCTGCTCGTCCAGACGCTGGCGCTGGCCGGCGCCATGGCGGGGCTCTCGGGGATGCTGATCGTCGCGCAATATGGCGGCTTGGGCTTCGCCGGCGGCTTTCAATACGGCCTCAAGGCGCTGATCGCCGCCATCATCGGCGGCATCGGCTCGATCCCTGGTGCAATGCTGGGAGGCTTCGCGGTGGGATTGTTCGAGACCCTCTGGTCGGCGTATCTACCGATCGAGATACGCGACATGGCACTTTACATGGCCCTTGTCGTCTTTCTGATCTTTCGGCCCGGCGGCCTGCTGGGATTCAGGGATCCAACGCCACGGCCCGTGTAAGGGCGTATAATCAGAATTCCGGAGGACAACGTGGCCGAATACGCCATCACCATCGAGGATGTGAAGCGCGCGGCGGAGACGATCCAGGGCCAAGTCCTGCGAACGCCCCTCGTGCCCGCCCCTCGCCTGTCGCAGCTCACCGGCGCGACCGTGTTCGTGAAGCATGAGAACATGCAGCCGACCGGCTCCTTCAAGGAGCGGGGTGCCGCCACCAAGTTGGAGAGCCTCGACCAGGCCGAGCGCGGGCGCGGCGTCATTGCCATGTCGGCCGGCAACCATGCCCAGGCCGTCGCCTATCATGCGCGCCGCCTCGGCATCCCGGCCACCATCGTGATGCCGGAAGGCACCCCCTGGTGAAGGCGGAGAACACCCGCTCCTATGGCGCACAGGTCATCCTGGACGGCGAGACGCTCTACGAATCCGCCGCCCGCGCCCGCGAGATCGCCGAGCAGGACGGATTGATCTTCGTCCATCCCTACGACGATCCGAAGGTCATGGCAGGCCAGGGCACCATCGCGCTCGAAATGCTGGCCGACGCTCCCGATCTCGACCAGATCGTCGTGCCCATCGGCGGCGGCGGACTGATCTCGGGCATCACGGTCGCCGCGAAGGCCCTCAAACCCTCGATCGACATCGTCGGCGTGGAAGCAGCCCTCTACCCGTCCTTCCGCAATGCCATCCGGGGCGAGAACCGTCCCATCGGCGGCGCCACGCTGGCGGAAGGCATCGCGGTGAAGACCGTCGGGCAGCTCCCGTTGCCCATCGTGCGCGATCTCGTGTCCGACATCATCCCCGTCGAGGAGGCGCTGATCGAGCGGGCGGTCAATGCCTATGCCACCCTGCAGAGGACCATGGCGGAGGGCGCCGGCGCGGCCGGCCTCGCCGCCATGCTGGCGGCCCCTGAGCGCTTCCAGGGCAAGCGGGTCGGCCTCGTGCTCTGCGGCGGCAACATCGACGCGCGAATCCTGGCCTCCGTGATGGTGCGCGAGCTGGAACGGGACGACCGCATCACGTCCTTCCGCATCACCTCGAACGACAGGCCGGGGCTGCTCGGGCGGGTGGCGAGCCTTCTCGGGAGTCTCGGCGCCAATATCCTCGAGGTTTCCCACGGTCGTCTGTTCCTGGACGTGCCCGCGAAAGGCGTGTCCATCGACATCACTATCGAAACGCGGGATCGAGCGCATACATTAGAGGTGTTCGAGGCCCTTGCGGCGGAGGGGCTCGCGCCGCAGCGCATTGAATCCCGCAGCCTGCCCGAGAGCGCCTTCTGAGGAGAGAAAGATGGTCAACCGACCTTACCCGCCGACGCTGAACTACCCGTCCTACGATCTGGACACCCGATTGACGGAGGGCGTCATCTCCCGGCGGTTCTGGGCCTATCTCATCGATCTGGTCGTGATCGCGCTCTGGGTCATCCTGATTTCCATCGGGATCTTCTTCCTCGGCATCATCACGCTCGGCCTCGGCTGGGGGCTGTTCTTCGCCCTGCCCCTCACGGCCCTGATCTTCATCGTCTACAACGCCGTCACCATCGGCGGGTCCTCGCAGGCGACCGTGGGCATGCGCTACATGGGCCTTCGCGTGATCAACCCGCAGACCGGCAGAGGCGCGTCGCCGCTGGCCGCGGCGGTGCATGCGCTCTTCTTCTATGTCGCGATCTCGACCTTCCTGCTCTGGGCTTGCGACGTGCTCGTCGGCTTCGTCCGCGACGACCGGCGCTTCCTGCGCGATCTGCTCACGGGCATGATGGTCGTGCGGGCGTAATCTATCGCGATCCGAAACCAACGCTCGTCATCACCGGCCTCGTGCCGGTGATCTCGATTCGAGAGGCGCCGCGTTTTCCGATCGGGATGGCCGGCACAAGGCCGGCCATGACGTGGTGGATGTCATGCCTGTCCGGGGAAGACTGCGAGCCGCAGAGCGCTCGCAATCAAACGCCTGTGACATTCGCCCTCTTTTCCTGGACGTGGCTGACACCAATGTTATCCTTGGGCGTTGACGTAGCGCTCAAGGTTTCTCCACGAGGCTTTCCCGATTGACGAGCCAGCCCCGCGACGCCCCGCAATTCTATCTCACCTCCCCGTCCGCATGTCCCTATCTGCCGGGCAAGGAGGAGCGCAAAGTCTTCACGCATATCGTCGGACGCCGCGGCCGGGAGCTCAACGAGATCCTCACGCAGGGCGGCTTCCGCCGGTCGCAGACCATCGCCTACCGACCGGCCTGCGACACGTGTCGCGCCTGTGTGTCCGTTCGCGTGCTCGTGAACGAGTTCGAGCCCTCCGATAATCTGAAGCGGGTTCTGAAGGACAATGCCGATCTGATCGGCCATGCGCTGCCCAACCGTCCGACCTCGGAGCAGTATTCGCTCTTCCGCCGCTACGTCGACACGCGACACGCCGACGGCGGCATGGCCGACATGACGGTGCTCGACTACTCCATGATGGTCGAGGACAGCCATGTGGACACGAAGCTGATCGAGTATCGCCGGCGCGGGATCGACAGCGGGCTCACCGGCCGCGGCGAGGGCGACCTGATCGCCGTCGGCCTCACGGACGAGATGAGCGACGGCCTCTCCATGGTCTACTCGTTCTACGCACCGGAGATGCACGACCGCAGCCTCGGCACCTTCATGATTCTCGACCATATCCGCCGCGCGAAGGCGATGGGCCTGCCCTATCTCTATCTCGGCTACTGGGTCGAGGGCTCGAAGAAGATGGGCTACAAGGCCCGCTTCAAGCCGCAGGAGCGGCTTCTCGCCCCTGGCTGGGAGCGGGTGGATTGAGAGTTGAATTCACCCGAAGGCGTTCGGCCGACGGCCGACGCCGGAGCAGTTTTCCCGCCTAATCCTCAGCCATTGTCCTGGGATATGTTGACGGGATGCTTCCTCCTGGCCGGCCGATCGCTGTAGGGCTGCCGGGCGACTGGGCGAGAAGGAGTTGCGGCCCCTTTCGGGCGCCCGCTGCCGGACATCCGGCCGCTGTCGGAACTCGATGGCGCGGCGCCAGAGCGCTGGGCGTGGCCGATCGCATTGATCGCCGCCCCGAGCGGCAAGGACTGGGCCGTGGCCGGATTGGCGGCGATCAGGGAACCGCCCGCAATGCCGGCAATCAAGAGGAAACGAGCGATCATGAGGGCTTCCCTTCGGAAAAAAAGCATTCCGCCGTTGGGCCTCAAGATCGGCGTGAGCCGATCCTGCGCTTCGCGGCTTATCCCTTCCTTAAAGGAAGATCGCGGCGATCGAGCCCTCCAAACGGAGGGGCCGGGTCGATAAATCCGCAGGTGGAAGCGCGCAGGCTCTGCACGACTTTGGCCCGGCGCGGCTCGAACAGACAGGTCATTCGGCGAGTGAACCGGAACAACCCCGCCCGCATCTTGTTCGTTGCGTAATCCTCACGCAAACGAAGGTGCGCCATGGCCAAGATCCTGGTCGTCTACTACTCGTCCTACGGCCATATCGAGACGATGGCCCAGGCCGTCGCGGAGGGCGCCCGCTCGGTCGCGGGCGCGGAGGTCGTCGTCAAACGCGTGCCTGAACTCGTGCCGGAGGAGATTGCGCGCAAGTCCGGCATGAAGATCGACCAGGATGCGCCGACGGCCGACCCGAACGAACTCGGCGATTACGACGCCATCATCTTCGGCACGCCGACCCGCTACGGCAACATGGCCGCCCAGATGCGCAACTTCCTCGACCAGACCGGCGGCCTGTGGGTGAAAGGCGCGCTCGTCGGCAAGGTCGGCAGCGTCTTCGCGTCCACGGCGACCCAGCATGGCGGGCAGGAAACCACCATCACGTCGTTCCACACCACGCTTCTCCACCACGGCATGATCATCGTCGGCCTGCCCTATTCCTATCCGGGTCAGACCAAGATGGACGAGATCACGGGCGGCACGCCCTACGGCGCGACGACGCTTGCGGGCGGCGACGGCTCGAGGAAGCCGAGCGAGAACGAACTCGGAGGCGCCCGCTTCCAGGGCCGGCACGTGGCCGAGATCGCAGCCCGACTCGAACGCGGAGCGGGAGAGCGCGGTCCCGTACCGCCGGACATGAACAACCCGACGGAGACGACGGGCGGGACGGCGGGTTGATCCTGGGCAGGTCGTCACCGGCCTCGTGCCGGTGATCTCGATTCGAAAAGAATGGCGCTCCCCATGATCGGGATGGCCGGGACAAGCCCGGCCATGACATGGATTGTTATGCGTGGAGAACTCCGAAAGTGATCCCGAACGGCGCTAGCCATCCGGGGTGACTGTCCGATGCTCACTCTCCGAACTTGTTCGACTTCGGGAAGCCCTTGGGCGGCAGGCGGCCGGCTTCGGTGCGGTCGCCCGTCCAGTCGCGCAGGTCTTCCTTGGCGACCGTCCAGGTGCGGCCCGAAGTATCCTTCCAGGTCAGGCCTTCCTTGAGCTTGAAGACCTTGGCGTCGGAGACGCCGCCGTCCTTGTAGCGCTGGAGGCGCACGCCCTTGCCGCGGGTCATCTCCGGCACCTGCTTCGACGGGAAGATCAGGAGCTTGCGGTTCTCGCCGATGATCGCGACGTGGTCGCCCTCGGCCTCGGCGCAGACCACCATCCTGGCGGGCGCGTCGAGGTTGAGGATTTGCTTACCCTTGCGGGTGTTCGCCGTGATCTCCTCGGTCGGCACCACGAAGCCTCGGCCGTCCGTTGCCGCTACAAGGAGCTTCGAGCCCGCCTTGTACGGGAAGGCCGCGATGAAGTCGGCGCCCTCCTCAAGATCGACCATGAGGCGGATCGGATCGCCGAAGCCGCGCCCGCCGGGCAGCTTGGAGGCATCGAGCGTGAAGAAGCGCCCGTTATCCGCCACCACGACGATCTTGGACGTGGTCTCGGCGAAGAAGGCGACTTTGAGCGCATCGTCGCCCTTGAACTGCACGCCCGACAGATCGGCCTGATGGCCCTTCATGGCGCGGATCCAGCCCTTCTCGGACACGATGACCGTGATAGGCTCACGCTCGATCATGGCCTCCGCGAAGTCGATGTCGGAGGTGTCCGGCGCCTCGGCGAAGGAGGTGCGGCGCTTGCCCAAGGCGGTCTCGGGCCCGAAGGTCTTGCGGACCTCCTTGATCTCGCCCGCAATGGTCTTCCACTGCACCTTCTCGGAGCCGAGAAGCTCCTCGATCTTGGCCTTCTCGTCCTGCAGGTTCTTCTGCTCGCGCTTGAGCTCCATCTCCTCGAGCTTGCGAAGCGAGCGCAGGCGCGTGTCGAGGATGGCGTTGGCCTGGAGCTCGGTGAGCTTGAAGAAGCGCATCAGCTCCTGCTTCGGCTCGTCCTCCTCGCGGATGATTTTGATCACGCGGTCGAGGTCGAGATAGACGATGAGCAGGCCGCCCAGGATCTCCAGGCGCCTGTCGATGGCCGCCAGGCGGAAGCCCGAGCGGCGGATCAGCACCTCGCGGCGATGGTCGAGCCATTCGCGCAGGCATTCCACCAGCCCCAGCACCTTCGGCACCTTGCCGCCGGCGAGCACGTTCACGTTCATCGGGATGCGGCTCTCGAGCTCGGTCAGCCTGAAGAGCGATTCCATCAGGATGATCGGATCGACCGTCTTGGCGCGCGGCTCCAGAACCACGCGGATGTCTTCCGCCGATTCATCGCGCACGTCGGCGAGCAGCGGCAGCTTCTTCTCCTGCAGCAACTCGGCGATCTTCTCGATGAGGCGGGACTTCGGCACCGAATACGGGATCTCGGTGACGACGATGTGCCAGTTGCCGCGGCCGAGATCCTCCTTCGCCCAGCGGGCGCGCACGCGGAACGAGCCGCGGCCCGTGCGATAGGTCTCGGCCATGGAGGCCGGCATGTCGACGATGATGCCGCCGGTCGGCAGGTCCGGGCCCGGCACGAACTGCATCAGCTGCTCGGAGGTCGCATTCGGCTTCGAGATGAGATGCAGCGCCGCATCGCAGAGTTCGGCGGCGTTGTGCGGCGGGATCGAGGTCGCCATGCCGACCGCAATGCCCTGCGAGCCGTTGGCGAGCAGGTTCGGGAAGGCCGCCGGGAGCACGACCGGCTCCTCGTTGGTCTGGTCGTAGGTCTCACGGAAGTCGACGGAATCCTCGTCGATGCCTTCGAGCAGCAGCCGCGCCACTTCCGTCAGCTTGGCTTCGGTGTAGCGCATGGCCGCGGCGTTATCGCCGTCGATATTGCCGAAATTGCCCTGCCCGTCCGCCAGCGGATAGCGCTGGGCGAAGTCCTGCGCCATGCGCACCAGGGCGTCGTAGATAGACTGGTCGCCGTGCGGATGGAACTGACCCATCACGTCGCCGACAATGCGGGCGCATTTCTTCGGCGCCGACTTCGGATCGAGCCGCAGGAGGCGCATGGCGTGCAGAATGCGGCGGTGAACGGGCTTCAAGCCGTCGCGCGCATCCGGCAGCGCCCGGTGCATGATGGTGGAGAGCGCATAGGCGAGGTAGCGCTCCTCCAGGGCGTCCTTGAGATTGATGTTCTCGATCGCGCCCCCTGACGGCGGATTGACCGGCTTACCCATGACTCGAAATCCTCAACTGCGAATCGCTTCTTACCATCTGAAATGAGAACATAACAGAAACAAAACTCATTCGTCCCCAGCCGTGGCCAGTGCGACGAAACGCGCCCGCTCCTCCGGCGCCTTCTGGCCCTGGGGATCGAAGACATTCTGATGCAGGAAGAAATCCGTCAGGGCAAATCCCGCGCGGATCTCCTCCTCGCCGGGCCGGTTGGCCCTGGATTGTCCGATCAGGAAACCCGGCAGCTTCAAGAGCCTGTCCTTGTAGGGCTCCCCGGCCGTGGCGCTGACGGCCCGCCCGCTCTTCGGGGAGACATAGGTGAGATCCCGTTCGCTTCCCGTGGCGGCGCAGGAGGACAGGTCGAGACCGAAGCCGAGCTCGGTCAGCATGGCGAGCTCGAACCTCACGAAGAGTGCCGGCGCGAGGTCGGCATCATCCAAGTGATCGACCAGCACGGTCAGGGTCTCGTAAAGGGGAAAATGCGGATCGCGCTCCGGGAAGTAGCGCAGCAGATGGGCCAGGGTCGCGAGGCCATACAGGGCCATGGAGGAGCCCATGAGGCGCGCGGCGCGCAGGTCCAGGCCCTCGACCTGATAGGCCCCCAGGTGCTCGTCGAGCCGCGCCCGCCAGGTCACATGGACGGTATTCCCCGGCTGGAGCACGGGTTGCAGGGTTTTCGAGCGGCCGCCATGGACCAGGCCCAGATGGCGCCCGTGCCCGCGGGTCATCAGCTCGAGGATGACGCTCGTTTCCCCGTGTTTGCGGACGCCGAGAACGACGCCTTCATCAGTCCACTGCATCCGTCTCGGCTGCCTTCGGCGAGAGTGTTTCCCGAATGCAGATGTAAGCATTCAGGCCGCATTCATCCATGGTCTCCAACCATATCGGCGAACTTCTAAAATTCTGTTTCAAAAGCGGAATCCCGCCTTTCTCGGAACCAACCCGGCAGCTTGTCATTGTCGATGACCTTAGTGCGCCAAACGATGAATTGAGGATCATGAAGCTTTCCAGTCTGTTTCTTGCGAGTACCGCCCTTCCCCTGATGCTGCTGCCGGCGCATGTCTCGGCTCTCCAGCCAAGCCCGGCAACGCCCCTCGTTCTGGCTCAGGCTGGACCGGCAACCGATGAAGAGTTGCCGCCCGGAGCGCGTCAAAGGCGGCAGGGACAGGACGGAGAACGCGGCGGGCGCCCCGGTCAGGACCGCAGGCAGGGCGGACAGGATCAGGGTGGCCCCGGCGCGTCCGAGGAACGCGGTCAGCGTCCGCCTCGCGGAGCAGGTCCCGGCGCACAAGGACCCGATGATGGTCCTGGAGCCCAGCGCCCCCGCCGCGAGCCCGGCCCTCCGACCGAACGGCCGGCACCGCCTCCCGCTGCCGCGCCAGCCACCCCGGCCCGTCCGGCACAACAGGCTCCCGCCGAACGACCGCAGCCCCCGGCGGACACCCCGGCACGACCGCAGCGCCCGGCCGCCCAGGAGCGCGATCAGCCACCAGCCGAGCGACCGAGGCCTCAGGCCCCGGCTGGACAGACCCGTCCTGCCGCCCCTCCGCCCGCTGCCCAGCCGGCAGCGCCCCCGGCGCCGGTGCAGCAGCGGCAGGCTCCAGACGCTGCGCCTCCAGCGGAGCGCCAGCGCCCCGGCCGGTCCGACAACACCGAGAATCCCGATCGCACGCGCGGCCAGCGGCCGACGCAGGAGCAACCGGCCGTTCCCGCAACGCCTCCGGCGGCCGCTCAGCCTGCGCCGCGCACACCTGCGGCGGCGCCAGCCGCTCCTGCTCCCGCGGCTCCTGCGCCGCGCACACCTGCGGCGGCGCCAGCCGCTCCTGCTCCCGCGGCTCCTGCGCCCGCAACCCGCGCCCAGCCGACACCGTCCGTTCCGGGAGCCCCCGTCCAGCAGGCGCCCGGACGGACCGCTCCTCAGCAGGCGGCTCCCGGCGCGATGCAGCCTCTGGATCCGTCGCGGGTCCGCATCGAGGACCTGCGCGGCCAGCGCCGTGAGCGGCGGGACGGCGATAGGGTCATCATCGAGGAGCCCGGCAACCGGACCATCATCCGCGAGGGCAATCAGGTCATCATCCGGCACGACGAGAACGAGCGGTTCCGCCGCAGCTATCGCGATGCTGATATCCGCACGGAGCGGCGTGGGGCCGACGAGGAGGTCACCATCGTACGCCGTCCTGACGGATCCGAGATCGTGACGGTCCGGGACCAGTACGGCAACCTGATCCGCCGGTCGAGGCGCGAGGCCGCAGGCCGCGAGGTGGTGCTGATCGAGAACAGGCGCGGCAGCCGTCGTCCGACTGGATACGGATATTCCGAGGAGGAGGTCGTGCGGCTGCCGCCGCCGGTCGTCCGCATTCCCCGCGAGCAGTACATCGTGGACGTGGAGGACGCCTCTCAGGACGATCTGGTCGAGGCTTTCACCGCTCCTCCCGTCGAGCGCATCGAGCGGTCCTATACGCTCGACGAGGTTCGTCGCAGTCAGCCACTGCGCGAACGCATGCGTCGGGTCGACGTGGATACGGTCACCTTCGAGTTCGGCTCCTGGGAACTGGCTGGAGATCAGGCCGGCGCCCTGACGGGTATCGCCGAGGCGATCCGCTCCGCCCTGTCTCGGAATCCCAACGAGATCTTCCTGATCGAGGGCCATACCGATGCCGTCGGCGCGGACGAGGACAATCTGACCCTCTCCGACCGGCGCGCCGAGACGGTTGCGACCATCCTTACGGAACGCTTCCAGATCCCGGCCGAGAACTTGACGACCCAGGGCTACGGCGAACAATACCTGAAGGTGGATACGCAATCTCCCGAGCGACAGAACCGCCGGGTGGCCATGCGCCGGATCACCCCGCTGCTGCAGGGACAGAACCAGCAGTAAGACGAGAAGGCCGGGAGGATCCTCATCCTCCCGGCCCCTTTTGAGCTGTCATTCCGCAAGACCGGCAAGGCGCAGGCCTTCCGCGAAGCGGCTCATGGCTTCCTTGCTGAAGGCCATGGCCGCGATGATGTCCGAGATCGTGATCCCGGGATAATTCTTCACCAACTCGCCAACACTGTCCCGACCCTTGTCGAGATCGCCGGCCAAAGCATAGGAGGGGGCGAGCGTCCGATGAATCCAGGCGGCGCTCGGTTTCGCCATCAGTCCCTTCTCCTGCCACTGCGCCGCCTCATCGTATCGCTTGGCGATGAAGTGGGCGCAGCCGATGCCCATGTCGCAGTTGAACGCCATCGGATCGTACGGACTGAGATGCAGGGAACGTTCGAAATGCTGGATCGCCACCTCCGGATCATGCTGGTAGTTGTGCAGCCATCCGCTGCGGTTCCAGGCCCAGGCCGAGTTCGGATCCAACGTGAGGGATCGCTCCAGCATGGATTTGGCGCGCTGGTACTCCCGCGTGATCGTCAGAGCGGCGCCGAGCACCGTCAGAATGAACGGATCGTCGTGGGCGATCGCGGCAGCCGCCTGTGCCTGACGCAGGGTCTCGCGCTTATCCTCCTGCACATTCTTGGACCAGTTGTAGACGATGCGCTGCCCTCGGCACCACGCGGCCAGAGAGAGGGCGAGCGGATAGCTCGGATCGAGCAGAAGGGCCTTGTCAATAAGCCGGGTTGCTTCCTTGTTGGCCTCGAACTCCAGCGCCCAGACGTTCGGCAGGGATCTCATGACGAGATCGTAGGCATCGAGGCTCTCCGGGCGTTTGCGCCTTGCCCGTTCGATCTCGGCGGCCCGGATGGAGGGCTGAATCGAACCGACGACGCTGGTCGTGATCCGATCCTGGAGATCGAACACATCCGCCATCACACCATCGTAATGCTCGGCCCAGAGATGCATGCCGCTGGCGGCATCGACCAGTTGCGCGGTAATACGGATTCTTTCTCCGGAACGCCTGACACTGCCCTCGAGCACATACCGCACGCCCAACTCGCGCCCGATCTGCGGAACGCTCACATTCCGACCCTTGTAGGTGAAGGTCGAGTTGCGGGCGACGACGAAAACGGATCTGAAGCGTGACAGGGCAGCGATGATGTCCTCAACAATGCCGTCTGCGAAATACTCCTGTTCAGGATCATTGGTGAGATTGACGAACGGCAGGACCGCAATGGACGGCCTGTCCCGCAGCGAAGAGGCGGGCCGTGCCTCGGATGAGATCGTCGACGGATCCAGTCCTGCCAGAAGGCAATAGACCTTGATGAGCCTCCCGATGTTCTTGAAGCGATGCTCGCCATGATCCTCGAATTGGTACGGCAGCTTGTCTCTTACCTCCTCATGGACTTTTCCGGACAGGCAGATTCCGCCGGGCAACGCCATCTTCTGCAGGCGTGAGGCGATGTTCACTCCGTCGCCGAAGATGTCTCCGTCCTCCTCGATGATGATGTCGCCGAGATTGATCCCGATCCGCAACTGGAGAGGCTTGATAATCTCTCCATCCGAAACCTGGGAAACAGTCTCCTGAAGATCGACGGCACAGCGAACCGCTTCGACGGGGCTCGAGAACTCGCATAGGAAGCCATCCCCAATGGTTTTCACCAGGCGACCATGATGGATGCGGATTCGCGGTTCGATGACCTGGCGCCGCAGATCTCTGAGACGGGCGAGCGTGCCTTCCTCGTCTTTGGACATGAGATCTGAATAGCCCACCACATCTGCGGCAAGGACAGCGGCGAGACGTCTTTGCGCCGTCTGATCAGAAGAGCTGCTCATGGCCTCTCCAGGACGTCGACGTCGACACTGATGGGCTACTTCAAGAAGGTTTTGCCGGCAAAGGCCTGCCTTCGTACAATCCTTTCAGGATAAAGCCTTACGCCTGATCTGGTTGCGTTCAAAAGCCGCCTGAAATCGAGGCAAATCAACGATTTCCGAGTGTCCATAAGCTTTACTGGATGACTGCCGAAGTTACCCTCGTGTGGATGGAGCAGCCCTGAAGGCTTTGGACGCAATACTGCCTTTCTAAGACCTTAGGAGAACATCCCTCAAGTATTCTGCCTACGTCGACCATTTAACGTGAAGTTGGGTGAGGAACATTAAGACGAGGGGCCCAACGATGTTCGGTATTCTGCGGCGCGCTCAATACATCGATGCTTTGGACAATACTGTTCAGATCGTCACGAGGAACTGACGCCCGTGATTGCGCGAGCGTCGTCTCGACACGGATTACAAACTGCTGCTGGGGCGGACTGCGCACGGCCTGCCGCGCCTAACCGCGCGGGAACTCCAGACCCATCTCGCGATAGCGCTCGGGATCGTCGCTCCAGTTCTCGCGCACCTTCACGAAGATGAAGAGGTGCACGGGAGCCTCGGCGATCTCGGCGATCTCCTTGCGGGCCGCCTGTCCGATGGCCTTGATGGTCTGCCCGCCCTTGCCGAGCACGATCTTGCGCTGGCTGTCGCGCTCCACGAACACGGTCTGCTCGATGCGCACCGAGCCGTCGGGGCGCTGCTGCCACTGGTCCGTCTCGACGGTGGACTGATAGGGCAGTTCCTCGTGCAGGCGCTCGTAGATCTTCTCGCGGGTGATCTCGGCGGCCAGCATGCGCAGGGGCGCATCGGAAATCTGGTCCTCCGGATAGAGCCATGGCCCTTCCGGCATCATCTCGGCGAGCTGCCGCTTCAATGTCTGGATGCCGTCGCCCTTCAGGGCCGAGATCATGAAGGTATGGGCGAAGGGCACCTTCTCGTTGAGCTTCGCGGCCATTTCCAGCAGCCTCGAGCGTTCGATCAGGTCGATCTTGTTGAGGATCAGCACCTTCGGGCGCTTCAGGTCGGGCAGCTTGTCGAGGATCGCCTCGGCCTCCTCGTCGATGCCTTTGCGCACGTCGAGCAGGAGGGCGATCACGTCCGCGTCGCCCGCCCCGCCCCAGGCCGACGTCACCATGGCGCGGTCGAGGCGGCGCTTCGGCTTGAAGATGCCGGGCGTGTCCACGAAGACGATCTGCGCCTCGCCCTCGATGGCGATGCCGCGCACGAGGACGCGGGTCGTCTGCACCTTGCGGGACACGATCGAGACCTTGGAACCGACCAGCGAGTTCAGGAGGGTCGACTTGCCGGCGTTCGGCGCACCGATGAGAGCGACAAAACCGGCCTTGGTATGGGTTTGCTCAGGCTGTTCCATGCTCTTCCTCCGTCCAGACGCCCTCTCTCAAGAGAAGGCTTCGCGCCGCCGCCTGTTCCGCGATGCGCTTTGAAGTTCCTTGGCCGAACGCGCTCTCGGTCCCCTTCACCTTGACCATGATCCGAAACTTCGGCGCGTGATCGGGTCCTGTCTGCTCGGCGATGGAATAGGTCGGCGGCGGGAGGCCCCTGCCTTGGGCCCATTCCTGCAGGGCGCTCTTCGGGTCGCGCAGGGGGCGGCGGGGAGCCTCCAGCAATGCCTGGAACGAGCGCTCGACAAGGTCGCTGGCCGCCTCGTAGCCGCCATCGAGGAAGACGGCGCCGATGATCGCCTCGCAGACATCGGCCAGGATGGTCTGGTTGCGCCGCTCGCCCGAATGCGCCTCGCCGGCGCCGAGCTTGAGATAGGGCCCTACGTCCCACGCGATGGCGATCTCGGCGCAGCTTTCCCGCCGCACGAGTTCCGCCAAGCGCCGTGAGAGTTCCCCCTCGGGTGCATTGGGAAAGGTTTTGTAGAGCAGTTCGGCGATGGCGAGACCGAGCACCCGATCCCCCAGGAACTCCAGCCTCTGATAGCTTTGGCCCGCCGCCTGGGGGGCGCTGACATGGGTCAGCGCCTCGTCCAGGAGTTCGGGCTTTTCAAAGCGGTAGCCGAGCTTCTTCAGAAGCTCTTCTAGATCTGGCTTGCGGCGTGCCACGGGCTATTGGATCCGCTCGAACAGACGATTCCAGCGGATCTTCTGCGGCCATTCCCACGGGCGCCACAGGGAAGCGCTCTCGTCGATGGAGAAGAAGATGATCTCGGCCCGGCCGACCAGATTCTCGAACGGTACCTGCCCGACGCTCGCCTCGTCCCGCGAGTCGGTGGAGTTGTCCCGGTTGTCGCCCATCATGAAGAAATGGCCGGGCTGCACCGTGTAGACATTGGTGTTGTCCCAGTAGCCGCGGTCGGCGTCACGCTCGATGACGAAGTGGGACACGCCTCCGGGCAGCGTCTCCTTGTACTGCGGCACGGAGATCGTGCGGCCGTAGAGGTCGGTGGTCTTGTAGTCCTCGACACGCTCGCGCTGCACCGGCTGGCCGTTGATGTGCAGCACGCCGCCGATCACCTGAATCTTGTCGCCCGGCAGGCCGATGACGCGCTTGATGTAGTCGGTCGAATTGTCCTTGGGCAGCTTGAACACGGCGATCTCGCCCCGCTTCGGCTCGGCGCCGAAGATGCGGCCGGAGAAGATGCCCGGGCTGAAGGGGATCGAGTGCTTGGAATAGCCGTAGGAATACTTCGAGACGAACAGGTAGTCGCCGATCAGCAGGGTCGGGATCAGGGATCCCGACGGGATGTTGAAGGGCTGGAAGAGCACCGTGCGAACGACGACCGCGATCAGAAGGGCCTGAACGATGACCTTGATGGTCTCCCAAAGGCCGCCTTCTTCGTTCTTCGTGCTGCTGCCTACGTATTTGCTGCTTTTTTCGCTCACGTCTGTCGACCTATGCTCTTGGACCATGACGGCGGAGGCCGTCTTCATCCGTGTGGCAAGTCGAGAGGGGTTTGCACTTAAGCCCCAAGGGCAAACCACTCTCGATGGATTTATTCGTTACTGCAGTCTCGTCCGGCGACCGGAATCCATCCTGCCGCGGCATGCTCTAACCTAAGGCGCGTCCTGCCGCAACGCAGCCCCTCTCAGGCCGGAAGCGCTTCGATGATCACGAAGGCCTGGGCCATGGGGGGATCGTCGGTCAGAGAGACATGGACCACCGCCTTGTGCCCCGGGGGCGTCATGGCCTTCAGGCGCTCCAGAGCTCCTCCCGTCAGCCGCATGGTCGGGCGGCCGGTCGGAAGATTGACAACCTCCATGTCGCGCCAGAAGACCCCATGGCTCAGGCCCGTTCCCAAGGCCTTGGCGCAGGCCTCTTTGGCGGCGAAGCGGCGGGCATAGGACGGGGCCCGGGCGGCCCGGCGGTCGCTCCTTGCCCGTTCGCCCTCGGTATAGATGCGGTGGGTGAAGCGGTCGCCGAAGCGTTCGATCGACTTCTCGATGCGCCGGATGTCGCAAAGGTCGGACCCGATGCCGAGAATCACGCCGGCACCTGTGCCCGACCCTCGTCCATGGCGGCGCGCATGGCCCGCACGGCCTCGTCGAGCCCGAGGAAGATGGCCTCGCCGATCAGCGAATGGCCGATATTGAGTTCCACGATCTGCGGGATCGCCGCGACGGGACGGACCGAGTCGAGGGTGAGGCCGTGCCCCGCATGGATCTCGAGGCCGATCCCGGCCCCGTGCTCGGCAGCGCGCTTCAGGCGCTCCAGCTCATGGGCGATCCTTGCCGGGTCGCCATCGACGACCGCCTCGCAATAGGTGCCCGTATGGAGTTCGACCACGGGCGCCCGCAGGTCGCAGGCGGCGTCCATGACCGCAATTTCCGGCTCGACGAAAAGCGACACCCGGATGCCCTCACCCTTCAATTCCTGAATCACCGGACGCAGATGGGCATGGGCGCCGATGATGTCGAGCCCCCTTCCGTGGTGCGCTCTTCGCGCTTCTCGGGCACGAGGCAGGCCGCATGGGGATGCATCCGCGTGGCGAGCGCCACCATCTCGGAGGTCGCCGCCATCTCGAAATTGAGCGGCACGAACAGCTCCTGCTTGAGCCGCCACATATCCGCATCGCGGATGTGTCGCCGGTCTTCGCGCAGATGCGCGGTGATCCCGTCCGCTCCGGCCAGAACGGCCAGGTTCGCGGCCCGGACCGGGTCGGGATGGATGCCGCCCCGCGCATTCCGCACGGTCGCGACGTGATCGATATTGACGCCAAGGCGTAGAGGAGGAGCCATCATAAGGGTGTTTTAGCCTACCACCCCGCGTTGACCAGAGTCCCATTGCAGTTCAAGCGCGCTATCAACGGCAATTCGCCGCTCTTACCTTTCCTCCCGTCATGGCCGGCCTTGGGCGGGCCATCTCGATATAGAAAAGCGCTGCGCCTCTCTTAATCGGGATCACCGGCACGAGGCCGGTGATGACGCGGGAGCAGGCCGAGCCCTTGCCTTCCCGACCCAAATCGACTATAGCCCCCGCTTCGCGTTCGCTCGCTCCGGCCGGGGGCTGAACGGACGGCTTGGCTTGCCATGCAGGGTTCTTGAACCCGTCGTCCCGTGTCTCCGCCTTCGACAATCGCTCGGGCCTTGCAGGCTCGAAGGGCTTGGCGCCGATCGGACGCGCGAAACGGCCACGACACTCTTTAAAACAGTGCCACGGCTTGAACCTCAAACCTGAGAAAGGCCCACTATGCCTCTCTATGAGCATATCTTTATGGCTCGCCAGGATGTCACCCCGCAGCAGGTCGAAACTATGGTCGACCAGTACAAGGGCGTCATCGAGCAGAATGGCGGCAGCGTCGACAAGACCGAGATGTGGGGCGTGAAGTCCCTCGCCTACCGGATCAAGAAGAACCGCAAGGCGCATTTCACGATGTTCAATCTCAACGCTCCCGCTCCTGCGGTGGCTGAGATGGAGCGTCAGATGCGCATCAACGAAGACATCCTTCGCTTCATGACCATCAAGGTCGAAGAGCTCGAGACCGAGCCGTCCGTGATGATGCAGAAGCGTGACCGCGACGAGCGCAAGGACCGGGAGCGCCGCGAGCGCGACGGCGGCGGCTTCGACGGCGGCAACGAAGCTGAGGAGGCTTAATCATGGCATTTGGTGCTACTGGTGGGGCTGCCGGCGGCGGTCGCCGTCCGTTCTTCCGTCGTCGCAAGACCTGCCCCTTCTCGGGTCCCAACGCCCCGAAGATCGACTACAAGGACACGAAGCTCCTGTCCCGCTACATCTCGGAGCGCGGCAAGATCGTTCCTTCGCGCATCACGGCCGTGTCGGCCAAGAAGCAGCGTGAGCTCGCCCAGGCGATCAAGCGCGCCCGCTTTCTGGGCCTCCTGCCCTACGTGATCCGCTAAAGACTACCCGGCTGCCCGATTGGTCGGACAGCTATGCGAAAAGCCATCCTCATCCTGAGGAGCCGCCATGGGCGGCGTTTCGAAGGACGAGGATGGCGGTTCCAGAGTTCTCTGGAGCCTCGTTCGAGACGCAGCTTCGCTGCTCCTCAGGATGAGGTCGAAGAGGATAGATTTTTCATAGCCCAGCGGTGAAAACCCGCCGGGCCAGTTGGGGCAAAAACCCCTAACCCTGCCAGCGAGCAGTGGGACAGCGAGACGATGCATTTTGTTGCAACAGGCATAGGCGCGGGCCTCGTATCGGCCCTTCTGACTGCGGTGATCGTCAAGGCGACGCCGCTCGCGGCCGTGTTGTATCTCCTTGCCCCGATTCCCGTTCTGATCGTTTCCCTTGGGTGGGACCACCGCTCCGGGCTCATTGCGGCTCTCGTCGGCGGTCTTGCGATCGCGCTGATCCTGTCTCCGCTCAGCGGATTGGGCTTTGCCCTCATCACCGCCCTGCCCGCTTGGTGGTTGTCCTATCTCGCCCTTCTCGGGCGCCCCGGACAGGACGGAACCATGGAATGGTACCCGGTCGGGCGGCTCCTGGCCTGGATCGCTGCAACGGCAGCGCTCACCATCATCGCCGCCGGCGTGATCTCGACGGGCGGCGATTTCAGCGCCTTCGACCAGAATGCCCGCGCGGTGTCCGAGGCCTTCGTCAACACGCAGTTCAACACATCCGGGCCCGACGCGCTCGACGCGGAAACCCGTGAGGAACTGGTCAGCATCTTCGCCCGCCTGACGCCTTTCCTTTCGGCCCAAGGCTTCGCCACCGTGCTGGCGCTCTATCTCTGGGCGGCCGCCCGAATCGTGCACGCCTCCAAGCGCCTGCCGCGCCCCTGGCCGTCGGTTCCGGAACTCGTGATGCCCCGTTCTGCCGGGCTGATCCTGATCGGCGCTCTCGTGGTGGCAAGCTTCGACGGCTTCATCGGCGCACTGGGAATGGCCCTGTCGGGAGCCTTCCTCATGGCCTTTGCCCTGCAGGGTCTCGCCGCCGTTCACGACCGTACGCGGGGCAAGTCCGGCCGCTCGTTCATCCTGTCGGCTCTGTACGTCCTCATCTTCATTACCCAGGGCATCCTGATGGTTGCTCTGGCCCTGTTCGGCATTGCCGACACCGTCTTCCGCCTGCGCCGCCGCTTCGGCACGCGGCCGAATCCCCCGCCAACTCTTTCCACCTGATCACGAACCTAAAGGAGACAACCATGGAAGTGATCCTTCTCGAGCGCGTCGCAAAACTCGGCCAGATGGGTGAGACCGTAAAGGTCCGCTCGGGCTACGCACGCAACTTTCTCCTGCCGCGCGGCAAGGCTCTGCGCGCCAGCGAGGGCAACAAGAAGCATTTCGAGGCTCAGCGCGCCCAGCTTGAGGCCCGCAATCTCGAGCGCCGCAAGGAAGCGGAAGTCGTCGGCGAGAAGCTGAACGGCCAGAGCTTCATCATCCTGCGCCAGTCCGGTGAGACCGGCGTGCTCTACGGTTCGGTCTCGACCCGCGACCTCGCCGAGATCATGACCCAGAACGGCTTCACGGTTGACCGCAACCAGATCGCTCTCAACCAGCCGATCAAGACCATCGGCCTGCACAATGTGCCGGTCGCCCTCCATCCGGAGGTCGAGGTTCGGGTGACCATCAACGTCGCCCGCAGCCCCGAGGAAGCTGAGCGTCAGGCTCGCGGCGAAGCCGTCACGGCTCGCGATGAACTGAATCTCGACGATCTCGGCCTCGAGGTCGGCGCCGCGTTGGCCGAGGCCGGTGGCGACGAAGAGATCTAAGGCCTTCGTCATTTCCCTGCCGGGAATGAACCCTCTCTCCGTCATGGCCGGGCGTGTCCCGGCCATGACGACCCCGCGAGGCGCCGCGCTCTTCGGATCGAGATCACCGGCACAAGGCCGGTGATGACAAGTTCCAGGCAGCAAGCTGGAGCGATTGCTCTAGTTCTTGATTTGTTCTAAAATCGCGCTCTCCGTCGATTCGACGGGGAGCGTTTTTCTTTTGGGTTCCAGGCTTGTCGAAGAGTCAAGCTGCAACGCCTGCGAAAAGAGGAACGGTGTGAGAATCGAGGACAGCGAGGACAGATCGGGAAGAGTCCCGACTTCGTGTCCGCACGGCAACCTTTAGGACACCAATTGCGGTCTAAGAGACTCTAACCCTTCTTTTGTTTTCGGAGCGCCAGATGGCCGCCGCCAATGCCCTGATCGCCCGCCTCGAAGCCGCCGAGCCGCAGTTTCGGACGCCTCCCAGCAACATCGAAGCCGAACAGGCTCTGCTGGGCGCGGTTCTGGTCAACAACGACGCCTATTACCGCGTCTCCGATTTCCTCGAGGCCGGCCATTTCATCGAAGACCTGCACCGGCGCATCTACGAGGTGGCGACGAGCCTGATCAAGGCCGGCAAGGTCGCGACTCCGATCACCATGAAGACATTCCTGGGCGATCAGGATCTCGGCGGCATCACCGTCTCCCAGTACCTCGCACGTCTGGCCGCCGAGGCAACGACCGTCATCAATGCGGAGGATTACGGCCGCACGATCTACGACCTCGCGGTGCGCCGGAACCTGATCAATATCGGCGAGGACATGGTGAACGTCGCCTTCGACGCACCCGTGGAGACCTCGCCCCGTGACCAGATCGAGGAGGCGGAGCGCCGCCTTTACGCCCTGGCCGAGACCGGCCGCTATGACGGCGGCTTCCAGCGCTTCTCCGAAGCCCTGACGTCAGCCATCGATATGGCTGCCGCCGCTTACAAGCGCGAAGGCGCTCTGTCAGGCGTCTCAACGGGTCTGGTCGATCTCGACCGTTCGCTCGGCGGATTGCAGCCGTCGGATCTTGTCATCCTTGCCGGACGCCCGGCGATGGGCAAGACCTCGCTGGTGACGAACATCGCGTTCAACATCGCCAAGGCCTATCAGGCCGAGAAGCAGCAGGACGGTACGCTCAAGACCGTGAACGGCGGCATCGTCGGCTTCTTCTCCCTCGAAATGTCGGCCGAGCAGCTCGCCACCCGTATCATCGCCGAGCAATCGGGCGTGCCCTCTTACAAGATCCGCCGCGGCGACATGCGCGAGGACGATTTCTACAAGATCACGGAAGCCGCCCGCGAAATGCAGTCGATCCCGTTCTACATCGACCAGACCGGCGGCATCTCCATCGCCCAGCTCGCGGCCCGTGCGCGCCGCCTCAAGCGCCAGCGCGGCCTCGACATTCTGATCGTCGACTATCTCCAGCTCCTCTCCGGTTCGGCCAAGAAGGGCGAAAACCGCGTGCAGGAGCTGACCGAGATCACCACCGGTCTCAAGGCCCTTGCCAAGGAACTCTCCGTTCCGCTCGTGGCTCTGTCCCAGCTCTCCCGTCAGGTGGAATCGCGCGACGACAAACGCCCCCAGCTGTCGGACCTTCGTGAATCGGGCTCGATCGAACAGGACGCCGACGTGGTCATGTTCGTTTATCGCGATGAGTACTATCTGAAGAACAAGGAGCCGAAACCCGGCACCGAGGAATATTTCAAGTGGCAGGCGGAGATGGATCAGGTCCACGGCAAGGCCGAGGTCATCATCGGCAAGCAGCGTCACGGACCAACCGGCACCGTGCAGCTGGCCTTCCAGGCCGACATCACCCGCTTCACCAACCTTGCGGATGAAGACAAACTCCCTGAACGGATTGGCGATTGACCAAGCTTACCTCACCAACCAATGCAGCCGGCGGCATTCCCGAGAATGCGGCCGGTGGTGTCCTCCATATCGACCTCGATGCCCTCGCCGCGAACTGGCGCATTCTGCGTGACAATGCAGGCGGCGCGGAGACTGCCGCCGTGGTCAAGGCGAACGCCTATGGCATCGGCATCGAGAAGGCCGTCCCTGCTCTCGCCGGGGCCGGCTGCCGCACGTTCTTCGTGGCGCACCTGAGCGAGGCGATCCGCGTCCGCGCCGTTGCCGCCGACGCCACGATCTACGTGCTGAACGGCCTCTTTGCCGGCACCTGCCCCACTTACGCGGAATTCGATCTGCGTCCCGTTCTCGGCTCCTTCGAGGAGATCGAGGAATGGGCCGGCTTCTGCCGCGCTGAGGGCCAAAAGCGGAAAGCCGCGATCCATGTCGATACCGGCATGAACCGGCTCGGCCTCACCGTGCCGCAAGGATTGACGCTCAAGGACTCGGTTAGCCTGAAGGATTTTGAGGCCGCGCTGCTCATGAGCCATTTCGTGAGCGCCGAGGAAAGCGATAATCTGCTCAATCGGCAGCAGATCGAAGCGTTTCAGGCCGTGCGGGCAACGCTTCCCGGCATCACGGCCTCGCTCGCCAATTCCTCCGGTATTTTCCTTGAAGCGAAGCCACACTTCGATCTCGCCCGACCGGGGTACGCGCTCTATGGCGGCAACCCGACGCCGGACCGGGACAACCCCATGAAGCCGGTCGTGGGTCTCGAAGCCCGCATCGTGCAGCTGCGCTGGGTCGAGGCGGATCACAGTGTCGGCTATAACGGCCGCTGGCTTGCGCTGGAAAAACGCCGCATCGCCACCCTCTCCGTCGGCTATGCTGACGGTTATCCGCGCGCCGCGAGCGCCCGCGGCAAGAGCGGCGACGAGCTGCTCTCCGGCATGGCCCTGGTGGCAGGACGCACCTGCCCCTTCGCCGGCAACGTCTCCATGGATCTGATTACGATCGACGTGACGGATGTACCGGAGAACCAGGTTCAGCGCGGCGACACCGTCACTCTGATCGGGGAAAATCTGACCGTCGACGAGGTCGGCCGCCGCGCCGGCACCATCGGCTACGAAATTCTGACCAATCTCGGATCGCGCTACGCCCGCACCTATGGCGGGGGGCAAGGCTGATGGCCAAACGTCACCCCTCCTTCGTCTGCCAGGAATGCGGCGCAGTCTATACCCGCTGGAAAGGCAAGTGCGAGGCCTGCGGCGGCTGGAACACCATCGCCGAGGAGGCAGGCTCCGCGAGCCCGATGGCCGGTCCCGTCGCCACGCGCCCGTCTCGTGCTAAGGGCCGGATCTTTCCGCTCGAAGGTCTCTCCGGCGAGAGCAAGGAGGCCCCGCGCACACCTTCCGGCATTGCCGAACTCGACCGGGTCACCGGCGGCGGCTTCGTGCATGGCTCGATCATCCTGCTCGGCGGCGATCCCGGCATCGGCAAGTCGACGCTGCTGATGCAGGCCTCCGCCGCCCTTGCCCTGCGGGGCGAGCGGGTCGCTTATATCTCGGGCGAAGAGGCGGTGGCGCAGGTGCGCCTGCGGGCCGAGCGCCTCGGCCTCGGCCAGGCGCCCGTCGAACTCGCCTCCGAGACCAATGTCGAGGATATCATCGCCACCTTGAGCCAGGGCCGTCCGCCGGCGCTCGCCATCATCGACTCGATCCAGACCATGTGGACCGAGACGGTGGAATCCGCGCCCGGCACCGTCACGCAGGTCCGCGGCTCCGCCCAGGCGCTGATCCGCTTCGCGAAGACCACCGGTACGGCCGTCATTCTCGTCGGCCACGTGACCAAGGACGGGCAGATCGCCGGCCCCCGCGTCGTCGAGCACATGGTCGATGCGGTGGTCTCCTTCGAGGGCGACACGGGCCACCACTTCCGAATCCTGCGCGCCGTAAAGAACCGCTTCGGCCCCACCGACGAGATCGGCGTCTTCGAAATGTCCGACCAAGGCCTGCGCGAGGTGACCAACCCGTCAGAGCTGTTCCTCGCCGGACGCGACATGGCGACCGCCGGCACGGCGGTCTTCGCCGGCATGGAGGGCACGCGCCCGCTCTTGGTGGAGATCCAGGCCCTCGTCGCGCCGACCTCCCTCGGCACGCCGCGCCGGGCTGTGGTCGGCTGGGATCAGAGCCGCCTGTCCATGGTGCTCGCGGTGCTGGAGGCCCATGGCGGGCTCAAGCTCGGCATGCACGACGTCTATCTCAACGTGGCGGGAGGCCTGCGCATCACCGAACCCGCCGCGGATCTCGCGGCTGCGGCAGCTTTGGTGTCGTCCCTCTCCGGCAATCCGCTGCCCCCCGACACGGTCTATTTCGGCGAGCTCGGTCTTTCGGGCGCAATCCGCCCGGTGGCGCAGTCGCCGGCCCGGCTTAAGGAGGCGGCGAAACTTGGCTTTTCCGGCGCTGTCGCACCGGCACCGCGCCTGGAGAAAGGCAAGCCGGAGAAGCTGCCTCTCGCAACATCCTCCATCGGCCATATCACTGATCTGGTTGCAGGAATTGCAGCGCGCCGGCGCAAAGCCTCCTGACGGCTTGTTCCTTCTGGAAGTGTCTTAGGCCATCCGGTCTACTTGATCGCCAAATGATATTATGTATCATTAATCCTATAAGTCTGCCGGATGACCTCGTCGGCAGAATCAACGATAGGCCTGGAATCTTGGGGGACAGCATGGCGACGGTTACTCTTTCGAACTCGACAGTCATCGAGAATCCTCAAGTCGGCACGATTGTGGGCTTCATCGGCGTCACCGGTGAGGGTGCCAGCGAGAATGCCGCCTTCAGATTGATCGATCCGGGCAGCGGCCGCTTCGAAATCAAGCCAATCTCCCAGGAAGGCATCTTGAATTGGGTGCTGGTCGTCAAAAACAGCGTAAGCGGCGACGGCAGCAGCCTCTTCGATTTCGAGAACGATGCCCTCAATCAGTTCACCTTCAAGATTTCCGCCACCGGAGATGTGGGCACCGTCGTCGCGCTGACGACCTTCACGGTTTCGGTGACGGACAATACGGCTCCGACCGAGGTCATCCTGTCGGACAGCTCCGTGGTCGAGCATGCGCAAACAGGCACTGTGATCGGTTCCCTTTGGGCGTTCGATCCCGATGACGACGACACCTTCACCTACACCCTGACCGACAATGCCGGCGGACGCTTTGACATCGTGGACGGTAATGTCGTGGTGAAGGACGGCTCTCTGCTGGATTATCTGAGCGCCAAGTCGCATCAGATCACGGTCGAGGTCAAAGATTCCGACGGTAACGTTTACACGGAAAGCCTGACCATCAACGTGTCCGATGCCGTCAACCTCCAGGACGCTGCCGCAACGGACGACCGGCTCTTCGGCAGTGCCGAAGCGGCCCTATTCAAAGATCTGTCCGGCAACGACACGCTCTATGGCCTCGCCGGCGACGACATGCTCAACGGCGGCGCCGGCAACGACAAGCTTTATGGCCTTGCCGGAAACGACACGCTCAACGGCGGTGCCGGCAAGGATATCCTCTCCGGCGGCGATGGTGCGGACACCTTCGTGTTCGACAATTCCTTCAAGAAGGGCCATTTCGACCACATCAACGACTTCAAATCCGGACAGGACAAGATCCATTTCGACCTCGATGCCCTGAAGGGGTTCAAGGTCAAAGCCGCGAAGAGCGATCTTCTTGACCTCGCCAAGAAGGGTAAGCTGGATAAGAAGTCCTCGGTCGGGCTTGATAAGGTCTTCAAAGAAGGCAAGCTGGAGAAGAAATTCTTCACCGTCGGGACCGCCTCCAATGACGGGAACGACTACGTCGTATACACGAAGAAGAGCGGAACGGTTTACCTGGATGTTGACGGATCCGGCAGCGCGAAACCGATCGAAATCCTCAAGCTGAAGCCCGGCACCACCCTCTCCTTCAACGACTTCCTGTTCATCTAAGATCGGGTACCATCCCGATATCGGGCTCCGGCGTTATCCGCCGGAGCTTTTTTATTGCTCTCACATCCCCTAAACGACATCTCGAATCCTTGACGAATGGGCTCTGCACATCACCCGTTATCAGGTGTAAATCGCACGTGCCACGACAGACGGCGCCTTGCGCCAGTCCCGCCCCAGGAGTCGAAGCTGTGACAGAACAAAACCTTCAAATCCTCCTCGCCTCGCGTCCGGTCGGTCGCCCCTCGCCCGATAACTTCGAGTTCGCGCAGACGCCCATCCCGAGTCCAGGCGAAGGACAGGTTCTTCTCAAGATCCGGTATCTCTCGCTCGATCCCTACATGCGTGGCCGCATGAGCGCCGCGAAATCCTACGCGGCATCTGTCGAGATCGGGCAGGTCATGGAGGGCGGCACGGTGGCCGAGGTGCTGGAGAGCCGGCATCCCGATTATGCTGCGGGCGATATGGTTCTCTCCTATTCAGGCTGGCAGGCCCATGCCCTGTCGGACGGCACCGATCTGCGCAAGCTCGATCCGCAACAAGCACCTGTCACGACCGCGCTTGGCGTACTCGGGATGCCGGGCTTCACGGCCTATGCCGGATTGCTCACCCTCGGGCAGCCCAAGCCGGGAGAGACCGTCGTGGTGGCTGCGGCAAGCGGGCCAGTCGGAGCGACGGTCGGCCAGATTGCGCGCATCAAAGGGGCGCGTGCGGTGGGAATCGCCGGCGGACCGGACAAATGCGCGCTGGTTCGCGACGCTTTCGGCTTCGATGTCGCCCTCGACCATCGCTCGCCCACCTTTGCGGAGGAATTGCAGGCAGCCTGTCCGGACGGCATCGATGTCTACTTCGAGAATGTCGGCGGCAAGGTATGGGATGCCGTGTTTCCTTTGCTGAACACCTTCGCCCGCATCCCGGTCTGCGGACTTGTGGCGCAGTACAACAGCACCGGCCCCTTCGACGGGCCTGATCGCCTGCCCATCCTCATGCGCGACGTGCTCACCAAGAGCCTGACCATCCGCGGCTTCATCCAGCGCGAGTTCCACGCGCAGCGCCCCGCCTTCTACCGGGAGATGGCCCAGTGGATCGCCGAGGGACGGGTCAAGTACCAGGAAGACATCGTCGACGGACTTGAGAGCGCACCGGAGGCCTTCATCGGCATGCTGGAGGGCAGGAATTTCGGCAAGCTGATCGTGCAGGTTTCCTGATCGAAGGCTGCTCTGCGTTCTCCTTCGCACAACCTTCCAGCGTTCCAAGGGTGACGAAAGCCTTTCTTAACGCTATAGAGCCAGGCTCTGAACCCGCAAAGGCGGCTCCATTCCTGTTATCTTGCGTAGGCCCGGCCCATGCCCTTTTCCGTTCTGGACCTCGTCGTCATCGGTATCGTCCTGATCTCGGCTCTTCTTGCTGCCGTGCGCGGCTTCACCCGCGAGGTTCTCGCCATCGTAGCCTGGGTGGTCGCAGCCGCCGCGGCCTGGTACCTGCATCCGACGGCCCTGCCGATCGCGCAGCAATATATCAGCAGCAACACGGTGGCGCTCGTAGCCGCTATCGGCGGCATCTTCGTGGTGACGCTGATCATCGTCTCGATCATCACGGTGCAGGTCTCCGACCTTATCCTCGATTCGCGCATCGGCGCCCTCGACCGGACGCTGGGGCTGTTCTTCGGCGCGGCGCGCGGCTTCCTCATCTGCGTGATCGGCTGGGCCTTCCTGGGCTGGCTGCTCCAGGGCAAGGAGCCTGAATGGGCGGCCTCCTCCCGCACCCGGCCGGCAATGGAAAACACCCGTGACAGCATCATCGCGATGCTGCCTGAGAATGCCGAGGCCCTGCTCCAACGCCTGCGCAACAAGGAAGCGCCGACGGAAGCCGAGCCGGCCGAGCCCGACCCGCAGCGCCCGGCGGCGCCAGGCGCTCCCGCAGCTCCGCAGCCGCCCCAGCGGCGGAGCTGAGCCTTATCCTTCACGTTTCCGCCAGCGTCAGTTTAGCCATTGGCGTTCGGCCTAAGGCCGACTACATAAGGGCGGCGCCGGTGGGGGCGCGAATCCCAAGGATTTGATCGATGTCTGCTTTGTCAGAGACGTGGCAGGTCACCCCGAAGCAGGTCGACCTCGACCTCGACGGCGATACCCTGCGCGAAGAATGCGGCGTCTTCGGCATCTACGGACACCCGGATGCGGCCGCCATCACGGCACTCGGCCTCCACGCCCTGCAGCACCGCGGCCAGGAGGCGGCGGGCATTGTCTCCTACAATGGGTCGGTCTTCCATTCCGAGCGCAGGCTGGGTCTCGTGGGCGACAACTTCTCCGACCGGGCGACCATCGAGCGTCTGGAAGGCCTGTCCGCCATCGGCCATACCCGCTACTCGACCACGGGCGAGACGGTTCTGCGCAACGTGCAGCCCCTCTTCGCCGAGCTCGACGGCGGCGGCTTCGCGGTGGCCCATAACGGCAACCTGACCAACGGCCTGACCCTGCGCCGCAATCTGATCCGCGACGGCGCGATCTGTCAGTCGACCACGGACACGGAGGTGATCGTCCACCTCGTCGCCCGCAGCCGCAAGGACCAGGTGGTCGACCGCTTCGTCGAGGCGATCCAGAAGATCGAGGGCGCCTATGCCCTGGTGGCGCTCACCAACAAGAAACTGATCGGCGCCCGGGACCCGCTGGGCATCCGCCCGCTGGTGCTGGGAGAGCTCGACGGCCGCTACATTCTCGCTTCCGAGACCTGCGCGCTGGACATCATCGGCGCCCGCTTCGTCCGCGACATCGAGAACGGCGAATGCGTGGTGATCTCGGACGAGGGCATCAAATCCTTCCGCTTCGTGCCGGAGCAGACTCCCCGTCCCGATATCTTCGAATACATCTATTTCGCCCGTCCCGATTCCGTCGTGAACGGCCGCAGCGTCTACGACGTCCGCAAGGGCATGGGCCGCGAGCTGGCGCTGGAATCGCCGGCCGAGGCGGACGTGGTCATTCCCGTGCCGGACTCCGGCGTGCCCGCGGCACTGGGCTATGCCCAGACCTGCGGCTTGCCCTACGAACTCGGCATCATCCGCAATCATTATGTCGGCCGCACCTTCATCCAGCCGACCCAGTCGGTGCGCGAGCTCGGCGTGCGCATGAAGCATTCCGCCAACCGCGCGGCGATTGCCGGCAAGCGCATCGTGCTCGTAGACGACAGCCTCGTGCGCGGCACGACCTCGGTCAAGATCGTGCGCATGATGCGCGAGGCCGGCGCCAAGGAAGTGCATTTCCGCATCTCCAGCCCGCCGATCACTCATCCGGACTTCTACGGCATCGACACGCCCGAGAAGGAAAAGCTGCTCGCCGCTACCCACGATTTGGAGCAGATGCGCCAGTATATCGGGGCGGATTCGCTCGCCTTCCTGTCCATCGAAGGCGTCTACCGCGCCATGGGCGAGAAGGGCCGCAACCCGGCGCAGCCGCAATTCACCGACCATTGCTTCACGGGCGATTACCCGACGCCGCTGACGGACCTCACCGTCGCCACCCCGCGCCGTCTCGCCGTTCTCGCCGAAGCCGACTGAGCATCTCAATGGACAAGCCTCTCCTCAACCGCGTCGCGGTCGTCACCGGCGCTTCGCGCGGCATCGGCCGCGCCGCGGCGCTCGCCCTTGCCGAGGCCGGCGCGCACGTGATCGCGCTGGCCCGGACCCAGGGCGCCCTCGAATCCCTCGACGACGAGATCCGCGCCAAGGGCTCCTCGGCAACCCTCGTGCCGGTGAACTTGAAGGATTTCGAGGCCCTCGACCGGCTCGGCGCCGCGATTTACGAGCGCTGGGGCAAGCTCGACATTCTGCTCGGCAATGCGGGCCAGCTCGGCGAGCTCGCGCCGATCACCCATATCGACCAGCCGGTCTGGGACGAGGTGATGGCAGTCAACGTGACGGCGAATTACCGCCTGATCCGCTCCCTCGATCCGCTGCTGCGGGCCTCGGACGCGGGCCGGGCGATCTTCATCACGTCCGGCGCCGCCCACAAGCACAGGGCCTATTGGGGCGTCTACTCTGTGTCGAAGGCCGCCCTCGAAGCGCTGGTGCGCACCTACGCGGCCGAGACGGCGACGACCCCGGTCAAGACCATGCTGCTCAATCCCGGCCCGCTTCGCACCGCCATGCGCCGCACGGCCATGCCCGGCGAGGACCCGCTGACCCTGAAGACCCCGGACGACCTCGCTCCGCACATCGTGAAGCTCGCCCTGCCCTCGTGGACCGAGACTGGCAAGATCTACGACTTCACGCAGGACGGTAAGGTCATCGAGCCGCAGATGCCCGCCTGACGGATCGGCAAAAATATCTGCCTCCGCCCCAGCCTGAATGCTCCGCATCCACCAAACGGTGGACGCGGCGCGTTGCCGGTCGAGCTAGCGTCGAGTCTCCTGCAAGAGGCGGTGTTACGACCTGCTCGCACCAGGACGAACATTCGCCTCGACACGGCTCAGCGAGGCATGGTCATGACTGGCATGTCGGCATTCCTATCCGGGGCAACGGTTGGGTTCGTGATCACTGTGCCCATCGGTCCCATGAGTGTACTTTGCATTCAGCGCGCGCTGATCTATGGCGCCATCGCGGGCTTCGCCACCGGCCTCGGCGCGGCGACTGTTCTCGCGATCTATACGACCTGCGCCGTGCTGGGCGTCGGGCCGGCCGTCACCCCGGTCCTCGGCAACAGCCAAGCCTTCATCTCGGCCGCCTCCGCCTGCCTCCTCCTTTGGTTCAGCGCGCGCGTTCTCCGGCGGACCGTGTCGCTGACGGCATCGGTCGCGCAGGAACGAGGAGCCGTTTCGTCCTATTGCAGCGCCGTTGCCTGCGCCCTGCTCAATCCCCTGACGCCGGCCCTGTTGGCAGCCGTGCTGCCCGCCGTCGCGTCCCCCGCCCCGACGGCCGCCTCCACGATGATCGCAGGCGTGTTCGCGGCCTCGGTCACGTGGTGGCTGATCGTGAGCGGCAGCGTCGCCGCCCTGCGCTCGCGGCTGAACGTGACGGTCCTGAACCTCATCAACAAGGCCTCGGGCCTGGTCCTCGGGTTGCTGGGCGTGCTGATGGCCGCGAATGCGTGGGGGCTCAGTGTCTAGCGCAACGGATGGACCCCAAAAGTGCCACCCACCTTTCACATCCAATGCTCTAGCTCGGGCGACCGATATCTCCCTGCTGCTGCCAGGGCTGCCCGAGGTCGAGAGGACCGCCATGGACCGGCTGGGTCATCTGCATCGTCAACCGGACCAGCTCCGTCTGGCGGGACACGCCGGTCTTGGCGAAGATATGGTCGAGATGCGTCTTTGCGGTCGACCGGGCGATGCCGAAATGCTGCGCGGTTTCGGCCAGGGTATGGCCGGCCATGAGACTGTCCAGGATCCGGACCTCGGCGGCAGTGAGGCTGAAGGCCCTGGCGAGCAGGCCGATCCCTGTCTGCTCGTCGGGCACCCCGATGAAGATGGCCGCGACCGCATTGGGCTGCAGCCGCGTGCGCAGGTCTCCCGTCGCCATGGGAAGCACGTGGGCGTAGGCCGGCGGCTGATCGACATCCGTCAGGCGAATGGCCGTGCTCGTCTCGCCGGGGTGCGTCCCGTTGCGGGCGGCGAGCATGATCGCCTTGCGGAGCTCCCGGCTCGCCGACGACGCGGTGGCGGCCAGGACGCGGCGGATGCTCCGGATGGGGCCACCATTGCTCATCATGTGCTCGGCCGAGCGGTTGGCGTGCAGAATGCCGGAGCGCTCGTCGGTCAGCACGACCCCGCACCGGAGCGCATCGAGCGCTTCGGCCATGTGAGCACGCTCGATGGAGCGCACGTCGAGGATATCGCTGATCGTCACCGCCTTGCGCAGATGAGGCAGCAGCAGGCGGCCGAGTTCGATCTCGCGCGGTGTGATGACGCCCTGCCGGGCGTGCCTCCCCAGTCCAATCTCCGCGAACTGCCGATGCGTGTGCATGAGGAACATGTGCATGATGTCGACGATGCCCTGCGGCTTCAGGCATTCCTCCGCGTAGGGCGACGTCTGGACATAGTCAGGGCTGAGATGGACCGAGGTCACAAACATCTCGTCGATCGACGATTGCAGGGTCAGCCACTCGGTCAGCCGGGCGTTGATCTCTCCCACGTGCCGTTCCGACTTGATCCGCAGGAGGCCCGGCTCCCAGCCGGCGGCCTTGTTGATCAGGAAGCGGTTTTCGTGGAGATCGTTCAGGGTCAGGGACACGACGGCGCAGTCGAAGGTGTCCGCGACCTCCGACAGGGTCGGTTCCCAGCGGCCGGGATCGAGGGCGCAGTCGTAGATCGATCCGATCAGTTCCGACAGCTTGCGATGCGACAGCACCTCACCCATCGGCCTTCCCTCCTGGGCTGGACCTTTTCCCATCCGGCCACATCCATACCTTGGATGGGGTTATAGGGCGAAATTATTCCAACGAAACCCAAGCTGCGCAAGGGTTTCGGGACCGATCTCCTGTCTACGACCACGCTTGGGGCCGGATAAGGCATTTCGCCACAGGCAACATTTCCAAACGTCATATCATTGCGCTTACCATTGTTTGCTCTTATCCAGCGGTCCTTCGGACCAAGGCAGAATCGATTTGAGGAGTAGACGATGAGCGACAAGAACACTTCGCAATCCAGCTGGACATTTGCGGGCAATCACCAGGATGCGCTTTGGGCGGCCAACGCCCTGACCCTCCCGCCACAGGGAACGCCCCGCGCCGACGTGCTGAAAGGGACCGACAGCATCGACGGCTTCTATGGCATGGGCGGCAACGACACCATTTATGGCTACGGCGGCGGTGACGTTCTTGCCGGCGCTGCCGGGAACGACCGACTCTATGGTGGCACCGGAGCGGACACCTTCTTCTTCGATACCAAGCTGAACGCGAAGACCAACGTCGACCGCATCATGGATTTCGACCCGACTGAGGACATGATCAGCTTGTCCCGCCACACGTTCAGCAAGCTCAAAGCGGCCCGCACGTTGAAGGCGGACGCGTTCCACGCCGGCAAGAAGGCTCACGACGCGTCGGATCGCATCATCTACGACAAGGGTACCGGCAGCCTTTACTACGATCCCGACGGCACGGGCGCGGCGGCGCAGATCAAGTTCGCCGTCCTGACCAAACAGACGTTGCTGACCTTCAAGGATCTCTCTGTCATCTAATGGCAATTCCGAGAGCCAAGACCAGCCCCTCCGGATCGGAGGGGCTTTTTCTGTTTGAGGCCCGGCGAATATGTGGACCGGCCCATGACCCTGTCGGTGTCATCAGCCTCCGTTAACCCTGCTGCCCGATAAACGTCTCCCCGTGCCCACCCTTCGTTGACTTGGCGAGGCGATGTCTCATCTTACCGGGCGGGACAATTTCCCGAAATCCATGGCGGATTGGGGCTCACCTGGGCGAGCCGGTCCAAAGGCATGATGCCGCCCCGCCATACCGGTGAGAGACCGGATTTTTCTTAAGTTCAATCTCCGATTCCGACAGGCTTCCCTCGTGCGCGACATCGCTGCAGCGGGCCGTCTGCAAAGGTTCATAATGCTGACCGTCTATGATTGCATCGTTTCCGAGCACGATCTCCGGCTCGTCGCCCTGGCGGCCCTGGTCTGTGCGCTGGCATCGCTGACGGCGGTCAACCTGCTGCATCACGTGCGCCGCTCCGGCCACAGCAGCCGTATCGTCTGGCTCGGCATCGCGGCGGCCTCGACCGGCTTCGGCATCTGGGCCACGCATTTCATCGCCATGCTGGCGTTCTCCCCGTCCCTGCCGACCGCCTACAACGTCGTGCTGACGGTCATCTCCCTGATCGCCGCCGTCGCGCTGACCGGCATCGGCTTCGGCGCCGCGCTCCTGCCCGGGCTGGCGGCCGCGCCCTGGATCGGCGGCGCCATGGTCGGCGGTGGCATCGCCGTGATGCACTATACCGGCATGGCCGCCTTCGAAGTCGCGGGCACCATCGCGTGGGATCCGGCGCTTGTGGCGTCCTCGATCCTGCTCGGAGGCCTGATCGGCGCGGCTTCGCTGTTCGTCGCACTTCGCAGCTTCTCGCTCCGCTCCAAGCTCGTAGGCGCGCTGCTGCTCACGGTCGCGATCTGCAGCCACCATTTCACCGCCATGGGAGCGGTCGCCATCACGCCCGATCCCGCGATCGCGCTCTCGTCCTCATCCATCCGCACCGAATGGCTCGCCATCGGCGTGGCGTTCGTCAGCCTCGCGATTCTTCTGCTCGCCGTCGTCGCCCTGAGCCTCGACATCCGGGAGCGCCGTCGCGCGTCGCTCGAGATGGAGCGCATGCGCGATCTCACCGATGCGGCGGTCGAGGGCCTCGTTCTCTGCAACGGCGATACCATCGTGACGGTCAACCAGAGCTTCGCGCGGCTCGCCGGCCTCACGTCCGATCAAATCGTGGGTCAGTCGCTCGCCGCATGGATTCCGGACAGCTCGAAGCGGAATAAACTGTTTGCGGCTCTCGGACAGGCCGTCGAAACCGAGCTGCGGAACGGCGACGGCACGCTGCTCCCCGTGGAACTGATCGCCCGCCAGATCAACTACAACGGCGCTCTCCACAACGTGGTCGCGTTCCGCGATCTGCGCGACCGCCGGAATGCGGAGGCCCAGATCCGCTATCTGGCGCATCACGATCCGCTCACCGGCCTCGACAACCGCGCGAGCTTCGATCAACGCCTGGACCGCGAGATCCGCTTGCATCGCAGGGCCAAGCGCCAAATGGCGCTACTGTGCCTCGATCTCGACGGCTTCAAGGAGGTCAACGACATCTACGGCCATGCCACCGGCGACCGGGTACTCCAGGACATCGCCAGGCATCTCTCGTCGGTTCTCGTCGACGGGCAGATGCTCGCGCGCCTCGGCGGCGATGAGTTTGCCATCATCGCTCCTCTCGTGACCGATCCCGTCCAGGTGGGGCAGCTCGCCGACACGCTGCTGAAAAGCCTCAAATGGGACGAGGACGGCGTTCCGGCCGGACTCGTGTCGGTCAGCATCGGCATCGCGCTCTATCCGTCCGACGCGAAGGACCGCACGGAGCTTCTCTCCAGCGCCGACGCGGCCCTGTACCGCGCCAAGACCGAGGGCAAGGGGACCTACCGCTTCTTCGAGGCGGCCATGGGAGCGCAGATCCGGGAACGCCGCAGCATCGAGCACGATCTGCGCAGCGCCGTCGCCAACAACGAGCTGAGCCTGGCCTATCAGCCGCAGGCGCAGGTCGACACGGGAGAGGTCAACGGATTCGAAGTTCTGCTGCGCTGGACCCATCCGACGCGCGGCAAAGTCCCGCCTTCGATCTTCATTCCGATCGCGGAGGATAGCGGCCTGATCCTGAAGATCGGCGAATGGGTGATGCGGGAGGCCTGCCATGAGGCCGCCGCCTGGATGCGTCCGCTCACCATCGCGGTGAACGTCTCGGCGCTGCAGTTGACGAGCGACGGCTTCGTCGAATTCGTCCAGAGCACCTTGAGTCAGACGAAGCTTCCGCCGGAGCGGCTGGAGATCGAGATCACCGAGACGGCGCTGATCCGCGATCCCAACCGCGCGCTGCAGACCCTGCAGAAGCTGAAGGCGCTCGGCGTCAACATTGCCATGGACGATTTCGGCACGGGCTATTCCTCGCTCTCGAACCTGCGCGCCTTCCCGTTCGACAAGATCAAGATCGACCGATCCTTCATTCAGGCGGTTCACACGAACCCGCAGGCGGCCGCCATCGTTCGCGCCGTGCTCGGGCTCGGGCGGGGCTTAGGTCTTCCCGTGATCGCGGAAGGCGTCGAGACGTCCGAGGAGTTGCGCTTTCTCGGACTCGAGGGATGCACTGAGGCGCAGGGCTACCTGTTCGGCCGCCCTGCCCCGATCGCGGAATTCGTGCCGCTGATCAACGATAACGTCGTCGTGCTGCCGCAGCCGCTCCGGCGAGCGGCCGCCGATTGAATCTGCCTTGCGTACCGCTCCGGCCGGGAGAGTTTCATTCCCGGCCGGAGCGAGGCGAAGGGGAAGGGAATCTGTCAGAACTCATTAGACAAGTCACTGATTGTCCTTATTTGAGATGTCACCTCTGGGAGTGACTGCTGAGAGCTCAGCCCACCTTGAACAGGCTCTTGGCCTGCCCTCGCCGGCGAGGTGCTTTGCGGCTGCGGCTCATGTCGAGCTCCTTCTGCCGCTCGGCGATATAGGCTAGAACCGGCCCCAGCCGCTTGTTCTCGACAACTGCCGCCTGCTCCACCTGCTGGCGGCGGTCAAAGGTTCTGTACGGCAGCTCCAGGCCCTTGTGCTTGATGGCAAAGCGCCCATCCAGATAGTCGTAGACGGTCACTCGCTGGCGGGCGAGGGACAGCGTGATCGCGCTCGGCTCGAGAATGAACAGCACCTGGTCGTACTGCAGGGTCAGACTGCGCGAGACCGTCCGCTCCTCCCGCCAGGCGAACACGTCATCCAGCTCATCGTCTTCGCTGAGCGGGCGATGCAGGTCCTTGTCGCTGTAGGGCGCTTTGGCAAAGCGGCGGTTGAAGTCCGCCATGAACGCCGGCAGGAAGGCATTGCCCGCCTCAAGGGTTGAGATCCCAGCCAGACGCAGCTCCTTGACCAGCCGGTCCTGCAAGGTGCCATTCGCGCGCTCCACGCGGCCTTTGGCCTGCGGAGCATTGGCGCAGATGATGTCGATGTTGAGCTGATGCAGCGCCCGGCCGAACTGGGTCATGCCGTCACCTCCCACGGCTCCTCTGCCGTTGACCCGGAAGACGGCGTGCTTGTCGGAGTAGAACGCCACCGGCTTGCCGTAGGCCTCCAGGTACTCCCGGGTCGATCGGAAATAGTCGAAGGTCGACTCGGTCTCGACGAACTTCAGATGCATCAGCCGGCTGGTGGCATCGTCAATGTAGACCAGCAGCGTGCAGGGCGGACCACGATCCTCAAACCAGTAATGCTCGGAGCCATCGATCTGGACGAGTTCGCCGACGCAATCACGCCGGTAGCGCGGCTGGTGCACGCGCTTGAGCCGCTGTTTGCGGTCCTGCCACAGGCCCGCCGCGAGCATCCAGCGCCGGATCGTCTCGACGCCCAGATCGATGCCGTGCCGCTCGGCGAGCTTCTCGCAGGCAAGGGTTGGACCGAAATCGGCATAGTTGGCCGTGATGAGCGCCAGCACCTCGGCGCGCAGCGCCGCCGGGTAGGAGCGGTTGCTGAGCCTGCCGCGCCGGCGCGACACCAAGGCCGCGGGACCGCCGGTCTGATAGGCCTTGAGCAATCGGAACACCTGACGCCGTGTGATCCGCAGCAACTGGGCAGCTTCATTGACCGTGATGTGCTCTGCCATCACGTCGCGCAGAACATGCATCCGGTCGATCTCGGGACGGCTCATGGCAAGGACCACCATAGAAACGAAGCTCTCTGCTGCAAATGACACCGGGAGGAGGTGACATTTGTAACGAGGAGAGCGGTGACATCTCTATCGAGGACCTACAGAAGGGGAAGGGAATCCATCTACCTGTACCGCGTTATGGATCCCCTTCCCGACCCTTACGGGCCGCCGGGGATGACACGGCGGCTCAATACGCCCCTACTTCCGCTCCTTGTCGAACGGGTTCTGCCCCATGCGCAGCGAGATGCGGATAGGGGTGCCCGGAAGATCGAAGGCTTCACGGATGCTGTTGACGAGATAGCGGGTGTAGCTCTTCGGCAGGGCGTCGAGCTGATTGCCGAAGACTGCAAAATGTGGCGGGCGCGATTTGATCTGCGTCATGTAGCGGATCTTGATCCGGCGGCCCGACACGGCGGGCGGCGGATTGGTTTCCAGCGCCTCGGTAAGCCACTGGTTGAGCCGCGCAGTCGAGATGCGGGTGTTCCATTTTTCGTAGACCTGGAGCACCGCCTTCATGAGCGGATCGATGCCGCTGCCGGCCAGCCCTGAGAGCGGCACCACCGCTGCGCCGCGGACCTGTGGCAGCAGGCGGGTGGCCTTTTCCTTCAGGTCCGCGAGCAGGCCCTTCTGGTCGGCCACGAGATCCCACTTGTTGATCCCGATCACGAGGGCGCGGCCTTCCTGCTCCACCAGATCGACGATGGAGAGGTCCTGCTTCTCGAACGGGATCGTGGCGTCGAGCAGAACCACCACCACCTCGGCGAAGCGCACGGCGCGAAGCGCATCCGCGACGGAGAGCTTTTCGAGCTTGTCCTCGACTCGGGCGCGCTTTCTGATGCCTGCCGTGTCGAACAGCTTGATGGAGCGTCCGCGCCATTCCCAATCGAGCGAGATGGAATCGCGGGTGATGCCGGCCTCGGGGCCCGTGAGCATGCGGTCTTCGCCCACCATGCGGTTGATGAGGGTGGACTTGCCGGCATTCGGGCGCCCGACGATGGCGATCTGCAGCGGCTTGTTGGGATCGTCCTCTTCTTCCGCTTCCTCGTTCGGGTCGGGGAAGAAGGGCATCAGGGCCTCGAAGAGATCGGCCATGCCCTCGCCGTGCTCGGCGGAGAGCGGGACAGGATCGCCGAGGCCCAGCGAGAAAGCGTCATAGGCTCCGGCCATGCCGGCACCGCCTTCCGCCTTGTTGGCGATGAGGATCACGGGCTTGCCGGAGCGGCGCACCATCTCGGCGAAGGGCCGGTCGGCGGGCAGAATGCCGACACGGGCATCGATCACGAAGAGGATCACGTCGGCGTCGCCGATGGCGGCTTCCGTCTGCGCGCGCATGCGGCCGAGCAGGGATTCCTCGGTCGCTTCCTCGAGGCCCGCCGTGTCGACAATGCGGAATTCGAGGTCGCCGAGGCGCGCCTCGCCTTCGCGCCGGTCGCGGGTCACGCCCGGCCGGTCATCCACGAGCGCCAGCTTCTTGCCGACGAGACGATTGAAGAGAGTCGATTTGCCGACATTCGGCCGCCCGACAATGGCGACGGTCGCCGTCATGTCTTTATCCTATCTTACTGAGTCGCCTGCACCGGACCGCCCGCCACGAGGGCGGTGTAGACGGCAAGACGCTGCCTCAAGGCAGACGGCGTCTCGCGATCGGCGGCGATCTGGTCGAACCAGCGACCGGCATAATCCATATCACCGGCCTTAAGGCCGGACAGTCCTAAGAGTTCCCGTGCCGAATGGCGCCAGGCTTTGGTAGGCGCGGCGAGCGGCTCCGCGGCCTGACGCAGGGCTGCAGGTTCGACCGTATCGATGCGCAGCCAGGCGGCGCGCAGGCGCGCGAGATCCTTCCAGAGCGGCGGGACGGAGGCGTCGTTGGCAAGTGCGTCATAGGCCGAAGCGCCGTTTTCGGCGTTCTGCTGGCCGAGTTCAGCCGCAAGGCGGAAGCGGGCGAGCATGGCATAGCCGGTGCCGCCGTCTTCCTTCACCACAGTCTCGAAGGCTCCCTGAGCTTCCTGCCCCTTGTCCTCGGAGGAGAGGCGCAGAGCCTCCTCGTAGCGCACGGCAGCCTCCTGCGCCCGGGTCTCCTGGGTGTGCTGCCAGAAGCGCCAGCCGCCGACGCCGGCCACGATCAGAAACACGACGGCAATGATGATTCCGTTGTAGCGCTTCCAGATCTGAGCCATCTGGTCGCGGCGGTATTCCTCATCGACTTCGCGAATGAACTCGTCCTTCGGGGCCATAAAACTCTCGCGGCCTCAAGCCGCCTCCTTCATCGAAGACGGTCGCCTAACACACACGCCCGCACAAGGCGAGAGGGTTCATGCCCGCATGAGCAGGACGGGAACCCCGATCAGCCAGGGATGGAGCCAGAACACGAAGGCAAGATAGATCGCCGTGCCGATGACCACCGCCAGCACATCGTTACGCCATCCGGCAGGCGCCGCAGTGCCCCCATGCTGAGCCGCCACGTCCCGACGCTTGGCGCTGATGCGGGCGAACACGGCCCAGACCAGGAAGGAGCCGAAGAGCAGGATCGAGCCGAGATCGCCGTTGGCAAGGAGGTGCGCCAGGGCCCAGATCTTCACACCGGCGAGCATCGGGTGCTTGAGCCGCGCCTTGATGCGACCGGGCAGATAGGCCGACGCGAGGCAAATGAAGGCGAGCCAGACCAGAATGAGGGCCAGATGCCGTGTCCAGACCGGCGGATCCCAGACCGGGATGTAGCCGCTCGCACGATATTGGCCGTAGCCGATGGCGATCAGGACGATGCCGAGAAGGGAGACAAGGGAGTAAAGGCCCTTGTAGGGGCCCTCGCCGATCCGGGCGATCAAGGCTGCTCGATTGCGTCTCGCCATGCTGATGGAATGCATGCCGAGAAAAATCACCAGACCGACAACGAGCAGCGTCACGGGCGTCCTCCGGAAGATAGGAACTTATAACCACTACAGTCCGGAAATCCAATCAAAGCTGACGCTTGGAGAGCGTCGGCAGAATGAATCCCCAGCAACGCCCGGCCGCAAGTTTCCGACGTTCATCAAAGCCTTGCACTGCCTAAACTTTTAACAGCGGGGTACCTTGCAGCATGAAAATTTCTCCGCTACGGACCGCCTCAAACCTTGCTTTAGACTAAATCGGCTCTAGCGACGCCGCCCCAAGTCCGATAGCTAGGCCGCAAGATTATCAACCAACAAGTTCTAAGGGGGAGACAGGTGACGGCACTTCTTGGGCTATCCCGTGTCATCGACTCTATCAACGAGCGCCTCGGCAAGGTCGCTGCCTGGGCCATCGTGGTGGCCATCCTGGTCTCGGCCATCAATGCCATCATCCGGCGCATCTTCGGCGTCTCGTCCAATGCCTGGCTTGAGCTGCAATGGTACCTGTTCGGCGCCGTCTTCATGCTCTGCGCCGCCTGGACGCTGAAGGCAAACGAGCATATCCGCATCGACATCATCTCGAGCAGGCTCTCGAAGCGCGGCCGGGACGGGGTCGACGTGTTCGGACATCTCTTCTTCCTGTTCCCCTTCGTGGCCCTGCTGCTTTGGCTGTCGGTTCCCTACTTCCTCAACTCGTACCGCTCCGGCGAGGTCTCTTCGAATGCCGGTGGCCTGCTGATCTGGCCGGCCAAGGGCCTCATTCTCCTCGGTTTCATCTCGATGTTCTTCCAGTGGCTGAGCGAGCTGATCAAGCGCGTCGCCATCATGCAGGGCAAGCTTGTCGACGAGGAGGCCAGCGGGCACAGCGTCGAAGCGGAAGCCGAGCGCCTCATCGCGGAAATCGGCACCATCAACACCCCCGGGACCGGCGGCACGCCCCCGGCGACGGCGTGAGCTGATCGTTAGGCGCCCGTTTCAAGTTTTCCGGAGTTTTCATCAATGGCTGCATTGATTGCCCAGAACCTCGCGCCGATCATGTTCGCGGCGCTCGTGGTCTTCCTTCTTCTCGGCTACCCGGTCGCCTTCGCGCTCGCTGCGAACGGATTGCTGTTCTTCTTCATCGCCGTGGAGCTTGCTCCCTACGCGCCCGATACCATCACGCTCTCCTGGCCGCTCCTCCAGGCCCTGCCAGACCGCATCTTCGGCACCATGTCGAACGAGGTGCTGCTCGCGGTCCCGTTCTTCACCTTCATGGGACTTGTGCTGGAACGCTCCGGCATGGCGGAAGACCTCCTCGACACCATCGGTCAGCTCTTCGGACCCGTGCGCGGCGGCCTCGCCTTTGCGGTGATCTTCGTGGGCGCGCTGCTTGCCGCCACCACCGGCGTAGTGGCCGCCTCCGTGATCTCGATGGGCTTGATCTCGCTGCCGATCATGCTGCGCTACGGCTATGACCGTCGCCTGGCTTCCGGCGTGATCGCGGCCTCGGGCACGCTGGCCCAGATCATTCCGCCCTCGCTCGTTCTCATCGTCATGGCCGACCAGCTCGGCCGCTCCGTGGGCGACATGTACGAGGGCGCGTTCCTGCCCGGCCTGATCCTGACGGCGCTTTATGCCGGCTACATCATGCTGATGGCGATCATCTATCCGAAGTCGGCCCCCGGCCTTCCGCCGGAAGCCATCGGCTACCGCGAGCCCGATGGCGCTCGTGGCGTATGGCAGCTCGGCATCCTGGTCGTGTTCTCGGGCCTCGTCGGCTACTACGTGCTCTCGCAGACCGGCACCAAGGCCGGTGCGGACTTCGTGATCCTGACGATCTGCGTGGCAACCGTGGTGGCGCTGATCTGCGCCCTCATGAACAAGATGCTCGGCGCCAAGCGCATTGCCATCTCGGCCGTCCTGGTGGCGCTTCTGGTCGCCGCGTATGTCTACCTGCACACTCAAAACCACGAGGGCTTGGCGCTCACCTTCGAGATGATCCTGGCCGGCGCGATCTATGCGCTGGTCGTCGGCATCGTCGAGCGCTTCACCGGCTTGCGTCTCATGTCCAACATGGCGCAGCAGGTCACCTTCGTGATGGTGCCCCCGCTGCTGCTGATCTTCCTCGTGCTCGGCACCATCTTTATCGGCCTCGCGACGCCGACCGAAGGCGGCGCCATGGGCGCGCTGGGCTCGGTCATCCTTGCGGCTGTCAAGCGCAAGCTCGACAACAACCCGGCCCGCTTCAACTGGACCCTGGTCCGTCAGGCAACGGAGGCGACCGCGAAGCTCTCGGCCTTCGTGCTGTTCATCCTGATCGGTGCCCGCGTGTTCTCGCTCACCTTCTACGGCGTGAACGGGCACATCTGGGTCGAGCACCTGCTCACCTCGCTTCCGGGCGGACAGGTCGGCTTCCTTGTGGTCGTGAATGCCCTCGTGTTCTTCCTGGCCTTCTTCCTCGATTACTTCGAGCTGGCCTTCATCATTATCCCGCTCCTCGGGCCCGCGGCCGACAAGCTCGGCATCGACCTGATCTGGTTCGGCGTGATCCTGGCCGTGAACATGCAGACCTCGTTCATGCACCCGCCCTTCGGCTTCGCCCTGTTCTTCCTACGCTCGGTGGCCCCCAAGGTGCCGTATCTCGACCGCGTGACGGGCAAGAGGATGGAGCCGGTGACCACGGGCCAGATCTACTGGGGCGCCGTCCCCTTCGTGATCATCCAGCTGATCATGGTCGGTATCGTCATCGCCTTCCCTGGCATCGTCACGCACTACAAGGGAACGGGACCGGCGGTCGATCCGGCGGCGGTCCAGAAGAAGCTCGACGAGCTCCTGGTCCCCGGCCTCGGCGCTCCCGGCAGCGAGCCGGGCGGCCTCCCCGGCCTGAACTTCGACGAGCCGCCGAAGATCCAGTAAGGGCCATTCAAGCGACCATTGAAAAAGGCGGGCTTTGCGGCCCGCCTTTTTGTTTTGATAGTAGGGAGTCTGCTCAAGCGTTGCCAACCACACTATGTCATCACCGGCCTCGTGCCGGTGATGACGTACTGTGACACGCTGCGCTTTTCAGAAACGAGATGGCCGGGACAAGCCCGGCCATGACGAAGCAGCGTGGATGTATCGATGCTCCAAACTATTCAACTGCCTTCTCATAAACCTCCGGCTTGAAACCGACGACGATCCGCCCGCCGAGATCGAGCACTGGACGCTTGATCATGGAGGGCTGATCGACCATGAGCGCGATGGCCTTGCGCTCGTCGATGCTTGCCTTCTCTGCATCGGGCAGTTTGCGGAACGTGGTTCCCGCACGGTTGAGGAGCGTCTCCCAACCGACATTGCCGGCCCAGCCTTCAAGCTTCGCGCGGTCGATGCCGTCCACCTTGTAGTCGTGGAATGCGTAAGGCACGCCCTTGGCATCGAGCCAGGCGCGCGCCTTCTTCATCGTGTCGCAATTCTTGATGCCGTAGATTGTCACAGCCTGCCTAATCATGGCTCACTCACTCTTATCTTTCAGGATAACCAGACCTAATTGTTCCTGTCAGATGAATGGGGATTTTAGACTCAGCTCTGAATCTTAACCATGCTGAGAATCTCATCTCTGCCTGCCTTAGCGGCTGGAATAAGAACCATCGGAATATTCCGGCTATAAACGTTCGAACACTACTCAGCACGAGGACTCCTCAGCAGTGCTTTGAAGTCTTCCGCCCAATGTGGATTGAGTTCCATGCGGAAGATCTGGGTCCGCGCACTGCGAAGGAACTCTACGAAGGCCGCATCGCTTCCATCCTTCAGAATATCAGCGCGACGTATCGAACCTGTCGCATGGGTTTCTGAAGCCTTCAGGGCGCAGATGTCACGCACCGCACAGCCAAAGCCGTAGAGGACACCGTCCAATTTACTTTCGGGTGTCCCGTCGAAGCTCTCTTCGATTTTGAAGAGCGCCTCGGGGCAACCTCGATGCGCCTCTGCGACAATGAGCCCCCCGGCTGCTATACCATACGCCGTTCGAAGTTTCTCAGGGGCTCGATGCGGTGCTAACTTTCCATATAATGCAAGCTCGATACCGCCACGGACAGTAACTTCGCTACGCAGACTGAGTTCCTCGACTTTACCGTTGTCGATCAGACTCTCGATACGTGCCAGTGCCTTTTCTGAGAGTTTCGACCAATACTGTATGATTGGCTCAGGCGCCGGCGCAGTTCCGTCTCTAAGACTTCGTGCCAGCCTGACGAACATAATTTGGCGAGCAACCAAGCCCGAACCCTCAAGCGGAACTGAAGCACGCTTCTCGCCGCGCGGGAGTCTCGGCAGAAGACGGCGCAGCACCATCAACATCTCTGTATATTCTAGGGCATCAAATAAGATGCTGAAGAGGACATCAACAGGTATACCAGCTGTTGATGCAGCATCGCTCGCGAGGATCACGCCGAGTGCGTCGGACTGGGCCTCCTTAATCTGCTGCCTCTGCATGTCATGGAGCAGACCCACCATTTTGGACATCTGGATTGCGTGCCCGTTGGGCTGGCCGTCATCATCAAATTTCTGGATGATCTCGGGGAGCAAGAATCGCTCACGGGGGATGCCGCCATTCTTGTCCAGATGGCTCCCCTCATAGCAGGTACAAACCCAATCAAAGAGCGGCGCAGCGCCTGGATTGAAAGCCTTCTGAAGTATATGGCCAATCTCGTGACCGGTGATGAAGCCGAGCACGACTTTAGCCTGCATGATATCGATCAGAACTTGGCTGACAGCCTTGGGCCTATCGATGAACAGACCGCTACCAGTGTGCGCACAATATTGACGCAGCCGCGCATTGGCACGCTCGCTCATGGCTGCAGCGAGCACTAGGTCTCCATCATCGTAAAAGACCTCAGCGGCACGGATCATGAACTCGGCATAGCTGAACAGCGGGAGTTCAGCCCAAAAGCCTCGCGCTAGCAGTAGCTCGATCGCATTCGCTTGCTCGACGTCGACAAAGGATACATACTTGCTATTGTGCCCGATGACGACGCTCGACCATTGCATCGTACTGACCGGAAGAAGGTGTACGAATGGTCGCGCCTCGGGATAATGCGCATGAAGGAATCGCAGAGCAGTACGGATCGTTCGACGATCACTGGCCCTAACACTTAACGCATGCGTGCGCCTAAGGCGGCTTTTGATCGCCTCCCAGTCAGGTCGCGCTAATTGCCCCATTAATCATCCTTGCGCGCATCGATTATATCAATAATTTCCTTGATCTTAGAGGGCTTTAGGTTCTTGAAACGTATCTTTTCCCCGTTCTTCTCATACTCGAGCTCACCGCGCGCCGCGATGACATAACCCATTGCACCCGACACCAAGGGGGCAACAACAGGTGTCAGTTCAACAATCCATTGCATCAGAGTTGCACCGTCGAAATTTTCGATTTCAACGGGATCTTTCAGGTCCTGGCTCGGTTCCAATGCTTCGGCGAGCCGCAGATCCTTCCAATGCTGCTCGAAGGCCCGCGCATCCTTGGTAGGGATGCTGATCAAAAGACTTTCTGTCTGCAATGACATAACCGGTATTCTCCATGGCATGCAAGGCTCTCGAGCGCTTATCATACGGGCATTAAATGCGTTGCGCGCGCTTGTTGGATTAGCCGTAGGACAGGGCAGGATCGGGCCTAGGGTACATCGTTATAGGCAATATGGGGGCTCAGCCCACTGCTGCGTGACTTCCGTACATGGTAGCCCCATTCGCCATCTCGGATGACGGACAATGTCGCGGTCCATGCTACTCCCACTCGATGGTGCCGGGCGGCTTCGACGTGATGTCGTAGGTGACGCGGTTGATGCCCTTCACCTCGTTGATGATGCGGGTCGCGACCCGGCCGAGGAAGCCCATGTCGAAGGGGTAGAAATCCGCCGTCATGCCGTCGATGGAGGTGACGGCGCGAAGCGCACAGACGTGATCGTAGGTGCGCGCATCGCCCATGACGCCCACGGTCTTGACCGGCAGCAGCACGGCGAAGGCCTGCCAGATCTGATCGTAGAGGCCCGCGTTGCGGATCTCCTCGAGGTAGATCGCATCCGCCTTGCGCAGGATGTCGAGCTTTTCGCGGGTGATCTCGCCGGGAACGCGGATGGCGAGGCCCGGACCCGGGAACGGATGGCGCCCGACGAAGGCATCGGGCAGGCCGAGCTCGCGGCCGAGCACGCGCACCTCATCCTTGAACAGCTCGCGCAGGGGTTCCACGAGCTTCATCTTCATGCGTTCGGGGAGACCGCCGACATTATGGTGGCTCTTGATGGTGACGGAGGGACCGCCGGTGAACGAGACGCTCTCGATCACGTCGGGATAGAGCGTGCCTTGCGCCAGAAAGTCCGCCCCGCCAATTTTCTTCGCCTCCTCGTCGAACACGTCGATGAAGAGCTTGCCGATGGTCTTGCGCTTGACCTCCGGGTCCGACACGCCTTCGAGCGCACCGATGAAAAGATCCTGCGCCTGCACGTGCACGAGCGGGATGTTGTAGTGATCGCGGAAGAGCGTGACCACCTGCTCGGCTTCGGCCGCGCGCAGCAGACCGTGATCGACGAAAACGCAGGTGAGCTGGTCGCCGATGGCCTCGTGGATCAGCACCGCGGCCACGGCGGAATCGACCCCGCCCGACAGGCCGCAAATCACCCGGCCGTTGCCGACTTGGGCACGGATGCGCTCGATGGCCTCCTCGCGGAAGGCCTTCATGGTCCAGTCGCCCTTGCAGCCGGCGATGTCGCGCACGAAGTTGCGGATCAGCTGGGCTCCCTGCGGCGTGTGCACCACCTCCGGGTGGAACTGCACGCCGTAGAACTTGTGCTCCTCGTCGGCCACGACCGCGAAGGGAGCGTTCTCGGACGCGGCCAGAACCTCGAAGCCCTCCGGCAGCTTGGTCACCCGGTCGCCGTGGCTCATCCACACGGGATATTTCTTGCCGACCTGCCATACGCCCTGGAATAGCGGGCTCTCCGTCAGCACCTCGATCTCGGCGCGGCCGAACTCGGAATGGTGACCACCCTCGACCTCGCCGCCGAGCTGCGCCGCCATGGTCTGCTGCCCGTAGCAGATGCCGAAGATCGGAAGGTCCGTGTCGAAGAGTTCCTGGGGTGCACGAGGCGAGGCATCGGTCGTGACCGATTCAGGGCCGCCCGACAGGATCACGCCCTTCGGCTTCATGGTCCGGATCGCCTCGGCGGCCTTCTGGAACGGCACCACCTCCGAATAGACGCCATCCTCGCGCACGCGCCGTGCGATGAGCTGGGTTACCTGGGAGCCGAAATCGACGATGAGGATCTTATCGTGGGTCTGGGTCATGGCAGGTTCTTACGGCTTTCGGGGTCAGGACAACAATCGAATTGTGAGGCTTTTCATGGGTTTCGCACCAGGATCGCAACGTAAAAGCCGTCGGTGCCGGTCTTGTGCGGCGTCAGCTGGAGCCCATGGGCGGTCGGTCGGACGACGTTCCTGAGATGGCCGAGCTGCGTCTCATCGAGCGCCCTGTCGAGCGACACCGGCGTGAAGCCGGCGTGGTTCTCCATGAATGCTGAGAGCGCATCGTCGTTCTCTTCGGGCAGGATCGAGCAGGTGATGTAGACGATGCGCCCATCCGGCTTCACCAGGCGCGCGGCGCGGTCGAGCACCGCTGCCTGCTCGTTGCGCCGAACCTCCAGGCTGCCGGGTCGAAGGCGCCATTTGGCATCTGGATTGCGCCGCCAGGTGCCGATGCCTGTGCAGGGCGCATCCACAAGGACGCAGTCGATCTTCCCGTCGAGATCCGTGACCGCATCGGCCTTGGCCCGTGGCGTACGGACCTGGACGTTGCGGACACCCGCGCGCGCCAGCCGGTCATGGATCGGAGCGAGACGGCGGGCGTCGTTGTCGGTGGCGTAGATCTGGCCGTGGTTTTCCATCTGGGCTGCGAGCGCCAGGGTCTTGCCGCCGCCGCCGGCGCAGAGATCGACCACCTGCTCGCCGGGCCGGACGCCGGACAGGAGCGCGACGAGCTGCGAGCCCTCATCCTGGATCTCGATCCAGCCTTTCAGGAACTCGGGCTCCGACTGCACGGCAGGGCCCCGTCCGTCCTCGCCCGGGGCGATCCGCAGGCCGAGTGGCGAGAGCGGCGTCTCGACGGCGTTAAGGTGCGGAAGGGCATCGTGCGCCTCCTCGCGGGAGGACACTTTCAGGGTGTTCACCCGCAGATCCAGCGGGGCGCGGGTCGTGAGCGCCTGCATCTCGGGAACGAGATCGTCCCCGAACAGGCGCCCGAGCGACGGCTCAATCCAATCCGGGAAGTCGCCGGCCACGTGGGTCGGCGCGTCGCTGAGATCAGCTTTCTCGAGGCGTGCGCGCTCATCGGCCGTCAGCGGCTCCGGCGCGAAACGCTCACCCGAGCACAAGGCCGCAATGGCATCGGGGTTCAGCCCGCGCTGGAGCTTCAGCATGCCGAGCACGACCGCGCGAGGCGTGCCCTCGCCCATGATCCAGGCGGCGGAGGCCTTCCGGCGCAGGGCGTCATAGACGAGACTCGCGATGGCGGCCCGATCCTTGGAGCCTGCGAAACGATGCGAAAGGCCCCAGTCCTTCAGGGCGTCGGTCGCCGGGCGACGGCGGGCATCGATATCGGCCAAGACCTCGACGGCGGCGGAGATGCGGGCGGCTGGTGTCATTGAAAAAGCACACTTAAGCTTGGCCGTATAAACGACATATTGTTACCTATTTTCCGTCCCCATCGACAGTGGATGGTGAGGATGCGTGCATTCCGCACGATTCCTCTTTGGAGCCACTCTCTATGTTGACCCGACTGACCCGCGGCCTCATTGCCGTCGGCCTCACCCTGACCATCGCGGCTTGCGCCACGGCCCCGGCCGCCGATCTCACCCCGCCCCCGGTCAAGCAGACCGATGCCAAGACGCAGCTCGAGAGCGGCAAGCGCTTCTAAGACTACGATCGGGATGGGTGCTACACCCATCCCGCTTCGTCCAAAACTCCCGTCTCGCCTAAACTCCGGTCTCGGCCGCAAGGACGCGAATACCGAAGATGACCCACATGGCCGCCAGGATCAGCACCCCGACGACGAAGGCCTGAAAGCGCAAGGCCATCTTGTTCGAGGTGGTGTGGATCGCCGCATGGACGAGGCGGCTCGTCACGAACATCCAGGACATCACCACGAAGAGCATGTCGGCCTTGCGGGTGAACAGCGCCAGCGTCACCAGCACATAGAACAGAACCGGCAGCTCGAACTGGTTATGGTAAGCGTTCTGGACCTGCAGGATGCGGCTTGGCCAGTTGCGTTCGCCCAGCGCGACGTCCTTAACCTTCACCTCTCCGGTGCGCAGGCTGCCCAACCGCGAGCTGCCCATCCAGAGCAGCAGGATGACGGTCAGCGCGACCTGGACGTAGACCGGAAGAAGGATGGCGGTGATGCTCACGGGCGGGACCTCGACTGAAGCTTAGCTGCGAGTCGGGTAATTAGGGCTTTCCCGCGTGATCGTCACGTCATGAACGTGGCTCTCGCGCAGACCCGCGCTGGTGATGCGGATGAACTGCGCCTTCTCGCGGAACTCGGCGAGGTTCGCACCGCCCACATAGCCCATCGATGCGCGAAGGCCGCCGGTGAGTTGATGCAGAACGCCTGAGACCGGGCCCTTATAGGCCACCTGCCCTTCGATGCCTTCCGGCACGAGCTTCAGGGTGTCGCGCACCTCCGCCTGGAAGTAGCGGTCCGCCGAGCCGCGGGCCATGGCGCCTACCGAGCCCATGCCGCGGTAGGACTTGTAGGAGCGGCCCTGGTAGAGGAAGACCTCGCCTGGGGTTTCGTCCGTGCCGGCGAGCAGCGAGCCCACCATGGCGCAGGAGGCGCCGGCGGCGAGCGCCTTGGCGAGATCGCCCGAGAACTTGATGCCGCCGTCGGCGATCACCGGAACGTCCGCCTGGGAGGCCGCCTCGACGGCCTCCATGATGGCCGTGAGCTGAGGCACGCCGACGCCCGCCACGATGCGGGTGGTGCAGATGGAGCCGGGACCGATGCCGACCTTGATCGCATCCGCGCCCGCATCGATGAGCGCCTGCGCGCCTTCCCGCGTCGCCACGTTGCCCGCAATGACCTGAACGGCGTTCGAGAGCTTCTTCACCCGGGTGACGCTCTCCAGAACCTTCACGGAATGGCCATGAGCGGTATCGACCACGACCACGTCGCAGCCCGCATCGATGAGACGCTCGGCGCGCTCGAAGCCCTGCTCGCCCGTGGTGGTGGCGGCGGCGACCAGAAGGCGGCCCTGCTCGTCCTTGGCAGCGCTCGGATAAGCGACCTGCTTCTCGATGTCCTTCACCGTGATCAGGCCGATGCAGCGGAAATGGTCGTCGACGACCAGGAGCTTTTCGATACGGAACTGATGGAGAAGATGGCGCGCCTCGTTCTGGCTCACGCCCTCACGGACCGTGATCAGGCGGTCCTTCGTCATCAGCTCGGAAACTTTCTGGCCGGGATTGCTGGCAAAGCGCACATCGCGGTTGGTCAGGATGCCGACGAGCTTGCCCTTGGTTCCGCTGGGTCCGCGCTCGACCACCGGAATGCCGGAAATGCCGTGATGCTTCATCATCGCGAGCGCATCGGCCAGGGTCTCGTCAGGATGGATGGTGATGGGGTTCATCACCATGCCCGACTCGTAGCGCTTCACGAGGCGGACCTGCTCGGCCTGGGCCTCCGGCTCGAGATTGCGGTGGATCACGCCGAGGCCGCCGTTCTGGGCCATGGCGATGGCCATGCGGGCTTCCGTCACCGTATCCATGGCGGAGGCGATGATCGGCATATTGAGGCGGATGGTCCGGGTCAGCTGGGTCGCCACATCCACGTCGCCGGGCAGGACTTCGGAGCGGCCGGGCCGGAGGAGCACATCATCGAAGGTCAGTCCATCGATGATCTTATCGGCTAAAACAGGGGCCATGAACCAACTCCTTTAGGGGTGCGCGGATGAGAGAATAACGCTTTGGCGAGTTGGCACGGGTCCGTAGCACGGGCTTGTCATTTCGCAAAGCGTCGAGCGGCGCATTCCCCGAAGACCTGCCTTGCGCCTTTTTACCCTTTGCAAGGAGGTTGCAGGGCGCTAAGTCCGCGAGTCATGCGCCAATCCCGCCTTCTCCCGCTGATCATCGCCACGGCCCTGTTCATGGAGAACACGGATTCGACCGTGATTTCGACTTCCCTGCCGATGATCGCGCAGAGCCTGGGGACAGACCCGATCGCTCTCAAGCTCGCCCTGACCTCGTATCTGGTGAGCCTCGCCATCTTCATCCCGATCTCCGGCTGGATGGCGGACAAGTACGGCGCGCGGACGATCTTCACCACCGCCATCGGCGTGTTCATGGCGGGTTCGCTTGCCTGCGCGGGAGCCAATTCCCTCGAGTGGTTCGTAATCGCCCGCTTCGTCCAGGGCGCCGGCGGAGCCATGATGGTGCCCGTGGGCCGCCTTGTGCTGCTGCGGAGCGTCCAGCGCAGCGAGGTGGTGCAGGCGCTCGCGACTCTGACGATCCCGGCCCTCGTCGGCCCGATCGTCGGCCCGCCGCTCGGCGGCTTCATCACCACTTACTTCGACTGGCGCTGGATCTTCTTCATCAACATCCCCATCGGGGTCCTCGGCATCGTGCTCGCGACGATCTTCGTCCCGAACGTCAGGGAGGAGGATACGCCGCCGCTGGACTTCATCGGCTTCGTGCTCTCAGGCTTCGGCTTCGCGCTGCTCATGCTGGGCTTCGCCTCCGGCGGGCGCCACCTCATCCCGGCGGAGATCTCGACCGGCTGCGTGGTGATCGGCGCAATCTGCCTGGTCCTCTATGTCTTCCACGCGCGGCGCACGCCCTATCCGGTCCTGCAACTCCGCCTCCTGAAGATCCCGACCTTCCGCATCAGCGTGGTCGGCGGCTTCCTCTTCCGTGTCGGCATCGGCGCCATCCCGTTCCTGCTGCCGCTGATGCTGCAGGTCGGATTCGGGCTCAGTCCCTTGGCCTCCGGCTCCCTCACCTTCATCGCGGCAGTGGGCGCCCTGTTCATGAAGACCATGGCCAAGCGCATCCTCGAGCGGACGGGCTTCCGCAGGCTCTTGATCGTCAACGCGTTCATCGGAGCGGGCTTCGTCGCCGCCAACGGGTTCTTCACGCCGGAGACGCCCCACTGGCTGATCATGATCGTTCTTCTGGTCGGTGGCTGCTTCCGCTCGCTCCAGTTCACCAGTCTCAATGCCATCGGCTATGCGGAGATCTCCAACCGGGAGATGAGCTACGCCACGAGCCTGTCGAGCGCCCTCCAGCAGGTGTCGCTCAGCATCGGCGTGGCCTTCGGCGCCTTCGTGCTGGAAGCCGCCGCGAGCCTCGACGGCAATCCTGTGATCACGGCGGCCGATTTCGGCCCCGCCTTCTGGGCCGTTGCGATGGTGTCCGCTTTGGCCGGTTTCGTCTTCATCGGACTTTCTCCAACTGCTGGAGCCGAGATGTCGGGACACAGGATTGTGAAGGAAAAACCTCCTTCCACCGGCCTCGGGGACGGTATGTCCGGCCGATAGGCTGCGCTAGCTTTCGTGCGGGACCAGGAGGCCACCCCATGGATCAGCGCATTATCGACCTCTACGACGACTTCACCCACGGCGGCATGAGCCGCCGCAGCTTCATCGACAAGCTCGGCGCCTTGGCCGGAAGCGCGGCAGCCGCGACGGCCCTGCTGCCGATCCTGCAGAACAACTACGCCCAGGCGCAGACCGTCCAGGAGAACGATCAACGGATCACCGCCGAGATCGTGGATATTCCCGGCGCTCCGGGACTCAAGGGCTATCTCGTGAAGCCGAAGGACGCCACGGGCAAGCTGCCGACCGTCATCGTCATCCATGAGAACCGGGGTCTCAACCCGCACATCAAGGACGTGACCCGCCGCATGGCGACCGAAGGCTTTATCGCGCTCGGCCTCGATTATCTCTCGCCCATGGGCGGAACGCCGGAGGATGAGGATAAAGGCCGCGACATGATCGGCCAGCTTAAGGCACCGGATATCCTCGCCTACGGCAAGGCGGCGGTGGCCTATCTGAAGGGCCGCCCGGACAGCAACGGCAAAGTCGGCGCCGTCGGGTTCTGCTGGGGCGGCGGCGCGGTGAACAACCTCGCGGTCAACGAGCCGAACCTGAAGGCAGGCGTCGCCTATTACGGCGGCCAGCCAAACGCGGAGGACGTGCCGAAGATCGATGCCGCGATGATGATGCATTATGGCGGGCGCGACGAGCGCATCAATGCCGGCATCCCGGCCTACGAGGCGGCGCTGAAGCAGGCGGGCAAGACCTACGAGATCTACGTCTACGAGGGCGCCAACCACGCCTTCAACAACGACACCAACGCTGCCCGCTACGACAAGGAGGCGTCGGATCTAGCGTGGCGACGGACGGTCGGGTTCCTGAAGAAGAACTTGGCTTAAGGAATTCTCCTCACGTCATGGCCGGGCCTATCCCGGCCATCTCGATTGGGAGGGCATCGCGCTCCAAAGAAGCGAGATCACCGGCACAAGGCCGGTGATGACGTGTTGGCTGCTCGACAAGTCAATCTGGGTCGTTGTTGGCGCTCAGCCGGGAGTAACAGCACTACCTTAATCCTCGAACGCCTCGACCTGTACCCGCTCACCGATCATGAAGGCGTCCGCCACGAGGCGGAACGGGGCGACGTCGACTTCCGACTGGCGCGTGTTCAGCAGGGTATCGAAACGCTGGTAGATGCCCTGGTACTCCGCGGGCTCCTCCTGCACCATGAGCTTTCCGCCGATCTCCAGGCAGCTTCCGCCATGGGTGAGCTTGAGATTCAGGCCGGCCTCGGTCTCCACCTCGATGTCCCAGGTCTGCGGGCCGGTCTGGCGCCAGTCGAAGACCGCCTGCAGGTCGCCGTCGCCGTGGCTTGCCGAGAAGGTGAGATGAGCAGCGATTGGCGCGGCGCGATTGGCCGGGAATTCCAGGCTGGAGCTCTTGATGAAAACCGGCTCGGGCATGATGCGGGTGACGATGGAGAGCGCGTTGATCCCAGGATCGAACACGCCGAAGCCACCGGCCTGCCAGATCCATTGCTGGCCCGGATGCCAGTGGCGCACGTCTTCCTTCCAGGTGACCAGAAGCCGCTTGATGACCCATCCGGCGAGCGCCTTCTTCGCCTCCTCGACCGCTTTGTTGTACTGGGCGTGCCAAGTCGTGAACACGACCTTGCCCATCTTCGCGGCGAGCTCCTTGAGATCTTCGAGTTCGCTCAAAGTGGCCGCGGGCGGCTTTTCCAGCAGCACGCTCTTGCCCGCCAGAAGCGCCTCGCGGGCGATCTGATGGCGGACCTGGGGCGGCGTGCAGATCGACACGGCCTCGATCTCGGGCAGCTTCAGAAGGTCCCGGTAATCCTGATAGGTGTACTTCGCCTCATCCGGTTGCAGCCCGCGCTGGCTCGCGACTGCCAGAAGCTCGAAATCCGGATTGCCCTTGATCGTGGGCAGATGCTGATCCTGCGCGATCTTGCCAAAGCCGATGATGCCGATCTGGTGCGCTGCCATGGTCGTGGTCCTTACAATCAAGGGCTTCGGGTTCGATGCTCATTTTAACTGGCGCATCGTTCGGAGCGGAGAACCGGATCCACTTTTACGCACGATGCGTTAGGCCTGTCAGGCTGCGGGCGTCTCGTCCGCCCGTCCCCGGAAACCGGTCGCCAGCACATAGAGTTCCGCCGAGTCGGCCCGGCTCGCTGCGGGCTTCACGTGGCGCACCACGGCGAAATCGCGCTTGAGGTCGGCCAAAAGCTGGTTCTCGGTGCCGCCCTGGAACACCTTGGCGACGAAGGCGCCGCCGGGTGCGAGGATCTCGCGGGCGAAATAGATCGCCGCCTCGGCTAGACCGATGATGCGCAGGTGATCGGTCTTCTTGTGGCCGGTGGTGTTGGCCGCCATGTCGGACATGACCACGTCGGCAGGACCGCCGAGCATCTCAATCAGCTTGCCGGGAGCGCTCTCGTCCAGGAAGTCGAGTTGGATGAACTCGACGCCCGCCATCGGATCGATGGGCAGAAGGTCGATGCCGACGACCCTGCCCTTCGGACCAACCACCTTGGCGGCGATCTGCGACCAGCCGCCGGGCGCGGCACCGAGATCGACGATCTTCTGGCCGGGCTTGAGGATCTTGAACTTTTCGTCGATTTCCAGCAGCTTGAAGGCCGCGCGCGAGCGATAACCCTCGCGTTTGGCGCGAGCGACGTAGGGATCGTTGAGCTGACGCTCGAGCCATTTCTGCGAGGAGAGGGACCGCTTGTTGGCGGTTTTCACGCGCTGCTTGAGATTGCGGACCCCGGAACCTGTCTTGGCACTCACCGCCGGCCCCCTCGCCACACCGAATCCTCTCGCATCATCTTCATCAAAATTCCTTCGCGCAGTCCGCGATCCGCGATGCGCAGGCGCTCCGAGGGAAAAGCCCGCCGGATCGCTTCCAAGATGGCGCAGCCCGCGAGAACCAGATCGGCGCGTTCCTTGCCGATGCAGGGGTTCTCCGCACGCTGCGTGAAATCCGAATGCAGCAGACGCTGCATCACTGTCGAGATCTCGCCGTTGCGCATCCACATCCCGTCGACCCGGCGCCGGTCGTAGCGCGCAAGGCCCAAGTGAATACCGCCGACGGTCGTGACGGTTCCCGAGGTCCCGAGCAGATGAAAGTTGTGGCCCCGCCCCGCCGGGGCTGCCACGAGCGAGAAATCGAGCAGAAGTTCGGACACCTCCTCGACCATGCCCTCGAAGGTCTCGGGCGTGACGTCGATGCCGCCATAGCGCTCCGCCAGCGTCACCACGCCGACGGGCAGCGAATCCCACGCCCGGATGCGCTTGCACGGATCGGCAAAGGCATGCGGCGCCTGGCCGTCGAGCCACGCGATCTCCGTCGAGCCGCCGCCGATATCGAACACGATGACGGAATGAGCCTTGGGATCGACGAGGGACGCGCAGCCTGTGACCGCGAGATAGGCTTCCGTCTTGCGGTCGACGACCTCGAGATCGAGGTCGAGTTCGTCGCGCACGCGATCGATGAAGGACGGGCCGTTCTCGGCGAGCCGGCAGGCCTCCGTCGCCACGAGGCGCGCCCGCGCCACATCCTTCGCCGCCATCTTCTCACGGCAGACACGAAGCGCATCGAGGGTACGTCCGATCGCGTCGTCACTCAGACGATTGCCGAGGCCGAGACCTTCGCCGAGCCGCACGATGCGCGAGAACGCATCGACGACGCGAAAGCCGAAATGCGCAGGTTCCGCAATGAGAAGGCGGCAATTGTTCGTACCGAGATCGAGCGCCGCATAGCTTTTGGAGGAACGCCGCCGATGATCCGTTCGTGCCGGCGAGGGACGCTCCGCAACCAAGGCCGCGCCGTTTGCGGATCCATTCAACGGATCCGCATGTCGGTCTCCTGGTTCTGCGGTCACGTCCACTTTGACGGTCAAAACGAATCCCCGAGCATCCCTATCGAATGCCTTGTTTGAAGAAGAGAGTAACCACCGCCCTGCCGTCCTGCCAAGGGCAGGACCTGCAGATTGTCGCCCACCCTCCCGGGGAGCGTCAGAGCCGAAGGTCCTTGAAGCGCTCCGTCAGACCCTGAAGAACATCGGATCCCACATTGGCGATGGCCACGCGCAGATGCCCTTCCTGGCCGGGGCCGAAATAGCTCCCCGGGAGGCACAGGACGCCCCGCTCCGTCGCAAGCTTCTCCGCCACCTGCTGCGCCCCGGCCTCCGGGAACGGATGGCGGAGATAGGCGAAATAGGCTCCGACCGACTCGATCTTCCATTCCGGCAGAGGCGCGAGAGCGTCCTGAAAAACCTGTGCACGCCGGTTGATCTCGGCCCGGTTGCCCTCGCGCCAGTCGCGCAGGGCATCGATCGCCCATGGCAAAGCGGCCTGGGCCGTACGCGGGGCGCAGATCTGGATGCAGTCGAGGATCTTGGCGATCTGCTCGATCACCAGAGCGTCGGCCGTGATGGCTCCCGTTCGGTGACCCGGGATCGCGTAGGATTTCGAGAAGGAATAGAGCTGGATCACCGTGTCGCGCCATTCATCGCCAATGAACAGACCATGGGCGCGGTTCACCTCCTGCGGCAGGAAGTCCCGGTAAGTCTCGTCGATCACGAGATAAATGCCGTGCTTGCGGCAGAGCTGCGCGAAGCTTTCGATCACGTGAGCGGGATAGACAGCCCCGGTCGGATTGTTGGGCGTGACGAGGACGACGGCCCTGATTTTCTCGTCGATCAGCGGCTCCGCATCCTCCACCCGCGGAACGAATCCGGTCTCGGCCCGGCAGGGCAGCGGACGCGGCTCGATGCCGAGCATGTCGAGGGTCATCTGATGATTGAAATACCAGGGCGTCGGCAGCAGCACCGCTTCGCCGCGATGGGCGAGCAGCATCATGGCGGCGAAGAACGCCATGTTGCAGCCCGCCGTGATCGCCGTGTCGTCCGGCGCGATCCGGCCTTCATAGAGGCGGGAGAGATCGGCGGCGTATGCCTGACGGAGGGGCGCATCGCCGTTGATGGGGCCATATTGCGACCCGGCCGCGGAGCCGGCTGCAGCCGCCATCCGCTCCAGCAGGCTGGCGTGGGGGGCGTTACCCGGAACAGCCTGCGAAAGGTTGATCAGCGGTCCGAACGAACCGTCATAGCGCTTGATCCAGCTCTGCGCCTCGGGGATCGGAGGGCTCCCCACGTCCGCGACGAGAGGATTGATGGAATTCGCAAGACCGGGCGCCATGAGACCGTTCGACTCCAAAAATGTAAGGGCAGGACGTCCGGTGAGCCTCCACCGAAACCTCCTGCCCTTCAAGATCCTTATTGCCCGGCTTCTGACAGCCGGGCTCCGAGGATGATCCCTTAGTCCTTCGCGCGCTCCACGTAGGAGCCGTCTTCCGTCATGATGACCACGCGGGTGCCGGCCTGGATATGGGGCGGCACCAGGGTGCGCACACCGTTCGAGAGCATGGCGGGCTTGTAGGACGAGGACGCCGTCTGGCCCTTCACGACCGGCTCGGTCTCGGTGATCTCGAGGGTGACGCGGGCCGGCAGCTCGAGGGCGATCGGGACGCCGTTGTGGGTCGAGAGCATCACGGCCATGCTTTCCTGAAGATAGGGCTTCAGGTCGCCGATGATGTCCTGCGGCACGGTCACCTGATCGTAGGTTTCCGGGTTCATGAAATGGAAGCCCTCGCCATCCTCGTAGAGGAAGGTGTGCTCGCGGTCTTCCACGAACGCGCGCTCGACCTGCTCTGTGGTGCGGTAGCGTTCGGAGACCTTCACGCCGTCGGAGATGCGGCGCATATCGAGCTGGGTGACCGGCGTGCCCTTGCCGGGGTGGATGTTCTGGGCGGTGAGGACCACATAGAGCTTGCCGTCCATGTCGACGACGTTGCCTTTGCGGAGCGTAGAGGCGATGACCTTCACGGGAAGCTTTCCTTGTGACAGATAGGGGCGCGTCGGGAGGGTCGGGTCGTCCTGCCCCCCAGTGGCACCGAAAACGGTTTCGGAGCCGCAAGTAGCCTATCTTGGCGCAAATCGCCAGTCCGACCTTAACGAGCGCCTTTGGAATGGATCATCTTGTGCCTGCACCCTCTCCCTGGTGGACGCCCCATGTCCATGCGGATCGGCGCCCGTTTCTTCTGGGCCGGAACCGCATCCAGGCGGCTCTGCGAGGATTCTTCGCAGGGCGCGACTTCGTGGAGGTCGATACGGCCACGCTCCAGACCTCGCCGGGGAACGAGGCGCATCTCCATGCCTTCGCGACCGAAGCTGTCAGGCCCGACGGATCGCGGGCGTCCCTCTACCTCCACACCTCCCCCGAATTCGCCTGCAAGAAGCTGTTGGCGGCGGGCGAGACCCGCATCGCCTGCTTCGCCCATGTCTACCGCAACCGCGAGCGCGGCCCCCTGCATCACCCGGAATTCACCATGCTCGAATGGTACCGGGCGGGCGAGAGCTACGAGACGCTCATGAAGGATTGCGGCGAGATCTTAAGCCTCGCCGCCGAGACGGCTGGCACCCGCACCCTCACCTACCGTGACCGGGAGACCGATCCTTTCCAGGAACCGGAGCGCCTGAGCGTGGCCGAGGCTTTCGAGCGCTTTGCCGGCATCGATCTTCTCGCCTCCATCGACCGGAGCGGCGCCACGGATCGCGAGCACCTGGCCGCCAGCCTGAAGGCGGCGGGCCTGCGCGTGGCCGTGGACGATACCTGGGCCGACCTGTTCAGCCGCGTCATCGTGGAGCGGGTCGAGCCAAATCTCGGCCTTGGACGGACCACCATCCTGGACGAGTACCCGGTGGCGGAAGCGGCCCTCGCCCGACCGACCGCCCGCGACCCTCGCGTGGCGGAACGGTTCGAGCTCTATGCCTGCGGCGTGGAACTCGCCAACGCCTTCGGCGAGTTGACGGATGCGGCCGAGCAGCGTCGGCGCTTCGAGGCCGAGATGATGGAAAAGATGCGGGTTTACGGAGAAAGCTACCCCGTGGACGAGGATTTTCTGGCGGCGTTGAGCCAGATGCCCGAGGCCAGCGGCATCGCGCTCGGCTTCGACCGACTGGTGATGCTCGCCACCGGCGCTTCGCGCATCGATCAGGTGCTCTGGGCGCCCGTGCCGGAGACGAGCCGTTGAACGCGATCCGTCCCATCCGGACCCCTGCGGAACTGACCGATGCCGGTCTTGTCGCCCCGGACCATCTGGCCGGGATCGAGCGCGTAGCCGAGCGCTATGCCATCGCGATCAGCCCCGCCATGGCCGCGCTGATCGACAGGGCCGATCCGAACGATCCGATCGCACGCCAGTTCGTGCCGGATGCGGCCGAGCTGAATGTGACGTCCGAGGAGCGCGCCGATCCCATCGGCGACCTGGCCCATTCGCCGGTCGAGGGCATCGTCCATCGCTATCCCGACCGGGTGCTGCTCAAGGCCGTGCATGTCTGCCCGGTCTATTGCCGTTTCTGCTTCCGCCGCGAGATGGTGGGGCCGCAGGGACTCGGCACTCTCTCGCCCGAGGCCATGGACGAGGCGTTTGCCTACATCGGCGATCATCCGGAAATCTGGGAGGTGATCCTCACCGGCGGCGATCCGCTGGTGCTCTCCCCACGTCGTATCACCGAGATCATGCAGCGGCTTGCCGCCATCGATCACGTGAAGATCGTCCGCTTCCACACCCGCGTTCCCGTGGTCGAGCCGGAGCGGATCGACGACGCTTTGATCGCGGCCCTGAAGGCGAGCGGAAAAACCGCCTATGTGGCCCTCCATGCCAATCATCCGCGCGAGTTGACGCCCACGGCCCGTGCGGCCTGCGCGCGGCTCGTCGATTCAGGCATCGTCATGATCAGCCAGTCCGTGCTGTTGAAGGGCGTCAACGACGATCCCGATACGCTCGCCGCCCTCATGCGGGCCTTCGTGGAGACGAGGGTGAAGCCCTATTACCTCCACCATCCGGACCTCGCCCCCGGCACGAGCCATTTCCGCCTGAGCATCGAGGAAGGCCGTGCCCTGGTCGCAGGCTTGCGCGGACGGATCTCGGGGCTCTGCCAACCTACCTACATCCTCGACATCCCTGGCGGCCATGGTAAGGCGGCGATCGGACCGGATGCCATTCGGCAAGAGAATACAGGCTGCTATACGGTCTCGGACTTCAAGGGCGTTGAGCACACCTACCCACCTTCGGAATAACATAAGTTAATTCAAATACTTAGTGGACCTGATTCGGGAACATTGGCCTCGACCAGGCTTTGACTGATGCGCCTTCGCGCCCGTATGCAGCCAAGCCGGATGAGGATTGTTCATGCGTTTCATTCCAACCCGTATCCATGGTGCCATCGACTATCTGACCGGGCTCGCCTTGATCATGGCTCCCTTCGTGCTCGGCTTCGCTGATAACGGACCGGCCCAATGGGTGCCCATGATCCTTGGAGCCGCCATCCTGGTCATGAGCCTCATGACCGATTACGAACTCTCGCTGGCGAGGCTGATCCCGATGCGGGCTCATCTCGGCGTCGATGCGGCGGGCGGCCTGCTGTTGGCGGCCTCGCCGTGGCTTTTCGGCTTCGCGGATCAGGTGTTCTGGCCTCACCTCATCATCGGCGTGTTCGAGATCGCCGTTGCCCTGACGACGAACACGGTACCCGACACCGCCGACGTCGGTGTTGGCCGCGACTACGGCCGATGATCCGCAGCCTTCGCTTCCCTCGAGACGACCTCGGCCGCAAACTGCGGTAAGATCGCCCCCGAGCAGGTTCGACCGGGACCTGCGGGAGGCGGAGCCCGACGATGGCGAACGATGCGGTCAAGCCGGCCGAACCCGAAGAGCAGCAGCGCGTCGACTCCACCTTCCGCAACGGCTCGATCACGGCCATCGGCGTCGTCGTCGGCTTCTCCCTGGGATTCTTGAGCCGCTGGTCGGCGCTTCCCGGGGAATGGATGCAAACGGATCTCGTCGCGGTCACCTCGATCACGTTGGGCCTCGCCCTGCAGGTCAAGGCGCTGGCGGATCTGCTCCTTGTCTCCTCGCTGCAGCTCAAACGGTACAACCGCTCGATCCGGTTCTTTCTGACCGGCCTGATCCTCGTCGGCCTCGGTGTCGTGTTTGCCGTCTTCGCCGATCTGTTTGGCTTCGGCGGCATCGTTCTTCAGGGGTGATGGCTCAGTCGAAGCCCGGCTTACCGCTGCGACCCTTCTTGATATCGGACCGCCGCCCCTTCGCCTCGAGCCTGCGTTTCTTCGATGCCAGAGTCGGCCGCGTGGGGCGGCGCGGCTTCGGGCGCTCGGTCGCCTGACGGATCAGCTCGACCAGACGTTCGACCGCATCCTCCCGGTTGTGCTCCTGACTGCGGAAACGCTGGGCCGTGATGACGAGAACGCCCTCATTCGTGAGCCGCTTTCCGGCCAGCCGTTCCAGTTTCTCCTTCACATAATCGGGCAAAGACGGGGAATTGCGCACGTCGAAGCGCAGCTGAACGGCTGTTTCGACCTTGTTGACGTTCTGGCCGCCCGGACCGGAGGCGCGGATGAAGCTTTCCTGGAGCTCCGATTCATCGAGCGCGATGGAATTCGTCACCTGGATCATCAAGGGCCTCGGACCGGACGGGAGAAAAACAAGTGGGGCGTCAGGATCGAATTCCAATGCAAGCTTATCCGGCGCTTGTCGATGGCCTCGATAGGACTTAAGCGCCTCATGCACGCAGCTTCTCCCGGAGCGCATCCTCCGGCTTCTTCCATGGCTTTCCATGTCTGCCATTCTCGCCAGCCTGATCCCGACCTTCCTGATCATCGCCACCGGCTGGCTCTGCCGGGCGACGAATTTCGTGAGCGAGCAGCACTGGGCCGGGCTTGAGCGCGCCACCTACGTGATCTTTTTTCCGGCTCTCATCATCGACACCTTGTCCCGCGCCGACCTTTCTTCCGTGCCCGTCCTCGGCGTCGGCGGCGCGTTGATCGGCGCCATCCTGACGATGGCCGCCCTCGTGCTGGCCTTGAGGCCCGTGTTGGAGCGCAGGCTCGGTATCGACGGTCCGAGCTTCACCTCCATCTTCCAGGGCGCGACGCGCTGGAACACCTTCGTCGGGCTTGCGGTCGCGGGAAGCCTGTTCGGACAGCGCGGAATCGCCCTGATCGCGGTCGCCATCGCGGCCATGGTGCCGCTCCTCAACCTGCTGGCCTTCTATGTCTTCATCCGGTTCGCAGGCAGGCCCAGGCAGAGCCCGTGGGACATCCTGCGCTCGTTCCTGACCAACCCCTTCATCTGGTCCTGCGCCGTGGGCCTCGTGCTCAATGTCCTGGCTCCGCCGCTTCCGAAGCCTATCGCGGGGTATATCGAGGTGGTGGGGCGGGCGGCGCTGGCGGCAGGTTTGCTGATCGTCGGCGCAGGCCTCGACATCCGAAGGCTCGCCAGCCCCGGCTTGCCTCATGTACTGGCTGCGGGCCTCAAACTCATCCTGATGCCGATCATCGCAGTGACTTTTGCCGGCTTCATCGGTGTAACCGGCAGCGACGTGACGGTGACGATCATCGCGGCATCCGTACCATCAGCCAGCGCCGCCTATGTGCTCGCCCGCCAGATGGGCGGCAATGCCAGCCTCATGGCCGAGATCCTGACCCTGCAGACGCTGCTGGCCCTCGCGTCGATGCCACTAATGATCTCCCTTTTGAGCTGATTATACAACCTAAGGTTAGGTAAAATGCACTTGTTTTATTTTTGGTTGTGCTACTATCTAGCTGACTTGAAACAAAGGGACAGTGTCGGCCTCGATGTCCAAACCCCCGCGCCAATTCCTCAAAGCCCCGGCTCCGAACGATCAGCAGGCGACGGCCGGTGCGGCCGACCCTGGTCAGGCAGGCATGTCGGTGACGGAAACGGCTCAGTACATTTCTGAATTTGCCGCGGAGCTATCGTTCCTCGCCCGTGAGGCAAGGCTCGATCTTCTGACCTATCTCCTGGATATGGTGCGCTTGGAGGCCATCAGGACGGTTCAAGTGGCTGAAAAGGACCGGTAAGCCGTTCAACGCCCGACAATCAGCGACACCGCATTGCCGCCGTGGCGTTCCAGGCGTCCGGCGATCTCTAGCTCCAGCAGGGCCATCTGAACATTGCGGATCGAGAGGCCGGACTGCCGGACGAGATCGTCGACAGCAACCGGCGAGGGTCCGAGAAAAGCGATCAGATCGGCCTCGTCCGCACCCGCTTCCTCATTGAGTCCAGCCTCGGGCATGACCGGCCGCACGGGAGCGCGGACGATGTCGGGGAGGTCCAGTTCGTCCCAAAGCTCTTCGGAGCCGAGAGTGTAGTGCGGCTCCTCCGCACCCTGGTCGAGGCGGGGACCGGAGGCGATCAGAGGCTCCAGGACGCTCGTCACATGCTCGACGCCGGCGCAGAGGGTCGCGCCCTCGCGGATGAGATCGTTCGTGCCCTCGGCGCGGGGGTCGAGCGGCGAGCCCGGAACGGCAAAGACCTCCCGCCCCTGCTCCAGCGCGAAGCGTGCGGTGATGAGCGAGCCCGAGCGCCGCGCTGCTTCGACGACGATGACGCCGTAGGAGAGACCCGACACGATTCTGTTCCGGCGCGGAAAATCCCGTCCCCGCGGCTCCCAGTCCATGGGCATCTCTGAAATCACCGCCCCGCCCTGTTCCACGATGGCCTGCAGCAGCGGCTGGTTCTGGGCCGGATAGATCCGGTCGTGACCACCGGCCAGGACGGCAACCGTTCCGGTCTCCAGCGTCGCCTTGTGGGCCTTCGTGTCGATGCCTCGTGCCAGCCCGGACACCACCACGTATCCGGCCTCGCCGAGCTGGCGCGCTAGGCGCTCCGCGAAGGTCAGGCCGGAGGCCGAGGCGTTGCGCGATCCGACGATGGCAACGGAGGGTCTGGCCAGAACGTCGGCCGACCCGCGAAGGGCAAACAGGGGCGGTGCGGTATCGACGGCCTGCAGGGTTTTCGGATAATCCGGCTCGCCCATTGCGATGAAGCGAACGCCAAGGCGCCTGGCAGCGGCCATCTCCTTCTCGGCCTCCGCCCGGCTGCAGACCTTCAGCATCAGGCGCCCGCCGCGACGGGCGAGATCCGGCAAGGCCTCCAGGGCACCGGCGGCGCCGCCATATTGGTTGATCAGGGCGCGGAAGGTGCGCGGGCCCACTTTCTCCGAGCGGATGAGGCGAAGCCAATCGAGACGCTGCTCATCCGTCAGGATCATGGATTATCCCTTCTGCCCAATCTTGCCCTCGGTCCCGGCGAGAAGGCGGCTGATGTTCTGGCTGTGCTTCCACCAGAGGAGCGCCACGAGGATGATCGTCGTTCCGGCCATTCCGGGCTCACCGAGAAGCCAAAGGACGATGGGCGTCGCAGCGCTGGCGATCAGGGCGGAGAGCGAGGAATAGCGGCTGGCGAAGGCGACCCCGATCCAGATCAGGACGAAGATCAGGGCGGCCAGCGGCTTGAGGCCAATCAGGACACCGATGAAGGTCGCGACGCCCTTGCCGCCCTTGAACTTGAGCCACACGGGAAAGAGATGGCCCATGAAGGCACCGAGTGCCGCAACGGTTGCGAATTGCGGCCCCCATTGCGCGGCGATCAACACCGCGGCCGTGCCTTTGAGCGCATCGCCGACCAGAGTCGCGGCGGCGAGGCCCTTACGCCCTGTGCGCAGCACGTTGGTGGCGCCGATATTGCCGGAACCGATCTTTCGCACATCGCCCAGGCCCGCCATGCGGGTGAAGATCAGGCCGAACGGAATCGAGCCCAGAAGGTAGCCGAAGATCAGAGCGGCCAGCAGGTGCAGGAGGTTGGCTTCGTCAGACATTCATTTCTCGTTACATCGTATCGCGCTGAAAAACTACCCTGCCCGCAACCATCGTCATCGAAACCTGTCCTTCCAGGCGGGCCTCGTCGAAGGGCGTGTTCTTCGACAGAGACTTGAGCTGGCGCTTGTCGAGAACGTAAGGCGCATCCGGATCGAAGACGATGAGATCGGCCGGTGCGCCCACGGCAAGACGGCCGCCCGGAAGCCCGAGGATTTCTGCGGGTTTCGTGGAAAGCGCGTGCAGGAGCCTGGGCAGCGGGATGTGGCCCGCATGGACGAGGCGCAAAGCCGCCGAGAGCAGCGTTTCGAGCCCGACCGCCCCGTTGGCTGCCTCGGCGAAGGGCAGCCGCTTGTTCTCCACATCCTGTGGATTGTGATCCGAGACGATCACGTCGATGGTGCCGTCGGCCAGCGCCTCGATCATCGCCTGCCGGTCGTCCTCGTGGCGGAGCGGTGGCGAGAGCTTCAGGAAGGTCCGGTAATCGCCGATGTCGTTCTCGTTGAGGGCCAAGTGATTGATGGAGACCCCGCAGGTGACCGCCAGCCCTCTTTCCTTCGCGCCCCGCACGATCTCCGCCGAATCGGCGCAGGAAATCATCGCCGCGTGATAGCGCCCGCCCGTGAGGCGTACGAGCCGGATGTCGCGCTCGAGCATCACCGTCTCGGCCTCGCGCGGAATGCCGGGCAGCCCGAGCCGTGAGGCAAACTCGCCCTCGTTCATCACGCCCTGCCCGACGAGGTCGGGATCTTCCACGTGGTGGATGATCAGCGCATCGAAATCGCGGGCGTAGGTCAGTGCCCGGCGCATCACCTGGGCATTCGTGAGCGAGCGTGCGCCGTCCGTGAAGGCGATGGCGCCGGCTTCCTTGAGGCGGCCGATCTCCGCCATCTCCTGCCCCTCCAGCCCCTTCGTCAGGGCAGCGGCCGGGCAGATATTGACGATGGACGTGTCGCGCGCACGGCGCACGATGAAATCGATGACGGCCGGATCGTCGAGCACCGGGCTCGTATCGGGCATGGACACGACGGTGGTGACACCACCGGCCGCTGCCGCCTCGCCGGCGCTCTTGAGGGTCTCGCGATAGGGACCGCCCGGCTCGCCGATGAAGGCGCGCATGTCGATAAGACCGGGGCTGAGCACCTGCCCGCCGCAATCGATCACCTGCGCGTCGGCCGCTTCCGCGATTTGTGGGCCGACAGCCTGGATGACGCCGTCGCGCACCAGAACCCCGCCACGCTCCTCGCGGCCGCTGGCGGGATCGATCAGGCGGGCGTTCTTGAACAGGATGGGTTGGTTGCTCATGACGCCTCTCACCGGTTCGGAAGATGGCTCGCCAGAGCCTCCAGCACCGCCATGCGCACGGCGACGCCCATCTCGACCTGCTCGCGGATCAGGGACTGCGCGCCGTCCGCCACGTCCGACGAAATCTCCACGCCTCGGTTCATCGGCCCCGGATGCATCACGAGCGCGTCGGGCTTGGCGAAGGCGAGCTTCTCCTGATCGAGCCCGTAGAAGCGGAAATACTCCTTCACCGAGGGCACGAAGGAACCGTTCATGCGCTCGCGCTGCAGGCGCAGCATCATGACGATGTCCGCATCCTTCAGCCCCTCCTTCATGCTGGTGAAGGTCTCGAACCCGAGCCGCGCGATGCCCGGCGGCAGCAGGGTCGAGGGGGCGACGAGACGCACCCGCGCGCCCATGGCGGCGAGCAGGATCATGTTGGAGCGCGCGACGCGCGAATGCAGGATGTCGCCGCAGATCGCCACGGTGAGGCCTTCGATGCGGCCCTTGTTGCGGCGCATGGTGAGCGCATCGAGCAAGGCCTGGGTCGGATGCTCGTGCGCGCCGTCACCCGCATTGACCACCGAACAGTCGACCTTCTGCGCGAGCAGATGGACCGCACCGGCCGCGTGATGGCGCACGACGATGATGTCGGGCCGCATGGCGTTGAGCGTCACGGCCGTGTCGATCAGCGTCTCGCCCTTCTTCACCGAGGACGAGGCGACCTGCATGTTCATCACGTCGGCGCCGAGGCGCTTGCCGGCGATCTCGAAGGAGGATTGCGTGCGGGTCGAGGCCTCGAAGAAGAGGTTGATCTGGGTCCGGCCGCGAAGGCTCGACTTGCTCTTCTCGATCTGGCGGCTCACCTCGACCTGTTCGTCGGCCAGATCGAGAAGCGCCTGAATGTCCAAAGGAGACAGCCCCTCGATGCCGAGGAGATGCCGGTGGGGAAATACGGATCGGGGGGCGTCAGTCATCTTAAAGCGATGGCTATAGGCGCTCCGGCAAACGGCGGCAAGCAGGCTCTCTACGCGAGACGCCATTCAACCCTAGAATAAACAGGGATTGTGCTGCGGGGCGATGGCCATGCACTCGTTCGACACCCATGACGTTCTCAACCAAACGCCGCCCTTCGGCGACGTGAACCTGATCGCGACCAACCGTCCCCTGCTCGACGCGGTGAAGGTCAGCGGCGTCGACGCGGCGGAGGCGGAGGTCCTCGTCGCCTTCGGCGAAGCCTGGGGTTCGGCGGAACGGCTCGACATCGGCCGGCTCGCCAACGAGAACCCGCCGAAGCTGCGAACTCACGATGCGCGGGGTTGCCGGATCGATGCGGTCGAGTTCCATCCCGCCTACCATGTGCTGTTGCGGGCCAGTATGGAGGACGGTCTCCATGCCTCGACATGGGATGAACACAGGACCGGTCATGCCCACGTGGCGCGGGCAGCGCGGCTGTATACGGCGGCAGGTGTCGAGAGCGGGCATATCTGCCCCATCACCATGACCCATGCCTCGGTGGCGGCGCTGGCGGTTTCGCCCAGCCGACTCGCCGAGTGGCTGCCGAGGATCCGCTCACGGGATTACGATTCCCGCTTCATCCCCTTCTGGGAGAAGACAGCCGTCACCCTCGGCATGGGCATGACCGAGAAGCAGGGCGGCACCGATGTCCGCGCCAATACGACCCGTGCCGCAGCCAAGGCCGGGGACGAGTATGCCCTTACAGGCCACAAATGGTTCATGTCGGCCCCGATGTGCGACGCTTTCCTGGTGCTCGCCCAGGCTCCGGGCGGGCTCACCTGCTTCCTCGTTCCCCGCTTCCGGCCCGACGGCTCGCTCAACGCCGTTCGCCTGCAGCGGCTGAAGGACAAGCTCGGCAATCGGTCGAATGCATCCTCCGAGATCGAGTTCCAGGAGGCCTTTGCCTGGAGAATCGGCGAGGAAGGCCGCGGGGTGCGCACCATCATCGGGATGGTGCAGCTGACCCGCCTCGACTGCGCCGTGGCCTCGGCGGGCCTCGTGCGGATGGGGCTGGCGCTCGCCATGCACCATGCCCGGCATCGCAGCGTGCTCCAGAAGAAGCTCATCGACCAGCCCGCCATGCGGATGGTGCTGGCGGACCTCGCCCTGGAGAGCGAGGCCATGACGGCTCTCGCCCTGCGGGCCGCACACAGCTTCGATGTCGAGCGCTCCGACGATCACGAGGCGGCCTATGCCCGGCTCGTCACCCCGGCCGCCAAATTCGGCATCTGCAAGGCCGCTCCGCGTCTCCTCTACGAGGCCATGGAGTGCCTCGGCGGCAATGGCTATGTGGAGGAGAGCACCCTGCCCCGGCTTTACCGTGAGGCCCCGGTTAATGCGATCTGGGAGGGCTCGGGCAATGTGATCGCCCTCGACATCCTCCGCGCCGAGAACCGGGAACCTGAGGTCGCGGCCTCCGTTCTGGAGCGCCTGATGGCCGACGTTGCCGAGCTTCCCGGCGCCTCGGATGCCGCGCGGGACATCGTTCTGGCCCTCCAATCCTCCGACGCCGAGGCGAAGGCCAGGTTCGTCGCGGAGCGGCTTTTCATCCTGGCCGCCACCGCAGCCCTTGCCCGCTCCGCGCCACCTCAAATCACCGAGGCCTATGCCCTCACCCGCCTTGCCGCCCCCTCCCGGATGATCGGTGCCAACGACCTTGGGCCGGCGGTAATTCCCTTGCTGGAGCGAGCCTTCGTGGCCATATAGGAAACATACGTACAAGTCCGATTTGACTTGTTGGCGATCATCAACCACTTATCCCGCCCTGCGACCGTCAGGGGCTGACCGCCGTGTCTGCCCTGGTAACAGGGCATCCGCCTGCTCCCGCTTTTAGGAAATCGTTCATGAAAGTCCTCGTCGTCGAGTCGCCTGCAAAGGCCAAGACGATCAATAAGTATCTCGGCAAGGATTACGAGGTCCTGGCCTCCTTTGGGCATATCCGCGATCTGCCCGCCAAGGACGGCTCGGTCGACCCGGATGATGATTTCCGTATGATCTGGACGCTCGAGGACAGGGGCTCGAAGCGGGTCACCGATATCGCCAGGGCGATCAAGGGAGCCGAGAAGCTCATCCTCGCCACCGACCCGGACCGGGAAGGCGAGGCGATTTCCTGGCACGTGCTGGAAGCTCTGCGTGAAAAGCGCGTCCTCAAGGATCTGCCGGTCGAGCGCGTGACCTTCAACGCCATCACCAAGGATGCGGTGCTGGCGGCCCTGCGCCAGCCGCGCGAGATCGACCAGGCGCTCGTCGACGCCTATCTGGCCCGCCGCGCCCTCGACTATCTCGTCGGCTTCACCCTCTCTCCCGTGCTCTGGCGCAAGCTGCCCGGCGCCCGTTCGGCAGGCCGCGTGCAGTCGGTGGCGTTGCGCCTCGTCTGCGATCGCGAGCTCGAGATCGAGACCTTCAAGCCGCGTGAGTACTGGTCCCTGATCGCCACCCTCGCCACCAAGGACGGCGGCGTGTTCGACGCGCGCCTCGTCGGCGCCGACGGCAAGAAGATCCAGCGCCTCGACATCGGCAACGGCAAGGATGCGGAAGCCTTCAAGAAGGACCTGGAGCTCGCGACCTTCTCGGTGGCGAACATCGAGGCGAAGCCCGCCAAGCGCCACCCTTACCCGCCTTTCACCACCTCGACCCTGCAGCAGGAGGCTTCGCGCAAGCTGGGCCTGGCGCCTGCCCAGACCATGCGCATCGCGCAGCGGCTCTATGAGGGCGTCGATATCGGCGGCGAGACGGTCGGCCTCATCACCTATATGCGTACGGACGGCGTCGACATGGCGCCGGAAGCCGTGCAGGCCGCCCGCCGCGTCATCGGCAAGGAATACGGCGATCGCTACGTGCCTTCCGCGCCGCGCAAGTACACGACCAAGGCCAAGAACGCCCAGGAAGCCCACGAGGCCATCCGCCCAACGGACATGGGCCGCCTGCCGAAACAGGTGGCGAAGTATCTGGAGCCCGAGCAGGCACGACTCTACGACCTGATCTGGACCCGCACTGTGGCCAGCCAGATGGAATCGGCGGAACTCGAGCGCACCACGGCCGACATTGCGGCCCAGGTCGGCCCGCGCAAGATCGACCTGCGCGCGACCGGCCAGGTGATCAAGTTCGACGGCTTTCTCACGCTCTACAACGAGAGCAAGGACGACGAAGGCGACGAGGATGAGGGCCGCCTGCCGCCGATGAAGGCCGGCGATCCGTTGGAACGCCGCCGCATCGCTGCGAGCCAGCACTTCACAGAGCCGCCGCCGCGCTATTCGGAAGCATCCCTCGTGAAGCGCATGGAGGAGCTCGGCATCGGCCGTCCCTCGACCTACGCGGCCGTGTTGCAGACCCTGCGCGACCGCGAATACGTCAAGATCGAGAAGAAGCGGCTCGTGCCCGAGGACAAAGGCCGCATCGTCACCGCGTTCCTGGAGAGCTTCTTCCGCCGCTATGTGGAATACGATTTCACGGCGGATCTGGAGGAGCAGCTCGATCGGATCTCCAATTCTGAGATCGACTGGAAGCAGGTGCTGCGCGACTTCTGGCGCGACTTCTCCGCCGCCATCGGCGGGACGAAGGAGCTGCGCACCACGGAAGTGCTCGACGCTCTCAACGAGCTGCTCGGGCCGCATATTTTCCCGGACAAGGGCGACGGCTCCAACCCGCGCACCTGCCCGACCTGCGGCACGGGCCAGCTCTCTTAAATTGGGCAAGTTCGGCGCCTTCATCGGCTGCTCGAACTATCCCGAATGCAAGTACACCCGCCAGCTCGCCGCCAACGGCGTCGAGGGCGAGGGCGACGGCTCGTCGGAGAACGGCGGCACGCCGGGGGTGAAGGTGCTGGGCACGGATCCCGAGACCGGCCTGGAAGTCACCCTTCGCGATGGCCGCTTCGGTCCCTTCGTCCAGCTCGGCGAAGGCGAGAAGCCCAAGCGCTCGTCCCTGCCCAAGGGCACGTCCCCGGCTATGGTCGACCTGGAGAAGGCGTTGAAGCTCCTGGCGCTGCCGCGTCAGGTGGCGACCCATCCGGAATCGGGTGAGCCGATCCTGGCGAGCATCGGCCGCTACGGACCTTACGTTCAGCACGGCAAGATCTACGCCAATCTCGGCCCTGGCGACGACGTGCTGGAGATCGGCGCCAACCGGGCGATCGACCTGATCGTCACCAAGGAAAGCGGCGGAGGTGGCGCCCGACGCGGCGCGGCCGATCCCGGCCGTCCCCTCGGCGAGGATCCGGAATCGGGCAAGCCCATCGTGGTGAAGGCCGGACGCTTCGGGCCCTACGTGACCGATGGTGAGACCAACGCCACCCTGCCGCGTACGCTTCCCGCCGAAGCGGTGACGCTGGACGAGGCCATCGGCCTCCTCAAAGCCCGCCGTGCAGCCGGTCCGTCGAAGAAACCGACCCGTGGACGCAAGGCTCCGGCCAAGAAGACTCCGGCCAAGAAGGCTGCGGCCAAGGCGCCCGCCGCGAAGAAAACCGGCACGAAAACGGCGGCGAAGAAGAGTACAGCCAAGAAGCCTGCTGCAAAGAAGGCCTCGTCCAAGACGGCAGCCGCCAAGAAGACAGCCAAGGCAGGCTGATCCCGATGCGGGAGTGGCTGTCCTGGCTGTCGGTGGAATATGCCGACCAGATCGAGATGACGTTGCGCCTCTGTGGCGCAACCATCGCCGGCATGCTCATCGGGATCAACCGGGACATTCACAACAAGCCGATCGGCATGCGCACCCTCGGTCTCGTCGGCCTCGGCTCCGCCATCGTAATCCTATCGGGCTCGGTCTATGAGGGCCTTCATTTCGGTCAGGATGCGGTCAGCCGCGTCGTGCAGGGCATCATGACGGGTCTGGGCTTTCTGGGTGCGGGGGCAATCCTGCGGGGCCGGGACCAGATGCAGGTTCAGGGCCTGACGACGGCGGCGACCGTCTGGATAGCGGCAGGCCTCGGTGTCACGGCTGGCCTGGGCGCCTGGTTCATCACCATCGCCGGCACGCTCGTCACGCTCTTTCTGCTGACCTACGGCACACGCCTTGAGCGGAGGCTCATTCGTATTTTCGGCAGTAAACCGGATGCAGGGGATTTAGAAGACTAGTCCGAGCCCGAGCACGGCGACGGCGGCCATGCCGAGCCAGATCAGGCTGGACCCGTAGGAGCGGTGAGCGACAGGCGTCGTATCCGGCTCCTCGAAGGCGAAAGCCTCACCGGCGTTGCGCGCGGCGCGGTCCAAGTGAAGTTTCTGTGCCGGTCCCAAAGTCGTCTGCGTCGCCACGCCCAAATCTCCCGTCAAGCTCATGCTTAACCTTTCCAACGTGAATGGAATTTAAACAGTTCCTTGTGACAGCCGAAAGACATCCTTTCGGGGAAATCGCTGGTAACCTTTACAAGCTAACCTGATTTCGCTTTTGTCCCACCGGACGACAAACTACCCTTTCCGTTTCCGTTTTGTTCACGTATAAAAACGGCATGGGATATAGTGTAAAGAAACGCGAATCATCATCTCGGACCAAGGTCCCAATGACAGACAATGACGATCTCTTCGGGGGCGCAGCCGCCAAACGCGCTGCACCTGCCTCGGCCCGCAATGCCGCCGTCAAGGTGTCTCGTCCCGCGCCCCAACAGGGCACGCCGGGCGAAGCTGGCTATGACGCTTCCGCCATCGAGGTGCTGGAGGGGCTCGAGCCCGTCCGCCGCCGCCCCGGCATGTATATCGGCGGCACGGACGAGAAGGCCCTGCACCATCTCTTCGCCGAGGTGATCGACAACTCCATGGACGAGGCGGTCGCGGGACACGCGACCTTCATCGAGGTGGAGTTGGAGGAAGGCGGCTGGCTGTCCGTGACCGACAACGGCCGCGGCATCCCGGTCGATCCGCACCCGAAATTCCCGAAGAAGTCGGCCCTCGAAGTCATCATGACCACCCTGCACGCGGGCGGCAAGTTCGACTCGAAGGTCTATGAGACCTCGGGCGGCCTGCACGGCGTCGGCGTCTCGGTGGTGAACGCCCTCTCCGAGATCCTCGAGGTCGAGGTGGCGCGCGGCCAGACCCTCTATCGGCAGATCTTCGCCCGCGGCCTTCCGCAGGGCAAGCTGGAGACTGTCGGTCGCGTGCTCAACCGGCGCGGCACTAAAGTGCGCTTCAAGCCCGATCACCAGATCTTCGGCAAGGACGCCCATTTCCAGCCGCGCCGCCTGTTCAAGATGGCTCGCTCCAAAGCCTATCTGTTCGGCGGCGTCGAGATTCTGCTGGAAATGCGCGCCGTCACTGATCGAGGGCACCGAGAACGTTCCGGCGGAAGCGACCTTCAAATTCCCGAACGGCCTGAAGGACTACCTGCTCCACGATATCGAGGGGAAGGACCTGGTCACGGACCAGCTCTTCTCCGGCAAGATCACCAAGCCCGGAAGCCACGGCTCGCTGGAATGGGCAGTCGCCTGGATGACCAACGAGGATGGGTTCTCCATCTCGTACTGCAACACGGTGCCGACGCCTGACGGCGGCACCCACGAGAACGGCCTGCGCATCGCGCTCCTGCGGGCTCTGCGCGAGCACGCCGAGCGCGTGGGACAGTCGAAGCGCATGGCGGCCGTGACCACCGACGACGTGATGGCCACCTGCGCGTCCATGCTCTCGGTCTTCATCCGCGAGCCGGAGTTCCAGGGTCAGACCAAGGACAAGCTGGCCACGGTGGAAGCCGGCCGCATCGTCGAGAACGCGATCCGCGACACCTTCGACCACTGGCTCGCGGCGGCTCCGCAGCAGGCCAACAAGCTCCTCGACTGGGTCATCGACCGGGCGGAGGAGCGCCTGCGCCGCCGCCAGGAGAAGGAGGTCGCCCGCAAGACCGCGACCCGCAAGCTGCGCCTGCCCGGCAAGCTGGCGGATTGTTCCAATGCCGGCGCGAAGGGCTCCGAGCTCTTCATCGTCGAGGGCGACTCGGCCGGCGGCTCCGCCAAGCAGGCCCGCGACCGCGCCTCCCAGGCGGTGCTTCCGCTGCGTGGAAAGATCCTGAACGTGGCCTCGGCCGGCAGGGAGAAACTGCACCAAAACCAGCAGCTCTCCGACCTCGTGCAGGCGCTGGGCTGCGGCGCGGGCTCTCACTACAAGGATTCCGACCTGCGCTACGAGAAGGTCATCATCATGACCGACGCGGACGTGGACGGCGCCCACATCGCCTCGCTGCTGATCACCTTCTTCTACCGGCAGATGCCGCGCCTCATCGATGGCGGGCACCTGTATCTCGCGGTCCCGCCCCTCTATCGGCTGACCCAGGGCTCGAAATCGGCCTATGCCCGCGACGATGCCGACCGGGAAAAGCTGATGAAGACGGTGTTCAAAGGCAACGGCAAGGTCGAGATCGGCCGCTTCAAAGGCCTCGGCGAGATGCTCCCGGCTCAGTTGAAGGAAACCACGATGGACCCGAAGAAGCGCCTGCTTCTGAAGGTAGTCGTGGAAGCCGACGACAGGCCGGAAGCCAGCGACGCGGTCGAGCGCCTGATGGGCAACAAGCCCGAAGCCCGCTTCGCCTTCATCCAGGAACGCGCCGCCTTCGCCGACGAGGCGGATCTGGACATTTAAAGGAAGCTTCGGGTTGCCGGGGATGACATCCGATCGGTCATGGCCCGGCTCGTCCCGGCCACCCACGTCTGGTTGTCGCTAGATCGAAAGGACGTAGATCCCGGGTCAGCCCCGGGATGACGTCAATGATTTCAGGTCTCCAGAACTTTTTCGAAATATTTTCAAAAAAGCCGGAACCATCTCCGATCCCGCACGTTTTATGAACTCACCGGCTCATTCTGCCCCCACGGGCCGGTCCCTCAAAGGCTCCGTCATCGGGGCCTTATTTTTTGCCCGAATGGCCCTGGCCTCTCGGATCTCTTCCCCCGCCCGAGCGTCATCATGGATGCCGAGCGGCTCGGACTAGCCGCAGCCACGCTTGCGTGCGAGAAGATCCTGTAAACCCAACGAGCTTTCCCCTTGCCCAAACGTTCCAAAGCCGACCAATCCGCTGACCTTCCAAACCGGGAGGAGGTCGTCGCCTTCATCACCCATGCCCAGGGCAAGGTCGGCAAGCGGGAGATCGCGCAGCGCTTCGGAATCAAGGGCAACGACCGCATCTGGCTGAAGCAGATCCTCAAGGACCTGGAGATTGACGGCATCGTCGACCGCCGGGGCAAGACGGTTCACAAGGCTGGCCAACTGCCTCCGGTCGTGCTGGCCGACATCACCAAGCGGGATCGGGACGGCGAGTTGATCGCAGTGCCGACCGAATGGGACGAGGAGGAGCACGGCTCGATCCCGACCATCATCATCGTCTCGCCGCGCAAGCCGCGCCCCGGCATGCCGGTGGCGGGCGTGGGCGACCGGGCGCTGCTGCGGGTCGATCCGCTCAAGCCCGGCGACATCCATCGCTATTCCGGCCGCGTGACCAGGATCATCGCCAAGAAGCAGGCGCAGGTCCTCGGCCTGTACCGGGCTATGCCCGAGGGCGGCGGAAGGCTCGTGCCCGTGGACAAGAAGGCCCGCGATCAGGAACTGCAGATCAGGCCTGGCGACGAAGGCGAGGCCCAGGACGGCGACCTGGTCTCCGTATCGGTCGTGAAGCACGGCCGCTTCGGCCTGCCCACCGCCAAGGTGAAGGAGCGGCTGGGAACGATCAAATCGGAAAAGGCCGTGAGCCTGATCGCGATCTACGCCCATAGCATCCCCAACGAGTTCCAGAAGGCGGTTCTGGACGAGGCCGAGAAGGCGCAGCCCGTCTCTGTCGAAGGGCGCGAGGATTGGCGGCACCTGCCCCTCGTCACCATCGACCCACCGGATGCCAAGGACCACGACGATGCGGTCCATGCGGTCCCGGACGAGGACCAGAACAATGCAGGCGGCTACATCCTCACCGTCGCCATCGCCGACGTCGCGGCCTATATCCGCCCCGGCTCGGCGATGGACCGCGAGGCGCAGGAGCGCGGCAATTCGGTGTATTTTCCCGACCGGGTCGTCCCGATGCTGCCGGAACGGATCTCCAACGATCTGTGCTCGTTGAGGCCGCGCGAAGACCGCCCGGCGCTCGCCGTGCGCATGGTGATCGGGCCGGATGGGAGGAAGATTCGCCACAGCTTCCACCGGATCATGATGCGCTCGGCGGAGAAGCTCTCTTATGGCCAGGCGCAGGCTGCCATCGACGGCAGGCCGGACGACGTGACGGGGCCGATCCTCGACTCGATCCTGAAACCTCTCTGGGCCGGCTATGAGCTCGTGAGACGAGCCCGCGATATCCGTGAGCCGCTGTTCCTCGATCTGCCCGAGCGCAAGATCATGCTCAATCCCGACGGCACCGTGGACCGGGTCTTCGTGCCCGAACGGCTCGAGGCGCACAAGCTCATCGAGGAGTTCATGATCCTCGCCAATGTCGCGGCAGCCGAGAGCCTGGAGAAGGCCGAATCCGACCTGATCTACCGGGTCCATGATGAGCCTTCGCTCGAGAAGATGCGGGCTTTGAGCGAGGTGCTGGCGTCCATCGGCCTCAAGCTACCGACGCAGGGGGCGTTGAAGCCGGAGCTGTTCAACCGCATCCTGCGCAGCGTCGAGGATACGGAGCATCAGCTCTTCATCAACGAAGTCGTGCTGCGCTCGCAATCCCAGGCCGAGTATTCGGCCGAAAATTACGGCCATTTCGGCCTGAATCTTCGGCGCTATGCCCACTTCACCTCCCCTATCCGCCGCTATGCGGATCTCATCGTCCATCGCGCTCTGATTACGGCCCTCAAGCTCGGCAAGGACGGACTGCCGCCGGACACCACCCGCGCAGAGCTGATCGAGATCAGCGCCAAGATCTCGGCCGCGGAGCGCCGCGCCATGGCGGCGGAGCGTGAGACAATCGACCGCCTGATCGCGCACTTCCTTGCCGACCGGATCGGGGCCACATTCGATGGACAGATCTCGGGGGTGACGAAGGCGGGGCTCTTCGTCAAGCTGAAGGAGACCGGCGCGGACGGCTTCGTTCCGGCCGCCACCATCGGCGACGATTACTACCGCTACGACGAGCGAACCCACTCCATGCGCGGCGACGACACGGGTGAAACCTATCGTCTCGGCGACAAGGTGGAGGTGAAGCTGGTCGAGGCCGCGCCCATCGCGGGCGCGCTGCGCTTCGAGATCCTCACCAAGGGACGCTTCACCGGCAGGACCGGCGGCGCCGGGAAGGGCGGACGTCGTCCGCCGCAGGGCTTCAAGGCAGGCAAGGCGGCACCGCCAAAGGGTCGCCCCCCGACCCGCGTGAAGGTCAAGCGGCGCGGGCGTGCCTGATGTTTTTAAGGATCGACGGATGTCTTTGACGATTGAGACCGCATCGCCGGCAACTGGCGACGTGAAGGCCATTCCGGCCATGAAGCGCGGCTTTCTGGGCCACTGTCCCGCCTGCGACAAAGGCCGGCTCTTCGGCCGTTTCCTCAAGGTCGTGGACCATTGCGAGGCGTGTGGGACGGAATTTCATCATCACCGGGCCGATGACCTGCCGCCTTACATCGTGATTTTCATCGTCGGCCACTTGGTCGGTTACGGGATTCTCATGACCGAGACCAAGCTCGAGATGCCCATGTGGGTGCATCTCGCGATCTGGCCGGCCGTGACGCTGTTCCTGTGCCTCGCCCTGCTCCAGCCGGTGAAAGGCGCTGTCGTGGGGCTGCAATACGCGCTAGGTATGCATGGCTTCGGCGCCGCCCGAACCAAGAAGAACGCCGACGAGGACAACGCACGTGACGGACACCGAGACCCTGGCGAGGATGGACCGCCTCGTTTCCGCTGAGACCAACCCCAAGCTCCCCACCCTCCGCCCCGTCGACGCCGCGACCCTCATCCTCATCGACCGCAAGGGCAAGAGCCCGAAGGTTCTCATGGGCAAGCGCCATGCGGGCCTGAAATTCATGCCGGGCAAGTTCGTCTTTCCCGGCGGGCGGATCGAGGCCGGCGACCGGTCCATGACGGTCACGGGCGCCCTTCATCCTCGCGCCGAGCAGGCTCTGATGGCGCGGGTCACTCGTCCCTCGACCCAGCGCAGCCGGGCGCTGGCCCTCGCCGCCATCCGCGAGACCTTCGAGGAAACCGGGCTTCTGCTCGGGACCAAGGATTATGGCGGACCCGAGAGTGCGCCGGCTGGCACCGCGTGGACGGCATTCCAGGAACGGGGTGTCTTTCCCGATCTGGAGACGCTCCACTTCATCGGCCGGGCCATCACGCCGCCCAAGCGCATCAGGCGCTTCGACACCCGATTCTTTGCCGTTGACCGCACCGCCATCGCCGATGAGGTCGAGGGGGTCATCGGGCCGGAAGCGGAACTCGTGGAGCTGGCCTGGGTCACCATCGCCCAGGCCAAGGCACTGGACCTGCCCCCGATTACGACGGTCATCCTGGATGAGCTGGAGGCCCGGATCGCCGCCGGATTCGGCCCGCAGCTGCCCGTCCCGTTCTTCCACCAGCAGCGTGGCCGTTTCGTGCGGGAGCTGCTGTAATCCAGTGCTCATTGTCATTCCCTGCCGCTGCCTCAGCGGAGGCAATGGGAATCACCCTGGTTCGAGCGCGTGGGTGGATCATCTTCCCGGTCCTGCGACAGCCGGGGATGACGGGACATCCCAGCAATCCGCCTTGCGGTATGGCCTCCGCCCTTGACTGATCTGCGATAATCAGGCATGGGAATTCCACGATTTTCCGGCCGGGTTCGCCCGGCCTTTGCGTTTCGCCATGCCGTAGGGCGAAACGCCAAACCGAACATGAGGTCCCGACCATGGCCAAAGCCGCAACGATCAAAGTGAAGCTCGTCTCCACCGCCGACACGGGCTTTTTTTACGTGACGAAGAAGAACTCGCGCACGATGACCGAAAAGCTCGCGCTGAAGAAGTACGATCCGGTCGTGAAGAAGCACGTGGAGTTCAAGGAAGCCAAGATTAAGTAATGCTTCTCAGTTAAGTCTTTGGAATGTTTAAGGAAGCCGCTCTTTTGATGGGCGGCTTTTTACTTTAGGGTCACAACTGGGTCACGCAAAAACAGAGCTGGCCGGCTACGATTCTCGTCGAAAGATGTACTCAGGTGTTCGGTAGGCGAATGCACCTCACTCGAAATGCGGCCTATGGGGAACCGGATCTGGAGTTCGGATCTCCCCCTCTCCGCCAATTGCTCAGCGTTTCTTGTTAATTTTGTTGGTCTTTCAGCTAGGCCCGCTATGACAACCCCAACAGCGCCATGAGATTGTCTTCGCTGCTCAGGTCCCTCTGTCGACCACTCCAAGCTTGACCATTTCGGGATCAACTCGTCTGGCAGTCGAATTTGCAAATAGGTTTCGCCATCGCAGAGCGCAGCTATTGACGTGTAGCCATAAGGTCCTGATCTGCTGCACGGCGTCTACATCGAAACAAGAGTTAACCGATGTGTTATCCGAGCAGGATAAAGCTCTGGTGATTCCATGAGCCTGATAATGCCTGTAACCCGTATAGACGCACCCACTAGACTTCCTGAGCTTTTCCAGGTTGGACAGACCTACACCCGAGCTGAGGTTCAAAACCTTCTTGGCGTTCCAGAGCCGCGCAGGGGCGGAAACTGGGATACTGGATACACAAAATATCGAGACCAGTTCTTCATTTTCTGCAACATAGGAACGCCAGGGCGCACAGGCCATGATTATGCCAACCATTGGGATGGCTCTTGCTTGGCTTGGGAAGCTAAGTCGGGAAGCCGACTAGATCAGCCCCAGATCGAAGATCTCGTAAGCAAACGATATCCCATACACATTTTCTATCGGGACGCCGATCGCCAGCCCTTCACTTACGCTGGCTTAGGAACACCAGGCATTGTAGTCGATTCGTCGCCTGTGCAGGTCCGATGGCGTTTCGATGAAGGGTGGCGTCAAGCACTATCGGCTGACGCCATCGCCGCCGAACTTGCTCGGGAGGGATTCAATGTCGAGCCCCCGAAGGTGAAGACCCAGCGCACGAGCTCAGGCGAGCTGGTGATCTACCTAAAACGGGAAAGTAACAGCCACGTACTCGTCATTGATCCGCGTTGGGAGACCGAACTAGCTGATCTTACAGCTATCCCGGGAGTACGCCGCCCGCTCACGCGGTTCTTTTATCATAACTCAACAATGCGGTCCTTCCCAAAGCGCCGGCATACTGGGTCAGACGAGATACCATTTGGTATCGACTTCGACTTTGAAACTCTCGAATCCATTCGAGCCTTCATTGTGCGACTTCGCGGAAGCAAGATGCCCCCTAACGAGATTGCCGCTGCTGAAAGCGGCGGCTCTGCTGAGGTAGACCCACAAACTGAAACCGAGACTGTTCGGGCGGCTCGCCTAGGTCAGCAGAAATTCCGAAATGATCTTCTCGAGCGCTGGCGCGGCAGATGTGCACTGACAAGTTTGGCAATGCCAGAGTTGCTACGAGCGTCGCACATCAAGCCGTGGAGCAATTGCACAAATAAGGAGCGTCTCGATCCTGACAACGGATTGCTCCTCGCCGTGCATATCGATGGCCTCTTCGACCGAGGCTTCATATCGTTCGAGGAAACTGGGGCTGTAATGATCTCACCGAAGCTCAGTGATGAAGCACGGAGAACATTTGGCTTGGTGGAACCGCTGCGCATCGCAGGTCTGACAGAGCGCAACCTTCATTACTTGGCAACTCATCGGGCCTTCCACTTCCCGTCACCCTCGAAGTAAGTCGAAATGGTTTGGATGGTTAGGCTCCGGTCATTGTGCAGCACCATCCTGCACACCTCTGATGTTTCGTCTGAAGCCTTCGATAACCCCATCCACGATCCACCTTGGAGAGGTGAACTCGAGGCCGATCCTCTTTAGAAGGTGAGCAGATATGCCAGCCCGCCCAGTGATTCCTGGCTTTGTAAGTTTGAATGGTGTGTCCAGATCGCTTGGGTCAAAATTAGCAATAAAGCCCTTTTCGGCCGCCAAATCCCGCAGGGCCTCGACATCTATGACAGTTAGGAGATGAAGCTCTCCTCGGAAAAAGTCATAGAGGTGCCTCTCGGTCCTGATTGTTAGCGAGAAAGGGTAGTATGGCATCCAGTTCCGATTGGCCTTGAACTGGTTCAGATAAAGAACCCAAGGTCGCCTTACATCTATTTGTTGGAACAGCTTCCCGAGAGGTTGGTCATCTGTAATTGCAAGAAAATAGAGGCCAGTTTCCGGATTTATCAGAGCAGAGCCAGTCTCATACGCCTTTTCTATGCAATTGTTGATCTCGATAGCGTAAGATTGGTCCGATCCTTGATATTCTACGCGGTAAATTTCCCGCATGCCTCGCAGCCCATGAGCGACGTCACTTTCGAAGAAATCATGTAGCTGCTCGATGCTCTTTGCCTGCTTCTTGCCGCGTTTGTCGAGTTTGCGCCCAGTTTTTACTTCAACCAAATGTGGGTCAGGACCAATCATCAAACAGACGTCTCCGTGCCGTATCGTGTTGGTAAGATCCACCAAGAGAGCGGGAAAGCCGTCTGCAAGTGCTTTCTCAAGCAGAGCCAGCTCGGCCTCAAATCCTTCCTTGTCGGTGAGGAACCCGGCGTCCTGCTTAGGGCTAGAACCATAGGTGCTATAATATGTCTGCTTCAGTGCAAACTTGTCCATGTAGAGGAAGGCGACAGCATCTCCGAAGCATTTCCAAACGAAGTTTAGGCTTCGGAGACGCTCGACGCGGTTTATCAAATAGCTGATGCGCCTTTCCGAGCCCTTATCAGAGCTTACCAGTTCGAGCGATTTTAGTTCTTTCTTCGATGCCCTGATCCTCTCCTCGACCCGTCTGATCTCTCGAATTAGCAAGCGTTGAAGAGACCAGAGTGCGTCGAAATTCGAAGGCTCAGCTCTGAGTTCTGCAAGGAATGAATGAGCCGCCCTGAAGGATTTGCGCCTATATCCAAGCATAGATTGCACACTGAAAGTGCTGTTCAGAACATTGAACCACTTACCAGTCCTACTCCCAGTCAGCGACCTTAAGCCCAAGGCTGCGTGCATTCTCCGACACTGCTCGCTTAACTTGATCACTTACACCGTTCGGGAACTCTGCTGCAATTTCCACTGTTACCTTCACCTGCGCGTTAGGATCGGTCATGAGCAAGCTCACGATCTCCTCTGCAAGCTGAATCATCCTCATCTTCGCAGTAGCTGGTAGGATGTCGGCCGCACCATGAAAGGACCGCAGCTTGGATTGCCCTCCAGATGGCTCCTGTCGCCCCCTCACGTCGTCGTTGGCCAGCGGGTCTTTGTCGAATACTAGCTCCTCATTCGGCTTCTCTGGCTCGGGTTCCGGTTTCAGCTTTGGCCGGCTCGCCTCCTCGAAAGCTTTCGCAGCGTCGAGTTCGATGAGCAGCAGCGTGTCATCGAACTGAACGTCGCCCATCCCTAGATGGAAGCCTTCGAAAACGTCACCAGTCTTCCCATATGCGGTACCGAAGAAATCCCGGCTGGCCGCCCCGTTCCTGATGGCTTTGCTGAGCACCTCACGGTCTTTCAGGCGCGGAAGGTAGAGGTACCGGAGGGTGTCCTCCCAGAACGTCATTGCCTTCACTGCGGGCTCGCTAGACCTCCAGTAAAGCTCCTTCAGCTTCGCCCGAAGATGGATCGGCGACCACGTCGTAATAACAAGCTCATTATCGAGGCATACCCGCTCGATCTCGCTTACCAGCGAGCCGCCGCTCGTATTGAGGGCGAAGGCTTCGACATGGGGCTTCGGATCCGTCGCATTCTCCTGGCCGGGGCACAGCAGCCACTTGAAGCATTCGCGAATCGCGCGTGGCAGCACGTCTTGGGCAGTCTGGAGCTCCTTCTCCGCTTGCCTTTGTTGCAACAGGTCGATGTTGAGGCGCCCCTGCTTGATATCGTCGACGATTGAGCTCCACGCGAGCACGACCCGGGCAGCATCGCTGAGGCGGGCCAGAGCGCCATGATCGGCCGCCAGGAAGATCAGGCGGTTACCACGATACCGTGATTTGGGTCCGTTATTGCGGACGTAATCCAGCACCGCCTCCTCGGCGATTCGGGCTTCATCGCGGGAATGCCAGATCTTGGGCGGCAGCACCACCAGCCTGAGGGCGCTGTCGTCCGGGACGTCGGCATGAGGCGTGAAGATGTGCGTTCCGTCGAAGAAGGAGGTAGTACCCACGACGCGTTTCATGCCCTCGGCGATCTTGCCTCGGACATCCGTCTCATCATTGTAGCGGCGCTTACGATCTTCCATCTCGCGCCGAAGGTTGGCGCGCGTGTCAAACCAATACCGCGTTGCATCCTGGGTTCTGTCGCCCGAGCTATTAAGGTAGTGGAGACGATCCGACAGTCGGTTCAAAGCGTCAGCGTAGCTAGAGGAGGCTTGCCCCGGCTGGAGACATCCCAATAGGATTCGGGCTCGGTCCAGACCACGAATGCCGGACTGGTTAACGACCGAGGAAGGGGCACTACCTAGGAAGATAGTCCGAGCGACCCTGCGGGCGGCATGAAGCTGGCCGAATCGAGGCTCCTTGTTTTCAAGCTCCGTCGTCTCGGCACGATCCCCGTCGATGTCACGCTCGATGACGGCATCCCAGCCTGCCGGCAGGTAGTAGGTCAGCTCGTTTCGGCCACTGCCATCATACAGGGGAAGCGTTCCAGGCAGTACCATGAGGTCCTTGTTGTCGTCCTTCCAAAGCCGGTAGATGACCTTCGCCATCAGCTTCAAGACGCCGCGGGTACGCTGGAAGCCGTCGATCGTCGTCCAGTCCTCGTAGAGGCGGTCGAAAACTTCAGGGTGGATCGGATAAGCCTGCACGAGGCGATCGTAGTAACGTCCCTCCTGCGTTTCGGATGGAAGCTTCGCCCCCTCCGCCACATAGGCGTCGGCGAACGCCCGGCATACGGCATCGCGTGCCGCCGCATCGCGAACCGGCTCAAACAACCGTCGACGTACGATCTCGAACGCCTCCTCCGTCGCGACAGGCCTCCAAAGTGCCTGAACGCGCCCGAAGGTTTTCTCGAGAGCTCTCAGTGCCGCAACACCTCGTTGGCTTCCAGCTTCGACCTCTGATTCTGGAAGGGATGCAAGGACGATCGCCGTAGGCACGAGCTTCACGGCCTCTGTCAGTGCCTGGATAAATGACAAGTTGCTGTCGTACGTGCCGCCGCTCAACTGCTGGCCTTCCGAGAACTGCCGGACGTAAGCGACAAGCTCGTCGATCAGGATCACGCAAGGCGAGTAGCGCTCAAGCAGACTCCGGAGAACATCCTTGCCAGGAGAGGTACCGCTCGCGTCGGCCTCCTTGACGAACTCGAATGCCTCAGCCTTACCTAGCTGCCATGCGAGTTCGCCCCAAAGCGTCCTGATCTCCTGCTTCCCCTCCATTCTAGATTGACCAGGCGCCCGGTCGGTGCCGTCGATGACGGCGACCATCGCCTTAGGAACGTCCATCAGACCAGCACGGTCGACGAGCTCCGGTACTCCAGCCATCTGCGAAAGCTCGCATTTCCGTGACGCGAGATGGTAGACGGCGAGCATCGTGTGCGTCTTGCCGCCGCCGAACGCGGTTTGGAGCTGAATGACGGGCTCGCCACCCCTGCCGGCCAAGCGCTGCGCCACCTGTGTCAAGAGGAGTCGCATGCCCTCAGTGATATAGGTGCGCTCGAAAAACGAAGCAGCATCCTGATACTCCGGGCTGGCCCTTCTTGTATGCACAGCCGTAATGTCGGCTGCGAACTCGGACTGTTGGAACGTGCCGCCGAGAACGTCACGGTGGGGAACGGCGATTTCTCTCCAAGGCTTCATGGTAAGCTTCCTCAGGCGTCGAACAGGGAGGCTTGTTTCGGACCTGCAGCCTTGGCGGCAGCTGCCTCGATAGCACTCCAGCTTGTTATGATTTCATTGTATGCCCGCGCGTCCTCGGCCCACCCAGCCCGTTCGCACAGCGTGTAAAGTCGGTACGCGAGCTGACGCGTTGCCTCGACCTTGGTTCCAACGGCGGCTAAAACTGCACCTGCTCCCATCTCACCCTCTGTCCGAAAAACGCGGATAAGTTGGTGAAGCACTTCCCAGATAGGAAGCCGAGAATCTGTCTCCGGGGACCAATCATCCGGGTAATCCGCCCATTTCAGAAGACGCACGACGCCCCCAGAAGCATAGATAACTCCGGACTGCTTTACTCCATCGACAGAGGTTCCTTTGGCGCGAGTGAGGGTATCCGCATCGCCAAACCGTCCTTCGCTCCAGCCATGCTGCTCAAACCAATGGAGGCAGAATTGCGTATCAGGGTCAAAATCATCTTCCGCAAGGAATCGATTAATCAGCCTGAGAGCTGTTTGCACAGTCATTGGTGTGCCATCCGCCTCAAGCACTGCGGCATACTTAGAGAAGACTGCCATTCCTGGGCCGATAATCGCTTGAGATAAGTCTACGGGAGCAACGGGGGAGCGGTCCTCGCCGGAGCCTCGAGTCATTTCGTCTAAGGCTTCGGGTAGCACCTGATTAAGTTCTCGAATGAAAACTCTTCGGGAGATTGTGGGCGCGTCGGAGGCGCGTGGCCGACAAACAAGAATGATGCTTGATGCGAGTGCGTTCGTCCCGTCACTGATCGGACGGTTAGCGAATTCAGTACGCATCGGCCATGTGCCGGTTAGTCCAAAACCTGCGCGGATTACCGCGTCAAGGAACGTTTCCCAACCAGTACTGGCTGTGCCTCCCGAGCTGGTCGTCTCAGACTGTTTAAATGCATAGTAAATCGTGGTCGGGAACGCGAGATGCGTCTGCTCAGACAGACGATGCATTGCTTCCGTCATACCCTTCAAGAAAAACTTCTCCGCCGGTTCCTTGCCTCCGTGCCGGTAAGGGGTTGCCACCAACTCTTGAGACTTGGGGACCGTAAGGGTGGCAAAGAGGTCTGGATATGTTGACCGAGTGGTTCGACGTAACCATGCATAGAAGAAGTCTGATAGATCAGCATAACCAATGTTGTCATAGTATGGCGGATCAGTAGAAACTACTCGTCTGCTAGAGAGTGACTGACCTTGAGCCTCTACTTGCTGAGCGATGCCGCCAGGCTTTGCAGGAACTTGGCAAAGTGACTTCCACACCCAATCAACCATTGCCATCCAATTGCCGGTAGAGTCGCTGAAGGAGTTTACTTCAGCGTAATCCCAGCTCATAGGAATAGCTTGGCGAGCAAATGTATTCCTTATCGCGCCTATAGTGTTGATCCAGCTGCAGATCGATGACCAGTAGTCAGCGCTCTTATCAATTGCGAAGCCGAGATATATAGCAATAGCTTCTGCATAGGCCGTGGCTCCAATACCTCCGGAGGCAAGCCCCTTTTCATCGTCGGCCATCCCAGCAGCTATGGCATCTTGCTTAACTCGGCTGCGCACTTCATTTATCAAGTCCACGAAGGTATTAAGTGCCACAAGCTGGCGCGGCGTAAACAGGTCGCCATATGTCTTGAGCCCGTACAAGGGGGCGAGAACCAGCGCGGGTTCTCCGGCATCGAAATTTCTGGCTTCCAGTCGGGACAGGCTTGACGGGCAATCGCTTCCATCTCTTGTGTTGGCGATAAGTAGACTCTACCGCTGTCTCCTTCTGCAACTATCGCCATGAGCCTTGCGCCCATGCGTCCAGCGTTTGCTTCACCATAGATATGATCGCTCGGAATTGGCGTCCGGGACATCAGGCATTGGAAGTTCGCTCCACGCGATAGCTTGGTACCGTTCTTCGCCTTATTGCTATCTACGGGCCTACCAACCCTAACCTTAAATTCATAGCTGTCGCCCTCAACTACAGGATCAACGTAGGCTTCCTTTCCAGGCTTCGTGAACAGCATGAATGTTGACGCAAGTGGTACGTCCACATGCCGAAATGCTGGATTCGGGCTTTTAACAGTACGAGCCCAAATCCAAGCGATAACAGTAAGCCGCCGTCCAACAAGTGGCCTCAGATCCGGTCTGTTCTCCGCCAGCTCGGCAGTGATCTCGACAGGTGGATAGAGATGCCCAATGCGCCTCTTAGCCTCTTCCCGCATCCAGGCGCCATAACGGCGCACGTCCTCAGCCAATCCGGCTGCTCCTAACCACGGTTGGGTAAGATTAAGACGAGCTACTCTCTCACTCTCCGGTAAAGGGCCGACGGGTGCTCTTCCTTCAAACTTTGGCGGCACCTCGATCATTGCTTTATTGATAAGCACAGCGACTGGATTAAGATCACTTGCATAGGCTTCTAGGCCCAGCCTTTGAGCCTCTAACGGGATAGCGCCGCCTCCTGCGAAAGGATCATGAAAGCCCGGAAGCCTCTCAGGATTGAACAGGGTGCCTGCTTCTGGATGCTCCTTGTTGAGCTCGCATGTCTCCTTCCACGATCGCTGGATCTCAACCCGCGCCCTGTTGAGAACATCCTCATCCCTTGTGCTCTCCCATTTTACAAGATCCTCAAGGATCCCAAACAGGCGCTTTCGGCTCTTGGCCCACGAGGCCTTGAGATGATTTGGCGGGATTTCACCGGGATGTTCCATCTCCCATTTCCAAGACGGATCGTTAACGAGCTGGCCGAATATCACGGCACGCGCTGCTGCTAAGGGCCGTCGTGCCCACCAAAGGTGAAGAGTGCTCGGATGGCCATGGCGAATTGATTTCTCACGAGCGGCTTCGGCATTGATTGCGTCGAGAGGAAGCGCGACTTCGATCAGCTTTTTTGGAGCTTTAACAGCATACGCCATAAGGGAATTATCTTTCTGTTAGAACATGTCTAATTGCAGTCGCAAATGGCTGCTTCTCAGTAGCGCGCAGCTCATCCCTAAAATACGCATGCAATTCGGCAACTCCGAAACCTTCTTCAATCGCTGCATTAGCATCTTCTACATAACCGAAAACAGCCTTCATTCGCATTTTCCGCAGACGTCCCCACTCAGGATCCAAACTGAATACACGAAGTGTTTCCGACGCCTTGCGTTGCTGTCTTTCAGTAAGTCCTGATCTGATGCTTATTGTGCCGTTAGCTCGAAAAAGGAAATACACATCTGGATCATCACAGCAGGGATCAATAAGGTCATCTGGATCATAGCTTCCAGCGCCGTTGTCCTTGAAGTGCCCGCAGGAGTCGGTTTTGTCGCAAGACCAGTATAAGTTTCGCCAGCTAAAGGTAAGCTTAGGAAATCTTTTTCTCGTCCTGAAATGCTCAATATGATCCCCAAGCTCTTCGAGAGCCCCCTCACAGTATGCGCATCGGCGGCCTTGCAACAGCTCTAGATGAACTCTTATTTCGTCCTTATGTTTAGGCTCCAAATCATTCCAGGTATGACGACCGTGCTCGTAGGAGGGTAGGCACTGAGGTTCAGGGATGTTGCTGCGTTCTAGCTTGCGCATAAGATTATCTTTCAGGTCCGCGTCGCAGCCGAAATTCTTGGAACCGAATGAGGCGATCGCAATCGAGTATTACGGGATGATGATCTCCGAAGTGCCTTACAAGCTTTGAGCGCAGTTCGATTGCGCTAGCGGACGCTGCCCGCCCGTCTTCGATCAATCCTCGGTAGATGCTAAGGTCTTTCGCCTCCGGTGTTTGCGGCACCGGATCCACATCCATTACTGCGGCCAAAACATCAGCACTTTCAACTCCGCGTGTCTGAAGCGTTGGGATTCGAATGGCTGCGAGACCATCACTGATCCGAATGACGCGGATTGATCTATTATGAACAGTAGAAAGCACGTGCGGGCTGTGAGTACTTACAACCAGCTGTAAAGATGGGAAGGCTTTCCGTAACAGCTCAACAATAAGCTGCTGCCAGCGGGGATGAAGGTGCATGTCGACCTCATCGATCAATAGCACTCCCGGGGTGCGGAGAGCAGTTTCCACGCCTAAGTGAGGGTTCAAACTCGCACAGCGTCGCGCGACGTCAGCGACGAGAGCAAGCATGTTTCGGACACCATCGCTAAGAAAGGAAATAGGCAATTTGCCGTGAACGCGATGGTCGGCTACCAAGCTTCCAAGCGTGGTATCCCATCTAAGATTATGCCATCCGGTTGGAGCGAGAACTGTAGAGGCAGCGTTACGTACAGCTTCAAGGAATGCCGTATTGCTAAGGATACTTTCCTTGAACGCGGGAGCTTGTAGCTCGCTCATGCGACGTTCATACCAAGCTGCAATTCCGTTGAATGTTGATGATGGCAAAAGGCAATCGCGGTAGCCCTCTATTCGCTCGTCAACATCCGTTAGTGATGTGCGCCTTCCTTGATAAGTCTTGTCCTCACCCCAAAGACGGCCTGTTCCATAATATGCTACAAGTGGCAGCAATGAAGCGTCCTCGCGTAGTTTGAGTGCGGCGCTCCGTAGACCGGATAGGCCGCGGATGCTCGGACGCGCCCTCTCACCGAGGCTTGCTAGGTTCACCTCCCACTGAATTTCTTTACCTGCGATGCCCCCCTGCGCAACGACACTCGTTGGCAACTCGGGCTCCATTTGTTCGGCGCCCATAGGGCTATGTCGAACATCGGCCTGATCCAACTTTTTTATACTGATCGGCGGCAGTCATGACATTGACGAATGGCGAAAGTACCAGCGCCGCGGCATCGAGCAGTGCAGTTTTTCCACTGCCATTCTCCGCCACAAGGACGGTTAGCTCAGGATGCAACTCGAGTGAGCATGCTTTGAAGCAGCGGAAATTTCTGAGCTCTAGATGGTTCAGATAAAGACTGGTCATTGTACCTCAGACCGTTCCAAGAGGTCGGCTAGATTGAAGTTTACTGACGCAATCCCCCAGGCGGGCTCCCGATCGAAAGGGTTCCGGATGTAGTAGGGCCCGTCAATCGTGTCGCCCTGACCGACCAAAACGATCGCCAGGACAAACTTTTCACCCTGGTTGAAGGCATAGAGCATTTCGTTTCGCGTGATCGTAACGGTGGATGCGCCTTTCACTCTTCCCTTCACCTCTATGTGACGCGGATCCGGCGACCTGCCTTCGATGACGGGAGGGTAGGACGTTAGATCCCACCCGCACTTCTCCGCAGAGACGTCGACGACGTGGCACCCTCTGGCCTCCTCAGCGCGACGGACCGCATCCATTGCGATCTTTTCGATTCGTGCGCGAGCTGCGGCGTCCGCCGCGAATGTCGCTGCAATTGGATCAGTCGGCTCCTCGCCTCGGCGGGAGCGCATGAGACCACCGGGAACGACCAGCGCACCGCCCAGGACCAGGGGCGTGCCGTTGACGACGTGGCGCATAGACTGAAGCTCTCGCTTGCGGTTTTCAAGCCGTCCTTCGAGATCGCTGAGCGTCCGGCGTGCATTATCGAACGGGAGCCGCACGTCACGTCCCGCGTCGAGGTCCTCCTTCAGCTTGATCCAGCGGTCTTGCCAGAAAGCGATCTCCTTCGTGAGCCGCTCGTGGACTGCCCTTAGGGTCTTGTCCATGTGCTCGATGCGGCGCTCCGCTACCTCGGCGTAATGCTCCGGCACCAGGGTGTTCGCGGCGAGCGATACGGCCCGGGCTTCCTGGTCCGCCGAAATCCAGGGCGCGTTGATGACATCCTTCACGAGGTCGAGTTCCTCCGCTGGCAAAGGTTCCAGGTCGAGGTGCGGGGCCCAACCAGCGAACGTGGCCTTCCCGTCTGGCCCAACCCGAATGAATTGGAGGCGTTTCGAGAGAACGGTTGCGTCGCCCGACTTCACCTCGTGGGTCAGCAGGAACATGAGCCAGGGCTCCGTTCCGACATCGGCAGGGTCGACCAGAACGGCCCCTTGACGGAGGAGATTAGCATGCTGCTCCAGCACTAGGTCTGACACGGAGAGCATGAGCGGATGGCCCGGGTGCATGAGATCCGCGCGCCTCAGTCCTGGTCTATCCAGCGGCTGAATTGCCTCCCGCTCAAAGCAAATGCGCTCGTATTTCTTGAAGACGGGCTCCTGGTCCCGGCGATTTCTTCCTGTGATGCGCCTGTCTCTCTCCCGGATGGAAACAGGGACGTGCGTGATCTCGTACCGCCCGGCCTCGCGCGGGTGCATCGCCCCGCCGAGGGCACTAAAGGCCTGCGAGAAGAATGCGCGGACGAAGTAGGGCTGGAGCCGTCGCGCCTCCGCCTTCTCCATCTCTTCCTTGACGGCGAAGAGTCTCTCTGGGCTCATCACCTCCTGCGAGAGCGCGTTCCGGTTGAGTAGCGCCTTCAGGTGGTCGTGGTCTAGCGCGGCGTCGACCTTCTGCGACAGGCGCGCCCGCACCTCCGGTTGGTCGCCATAGCGGACGGCGTCCATGAGGAGGTCCTTGAGGCTCCTATCCTCGAAGACTTCGCCGAGGATATCAAACACCCGCCCCTTCAGAGCCTCGCTCTCGATCTCCAGCTTCTTGAGCAGCCTGTGATAGACGTCGCCCTCGCGCGTCTCCTTGGCGACAAGATTCCACAGGTGGCACACCTCAGTCTGACCGATGCGGTGGATACGGCCGAAGCGCTGTTCGAGACGGTTTGGGTTCCAGGGGAGGTCATAATTGACCATGAGGTTCGCGTTTTGGAGGTTCACGCCTTCGCCGGCAGCATCGGTCGCGATCAGCACTGAAACGTTGGGGTCCGTGCGGAACAGCCCCTGGACCCGTCGGCGCTCGTCCCGGTGAGTGCCGCCATGGATCGTCACGATGGCCTCGTCGCTCCCAAGAACGCCGGCGATGCGCCGGTGGAGGTAGTTCAGCGTATCCCGATGCTCGGAGAATATGATTATCTTGCGCTGACGACCTGAGGCGTCACGCATCTCGGACTCGTTCTGCAGAATCTTCGACAGCTCGTCCCACTTGCGATCCTGCTCCGACGCGACGACGTGCTTCGCCTGTTGCTCAAGCCCCTTGAGGCTGACGATTTCAGCCTCGAGCTCTGTCACCGTCCGGGCTGCGGTGGCATCGTCGATGAGGGCCTCTTCAAGGTTCTCCTGCTCTTCGGCGCTCAGATCGTCCTCGTCCTCCGGAGCATTGTCTAAGGTATCCGCCAGGGCGCGCCTACCGCGGATTCCGACCTTTTCCTCGCGGAGGCGGCTTTCAAGCCGCTCCCTGCGTCGTCTCAAGGATTGGTAGATAGCCTCTGGACTCGATGCGAGACGTCGCTGCAGGGCAGTTAGAGCGAACCCCACCGAGCCCTTCCGCGCCCCCTCAAGCTCGTCCGCCTTGCCCATTTCGGTCTGTACGTAGTTCGTCACCGCCTCGTAGAGGGTGGCCTCGATGTCAGATAGGGTGTAGTTGACCGTGTAGGCACGGCGTTCCGGGAAGAGAGGGGTGCCGTCGAACTTGACGAGCTCCTCCTTGACCATCCGGCGCATGAGGTCAGAGGCGTCGACCTTGTGCACCCCATCCCGGAACTTCCCGTAAAACCGGTCCGAATCCAGCAGGGCGAGGAAGAGCTGGAAGTCCTCCTCCTTGCCGTTGTGCGGTGTGGCCGTCATCAGGAGCAGATGGCGGGTGTGGGCCCCGAGTTTCTCGGCGAAGCGATACCTACCGGTCTTCTCGAGCTTCGAGCCGAAGTAGTGGGCTCCGAGTTTGTGAGCCTCGTCGAAAATGGCGAGGTCCCAGCCTGCGGCGCAGAGCTTGTCCTGCAGTTCCTCGTTACGGGACGCCTGGTCGAGGCGGACGATCAGGTGGTGATGGTCTTCAAATGGGTTTCCGCTGGGCGAGGCTTGCTCGAGCAGCTGCGAATAGATCTTGAACTCAAGGCCGAACTTCTCGAACAGCTCGTCACGCCATTGTTCAACGAGGCTGCCTGGCGAGACGATGACGATGCGGCGGGCGTCCGCGCGCATGACGAGCTCGCGGATGTAGAGCCCGGCCATGATCGTCTTTCCGGCTCCCGGATCGTCAGCCAGCACGAACCGCAGGGGCTGCCGGGGGAGAAGCGACTCGTAGACGGCCGTGATCTGGTGCGGGAGGGGCTGCACGTTCGAGGTGTGCACTGCCATCATCGGATCGAACAGGAAGGCGAGGTCGATCCGCTTCGCCTCGCATGTCAGCTGGAAGGCAGCTCCATCCCCGTCAAAGGAGAAGGGCCGGCCGGCGACAGCCTTGTCGATCGTCGCCTCGTCGACGCGGCCGAGCATCCGCTCCTTCATTGCGCCGTCCGGCGTTCTGTAGATGAGCTGTACAGCACCCTCCCCGATCGGGACTGTGGCAACGACAGTCACGATCTGGGCGGGTTCGATGCCCGTGAGGCTCTGCCCCGGAGCAATCTCCTCAATCCGCATTTTCGGAAGACCTTCGCAATTATTGAGACAGGCCAGCCTGGACCGACTGGCTAGCTGACGGGACGTAGCGCTCGACCATCATTTGCTCTGCGAGCAGCCGGGCCTGTGCGATATCGTAGCTGTTCTGCATCCGCATCAGGGCTTCCACATCCACCCCGAATGCCTTCTCAAGCCGGATCGCCATCTCGGCCGAGAGTGAGGCGTGGCCGTTGAGGAGGCGCGATAAACCGACCCGGTGGACTCCTAGCAACTGAGCCGCCTCAGTTACAGACAAACGGAGATCCCGCAGGATCATATTCCGGAGGTGCGCACCCGGGTGATGAAACTCAATAACGATTTGACCCTTAGACTGCCCCATCACGGCCGCTTTCGACAGCTCCAACTTATTAGGGAAAGGAGTAGCAGAACTGTCTCGCTTGTACAGTGTCGCGCTACAAAATCCTGACGCTGTAGACGCGGATTCACCCAAATGGTGAATGGATTCAGGAGGCCACAAGACGGCTCACCTTGTGAGAACCGCCGGCCCAACATCAAGTCCCAATGTTCCGCCCGAGGAGCCTGCGCGGGTACACCTCAAACGACCTGCTCGAATACGCGCTCCGCGTTCAGACCCGGACCGTAAGGCGGCTGCCCTTTACGGCCTTCCAAATCAAATGTGTCAGTTTGGAAGTTGGGATGAGTTCGCCGACCACGATCCTAAGATCGATGTTGGGACCGGCCCGCAGAATTGGGTACCTGTGCCTGACTTCCAGGGCTGCTTCTTTCAATCTGCTTCTGGATCGTGCGGTTTGACTGTAACGACGATTTTCTCCCCTAAGCTGTCCATGACGTCTTGGACGTGCCGGCGGATCTTGTCGTGCTCCCACCAGCCATCGTCGGTTGTAACGGTCACCTCGTATTGTTCCGGCTCCCGAACTACCTTCCCGAGGAGGTTAGTTCGGTAGGTTCTGATCCAACCTTGCTCGATCAGACGGTCGAAAGTGGTCCACATTTTTTTCGATACTCAGAATTGTTTCTGTCTGGTCTCACAATTATACGCCCTCTCAACTGCGAGAGTTCCCGGTTTTCATGAGTCGGGTGTCTTCTCTGTAACCTAAACAACGTTGCCGGGTGCATAGACGCCCTTCGGCAAAACTGGCCAGTATCCCCTAGCCACGAATTTCACCTATCTGCATCATGCGGGTACGCTGCAGAAGACCTGCGCGCCAGCTGGCTGGAAAGTAGACGCGAAGCCATGGGGTGCTTGGACCGCATTATGTAAGGCTTTCCGCGAATGCTATGGCATCGTCAGCCCTCATTGCTCGCTCGATCCTGCCTGGATTCAGGTTTAGAATTTGATACAGATCCTCGTTCACCTCAATAACATCCATTGAGAACTCCAACGAGCGCATAGGGTTTACTCGGACAGCTTCTTCCCCCGGAATGAGGTCAGCATTCTGGAAGAGTTGGACAATTTGCTCCATTATCTCCAGCCGCTCGTCTTCGCTGATCTCCTCCAGAAGTTCTGAGAGCTTAATCGCCAGTCGCGTCTGCACGTTTTGAATGACGCCAATTGGATTCATTAACTCGCTCACGTCACTATATTCCTTCAATGAGTAACAGTTATTGATCCGGCTTGGGTGATCTTGAATTACGCGGCATAACGGAAAGATGGATGCCTGAAGTAGCTGCGGATCCGGTCGGGCAACTTGGCGAGCCGGCGCATGTGGCTGATGATGGCGCGCTTAAGTTCGGGCTTGCTGCGGGCCGGCGGCTTGCGCGTCACGGCGTGCTTCAGGTCGGCGTTCAGGCCCTCGTCCGGGTTGAGTTCTGGGCTGTAGGGAGGCAAGTGAAAGACCTCGATCTGCTCTGGGCGCTCAGCCAACCAGTCCTGCACCGCCCGGGCCCGATGGACCGGCAGGTTGTCCCAGATCAGAAACACCTTGCCGTTGGCATCCTCGATCAGCCGGCCGAGAAAGCGGATCAGGCTCGGGGCCGTGACGGCACCATTGAGCACCATCCAGCGCAGCTCGCCCTTGTTGGTCACAGCCGAGATCAGGCCCAGCCCCGCGCGCCTGTGGTTGGGGCGGACGACAGGGGTGCGGCCCCGCGGGGCGAAGCTGCGGCCGCGCACATCATCGGAGCGCAGGCCGGTCTCGTCCCCCCAGAAGATCGAGCCCTTCTCTCTTCTGGCTTGCGCCACGATGGCCGGATAGTCCTGCCGCAGCCAGTGCCGCACCGCCTTCGGCGACTGCTCGTAGGCCCGTCGGAGCGGCTTCTGGGCCGTGAAGCCCCAGCGCGCCAGGTAGGTGCTCATCGTGCGCACCGCCAGCCGGACCCCACAGTGGCGCTCGATCAGCATCCGCACCGCCGCCCGGCTCCATAGGGCGAAGGGCAGGCCGAGGTCGTCGGGCGTGTGCCGGCGGATCAGAGCGCGGACCTGCGCTTCCTGCTCGGCCTCGAGAAACCGTCCCGTGCCGGGCGCCGGGCCGCGCGGCCCGCTGGCCAGTCCGGCCAGACCCTGCTCGGCGAAGCGGCGGCAGATATCGAACACGCCGGTGCGGGTCAGGCCCACCTGGGCGGCGATGGCATCATACGTCAGACCGCTCTCGCGCAGGCCGATCACCTGCCGGCGGCGCTCCTCTTGCGCGGCTGCGGGCAGCTTGCGCATGTCAACATGTTTCATCCCGTCAAACTGGATCACCCAGCCGCAGATTTCAAGAGCACCCAAGCCGGATCAATAAATCAACTTTGGCTTGCATGTGGAGGTTGGAAGATTGCTACTCGTCATTCCGAACAGGTCCTGAAATGGAGTTGCTGACATCGAGGGTCCTCTCAAGCGTAAAAGATTGCCACCTTTCAAGCCCTTCTCGGAAGTCCTCCGATAGTTCGTAGTCGGTGAACATGGGGCCTGGCCCCCATGATGACGCATCGGATCGATCCAAACACCCAGCTTCGGCCGGAGTATAGACTGGTGACGATGGATAGCTGAGTTCAGTATGCTCTTGTTCACTGCCACCGGAACAGGTTGTGGAGGATTGTTGCCGTTGCTCAGCATCGTACTGCGGCTTCCGCTTATACTCCCTGTTCAACGCGCGCCCGCCGCCAGCAACTCCTTGATTGACGATGAAGTCCTCGACGACATTTCCCTCACCTGACGGAGGTGCAGGACTGGGATGAGAGTGAGGAAAAGCATTCGGTGACGAGAATGCTTCTTCGATTGCTTCGATAATCTTCCGGATCGATACGGCCTTAGCCTCTTGTGAGGCGAGTAGCGCAATACTGAAAGGAATAAGCCAGAAATATCGCATGTCGGTTCCGTCCGTTCAATCCGGGCAACCTCCCGGGCTTGCAGCGCCGCAACCCGAATGCGGGCGCAGCCCATCCTCTCAGCCGCTTAGATATGATGCCCGAGATGCCAACTTTCGTGAGTCTCCTATTAATAGATAACAATAGAAATTGTGGTTAGGCCGTTGGTCACTTGGACTAGGACCAAAGCCTGTACGCTGTGCCAGCATCCTTCATCAGTACTCATGATGGCAGGCGCATGTCTGTTCAGTTAGCCAAGTGGTGAATGCCGAACAGGTCTGGTTCTCACCCTTTAGAGCAGAAGCCGCTCGCCATAGTACCGCTATATTTAGTTCTTCCGTGTCCGGAGGTGGATTCCGCCAAGCAGTTGAAGAACCTTAAATGAGAAGGTCCGGGCAAATTGGAGGGCGCCTATGAATTTCTGGTGGGTCAATCAAAATCAAACATGGCAGCAGGAAATTGAGAATGGCTATCTCTGGTCGCCCAAGTCCAAGAGCAATGGCGCGTACAACCAGTTCTACGAGAACATGCGCCATGTGAAACCTGGTGACATTGTATTCTCATATTTTCGTCAGCAGATCAGCTTCATCGGCATTGTTCAGCAAGAAGCGGTGACTGCCGCTAAACCGTCTGAGTTTGGCAACGCGGGTTCGAACTGGAATACGGAAGGCTGGCTTGTTCCCGTTGAGTGGCATCACTCTCCGATCAGCCTTTACCCTGCCAACTATATTGATGAGCTCCGACCGACGTTACCTGACAAGTATTCTCCTCTCCAAAGACGTACGGGTAATGGCCTCCAATGCGTCTATTTAGCTGAAGTGCCTCCTGAAATGGCGAAAGTGCTCCTCGCGCATCTTGGCGAGTTGGGACAGCAGATTCTGGACCCTTCGAACGCCCAAAACACCGAGGACGAGCTGGACATTTCCGCAGAGGAAATGACACTTTTGGATGATTTTGACCTCACAGAGGACGAAAACTCCAGTCTGGATCAGGAGCTTCTAGCGAGAAGTGACACTAGTCCAGAGGAATCCTTTGCAGCGTCTCTAAGCCAGAGTAGCGCAGTTCGGGTGGAGGAGCCGGTCATTCGACTCAGTGAATACCATGCAGAGCGCATAGAACAGCTCGAGCAAATCAATGAGCTGGAGCGGGCCAACGAGCATTTGCGCCGCCGTATCGAGGATTTACTGCGCGAAAACCAGGTGCTCCGGCAGCAGGCATCGGCTAAAGCCGATATCATTCCACAGCTACGTGGCAGCCTCATGAATTTCTGGCGCAGAGTCTCAGGTTAAGAGCCTCGCCTGAGGCGAGGCGTTCCATATGCTGAGACGTCAAGGTCAACAAAGATTTCTGGTGCTGTGCAAAAGGGAGGCAGTGTCAGTTCAGGCCCTTAACCTCCCCCTATATGGCATCTCTTGCCCGCCGCCAGGGACGCTAATCCGCGAATCTTCTGAAATGAGCTCCTGCTTAGAAACCTTTCTGAGCGTTTATGTCAGACTGCGCTCTCAGAAGGCACAATCTTAACTGCTGCAATTTGTTGAACCGGGCTGAAACGGCAATAGTTTCAATTCGCTGGCTCTAGGTCTTAGTTTGAGGATAAGAGGGAATGGCTGCAAAGTTGGATATCGACGTCCACGATATAGACTTGGTCGAAATTGATGAACGTTTCGCGCTTGAGTTCGATGGTCGCAGGATCATGACGGCTGATGGAAAGCACGAGTTAACGCATCCAGCACCTTCCCTTCTCAAGCATATCAGATCAGAATACGGAGCTCGCGGGCGAGTTTTACTCGAATCCAATGGAAGCCTGTCACCTCTTTTCTTCAGTTCATATACAATTTATTCTGATCAGCAGAACTTCACGGCGATCGGGAGCTGGGTTCGACAGCATCTTTCTACAATTCTCAGGCAAGATGCGAGCCTCCGCCTTGCGGCTGATCCCAAATCGGCGATGGCTCAGATAAGCCGCCTTGAGCCTCTTCACGCTTGGCTACACGACACCCTCGGGAAGGAGCGCTTCGCGCTGCTCCGCCGCGCCGCCGAATCGGCTGAGTTCGAGGCAAACGAAAGGCTCGTCGACGAGTTTATCGATAACGAAGCGCTGAAGGACATCAACCCAGGTTTCGTCTCAGCCGAGGAGTTTGCGGAATCGGATCTAGTGCGAATGGTAGAAGACTTGTTCTTTGGGATGGAGCTCGAAAGGCAATCTGCCTGCTTTGGGCTGTTCGGGATAACCGGAAACCAGAGCCTTCTGGCTCCCCTTGGGTTGATGTTGGGGAAGCTAACGCCGAACGAGTACGCACAATCCATCATGGGTGCCCTGCAGCTCGTCGATGGAGTCCAGATTGATGTTGCCAAAGAGGAATTTGCAGAGGAACTTCAGCAGCACGTAACCTTTGCCCGGGCCGCCGACGAGTATGTCAACTCCTATCGCAAGGGGCTGCCTAGCCAAGCAGTCCGTGACATCATTGCACGCGGCGAGGGAGCCCAGATTGAGTTCAAATCGACCATTCGGCGCAACCTGAACACCGGCAAGAACGACGATGTGATTGTGCATGCGTGGGTAAAGACACTTGCAGCTTTCATGAACACCGAGGGCGGGAACTTGCTGATTGGTGTCTCTGATAATGGCACCGTGGTCGGGCTTGACCAGGACGAGTTCCGTAACATCGACAAGGCGGGGCTCTTTATCACTGATATACTTAAAACCAGCCTCGGCGCTGCCGCACTCACGAACCTTCGAACCAACTTCGTTGAGGTATCCAATCGGACGATCTGCTGGATCGAGTGCAGGCAAAGTGACACGCCTGTTTTCTGCAAAAGCAAGGGACAAGACGAGGACTTCTTCATCCGCCTTGGGCCGAGCACTGCAGCCCTTGGACCCAGAGATTTGCTGAGCTACCAGAAAAAGCGGTTCGGTCCGGCCTGAACGGCTCTCAAGCCATGTGTAGCAGGGCCAGTTGCCGTGCCAATGCGGTCGTCGCTGCAGATGATTTCAGGTCAGACGTCAAGAACCTTGGGCCCGCGAGTCCTGGCTTTGCTAACGAGCCGTCTCGGAGACGACGCGCTCCCTCACGTCGCTCTAGAGGCAGAAAGATAACAGTGGAAGGAAACCCGTAACACCCCATATCAGTTCGAAATCCCGAATGTCCTTTTTGTGTGACTTAACGAAACCCGGTCAAGCTGAACTCCACTTGAGTACAACTTGCCTAAAAACTCGGGACAACCGAGACTGATAGGTGAAGGCCGAAGTGTCTGGGGGATAGAGGATGATTCAGGGGGCAAGACGGCTGGCACGCCAGCACGTCACGATACGTGTGCCGTGGCATGATTCTGGGTGGAGTGGCCGTGTTTGTGCGGCACCGAGTGCGAATACGTCGTGTTTGATTTTAGCTCGTATTGCGAAGAACAAACGGCCCGACCAGGACGATATCCGGGAGCGCCTATTCGATGAGTTGATGCCAGCAGAGCGCCCCCCGTGCGTCGATGAGCGGGTGACCTTTATGTCGGATCACGACCTCATCCTGCGCAAGCAGCATCCCTACAAGGCGCTGAGCCCGGATACGCATGGCCACTTTGCAGAAACGACGCTGCGCCTGGAGGCCTTTGCTGCGGCTTGCATCCCGTTCGGCTGGATGCTTCGCCGCGAGATCGAGGGTGACGATCATGCAGGCCTTAAGGGCAAGGCGGAGACACTCCGGCTTGGCTATGACCCAGAACGAGAGCCTGAGCTCGCCTTTGGTACGAGTTGGATTCAGGACCGGCACAATCAGCTCGTCATGCTCGATACGTTCTTCGGTGCCCTAAAGCCGAAGGATTCTCTGTGCTTCTTCTACGCCAAACGCACACCGCTCTCGGAGAACAGCCGGCGGGTGATCGTCGGCGTTGGTCGGGTCACTGGGATCGGTCCGTCAATCGACTACGCCTATGATCGTCCTGGTCCGCTTGAGGGCGTACTTTGGGAGCGCTCTGTGCGGCACTCCATAAGGCCGAACGGTACCGACGGTTTCCTCATGCCGTACCACGAGTTGCTGAATGCGGCGACATCCGACCCCTCCCTCGACTTGGAAGCCTGCACGGCCTTCGCTCCCGACGATCAATTCGACGCATACTCCTACGCCTCCGAGCATCTCGATGATGATCAGGCAATCGCGTCACTGCTCGCATGTGCAGCCGCGCTTAAGGCGGCGGCCGAGCGCGCGGATGTCGACGTTGGAAAGGCACTCCGATGGATCGACCAAGAACTTGCGCGTCTATGGATTGCAAGAGGGGCTCACCCGGGACTTGGTAGTGCACTCTCGGCCTTCGGCCTCGAACACGGCATCCTGCTCGCGCACGAGATCGTGCGTGCTGGGGCCAAAGATGGCATTGTGTTCGATGCGTTTAGCTTTATCGATGCCTTCGCATCGGACCCCAAGCTTTTCCCGGAGGCTGAGGTACTTGGTTTTGGTAAGGGCTTTCGAGAGAAGTGGTCAGCGCTTCCGAAGCAGCGGAGAGCGCTGCTCGAGCTTGTCGCTCGCTGCAGTCTCAGCCCCGAGCAGGCCGAACGTACCTATCAATCGAGCGTCCGCTCGTTCTTGCCCGTGACGACCGATGACGAGCTTCTCGCCAATCCATACCTAATGTTTGAACGTGACGAGGCGGCCGCGGAGCGCATCTCATTCGGCACAGTCGACCGTGGGGTCTTTCCGACCGAAGCAATTCGCCAAACCTGCCCGTTGCCAGAGCCGAGTGCGATGGATGATGCAATCGACAAGCGACGCGTTCGCGCTTTGATGATGGACCTTTTAGAGAAGGCTGTGACAGACTCAGGTCACACGCTCTTGCCCCGGAGTTGGATCGTGCAGCGCGCGCTTACAGCACCGCTTGATCCGAAATGTGCAGTCGATGAGGACGTGATTGCCATCAATGAAGGCTATCTCACGGATGGTCTCACCCGGGCGAAGACAGCTGCGGGAGAGCCTGCTTTTAAGCTCACCCGCTACGCCGCGGCTAAGAAGGAGATCACGAATGCCGTAATCAGGCGCGTGGGCGGGAAGCGGCATGAACTAGCGCATGATTGGCGCGCACTTGTCGACAAGGAACTCGGCACCGTTGCGGGATCGAGCACAGATGATATCACTGACGAGGAGCGCGCACGCACGGAGAAATCGGCCGCGCTGGAGCAGATCGCCTGCGGGCGCTTCTCGGTGCTGGTAGGTCCGGCCGGCTCGGGCAAGACTACCCTCCTCAAAATTCTTTGCGATCTGCCAGAGGTCAGCTCGCGCGTCCTTCTGCTCGCACCGACCGGAAAGGCTCGTGTGCGCCTTGAGGAAGCAACAAAACGGCTTGGGCAAGGCAAGACGCTGGCGCAGTTCCTTCAAGGGTTGCAACGCTATGACGGCGGAAGTGGCCGCTATTTTTGCAATTCAGCTGCGCCACGTGAAAAGTCATACCGCACAGTCATTGTCGACGAATGCTCGATGTTAACTGAGGACCAATTGGCGGCGCTTCTCGATGCGATCGAGGGCGTCGAGCGCCTCGTGCTTGTCGGTGATCCTCGCCAGCTGCCGCCAATTGGTGCGGGTAGACCATTCGTGGACATCTGCCGCCAGCTGGCGCCTCCCGAGCAGCCCCCGCTCTTTCCCCGCCTTGCCAAAGGCTATGCTGAGTTGACGGTCATCGGTCGGCAGCGCGGCGGCAGCCGTGGCGATGTCTTACTTGCGCGTCAGTTCAGCGGCGAACCCCTCGACGCAGGCGCGGATGAGGTCTGGGATGCGCTGCACGCCGGCACGCTTGAGCACGTACGCTCAGTTCGATGGAGTGGACCAAACGTTATCCATAACCTCCTGGCGGCGGAGCTTGTCTCGGGACTAAAGCTCTCTGGCCCTACAGATGAGGACGGCTTCGCCCGGTCCATCGGTGGCAGCGACTACGAGGGCCGCGTGTTTTTCTGGGCGGCTCGCGGCGTCGGCAGCGATGGAGGCGCCGCCGCGAAGTCTCACAACTGGCAAATTTTGTCACCGGTACGAGCTGGTTTAGCTGGCGTGGATGCAGTCAACCTCGCTGTCCAGACGCGTTTTCGTGCGGGCACAAAGGCGTATGCTGAGACTAATCGGTGGGCCAAAATTCCAAAGCCCGCGGGCCCTCAAGGGCTGCTCTGGGGGGACAAGGTGATCAACGTTCGCAACAATGGTCGCCGTCGAACTTATCCCACGCAGCAAGGAGCCTATGTTGCAAATGGCGACATTGGCGTCGTCGTCGGTGGGTATAAGCGTGGCAATATGAAGAAGCGGCCGCGCGAAATTGAGGTTGAGTTCAACAGCCAGCCTGGTGTCGCATTCAAATATCCAGGTTGGGAATTCAGCGGAGATGACGGGTCTCCTGACCTCGAACTGGCCTACGCACTGACGGTTCACAAGACGCAAGGCAGCCAATTCGGCCAAACCTTTTTAATCGTGCCTAAGCATTGTCGGCCCCTTACCCGCGAGCTCCTCTACACGGCCCTGACCCGGCATCAAGATCGTATTGTCATCCTGCACGAAGATGAGGTGGGCGCGCTTCGACGCTATGCTGAACCCGCTGCTTCAGAAATCGCCCGACGGATGACGGACCTCTTCACGGAGCCAGCACCGATCGAGGTCGTAACGACGACAGGTCTTACTTTCCTTGATAAGCAGTTGCTGCACCGCACGAGCCGCAACGAGTTGGTGCGCTCAAAGGCCGAACTCGCGATCGCTGAGAAACTAATCGCAATGGGCGTGGGGTACGTCTACGAGCAGCCGCTTGAGCTCGGCGGGCGAACACGGTGGCCCGATTTTACGATTGAGGACGATGCAAGCGGAATAACGTATTACTGGGAGCATCTCGGGCTCCTATCCGATCCGGTCTATGCCAAGCGTTGGGAGGTAAAGAGGAAGGCCTATCTCGAGGCTGGCGTAAAACCTGTCGACGAGGCAAATGGAGCTGACCGCATATTGATTGAGACAAAAGAAGTCGAGGGCACCGGCCTTGATATGTTAGAGGTCGAGCGACTGGCGCGGATTGTGCTGGGCTAATTGCGGCCCAGAACCACTGGCCGTCAGAGTCGTTCGTCCGCGCAGCACTAGTTTCGACGAGGAGAAGGAACTCATCCCCTCCTCGTCACACGAGCCGGCGACAAGCGCCTTTTCTAGGCGTTGGACCAAATGGTTTGGGAAGTTACCTACGCTGCGGCTAGACAGCGGATGGCATTGGCGTGGTAATTAAGTTACCGTTAACGCGGTCTAACTTCGCTCTCCCGACAAGGGCCGTTACGGCTTGTGTTTGGTTCGAATGCGAAAGGCGCAAAGACCCAGCTCAGACGACTACAACTGTCGCGATGGGCCAAGCTACATGACGCACGCGTGCATTGAAGTCGTCTTCCGTCGGACGGCGTAGTGCCGAGGCGAAACTTGCCTCGGCAGCCACGAGTAAGGGCTCCAGTCCTGTCGGTTGTGGCTCCTTGATCCGAGCGGCATCGAAAAGCCTCCGTACAAGGCTTGCGGCCTCTCGGCTGGAGAGCTCTCTTGGATTGCTATTCGAATTTGTTATACAATAGCAGTGAAACGACAGGCGTTCCTCAGTAGGCCGTTCGTCACCGAAACGAAGACTCTGACGCAAGAAGTACACAAGTCCGAACGGCTGGTTTGGCACTTCGGAAGGAAGTCTCGAAGGGCGCGTCAGGTAGGCTGCTCCGCAGGGTCGATCCGGGAAGAATGCACGCCGGATCGCGTTCGAGACCTCCGGGATATTGAGACCAAGCTGAAGGATCGGCTCACCATTCACCGCTTCCGGCTTGATCCCGCCCACGTCACCGCAGGCATACAGGGCGCCATCGAAGCGAATTGTCGGGAGCGTCTCGTCAACCGTTACTATCTCATCCTCGTCAAACGTGAATGAGGTTCGCGTCGTATTAGGACCTGCTTCTGCTCCACAGTGCTTGATAAGAAACTGGCCCAGGTCCGCCCATGCTGCCTCGCCTCCGCTAAGCGACTGAATTTGCTCAGCATTGGTGCGATAGGCATCGTCGAAAGCCCGCCAAGCTTCGTAGCCTTTGCTGACGAGCTGGCCAAGTTCGTTAGAGGCTGATGCACTCATCTGTCCTATTGGGGTGTGACTTAACAGCTCTTCGAGCTCCTTGGGCGCAACCAGCGACATGACTCGACTAAACAGAAGCTCGAACTGCTCAGGATCGAGTTGCCTCGTGATCAGACGCAACTTCTCTCGCGCAGCGCGATACATCTGAACTTCGCGGCTGCCCGCGGCGACCACTGTATCAACAATCACCGTTCGGCGGGAACCAAACCGATGCACACGGCCAATCCGTTGCTCGAGCTCCATCGGGTTCCAAGGCACGTCAAGGTGGATCAATCTCCTCGCCCGCTGCATGTTCAACCCCTCGCCACCCGCGCGGGATGAGACGAGAAAGCGGCGGCCGCCGTCGGCCTGGAAGGCCGCAACTTGAGAGCGGCGCTCCTCTTCCGACTGGTTGCCGATGATCACACTTGGCTTCTGGCCATACCGCTGCTCCAGAAAGGCGGCCACCACCGCTACCGTCTCGACAGGCTGAGCAAAAAAGACAATCCGCTCATCCTCGGCAGCATCGATGAGTGGCACAAGTGCGTCCCATTTCGCATTTGCTGCAGGCGTTTGGAGCAATGCAACTCCATCACGCAAAAGTGCTTCAAGAGCCTGGGGATCGGGCCTCCATTCTTCCTCCTCAACGTCTTCGTCGTCCCCGAGGACGTCTTCGTGCAGCACCTGAGCGCCCACTTGCTTCTGAAGTCGGGCAAAAAGGGCGTCCAATGGTTCGTCCGGCTTACCCCCACGATAGGGACGAAGAGCGGCGATCGCTTCGCGCAAGCGCTCGTTCTTGAGCGTCCATCCAAGCCGCCGCATGGCGAGCCGAACCAGGTAACCCAGGCCTGCCTGGACGCTAGACGCCGCCCATTGAAGCGCTTGACCTTTGGCCCATGCGCTCGCCCTGCCGCGAGCTCCATCTGCGAAAGATCCCTCGTAGAGCAGCCCAACGTTCTCATACCAACGTTCGTACCCCGCTCCCAACTGAACGACGACTGGGGACCTTACGTCGCGGCCCGGGAACAATGGTTGCCCCTTCCAGTCTCGCACCCGATCCTTCGTGCGGAAGATTACGCGACCAGCAGATGACTCGAGGCTTTGGCCGTCATCGTTCAGGAGCCGGAGAATGTTTCGGAACCGCGCCTCGCTCCCCTGATGGGGAGTGCCACTCATTAGGATCAGGCGGCCATTCGTCGGAAGGCTTCGGACCAGCTGGCTGACGAGACGAAATGACCGATTGGGTTTGCCACCATCCCAACCCCAATCGGACAGATGGTGACATTCGTCGACAACAATGACGTCCCACGGACCACTCTCGACAACCTTCTGCAAATTGTCGCCGAATACGGCTTTGTGGATGCTGGCAACGACGAGCCGATCGTCACTAAGGCGCGCATCGGCAGCACTCCCCGCAACCCAGCACCGCGCATCGAGATTGAGTTTGTCCCTAAACTCGAATGCAACATTGCTCACCAATCGGGCCGGCGCGAGGTACAGAACGCGCAGGTGACCACCACCCTCGCTCACCCGCTTAACAATGAGCCCAGCTTCGATGGTCTTTCCCAAGCCAACTTCGTCGGCGATCAGCACTTTGCGCAGGCTAGGGTTCTCGAGCACATGCTGCACAAGGCTCAGCTGATGCATAAGTGTAGCCGCGGATTGTGCATCCAGTCGCCTTTGTGGATCCTCTCCCACAAGGAAGGCAGCAAGCACCCGCGCCATAGTCCTCTGGCTCACGCCAAGCCAGCTCTCGCCATGCGGTAACCCCTGCAGCAATTCAGAAGGAGATGGCACGGGTTCCACGCGCCGGACGTCGACGCCGGATTCGACTAACGGCGTTGAGGCACGTGCCGAAAGGAGACGGCGCGGTGCTGCCGCGAGGTCGTATGTCTCAAATCCGAAGTCCTGAACGGAGCGGATGACGGCACGTAGCTGTCCATTGTATGAGACGACGACAGCGCTCGCCGGAACAGTGGTCATTGCGTGACGCTCTGCTCAAGCCCGGGCGTGCTGTTAAGCAGGCTGGCTATTGTCTTGATCATCTCATCCTGCTTTTCCGCATCTTCGCGGGTCACCCGGTCTGAGTGTCGTCGCACGATGAGGTCGGCCGTCTCCTGAAGAGGGTCACCCCAAGTTTCGAACGCACTGCGAACGTCAGCGCGAACTGAGGAGAAGTTCTCCTGCAAAATCTTAGTCGCGGGGTCTTGTGCGGCCTTTGTAGCGCGCCTGGCGAGCTCCTGGAACAAACCCAGAATCCGAAACTTCACACCGGCTCCGCTGTCATTGCCGTCTCTTACAAACTTTTCACATGCTGTGCGGATTGGCCTTTCGATGGCGTCATAAAGCGTTTGCTTCACGACCTTTCTAAGATCAGTCACGGCCTCTTTTCCGACGTCCTGCATCTGTGCGGCACGTCGCGCAATCCTCTTACGCTGATTGCTCAAAAGCTGCACCGTAGTGGTTTCAGTCCGTTCCTGAGCCCAAATACAAATCTCCTCAACGAGAGCCTGCTGATCTTTTGCAAACTGCTCAGTCCGAACCTTCACATCCTTTAGAAGTTTCTGACCCCAGACCGCTGCCATTGGCTCCTGGAACTTACTCGCAATGTCATCTGGAAGGTTGATCGCACGGCTTCCGTAAAATGCACCACCTCTGCGTACGGCCGCTCGCAATGTCGCCCAGTGTGCATGCTGAAGGCTCGACAGGTAGGTTGCTACCTCCTCCTCCGCTACTTCGCGCGCCTCGAGAACCAACTCTCGAACGCGGGTCTGAGCCGTCCCCTCCAGAAATTCCCGAAATGCACCGACCCGGAGGTCGCGCTCCTTCCTTTTGGGCGCAAGAACACCCTCCAGCTCGCGTTCGAGTTTTTCGGCTTCGTCTGCTGCCCTCGTTTGTTCACGCCACAGGCCATCCAGTCGCATAAGCTCGCCGACAACACCTTGGCGGAATCGATCGGACACTTCGATGATGCCATTGCGACGGTTGGCCCGTTCGGCGGCAGCGAGTGCTACCAGTCTCTCTGTCAGGCCAGGAACTCCGGTATCACCTTCAGCCCGAAGGAATGGGCGGTCCTCCTCGTCATCGAGAAGAAGCTTGCGGTATTCGGGCGCCGAAACTGGATGAACCTCCAGTGTGTTCAAGATTTGGTCACGGGCTGTGGCTCGAGCCGTGCTCACCGCCTCGTTGCCTGTGCTGCCGATCATTCCGAGTTGGTCAGCAATTTGGCGGCGCATGCGGGGTTTGAATTCGTCGACCAAAGCGGCGTACACCTCGCGCTTTCTCGGCTTCGGCTTGTCCGGCTGGTCTGGCGCATTGCGCCATTCTTCGCTTGCAACATCGTCAACTTTGGTGACTGCGATGATCAAATTACAGGGATCACTTTCAGGATCATCGGCTGCACCAACGAGACGGTCCCAATACCCACTTGTACGGAGGAGCTCGACAGTTTCTGAAGTTGGTCCGGCACGGTCGACCACCAAAACGACCGCCCTCGCCTTTTCTCGAATATACTCCTTCGTCACGCGACGATACGCGTCCTGGGCAATACCAACGCCTGGTAGATCAACCAGCTTGATCCCCGCCCGCATTAAATCGGAAGGCCAGCCTACCGTGATTTTGCTGATCAGGGGCGCGAGAAAGCCGGCTGCATGATCCCTTAAGTCCCGAGAGAATTCATGGCGGTCTCCTTCGCTCTGACGCTTGTAAGCCTCGCCGGCATCGGCCAGCTGGAGAGCTCTTTCGACCCTTTGTATCCGCTCAAGGTCAGCAGCCTCAACAGGGGTATCCCAGTTGGGCTTCTGACCACACGCGAGGCGTAGGCAGTTTATCAGGTACGTGGGAGATCGTTGGGCAAACTGATCTCCGGCGATGATCTGCATCGCCTGCTTTGAGTAAATACTTATAGTGGACTCTGCTCCGGAGGCCTCCGTGTCACCAGCTTCCTCGACCAGCTCGTCTCGGGTGATCTCGTCGAGTTCACCGAGGGGAACCGCGTTCGAAGACGGGTTGGTAGAGCCTACAGCGCGCTCGTGAGCTCGTTCGAGGGCGAAGACCATGTTCCAGAGGTGCTTGCGCTTATGGTAATGGACGGTGAACGACGGAGTCTCACTGAATTGAACCTCAGTGGCTTGCGCGGTCAGAGGACCAATCCCACCGGCCGGCAGTACCTGATCGCGTCCAGCGGCTACAGCATTAAGAAGCGTGGACTTGCCGATCCCGGAGTGACCGAGAAAGCAGACAGTCACTTGCTCAGGGCGCGCTAGAAGGCGCGCGAGGCGATCGGCGTCGTTGTCAAGCGCCACCAGGTGGTCAGGTGCGGTTTGCTCTAGGAATGGTCTTGCTGTTGTCTGATACCAGCCAAGGAGTGCATGGCCTTGGCTCGAAAAGTCGTGCTTTGCGTCCGTCCCAAAGCGGTCCGGACCACCTGCCCCATCCATTATCAACGTGCCCCAAAGTTACCACAAGGTTAACTCTGCATCGCGTACTGGGAAAAGCAAGAGGTGTACCACCGCTTAGCCCCATCAATGCGCGTCATTGAGGGCCGACTAAAGTATAATTCTGTTCTGCAATAAGCTGTTGGAAGAAGAGGTCTATGCACGTTCGAGGTAGCTATGTTGGGAACATGAATCTGACGCAACAGCAGAGTGCGCGACACTGGTCGTTCGTTTTGTACCACCCGCACCCAAAGCCCGCCCGATTACGTTCAAGCAACTCCCCAAGACATTCTAAATGGGCACCACATTTCCACGACTAGCCCGAGCTGCTCCACCTAGTTCGGAGGTTGCGCATCCTTGCTCAGCCGTACACAGGTCCCCTTAACTCGGCGAAAGTACCGTTTGACGCCCTATGTCCAACACATGTCCCTTCTGCACTGTTGAGCTTAGCCGCATTGCCTTCTCCGATGAACACGTTGTTGCACTCTGGGACGCCTTCCCGGTCTCACCCGGACACCTCCTCATTGTTTCTCGGAGGCACGCTGCCACGTGGGACGATCTTGACGATGCCGAGAAGAAGGCTGTCTGGCAGTCCGTCGATATAGGGATTGAAGCCATAAAGCGCCTCCACGCGCCGGACGGGTACAATGTTGGTTTCAATTATGGGAAGGCCGCCGGGCAAACCGTCTTCCATTTTCACCTTCATGTCATTCCCCGCTACACAGGCGATGTCTCTGATCCTCGTGGCGGTGTCCGTCACGTCATCCCGAGCAAAGCAAACTATCTCTTACCCCAAGCACCTTCGCGGCCGGAGCAGCAACGGCTCGTAACGGGTGGGACTGACCACTTTCTTCCACACCTCCTTGTCCACATGGACCAGTCTACAGCCTGCGATATTGCCGTGGCTTTCCTTCTCGACAGCGGCGCGAGGCTTATCGTCGAGCACTTGAAAGATTTCTTGGCGCGCGGCGGTCGAGCTCGGATTCTAATTGGCGACTACCTCGATGTGACAGAGCCTATCGCGCTTCGTCGTTTAGCCGACCTCGAGGGCAATCTTTCACTCCGCGTCTACGAGACCCACTCCAGAGGTTTTCACCTCAAAACCTACATCTTCCTGACCGGCACCGGAGGCGTCGCGTTTGTCGGTAGCTCCAATCTCTCGGAATCCGCCCTGACCACCTCGATCGAATGGAATTACAAGGTTGTCTCAAGCCATGACACGGGCGGGTTCTCTGAAATTCATAACGGATTCGACGAGTTGTTTGATGGTGACGCGTCCGTCCCGGTAACTCCAGACTGGATTGATCTGTACGAAGAACGTCGTGGCATCCCGGACCTTCGGGAGGCGGGGGTTACCTATGAGTCCCCTCTCCCCGCTCCCGAACCTCACGCCATCCAGCGGGAAGCCCTTACGGCTTTGGAACAGACTCGCGAGGATGGTTTCACGGCCGGCTTGGTCGTCCTGGCCACAGGGTTAGGCAAAACCTGGCTTGCTGCGTTTGACAGCCATCGGACTGAGTTTCAGCGCGTCTTGTTCGTGGCCCATCGCGAGGAGATTCTGAATCAAGCCGCAGAGACATTCCGACGAGTTCGCCCGAACGCGCGAATTGGACGCCTTTCTGGCGATCAGCACGACATCAAAGCTGATCTTCTATTCGCGTCGATCCAGACGCTGGGTCGCATGAATCATCTCTCGCGGTTTCGGCCACAAGACTTCGACTACATCGTCATCGACGAGTTCCACCACGCTGCAGCGAGCACATATCGTCGCGTGATTGACCACTTCCAACCGAAGTTTCTCCTTGGTCTCACTGCCACGCCGGAACGAACCGACGGTGGCGACCTTCTGGGGCTCTGTCAGGAGAATCTCGTCTTCCAGGCGGGCGTCCATGATGGAATCGAGGGAGACCACCTCTGCCCATTTCGTTATTTCGGTGTTCCAGACGATGTGGATTACCGCAACATCCCGTGGCGGAATGCCCAATTTGATTTGACTGAGCTGACTGCCGCGGTTGCAACAGAGGCTCGCGCGAGGAATGCCTTGGAGCAATTCCAGAAGCTCGGCGGCAAACGGTGCATTGCCTTCTGCTGCTCACAAACCCATGCCGACTTCATGGCGGAGTTTTTCGACCAAGAAGGAATTCGGGCTGCCGCGGTTCACTCTGGTCCCAAATCCGCGCCCCGCGCAACGTCGCTCAGCCAACTCGAGGCTGGCGAACTTGACGTCATCTTTGCTGTCGACATGTTCAACGAGGGAGTGGATGTGCCGAGCATCGACACCGTGCTGATGCTACGCCCGACTGAGTCCACCATCATCTGGATGCAGCAGCTCGGGCGTGGACTCCGCAAGTCTGCCGGGAAGGATCGCCTGACCGTCATCGACTACATCGGCAATCACCGCGCCTTTCTGATGAAACTTAGAGCGATTGCGGCGCTCGCGAACCGAGATGCCGAAACAAGTGGTCGTCTCAGAGAGGTGCTTGACGAGTTGGTCTCCGACAGCATCAGCCTGCCGCTGGGTTGCGAGGTGACTTACGATCTTGCGGCAGTCGAAATCCTCAGGCATCTCCTCAAGCCAACCGGAACCGAGAATGCTCTCGAGTCCTTCTACCGTGACTTTGAGGAACGCCACGGAATTCGCCCAACCGCCGTCGAAGCGCTCCACGCGGGTCTGAGCCCACGTAGTAACAGCGAAAGGTCATGGCTCGGGTTTGTCGATCGTATGCGGGGCTTGGATGAAGCCGAGCACGAGGCTTGGGCGACACACAAGGACTTCCTGGCAAGTATCGAAAAGACGGAAGCAACACGAAGCTACAAGATCGTCCTGTTATTGGCTCTTCTTGATGGTGATGACCTATTGGTTCGCTCCTCACTGGATGATCTCACCCAGCGCGTCTCAACCATTGCATCCCGTATGCACAAGCTCCAGCAGGACTTCTCGGTCGACCTGTCTGACCAGAAAGCGCTTAAAAACCTCCTGCTCAAGAACCCAATCGACGCCTTCTTGAAGGCCAAAGGAACTCGCGATGTTTCCTACTTTAGTCTGAGTGGAGACCAGTTCGGGCTGAGTTTCAATGTTTCAGACCCTCCCGCACTCGGGCGCCTCCTTCGCGAAATTCTTGATTGGCGTCTGGCGCGGTATCTCTCCCGTGAGAGCAGCTTGCCTACCGAGGTCATCTGCCGCGTGACCCGGAATCCCGGAGGACGCCCGATTCTGTTCCTGCCCGCGAAATCTGGTCCGCGTCCGTTGGAAGAGGGTCCATTGCCCGTCTCTGTTGATGGTCACCCCATGGTCGCGACGGTCGCCAAAATCGCAATAAACGTTGTACATTCAGGTGACAACGAGACCAACCAGCTTCCGGCAATCCTGCACCGGTGGTTTGGCGGCGAGGTTGGGCAACCCGGACGCAGCGATCGGGTTCGATTGCATCAACGTGACGACAGTTGGATAATGGAGCCGATGGGAGCCGCTTCCCAGGCCGGACAAGGGCTCAAGCTGTGGGAGCGATACTCGCGCGAAGCCATTCCCCCAGCCTTCGGCCTCACGTTTGATCAAGCGACATGGAACGCCGGCTTTGTGCCCAAGCCTCCCCATGTCTTCCTGCTGGTGACGCTCGAGAAGGACGGGATGATGGACGAGCATCAGTACGCCGATCGCTTTGTCTCCGAGGTCGAGTTCTCCTGGCAAAGCCAGAATCGGACGACGCAAGCGTCAAAACATGGTCAGATGATCCAGAACCACAAAGCCACGGGCCTGCACGTGCATTTGCTGGTGCGGCGAACGAAGAAAACCGGATCGAAGCCGACGCCCTTCACGTATTGTGGCGAGGTGGACTTTGTATCGTCGACTGGCAATCAACCGATAACGGTCGTGTGGCGGCTTCGTGAGGCTATCCCGCCATCACTTCTAAATGCCCTTGCTCCCAAATAGCTTGGTTCCAAGTGACTGAAGGCGTGACTCGCAGACCGATGCGGATTGATCACTGGAACGCCGTACGGGAGGAATGTCTATGGCCGAGACCCGCAAGCGAACAATGAAGCGCAGCCAAAGGCCGAACCAAGCAGTTCAATCAAACGTCTATTATGTCGCTGAAATTGTGAAATGGAGCTGGGGCGCTTCGTTTGGCTTATGGGAGGAGCCCGGTAAGGTAGGAAAGTCATATCATGGCATTCGTCACCTCAAACTGTGCGGGCGTTTTGTTCAGCCTTCTCAGCTTTCGGAAACTGAGGTCCAATTCACGTTCGTCCCTGACGAACGCCTCAACCGCGAAAATCAAGCTTTGGCTCAACTCAGTAGCATCGGCCGCTTATCTCTGCGAGCGGAGGCCATTGGATTGGTGTCGATACCAGCTGACGTCCTCCCATGCCTCTTGACGATGCTGTGCGCCAATCAGTTCAAATTCCTCGTATTGAGAGGCACGCCACCTCGAAACCACCAAGTGAACCTCCACTTCCTCTCATTCGAGATGCAGATCAACAGCGAAGATTTTGCGGATACAAACTAAGTTCAAGTCTTTGAGGTGCTGTCTCTCCTGGGCTTTCCATGGTGGGGAATGGGTGCGACCGAACCGGGTGAGGCAGGGAGGCTCGCTATGCCAATCCAGTCAGACTAAGATGGGCTTAGCTCTGCCGGCTTAGGAGAAGGACGAAGACTTCCCGCTTGGGTCCAGCGCCTCCCGTGCAATCGTCTATAAGGGAGCTTCCCGCAGCGAAGCGGCTCGGTCGGGGCGTGACGCAGTAGATCGTGTAAGGTCGGGTGTTCACGTCCGGTGCTCCGGGACCCGAGGGGCTCGTCAACACAAGCCATGGGTCAGTCCCTTGCGCTTGGCAGGAGCGCCTGGCGCCACGGGCGATCCACCTCATCGCTGGCGGGTGCTGTTGAACCGCAGTGGGGACTTTGTCGACCTACGACAATCTACGGCCTGTTAGCGCCTGATCCAATCGATTGCCGCGGCGAGGCAGAGCACGCCCACAAAGGATCGGGCGGTCTTCTCGTAGCGCGTTGCAACCGCTCGCCACTCTTTCAGCCTGGCCCAGAGCCGTTCGACGACATTGCGGTTGTTATAGATCCAGTCGGGGCAGGCGACGGACGCCTGATTGGACTTGGTCGGGATCGCAGGCTTCGCACCGATATTCCAGATGTGCTCGCGAAAACTGTGACTGGAATAGCCACGATCGGCTACGACCCAGGTCGGGACACCTGGCAGGCTGTCGAGCAGTGGAATGGCGTCAGGCAACTCATGCGCCTGCCCCGGTGCAATCCGGAAGGCAACTGCCCGTCCCGAACTGTCGGCGATCACGCAAGCTTTGGTGCCATATCCCCCACGAGAACGACCAAGCGCCTCACGATGGTCTCGTTGAGCTTGAGATCCCCTTTTCGGCGAGCCCCCGCCGCCTTCTGATGCGCCCGCACGTTGGTGCCGTCCAGGAACGTCATGCCAAGTTGAACACCGCGTTGCTGCACCAGGTTCAGGAGGCGCTCCCAGACACCCAGACGAGCCCAGCGGATGAAAGTCTGGGCTGCCATCCACCACGGGTCGAGTTGAGACGGCAGGGACCGCCATTTGGCTCCGTTCTCATGCCGCCACAGGATGGCGCTCATAGTGCGCCGGAGATTTGACAGGGGCACTTTGGCATGCGGCCGGCGGGCTTCGACCAGGGGCTCCAGGATCGTCCATTGTGCATCCGTCAGCATCATTGCCTCCTCTCAAAGAGGGACAACGCTGTCAGACGCTAACAGGCCGTAGCAGTGCTGACGTTTTACCCGAATCCTTGGCGCTATCACGAAAGGCTAGCGGAATCAGACCCTACTGCAGATGCGAGTTCCAGCTCTGGCTCGAGTTTGACCCGTACCGTCACGCCGTGTTCTATCACAAATTGCTGCGTGCTGATGACATAGCAATCCCCGGTTTCTTGATCCTGCTCCGCGCGCAGATCGGGGCTGTCGAGAGCGGCGATCATCAGCTCAATTAGCCTGCGGGTGCTCCAAACCCGATCAGGGTCAAAACAACCTTCGGTCTCAAGAGATTGAGCGAGAACCACCAGTTTCGTACCGCACAACAGCGGGGTACGTCGCTCCCAATGGAACGCGATTATGTCTGCCATGTAAGCAGGTTCGCCACATAGACCACCGTAGATCACACTATAGCAAATACCTGTGAGTCGGAGCAAAAAGCTTGCATTGACCTCCTGGTACGGCTTCGCCTCGTCGAGCACCTCGAAGAGAAACTCGGCTAAATCTGATTGCTCTGTGATGGTACGCATGAATTTGGTTCCATAAGGTTAGGCATCAGGGATTGGTGGTCCCTGCGATGACAGCCATTTCGGCAGGGAGAGGTCTGGTGATGAGAAGCGAGGGGATGCCGGACGAACCCTAAGTGAGCCGGGCAAGCGTGCTCTTTGCCCGTCGGATTAACTCCCGGATTGCGCGCCGGCCCTGAATGGCCTCGCAGGTGAAGAGACCGTGTTGGTAGTTGCCATTGGCTTGCCCTTGGGGCGCACCACTACCTTTTGCGCCCCCGTGCATCCGGCACCTCGTCCGGCCTTTCACCGCCGGAGACCGGCACGGTCTCCCGCTCCGAGTCTTGGCTCCACAGCGGGGCGACAGGTTCAGTCGCAAAAAATCAGGTTTCCGCATTTTCTCCTCCGGGTGCATGGGGTTGATCCGCGGGTTTCCAGTCGCCCCCCTCCCCTCCGGGGTGAGTGATGGTGCCGACGATAGCCTGACCGCCGGAATGAACGTGGACATGCTCGACTCTTACGGTTTGGTTGCCACCTCGGCGCATCTTAGCGATGGCCTCTGCGTGCTCCTTGGTGACCCTGAGGAGCTTCACGGCCATGTTTCCGTTGCTCTCCAGGACCGGGATTTGTTCTGCTCGCCCAATGCGAGACAAGAGTGTCATCGCGATCTGGTGGGTCGCTGCCATCTGCACGGCAAGCAGTCCCTCCATTTCATTCTGTGGCTGCGCACCAGCGATGGTCGCTAGCATTGCGTTCACGGCCATTTCCTCCGCCTCAGGCGACAGATTGGCTCCCGTCATCTTCATCAGCAGTTGCAGCTGTTCGATAGCAAAACTCGATGAGCTTGAACCGAACATGTCCGTCAAGCGATCTACCCACCCACCTACGTCGCTGTGCGAGGCGTCTAACCGCGGCTCGCCATTGGCTGACTGTCCGGTGATCACGCGCACTGGGCGCGCTCGTTTCGCAAGATTCTCGCGCGCTGCGGCAATGGCAACCTGCTCCCTCTCACTCGGCTGGGGCGGGGTGGACGGAGACGCGGTTGTTCCTTTTGGGGTTGGCACCTTAGCCTGCGGCATTGTTTGTCTCCCGGTAACGGCTTAAGAAAATGCGGTCGGATGAATCTGCGATGTGTTCGTGTTCCGGTGTTCTGGGTGTTCTGGTGTTCGACAACGTGCCGAATGCGTAATCATCGGCCGTAACCGGATGCTCAGGAGTGATCGACTTGCATGTGGCACACCTCGAATGTGTTGACCGCATGAAGTGTGTTCTGGCGAAAACCCCTGCCTTGCCCACAGCTTGGCACGTCAGAACACAGAGAACACCACACTCTTGGGTGGGTTTGATGTGCAGAGCAGCTGAGGTCATTCCACTGCTCCAGCGCCTAACAGGCTTGCCGCGACTACGTAAACGCGCCGCTTGCGGCCACAGATCTGAAGCGCCTGCGAGTTCTTGCCGTCCTTGCTCTTCTTCAGGTAGCCGTGACGGACTAGAACCTCCGCTACCGCCAGAGAGTCCAGTCCTTCTGTAATCTCCTGCCATGCAGCAGGCTGGATCAGGAACTCCTCACCCCGGCGCCATCCAGCGAGATCGGAGATGAATCGGCCGCTATCAGCAGCGAGGGAAGAGACATGATCTAAGCGGATGAAGCGCGCCTCCCCAAAACGCTGGAGGAAATGGCTAACAGTTTCAATGGCCGTGTGATCCTCCCGTCGATCACAGCCCCCACGTTGAGTAAGCCAACCGGAAAAGGTGCGCTGGACAGCGTCACTCGCGGTCCCCCGTGACCAGGGTAGAACACCGAGTTCTATGGCGAGCTCTCCAGCAGCCCCTACAAGTGCGAAACGCTGCCCTACCCGTCTTACCTGACCGTCGGACTGTTCCGGCACAAGCTGAGTAGATAGTTCGTTGAGAAGCGTGCGAGCTCTGGAAAATATGCCGGAACCCGCCTCAATTAGGCGCTCCACAAAGGCTGGACCAGCTGTGCCATAATAGCGATCCGTCGCATTCTGAAGGGCTTGAGATAGGAGCGATGCCTGCTTTTCCTCGCCAGCATGGTCGAAGATGCCATAGTTGGATCCGGCATCTGCCAGCACATCGACCAAGCGCACCTCCTGCCCAGCTCGCACCCTCTTCATGACAGCGGCCTCGCGAATACGAGTGGCAACGGTGACTTCACCGCTTGAGAGGATTGGGACACGCCAGCGGGCACGCGGGCGGATTTCACCATCAGCTCGCATGCGGGCCTTCGCTTGACCATTGCCAAGCGCGTAGGTCGCATGATCGAGCTCCTGAGGCGAGATTTGGGAAATCTCATCGAGGGGTAGAAAGGTATGATTGTGGGCTGCCGCTACGCCCTCTAATGCGTTGGCGGTCGTCCGCCAGGTGAGTGTAAAGCCTCGCTCACTACCCCCACCCCAGGCAGACCCGGCCACCTTCAGACCTGTTGTTTTGCCGCACGAAGAGGGACCAAACAAATGAAAGCCTCCTCCTTCTAAGCCAAGAGGTTCCAGCAAAGGGCCGGTGAGAGCGACCGCCAGGGCAAAGGCGATCCGATGATGCTCGCCGGCAGGAGTCCCAACATACTTCTGCCATTCGGCGAGACTGCCACTCTCGTGAAAGCCTGCTCCGATGCCGCGACCTTGAAACAGAACTGGCTCGCAATCGATCGGCCCGATTGTGCGGTCCGGTAGAACAAAGCTCCCCTCGCGCCACCCCGTTGTGTCGGAGAGTGTCACTCGTTTCGCGCACGACACACTGATCAGCGCCTGGAGAAAGCGCTCCTTACAGGATCGCCCGCCAGCCAGGGTGAGGCCCCCATCCGCCAGCCTTTTGCGGATATCAGTACCGTCGCCAGCCAGTTCAGCCCGGGGGATCACTGCTCGATGACTGCGTCCATCCCGATCCTTCCAGGAAAGAATGAGAGACCAAGACTCGCTTGCGGGATTTCGCGCCTCTGCCTCAATCAAGAATGGGCCAGAAAGCCAAGTTTCAAGCTTATTCTCGTCTCCATCGAACCAGAGCCCGCTTGAACGCATGCTAAAATTCGCAGGCCAGGTGACTCCAGGCACCTGAGATGCCTCAAAACCAGCGAACCGTTCGTTCCCGCTCTCTGGCTGGATATCGTCCAAGTCAACAAACTCGTCCATCATTAGCCCCTCTGACCTGCGCGCGGGATGAGAATGCGCGGACCTGGGCGGGTTAAAGCTCGACGCAGCTCGCACCCATGCGCGTGATCCTCGGCCATGAGTGGCCCGGCATCGTCCAAGTAATAGGCTGCAGGCCGTGGACGGATCAGGACGAGCCCTTGCCGGTTGTGTCGAAGCCAGCTGAGTGGTGAGCGCCAAACAGGCAGAGCCCCATGCTCGCTCAAGCGTGCAGCATAAATCGTCGCTTGACCAAGGGCCCAAGCCCGGTTCAACCAAGTGACAAGACGGCCCGAGTGGCGGTCGAACGCTGCGACGTCAATCGCAATACTGTCTTGATCCAGAACCAAGAAAAGTAGGGCCGGCGTACTAGGCTCATTGGATGTTTGGTGCTGCTCAAATTCGAAGGAGGCAGCACCGCAGAAAATGATGTGCCCGACAAGTACTGGCGTGGGCCGATCAATTGAGTTCGGAACTATACCGGCTTCAATCAACCCAAGGCGCTCGTGCTTGCAGAGCGGCCGGTGAGCAAAGAACGTTCCCTCGATCCGGGTAGGTGACATTCCACTCCCCGGATGACACTTCACCGATGGCTCGTCAGGCTCCCCAACGATAGTTGCTCGATTGGCATGTGCAGGAATACACGCTGGCGACCAGCTTTTCATGCCAGTCCTCCAGTCCAAGCGCCGTGAGTAAGGCATCCCCAATGGCTGAAGACAGCGATCGCACCATCGATTGTGGCAACCACCGCGATTGGCCATCCTCGCGCCTGGGCTCGATTACGAAAGGCTTTTTGTTCAGCAGACAGGCGCCCCGTGCCCTGTCGCTTGAACTCAAGTCCGTGGAACAAGCCCGCGGGCGAAATCAGCACGAGATCAGACCAACCCGGTTTCGCTCCCATGGCTTTCAGCTTCGCCGCAGTACGTTTGTCGCGATGCTCGCCCGTAGCTGGGTGCGTGAACTCCCAACCATCGGCGATAAACCGGCCCAGGAAGGTAACGACGGGTATATGAAGGCCAGAGATTTCAAAGGCGGCCGGCGCAAACGGAGCTGCCAAAACTTTGGGCCGGCGGCTTTTGCGAGTAGAGAGAGATGACGATCGCTTCATGCTGCCACCTCACGAAGCCTTCGCCGAACTGGCTCGGGTCCGTGCCTCTATCCAGGCCTGGATGTCGGACTCTTTCCATCCGACGGCATGATCGGAGATATGGACCGGTGCTGGGAACTTGTTGCTCCGGATCAGGCGCCAACGCGTCGTGCGACTGAGGCCAGTGCATTCACGGACCTCGCTCTCGCGCAGAATACGATTGGGGTGCAAAGCCGCCTCCAAAATTCAGACGGCTTCCTTAGTAACCATATCGTTTCAGGATGTTAGGGCTCACTAAGCAGAAATTTTTAGAACAGCGCACCACCTGAACGTTTCATCGTATCATCTACGGCGAGCATTTAAAACTATTGCTTTTTTGGAGCTGCCAATCGCCTGTTAGCTCTTGGTCGGCCGTTGAAGTCCTTGATAGCTTGCCGTACGGCGTCTGCGTTTGGAGCGGCTATTCCCAAGGTACTGTGGATGATGCGCAGGACGCGCATGATTGGGCCGTCTTCTGAATAACCGACCTTCTGTGTTGTCCTGATCCAGAACCGGAAGATCGGCTCCCAAATATATTGTCGTTCGGATTTCTTAGTGTTGCTAAGCGGCTGGATAGCATCAAACCGAATTTCCTGTAGTCCTTCTGGATTGCTTGCAAGATTGGCGGCTCGTTTCTCAATCGATTGCAAGGCAGCACAAAACCAGTCGATGTCCTTGAAAGGATTCTTGCCCCTGACAGGTGAAGCTTCCGATTCTATCATCGTCCACTTGAAGCGAAGGGGCTCTGCCTCAAAGAGCGGCCGCAGCAGACTAGCATATTTGGCAATATCAGCTAAGCGGTCTCTGTGCTGACTAAACGTCTCGTGACCTAAGCTTAGATCCTGAAAATGTTGGTAGTTACATAACGCGGAGCCTACCGTTATCATCAGATCGCCGTGGCTTAGAACATTGCTGACTCGAGATGCAGAGATTAGTTCCCAGTGCTGCTCATTCGTGAAGTGGCCTAACAATGTCTGATGTAATGGGTCGCCCGGCCGTAAACCTTGCGATATCTTCCAAACAGGATAGCCATTCTGAGTGGTTTCGTAAAAAAGGCCTGCTACAGACCCTAGCAATGGATCAAGGCTCTCCAAGGTCAAGATCGGAGGCATCTTCTTCGGATTGAGATTGGAACCAAGTGGAATGACATTTCCCTCCAACCACACGCCGTGTCTGTTTATGTACTCGAGGTTAGCCATACGCAGATCGTATCCCGTAGTCTGTGAACGGATTGTACCACTGAACCATATCTAACGTTCACACATGTTGGAGCAGCTCGTTGGTTGTTCTGGCCTATACCTATGAACTGGAACGGACCGTGGAACCAAAACGAGGCCACCCTCATGAGTACAGGGTATGGTCCTAATCGCGCAAAGTGAACGGATAATTTCGAGCGCCAGCATACCGCGGAGCTGATGCTTACGTCTTACATGTGCGGCTTGATCTCCGTACAAGTGAAGCTCCCGAGCACTTCCTCAATGCACCACTGGGGCGCTGTACCTTGCTTTCCAAGCAGGTTATCTCAGAAGTGCGATCATCAGCCGAGCGCATCACCCTCAGCTTCGGTGATGCCGCATGGCGGGCATACCAATTCACGCTCCTCAACATAGCCAGGCAGTTGTCCTGTCCGGCCGGTTTCACAATTCCAGTGGCGACGCGACCGCTTGCAAGCCTAACCAGTTAATTACCTTCTCGGTCGGATGCTTTCCAATGGCTTTTAGCGCAGTCGGTAGGCGAGCGGAATCGGCCACACATGTCTTCCCTTCCACCTTGGGCGTACCTCAATAGCAGAGTCTGGATTATAGCTTTAGACATAGACTTTAATGTATAGTATGCGTATATTGCCCTTAAGACGTGTTCCTGTGTAATTTAATCTATGACGCTGCTTATGGTGAGGTTAGACCACCATAAATACGCACAGGATTAATGGTATGAATACTTCGTTCGCGTCTGTATCGGATTTTGCGCGGGATACCAGAACAATAAAGTACGCTGTTCTTTGGAAGCGGCCTGCAGATTCGCCGATTGTCAATGTTGATAAGGAATTTGAATTCAGATCTGCAGAAAATTCCGTCAAAAACCCCAAAAACAAACCTCCAAAATCCTACAGTTAATACGCACTAGATTTATTCTATACGTTTTAGCAAACCTTGTGAGCGGATTATTCTAAGGAGCACGAAAATGGAGAAATGCTTCTACATTGGGCAAGCCTATGGCGAGAATGACCGGCAGACTAGTGGATACATATATGATGTCATTGGCAACATGGTTGAACTGCACATAAACGCAAAATATTCTGATTGGAAACTAAGTAATGGGCGCGTTTGCGTACCGCACCCACTTCCACTCTCGACCGATTTTTTCGACGCTTTGGACGATACCTGCTTCCGGCTCGCCGAATTCCTCAAGTCGAAAGATTCCTTCGTCGATTCTGATGCCGCAGAGAACTGGTGCAAGATGAGAAAAGCACGAGATGGCGACAAGTCACTCGTGCCTGACATCGTAAGCAATGACACTAGCTTCAATAATGGTTCGATTAAAGAATTCTATGAAATAAAGTCCGATTCTCCCTCATCGCGTGCGGCAGGACGTCAGAAAGTAGCTAATTTCAACGAGATGCTTGCTGGCCTACAGATTCAGTATGCCGAAGGTGATAAGTATTCGCCCAACGGAAAAACTTTGGTCTATTCCGGTACTTGGGCTTGCAATCCTATCAAATGGTATCTGCGTTGGTCGCGTGTTGAAGGTTGCATCATTGGTTATAAATTTTGTGCGGAGGTTAGCAGTGCCACAATCCAAGAAGCAGCCCTTGTCCTTGCCCTACGCATGGCGTTGCTCATGCTTGCGTTAAGCCGCAGTCCTGCCGCAGCCGCTGCAACAGCGGGTATACTCGCGCAGATACGCTCACCTCTCCTGCAAAGCGTTGGCGAGAATGGGGTTAATTCAACTAACGATGTTCAATACGTGCAGTTGCTAATCAACGACTGGCGGGGGCGAAATGGATTAAATCCAATTCCTGTGGATGGAAGCCCGAGCGACGTCCTCAACTCCGCGATTGAGGAATTTTCTACTGCAGTAATGAACTCGAACATCAGACGAATTGATCCAAATTCTCCGGACATAAAGATGTTGGAGCAGGTTCACTTCGAGGCTGGCCTCAATGACGTAAGCGACGAGTTCCAAATAACAGCTCTTGGAGCTCAGCTCGTTGATATCTTGGATCTTATAATGAGGGCCGATGAAGGTATTAGCCTGGATCCTGAAGCAACAATTGCTGCGGCTCTGCAATACTACCTCGATAGGATGCATGATGAACAAGTCAGGATGTTCTGAGAGCCTTTCCTGATTTTGAATCGACTTGTCTTGGGGTGTAAATGAGGAGCTGATGGACCCTTCACAGGTATAGGTTTGCGTGAGCCGGGTATGAGGCCCATCTCGGCATGGCGGGACCGTTTCATCAGCGCAGCCTTCAAGGCATCTCTGCGCGCGTTTGTCGATACAGCACAGAAGGCCATTGCCGTAAGGCACTACAGGATAAGCAGTAGTCGGTCACGTCGGGGAGGCCAACATGGACCTCGCAGAGTTGCTCGCTGCTAAACCGGCGGCGAATAAGGCTATCATCCCACTCGATATCGCCGAGATGCTGCATGCGCTCCAGATCACACAGCCGGCGGCACCCACCGGCGCGACCACCTCCGGTGTGGTGCAACTTGGTCAAAAGCGCAGGCTCCTGGGCTTCGCCGATCTAACTATGGACCCGGCCCTATTGCCGGATGCGCTGTTCTTCCCCTTTGAATATTCAGAGGAAAACAGCGGCTTTCGCCTTGATGTCAACATCTCTGCCGCCGCAGAAGCACTTATACTTGACACCGTAAGCCCTATACCTTCGTTCGCGCTCAAGCCCGCACGAAGGGTATCGATTGGAGGTGGACGCACCTTAAAGGAGACCCTTGAGCCAGCACCTGAAATTCAGCAGATAAAGGTAAAAGGTCTCAAGGCCGTTTTGCGCTTCGCCGCAATAGACAATTCCCTGGTTGTAACGCGAGCACTGCTCCCGCCATTGGGCGCGGCGGATGACCTCCTGGTCGTCACCCTCGAACCGGCGCATTTCCTGTTTGGTGATACCGGTTTCGGCTTTGGATTGAATGCCGGCCTCGTCATCGACGATCGCCTCGACAAGGCTCCGCCGTCCGTTCCAGGGAGGAACTCCGCGTCTGACATCCTCGCTTGGCGCGGGATCGCTATCCGTGATGCAGAGCTTTTCGTGCCTCCGGCGATTCCGCTACTCGGCGGGCGAGCAATCCCGATTTCGCTTGAGCTCGGTAGCCCGAGCGGTGTTGACGGCTCCATCATCGTCAACCTGCCTGGAGCTGACGGCCGCCCGGATATCACAGGACGTGTCGAGTGGCACGATCCGGCAGCGACCTCGCTTGCTGACTGCCTGCCAACCCTCGTCGAGTTGGTCGCGAGCTTCCAAATTGAGGGAAAGCAGTCGCCAGCATATCAGGACGAAGGACGTAATGTTCCCGGAATTACCTTTGCCGGTGGCAAGCCGCTTCGAGTGCGTGCCCGCTATACCCGTGATCCGGTCGGCGGAAGTGGCATGCGCTTCGATCTCGCCCTGGAGTCTGAGAGTCCAGCGGGTCTAGTTAGTGTTGAGGTCGGCGGTGCCGGTGAGAAGATTTTTGTCACGGCAGCGACACTCGCTACTGCGCTCGTGGCTGATCGTGGTCTCCCCGCGGACGCGGGCGCTGATGCCTCCGGCGAGGCATTGCACCTTCTCCTGCTTTCTGCGAGTGCTCTCTCGTCCTATTTCGAAAATGAGGGATCGGTTGTCATTCATGGCGTCGAACTGGCAAGTGAAGGCCGCACTCTCCCGGTTGGAGACCAGCTCCGTCTTCGCCTAGATTATTCGATCGCTACGCGAGTAAAGACCTTTCATCTCGGCCCACTCCAATTTGGAATGGAGCCAAATCGTCCGATGCGGCTCCGTTGCCGAAATGTCTTCCTTGAAGTGAACTTGGCTGAGAGCGCGCTTAAGATGTTCCGCCTCGGCTTTGACGACGCGAGCCTTGATATTGAAGACCCGGGCGGCTGGAAAAGTGCTTCGCCTGGTTCATTACTCGACATCATCGGCGTTCGAAACGGGCACGGTTCCAGCTGGGTCGAGATCGACCTTCGGTGCCGGCTCGATCTTGGGCCATTAAAGATTAGCGGCGCTACCGTCCGTCTCACGCTTGAGAACGGTGTAGAACCTTCGCTTCGCGGGCTCGATGCCTCCCTTGATATGCCTGGTGTTATCGACGGCCGCGGATCACTTCGGCTGCAGCCAAACGGCTTCGACGCGCTTCTGGCGCTCTCAATCAGACCACTCGGCCTGCGTGCAACCGGCGAATTCCTGCAGGATGGCAGCCTCACCGCCTTGCAGATTCTGACCGACCTACCTGGGCCGGTCCCGCTCGCCAATAGTGGGCTTGGACTCTTTGGAGTGGGTGGTATGTTCGGCGTCAATGCGGCTCTCAAACAGGTGCCCGCTGGCGCGGAGCCGGTTACGCACTACTTGAGCCTCCTACACGATGAAGCGCCCGTGCTGCGCCTGCCTGAGGTCCTAGAGCCGAGCAAGGGTGATACCGCCTTCGGTATCAATGTTCGGATTGGCACCCTGCCTGACCTCGGCGTCGCCTTTCTGGGTGAAGGGGCTGTTATGCTCGGTGTCCCCGATTTCGCGCTCCGCGCGGCGCTACGGGGGCAGTTCTCGGTGCAATTGGAGACCTGAAAGGCATACTAGCCGTCGATGCCTCAGCGCTTACTGTCGCTCTGCAGGGCTCGTATGACGTCCCAATTCTCTTGAGCGTGAAAGCGCCCTTCGGGGCGCATTTCCCCTTTGTGGCGAGTGAAAGGTCCCGCTGGCATGTCTATCTCGGCTCGTACGAGGGGCTAAATCTCCCGGGACCAATGCGAGCCGAACTCTTGCCGGGCCTGCCTGTGATTGGCAACATCGAAGGCTGGGCCTTCATCATGATCGAGGGTAACGGACTGACTCTACCGGCGCTGGTGAAAAGTCCGATCACCCTTCCAGGTTTTGCAGTCGGCTGCGGCTTCGGCTTCTCCTGCGAATATGGCGTTGGACCGGTCGGATTTGAGTTCGGTGCCACCGCGATTGCGGGGCTGGGAACGAGGCCGTTGATTGTTGCCGCACAGGCCAAGGTCGAGGGCTCGCTGCATCTCGGGCCAGTCTCAATTTCTGCCTATGCCGATGCAATCCTGCTTCTCTCAGAAGCTGTACAATACGCTGAGTTTGAGGTCTGCGGGGAGATCGACCTTTGGTTGACAACTTTGCGCGGCTGCGCCCGCCTGACCCTCGGCGAGCAGATCAGCGGGGAGCCGCCGCCACCCGTACCAATACCGCGGATCTCTGTGATCCTGGTCGACCGTCGCTACCGCACGGTCGCCACAGCCACTGATACGAGCGCAGCAGCTCCTGTCGTTTGGACAGACTGTATTCCGATTCTATCGTTTGAGGTTGGCCCAGCTAGCAACGTCACCACAGGGTCATTCTCCGCCTCGCTTCAACCAAGCGGCAGCGGCACAGCCGAGTCAGCTGAGGGCATCGTCGGCTCCGATGCCCTCAGCTATCGCTATGAACTCACTGAACTCACTATCGTCGAGCTCGGTACATCTGGCGAAATACCTCTCGCCGGGCCGTTGCCAGCGATGTGGCAGGTCCCGCGCGACCTCGCCTCTGATGCTACCGCTCGCGGCTCCAGAGAACTCGCGCTTCTCACATTGGCGCCGGCACTGTGGTCGCATCGCCTGAGCGAAAGTCCGAAGAACGCACCGCTTGATCCGGTGCCGCGCCTTGTGAATGGCTGCGATCGAGAAGAGAGCGCCCGGCCGGGCTGGGCATTGGCCGAGAACGGCTTCGTTGTACGCGGATATTGGCGGTGGCCGGTCGAGCCAGTCGAGCCGCTCCGTTTCGCGTCCAGATTTGGCGTCGAGATCAGCTCCAGAGTGGACAGCGGCAGCCCAGCCTTGGTGGGGCATGCCGCGCTCAGTGAATGGCTCACGCCCCTCCTCCCCGGTTCGTCCGTGGCTGTAGATGCTAACCTCGTTCCGGTACCGCCTGGAATTCGTCTCCCCCAGTACGACTCTGCCCCTATCGAGGGTTTGCGGATCGCTACGATCCTCGGCCGCCCCGAAGACATAGAGGCGGCATCCATAATTGAGACTGGGCTTGCCTTCCTGAGCCCAGGCTTTGACGTAGCTTCTCCGCTCGTCCATGCTTCGCTTTGGATTGGCATTGAAGGCCGCGAACCCTCGCTTTCAGGTCTTTCGGTCGTTGACGACAACGGAACGGCATGGGAGCCGACGGAATGGACACCGATATCCCCGTCCTATTTCGTCGTCCGGCTCGGACCGCCCAGTGTGCAAGCGTCCACTCCGGTCAAATCTGCAACCCTAAGTTATCCATGGGGCTACCAGGCTGACTTGCTCGGTCTCCAAGCCACCACCGTCGAGGCCCAGCAGGCGGCAAGCAGTCATAGGAAGGCCGTCAAGGCCGCTGCATCCGCCCAGCAGGCTGCAAATCAGGTCCCTGTTGAAAGTCGAAAGCCCCTGCTGACGCCCGGCGCGACCTACCGGATTGATCTTACGGTGAAGGTCTCGGGGACACGCAAGGATCGCCCTGACAAGGCTCCCGTCGCTAAAGAATTTGATCCGGTTCATCGCTCCTTCTGGTTCCAGACAGCGACAAAGGCGGCTGCGCCGTTGCTTATTCCCGGAAGCAAGGGCGAGTTACGCCTGCGGCTCTCCGACCAGAAAGCCTTCCAGCCCGACCAACTCGATCGGTACCTTGACCGCTATTTGCCACCCGATCGGGCGCAGTTTGTCTTCTGCGATGACCCAGTCGGGGTCGATTTCGCCTTTGATCATGTGATCGGCATGGCTAAGCTGCACGGCTTTGATTTCACTCTGGATCTAAAGCGTACGGATCTGCCGGCGTCAGTCGATACAACAACAACCAAAGACGGTCCTCTGGCAGTGGCTTTTTCCGCACTGGATGTTGTCGAACTCGGCTCGCCAGCCGAACGCTGGATTGCAGAGTTGAAAGCCGAGGCCGGGGCGAACTGTCCGGTTCCCGCGGCCGGGATACGGGCTTCTGCCCCGGTCCGCTTGGCGCGTGCCGGCACCTATGATCTCGCCGCGGCCTTCAAACCGCCTGGAGATGGAGAGGCTAGTGTCCGGCTCACCGGGACCAGCTTTGGTACATCGCGATATCGCACCCCCAGGGAGTTGCTCGACGATCTGCTTGCGACGTCCGCCGGCAATTCCAAGAGCATTAGTGGGGATGTCGAAATTGTCGGCTCGCCTGTACTTCCAGATCTATCCACGGATGACCTCGCGTCCAATACTGGGGTCGAAAGCGTGCTCGCGGGTTGGAAGCTAACGCCTTGGCCAGGCTTGGGTCGCCGAATCTCGTCTGTCACGCGGGAGGGGCCGTCCGATCATCTTTTGAGGGGCTCGGCCCCAGCTGGCGCGATGCTGGTCAAGACCCTGTCTGAGTCACCGAGGAGCACGGCTCTCTGGGTCGAGCGCAATGGAACCTGGCACATCGTAGGCGTCCTCCTTGAGGCGCCCGAACCAATCGAACGCCCTGGGCGGCTCACCCTTGCCTCTGCCACCTTGGGCGGGAAACCTTTCGACAAGCGCATCGCAAACCGGGTGGGGAACCGCATCCTCTTCATCACCTCGGAGCCATTTCCTCCAGGCGAAACCGATCTTTTGGAGCTCCGCGCGACCGAACTGCCATCGAGGGTGAGCCTTGCGGTCTCCATTCCTTTCTCAAGCAAGCCAAATTTCGCTGAGGACGTGTCATGAGCCTCACCTTCACACCTCGGTCGCTTCTACAGGTCGGCTCACTTCTCACCCACGATGATCCCAACGTCGCGGATGGCTGGCATATTGTTATTCGCACCCATGAGGCGCTCGGCCTGCCGCTGCACCCGTTCGTTGCTCTCCCGCTCACCTCTGTTGAGATGACGGACCTCCTCCTCTACCGGGAGGATGGCGTCCGCGCCAGGCTTCCGATCAACCCGGCCGACAACAAGATCGTTAGGGTAGGTGATCCCGTCACGCTGTCTGATCCGCGTATCGTTGCCATCGCCGTGACAGTCGCGCCTGGAAGCAACATCCAGGTTTGTGTAACCGAGGCCGGGCACCCGGAGCGGATCATTGCCCAGCGCACACTGCCGGATACGAGCAATAGCCTGATTTGCCGTTTCCCCATCAGCGGCCGCGCTCAACTCTTGTTCCTTGGCAGCGGTCTCGTGACAGACATCATAGCTCTTCGCTTCAATGGTTCGATTGCTGAGCTCTTTAGTCCTCCTCTAGAGCCCGTTAGGACCTTCGGCCTCCCGATCGAGGGGGATCATCGCTGGTATGTAGGCGGAGAAGGCCCTGATCGGGCGCTAGCGCGCGTTGAAGAGGGCGCCCCGCGCCGGCTTTCGCCTATCGATCGGCCAGATGGGACTCTCGTTGCCACTGCACCCTCAGTCGATGTCAAACGGGTGCGGGCTATGGCTGATACGGTTCTCAAGGCAGTCGCGGTCGGGGTTGACCATCCCTCGCCGGACCCACGCGAGCGACGCTGGGGCGAGACGGGCTCAACGCTGTTAGCCACAGACCAGTCCACTGTGTCGCTGTCCGCACCGGCAGCTCTACAAACCTTCGCGGGGGATCCAAGCCTTGCCCGTTTCCTGGGATTCTCACTCCCTGTCAGAAGTAACTTCGACCGGGAAACAATATGGGCGGTGGCGGCACTCTTTGCGGTCGAGCCACAGGACGCGCTGGGCGGCGGAACCCGACTTGGTGATGTGCTCATGCCGATGTCCCAAGACATGGCGGCGTTACGCGAAACCTTGATGGAGTTCTACCAGCCGGTGAAGGACGTCGCTCACACCCTTGAGCAAGTAAACCGGGTTGTGGTGCCAATCATCGGCGTGGCACTTCCCGCGGAACTTGACCAGCCTAGTCCGCCAAAGCTCTCCGCTTGGTCATCAGCATGGCACACGAGAACAAGCCGCCGCACGTCAGCCACTCAAGCTGCGCACGTCGGCTGGCGTCAGATCATCGAACTCTCCGCCCCTCGTCGCCTCGGAATGTTGGCTGTGACCCGCGATCATGGGACAGGCCTCATATTGCTCAACCAGGCAATTCCGAATTTCCCCGAGCATCACGTTCCAATCTTCTCGGCGGGCCAACCCAAGGGGTCTGCCAAGATGCCACTCCCTGCCAACGCAATTGTGGATCTTGGTGTCCCCGAGAGCGCCAGTGCGGCGACGTGGACCATCTTCGCCGCCGATGAGTTTGGCCGCTGGGCAGATTCGGAGAGCCTGACTGCCGCCGCTCCAACGCGGCCGCGGCCACCGGTTCCCCGGCCACAGGTGCTCCTCGTCCGCAACGACTCAGATCCCGGTCCGACAGGCAAGCATTCGCCCGGTACAATCCGGATTATCGTTCCAGTACCCTCCCCCAATCGTTTGGCACCAGGCGCCATGCCGATCGAGAAAATCGAAATTGTTATTGCGGGGCTTGTCAGTCGCACGTTCGCACCGCCAGACGCCCCAGCCACGGAGATAATGTTCGACATTGCTGCGCCTGCTCTTGCGCTTGGGGAGATGCTGCCTGTTGCCTGGACTGTTCGGTTCCGCGATGCGCTCCCGCCGGTCTCTCCAAACGAGAGCACAGCACAAGGTACGCTTGAGATCCGAGACGGTCGTCGGCCATTACCGCAGCAGACATCGCGGACGCTCATCTGGACCACGCGCAGAGATGCAACCGGCCAAGCGGAACTCGCCCTTGGGTGGTCCGCGACGGCACCTGCTTACCACGTGTGGCTGACGAGCGAAGAAACCTTACGCGCTCCGCTAAATCTTACTGACCCAGCCTTCGCTGGTTTACCACGAGCAGTCCGGGCGACGCGGATCTACGATGCCCTGCAGGATCGCGGCGTCCGCCAAAACTTACCCGATGACCGGCCGCTTTTCACTCGCCTCACGGACCGGCCGATTACCGCCTCTAATGACACCGTTGAGTATCGCTTCGCCCTGCTTGGCGCATCCGACACGGTTAATTTCCTGCGTATCGTGCCAATCTCTGCGACTGGAGTGGAGGCGCCTTTCGCCTCCTGTGGCATCATCCCGGTGGCTGTCCCTGGAGAGGCAGTTCCACCGCCGCCAACTGTTGTCGTGCGGACAGATCAAGGACGCGTCCACGTCGACATCACAGTAGGCGGCATCGACACAGCGCTCTTAAAAAGGCTGCAACAAACTGACAGTGCAGCTCCAGAATGCAGAATAAGAAGAGTGATGAACCGAACCACTGATCCGCTCTACTTCTGTGAGGTCGGGCGCGTAAACTTGGAAGTGAGTGCGGCCGAACCCGGGGTCTGGACGGCCTCCTTCGTAGACAGTAAAGCCGGGACCAAGCCGCTGCCGACGTTCGTTTCCTTGGCTTATGTAGCTGAACTGCGGTTTCCGCCCGAACTCGCCGTTATTCGCGACGCTTTAATCCCGCCGGTCGATATGGGCGTTGAGCCAATTGGGGCTACACTCGGTGTTGCTGTCGAGAGCCAATGGAGTTCGGCATCTGTCCCGGTAACAACAACCCTTGTCCCCGATACGCCGCCACCACCGCAGCTATTAACAGTTACCGCTCAACCGGGCGAGAAAGTTGCAATCTCGGCGCCTGACTTGCCGGTGGCTCACCCTAGAGCCATTGGCCGATACCACTTACTAATCTGGCCCGAAAGGGATGATGGATCGAAAATGGAACCCATCAGACTTGAGATCTCTGAACTTCCTCTGACCCATGAACTCGATCCAGGAGGAGACGTTCATGCCATTGTGGCAGCGATAGTCGATCCCCTCGGACGCCTCGGGGCGACGGCCCGAGTCTTAAAGACCTGATGCCGCAAGGTGGACCAGTGGGTAGATCTTGAAGCAATGACAGCTACGCGATGAACTGAGATAACGCATCTAGGGCTGAAGTGCTGCAGCTTGAGAATATAGCAAGCTACCGCTCAGGAGTTGGTTTACTGTCCTACGGCTTTCACTATAAGAACTGTCGCTCGGCGAACTCCCTGTGCCTGGGCTAATTGCACGACCGCCTGATTTAGGTATGTATTATTTCTGTCTTGATCAGTCTCATCACACTGAAGATGAAGAATGACCTCTCGAGCATTCGGAAGACCGACAAGTATTTGCTTGCAGTTTCCTAAGCTCATACTCCTCAGTCTGCTCTCCGCGTCAGAGCCATCAACATCAAACAGGAGGTAGGACTCTATTGATCTAGCGAGCACTTCAGATGGCACTGCGTTGAAGACTACCACGGATGTTACCAGGGCCGCTAACGTGTTAATCTGGTTCATAGCTTGTCCGTCCTTCGGTAGTAACCTTCCGCTGTAATTTTCGTCTCTCATTAATTTTGCTATTTTCCTAGTTTTTCTGCACTCTCATCCAACGGGTTAATGATAGCAGCGCCTCAAGTTTGCGTACCAGAGTTATGGCAAACTCTAGCGGAAGAAACTTCTACCTACCGTGCACAGTCCAATCTGATCACAGGGTGAAACGCTATGGAGCACTTGCAGATTTCCGAGAACAGCTACAAGGGCTGGCAAGACTTTAAGACACGGATCGGATTTGTGCCCGATCCAATGATCTTACGCTCTGGAGAGATCTTCATCAATGGTCTCAGTGGCGCTGGTCGCCTCGACCGCGACGATCGGCAAGTCGGAGCCGCGCTTAAGGACAATATCGGCAGCATCATCGAATTCTTTGATCTTGTTGTCACCCGAGATACAATCCCGCTCATCCACTACGGTGCTACGTTCGACTCCTTGACCGTCACGCAGTCGCTCGAAAGCCTTCTCGATTCGAAGGTGTGTAGGGTATCCGTTGATTATAATGTCTATCACGATATCAAGAGGGGTGCTCTCAATAGTCTCGCTCGGCTCGACCTTGAGCGCCTACGGCCATTGGCAGGCCAGCTCCGAGAACTTAATGCCCTACGTTACGATTGGCGCCCAGCGCTCAGTGCGGACAACTACCCGATTGAAGAGCTGGCGAAATTTGACAATCTTGACGAGCCTTTGAAGTCCGCCGCCCACTTTCTGCTCGGTGGCTTCATCTTTAGCGGGTTCGCACAGGCAAGCAATACCACCCATTACATGCAGACAAAGCGATCAAGGCTGATGTTAGGCTTGACGGTAGCGCCGGAGACAACGGCAGGGCTAGGGCATCGAGAAGAGGCAGCAATCTTCGAACATGCTGAAGCAAGCCTTGAAGGCAGCAAAGCAGAGGTCATAACGCAACAGTCGATTCCTCCTGTCCTGCCATATCTCATATCTACCGGAGGAGCTCCTAAAACGACATTGGAGTTGCTCGAACGTGCTATGAAATTTCGGACTTCCCGGGAGGGCCAGCGCTATCGCGAAGCTGTGCAAAAAATCCGCGGAGACGGTGTAGAGGCAAGACGCATTGAGAACCTCAGCGCCGTCGAGCGGGCCCAAGCGCTTGAAATGCTCGCACCCTACAGCAATCTGGACCCAGAACGCTCCCGCGCAATGGAAATGAAAGTCAAGTTCGAGCCGTTCGCGGGCTCGTCCGTGGAACTATCCGTTCCGGTCCAAATTCCCGCTTGGTTACGGGTGTGGTGGAACGACAACATCGTTTTCGGCGGCATGCGCAAGACGTTCCGCCGAATGTGGATGTCTGCCGAAAGCTACGATGATTTTTCGGGGAAACTGCTTGAGATGTGGAAAGCCTCCTAGCCGCTAGCCAAATCGAATAACAATCGGTCTTTCGTGATTTTTTGTCTTCTTCTGAAGGCCAGTCATCGAGCTCGCCTTTGCAAGCCTTTCGGATGAAAGCCCGGAAAACACGACCGACGTTCTGCAGAATGGCTCAGGCTAGGCTGATGGATGACGTTTGTGATCTGCGGTGGCCGCCGGCCGACCGGCGAGGACGCCCCATCGATCATCCCGACGGTTTCCGAGGTCAGCCAAGGATGCTGTTTTGGTTCTTCATCGCTTTCTATCCGGCAAGGTGACAATGTTGTGCTGCCTGGCCGAGCCAGCGATTGCCTGGGCCACTTCGCTGTCCAGTGCCTCCAGCGCTCGCCGCTTCTGTGGGATATAGCTGTGGCGGTCATACACGGATCCCGTCACCGTGGCCTTTGTGGTGCTCGCGTGGTTCAAGACCCGACCGATCGTCATTTGATCGATCTCAAGGCGGCCCATCAGAGTGGCCGCGGTTCGGCGGAGATCATGGGGCGTCACAGCCTCTGTGAACAGTCCCTCCCGCAGCCCCTCCATGGCCTTAGCCAGATTTTGGGACGTGAGTTCTCGGCCACGGGGTGTGACGATCAGCGGCCCTGATGATCGGGCGTTTGATAAGCGGGTGACAATCGCGAGCGCCTGCCCTACCAGCGGCACCGTATGCTCGATCTTGTTCTTGGTCCGACCCGCCGGGATGGTCCATAGGGCCGATGCGAGATGAACCTCCTCGGCTCGAATCCCGGCACACTCCCCGGGGCGCTGCCCGGTCAGAAGGATGAGACGAAGCGTGTCCCGGAAGGCAGGCGACGCCCCTTCGGTGGCCTGCCAGAAGCGCCGGATCTCGTCGTCTGACAGCACCCGCTCCTTGGCAACCTCCTTCGTCCGTTTCCGCAGGCCCATCACGGGGTTGGTGGTGACAAGTCCTTCGGACAGCGCCCACGAGTACACGGACGAAATTGTGTTCTGCAACCGGTTCGCCAAGACTGGAGCCCGAATTGCCACTTTGTCGAGCAGATCGGCGATATCCGTCCGGTGCACGGCATCGGCGCGCCGGTCCCCGAGAACCGGGACGACGTCGCGCCGGAGCACCGCTTCGTAATCCCGCCACGACCGAAGCTTGGGCTTGGCGTAGCGCTCCATAAACCGTTCAATCAAGCCAGTAACGGTTAGAGCCTCGCGATGGGCTTTCCGCTCCAGCAGGGGATCACCCCCATCCTGCACCTGCCGCCGCAGCGCCAGCGCTTTCTCGCGCGCCGCCGCCAGGGACCACGTTGGGTAGTCGCCGATTGTGTAGCGCCGCTGCCGTGGGCTGCCTTTCGGGCGATAGACGAAACTCCAGGACTTGGTGCCAGGAGTGATCCGCAGGCAGAGCCCCCGTGCCTTAGCATCGTAGACGAGCAGGCGTTGGCTAGGGGCGGCCCGGAGGGACCGAACCTCGATATCAGTCAGGGGTCGTGCAGGCATGGGTCCAGTGCATTCGTGAAGTCGGTTCGTAAATCCGGGTCACACCGGGGTCACAAAAATCTGGCACTGTGTGAATAAATGCGCAACAGGCTGAAACACTAAATGACTGACAAATAAGGGTTATGTAACAAGCTGCAACCAGCTGAAACCCGACTTCACGGTTGCCAAGATTAAGTAATCCACTTACATCTAAGCCTTTGGACTTATTACGAAAACCGCCTCCTCATTGAGGCGGTTTTTTCGTTTGGGCCAACGCGAAAATGCGGTTTGTCTGGAGAAATTGGGCCCCTCTAGAACCGATACCGGCAGCAAGGGCAGTCTCTTATCTCATCCCTAGCTCCTAGGAGCTGCGGGTCAGGTAAACGAGATCCCGAGCCAGAGCGTGATAAACGCGAGGGAGCTGGCAACGATGGCCCACTCTGCCACTGTCAGTCTGCTCGAATTGGTCGATGACTTGCCTTGGGTCACAGTAAGCCCCCTTTTTATATGTCGAGGGGCGGACCAAGCTCTTCGGAGCCCTCGATCAAACTCGTTTCACGGTACGGCGAAGTGCACATCGCAGATGTGCTGGGCAACACATTCGGATCAAAGCTCGCTGTAATCGCGAGCAGAGCACCGGTCGGCATCAGCGACACTTCGGCCGACAGAAGGCAGCTGGCGGCGGGGGCGGCTGAAGTTGTTCAGAATGAGAGAGGGCCGCGCGCCAGTCTCTCAAGACTTTGCCCATCACAGCAACCCAGTGCAGGCCTGCCAGGCCTGCACCTTCGCCGGGGGCTCACAGATCAAGCTCCAGCAGCACAGGTTGGTGATCTGACGCCTGTGTCGTTTGGTTATAATCGACCCGGCTGATCCTGGACCCGAGATCTTCGGTCACGAACATGAAGTCACAGCAATGCGGGGGCCCGTCCGACTGGTCGAAGAGGCGGAACGAGGTCGGGTGCGGCCTCGCTCCATGGGCGACCTGCCATGCATCGAGAAGAGGAGGCACCTCATTGTCGAAAGGCTCCGAGATCCGCTGCTTCACCGGATCGTCCGGACGCATGTTGAAATCGCCAGTCAGCACGGCCGACGCCGAGGTGGGGAACAGAGCATAGGTGCCGGGACCGTCCTCGCGGGGCATGGCAACGCGCTCACAGGCCGTGCGATGGGCTTCGCGGATGCCCTCGACCTGCGCCCGCCTCAGCTTGTCGGCTGAGTATTCCAGATGCGTGGTTATGACCCGAAGTGGTCCCGAGGGCCCTTCGAGGACCGCCTCCAGCAGGAGACGCGGCATGTTGCGGGTGGAAGCGGCCTCCCACGGCAGGGTGTATCGCAGCACCTGCGCCACCGGCAGGCGGGACAGGATCATGTTGCCGAAGCGGCGGCGCCCCCCTGCCCCATCCGGAACATCGAGTGCAACGCCCTCGACGGCCGTGAAAGCCGGCAGGAGCCGTGCCAGTTCAGCGAACTGGTTCGCTCCCCCATTGCCCTTGAGATCGGAAAAATTGTCCGAGACCTCCTGCAGACAGAGCACATCGAAATCCGCGATGGCGTGCGCCTCGTCCACGATCCGCGGGAGATCGACGGTCCCGTCGATGCCCAAGCCCCATTGAATGTTCCAGGTAATGATTCTGAGCATGCCGTTCCAACGCCTTACTGGCCGACCTTACTCAGCACGTCGGCTTTCAGGAAGCGCTCGATGACGATCATGAACACGACAGACGGCACGAGCAGGATGAGGGCCGTGATGGAAGCGATCTGATAATTGCCGCCCATGCTCGCGTTGTAGAGAAGGAGCGGGAGCGTCGTCACCTGAGGTACGCCGACGAAGAAGGTGCCGGTGAATTCATCGAGCGATTCCAGGAAAACGAAAATTGCGCTCGCCATGATGCCGGGGGCCGCGAGCGGCAATGTCACGGTGAAGAAGGTCCGCAGCGGCGAGGCTCCGATATTGCGCGCGGCGAGTTCGAGATCCCGGTCGATGGCCGCGAAGGCCGCGGCTGCGATCCAGACCGAATAGACGAGGCCATGGGCCGCGTGAACCAGCACGACGCCGGTGATCGTTCCAGTGAGTCCGATGCTGTAGAAGACCCGCGCCACGTTGATGTAGATCGCCACCGACGGGAAGGCCTGGGGCAACAGGAACAGAATCATCAGAGCCGTGCGCCAGGGCAGCTTGAGACGGGCCAGGGCATAGCCTGCCGGGACTGAAATGGCGAGCGCCACCATGACAGTCAGGCAGGCGATGGCAACGCTTGTCATCAGCGATGTCATGGCGTCGCCCGTGGGGCGGAAGACCACCTCCCAGTAGCGCATGCCGTAGGAAACAGGGAGCTTGAACGGGGTATACCACCGCTCCGCGACCGACCACAGGGCGAGATTGGCCAGAGGCCCGAAGAGAAGGAAGGCAAAGACTGCAAGGCCTAGGATCTTGAGACTTGTCGAGCCCAGGGCCCAGACCCTAGCGGCGGCGACGGATGATCCCGACTTGCGCGAAACAGCTTGGGATTTGCCGGATCCGGCAAGCGGCTCCGCATTTGCGGGTGAGAGGTGGAGGCGCCCGCTCATGCCTGCACCTCGCGCTTGACGCTGTGGCGAAGATAGATCCACGCGACAGTTCCGGCGATGGCATAGGATATGACGCCAAGCGCGTTGGCCGTGGCGTAATCGCCATAGGAGTTGATGCGGAACGCCATGTCCACGGTAAGCATGGTGGGCTGCGAGCCCGCAACCATCATCGGCACGGAAAGAACGGACAGCATGGTGACGAAGGAAAGGACGAGGCCGACGAGGAGCGTCTGCGCCACCTGCGGCAGCACGAGTTCGATCAGCACCCGTACCCGCGAAGCGCCGAGATTACGTCCTGCCTCGATGGTGGCGCGGTCGATGGAAGCCATGGCTCCGGCGAGCATCAGCGTCACGAAAGGCACCTGCTTCCACACGAAGGTGATGATGATGCCACGCCAGTCGAGGAAGCTCGTGGCCTGGATCGGCTCCATCACCCCGAGTGCCACAAAGGTATTGTTCATGAGGCCGTTCTTCGCCAGGAAGGTCCTCATGCACTGCGCCGCGACGATGAAGGGAATGAAGAGCGGCCAGCGATAGAGCGCGCGCAGCGCTGCAACCAGCCAGGGTGTTTCGCCGAGCGTGAGAATTCCCGATATCGCGATCGAGAACAGGCCGGTCAGGAGCGTCGAAACGACGACGATGAACAGCGTGAAAAGAATGTCGGTCGAGTAGAGCTCGTAAGCCTTCTGGAAGTGCATGAGCGACAGGCCGCCTCCCGGCTCTGTGAACGCCGCAGCGAGCGAGAACCCAAGGGGATAGAGAAACAGCGCGCCGATCATCGCGAGTGCCGGTGCGATGAGCAGAAGGCCGAAGAACGAAGGTCTCGCCATGATCTGGAACTGTCCCGGTCCCGCTGGAACGCCTTGAGGCCGATGAGGCGCAGGCGGCCTGCCACACAGGCCGCCCACATTCTGACCGATGACCTAGTTGGCCACCTTCTTCTCGTAGGTTTCGAGAATGTCGTTGAAGTACGGTCCGATTGGGAACGGCTTGCCGTTCGCCGCGAGCGTTTCCGGCGGGATGTCGGCGAAGAGCTGGTTCCAGGCCGCCTGATCGAGCTTGCCTTCCAGGTTCTTGGCATCGATGCCCGGATACCAGTTGAAGCGCTTCACGATGCCTTCCGCCTGCACGTCCGGACTCGTCGCAAGGGCGATGAACTCCGCGGCGAGCTTGTCCTGCGCCGTCTTGGACGGAATGGCGTAGTACATCGGCTGTCCGGGCATGCCGGGCGAAACAAGCTTCAGCCGCATGGTCGGCGGAAGCTTTCCATCAGCCTTCCAGGTATAGAACATGTCCACCCAGACCGGACCCATGGCGATCTCGCCGCGATTGAGCATGTCGAGCGTGCCGGCGTTGCCGGGTGTGATGACGACGTTCTGGTTGAAATCCTTCAGATCGGCCATCGCCTTGTCCCAGGTCGCCTTCGTAGCGGCATCGTAAGGCCCCTTTTCGAGCCTCGCCGCATCGCCGCCGAAAGCGGAAATCCACCCGGTGACGAACGCGACGCCGGACATGCCGCCCTTGATGCCGTTATAGCCGAATTGCTTCGGGTTCTTCTTCACCCAATCGCGCAGCTCGGCGTAATTGTTGGGCGGATTCTTGATGAGATCCGGATTGTAAGCGATCGCCGTCTGCGAATGGAACATGGGCATGACGTAGCCGGAGACGTCGGTGCCGAGCGCATTCGTCGCGGATTCGCGCGTGACCAGGCTGCCGGTCGGGAGAGCGTCCCGGTACTTCTTGATCAGCCCATCCTGAACCATGGTGCCCGCAGCCTTCTGGTGGATGACCACCACGTCGAAATCCGCTGCGGCCGCCGCCTTTTTCTGCGCATCGAGCTTCTCGAAGATCTTTTGCGATCCGCCATCGCCCGGTCCGGTGCCGACGGCCACCACCTTCACGCCCGGGTGGCTCTTTTCGAAGAGCGGCCCGAGATAGTCCTTGATGTAATCGACCATGTTCTGATCGCCGGCAGTCGCAACGTTGAGCGTCTGTGCACTTGCCGCACTGCTCATGAGAAGGGCTGCAAGTCCCGCAGCCAGTAAGCTTTTACGCATGGTGTCCTCCCGTAGTCTGGGTTTTGGGAAACAGGTGCAACGCCGCCAGCGGCAGGCGCAGGCCTACCGGGCGGTCGAGCTCGTGATAGCGATCGTCCGTCACAGTGAAGTGACGGTCGCCAATGGCGACCACGTACCTGTAGTGTCCTCCGGGATACGTTCTCTGCGTGATTTTTCCCGGAAGGACGATCGAGCCGTCGATCCGGGCACGCGGATCGTCGAGCGAAGCGATATCGTCGCGAAAATAGGCGGTTACGGGCCCGACGGGCACGTCTCCGCCAAATGCTGTCGTCGTGCCGTCGTCGACCCTGACCTCGACACCGGCACCGGATGGGCGGACATCCAGGTCGAGGGTGTTCTCCGCCCCCATGAAGCTGGCCACGAAGGGTGAATTCGGATGGTCGTAAACCTCCTTCGGGGACCCGACCTGCGCGATCCGTCCGGCATCCATCACGACGATCCGGTCGGCCATGGTCATGGCCTCTTCGCGGTCGTGCGTGACATGGATCGCCGTGAAGCCGAGGCGGTTCTGAAGAGATTTGATTTCCGATCGAAGCTGGATGCGCACCTTGGCGTCCAGATTGGATAGCGGCTCGTCGAGAAGCAGGATTGCCGGCTCGATGGCCAGAGCCCGCCCCAAGGCCACGCGCTGGCGCTGACCTCCCGACAGATTCGTCACCTTTCGATCCTCGAGGCCGGACATGTTCAGCATCTTCAGCACACTGGCGACGCGGGCGCGGATCTCCTCTCTCGGGATGCCCCGCAAGCGAAGGCCATAGCCGACGTTGCCGAGGACGGTCATATGCGGCCAGAGAGCATAGGACTGGAACATCATGGCCATGCCACGTTTTTCCGGCGGCGTGTTCACCACATCCCGGCCAAACAGGCGGATCGCTCCGCCAGCAGCCTTCTGAAATCCGGCAATGGTCCGCAGTAATGTGGTCTTCCCGCAGCCGGACGAGCCCAGAATGGCTATGAACTCGCCGGGCGCGACTGAAAGGCTGACCCCATGGAGCACCCGCTGACTGCCATAGCTGACCTGAAGGTGATCGACATCGATCGCGGCCAAGACAGAACTGTCCACGTCTAAGTATCCTCCCGAACGCGCTTTTCCGCGTCTCTTATCGAGGGAGAAGATCACATTTAAATGTCAGTGGGAAGTGTACCCTATCGTCACTCGCGTCCCTCCGAATCTCCTGCCCATATTCAAGCTGGGCCAGATAGATCGCACTGGGTCAACGATGGCCCATCAAATGAAAACCGCCCCTCTTCGGGCGGTTTTTTGGTCGTCCCAGGATAAAGGCAGCCCCGACGGGGCCACCTTCGACGTTTCAGCGATAAACACCCTCGATCCTGCGGATCTGCCTGACATCGCGCCGGCCGATGGAGCCTGTTGTCACCACGTCCCGACGAACGGCTCGCACCGCGCGGCCGCCGTCTCGATAAACGACTCGCGTTACGGTCCGAGGCTGGCGATAGACGACCCGGGTCCTGTAGACCGGCTCGCGGTAGACGACACGGGTCCGATAAACCGGGGCGGGCTGGTACACGACCCGAGTGACGGGAGCCGAGTAGTAGCCGTAGGATCGGTAGTCATTGCCGTAGGATGGGTAGCCGTAGGACGGATAATTATAAGCCGCTGGATAACTGTTGCCGTATCGGTACCCGTAAGCTGGATAGCCGCCATACGGGTAACCGTAACCATAGCCGGGATAGCCATAAGCGGGAGTGGCTGCGGCGGTGATCAGACCGCCCAGCACGGCGCCGCCGATCAGGCCGGCCGCGAGCGCACCGCCACCGCCCCAACCGCCACGACGGTAGTAGGAGGGATAGTAGCCGCCACGCCAACCACCACCACGCCAACCACCGCCGTGCCAACCACCGCCGTGCCAACCACCGCCGCGCCATCGCTGGGCTTCGGCAGAACCGATGCTCGCGACGGTGATCGCGGCCACACCTGCCAATAACGCTAGCTTTTTCATGACCGACCTCATGAGAAGTGGCAAATACCCTTCAATAATAAATCAATTCGGAAGCCTGAGTTTTGGTTCGCAGCTTGGCCGATCAACGCGCTTCTTTCTTCATTAAATTCAATGATTTCTGAACAAATTGTCAGAAACTCTTGCAGTTTCTGCGCAGAGAGGCTCGCGCAGCGAAACACTAGGTTGCAGTTCGGGAGCAAGTGATCCGGTTCGTGGCCTCGCGCCATGCCGCCTCGCGCCGCTTGGCCAGGGCAAGATCCTGCCCGTGCTCGAAGGCGACAGGATCGAGGAAGACGGCCAGATCTTCGATCCGTCGAGTCAGAACATCGTGTCGTTGCATCTTGTACCCTCACCGTGAACATCGTTTTCCGAAGCGGACGGAAAGAACGATCCGGCCTGGGCGGAGTTCCGGACTCTGCCGACCTTCGGCGGATGCGAAGGGGCTCTCGTGGAGCGCTATCCCCTCAACGCGCATAAACCTGAGAGCGCGGAAAGATCGTGTTTCCCGCCACGACCTGAGTGATCACGCCAGCGATCTTGTCGCCCCCCTTCGCGGAGGGTTCGATAGGGTTCGCGTAGTCGTCGGGCTCGTCGCAGATCAGGCGAAGGTCGATGAGGTGAAGCCGGCGGGTGAAGGCCTCGCGGGTAACGACATCGTTGAAGATCGACAGGGCCGTCACGACGAGACGCTGCTCCTGCGGGTCAGGGAAGCGCGCGTCGTAGATCGTGCAGAGCGCCGTCGGGAGCCGCCGCTCCAGGATAGCATCCAGCATGGCGCGATAGTTGCGAGCGAATTCGTCACGCACGTCTGCGAATTTCGTAATCACCTCCGCGACGGAACGGGCCTGCTCGCGCAGGATGCCGCTGTTGCGCAGGGCATCGTTGCCGCCGACGCTCAGGACCAGGTGGCTGGCATCGGAGGGCGTTCGCGACAGCTGATGTGCGACCCCGGTCGTGACGGCTCCATCGACGGCGCAAAGGGTCGCCCTCCAGCCTAGGGGCAGCTTGGCCCGGACCTGCGCCACCACGTCGGGCTCGCCGCGACGGACATAGGCGCCATTGTCGAAAATGCTGTCGCCGAGGAGAACCACGTGAGTCATGAGCCTCTCCCGATCAGCCGGTTCAAGGTTGGAACGAGGTGGGTCGACAGGTAGGGCTTGGCGATGAACTCACCACCTTCCGGTATGGGGCCAGATGTTGCATCCGAATGGCCCGAAACCATTACAACCGCCAGATCGGGCCAGCGCTTGCGCGCTATTCCCGCCAGTTCGAACCCATCCAACTTTCCAGGAACATGAGAATCGACCACGAGACCCTGGGCGGCGGAGGTCTTCTCGAGAAGTTTGAGGGCTTCGTCCGTGTCGGCGGCCTCCACAACCTCGAAAGAGGCCCCCCGCAGGTGGTTGGCAATGGCTTGGCGGATGGTCGGCTCCTCGTCCACGAGCACGATCACCGGGGATTGCTGCTGTATTGAAGGCACCCGTGCTCGTCCAGGGATAAAAGGCGTGCCGGCACAACTTGGCGTGAGCAGCCCTTGTTCCGGACGATCCGTCTGAGGAACGCCGCATTCCTGGCAGATGTTGATTCACAAGCCCGTAAGCGGGCCGAGGAGGATCAGATGCTGGAAACATTCAAAGTAACCGCACTGACGATGCTGCTGATGGCGTGGAGCGCCATCGCCCTGGCACAGACATCCCCAGGTGGGACGCCAGGAGGCGGGGCAGCCCCGCCAGCCGGAACCACGACTGACGCCGCGGGCGAGGGAATGGACTGGCTTTGGATCATTGCCCTGATCGCGGTGGTCGCCGTCGTGCTCTTCTACTTCCTTCGGCGAGGCCGCAGCACCCGGATCTGAAGACTACGTCCCTTCAGCGGTCAGGCCGATGGCGGGTCCCTGTCGGTCTGAAAGAAAGACGTGAAGTTTTCCAGCCAAGACGCCAGCCACAGCTCCAGAGCTGTCTTGGCTGCCTGTTCCGTTGGTCCATAGCCCCAGGCATCCTCCTGCAGAGGCGTCGACCAGATCCAGAATCTGTTGCTGCCGTCGTAAGCCACGCTCCCCACCTCGACGGGGCCGACGAAACCGACATGACGGTTGAGGGGTACTCCGGCCACCTGATCCTGCTGCCACTGAATCCTGCTCATCCACCATTCTGCCATTTTGGCTGCCCCAGCCGTGCGAACTAGCGCGGCCTTCCCGTCCCACAACCCACATCATGCAGCGCAAGGAACCTGACCCAGCTGAGCAACGTTGGCGCAAACGCGATACCGCATGAGGGACGTCGTCATGCGCATTCTTCCCACCAGCCTACATGGTGTGATCGATTATCTCTGGGGCATGGCGCTTCTCTCAACCCCGTGGCTCTTCGGCTTCACGGATGTGCCGGCGGCGAAATGGACGGCTGTGATCTTCGGCCTAGGCGCAATCCTGTATTCCGCTCTCACGGCTTATGAGCTTGGCCTCATCAAAATCCTACCGATGTCCCTGCACTTGATCCTTGATGGGCTCGGCGGGATTGTGCTCGCGGCCTCTCCTTTCCTGTTCGGATTCTCTGATCGGGTCTATTGGCCACATGTTCTCTTCGGACTCTTTTCGGTTGCGGCAAGCCTCGTCACCCGTATGGAAACAATGCTGCCGACGGGTCGCCGAGAACCCGCCTGAAGACCCAGAATGCTTGATTGACCAAGGCTTCCGAGAGGCGCAGCATCAGGGTCCTCAAGGGAGGCGCCCATGTTCGAACAGGCCGTCCAAGTAAGTGAGGCGTTCCGCGAAAGTGCACATCAGATGCAAGGATCGCTTCATATGGCGCTGAAAGGCTGCCCCGAATGCCGGACGACGCAGATGATCGCGTCCCCCGCTCTCGGCATCTGCGATGATTGCGGATCGAGCCTAGTCGTGCTGCCGCGCGAGTAAGGCACGACGAAACGGATCGTCTTTCCCGTAGCGGGACCTGCGAACCGCCCTCTATGCTCTGCGTCCGGAGAATCGCATGGCATCGTCTGGGTGGATCGAACGGATACGTGGCCGCATCGGAGCACGTTCTGCGGAATTGAAGCTGGCGCTGCGGGTCACCATCGCCGGCACCCTTGCCTATTCCGTCACGAAGATCCTCGATCTGCCACAGGGCTACTGGGCCGTGATTACGGCCGTCGTCGTGATGCAGGCAAGCGTCGGCGGTTCGCTCAAGGCCGCGGTCGAGCGGTTCAGCGGAACCCTGACCGGGGCGATTTATGGCGGTCTGATCGCAGCCTTCGTTCCTCACAGTTCACCCTTGAATTTGGGGTTCGCCATGGTCGTGGCCTTGTTTCCCTTGGCGCTTCTGGCAGCGGTGAAGCCGGCATTTCGGGTCGCGCCCATTACCTCGCTCATCATGCTTCTGCCGCCTACCGGACAAGCCATAGGCCCCCTCGCCTCCGCTTTCGATCGGGTGCTGGAGATCACGCTCGGCAATATCGTCGGCGTTGTCGTCTCTGTCTTTATCCTGCCTGCGCGGGCGCATACCCTGATGACCGATGCTGCAGCCAAGGTCGTGTCCCTCAATGCCGAGCTGTTCTCCGTCTTCATCGAGGAACTGACGGCTGGCCCGCAAGGCCGCTCGGCGCTGCAGAAGCTCCATCCCCAGATCCGGTCCGCCCTGAAGAAGGCTGAGGCGGCTGCCGAGGAAGCGACACGGGAAAGAAAGAGCCATCTGACCGAAGCCCCCGATCCGGAGCCGCTCATCCGCACGCTCTACCGGGTGCGGCATGATCTGGTGATGATCGGCCGCGCGGCCTCCACTCCCCTGCCTGCTCCGGTTCGGGATAGGCTCGGCCATTCGCTCATCGCCCTGCATGAGACGACCCGCGCACTGCTCCTCGAGCTCGCGCAGGCACTCCAGCATCGCAAGGCTCCTCCGGAGCCCTATGCTTTTCAGGAAGCCTTGAACGCCTTCAGCGGCGAGGCGGAAGCGTTCAGATCGGAGGCTCTCATGCGTGAGCTGCCTGGAAAAGCCTTCGGACAGGTCTTCGCTCTCGGATTCGCCTTCGAGCAGTTCAGACTGGACTTAAGCGATCTTTTGCTCCGCACCGAGGATCTGACCTTGGAGCGCGCCCACAGGCCTGCGGAAAGTTGAACCGCTCATGGATCGAAAATGCAGGTCAGCATCAATGTGGCTTCTCTCCCTCGTCCTCGGCATCGCGCTTCTCTACGCAGGCTTGGTGCTGATTGCAGCCCTGCTCCAGACGAAGATGCTTTTTCCGGTGCAAATGGCGGCTGCAAACCGACCGTTGCTGCCACCTTCAGCTGAACGGCTTGAGATAACGGCACCTGACGGCAATCGACTTATCGGCGTGCGGCTCGGGGCTCCATCAAATCCGAAGTCCCCCCTCCTCGGCTTCGGCGGCAACGCCTGGAATGCAGACTCCATGGCGCTTTATCTCCATAGCCTCTTTCCGGACCACGAAGTGATCGCCTTCCATTACCGAGGCTATGCGCCGAGCGGCGGCGAGCCAAGCGCAAAGGCTCTGTTCGCGGATGCATTGACGATCTTTGACCACCTCCAACAGGGCCGCTCACATCCCGTCATTGCAATAGGCTTCAGCATCGGCAGCGGCGTGGCATCCCATGTGGCGCGCCATCGTCCCGTGAACGGGCTGATCCTCGTCACGCCATTCGATTCCTTGAAGGCGTTAGCGAGAGAACACTTCTCCTGGGCTCCGACGGGACTGCTCCTGCGCCATCATATGCCTGTCATCGATCTGATGAAGGAGCAGTGGACTCCCACCGCAATGATAGTCGCTGGCCGTGACACCATCGTTCCGGCGCGGCGCAGCGCCCTCCTGCGGAGCGCCATTCCCAATCTCGTTCTCGATCGAACGATTACGGATGCAGGCCACAACGATCTCTACGATCATCCGGCCTTCGTGTCCGCGATGCGCGAAGCGGTGGCGATATTCGAGGCTACAGCTCCGCGCTGAGCGCTCACTCCTCGTAGAGCGGCACCAGCTCCATCTCCGGCACGAGCACCAGGCCCTTGTCGGTGATGCGGATCTCGGGAATGACCGAAAGCGGGATGAGGTTGAAGCCCATATAGGGGATTTTGCAGCCCGCCCTTTCCCATGCGGCCTTCAGGGTGCGGGTCTCCTCGGCCACTTCCGTCACGCGCTTGTCGGAGAGAAGCCCCGCAATGGGAAGCGGCACCATGGCGATGACCTTGCCCTGATCCACCACGCAGACACCGCCTTGCGCTTCGATGATGGCATCGAGGGCCACCTGCATATCGCCCTCGTTCGTCCCCGCCACGATCAGGTTGTGGGAATCGTGCCCGACGCTGCTCGCGACCGCTCCGCTCTTCAGGCCGAAATCCTTGAGCAACCCATGGGCGATACCGGCCCCTTTCGTGCGGCCGTGGCGTTCGATGACCGACACGAAGGTGAGATCGTTCTTGGCGAGCAGCGCATCCCAATCCTTCTCGGGCTGGAGTTGCACCTTATCATGGAAGAGCACGATGCCCGGCAATGCGACGCGGATCACATTGGCTTCGCAGGCTGATGTGGGCAGTTCCGGGATCAGCTTCGGCCGCTTCGAGACATGGACCGTGCTGTACGCCTGCGCGGGATAGCGATAGGGGTTGGAGAGTGCCTGATCGAGCACCGGCGTGATCTTTTTGTTTTCGACCACGAGCTCGCCACCATACCAGGTGTTCTGCACCTCGAGCGCGTCGTTGAGCAGCACCACGTCCGCACGGCGTCCGCCCCCCAGGCCGCCGATCTCTCCCTCCATACCAAAGCGCGTGGCCGGGTGGAGCGACCCCATGCTCCAGGCCTGCTCGCGGCTCATGCCCGCGCGGCGGGCTTCACGCGTCACCCAATCCATGCCGAACATCATCAGGTCGTCGGCATCGCGGTCGTCGGTGCAGACGCAGATGCGCTTGTGCGAAGAACCCAGTTCCGTGATGGTCTTGATAGCCTCGGGCAGCGAATGCCACGGCGTCGTGGGTGGGCCGCCGCGCAGGAAGATCCACACGCCCGCATCGAGCAGATCGTCGGCGATGTCGCGGTCGATGGCTTCATGCGTATCAGTGACGCCGCTTGCCGCATAGGCGGCCACGAACTCGCGTCCGTAGAGGTGGCCGGAGACCGGCTTGCCGCGCTCCAAGGCCGCCGCGAGGATCGCGTGGCTGCGCTCGTCGCCCATGGTGACAGGCACGAAATCCATCTTCTCGCCGAGGGCCGCCGCCTCGGGCCAGCGGTCGAAAAGAGCCGCGATCTTGTCCGGCGTAAGATCGCCGCCCGCCGTTTCCAGTTCCGGCGAGGTGGCGGGCACCGTGCTCGGCACGGTAAGGTAGATGGAGAGCGGCGCGTGGCGCGCGTCCTCCAGCATCATCTCGATACCGGCGGCATCCATCACGTTGCCGATCTCGTGGCTGTCGCAGAAAATCGTTGTGGTGCCATTGAGCAGCGCTGCCTCCGCATAGGCGCACGCTGTGATCATGCTGCTCTCGATATGGATGTGCGGATCGACCAGACCCGGCGCAATGATGCCGCCCTTCGCGTCATATACCCGGCCCGGCGCGCCACTCACCTGGCGATGCGCACCCGCAGGCTTCACGGCCGCGATGCGTCCGCCTGCGATCCAGACCTCCCGCTCCGGCGCAATGCGCTCGCTGTAGGTCGAAAGCACACGGGCGCCCGTAATCACGAGATCGGCGGGAGCCCGACCCGAGGCGACATCCGCGAGGCGCCGGGTCATGGTCGACAGGGGAGCCACGGAAAAGCGGGTCAGCGCCGTCGTGGGCGGCAGCGAAGGTGTGCGATGGTCCATGGTCCCTCATCCCGTTTGGACGATATTGCCCCAGGGTAGCAGGACGGAACGGGAACTGCATCTCGGATCGGCCGGGAGAAGAACCTTCCCCAACGGAAAGTTTTCTTATTATTAAGCCTGGATAAAATAGGGAACTATGCCGATTCAGCACGGGGCCCAGACGGCTTGTCAAAACTTATGAATAGCGGTCCGGAAAACAAAAGGCGCCTTTCGGCGCCTTGAGTTGGAAAACATAATAAAGAAGTGGTGGCCAGCTGGGGACAGCGTTGAGGAGGCAACGATCTGCCCCCAGGCTGGCCGAGCCCCCGAACTCCCAGGAGATGCGGCGGACCTGAGCATCCGTAGGGCATTACGTCCGCTCTAAGGCGGAGACTTGGGCTGAAACGTATAGGAAACATGGAGCGATGCAAGCACCCATGTGGCCAAAAAGCGGCATTTTCCAAAAAAACTTAAAGCCAAGTCATCTCAAAGAGATGACTCGTTCTCTTGAAGCTTCTGCTTGGGTCATGCCTTGAATTCGGCCCAGTTAGGACGGCTTGCCGTCGGCCTCCAGATAAGTTTTCACGGTCGCAATAAACTTGGAAACCGAGATCGGCTTGGACATATAGGCCTCGCAGCCCCCTTCCCTGATCCGTTCCTCGTCGCCTTTCATGGCGAAAGCCGTGATGGCAATCACGGGAATCGACTTCAGCTCGTCATCGGCCTTGAGCCAGCGTGTCACTTCGAGGCCGGAGACCTCGGGCAGCTGGATATCCATGAGGATCAGGTCCGGCTTGTGAGCCCGGGCCAGCTCCATGGCCTCGATGCCATGGCTGGTCTTCAAGGTCGCATAGCCGTGAGCCTCGAGGAGATCGTTGAAGAGTTTCATGTTGAGTTCGTTATCCTCAACGATGAGCACAGTCTTCTTCATGGCCGTTATCCCCGGGGCTCCAGATGTACTTCACCGGCCCAATGGTTCATTTGATGGTATAGTTACGTCCAAACCTATTGATGAAATGCAAATTGACAGAATGAACACTCCCTTAAAAAGAGTTACCCGCGAGGAGGCCGAAAATGTCGCACTCGGCGCTTTTTCGTTCCTTACGGGCGACGAGGAGCGCCTGAGTCGGTTCCTGGCGGTCTCCGGCCTGCGCCCCGACACCATCCGCTCGGCCGCCTCATCTCCTGGTTTCTTCGCCGGGATCCTCGACTATGTCGTATCCGACGAGCCGCTGCTGATCGCGCTTGCCAAGGAGCTGAACACCAAGCCGGAACACATAATGCAGGCCCATTGGACCCTCTCCCCGTCCGAGTTCGAATAGCCCTGCCGCCCATGAGCGACGCTCCTTTCTGCCGTGACTGTCTGACGCTTTCAGCCAACCCTCTGGCGGAGCGGTGCTCGGCTTGCGGGTCCCCCCGTCTTTTGCGGCACAAGGAGCGCGACAGCCTCTCCATCGCCCATGTCGATTGCGACGCCTTCTTCGCGGCGGTGGAAAAACGGGACGATCCGAGCCTTGCCGACAAGCCGGTGGTCATCGGCGGTGGCAAGCGCGGGGTTGTCTCGACCGCCTGCTATGTCGCGCGCACCTACGGCGTGCGCTCGGCGATGCCCATGTTCCAGGCGCTCAAGCTCTGCCCCCACGCCACGGTGATCAAGCCCAACGGGGAGAAGTACAGCAAGGCCGGGCGCGACGTGCGCCAGCTCATGCGGGAGCTGACCCCGCTGGTGGAGCCCGTCTCCATCGACGAGGCCTTTCTCGACCTGACGGGAACGGAGCGGCTGCATCACGGTAGCCCTGCCCTAACCCTCGCCCGCTTCGCCCGTAAGGTGGAAAAGGAGATCGGGATCAGCATCTCCGTCGGGCTCTCCTACAACAAGTTTCTGGCCAAGATCGCCTCCGACCTCCAGAAGCCCCGCGGTTTTTCCATCATCGGACGCGAGGAAGCCGCCGATTTCCTTGCCGACAAACCGGTCGGGATCATTCCCGGGATCGGCACCTCAGCGCAGAGCAGGCTCGCCAAGGTCGGCGTGACGCAGATCGCGCATCTTCGCGACGTGCCGCTAAGGACCCTGTTCGAGGCCCTCGGCCGCGACTCTCAGCGCCTGTCTCGGCTGGCTTGGGGCGAGGATAGCAGGTCGGTCACGCCGGAACGCGAGACGAAGAGCATCTCGGCGGAAACGACCTTCGAGACGGATCTGCGCTCCTTCGAGGATCTGGAGCCGATCCTATGGCGGCTCTCGGAAAAGGTTTCCCGCCGCCTCAAGGCTGCCGGCCTTGCCGGGCAGAGCGTGACCCTGAAGCTGAAGGACAAGGATTTTCGGCTCCTCACGCGAACCCGGTCGGGCTTCGCCCCGACCCAGCTCGCCGCCCGGCTGTTCGATCCGGCGCGGCAACTCCTGAAGGCTGCCTGCGACGGCACCGCCTTTCGCCTCATCGGCATCGGCGCGGCCGACCTCTGCGACGCCGCCGATGCGGACAAGGGCGATCTCGCGGATCAGAGCGTGGTGCGCCAAGCTCACATGGAAGCCGCCATCGACAAGCTCCGCGACAAGTTCGGCGCCAACGCCGTTCAGAAGGGAATCGTGCTGCGCAAGCCGTAGAGTGCGAGCCCTAGCGCTGACAGGGGCTCGGCGCCTGCACGTCCAGGCTCTTCAGGTCGCCCTTCAAGGCGAAGTCCCCATAATCGAGCTTGAGGGCGCGGCTGACCCCGTTCTCGTAGAGCTCGAAGGAGATCGTATAGACCGGCATCCGGTCAGCCTTGCCTTCCTCGAAGTAGCTGATGGTGATGGGCCAGCGTGGGACCGAGGCGAGCTTTTCGCCCTGGGCAACATCCTCGAGAGAGGCTGTCGCTGCGCCTGCCTCGATCTTGCGGCCGATCAGGCCCAGGGTGTCGTAAACCTTGTCGCCCTTGTTGGAACCGTCATAGACCTTCACGGAGAGAGTGCTGTCCCCCCGGCGCCCCGCCTCGATCAGGCGCTTCAGGTGCTCAGTCGGGAACACCGTCTCGCCCGCGGCCTCGAACGCCTTTCTCTTCGGTTGCTTCAGATCGACGTTGAGGCTTCCCTGGGGCGTGAGCTTGGCGTCGCCATCGACCTCGCCGTCCTTGATCATGCCCTGCCGAAGCGATGTCGACTTGAAATGCATGGAGCGGCCGTCGCCTGTCTCATAGGTTGCGGTCTGGATGTCGAGGGTGTTGGATCCCGACTCGCTGCTGTTGAGGATGGTGACCTGCCGGTATTTGAGGGTGTAGCCGTCGCAGGCATCACCGCCGAATTCCATGGCGATGCGCCCCCTTGCGTTCTCGACTCCGTTGGACTCGCCGGCCCGCAGGAGCGAAAGGTCGTAGACCGCTCTGTGAGGCACGAGTTGAACTGCAGGCTTTGGCGTTTGCGCGAAAGCCGGCGCCAGTAAGGCGATGGACAAGCCAGAGGCTACAACTAGGAACCGCATATCTTCTCCCGATCCGAAGGCAGCCAAGATAGGATCCTCCTGCGGACAGGGCAATGTTCTCGCTTGCGTCCTTACGGCTCATCCGCCACTACTCCGTCCGAATGATGTCACGGAACGAGGCTTCCATGAGCGCGGTCGACAAAAAACTTCAGGAATTGGATATCACTCTCCCGACGCCGGCTGCACCGGTTGCGAATTATGTCCCATTCGTCCGGACCGGAAACCTGATCGTCATCTCCGGGCAGCTCTGCCTCGGCCTCGACGGCAAGCTGGCCGATGCCCACAAGGGCAAACTCGGCGCGGAAATCTCGCCCGAGGTCGGCCAGGAGGCCGCACGCCTTTGCGCCATCAATCTGCTCGCCCAGCTCAAGGCCGCCGTCGGCGATCTGGACAAGGTCACCCGCTGCGTCCGCCTCGGCGGCTTCATCAATGCGGTGCCGACCTTCGCGGCCCTTGCCCCCGTCATGAACGGCGCCTCCGACCTGATGGTCGAGGTCCTGGGCGACGCAGGGCGCCATGCCCGTTCCACCATCGGCGTCGCGGAACTGCCCCTCGATGCCTGTGTCGAAGTCGAAGGAATGTTTGAAATCAAATGAGCACCCCGAGCTGGCTTGTCGCGAAGCCCATCGCCCATCGCGGCCTCCACAACAAAGCCGAAGGCATCATCGAGAACACGATCTCGGCCGCGGAAGCCGCCATCGCGCGCGGTTTTCCGATCGAACTCGACGTTCAGCTGACCGCCGACAACGAGGCCATCGTCTTTCACGATTTCGAGCTGGACCGTCTCACGGGCGATACCGGCCTCGTAGTCGAGCGGAAACTCTCTGCTCTAACCGGGATCGGCATCTCAGGCGCCACGGGCGGAGACAAGATTCCATCCTTCAAGGACTATCTTGCCAAGATCGCCGGACGCACGCCCCTGGTCGTCGAGATCAAGAGCAAGTTCAACGGCGACATGCGGCTGACGAAGCGGGTCATCGAGACCCTGGCCGATTACAACGGCCCGTTCGTAGTGAAGTCGTTCGACCCGGATATCGTCGCCTATCTTCGCGAAAATGCGCCGAGCATCACGCGCGGGTTCATCGGAGAGCTGGAATACGCCTCCAAGTCCGACAGCTTCCTAAGCTCTGAGCAGAAGCACCGGATGGCGAACCTGCTGCATTTTTCCGAGACGCAGCCGCACTTCCTGTCCTGGCGCGTCAAGGATATCCCCTGTGCCTCGACCCATCTCAGCCGGATCCTGGGCAACCTGCCCGTCATGACCTGGACGGTGCGCAATCCTGAGGATCGCGCCAAGGCCGAAAAGCATGCGGACCAGATGGTGTTCGAGGGCTTTCTGCCCTAGAGCACCGGACCCGAAAGTGGACACCGCTTTTAGGGTTGGTCCGATGCACCTCTTCTTGAAGAGCACATCGCACGGAAGACCGGCGCCACTTTTCCGCACGATGTGCCAACAGTTGCAAGGATCTCGCTGAGTGATTAGCTCTTAATCCCCGACGGCGAGATCCTTCCACCCAGTGACATTCCAAGTCAAAATTGCCCAAGGTCTCAAGGCGGTTCCTGCCGCCGACTGGGATGCCTGCGCGATCGGCTCGGGCTCGGGCGACGACGATCCGTTCAACCCGTTCGTGTCTCATGCCTTTCTCTCCGCGCTGGAGGATTCCGGCTGCGTCGGGGGCAAGACCGGCTGGGCGCCGGTTCATATTCTCGTCGAGGACGAGGCTGAAAAACTTCTGGGTGCGGCCCCCTGCTACCTCAAGTCCCATTCCATGGGCGAGTACGTGTTCGACCATTCCTGGGCGGACGCCTATACCCGCGCGGGCGGGCGCTATTATCCCAAACTCCAGGTCGCGGTTCCGTTCACGCCGGTCACGGGCCCTCGCCTCATCGTTCCAGATGGGCCTCGATCAGCCGAAATACGCTCCTATCTGATCGCTGGTCTGAGAGCCCTGAGAGATCAGACGGGCGCCTCCTCCATTCATGCCACCTTCTTGCAGGAAGCGGATCTCAAGGCGCTGACCGCGGAGAAGTTCCTGCAGCGGGACGACCAGCAGTTCCACTGGTTCAATGACAACTATGGCAGTTTCGAAGACTTCCTGGCTGCCCTCGCCTCACGCAAGCGCAAGGCGATCCGGCGCGAGCGGCGCGATGCCCTGGCACACGGCATTTCCATCGAGTGGGTGACCGGAGGCGATATCACCGAGGCGCATTGGGATGCCTTCTTCGCGTTCTACATGGACACGGGCTCGCGCAAATGGGGCCGTCCCTACCTCAATCGCCGCTTCTTCTCCCTCGTCGGTGAACGTATGGCCGACCGGGTCCTGCTCGTCATGGCCAAGCGCAACGGGCGCTATATCGCGGGTGCCATCAACTTCATCGGCGACAAGCGACTCTATGGACGCAACTGGGGATGCATCGAGGATCATCCCTTCCTGCATTTCGAGGTCTGCTATTACCAGGCTGTCGAATTCGCGATCACCCGCGGGCTCGCCCGGGTCGAAGCCGGAGCTCAGGGAGAGCACAAGTTGGCACGCGGCTACAGGCCCGTGATCACGGCCTCCGCCCATGATATCGCCGATCCTTCGCTGCGCCGAGCGGTGCAGGATTATCTGGATCAAGAGCGTCTCTACGTATCGGAGGCTGCGGAAGAGCTGTCGGAAGCGACCCCGTTCCGGCACCGGGACGAAGATCAGGATTAGGGCGCAGATGCGTTTTGCCGTGCAGCCCGAACGTAGGCGGTGAAGCCTTCGAGATATTTTCGCAGCTGCTCCTCGATCTTCTGATCGGCGAATGTGCCGTCCTGGTTGAAGACCGCCTGCGCGCGCGAGACCATCAGGCGACCGCCGGCCCAGAAATCGGCTCTTAGTGTTCGCAGGACTGGAAGCCATGCATTCTGGGACAGAATTGTGCCGAAGCCGCCCGGCGACGCGCCGATGACAGCCACTGGCTTGCTGCCGAAGACGCGCCTGATGTCCGAGTCCGGTCGGGAGAGCCAGTCGATGGCGTTCTTGAATACGCCAGGGATGGAGTTGTTGTATTCCGGCGTGACGAGAAGCAACCCGTCCGCAGCGGCGATGACCTCCTTCAGCTCCCTCACCCGCTCGGGAATCCCTTCATTGACTTCGACATCGCCGTCGTAGAGCGGAATTCCGCGGATGGTTTCGACGACGAGCTCCCCATTCTCGGGCATCAGGCCTGCCGCGTTCCGCAGCAATGCGGAGTTGTACGAGGCTTGACGCAGGCTTCCCGAAATACCGATCAGTTTCGTCACATCGACCTCATCGCCTATCAGAAGCTCATCCCGCAAGTGAGCAACGAATTTGCGAGGCTAGGATTCGGAGCAGATCAAGTCAAACCGCTCCAAAAGAATACTTCCTCAGCCCAAAGTCGCGTCAACAAGCCCCAAGCTGCGCCCTAGACAATGCGCGACATTGGTTCATATGTGGACTATGCGTCTGCGCCCACCCGCCGAACTCCTCACCATCCATGAACATTAACGACAGCTGCATCTCACGAGAGCACACCTGATGCAGGAACGCGTGAAGCTTCAGCCCGATTTCCTTGCGGAAGGCGGGATCATGGGCGAACGCACTCGCCATCACGATTGGTCGGCCACGCCGGTCGGCCCGATCGAGACATGGCCGCATTCTCTGCGCACGGCCGTCGGTATCATGCTCCACTCCAAGTTCCCGACCTACATGCTGTGGGGCCGAGAACTGACGAGCTTCTACAACGATGCCTATGCATCGATCCTGGGATCTAAGCCGGAGGCCCTCGGTCGACCCTTTCGGGAAGTCTGGGCCGAGGCTTGGGACACGGTTGGCCCGATTGCCGAAAAGGCTCTTCTCGGACAGGCAAGCTACTTCGAAGACCTGCCCATCACTGTCGAGCGCAACGGCTACCCCGAGCAAACGTGGTGGACCTTCTCCTACAGCCCTATCCACGATGAGGCAGGTCATGTCGGCGGCATCCTCTGCATCGTCCATGACACCACCGCAAAGGTTCTGAGCGAACGTAGACTCGAGTTTCTCGTTCGCCTGAGTGATCGCCTACGCGCTATGCACGAGCCCATCGAGGTGATCGCGGCGGCACAGGCGATGCTGGGAGAGCATCTCAAGACGAGTCGCGTCGGCTATGGGGAGGTCGAGGAGACGGCTCGTTATTTCACCACTGACCGCAATTGGACCGACGGCACGGTCGCGCACAGGACCGGCACCCATGACCTCGCGGCGTTCGGCCCAGAGATCCATGACGCCCTCAAGCGGGGTGAAACACTCGTGGTCCATGATGCGGCCGCCGATCCGCGCACCGATTCGCCGGAGCACCTAGCCGCCTTTGCCTTTCTTGAGTTCTCCGCCGTCGTCACCGTGAGTCTGATCAAGCGCGGACGCATGGTCGCAGCCCTCTACGTTCACAACCGCGAGCCGCGCCTCTGGAGCCCGGGCGAAGTCAAGCTCATCGAGGATGTGGCCGAGCGGACATGGGATGCCGTCGAGAGGCTGCGGTCGGAAGCCGCCTTGCGCAAGAGCGAGGAGCGCCTTCAACTCGCCCTTGCGGCATCGAGTGTCGTCGGAACCTGGGACTGGGATATCCAGTCCGATCTCGTATATGCGGATGAGCGTTTCGCAGTCCTCTACGGCGTCGATTCCGAATTCGCCGCAGCGGGAGCGCCCATCGCCAGCTTCGTGAATGGCATTTATCCCGACGACCGCGATCGGATAAAGGAACAGATCCAACAGGCGGTTGAGACGGGTGCTCCCTTGGCCGCTGAGTACCGCACGATCGATAAATACGGGCAGATCCGTTGGGTCTTCGCGCAGGGACGCTGCTATCACGCAGCTGGTCAGCCGGTCAGGCTTCCCGGTATCGCCGTCGACATCACGGAAAGAAAGAAGGCCGAGGAGCACCACGAGCTTCTGATCAATGAGTTGAACCACCGGGTGAAGAACACCCTGGCCACCGTTCAGTCCATTGCCTCTCAGACCCTCCGTAACGCAGACACCACGGAAGCGGCCCGCTCGGCCATGGAGGCGCGCCTGCTCGCCCTGTCCCGTGCCCATGACGTGCTCACGCGGGAGAACTGGGAAGGAGCCGGTCTGATCGAGATTGTGCGGGAGGCCATGGCTCCCTATCGTCACGAACGCGAGAACCGCCTGCACATGGAGGGTCCGGACGTCCGCCTATCGCCGCGCATGGCGCTGGCCGTCGCCATGGCCCTGCAGGAACTGGCCACCAATGCCGTGAAATACGGCGCCCTCTCAAATGCCAACGGCGAGGTTCGGGTTACCTGGTCGGTCGAGCGGAAGGGCGAAAAGCGCCTGCATCTCACCTGGTCCGAAACGAACGGTCCCAGGGTCGAGCCCCCCAAGCGCCGCGGCTTCGGCACCCGCCTTATCCAGCGCAGCCTGGCGCAGGATCTGAACGGCGAGGCGCAGATCACATTCGCTCCGGCCGGGATCATCTGTAGGGTCGACGCTCCCGTAACGTGAGCCGCCAACTAAAAAGCCACATCGGCATGGGATCCGATGTGGCTTGATAGAGAGCTAAGTCTAGACCCGGCTCATCTCAAAGACTGGAGATGATCGCGTCGATCCCTTCCATGATCGCGGCTGGTGATGTGCCGACCGCGTTCAGGCCGATGTTCAGCAGCCAGTAGCAACCGAAAACGATTACCGGCACGAGGATCCAACCGAGGACTTCCTCGAACCATACTCGCCGACGACGACGCAGGTAGCGCTTTTCGCGCCATGACGGCTTCGCCGGAGCGTCCAGGGTCCGGGACGCCTCCAGGGGTCCCTCGTGAATCTCACTCGTCATGCTCTAACCAATGGAACTTTCGGAACGGTGCGGACACCTCCGCCTCCATTACCATCGGATCCCTTCGGTTTCACTGCCTTTTTCGCCTTCGAAGAAGCGGCCTTCGCCTTGGGCTTCTTCTTGGCGGCATTCGTCACATCCTTCTCGGGCTTCGGCTTCACAGGCCCTTCGACGTATTCAAAGCCGAGGCTCTGCAGACCGATGTCGTCCGTCTTGACCACAACGCGCACGGCTCCGCCATCCTTCAGGCGGCCGAAGAGAACCTCGTCCGCGAGCGGTGTCTTGATGGTCGACTGGATCAGGCGGCCCATCGGGCGGGCGCCCATGGCTTCGTCATAACCGTGCTCGACCAGCCAGTCGCGGGCCTCGTCGGTGAGTTCGATCGAGACATTGCGGTCGGCAAGCTGGGCATCGAGCTGCATGACGAACTTGTCGACGACCTTCTGCACCACTTCCTTCGGCAGATGGGCGAAGGAGATGATCGCGTCGAGACGGTTGCGAAACTCGGGCGTGAACAGCTTGTTGACCGCCTCCGTATCGTCCCCCTCACGCTTGGTACGGGTGAAGCCGTAGGCCGGGCGGGCCATGTCGGCGGCCCCCGCATTCGTGGTCATGATGATGATCACGTTGCGGAAATCGACCTGCTTGCCGTTGTGGTCCGTCAGCTTCCCGTGGTCCATGACCTGGAGCAGGATGTTGAACAGATCCGGATGCGCCTTCTCGATCTCGTCGAGCAGGAGCACGCAATGCGGATGCTGATCGACACCGTCGGTCAGGAGACCGCCCTGGTCGAAGCCAACATAGCCGGGAGGCGCGCCGATCAGGCGGCTGACCGTGTGCCGCTCCATATACTCCGACATGTCGAAGCGCAGGAGTTCGACCCCGAGCGACGTCGCAAGCTGCTTGGCCACCTCGGTCTTGCCGACGCCCGTGGGGCCGGCGAACAGGTAGGAGCCGATAGGCTTTTCCGCATCGCGCAGGCCGGCGCGGGCCAGCTTGATCGCCGAGGACAGCGCCTCGATGGCCTTGTCCTGACCGTAAACCACCCGCTTCAGGGTATCCTGCAGGTGCGCGAGCACCTCCGCATCGTCCTTCGACACGGTCTTGGGCGGGATGCGGGCCATGGTGGCGATGGTCGCCTCGATCTCCTTGATGCCGATGGTCTTCTTGCGACGGCCTTCCGGGAGAAGCATCTGCGATGCGCCGGTCTCGTCAATCACGTCGATCGCCTTGTCCGGCAGCTTGCGGTCGTTGATGTAGCGAGCCGACAGTTCCACCGCCGCCTTCACGGCGTCGTTGGTGTACTTCAGCTTGTGGAAGTCCTCGAAATAGGGCTTCAGGCCCTTCACGATCTCGATGGCATCCGGCACTGAAGGCTCGTTGACGTCGATCTTCTGGAAGCGACGCACAAGGGCCCGGTCCTTCTCGAAATACTGGCGGTATTCCTTGTAGGTGGTCGAGCCGATGCAACGAAGGCTGCCCTGAGCCAGGGCGGGCTTCAGGAGGTTCGAAGCATCCATCGCTCCGCCGGAGGTGGCGCCGGCGCCGATCACCGTATGGATCTCATCGATGAACATGATGGCGTTCGGATGCGCCTCGATTTCCTTCATGACCTGCTTCAGGCGCTCTTCGAAGTCGCCGCGATAGCGGGTACCGGCAAGGAGCGTGCCCATGTCGAGGGAGAAGACGGTGGCTCCCTTGAGGACCTCCGGCACTTCGCCCTGGACGATCTTGCGGGCCAGTCCCTCCGCGATGGCGGTCTTGCCGACGCCGGGCTCGCCGACGAGGAGCGGGTTATTCTTCTGGCGGCGGCAGAGAACCTGGATGGTGCGCTGGACCTCCGATTCACGGCCGATCAGCGGATCGATCCGGCCTTCCTTCGCCTTCTTGTTGAGATTGACGCAGTAAGCCTCGAGCGCATCGCCCTTTTTCTTTTGGCGCGCGTCACCCTCGTCCTGCGTCGGACGCTCGGCGGAGGATTCCTCCTCGGATCCGCGCGGGGAGCGGCTTTCCGTGAGACCGGGGCGCTTGGCGATGCCGTGGCTGATGTAGTTGACCGCGTCATAACGGGTCATGTCCTGCTCCTGCAGGAAGTAGGCGGCATGGCTCTCGCGCTCGGCGAAAATGGCCACAAGCACGTTCGCGCCGGTCACCTCGTCGCGGCCGGAGGACTGGACATGGATCACCGCCCGCTGGATCACGCGCTGGAAGCCGGCTGTCGGCTTGGAATCCTGGCGTCCGTCGGCCACGAGATTGGCAAGTTCGCTGTCGACGTATTCGACCAGATTGCGGCGAAGAATTTCGATATCGACATTGCAGGCCCGCATGACGGCCGCAGCATCCTGGTCGTCGATCAGGGCCAGGAGAAGGTGTTCGAGGGTTGCATATTCATGGCGGCGCTCGCCTGCGAGAGCGAGAGCTCGGTGAAGGGCTTGTTCAAGACTGCGAGAAAAGCTCGGCAACGGCTTGTCCTTTTATGAGACGGGGCTCGGCTAATTCTTTTCCATGACACATTGCAGAGGATGCTGGTGCTTCCGAGCGAAATCCATCACCTGGGTCACCTTGGTCTCGGCAATTTCGTATGTAAAAACTCCACATTCCCCCACGCCATTCTGGTGTACGTGCAACATGATCCGGGTCGCATCCTCACGGTTCTTGTTGAAGAACCGCTCCAGCACGTGCACCACGAACTCCATCGGGGTGTAATCATCGTTCAAGAGGAGAACGCGGTAAAGGTTCGGCCGTTTCGTGCGCGGTTTGGTTTTCGTGATGATGGAGGTGTTCGAGCGACCGCCATCGTCGCCCCCAGGGGGCTGTGACCCGCCGGCAGCGGAAATCAGATAAGACTCCGACAGGGTCAAAGTACCTTGAGCTAACCGCAACATAATCGGACGACCGCCCCTTCATCTGTTTTTGGCCTCGGCCTCCGGTCCGTCCTGTTTCGGGCCATCAGCATCAATCCAAATGTATAGTCGCTCCATTCGGTTTGCCAGATCAACCAGATGGGTGGTCGCAGCCTCCAAGAAAAGAGCGACATGTTGGTCACTCCTGCGCGACCGGGAAGCTCAGCTCTGGGCGCATGGCACCCCTAACGCAAAACGCCCGGGACAGGCCCGGGCGCTTCATGAGAGAAGATCTGACGATCCGGCCTCAGGCAGCGGTCGCCTTGGAGAGGAGCCCCTCGTAGGGCTTCATCGTCTCCGTCGCGAGAGCGGAATAGAGCGCCCCCATCTTGGCCGTCTGGCTGACGAGGCTGTCATAGGCGCCTTTTACGAAGGCGGTCTGGATTTCAACAGCCTTGTCGAGGGTCTGCACGCCGAGGAGCTTCTCCACGGTCGCAGAGGTCTGCTCGAACGACTTACGGGCGAAATCCGCCGTCTCGGACGCAATCGTCTGGCTGTTGCTGGAGAAGGCGCCCAGGGCCTTCACGGTGGCATCCAGGTTGTCCTGGCCGAACTTCTGAATCTGGGTAAGCGGCTGAAGCATTGTGAACCTCGGCAATAAGGAGTTAGATGACGGTAAGCGCCGCTGGATAGCTGACGGACCCAATATGTGCAGCGCACAAAAAGTTGTCAAGTTTTATTGTGCAGCGCACAATAATCAAATCGATCGATTCTCCCCCGTTAACCGCCCCGTAACCGCAACCTCTTACCGTCAGGGGATGTGTTGCGCCGGCAACGGTTCCTTCGAGAGAGCCGGGCGCAAGGGCCCAAAAACCAAACGAAACAGGGATTTTGCAGCATGAATTCGGTTAGGATGGGACACCGAAAGACATGGGCTCTGATTGGTATTGTTGCGTCAGTTGCCGTTGCGGTTGCGTCCCCAGCGGAAGCAGCACGCCGTAAGGTAAAGTCGTCCGGTGGTGGTTACAGTCCTCTTTCCGCTTCCATCGTCGTCGATGCAAAGACCGGTAAGATCCTGCAGGGCGAAAACATCGACGAGCCGCGCATCCCGGCCTCGCTCACGAAGGTGATGAGCCTTTACCTGCTGTTCGAGCAGCTTGAACGTGGCCGCATGCGCCCCGACACCCCTCTGACAGTTTCGGCCTATGCAGCAAGCCAGCCGCCAACCAAGCTCGGGGTCCGCCCCGGATCGACCATCGAGGTCGACGATGCAATCAAGGCCATGGTGACCCTCTCCGCCAACGACGTTTCTGTCGTGGTCGCCGAGAACATCGCCGGCTCCGAAGATGCCTTCGCCCAGATGATGACCCGCAAGGCCAGGGAGCTCGGGATGAGCTCGACGGCGTTCTACAACCCGCACGGCCTGCCGCATGAGCCGCCAAATATCACAACCGCCCGCGACCTGTCCGTCCTCGGCCGCGCGATCCAGGACCGTTTCCCGAAGTACTTCGCCTATTTCCAGACCCGCTCGTTCCAGTACGGCAGCCGCACCATCCGGGGCCATAATCGGCTGCTCGGAAAGGTCGAGGGCGTGGACGGCATCAAGACCGGCTATACCCGCCTCTCCGGCTTCAACCTGCTGACCTCGGTCAACACCGACACCCGCAGCATTGTCGGCGTGGTGCTCGGCGGCCGCTCCGGCGCTTCCCGTGACCAGAAGATGGCTGCTCTCATCGACGATCATCTGCCCCGCGCCTATGCGGGCGCTCGGACTGCGCCTGCCGTATTCGAGAACCAGCCTGCCCTGGTGGCTGAGGCCCCGGCTCCGCGCCTGGTCGAGACCGCTCCCGTTGCGGCTCCTGTGAAAGTGGCTTCGGCCACCCCGCAGGCTCCCGTTGCACAGGCCTCGACACCTCAGGCTGCGCCCGAGCGTAAGCCGCTCGACCTGAACACCTTGCGGCCGGTGGTCGCCTCGGCTTCGGGCGCCAGTTCGACCACCACTCCCTCCTCCGTGCGGTGGCAGAAGGGCCAGGAGCCGCTGCCGCTGAACGCTCAGGCCTACGCCGCTCTGCCGTCTCCGGCTCAGATCCCGGTCTCTCAGAAAGCTGCTCTGCAGGCCAAGATCGAGGCAAAGGCCGTCGAGCCCGCGCCGGCCACGACCACCGCTGCGGTGACCAAGACAGCCTCCCTCAAGGCTGAAGCTCCCAAGGCCGAGGCGGCCGAGCCCAAGAAGGTCGTGACCGGCTGGGTGATCCAGCTCGGTGCCACGGATGACGAGGACAAGGCCAAGGCCATGCTCGACTCGGCCCGCGGCCGCTTCGGCAAGGTCCTCGGAAAGGCCTCGCCCTTCACTGAGAAGGTGACCGTCGACGGCAGCACGCTTTACCGCGCCCGCTTCTCCGGCTTCTCCGAATCCAATGATGCAGCCAGTGCCTGCAAGCAGCTCAAGAAAGGCGGCGTGAACTGCTTCGCCTCGCGTGGCTGACCTGATGTAGAGAACTCTGCGACGGTGCGTGTGTTTGTGCCGTCGCAGCTTGAAGCAAACCGGATCGCGCGTGGAGTATCAGCGATGTCGGCCCAACAAGACTTCTCTCGCCTCGTTTACGCGAGCCGCGAGATACGCCGTCCCTCCCTGGTCGGGATGGAGCTTCTTCATCAGCGTCCGATGCGCTTTTCGGACCTCGTCGAGGCTCGCACCAGGCTGAAGCCCCAGGATCTGATAGGCTTCTTCTTTCGTCATTACGCCCGAATGCGCATGGGTGCGCGTCCGCGTGTCGCGATCTCCCTGAGCGTTTTCACGCCAGCCGGAAAACCGGCGATCAAGATAAGCCTCTAGGAGAGGAATGCCCTGGGGATCATGGGCGCAGCATTCGTCATAGAGACGACTCAAGCTCTGCGGGTCCAGGCTCGAGAGGCGGCGCCCCGCGAGAGCTCCCACCAGGATGCTGCCTTCGACAGCGCCGGTCGCGTGGTCGATCTCCATCTCGATCATGGCTGACCGGATGCGGGAAAAACGGCCGGTCTTCTGCTGGAATTTCCGCCAGGGCCCGGGAAGATTCAGGGCGTTCCAGCCCAGCGCCCAGGCTCCGAAGCCGCCGAGCAGAAGGGCCATGTCGAAGCGCCCCTTGATGCCTAGAAGCACAGCGGCACCCAACGCGGCGACACCGGCCACGGCCTTGAGGCTTTTCGCCAGAGCCTGGGTATCAGTGCGCGTGTAAGCCTTGGCAAGCCACCACAGAAGGGCGACCGCCACAATTCCAAGAAGCAGCATCATCGTTTTCTTCCCCACCCCAACATGTGGGCCGGGATGGGGCGGATGTAAATTGGCAGCTTGAAGAATGCCGGCGGCGAAGGGCTATTCAGGCCGCTTCGGACTATCGAGGCCGCGCTGGACGGCAGGGCGAGCCAGGCCGCGTTCCAGCCAGACCGGGACATGTTTCAGGCTGTCGAAGTCCACGAGCTCGCCCGCGCCGTAGAATCCGACCAGGTTGCGGACCCAGCCGAGCAGAGAGATGTCGGCAATGGTGTAGTCCTCGCCCATGATCCAGTCGCGACCCTCGAGTCTTGTCTCCAGCACGCCGAGCAGGCGCTTGGATTCGTTCCGGTAGCGTTCGAGCGGGCGCTTGTCCTCGATCTCCCGACCGGCGAACTTGTGGAAGAAGCCGAGCTGGCCGAACATCGGCCCCACTGCCGCCATCTGGAAGAACACCCATTGGATAGTCTCGTAGCGCCGCGCCGGATCGGACGGCAGGAGCTTTCCGGTCTTCTCGGCGAGGTACAGGAGGATCGCACCGGATTCGAACAGAGGCAGCGGTTTGCCGCCCGGCCCATTAGGATCGATGATGGACGGGATCTTTCCGTTCGGGTTCAGCGAGAGGAATTCCGGCGTCCAGGTCTCGTTCTGGCCGATATTGATGAAATGCGGCTCGTAGGGAAGTTCGGTCTCCTCCAGCATGATGGAGACCTTGACGCCATTGGGCGTGGGCGTGGAATAGAGCTGGATCCGGTCGGGATGCCGGGCCGGCCAGCGGGTCGCAATCGGGAAGGCTGAGAGATCGGCCATGGAAACTCCATCATCGGTGTGAGTCGTGATGGAGCAATGCTAGAGGGACAGTCTCTGCTTGCAAACGCGAAGCTCAGGACTGTCCCAATCAAGTTTCAGTGCAGCAATCCGGCCCGGCTGCGCTGGCTTTCCCGTTCCCAGGCCTGGACAACGATGCCGTTGATGCCGGAATCGTGGAGCCTATCGCTCAGATCGATGAAATGGCGTTCGGTTGCTTCGACATCGAATTCGATCTGCTCGTCTTCGGCATGTTCGAGTTCCGATGCAGCGTAGCGCTCGTAGGCGGCCGACATCTCGGCATAGGCAAAGGCCACGGGAAGAGTGCGGAAGATGGTGGAGAATTCCTCGTCCAGCTCGCCGGTCATCAGATCGCGCATTTGGACAAGATAGCCGTCGTCATGCTCGCAGACCTCATAACGCCAGTGCCGGCCTTCGGATGCACACATCAGCATCGGAACCTCCACTCAACTGTACTGCTGAGCCAATGCTATTCGAGGCAGCGCGGTTCCAGGATGATCCCCAGCAAAAAGTCTAACGGCGCCCCGTGACTTCCGCCCGAACACGGCCACCGATCCGCACCTGCGTGCCGTTCCCCAAATCGATAAAGCCCTGACTTGCCCTGAGGGTATCCTGCCTCTCAGCCTCCATCCGGCGGTCCTGGAAACGATCCCTGCATTCCGGCGGGACTTGGACGCGCACGCCTGGAGGCACGTCAGGCATGCGGCACTCTTTCGCAAGCGCAGGACCAATTGCGACAATCAGAAGAGCGACAATCGCGGATAGAAGCCTCATCGAACCATCTCCAAAGATTCACATAGGTTATAGAAGGCCCAACTCAGCCAGTTCCCGGCGCATGTCTTCCGGCATTTTGGCAAGATCGCCTGCTTTCAGGTCGATGTCACGCGGAGCCTCCTTGGCGACCAGATAGCGCCAGCCCTGGAATGGCCTGTAGGGGCGCGGCTCGATGGCAACCACCTTCGGCTCCAGCACCAGATGGCAGCGGCCGATGCCGTCGGCATCGGTGAAGGGCCGAACGGCCAGCAGCATCTGGCGAGCCGCAACGTGCCCCTTGATCACCCAGAACAAGGAGCCGCCATCGAGCAACTCGTCGACGCGCTTGGGCACCATGCGGGTCGTGTGCGTCTGCTCATAATCGTGCCCAAGGCGCCGATGCAGCGCGCGGTTCTCCTCGATCCACTCTTCGAGATCCGTAATCGAGTCGCAGCCGACGCAGAGTTTGATCAGGTGAAGTGTCATATCCGTTTTCAACCATGCACCTGCCGGCTCTGTCATCCGGCGATGCGCCGCAGGTTAGTCCTCCGTCTTGAGCACGATCAGGCGTGCCCCTTCCGCCACCTGCGCCCCCGGCTCGGCGGCGATCTCCGCCACCTCGGCATTGGAGGACGCTACCAGCACATGCTCCATCTTCATCGCTTCGACAATGGCGAGGCGCTGACCTTTCTCGACCCGGTCGCCCGGCTGCACGAAGATCGCGATGAGCTTGCCGTGCATCGGCGCCTTGACCGTACCACCCTCGTCCATGTGTTCGAGATCGACATCGAACGGATCATAGGGCTGCACGAGCGTCTGGCGTCCATGGCGGAGAATGTACACGCCGTGCGGTGCATCCACCTCGCGGTCGATCTCCGCATCGGCCCAGGGATCGCTTTCACCAAAAGCAACGGTGCTCGCGCCATGATGCTCGCGGCTGAACACCTCGCGGGCCTCGACGCGCTCGCCGTCGACACGCAGCGGCACGCCGACGCTGCGAAGTCCCAGAAGCTGGAAGCCATCCGGCATGGACCAGGGCGATGACGGCTCATCGCTTTTTTGCAGTTCGGCCATGCGCAGCCGCTCGATCTCCCGTGAGATGAGCGCGGATGCGCCGAAAGACACGGCGACCTCGTCAATCGGCTGAGGTCCGACCCCGAGGCTCGCGATGTTGCGGTCGATGAAGCCGGTATCGAACGGCCCCGCCCTGAAGCCCTCGGCTTCGCAGAGCTTCTTCAGGAAAGCTGCATTGGTCTTAGGACCTGCGACGATCGTTTGCCCGAGCGCATCGGCCAGCTTGTCCAAGGCCTCCTCGCGGGTCGCGCCGTGCGCGATAACCTTCGCGATCATGGGATCGTAATAGGGCGTGACCTCGGCGCCGGCTTCGACACCGGTATCGATGCGGATACCCTCGCTTTCCGGGAATTCAAGAGCCCAGAGCCTGCCCGTCGAAGGCAGAAATTCCTTTTCCGGATCCTCCGCATAGAGGCGTGCCTCTACCGCGTGTCCGTCGATGGTGAGATCGTCCTGTGAGAAAAGCAGCGTTTCGCCGGACGCGACGCGGAACTGCAGTTCCACCAGATCGAGCCCCGTGATCGCTTCCGTTACGGGATGCTCCACCTGCAGACGGGTGTTCATTTCCATGAAATAGAAGCGGTCGGGACGAAGGCCCTCCCGACCGTCGGCGATGAATTCGACAGTGCCCGCACCGACATAGCCGACCGCGCGGGCTGCTTCGACCGCAGCCTGCCCCATCACCTGGCGCATATCGGGGGTCATGCCGGGAGCCGGTGCCTCTTCGATCACCTTCTGATGGCGGCGCTGGAGCGAGCAGTCGCGCTCGAAGAGATGCACCACGTTGCCGTGGCCGTCGGCGAAGACCTGGATCTCGATATGGCGCGGCGCGAGGATGTATTTTTCCACCAGCACCCGTGGATCGCCGAAGGAATTCTGCGCCTCGCGCTGGGCGCTTTCGAGCGCCGCGTCGAAATCGGCCGCTTTCTCAACCCGCCTCATGCCCTTGCCGCCGCCGCCGGCGACGGCCTTGATGAGAACCGGATAGCCGATCTCATAAGCCTTCTGGCGCAAGAAACCCGGATCCTGCTTGGAGCCATGATAACCAGGCACGACCGGCACGCCCGCCTGCTGCACGAGCGTCTTGGCCGCGTCCTTCAAGCCCATGGCCCTGATTGCGGAGGCCGGCGGCCCGACGAAGACGATGCCGTTCGCCGCACAGGCCTCGGCGAACTCGGCCCGCTCCGAGAGAAAGCCGTAACCGGGATGGATGGAGGCTGCCTTTGTGCGCTTGGCGACCTCGATGATCCTGTCGATCCGGAGATAGCTCTCGCGGGCCGGAGGAGGACCTATGAGGTGGGCCTCGTCCGCCATCTGCACGAAGAGCGCGCCGGCGTCGGCCTCCGAATAGACCGCGATCGTGCGCATCCCCAGCTGCCTGGCGGTGCGGATGATGCGGCACGCGATCTCGCCGCGATTGGCAATCAGAACACTCTCGAGCATTTCCATCCCTTACCAGATTTTCTCGTCCGGGTTTTGGGAACCTAGAGCAAACCTGAAGCCACTTGTCACGCATCAACAGGAGGATTGAAACTCGCCTTCGTCATGTTGCTGCCGCCACCGGACCAAAGTCGAGGCATCTCTCTGCAACTCTGTACAATACCCTCTTGTCGGATCGCTCTTTCCAGGTTAGCCTCTAATTGCAAATGGTTCGCAACTGCAGAAAGAGCCCATGGATCAGCCCGCTCCCATCTCCCTCGTGCAGAAGGCCGCTTGGCGGAACTCCCGAGATCTGCCCTCCCTGCCGGAGGTGAATCGCTCGATCGCGGTGCGGCCGGGATCCGTGTGGAGGCGTGCTGCGGCCTTCCTAGGCCCCGGGTATCTGGTAGCGGTGGGCTACATGGACCCGGGCAACTGGGCGACCTCCATCGCGGGCGGCTCGAAATACGGCTATGCCCTGCTCTCGGTAGCGTTGATCTCCAACATCATGGCGATCATTCTGCAGTCTCTCTGTGCACGCTTGGCGGTCGCCACGGGCAGGGATCTCGCCCAGGCCTGCCGGGACGCCTATCCGAAGCCGGTCGCCTGGGGCCTGTGGCTTCTCGCGGAGCTTGCCATTTGCGCCACGGACCTCGCGGAGGTGATCGGCACGGCCATCGGCCTTAATCTCCTCTTCGGGATCCCGCTTGAGATCGGCGTCATCATCACGGCGCTCGACGTGTTCCTGATCCTGTATCTGCAGAATCTCGGCTTCCGCTGGGTCGAGGCCTTCATCATCACCCTGCTCGGCGTAATTGCCGTGTGCTTCGGCATCCAGATCGGCATGGCCGATCCGGATTGGGCCGGCGTGATCACCGGCTTTGCCCCGACGACCGACATCGTCACCAATCCCGACATGCTCTATCTCGCGCTCGGCATCCTGGGCGCGACGGTCATGCCGCATAACCTCTACCTGCATTCAGGCATTGTGCAGACCCGCGCCTATGGCGACACGCTGACGGAGCGGCGCGAGGCCCTGCGCTTCGCAACGCTCGACTCGACCATCGCCCTGATGTTCGCGCTGACGATCAACGCGTCCCTTCTCATCCTCGCGGCCGCGGCCTTTCACCACACGGGCCGGTCGGAAATCGCAGAGCTCGGCGAAGCCCATACTCTCCTCCAGCCGATCCTCGGCAGCGCCATCGCGCCGATGCTCTTCGGCCTGTCGCTCCTGTGCTGCGGCTTGAACTCGACGGTGACGGCGACCATGGCGGGCCAGATCGTCATGGAGGGCTTCATCAACTTCAGGATGGCACCTTGGATGCGCCGCCTCATCACGCGCGGCATCGCCATCATTCCCGCCGCAGGCGTCACCATTGCCTATGGCGAGGGCGGCACGGCGAAACTCCTGATCCTGAGCCAGGTGATCCTGAGCCTTCAACTGCCCTTCGCCGTCATTCCGCTCGTCACCATGACCGCCTCGAAGAGCAAGATGGGCGCCCTCGTCACGCCGCGCTGGCTCACCGCCATTGCGGGCTTGGTTGCCGCTGTGATCGTGGTACTGAACGTGAAGCTCTTGCTGGATTTCGTGATCGGGTGAGCGGCCTTAGCGCATCGTGCGGAACCAGAGGTCGGCGTCACCGAAAAGTGGGCCCGGGTTTCCACGCCAAACGATGCGCCGCTTGAGGATGAGCCTCACGCTCGCGTCATGGCCGGGCTTGTCCCGTCCATCCTGACTTGAAGGGCGGACGCGCTTTTCTCCATCGAGATCACCAGCACAAGGCCGGTGATCTCGTGTGTATAGACAGACTGCCTTAAGCGTCTTTCAGACGGCCCAACGCCTCATCCATTTTCGCCTTGCGGGTCAGCGCCTCCTCGCGGCGTTCGCGCTGCTCCTCGACGACTTCCTCAGGTGCGCGCTTAATGAAATCCGCATTCCCGAGCTTGGCGTCGATCTTGCCGACTTCCACGTCGAGCTTCTGAATCTCCTTGGCGAGGCGCGCGCGCTCGGCGTCGAGATCGATCACACCCTCCAGCGGCAGAGCCGCCACTTCACCGCGGATGAGGAGCTGGATCGAGCTCTTCGGAGCGGCATCGGCGTAGGAGATGTCCGAGATGCGCGCGAGGCGCCGCACGATATCGCCCCAGCGCTCGGCACGGGCCTTCACATCCGCAGAGGATGCGACGAGCACGAGCGGGATCTGCGCGCCGGCCGGCACGTTCGTCTCGGAACGCGCGGAACGGATCTCGGTGACGAGATCCACCACCCAGCCGATCTCGGCCTCCGCCTGCGGATCGATCAGATCGTCGAGGTTCGACCAGGGTGCAAGCGCCAGGATCGTCTCACGCTTCGGACCCTCCTGCCCCTTCACCTCCCACAGCTCCTCCGTGAGGAACGGCATGATAGGATGCAGGAGCTTGCAGATCTCGTCGAGGATGAAGGCGATCGTCGCGCGAGTCTCATCCTTTGCCGGCGAATCCGCTCCCTGCAGCACCGGCTTGGAGAGTTCGAGCGTCCAGTCGCAGAACACGTTCCACACGAAGCGGTAGGCAGCACCCGCAGCTTCGTTGAACTTGTAGCTCTGGATGCCTGAAGCGACTTCGTTGATCGCCTTGGCGCATTCGCTGAGCGCCCATTTGTTGAGCGTCTCCTTCACCGACTTCGGATCGAAGCCGGCGACGCGCCTGCACTCGTTCATCTCGGCAAAGCGAGCCGCGTTCCAGATCTTGGTTGCGAAGTTACGGTAGTTCTCGACGCGCTGAACCGACAGCTTGATGTCGCGCCCCTGCGCCGCCATCGAGGTCAGCGTCATGCGCAGCGCGTCCGCGCCGTACTGCTCCACCACGTCGAGCGGATCGATGACGTTGCCCTTCGACTTCGACATCTTCGCGCCCTTCTCGTCACGAACAAGGGCGTGGATATAGACCGTGTCGAACGGCACTTCGTCCATGAAATGCAGGCCCATCATCATCATACGGGCAACCCAGAAGAAGATGATGTCGAAGCCGGTGACGAGGGTATTGGTCGGATAATAGCGCTTCAGCTCCGGAGCATCGTCCGGCCAGCCGAGGGTCGAGAATGGCCACAGCGCCGAGGAGAACCAGGTGTCGAGCACGTCCTCGTCACGCGTGAGCGCCACGTCTCGGCCATTCCTCTCGCGCGCTTCGGCCTTGGCCTCATCCTCGCTCATGGCGACGTAGACGTTGCCCTGATCATCATACCAGGCCGGGATCTGGTGTCCCCACCAGAGCTGGCGCGAGACGCACCAAGGCTCTATGTTCTCGAGCCATTGGAAGTAGGTCTTTTCCCAGTTCTCGGGCACGAACTTGGTCTGACCCTTGCGCACGGCCCCGAGGGCACGCTCCGCAAGCGGCTTCACGTTCACATACCATTGGTCCGTGAGATAGGGCTCGATCACCACGTTCGAGCGATCGCCATGCGGCACGGTGTGAGCGTGCGGCTCGATCTGGACGAGGATCTCACGCTCCTCCAGCATCAGGACGATGCGCTGGCGCGCCTCGAAACGGCCGACACCGTCGAGGGCCATCACGGCCTTGAGATCGTCAGCCTGCTCAAGGCCTTCCAGGAAGGCTTCGTTACCGGCGAGTGCAAGTTGAGCCTCGGTTCCGAAGATGTTGATGAGCGGCAGCTTGTGGCGCTTGCCGACCTCGAAATCGTTGAAATCGTGCGCCGGCGTGATCTTCACCGCGCCGGTGCCCTTCTCCGGGTCGGAATACTCGTCAGCCACGATGGGGATGCGGCGGCCGACCAGCGGCAGGATGGCGAACTTGCCGACCAGATCCTTGTAGCGCTCGTCTTCAGGATGAACGGCCACGGCCACGTCGCCGAGCATCGTCTCGGGACGGGTGGTGGCCACCGTGATGGAGCGGTCGGGCATGCCGTCGATGCCATAGCGGATGTGCCAGAGATTGCCCTTCACCTCGACCTGCTGAACTTCCAGGTCCGAGATCGCGGTCTGGAACTTGGGGTCCCAGTTCACGAGGCGCTTGTCCTTGTAGATCAGTCCCTGCTTGTAGAGATCGACGAAGACCTTCAGGACGGCGCGGGACAGGCCCTCGTCCATAGTGAAGCGCTCGCGCGACCAGTCGCAGGAAGCGCCGAGGCGCTTGAGCTGGCGCACGATGGTGCCGCCGGACTCCTCCTTCCACTCCCAGACCCGCTTCACGAACTCCTCACGGCCGAGGTCACGGCGCTGGATCTGGCGCTCGGCGAGTTGGCGCTCGACGACCATCTGTGTGGCGATGCCTGCATGGTCCATGCCCGGCTGCCAGAGCACGTCCTTGCCCCGCATGCGCTCGAAGCGGCAGAGAATGTCCTGGATCGTGTTGTTGAGGGCGTGCCCCATGTGGAGCGAGCCGGTCACGTTCGGCGGCGGAATGACGATCGTGTAGGGTACGGCGTCCTTGCGATCCGCGCGGCCGGCTCTGAAGGCTTCAGCCTCTTCCCAGCGGGTGGAAATGCGTGCTTCGACAGCGGAGGGATCGAACGTCTTGTCCATCATGATGAATACCGGTCTTTTGGCGCGAGAAACGCACAAGCAAGACGGCTACAAACCGGACGGATCGGTCGAAGTCAACAGAGGGGCGACAATCTGGGCGCAACGGGCTTCAAAAGTGGCCAGCCCCTCCCCAGGAGGCGCTCATTCGAGGACCTAGCCCCGGCTGCGGGTCACGCGTTCGATTTCATCCCGCACCAGCCGCTCGACCAGAGAAGGAAGATTGTCATTGAGCCATGCCTTCAGCATGGGACGCAGCATCTCCTTCATGAGATCGTCGACGGTCTGAGGCTGGCTTGGCTTCAAGGAAGCACTGAGAAGGTCGAAGGCGCCGGAAACCGAGGCGCTGGTCTCGTTCGAGATGAGGACCCCGGCGGCTGCGTGCTCGACCGGCGCAGCTATCACCGGCGAAGATTCACGGGAAGATTCACGGACGGCAATCGGTGCAGGAATTCGCTCAGCCCGCTCGGCAGGAATATGGCGATCCTCCACGATGTCGTCTTCGGAATGTGTATCGACTGCCAGGGCCTCCCCCGGCTCCAGGGACCAAGCACCGACTCGTTGGGACTTGGGGCAATCAGCGGAGACACATGAAGCTCGGCAATGTCGAGGACATTGCTCAGAGGCGAGGAGCTCGGCTCATCAGGCTCGGAGGATCGCAGCGCGTCATCGTCAGAGATGATACGCCGGATGGAAGCCAAAATTTCTTCCATCGATGGCTCATTAACCTTCAGGCCCGCAGAACCCATAGCCGCATCCAAATTAAAATACGCAAGAATCACATTCGAATGAATGTAAATGAAGTATTTTACGCAACCTTAAAGAAAACAAGCGGGGCCAGAACTTTTTGGTTCTGGCCCCGAAACTTATCAACGGCCGTCAGGCGTGCTCGTACCGACCCAAAGATCTTTGACCTGATCGTAATGGATCTTCGGGCTGTAGTGGTTGACCTTGAGGCCGAGCGCCCGTGAGTTGAGGCGGCCCATCGCATTGACGAGGCTGTAGGAGGCCACCACGCGGTCGCGCTGGGCCGTGATGAGATTCACGCGAGCATTCAGCAATTCTTGCTGCGCGTTCAGTACGTCGAGGGTCGTACGCTGACCGACTCGGGCCTCTTCACGCACACCGCTGAGCGCAGTCTCGGCGGCATCGATCTGGGCCTGGGCGGCGACGATCTGAGCGCGGGCCGCCTCCAGACGTCCCCAAGACGAGCTGACGGCGGCGCGAACCTGATCGCGCACGGAATCGGCTTCGAGGCGGCGCTGACCGGCCGTTTCCTTGGCTTGGCGCGTCGCGGCATAGGCCTGACCACCTTCGTAGATCGGCACGGTCAGTCGAGCGACCACAGAAGCCGAAAGTGCGGCGTCGCCCCCTGCTGCCGGTCGTAGCGCTGGTCGACGGCGCCGGCGACACCCAGCTGGGGAGCAAGGGCGCCCTGCTCAATCTTCACCTGCAGCTCGGCCACATCGACAGCGTGCTGGCGCGCCTTGATGGCTGGATGTTCGTTAAGGCCGGCCTTCAGAGCAGCATCGACATTGCGCGGCGTCAGACGGTCCAGAGGACGCCCAGGCGCCAATTGGGCAGGTTCGACACCAACGACTTGGCGATAGGTAGCAATGCTGTTGCGCAGGGTCGCCTCGGCCAAGCTGGCCTCGGACCGCGCGGCCGCGAGACGGGCTTCAGCCTGGGCAACGTCCGTCCGGGTGACCTCGCCGACGTTGAAGCGATCCTGGGTCTGACGCAGCTGCTCATCGATGACCTCGACGTTGTTGCGCTGCAGGTCGAGAATGGCCGTGTCCCGCAGAACGTCCATATAGGCCGTCGCGGCGTCGAGCAGGATGCTCTGCTCGGTGCTGTTCAGGGATTCCCGCGAACCGAGAACGGAGGATTCCGCCGCACGGACCCGGTTCTGGGTCCGAAACCCATCGAAAATTGTCTGATTGAGCTCAACGCCGACCCCGCGCGGGTTCAGCGCACTTCGAGTGGTCGTGTTCGCCGAGAACCGCGATGACGGTGTCTCGGCCGACACCCAGCTCCTGCCGGCGTCGGCGGTTGCATTGATCGTCGGCCGGTAGCCTGACTTGGCCTGCGCGACCGTCTCGTCCGTCGCTCGGACATTCGCCCGCTGAGCATTCAAATCCGGATTGTTGCCATAAGCCCGCGCCAAAGCGCTTTCCAAGGTCTCGGCCGACACTCCGCCAAGGCCCGCCAGCACGAACACCGAGGTCATAGCCCCGAAGAGCAAGCGATACGTCTTCCTGGAATGCTTCTTCTTCACGCGCACCTGCCTAGCGACCAATACGGAACAACCGCAAGAGCCGCCGTTTTCAGAAACCACTACGACTCAAAGCGCAACAATACCCGAGGGAACAGAGTCGGCAACAACGCGTTGGGGTCGACTCGATTTTAGCTTGGGAGTGGCGCAAAAAAGCGACACCACCAATCGAGGAAATTAAGGATCTGGAAGGAATTAGAACGTGAAACCCGGCGTCTGAACGAACGGCCCCAGGAGAGGCGCCGCAGCTTCGAACAGGCTACGCTCGCCAATGGCATCGCCGGAGCGGACATACAGCATCGCCCGAGCGGCACGTCCCCGCCCCTTCACGCACACGAGGCGGCCGCCCTCGGCCAGCTGCTGAAGGAGCCCTTCAGGACGAACCTCGACGGAGCCGTTCACCACAATGGCGTCATAGGGAGCGTGGGCGGCATAGCCCTCCTCGAGAGGTCCCGTCACGACCATGACATCGCCGGCACCGGCCGCATTCAGGCAGTGCCTGGCAGCAGCGGCAAGAGCCTCATCCGATTCAAGGGCCGTCACTTGCGTACCGAGTCTATGAAGGACAGCCGAGGCGTAGCCACGGCCACAGGCAACGTCGAGGATCTTTTCCCCCGCATCGATCTCGAGCGCCTGGATCAGGCGGCCGAGGATCATCGGGGAGAGCATATAGCGGGTCTCACCGCTGTCACTGACGAGGATATCCTGATCGATATAGGCAAGACCTTCGCGGCCTGGCAGCACGAAAAGCTCTCTCGGAACGCTGTCCATGGCATCCAGGAGAGGCATGTCGTTCACATCGAAAGTGCGCAGCTGGCCATCAACCATCATGCGGCGCGCTTGGGTGAAATCGACCATGGATAGTGCCTTCAGAATTTTGTTGGAGGCCTCGCCCGGAATCGAACCGGGGTGCAAGGATTTGCAGTCCTCTGCGTAACCACTCCGCCACGAGGCCATCCGGGGCGTGTCACGAACGCGACGGCTGCTCCATAGCAACCATCCCCCCAAAGAGCAACAGGCCCTTTTCAGTCCCGTGCGCCAACAATGCACTTGCAACCGTTGAAACCCATGCTATATGCCTCCCACCTCGCGACGGACACGTCTCCAGAGACCTCCGTGGCGCTCAGGAAGCCTAATAAAGGCTTCTTTGAAAGGTGTGGCTTATTCCGGCGTGGCGCAGCGGTAGCGCAGCGGACTGTTAATCCGTTGGTCGTAGGTTCGAATCCTACCGCCGGAGCCAACCTTCCCAGTGCTCATCCTCAGCAAAGCCAATCGGCCCGGAACCCTTCGCGATGCGCTGTATCACGGGTTCGAAGCTTGGCTATGATCCGGCACCATGAGCACCGTTTCACAAACTCCCGTTCTGGTCTGGTTCCGCGACGATCATCGTCTCGCCGATAACCCTGCCCTCGCCGCTGCCGCCTCAACAGGATCGCAGGTTCTATGCTTTGCTGTTGTCGACGACGGCTCGGACGGACTGCGCCCGCTCGGTGGTGCGGCTCGCTGGTGGCTTCACGGTTCACTTCGCGCCCTTGGAGAGGCGTTGGAACGAGCCGGTTCCCGGCTCATCCTGTTCAGAGGCCCCGCCCTTTCGGCGGTCGAGAAGGTGGCGCTCGAGACAGGCGCGTCCGCGATCTTCTGGAACCGGCGCTACAGTGCGGTCGAGATCGCCCTCGACAGCGCGATCAAGAAGCGCCTGACCGATCGCGGCATCAAGGCCTACAGCTTCAACGGGCGGCTTCTCCACGAACCGTGGGAGATCCCCAACCAGGCCGGCAAACCGTTTCAGATCTTCACCCCCTATCTCCGGGCCGTGATGGCCCGCGCCATTGCGGCTCCGCTCCCGGCTCCGAAGAAGTTGATGGGTGGAACGTGGCCGTCATCGCTCCTCGATGCAGCCGTCCCCTCCGAAGAGCTCGGTCTCGAACCTTCGTCCCCCGATTGGGCCGGCGGGATACGCAAGCATTGGCAGCCTGGTGAGCAGGCTGCGCGAGCACGCTTCAAGCGATTCCTTCGCGAGGGCCTGAAAGGCTATGCGGAGAATCGCGACTGGCCGTCGATTCCGGGCACGTCGGGTCTTTCACCGCATCTCCGCTTTGGAGAGATCGCTCCCCGGCAGATCTGGCATGCCATGACAGCCCAGGTTGCCCATGAGCCCGGCCTGGGACGGGATGCCGAGAAATACCTGAGTGAGATCGTGTGGCGCGATTTCAGCTATCAGCTTCTCCACTTTCACCCTCACCTGACGGTCAGGTCGCACAGCAGCCGGTTCGACAATTTTCCATGGATCGAGGATGCGAAAACTCTGAAGGCCTGGCAGAAGGGCCGGACCGGATATCCCATCGTGGACGCCGGAATGCGCCAGCTCTGGCAGACCGGCTGGATGCACAACCGGGTGCGCATGATCGCAGCCTCGTTCCTGATAAAGCATCTCCTCACCGACTGGCGACGGGGCGAGGCCTGGTTCTGGGACACCCTGGTCGATGCGGACGCGGCCAACAATGCCTTCGGCTGGCAATGGGTCGCGGGATCGGGGCCGGATTCGTCGCCATTCCATCGGATCTTCAACCCGGTCACCCAAGGCGAGAAGTTCGATCGGCGAGGCGATTACATCCGCACTTTCGTGCCGGAGCTTTCAGGACTGCCCTCGACCTTCATCCACAAGCCTTGGGAAGCCCCTCCCAATATTCTCTTCGCAGCGGGAATCAGGCTGGACGAGACCTATCCTGGACCCATCGTTCCGCATGGTCCGGCGCGGGAGCGCGCCTTGGAAGCCTTTCGCGGCCTTCGCGGCATCGCTGATGCACTTTCCTGACGTTCGACCGACGGAGCGGCTTGACCCGCAAAGCTCCTTGCCGTCAGCATCGCTCCTCGTTTTCCTGATGCGGCCACTCAGGCCCGTCACAACTCGAGACGATCATGACCACGACCACGCTTCTTTTCCGCGACGATGCCTATGCCACCGCCTGTGAAGCGCGCGTTCTCGGGACCACTCCGGAGGGCGGTGTCATTCTGGATCGCACGGTGTTCTATGCCCAAGGAGGCGGGCAACCGGGAGACGTCGGCGCTATCGTGAGGGCGAATGGCGACAGGTTCGACATCACAAATACGGTCTACGGTGCCGATCGCTCACAGATCGTTCATCTCGTCGGGCCCGAGGCGGCATCGCGTTTCGAAGGAGGCGAAACCGCCGAACTTCAGCTCGATTGGCCCCGTCGCTTGAGACGCATGCGGGTCCACACTGCGCTCCATCTGCTCAGCGTGGTCCTGCCCTACCCGGTCACCGGCGGCGCCATCGGCGAGGGCGATGGGCGGCTCGATTTCGACATTCCCGACGCGGGCCTCGACAAGGCGGAGATCACGGAGAAGCTCAATGCACTGATCCAGCGCGATGCGCCGGTCACCGAGCGCTGGATCACGGATGAGGAACTCGATGCCAATCCGGGACTCGTGAAGACCATGTCCGTGAAGCCGCCGCGCGGATCGGGCCGCGTTCGTCTGGTGGAAATCGAAGGAATCGACCTTCAACCCTGCGGCGGCACCCATGTCCGCCGCACCGGCGAGATCGGCACGGTCGCGATCACCGATATCGAGAAGAAGGGCAAGCAGAATCGCCGCGTTCGCATGTCCCTGGTCGACTAGAGCATTTTTCGGCGAAGTGGATCCGGTTCGCCGGAAAATGCGGCAGAGCAAAGAGGAGAGATGATTCCACGCAAGCGGAAACAGCTCTAAGCCCGTTCAGCCATTCAGAAGGAACTGCCGATGTCCCAGCCTTTCGTTTCAACCTCCTGGCTGCAGGAGCATTTGAACGATCCCAATATCGTCGTGGTGGATGGCTCTTGGTATCTTCCAAACCAGAACCGGGACCCCCAAGCCGAATATCTTGCCGGTCATATTCCTGGCGCGGTGCGCTTCGACATCGACACGGTGAAGGACACATCGTCCTCCCTGCCCCACATGCTGCCTTCTCCTGACGATTTCGCGAAAGCTGTAGGTGCCATGGGAATCAGCGAAGACATGACCGTCATCGTCTACGATGGCGTTGGGCTGTTCTCGGCACCACGCGTCCGTTGGATGTTTCAGGTATTCGGATCTCGCAACGTTTCGATCCTCGACGGTGGTTTTCCTGCCTGGAAGGCCGAGGGGCGTCCGGTCGAGACGGGACCGGAAAAGCCGGCCGCACCGAAGACCTTTAATCCGTCTTTTGACGGTTCGGCCGTCGCAGATGTCGCCAAGGTTCAAGCCGCGCTCCACTCCAGCTCGGCTCAGGTGGTCGATGCGCGGGCCGCCGACCGCTTCAGAGGCGAAGCGCCTGAGCCCCGCCCAGGCCTCAAGGCCGGCCATATTCCTGGGAGCCTGAATCTTCCCTGGAGCGCGATTGTCGACAATGGTCGCTTGAAGGACAAAGGGCGTATCGAGCAGGCCGTGCGGGAGGCTGGCCTCGATCCGGAACGCCCCATCATCGCCAGTTGTGGCTCTGGTGTTTCGGCAGCGATCCTCTCGGTTGCTTTCGAGACTTTGGGCCGTCCAGCCAAAGCGATCTATGACGGATCCTGGTCCGAATGGGGCGCACGGGAGGATCTGCCGGTGGAGACGGGACCGGCGAAGAAGGCTTGAACACTGTTGGACAAAGAAAAAGGCCCCGGGGTGTCCGGGGCCTTTTGCGTTTCGGGGATCCGTCTCAGTGCAGGATCTGGGACAGGAAGAGCCGGGTGCGCTCGTGCTGCGGGTTCTTGAAGAACTCGTCCGGGGTGTTCATCTCCACGATCTGCCCGTAATCCATGAAGATCACCCGATCGGCGACCTGGCGGGCAAAGCCCATCTCATGGGTGACGCACAGCATGGTCATGCCCTCGTCGGCCAGCCCCACCATGGTGTCGAGCACCTCCTTGACCATCTCGGGATCGAGCGCCGAGGTCGGCTCGTCGAACAGCATGATCTTGGGGCTCATGCACAGCGAGCGGGCGATCGCCACGCGCTGCTGCTGGCCGCCGGAGAGCTGGCCCGGATACTTGTTCGCCTGCTCGGGGATCTTGACCCGCTTCAGGTAGTGCATGGCGATCTCTTCCGCCTCCTTCTTGGGCATCTTCTTGACCCAGATCGGAGCCAGCGTGCAGTTCTCGAGAATCGTCAGGTGCGGGAACAGGTTGAAGTGCTGGAACACCATGCCGACCTCGCGGCGCACCTCGTCGATGCGCTTGAGATCGTTGAGAAGCTCGGTGCCATCGACGATGATGCGGCCCTTCTGGTGCTCTTCCAGGCGGTTGATGCAGCGGATCATCGTGGACTTGCCCGAGCCCGAGGGACCGCAGATGACGATGCGCTCGCCGCGGCGCACGTTGAGGTTGATGTCCCGCAGCACGTGGAACTCGCCGTACCACTTGTGCACGTCGATCATCTGAACGGCGGCCTCCGCCTTGGGATCGACGTCGACGGAGCGAATGGTTTGAGATGACAGTGTCGTAGCCATGGATGTTTACCGTTTCTGACCAGCCGCAAGGCGCCGCTCGACCCCGAGCGAGTACCGCGACATGCCGAAGCAAAAGATGAAGTAGAACAGGGCCGCGAAGGCATAGCCCGTGATACCGATGGTCGGGGCAGCCCAGCTCGGGTCGATACGGGATGCCTCAATGGTCTTCACCAGATCGAAAATGCCGACGATGGCAACGAGCGATGTATCCTTGAACAAGCCGATGAAGGTGTTGACGATGCCGGGGATCACGATCCGCAGGGCCTGTGGCAGAACGATGAGGGTCATCATCTGCGGATAGTTGAGGCCCAGCGACATCGCGCCTTCATACTGCCCCTTCGGCATGGCCTGGAGACCTCCGCGCACCACCTCGGCCATGTAGGCTGCGGCGAAGAGCGCGGTGCCGATGAGAGGCCGGAGCAGGCGGTCGACCGTCATTTCGGCCGGGAGGAAGAGCGGCAGCATGGTGTTGGCCATGATCAGCACCGTGATCAGAGGCACGCCGCGCACGAACTCGATGAAGATCACCGAGGCCATCCGTACGATGGGGAGCTTCGAGCGCCGCCCCAACGCCAGCACGATGCCGAAAGGCAGCGAGACCACGATGCCCACCGTCGCGACGAGCAGCGTCACCAGGATGCCGCCCCACAGGGATGTGGGCACATGGGGCAGGCCGAAATCGATATCGACGAGGGCCAAGGTAATGCCGATCACCGCCACGATGCCGCCGCCCATGATGAGCGCCGGACGCATGGCTGCCTTGAGCAGAGCCGCGAAAAAGGCGAACAGCGCGATTACCAGCGCCCCGAAGACCGCAAAGCCGATCCAGAAGCGGACACCGAAATCGGCATCGCCGCCGGTCAGGAGGACGTAGGAGACGATCGGAAAGATCCAGAAGAAATAGACCGCCCCCAGGTCCCGGCGCGGAGCCCTCAACCAAAGCATCCAGACGACGCCAATGGCCAGAAGAGCGAAGAAGACGTCCACCCGCCAGCGTTCGGAGATCGTATAGGAGCCGTAGATGAAGTAGTTGATCTTGTCCCATATGAAGGCCCAGCAGGCTCCCGACTCGCTGCCGCCCGCATCGGCACGGCAGGCGGCCCGGTCGGAGCCCGTCCAGACCGCGTCGATGATAAGGTATCTCACCAGCGGTGGAACGGTGACGTAGAGGAGGTAAAACACCACCAGCGTCAGGATCGTGTTGAAGGGACCGGAAAAAAGGTTTTCCCGAACCCAGGCGATGGGACCGCGGGCCAGATTGGGCGGAGGCAGCGCCTCCACCTGGTTGGCGCGGACGAAACGGGGCATGTCGACGGTGGTGCTCATGCGATTTCCTACCGTTCGACGATCGCTACACGGCGATTGTAGACGTTCATGATGAAAGATGTCACGAGGCTGATCGTCAGATAGACGCCCATGGTGATGACGACGACTTCGATGGCCTGACCCGTCTGGTTGAGCACGGTGCCCATGAACACCTGCACGAGATCCGGATAGCCGATGGCCACCGCCAGCGAGGAGTTCTTCGTCAGGTTCAGGTACTGGCTCGTCAGCGGTGGAATAATGACCCGCATGGCCTGCGGAATCACCACCAGACGCAGGGTCTGTCCCGGAGTGAGACCGAGAGAGCCCGCCGCTTCCGACTGTCCCTTCGATACGGCCAGAATGCCGGCACGGACGACCTCGGCGATGAAGGCTGCGGTGTAGGTGACGAGGCCAAGGAGCAGCGCCACGAACTCCGGCAGGATCTGCAAGCCGCCAGTCAGGTTGAATGTGCCCTTGCGCGGCAGCTCGAAGGTAATGGGATTGGCGCCGACTAGGGCAAGGACGATCCAGGTCAGAATTGGCAGGCCGAGGATCAGAGCCAACGTGACCTTGCCGACGGGAGATTGCCGCCCGGTCTGCTCCTGCTGCTTCTTGGCCCAGCGCCGATACACGAACGTACCGACGAGACCGATCACGAGAACCGTAACGAGGATCGATATGTTGGGACCGTAAATGGGCTTCGCCATGAAGAGGCCACGGGAATTCAGGTAGAATCCGGCACCCATCTCAAGGGAGTTGCGCGGCTGCGGCAGAGTGCCAAGAACGGCGATGTACCAGAACAGCAGCTGCACCAGCAGCGGGATGTTGCGCAGCACCTCGACATAGACCATCGCAACTTTCGCCACCATCCAGTTCTTCGACAGCCGGGCAATACCGATCGTGAAACCAAGGATAGTCGTGAAGAAGATGCCGATAATTGATACGACCAGGGTGTTCAGAAGGCCGACTATGAAGGCGTCGCCATAGGTTGAGCCCGCCGCGCTGAACTGGATCAGGGACTGGCTGATGTCGAAGCCGGCAGTATTATTGAGAAAGCCGAAACCCGACGCGATCTTGGCGCGCTGCAGGTTCTCGATGGCATTCGTCGCTGCCATATAGAAAAGGTAGACGACCGCGGCGACGAGAACGACCTGGTAGAAAATTCCACGGACCTTCGGATCGTACAGAAACGATTTTCGGGGGGGCGATGTCTGACTGACAACGGTCTGCACTGAGTTCATCCTCTGACGGCTTTTTTATTTTATACCGGGCCGTCCTCCCCTGTTCATGCCTGGGTCGAGCCCCATGAACGGGCGGCATTTTTATCGTTTTTGAAGGGCGCCCGGAATGCCGGGCGCCCTGGTCTTAAAGCGGCTTAGCGAACCGGGATGCCATATTGCAGGCCGCCCTTGGTCCATTGGGCGTTCTGGCCGCGCTTGATCTTCAGGCGCGAGCCCTCGCCCACGTTCTTCTCGAAGACCTCGCCGTAGTTGCCCACGTGCTTGATGATGCGGACAGCCCAGTCGTTGGTCAGGCCGATGGCCTCACCGAACTTGCCCTCCGTGCCGAGCAGACGCTTGATCTCCGGGTTCTCGGACGTCTTCATCTGGTCGGCATTTGCCTTGGTCACGCCGAGTTCTTCAGCGTTCAGCATGGCATTGTGCGTCCAGCGGACGATATCGCCCCACTGGTTGTCGCCATGGCGGACTGCCGGTCCAAGCGGCTCCTTGGAGATGATCTCGGGCAGAACGATATGATCGTCCGGAGCCGAGGCGCGCAGACGCTCGGCGTAGAGACCGGAGGCGTCGGTTGTGAAGGCGTCGCAGCGGCCGGCGTCATAGGCCTTGAACGTCTCGTCCGAGGTCGCGAAAGCCACCACTTCGTACTTCAGGTTGTTGGCACGGAAGTAGTCGGCGAGGTTCAGCTCGGTCGTGGTGCCCTGCTGGGTGCAGATCGAAGCGCCGTTCAGCTCCTTGGCGGAGGCGACACCGAGCTTCTTGCGGACCATGAAACCCTGACCGTCGAAGTAGTTGATCGCCGGGAAGTCGAGGCCGAGCTGCGTGTCGCGCGACATCGTCATGGTGGAGTTGCGGGACAGCACGTCCACTTCGCCCGATTGGAGCGCCGTGAAGCGGTCCTTGGCAGCGAGCGGAATGAAACGAACCTTGGTCGGGTCGTCGAAGATCGCGGCAGCGATGGCGCGGCAGAAATCCACGTCGAGGCCCGTCCAGTTGCCCTGAGCGTCCGGCTGACCGAAACCGGCAAGGCCCGTATTCGAGCCGCAGGTCAGGAAGCCCTTCTGCTTCACGCTGTTGAGTGTCGCCTGGGCCGATGCGCCCGTTGCGAACAGGCTGGCTGTCAGGCCGAAGGCAATCGATACGAGAGCCTTTTTCATGTTGGTATCTTCTCCCAATAGTTCGACATGGCTCGACCGCTTATGGTTATCACCCCCCAGCCGAGCCTCGATAGACCGTTCCGCGCCGTCTCGGTTGAGGCGGCATCGAGATCCATCACATTCCATGATTAATCACTGGTCAAGTCTTGATGAAAGGCATTTCTTGCCTGACTTGACGGCAGGGGCTGCCCGGTTTCAGATCGAAATCTCCTCAGCAACCCCTTGAAGCAATGTCAAAACTCCCTCCAAAGCCCCAAAACATATCCGAACGAACCCGTCTCGTTCATGCCGGCCGAGAGCCGTTCGAGCAGCACGGTTTCGTCAATACGCCGATCTATCGCGGCTCCACCGTCCTGTATCCGACGACCGATGATCTCCTTCACCGGCGCGGGCGATATTCCTATGGAACGAAAGGGACTCCGACCACTAATTCCCTTGAATCGGCTTGGACGGAGCTGACGGGAGCGGCCGGCACGGTGCTTGCCCCCTCGGGCCTCGCGGCCGTCACGGTTGCCCTTATGTCATGCCTGAAAGCGGGCGACCATCTTCTGATGACGGATTCGGTCTACCTGCCGACTCGGCAGTTCTGTAACGGCGTCCTCAAAAATTTTGGTGTGGAAACCACCTACTACGACCCCGAGATCGGTGCCGGGATCGGAGCCCTGATCCGTCCGAACACGACCGCCGTGTTCACGGAGGCTCCGGGCTCCCAGTCGCTTGAGATGCAGGACATCCCGGCCATTGCCGGGGTGGCGCACCGGCATGGGGCTGTCGTCCTCATGGACAATACTTGGGCGACCCCCTGCTCTTCCCGCCCCACGAGCGTGGCGTGGACCTCGCGATCGAGGCCGGCACCAAGTATCTCAGCGGAGGATCGGACCTGCTGCTCGGCATGGTCTCGGCCAATGAGCGCTGCTTCAAGCGGCTTCGCGAGACGTACGATTCCTTCGCCATGTGCCCGGGCCCGGAGGATGTCTTCCTGGGCTTACGGGGCTTGCGTACCATGGCGCTGCGCCTGAGGGAGCATGGAACCCAGGCCTTGGAGATGTCCCGTTGGCTCGACGGCCGTCCCGAGGTGGCCCGGGTGCTGCATCCGGCCATGGAGACCTATCCGGGCCACGAAATCTGGAAGCGCGACTTCAAGGGCTCCTCGGGCCTGTTCTCGATCATCCTCAAGCCCTGCTCCGACCGGGCGCTCGCCGCCATGCTCGATGGGCTTTCCCTCTTTGGCATGGGCTATTCCTGGGGCGGGTTCGAGAGCCTCGTGATCCCCTTCAACTGCGCGACTTATCGCACGGCCACCAAGTGGGAGCCCGGCGGCCATGCCCTGCGCTTCCACATCGGGTTGGAGGATCTGGACGACCTGAAGCGGGATCTCGATGCCGGGTTCGCCCGGCTCCGGGAGACGGATGCCCAGGCGGCCTGAGGAATTCAGTCTTCGGTAGCGGTCAACCTGCCGAAGCTTCCACCTCGGAGCCGGTGACGATCTGGCCACCGGTTTTCTTCTTCTCCTTCGCGATCAGCATCAGATTGCGGATATAGATGAAGATCGAGAAGGCTTGACCCAGGATGATGACGATATCGCTGCGGGCGAAGCCATAGACCAGGGTCATCAGCCCGCCGGAGATCGACAGCATCCAGAACCCGACAGGAATCACGCTCTTTTCCGCCTTCTCGCTCGCGATCCACTGCACAATGAAGCGTGCCCCGAAGACGAACTGGGCCAGCACGCCGAAGGCAGCCCACAGATCGAATCTCGCGACGACCAGGTCGTAGAAGTAAAGTCCTATGTCGTGGGAAAGACGCATCAACATCAAACGATTTCCTGAGCAACGGGAACGCGGCGGCGACGCCGGATCAACCACCAGACTCCGGCTAAATCAAGGATGCCGACCCACAGACGGTCGAACATACCATAATTGGAGCGGCCCGCATGGCGGGACCGGTCGATGACATCCACATGGGCAATTTGGAAGCCCTCACGCTTGACCAAGGCCGGCATGAACCGGTGCAGGGCGTCGAAATAGGGCAGTCGCAGATAGACGTCGCGACGGAAGGCCTTGAGCCCGCAACCCGTGTCCCGCGTCCCGTCCTTCAGGATTTTCCCGCGCACGCCATTGGCGATGCGGGACTGCCATTCCTTATAGGCGCCGTCCTTGCGCCCCACCCGTTGCCCGGCGACAAGAGCCGTCTGAGGATCGTCGAGGGCCGCAACGAGCTGAGGAATGAACGCGGGATCGTTCTGCCCATCCCCGTCCAGGGTGACGACGACGGGCCCGCGGGCGGCATGGACGCCGCTGCGAACGGCCGCGCTCTGGCCGCAGCTCGCCTCATGCCGGACGAGGCGCAGCCATGGGCGGGTTGCACGGGCGCTCAGAACCTGTTCCACGGTCGCATCCATCGAGCCGTCGTCCACATAGATGACCTCGAAGGGCGAGAGCGGCGCGCAGGCGAGCTCGATCTCCTCCACGAGGGGGAGAACGTTGAGCGCCTCGTTCTTGACAGGCACCACGACACTGATGCGGGGGCCCGGGGAAAGGTCAGTCATCCGTTACGGGCCACTGCTGGCCGCCTCTTCAAAACGCAATCGGAGCTCTAGCGCATCGTGCGGCAAAGTGGATCCGGTTTTCCGCGCCAAACGATGCGCAAGTCAAGATGATGAACATCGGATTGATCCCAAAAGTGGAAACCACCTTTAGGTCCGATGGTCTAGAAGCCCGTCGCATAGGCGGCGAGATCGACCCGTCGCCCACTGTTGATATTGAACCCTTGGATCCGGGTCGAGAGGGTGGGCTGCTGCTTCAGACGCTCGTTCTCTGCCCGGAATTCACCCTCGTAGCGCTTTTCCACGAAGACGACACGACATCCGCCCTGCCGCAGGAAGGCGGAGGCCTGGGCTCCCGTTTCGACCATCTCGAGGTTCGTACCCGTGAGGAAGACGAGGCTGGGCTCGCGATAGCCGAGGGTCGCGACCTGCGGATTGTCGCACGCCACGTTGCGGGCGGCCTCGGCCAGTCGGTCCGACAGCTTGAGTGAGCGCAGGTCGAGCTGGGCAAACCCGAAAACGCCGATAGCCAGGAAGGCGGCCGAGATGAAGCCTGCCCATAGCGTCGGCACCATTCGGTTCTTCACGAAGAGCCACCAGGCCCAGAGAGCGAGAAGCGAGGAGATGACAAGGAATGGGAGCGCCCGGAAGGGCGGCATCCCGTCGAACGACCATCCGACCGCCGACAGGCCAATGGTCAGCCCCACCGGGATGAACGGGATCAACACCGTCGCCAGCTTGGCCGCGGGCCGGTGCGGCCCGACGAAATGGCGCGAAATGGCCATGACCGTGATGATCGCCACCGCTGGCAAAAGCGGCAGCGTATAGTGCGGGAGCTTGGTCGGTACCGCTTCGAAGATGATCCAGGAGGGCACGATCCAGGCAAGGGCGAAGGCCACCGGCTCCTCGCGGCGGTGGATCCAGGCGAATGGCACCGCGATGGCTGCCAGAATGGCACCGGGCCAGAAAGTGGCAAAGAACGAGACTAGGTAGAAGCCGGGCGGGGCCCAATGATATCTCTGCGCCGTGCCGACCTTGCCCAGCATGTCGTGACCGACGGCCTCGGAATAGAAGGCACCACCGGTCTTGAGTGCGATTGCAATGAACCACGGCAGCACGACCGCGAGTGTGAAGACGGCACCAAGCCACGGCCGCAGGGTGAGGAGCCAGCGGACGGAGCGCTCCTTGTAGGCGAGAACGGCTGCCGTCAGGACCGCGAACATGATCACCAGGGGGCCCTTGATCAGAATCCCCAGGGCGAATCCGGTCCAGAAGATCAGCAGGGCCCGCCGGGGCAGAACCCCGGCTCCGCGGCTTAAGTAAGCCCGGGCAAGTCCCCCCATGACCGCGACGGAGCAGGCGGTAAGCATGGCGTCCGTCTTGGCGAGACGGGCCTCGACCATGAGAATCACGCAGGTCGCCATGAGGGCTGCTGTCAGGAAGGCCCCTCGCCTCCCGAAGAAGGCCAGGGCCGCCCAGTAAGTCAGCAGAACCGTCGCAATGGCACCGAACAGGGACGGGATTCGATAAAGCGCGATGGTGGTCCGCGCCTCGGGCACGCCCAGCGCCTGGCCGATGGCGACGCTGGCGCTCTGCATCCAGTAGATTCCGACCGGCTTCTTGTGCCGCGCCTCATCCTGGAAGCGGATGTCGACGAAATCGCCGGCCTCCAGCATCTGCTTGGACGCCTGGGCATATCGGGGCTCGTCCCGGTCCATGGGCTGGAGCGAGGTGAAGCCCGGCAGGAAGCAGACGAGCGACAGCAGCACGAGAACGGCGCAGAGGCGGGCGTGGCTCCGCTCGACGACGCTCGTCAGCTGGGCCACGGAGAAGTAGCGCAATGACATCCGCTGCTGGGGGACAGAACCGTCCATCAATCACTCCGGAGGCGGGTAATCCTTCGTGCCGACGGGATTTTCCGTGGGCACAGGTCCATCAAACCGCGTGATGTCCTCTAAACCCGATGGGAAGTCAAATTGACGGAAGGTAGCGGCTAAAGCACCGGACCCGAATGTGGAGGCCACTATTCCGCACAAAGCCCAAGGAACCGGGCGCCCGCGCCGGCTTTGCCCTCGCAAGTGGGGTTCGATGCTGGAGGTCTTGCCATGAACAGGTCTGTCCGATGGTGCGGCATTGCCTTCCTCGTCCTGGCGGCCTGCCCGGCCGCCGCTCTCGAGCAGCCCGTGGTCTGGCGCGACCAGGATACGGGCTGCGCCTATCTCCTCACCCCTCAGGGCGGCATATCACCCCGGCACCGACGGGATGGCACGCTGGACTGCCCGGAGGTGGCCGCGAGCACCGGCGTCGTCGAGAACATGGGCAGGGATATTGCACGCGGTCTCGATGCCTTGCAGCGCGAGGTCGAACGCCTGCGCGAGCGATACAATCGTCCCTGATCTAAGGAGCACATTCGTGCCGACGAATACCCGAATCTACGGCGAGCACGACGAGAAAACCATCAGGCAGCTGGACCGCTGCATGCAAGTCGGGAGCGCCGCGAAGGGCGTGCTCTGCGCGGACGGACATCTCGGCTATGCCCACCCCATCGGCGGGGTGATTGCCTACGAAGAGCACATTTCCATCAGCGGCGTCGGGTTCGACATCGCCTGTGGGAACATGGCCGTTCGGCTCGATACCCGCTACGAGGATATCGCCGGCCAGTCTGGGCGCATCCTCTCCGATATCGGGCGTCACATCAGCTTCGGGATCGGGCAGAAGAACGCCGTGGCAGTCGATCACGAGCTGTTCGACTCGCCGCTCTGGGACGAAGCCGGTGTCAGGGACCTCAAGAAGCTGGCTTCAGGACAGCTCGGGACGGTCGGCTCCGGCAACCACTATGTGGACCTGTTCGAGGACGAGGAAGGATTCGTCTGGATCGGGGTCCATTTCGGCTCTCGCGGCCTCGGCCACAAGATCACCACCCGGCACCTTGCTTTGGTCGGAGCGAAGGACGGCATGGAGGTCGACCCTGCCCTCGTCCATCAGGACAGCGAGGTTGGACGAAGCTACATTGCCGGAGTGAAGCTTGGCGGGCTCTATGCCTATGCCGGACGCGAATGGGTGGTCGAGCGCGTGCGCCAGATCATCGGCGGTCGGGTGACAGATACGGTCCACAACCACCACAACTTCGTGTGGCGGGAGAAACACGGCGACAAGGAGTACTGGGTCGTCCGGAAGGGTGCGACGCCTGCATTTCCTGGACAGCGCGGTTTCGTCGGCGGCTCCATGGCGGACAATGCAGTGATTCTGCATGGGGTCGAGAATTCGGAAAGCGCCGACAGTCTCTATTCGACCGTGCACGGCGCGGGCCGCCTCTTCGGTCGCATGGAGGCGAAGGGCAAGAAGAACAAGGCTGGCGAATGGACCCGCCCTCCCCGGTTCACCCGCGACGAAATGGACTCGTGGTTGCGCGAGAAAGGCGTTCTCCTGCGTGGCGGGGATGTGGACGAAAGCCCCATGGTCTACCGGCGCCTGGAGGACGTGCTCGCCTATCACAAGGGCACGATCAGGATCGAGCACACGCTGAGACCCTTTGCCGTGGCGATGGCAGGCCCTGGCGAGTTCGATCCCTACAAGGATTGATCCCCAACCAGGGCCGCGTGAGCGTTATCGAAACCAGCCGAAATAAAGAGCCCAGAGACCGGGAGACCGGATGCCACGCACCCGGCGGGCGGCCTCATCCGCACGCATCGCTTCACCGCCATGGCATGAGCACAGAACGATGTGAGCATCGTGCTCGGAAATCTCGAAGAAATCGACGGCATCCCCGAACCTGTCGCTGAGCAGCCCGGCCGTCCGGAGCACCGGATCGGAATAAGCTATCGTCAGGGCGGACCCGTCCGCACGCAAGGCGCGGCGCTGCGCCTTGGGCTTCCACTCGATTTCGTCCAGGGTCTTGAGGATGCGGTCAGGCTCCCGCTCCAGGAGCTCGACCCAACGGTCCAGACGTTCCCGCTTCGACAGGACCGGCGCTGCGACTTCCTTTGGGCTCTTCAGGTCGGCGACGCTACTGAGTTCGGACAGAGGCCTGTGTTCCATGCTCCCCTCCTTGGCAGAAGAGCGGTTACGAGCACCCACCAGCTACAAGCTCAACCTTGAAACCGGTGCAAAAGTTCGAAGCCGGAGGTGTTGCGGACGCTGATATTTTAGGCAGGTCAGGCTGCCGCCAGAAGGCGAATGACGGCCGGAGCGCCAAGAGACACCCCGGATAGGAACAGCAGGATGAACACGACCCGACGCATGGTGGCGGGCGAAAGCGGCGGCGGCCATCGGCGTGCGGCATGGGTCGCGCCCATGACGACGGGAATGGCCAGAAGGCTGCTCAAAGTCGACCAAGAAGGCAGATCGCCTGAAAAGGTCACAAGACCGGTTCGGAAGACGGCATTCAGCGCGAAGACAGTCACCAGGGTTTCGCGCACCGTTACCAGCGGCATCGGCTGCCGGTAGAGGTGATAGACCAGCGGCGGCCCAGCAGTCGAGAACAGTCCGCCCATGAGGCCGGCAATGCTGCCGAAGAACAGAAACGAACCATCGCCGGATTTCCTGGCGAGCGGCTCCGGCTTCCGCGCGAGCTGAAGGCTCGAGACGATGATCACGAGACCGAGAATAAAGCGCAGAAGGTCGGCACGCGTGCCAGCAAGCCATTCCAGAAGCCAATAGCCGACAAAGAGCATGGGGACGCTGGTCAGCATCACGAGGCGGAATTCCCGCCACGCCACGTCCCGCCACCCCTTCAGGAGCATCTGAGTGGCATTCACGAAAGTGAGCACGCTCACGATCAAGGCCGCATCGGGAAGCGAGAGCAGACCTGTGAGACCGACACCGCCCATGGTGATCAGACCGAAGGCAAAGCCCGTCAGGGTCTGCGTATAGGCGGCGACCCCTGTAAGAGCGAGAAACCCGATCAGTGCGACAAGCGACATGCCTCAAAGCGTCCTTCAGGCAGTCAGTTGCCCTGCGAAGTCCAGACGGCGGTTACGGCGCTGAACGTGGGCAATTGCGGCCGGAGAGCAGAAGCAAGGCTCCAGAACGAGAGAATGCTACGCGTCTGCCCATGGTGGTGGAGCCGACGCATAGCACGCGGTGAATGGATTTGTCAGGCAGTTGCCGAGTGGTCGTGCTCGACCCGGCTCGTGCCCATCAGTTCGGCGAGGCGGTTACGAGCGCGGTTGACGCGGCTCTTGATCGTCCCGACCTTCACGCCCAGTGCCTCTGCAGCGTCCTCGTAGGACATGCCTTCGGCACCGATGAGGATGATCGCCTCGCGCTGCTCCTGGGGCAGCTTTTCGAGTGCGGTCGAGAGATCCTGGAGCGCGAGTTTGTCCTCCTGGTCAGGGATGGCGATCATGCTGGCAGCATGGGTCCCATCTCCGTCCTCGACCTCGCGGCTGGTCTTGCGGTGGGTGGAGTAAAAGCCATTGCGCAGAATGGTGAAGAGCCAGGCCTGCAGGTTCGTGCCGGATTCGAAGGTGTCCTGCTTGGTGAGCGCCTTGAGCACGGTGTCCTGCACTAGGTCCTCGGCCTGATCGACCTTGCCGGTCAGGGAAAGCGCAAAGGCGCGCAGGTTCGGTAGCGCATCCATGACGCCGTTGATGAACTCTTGGTCGACCGGCTCCGTATGGGCACGGATGACCTGGGCCACGCGATCGGCAAGCCGTGCGAGATCGCGTGGAAGCTTGTCCTCCGCGGGGTCGCCATAGAGGGCACGCAGTTGCTTTCCCAGATGAAGCCGCACGGCAGCGCTCAGCGCTGCTGCCGAGGAAGGCGCATCGGGACGGGTGAACTCGGACTGGTTTTCGGAATTCTGTGGCATGCCGAACTATTTGGTGCATGCCGCCGCCATTTAAATATCCGAGCGACATTTCGACCATGAGTTTTTTTCATGGCCACGCCTCTGGATTTAATCATCTGTATGCCTAAGCGGCGGGGCTGGGCTATATGCTCGTCTGAACATGAGGCCAAACCAAGGCCATCAACATTCAAGGAGCATGCGGCGTGCCTCATTATCTCGGTATCGATGTCGGCACTTCAGCGGTGAAAGCCATTCTCGTCGACGAGCAGCAAACTGCGGTTGCAGAAGCGGACGTTCCGCTGCAGGTCTCCCGCCCGCACGACCTGTGGTCCGAGCAGGATCCGGAGATCTGGTGGGAGGCGGTGCAATCCGCGCTCGATCAGCTGCGCACGCAATCCCCCTCGGCGCTCCCCGATATCCGCGGCATCGGCCTCTCGGGGCAAATGCATGGTGCCGTGCTGCTCGACGAGAACGACCTTCCCCTTCGTCCCGCGATTCTCTGGAATGACGGCCGCTCTTTCCGGGAGGCGCAGGAGCTTGGAGCCAAGTACCCTGAACTTTCCCATGCCACGGGTGTCATCCCGATGCCCGGCTTCACCGCCCCGAAGCTCGTTTGGCTCGCACGGCATGAACCGGAAATCTTTCGCGCCGTGCGCAAGGTGATGCTTCCGAAGGATTACATCCGCTTCAAGCTGACCGGCGAGATCGTAACGGAGATGTCCGATGCGGCTGGTACCTGGTGGCTGGATGAAGCCAAGCGCGATTGGTCTGACGAGGCGCTGGCTGCGACAGGCCTGACACGTGATCACATGCCGAGCCTTGTCGAAGGCTCGCAACCCTCCGGCACCCTGCGGGCCGATATGGCTCAACGATGGGGCCTGCGGAGCGACGTCGTCGTGGCGGGCGGCGCGGGAGATGCGGCGGCGGGCGCCATCGGTCTCGGCGCCATCGAGGACGGGTCGGCTTTCATCTCCCTCGGCACCTCCGGCCAGCTTTTCGTCACCACGCAGGATTTCAGCCCGGCTCCGGAGGCGGTGGTGCATTCCTTCTGCCATGCGGTTCCGGGCCGGTGGTTCCAGATGGCGGCCATGCTGAACGGGGCAAGCTGTCTGGCCTGGGGTGCCCACCTCCTGAAACGGGACATCGACGAACTCCTGCGCGAAACCGAAGACGCCTATCGAAAGCCGTCCTCCGTTCTCTTCCTGCCCTATCTCGCGGGAGAGCGGACGCCGCACAACGATCCTTATGCACGCGGTGTTTTCTTCGGGCTCTCGCCCCGGACGCAGCAGACGGATCTGGTGCAGGCCATCCTCGAAGGTGTGGCTTTCAGTTTCGCCGACGCGAAGCAGTGTCTCGAGCAGGCGGGCACTCCCCTCACCTATGCCGGCATGATCGGAGGCGGCTCGCGAAGCGTGTTCTGGGCCAGGATCTTCGCCAGCGTCCTGAATGTTCCGATGCTGCGCTATCAAGGCAGCGATAAGGGACCGGCCTTCGGCGCGGCCCGGCTGGCGCGCCTCGCTGCAACCGGCGAAGCCCCGGAAGCCGTATGCACCGCACCCAGCATTATCGAGACCATTGAACCCGAGCCGCATCTCGTGGAGCTATACGGCCCGCGGATCGAGGCCTTCCGCAGTCTGTATCGCGCCTTGAAGCCGGAATTCATGCGTTCCTGAACAGAGCTGGATGAGGCGCCATTCTCATAATTGAAATAATGTATCTACTAGTGTCCGGCATTTTGGCGCGTACGATAGCCCATGCGGATGAAAAGTTGTGGGCTGTCGTCCACGAACAAAAAGGAGGGATTGAAACGCAATTTAATTGAAGCATTTAGGGCAGTCACAATCCCTTCTGATCCGGTCCGACTTTTGGCATGATAGAGTCTTCAGAATTCAAGGCTGAAAACTGCCGTTCCAATAAAGCGCCTTTAGGGAAACGCCCATGACAGGATCAGCCCCGATCCTCGAAATGAAGGACATCTCCAAGACGTTTCCGGGCGTGAAGGCGCTCACGAACGTCTCTCTCACCGTCTACCCCGGCGAAATCCATGCATTGATGGGCGAAAATGGTGCCGGCAAGTCGACGCTGATGAAGATCCTGTCCGGAGCCTACCAAGCCGACCCGGGTGGAGAGATCCGTATCAGCGGCCAGCCTGTCACCATTGACGGACCGTTGACAGCGCGCCATCACGGCATTTCGATCATCTATCAGGAGCTCTCCCTCGCCCCCAATCTGACGGTGGCGGAGAACATGCTTCTCGGGCGTGAGCACAAGTCGGGCCCGATGGTCGATCGGCGCTCCATGGAGAAGGCCTGCCAGACGGTTCTCGAACGGCTCGGGGTTCACTTCAAGGCCACGACCAAGGTCAGCGAATTGTCGATGGCCGAGCGGCAGCTCGTGGAGATCGCCCGAGCCCTCATTGCGAATTCCCGCATCCTGGTCATGGACGAGCCCACGACCTCTCTCTCCTCCCGCGAGACTGAGGCGATGTTCGCGCTCGTCCGGCAGCTGCGGGCCGAAGGACTTGCCATCATCTATATCAGTCACCGCATGGCGGAGATCTACGAGCTGGCCGAGCGGGTTTCGGTACTCCGGGACGGCTCCTATGTCGGCACCCTCGTCGGCGACGAAATCTCGGCGGAACGCTTGGTGCAGATGATGGTCGGCCGCGACCTGTCGTCCTTCTACAAGAAGGAGCACGACGCGCATCAGAGCCGCGGGCCGGTGATGTTTGCCGTTCGCAACATGGGCGATGGCATTCGCGTGCACGATTGCTCCTTCGAGCTGCATGAGGGCGAGGTTCTTGGCATTGCCGGTCTCATCGGAGCAGGGCGTACCGAACTCGCGCGCCTCGTCTACGGAGCCGATCCGCGCACCAGCGGCGAGGTTTTCCTTGGGGGCAAACGCCTCTCGATCCATAGGCCCGAGGACGCCATCAGTTCCGGCGTCGTCTATCTGACCGAGGATCGCAAACATCTCGGCCTCTTCCTCGATCTGACCGTCCGCGAGAACGTGAACATCAGCGTTCTGAATCGGGACGCCCGCCCAGGCGGCGTCCTCAACCTGAAAGCCGCCAAGCAGAGAGCGGCTGCAGCGATCCGGGCGCTCGGCATTCGCGTGGCGGGCGACGTGGTACCCGTCGGCAGCCTGTCCGGTGGCAACCAGCAGAAGGTTCTGCTCTCGCGCCTGCTCGAAACCAAGCCGAAGGTGCTGATTCTCGACGAGCCGACCCGCGGCGTCGACATAGGGGCCAAGTCGGAGATCTACCGCTTGATCGATAGCCTCGCCCGCAACGGCGTCGGCGTGATCGTGATCTCAAGCGAGCTGCCGGAAGTCGTCGGCATCTGCGACCGCGTGCTCGTGATGCGGGAGGGTCGGCTTGCCGGCGAGGTAGGCGGAGCCGGTCACCCGCCCATGACACAGGAAAACATCATCACCATTGCGACAGGCGTAAGGGAAGCGGCCGAATGACACCCCCGAATGAGACCAGCGCATCCGTGCAAGTAACCGGAGCCAAGGGCGCCGATGCGGCGTCTCAAAGCCTGCAGCGCCGCCTTGCCTGGCGGTCAACCCTGCAGGCCATCGGCATGCTGCCGGTGCTCATCATCCTCGGCGTCGTGTTCGAGCTCATGTCGGGCCGGTTCCTGAGCTTCCAGAACCTCTCGATCGTGATGCAGCAGGCCTCGATCAACACCGTGCTTGCGGCCGGCATGACCTTCGTCATCCTCACGGGCGGCATCGACCTGTCGGTCGGCTCGATCCTGGCCGCCGCCGCCATGGTGGCGATCCTGGGATCCTTGATCCCTGAATGGGGCATGCTGGGCATTCCGGCCGCCCTGCTTGCGGGCCTGGGCCTCGGCCTCGTGAACGGCGCGCTCATCGCCTTCGCGAAGCTGCCGCCCTTCATCGTCACCCTAGGATCGTTGACCGCCGTGCGCGGTCTCGCGCGCCTGCTCGGTGGCGACACGACCCAGTTCAATCCGCAGCTTCCCTTCGCCTTCATCGGCAACGGCACCCTGTTCGGTCTGCCCTGGCTCGTGTGGATTGCCTTCGCGGTGGTGATCATCTCCTGGTTCATCCTGCGGCGAACCGTGTTGGGCGTTCATATCTACGCGGTCGGCGGCAATCCGGATGCGGCGCGGCTCACCGGCATCAAGGTCTGGGCCGTCCTGCTGTTCGTGTATGCCTTCTCGGGCCTCGCGGCAGGCCTCGGCGGCGTCATGTCAGCGGCGCGCCTCTTCGCCGCGAACGGCCTGCAGCTCGGTCAGTCCTACGAACTCGACGCCATCGCGGCCGTCATTCTAGGCGGCACCAGCTTCGTCGGCGGCATCGGGTCGATCTGGGGCACGCTGATCGGCGCTCTAATCATCGCCATTCTGACGAACGGCCTCATTCTGGTGGGTGTATCCGACATCTGGCAGTTCATCATCAAAGGGCTCGTGATCATCGGGGCCGTGGCGCTCGACCGCTACCGCCTCAAGGGATCGGCACGCACCTGACACGAAATACCGGCGCTCGGTTCGGGCGCTCGTATCTGCGATTGCCCGGTGGCAAGCACAAGCTCTGGGAATCGTGAGGCAATAAGACACCTGCAATGAAGATCCTGGAGGAACCTCTATGACACTGTCTCGTCTCTCTCTCGGCCTAGCCCTCGCTGCGGTTCTGGCAGCCCCGGCTTACGCCAAGGACGTCAAAAACGTCGGCATCTCGGTCGGCCTGCTCGGCAATCCGTTCTTCGTCGCCACCATCAAGGGTATCGAGGCCAAGGCGAAGGAGGTAACTCCCGGCGCCAGGATCACATCCGTGTCGGCGGATTACGATCTGAACAAGCAGTTCACACAGATGGACAACTTCACGGCGGCCGGCACCGACATCGTGATGATCAATGCGGTCGACCCGAAGGCCATCGAGCCGTCCGTCAAGCGCGCTCAGGCAGGCGGCATGGTCGTGGCCGCTTTCGACGTGGCTGCCGCGGGAGCGGACGTGACGGTGATGACGGACAACGTCAAAGCCGGCGAGCTCGCCTGCCAGTACATCGCCGACCACCTCAAGGGTAAGGGCGACGTCCTCATCGTGAACGGTCCGCAGGTCTCATCGATTACGGACCGTGTGAAGGGCTGCAAGAACGTCTTCTCCAAGTTCCCGGACATCAAGGTTCTTTCAGACAACCAGGACGCCAAGGGCTCCCGTGAAGGCGGCTTCGCCGTCGGCCAGAGCCTGCTGACCCGCTTCCCGAAGATCGATGCCGTCTTCGCGATCAATGATCCGACCGCCATCGGCATCAACCTGGCCGCCAAGCAGCTCAATCGCAACGAGTTCATCATCACGGCGGTCGACGGCGCTCCGGACATCGAGACCGAGCTGAAGTCCGGCAACTCCCTGATCAAGGCCTCGGCCTCCCAGGACCCGTACGTCATGGCCGCTCAGTCCTATGAGCTCGCGGTCGGTATCGTGAACGGCAAGAAGCCCGAGAAGAACGTCATTCTGCTCGAGCCGAAGCTAATCACGGCCGACAACATCAAGGACTACAAGGGCTGGCAGGCCGTCCGCTGATTTGATTTGACATCCGGCGGCCATGGCGCGAGCTGTGGCCGCCGTTTTCCATTCATGAGCCATTAGGAGGCGCCTCGATGTTGAAGCAGCTGCGCGAGCAGGTTCTGGAAGCTAATCTGGAAGTGGTGCGCCGCGGGCTTGTGCTTTACACCTTCGGCAATGTCAGCGGTATCAGCCGCGAGGACAATCTCGTCGTCATCAAGCCGAGCGGCGTGCCTTATGAACGCATGAAGGCAGACGACCTCGTGATCACGGATCTCGACGGCAAGATCGTCTGGGGCGAGCTGCGCCCCTCCTCCGATCTCGACACCCATATCCACCTGTACAAGTCCTTCCCGGACATAGGTGGTGTCGTGCACACGCACTCGGAACACGCCACCGCCTGGGCCCAGGCCTGCCGTTCGATCCCAGCCTTGGGCACGACCCATGCCGATTATTTCTACGGCCCGGTTCCGATCACCCGCGAGCTGACCGCCGACGAGATCAAGAACGATTACGTCCGTGCGACGGGCGTTGCCATCACGGACGCCTTCGGCAACCGCGATCCCTTGGAGGTGCCGGCTGCCCTGGTCGCCGGTCATGGACCCTTTGCCTGGGGCAAGACGCCGGACGACGCCGTTCACAATGCTGTCGTGCTCGAAGCGGTGGCCCGCATGGCGATGTACACGTTCTCGCTGCAGCCGAACGCGCGGGGCGTATCTCAGGCGCTTCTCGACCGGCATTATTTTCGCAAGCACGGTGCGACGGCGACCTATGGCCAGGCCGAGAAGTAGCGCCCCTTCCCTTTTTCGACCGCATACGCCCCTTATTGGGAGACACAGATGGCTGTTGTAGCAGGTGTCGATTTTGGCACCCTGAGCGTACGGGTCACCCTCGTCGATGATCGCAAGGGCCCGCTCGGCCTTGCCACGGCGGAGTACCCGCTTCACCGCAAGCGCGAAAATCCCGACCATGCCACCCAGGCACATGCCGACCACATGGATGCCCTGGCACGCGCCATGCGCGGTGCCCTGGATTCGGCGGGTGTGAAGGGTGAGGACGTCGCGGCGCTCGCCATCGACACGACCGGGTCCAGCGTGGTCATGGTCGGCGAGGGCCTTGAGCCGCTCGACGAGTATTACCTCTGGTGCGATCACAGGGCGAAATCCGAAGCCGAGGAGATCACTCGGCTCGCACACCAGGAAGGTCTCGAAGCGATCCAATGGTGCGGCGGCGTCTACTCGCACGAATGGGGCTTCTCCAAGCTGCTGCACTGGCTGCGCCACAATCCTGACAAGCGCGACAGGCTCGTGACGGCTCTCGAGCATTGCGACATGGTGGCGGCGACCCTCACGGGCGTCACCGATCCAAGCCGCTTGAAGCGCAGCATCTGCGCCATGGGGCACAAGTGGATGTGGAACCCGCGCTGGGGCGGCCTGCCCCCGCAGGAATTCCTGTCCAAGGTCGATCCGCTCTTCGACGGCGTCCGCGAGAAGCTCGCGGGCGAGTACGTCACCTCCGATGTCGTCGCAGGCCACCTCACCCCCTACTGGGCGGAGCGGCTCGGCCTGAAGGCCGGCATCCCGATCCCGGTCGGCGCATTCGACGCCCATTGGGATGCCATCGGCGCAGGCTGCCGGGTCGGCGATGTGGTGAACGTGGTTGGGACCTCCACCTGCATCATCGCTATGGCTGAGGACACCAGCCTGATCCAGGGCGTGTGCGGTGTCGTGCCCGGCAGCGTCGATCCCAGGCTCGTGGGCATCGAAGCGGGCTTGTCGGCTACCGGCGACATCTTCGAGGCGATTGCGCGGCGCGCCAACACCAACGTCAAGGAACTCTCCAAGGGCCTGGAGCGGTACCGCGCCGGCCAGACCGGCCTCCTGCGCCTGACCTGGGACAACGGCGACCGCACGGTTCTCGTGAAAGCGGATCTCGGCGGCATCACGCTCGGCTGGAATCTGCTGCACACGGCACAGGACGAGTTGTTCGCCGCTATCGAAGGCACCGCCTTCCACACGCGCATCATTCTCGAGCGCATGGCCGAGGGTGGCGTGCCGGTGGAACGGGTCATCAACGCGGGCGGCATCCCGCAGCACAATGCGGTTCTGAACCAAGTTTACGCCAATGTGCTCGGTCGGCCCGTGCTGGTGCCCAGCGGCATCCCGACGGGCCTCGGCTCCAGCATCTTCGCGAGTCTCGCCGCCGGATCCCATCCGGATCTCGACAGCGCTCAAGGAGCGATCTGCCTGCCCTTCCGCACTTTCGAGCCGGATCCGAAGGCACACGCTGTTTATGAGCAGCTCTTCGCCCATTACAGGACGCTCTATTTCGGTTTCGGCGGTGTCTCTGGACCCGTCTCCCTGGATCATATATTGCGCGACCTTAAACGGATCGCGGCTCTTCCCTCGGGGCCGGTTCCGCCCGATGCTATGCCCGAGTGATTTCGAGCGGGCCGAGCCGGACGAGCGTCCACGAGTGTCATTGAGGTTTAGTCCGGAGGCTTTTGATGATCCTGGTCTGTGGTGAAGCCCTGATCGACCTCTTTATCGGAGCATCGGCCCCGACCGGCTTTCCGGCGGAGGCCGTGGCAGGCGGCTCGCCCTTCAATGTCGCCATCGGAATCGGCCGCCTCGGTCGCCCCTCGGCCTTCCTGTCCACCTTGTCGGACGATGTGTTCGGCACCTTCCTGGCGGAGAAACTGGCCGAGTCCGGCGTGAGCCCGGCCTATATCCAGCGCTGTCCGAACTACACCACCCTCAGCGTGGTCGCGACGAACGCTTCGGGGCAGCCACAATATTCCTTCTATGCTCCGGACAGTGCGGACCGCGCTCTCACGGCTGAGGCGCTCCCTGCCCGATTGCCTCCTGACGTGAATGCCATTGCTGCCGGGTCCTATGCGCTTGGCGTTGAACCCATCGCGAGCGCTATCGAAACCCTGCTCCGCCGCGAGGCCGGAGCGCGCGTGATCTCGCTTGATCCCAATGTCCGACCGCGCGTCGTCGGCGATCTGAAGGCCCATCGCGAGCGCTTCGAAGGCCTGCTTGCCTGTGCCGATATCGTGAAGGCGAGCGACGAGGACATCGAGCTTCTCTACGCTACCCACGACCTCGCATCTGTAGCCCGCGCCTGGCTCCAACGCGGCCCGAAGCTCGTCATTGTCACGCGTGGCGAGAAGGGCCCGCTGGCGGCCTTTGGCGATCAGATCCTGGAGCGCCCCGCTCCCAAGATCGAGGTGGTGGATACGGTCGGCGCAGGCGACACCTTCCATGCCGGGCTTCTCTCCTGGTTCGATGCCAATAACCTGCTCTCGCCCGAAGGAATTGCCGGATTGACCGAGGCGCAGGTCACGGCAGCTCTCGATTTTGCAGCCGCCGCAGCCGCCATCGTCTGCACGCGTCGCGGCGCTAATCCGCCCTCATGGGCCGAGGCCGAGCAATTCATCGCGGCACGCGCCTGATCACAACGGATCTTATCATGACGATATCCCAGCCTGTCCTCCCTCCGCTCGACCCGAACTGGCGCTCGAATCGCTTTCATCGGCAATGGCTGCTCGATCAGGCCAACAACCTCTTCGATTTCTTCCAGCACGGCATCATCGATCCGGCTGGCGGCTTCTTCGATCTCGACGATGCGGGGCAGCCCATCGAGACCGCCAACCCAGTCCGCCAAATCCATAACACCACTCGGATGGTGCATTGCTTTGCCATCGGCACCCTGCTCGGCCGGCCCGGATGCGATGCGATCGTCGATCACGGCATGAACTATCTCTGGAATGCGCATCGCGATGCCCAGAACGGCGGCTATGTCTGGTCGCTCGACAACAATGGACCGAAAGACGACACCAAGCAGGCCTATGGGCATGCCTTCGTGCTGCTCGCCGCCTCCAGCGCGAAGGTGGTGGGGCATCCTCTCGCAGACAATCTGATCCAGGACATCTCACAGGTTCTGGAGGAGCGCTTCTGGGAGGAGCAGCACGGGGCCGTGACCGAGGAGTTCGCCCGCGACTGGCAGCCCCTGAGCCAATATCGCGGCCAGAATTCCAACATGCACCTGACGGAATCGCTCATGGCCGCCTTCGAGGCCACCGGCGACAGAGCCTATCTCGACAAGGCGGAGCGGATCGCCAGCCTCATCATCGGCCGTCATGCCGCCTCTCTCGGCTATCGTGTGGCCGAGCACTTCCATGCCGATTGGAGCCTCGACAAGGAGTATCGCGGCTATGACGTGTTCCGTCCTTACGGCACCACGCCGGGCCATTGGCTCGAATGGGCGCGCCTCGTGCTTCAGCTCTGGGCGCTCGGCGGCAAGCGTCATGCCTGGATGCCGGAGGCGGCCCGCGAACTCTTCCGACAATCCGTCGAACTCGGATGGGACAAGGACAAGGGCGGCTTCTTCTACGCCCTGGACTGGGACGACAAGCCGAGGCTGCCCCACAAGCTCTGGTGGCCCTGCGCCGAAGCCATCGGCGCCGCGGCTTTCCTGAGCGATCACAGCCCGAGCGATTACCACGAGCAATGGTACCGTACCCTCTGGAGCTTCGCGGACCGCTACCTCATAGACCACCGCCATGGCGGATGGCGGCCGGAGCTCACAGAGGACCTGAAGCCGGGCACAAGCCTGTTCACAGGCAAGCCCGATCTTTATCACGCGCTGCAGGCCTGCCTGATTCCGCTCTTTCCCACGACCGGCAGCCTGACCAAGGTCATCCCGGAAAACAGCGTTCAGGCCTGAGCGAGGTAAAGCTCCAGAGCCTCCCTCTGGGGCATACCCGCCTGGGCACCTGCCGTGAGGCAAGACAAGGATGCGGCGGCACAAGCTAATTCCATAGCTCGCCCGATCTCCAACCCTTCGGCGAGCCCGTTGGCGAGGACGCCGACGAAGGTGTCGCCAGCGCCGGTCGTGTCGACCGGTGTGATTGGGCGCGCCATCGCATGGGTCTGGATACCATCCGGCGCGATGGCGTAGGCGCCGCGAGACCCTGCCGTCACGATGCAGGCAGGACCGAACAAGCGGGAAATCGCTGATCCCGCTTTGAGGTAGTGGTCGCCGGAGGGCTCGCCCACAATATCGGCGATGGCGAGGGCCTCGTGCTCGTTGACGACGAGCACATCGGTCACGGCCAGGAGTTCGGCCATGGCGGAGCGCTCCTTGATGGGCGGCACCGGCGCGAAATTCCACAGGACTTTCACTCCGGCCCGGCGTGCTCGAGCGGCGACCTCCAGGTTGTCCGCAATCGGCACCTCCATCTGAAGCACCAGGACGGAGGCCTTCGACAGGAGGCTATCGGGAAGGTCGGCCGAGCGCAGTGCCATGTTCGCTCCGCTGGCGACCGTGATGGCGTTCTCGCCCGTCTCGTCCACGGCGATGAAGGCGCAGCCGGTGGGCTCGTCAGTGACCCGGATTGCGGTGACGCCGACCCCGTTTCCTTCAAGGTTCTTGAGGCAAGCCATTCCGAAAGGATCGTTGCCGACAGCCCCCGCCATCGCCACCCGCCCGGGTCCGCCTCGGCCGACCCGGGCGGCTGCGACAGCCTGATTGGCTCCCTTGCCGCCGAAGAAGCTGTCGGCCCGACGGGACAGGACGGTTTCGCCCGGACGGGCGATCCGCTGCACCCTTGCGACGAGGTCCATGTTGATGGAGCCGAATATGACGATCATGCCGCACTGCCCTTTTTTGAGGCGCACTCCTTACCACTCGGCAATCACGATTGGCGAGGGCCCGCACTGTGGGCGCGCTCTCGGAGACACGCCATTTGAGCCATCCACAGCTATTTCTCCCCTCGCTGCCACAGAGGGATTATGCCCTGGAACCAAGCAGGCTGCCTCAACATTTGACTCGCAGGTAGGCGTAGCAGCGGTAAACTGTCATCAGAATCAAAGATAGTTTGCCACTGGCAGATTGAAGAATAGGCTTTGATGGGCAGGCAGGCTGATCCTCACCTTCCGGATCGCGGAAATCCACCGCCCGCAACGACTCGCTCTCGCATCCACCCTTCTCTTGGAAGTTTCTCCCCCAGACGCCTCTGCGCGGCGCCTGGATAGGTCTCTGTGCGCAGTTTCAAAAACCGGAGTTGGTCATTGAGCAAGCATCATGAGAAGCAGAGACGCAAGACCCGCCGCACCGTTGAAACTGCGCAGGTCTTCGACCTCACCGGATCCAAGTTCCAGGCTGAGCGCAGCCTCCTCCCCCATCAAGCCGCTCAATGCAACGCAGGATGATTATCTCGACGCTTTGAAGAACGGTACCCAGGTCGTGGTCCTTGGACCCGCCGGTACGGGCAAGACCTGGATCGCAGCGACCCACGCCGCAGATCTGTTCCGCCAGCGTCGCATCCGCAAGATCATTCTCACCCGTCCCAATGTTCCCAGCGGCCGTTCCCTCGGCTTCTTCCCAGGCAGTCTCGAGGAGAAATTCGGCCCCTGGGCCGCGCCGGTTATCGAGGCCATCAAGGAACGGATCGGTGCGGCGGCTTACGAGATCGCGGTCAAGAACGGCGATATCGAGATGGTACCCTTCGAGGTGATGCGCGGGCGATCCTGGCGCGACGCCTTCATCCTCCTGGACGAAGCGCAGAATGCCACCCCGGCCGAAATGAAAACCTTCCTCACTCGCATTGGGGAGGATTGCACAGTCGTGATCAACGGGGATGTGAGCCAGTGCGACCTGCGCGAGACATCGGGTCTGCGTACCGTCATTCACCTGATCAAGTCGCAGATGCTCCCCGTTCCGATCATCGAGTTCACCCTCAATGAGATCGTGCGGTCCGGCGTCTGCGAGATGTGGGTGCGGGCCTTTGAAGAGGTACACTGCTGAAAAATCGGACCCAAAAGTGGACGGCACTTTTGGGTCCGGCGTTCACTTCGTCAAATGATACGTCGTTTGACACGCGAAAACCGGGTCCACTTTTCCGCAGGATGCGCGGCCGTGGACCCGGATCAATTCACGAAGAGAAAGGCCAAATGCCTTAGGCGATCTCGATGGCGCCGACTTCAGGGCCTTTGCGCCCCTCGACAATGGCTACCCGGACCGCTTGGCCCTGCTCGAGCTGGCTGAGGCCTGCGCGCTCCACGACGGAGATGTGCAGGAACAAGTCCTTGCTCTCACCCTCGACGGACACGAAGCCGTAGCCTTTCACGGAGTCGAACCACTTGACGGTGGCCGGCACTTCCGGCGGACCGCTGACCGGACGTGGGCTTGGGCCGCCACTCGGACGACCAAACCCGCCACCGGGCTGGCCCTGACCCTGACTGCCCGAACGCATCGGCCGCGGCGGACGAGCACCACGCGGTGGCTCGGGTTCGGCCGTGCTGGCGTCGACGCTGACGATTTCCTGGACCTGCGGTCCCTTCTGGCCCGCACCGACCTTGATGACCAGCGTCGTGCCGGATTCGAGCGCGGAATAGCCCGCTGCCTCGACCTGCCGCACGTGCAGGAAGGCCTCGCCCGATCCGTCGGTCATTTCGACGAAGCCGAAGCCTTTCTCAGGATTGAACCATTTCACCCTTGCTTCAGTGTCGGGTCCCGAGGCTGGAGCGCCATAGGATGTCTGCTGCCGCACGGGCCGTTCGTAAGATGTTGGAGGAGCGAAATCGCCCCAGTGATCTTCGGGTTGACCGCCAAATTGACGTCGGCGATCACGGTGATCATTTCCCCGGCCCATCAGGACTGCCTTCTAAAGTCTCAAGTTTCGTAAACGCTATAGGCGTAACGCCCCCAACCGCTGAGGGCAAGAAGATTACTACTCATACCTAGTCAATTCACGCAAGGTCCCAAAAGGACGAGTTATGCGGATTGTGGGGCGCCTATGCGAGAATTCAGCCCCCCAATCACGGCTTTCAGGACGTGATGGCTCTCAACCTCCCCCTGCCGGCGCCCGCTCCAGGCATGGATGCGCGCATGGATGAAGGCCAATTTGGCGATGACGGCGGGGGCGAGCACGAAAGGATACAGGTCGGGTTGTCCCATGCTGCGGTTCAGGGAGTTGACGGCGAAGGTCAGGGGAAGCCAAGCTGTGATCAGCCGATTCAGAGCCGCCTCCTGGTGCGGATCGAAGTCGATTTCGGTTGCGAGTTCCGGACCCCGGCTGATCCTGGGGCGCACCTTCATTCCGAAGGCGTTGGCCGTCTCCAGAGTATCGACGATATGGAGATAGTGAGCCCAGGTCTCGGCAAAATCTTCCCACGGATGGGAGGCGGCATAGGCACTGACGAATTCGTCCTGCCAATTTTCCTTCGGTCCATTGGCATAATGAGCCTGCAGGGCTTCACCGTAGTCCTGCCGCTCGTCCCCAAAGATCTGGCGGAAGCGCTCCAGGCTCGGATCGTTGCGCACTAGGACGTTCCAGAAATAGTGACCGATCTCGTGGCGGAAGTGGCCGAGGAGTGTCCGGTATGGCTCCGCCATGCTGTGGCGCCGACGCTCCCTCTCGGCGTCGTCCGCCTCGGCGATGTTGATGGTGATCAGGCCGTTATCGTGCCCGGTCAGGATCGAAGCACCATTGGGAGAATTCTCGGCAGAATCGGCCAGAAAATCGAAGGCTAACCCCTGCGGGTCCTCCGCACGCGTCGCCAGCGGCAGATCGAGCTTCAGCAAGGTATAGAAAAGACGCCGCTTGGCGGTCTCCAGACTGCGCCACCTGTTCACATTCTGCGCGATGGAGAGGTCCGGTACCGTGCGATTATGCCGGCAAGCCCGGCAATAAGGGTTGTTTTCCTCTTCTGGGATCAGCCAATTGCACGCATCGTGCTGCACATTGGCGCAGAAGCGGAAGCGTCCCTCTGGGAGGGCCAACGTCTTCCAGCGTCCCTCCTCTTCGGGCTCCAGAGCGCTGATCTCCTGAAGAGATGGCAGGCAGCCGAGGCGTCGACCGCAGCTTTCGCAGCTACTGTTCTCGAAATAGAGCGGCTGGCCGCAGGCCTGACATTCGAAAAGCTTCATGATTGAACCTGCTGTTTGCCAGCTCACGAGGCCTGAGCTTGCTCGGCTTCGCTGCACCATCACGGCAACGGTTCATGAACCCGTTGGTTCGCAAGCTCTTGGACCATCGTCGGCACGTCACTGCTCATAATTTAATCTTTGTGCAAAGCGCCTCTCATTTCATCATGAGCGCACGACGGACCCCTGGCCCGGTTTCCGCATCAGTGGATGACAGACAGATGGTACATTTTGCCAAACAGGCGACGCAGGACGGAACATTCACCGTCTATCTCGGCGACCAGCCCGTTGCTTGGGGACTGACCAGTCACGCAGCCGATGCCTTGATCCAAAGGCTGCTCCAGCGCTGATTCCACGCATCTCTGCCCCTCGGTGCATTCGCGCACGGCGGCTGCTATAGCCCTTCCCGTCCGCGACAATCGTGTGGAAGATCAGTGGAACTTGGTGTCTATACCTTTGGCGAGCTGACGAAAGATGCTGTCACCGGAGATCGGCTCTCCCCGGCACAGCGCCTGCGCGATCTCGTCGAGGAGGTGGAGCTGGCCGATCAGGTCGGCCTGGACGTGTTCGGCCTCGGCGAACATCACCGGCCCGACTATGTCGTCTCCGCCCCGGCCGTCGTGCTGGCCGCCGCCGCCGAGCGCACGAAAAAAATCCGCCTGACGAGCGCCGTGACCGTGCTGAGCTCAGACGATCCGGTCCGGGTGTTCCAGAGCTTCGCGACCCTCGACCTTCTGTCGGGTGGGCGCGCCGAGATCATGGCGGGCCGCGGCTCGTTCATCGAGTCCTTCCCGCTGTTCGGCTACGATCTCGACGACTACGACGCCCTGTTCGCCGAGAAGCTCGATCTGCTCCTGAAGATCAGGGGCAAGGAACGGGTGACATGGGCCGGCCGGCATCGGGCACCCCTGACCGATCAGCCGGTCTATCCCCGCCCGGTTCAGGAGCCTTTGCCGGTCTGGATCGCCGTCGGCGGAACGCCGCAATCGGTGGTGCGTGCCGGCACGCTCGGTCTGCCTCTTGCTCTCGGCATCATCGGAGGACAGCCGGAGCGCTTCGCCCCGCTCGTTTCACTTTATCGTGAGGCGGGGAGCCGGGCGGGACACGATCCGGCAAACCTCAAGGTCGGCATCAACACCCACGCCTATGTGGCGGACACCTCGCAGCAAGCCGCCGACGAATTCTTTCCCGCCTATGCCCAGGTGATGACCCGGCTTGGCCGTGAACGTGGGTGGCCTCCCACGACCCGCCCGCAGTTCGACGCGATGCGGGAGCCGCGCGGCGCCCTCACCGTGGGCGACCCGCAGGAAGTGATAGACAAGATCCTGTTTCAGTACGAGCTCTTCCGCCACGACCGCTATCTGGCACAATTCAGCGTCGGGACCATGCCGCATGCGCGGATCATGCGCTCCATCGAGCTTCTGGGGACCAAGGTTGCACCAGTCGTGCGCGCAGAAATTGCACGCCGGAAAGCTGTATAATCAGGATGCAACCAGGGTCTTTACTTTGGTTGCCCCCCAGCATTACCATACATCCCAAGTCATAATAACCTAAGATAGTGATGGCGTACCAAACCATCGATTATAGTTGTTGCAACTGATTCGTTTAATGACGTCGCAAGGCGCTTTTCAGATGCAATCCGGCTTGGAGGGGCTATGCTCGAGAGTCGCACAAAGCGGGTCCTGATCGTAGAGGACGAGGCGATGATCTCGATGCTGATCGAGGACATGGTTCTCGATTTCGGCTGTGAGGTCGTGGGCCCCGCTGCGCGTCTGGACCATGCTCTGACCCTTGCGCTCCAGGCCGATATCGATATCGGGATCCTCGACATCAATGTCGATGGATCAGTGGTCTTTCCCGTCGCCGATGTCCTGCGTTTCCGCGGGATCCCGTTCATCTTCTCGACGGGTTACGATTTTCGCTCGCTTCCTGAACGGTTTCGCGACTCTTCGACCTTGTCGAAGCCGTTCTCGTACGACAATTTCGCCGATACCCTGCGCCGCACTCTGGCGGGAACCTCCGACACGACCGAGGTGGTCTAGGAGTCTCGCTCGAGAACAGGGGCGATGTGCCCTTATCACCGTTGAATGATCTGTTTTCGAAATCCTGGCGCATCGGGCGGAATCAGAGGTCCGCGCCCAACGATACGCACCGCATAACGGTTGAGCATCGGACGAGCCCCAGGCGCATCCCGCTTTCAGGCCCGTCGCTTCAGGAGCGCCGCTCGACCAGCATCTCGGCCTCTTTCTTCGGGCGCAGCGTCACCTTCATCATGGGCGCCGGCATGTCGTCCGACCGGCTCCGCAGTCGGACGGCCTGCAGCAGCACCGCCAGGATGGCGACAGCCTCCATGGTTGCGAACGCGCTGCCGATGCAGATGCGAGGGCCTGCGCCGAACGGCATGTAGGCATAGCGATGGCGGCTCTTCGCCGGCTCGGGCGCAAATCGCTCGGGATCGAACCGCTCCGGGCTTTCCCAGAGCGTCGCATGATGATGAACCGCATGGATCGGGACGATGAGGACCGCCCCTTGCGGCACCATGAACCCGCCGAGCGGAAAGGCGCGCGTGGCGGTCCGCGTGATGATCGGCGCTGGCGGATAGAGCCGCATCGCTTCGGAGAATACCTGCCGTGTGTAGGCGAGCCGGGCGATGTGCTCGGCGCGAACCGGCTCGCCCGCCGTTACCTCGTCGATTTCGGCAAGAACCCTCGCCTCGTGGTCGGGATGACGCGCCAGCAGGAGAAAGGTCCAGGCGAGGCCGAGAGCCGTGGTCTCGTGTCCGGCCGTCACGAAGGTCAGAAGATTGTCGGCGATGTCCTCGTCCGTCATGGTTCGGCCGCTCTCGGGATCGGACGCCGCAAGGAGCAAGGCCACCAGGTCCTCACGCCCGTCCGGCTTCCGACGGCGCTCCGCGATCATGCGGGTGATAGCGGAACGGAGATAGGTTGCCGCCGCCCGCGCCCGGCTGCGGCCGGGATACGGCAGCCATTCGGGAGCATCCAGGATGCTCAGGGCAAAGACCCAGCCGGTCGGCTTGAGATAATCCGTGATGCCTCTCTCCACCCGCGCCACATCGATTCCGGCTGGGCCCGACATCATGGTCTCGACGATGATGTCGAAGGTCGTGCGCATCATCTCGTGACCGATGCCGATGGGGGATCGGGATGCCAGCCAGCGATCCCTGGTCTTCTCCGCCGCGGCGATCATCGCGGGCAGCAATCCCATGAGCTTCTCATGCCGGAACGCCGGAGCCACCGATTGGCGCTGCCAGCGCCAATGGGCGCCGTCCGCCGTCAGCAAACCCTGGCCGAGCGCCGGGCCCAGGGCCCTTCGAACGTCTTCGCCCTTGTTCAAGGCGTCGGCGTTGCGCACCAGTGCCTCATGGATCAGGGCCGGATCGGCCAGGAGAATGCGCTGGCGTCCGGCCACCTGCGAATAGACCACCGGCTCATGATAGATCTCCGGCGGCAGGGCCTGCAGCGGGTCGCGCACCAGGGCGGGAAGGACCGAGAACGGGGAGCGTCGGCTCACCGTCACGCCCGGGCACTCCTCCGAGATCGTGGGAAGGGCATCGATGCTCATGAAGGTCTCCCTGAAATCGCCTATACTCGAACCCGATGCCGGCAGGCACCGCGTATAAGGTGCTTACCTTAGACAGCTTGCCATTTAAGGTGCCCACCTTATATCTCCAAGTGCGACATAGAGGACCATCGGTGAGCGAGCCAGGACAGATGCCCAGAGCCAAGCGCCGCCGGAAAGCGGTCAGCACGCGCGATCACCTGATTGCCGTGACCCTGGCCCTCTTCAACGAACGTGGTCCCGATCGGGTCACGACGGCGCAGATCGCTGAAGCCGCCGGGATCAACGAGGGCAATCTCTACTACTACTTCAAGACCAAGCAGGCTTTGATCCTGACGATCTTCGACCGCTTCGAAGCGGCCGTCGACGATCTGCTGGCCCGCGACCGGGCCTCAAGCGCCGATCCGGGCGCCTATGTGGCGTTCCTAACCGAGTGGTTCGAGATCGTCTGGACCTACCGATTCCTTTACCGGGACTTCATGGGGCTCATCGCCACGGCACCCGAGCTGCGCCGCCGCATCCGGGCGATCAGCGACCGTATTCGAGCTCCGGTCAGGCAGCTCATCGAACATATGCGAGCGGCGGGATTGATGGACGTCTCCGACGAGGCCCTCGATGCCTTGCTCCACAATGTGTGGATCGTGTCGACCTATTGGGTCGTCTATCTCGACGTGCAGGAAGGTGTCCGCGCCTTGAAGAAGTCTCATCTCGAATGGGGCCTCAAGCAGGTCGCAAGCCTGTTTCAACCGCATCTGTCCGAGCCCGCGCGCCACTGGCTCGATGGCCAATCGGAAACAGGCCGCTCACCAATTTAGGGGAATGCAAAAAACTTCGGCAGGATCTGGAGAAGATCGGGCGACGACCCAATTTAATCGCTCCGTGTTTACGGCTATTGAGCGTTCGAGAGCCCTGGAGTATCTGCCCATCATGAAAGCCAAACCGCCGGAAGGCCCCTTTCGCATCGCGCGCTCATCCACCGGTCTTGGCCTCTTTGCGACCGATGTGATCGAGAAGGGAACGTTCATCATCGAATATGTCGGGCCGAAGATCACGAGCGAGGAAGTCGAGCGCCGGCGCAATACACGCTACCTGTTCGAGATCAACAGCCGCTGGACCGTCGACGGTTCGCCCCGCTGGAACACCGCGCGCTACATCAACCACGGCTGCCGCCCGAATGCCCAGGCCACCGTCTCGAGAGGCAAGATCCGCATCAAGGCGATCAAGCGCATCAAGCCGGGCGACGAGATCACCTACAATTACGGCAAGAACTACTTCGAAACCTTCATCAAGCCGATGGGCTGCAAATGCCAGTCCTGCGAACGCAAGCGCGCGAAGCAGGCGAGCGCTTGAGGATTGGAAGAACGATCCCGAACATGCATCCTTGGATCGATGCTCACGTTCTAAGCTGATGATTTCCGCTCCGCCGACGCTCCAGCCGGGAATGAGCACCGCACCTGTCCAAACCCTCCACGTCATCACCGGCCTTGTGCCGGTGATCCCGATGTGGAGAAGCGCGGCGCCTTCCAGTATCGGGATGGCCGGGCCAAGCCCGGCCATGACGGTCGGAAGACTGGTGCGACTGGATGATGGAAAACGCTGGAAGGGCCGCGGCCTCTCACTCACGTCCTCCACGTCATCACCGGCCTCGTGCCGGTGATCTCGATTGATGGGAGCGCCGCGCCTCGCATGATCGGGATGGCCGGCACAAGGCCGGCCATGACGTGGAGGGTGTCGACACCCTAATCCGCCTTGAACTCCGAAACCGTCCGCTTGGCACCGCGCTCGTAAAGCCGCGCCAGGTTCGCCGTGACCGCTCCTGTGAAACGGGGATCGCCGGGCAGGTCATCGCCGAAGATCTCACGCACGCCGAACAACGCGCCGGCCAGATTCTCGGCCGAGCCCCCTGCCCCGTCGGCCAGTTCCCGCAACCGAGCCGCCATGGGATCGCGCACGTCGATGGGTGCGCCCTTCTCGTCGATGCCCGTCACATAGCGCATCCAGGCGGCCACCCCGAGCGAAAGCCGCGCGATGGACGCATGATCGCGCAGGCGGTCACGGACCGTTCCCAAAAGGCGCTGCGGCAGCTTCTGCGAGCCGTCCATGGCAATCTGCCAGGTGCGATGTTTCAAGGCCGGGTTCCTGAAGCGCTCGATGAGCGCTTTCTTGTAGGAATTCAGGTCGGCGCCCGGCGGCATGTGGAGGGTCGGGGCGACCTCTTCGTCCATGAGCCCTTCGATCAGCCGCACGAAGGCCGGGTCGGCCATGGTGTCGGCAACGGTCTCATAGCCCGAGAGATAGCCGAGATAGGCCAGGGTCGAGTGGCTCCCGTTGAGTAGCCTGAGCTTCATGTGCTCATAGGGCTCGACATCAGTCACGAACTCGGCGCCCGCATTCTCCCAGGCCGGTCGACCCTGCGGGAAGCGATCCTCGATCACCCATTGCGTGAAAGGCTCGGTGACGACGGGCCAGGCATCCTGGACGCCCAGAGCGGCGCCGATGCGCTCCCGGTCCGGATCGCCGGTCGCCGGCACGATCCGGTCGACCATGGTCGACGGGCAGGAGACCTCGTTCGCCACGAACCGGCCGAGCTCCGGATCGACCAGCTCGGCGAAGCGGGTGAGAACGCGCTTCACCGTGCGCCCGTTGGAGGGAAGATTATCGCAGGTCAGCACCGTGAAGGGCGCAACGCCCGCCAGGCGCCGGCGGCGCAGGGCCTCGACGATGAAGCCCGGAGCGGATCGCGGCGTTCTCAGATAGGCGAGATCGTGCACGATGTCCGGATGAGCCTCGTTGAGGGCGCCGGTCGCGGGGTCATGGCAGTAGCCCTTCTCCGTCACCGTCAGCGTGACGATCCGCGTCCCGGGATCGGCCATGACCTCGAGGAGATCGTCCGTCGCCCGCGGGGCAACGATGATCCGGCCGATCGAGCCGACCACCCGCAACGCTTCTCCCTCCCGCGAGCGTACCGCCAGGGTGTAGAGGCCGTCCTGGGGCTGAAGGGCGTCGAAGGTATCAGGGCTGCGCAGGCTGGCCGCCACGATGCCCCATTGCGGGTCCTGGCCGAGAACGTCGTCGGTATAGACCGCCTGATGCGCCCTGTGGAAGGCACCGACGCCGAGATGCACGATTCCGGTTTTCACCGCCCTCCGGTCGTAAGCCGGGCGGCGAATTTCGCTCGGCAGCTCGCTCAGGGCGTCATCGTTCAGTCGATCTGGCATCATGTCCTCAAGGCCTGACCCATAAAAGTATTGCGCCTGTCTCCCTCTTCACAAGAGGGAGGGATCAAGGTGCTCACGGCTCTCGTCATCACCGGCCTTGTGCCGGTGATCCCGATCGTGTGAAGCGCCGCGCCTCACCGTCTCGGGATGGTTGAGAAACGCCCGGCTATGACGAAAAGGTCTCGCTCAGCGGCACCCTGCTCCAACTTCTCCCCCGTGCTTTACGAGCCGGCGTCTCAATGCGCCGGCTGCTGCTTCGCGCGGGTGACGATCTGCGTCGGATTGACGAAGCGCAGCGCGATGATGAGCCAGACCAGGGTCGTTACCATATAGACCACCGCCATGGCATCAATGGACTGCACGGCGCGCACGCCTGCCGCGAAGACCGCATAATAGAGCGCCACGACGAGGGTCTGGCTCGTCGGACCCGCCACGAGGAAGGTGAGCTCGAACATGGCGATGGTGCGCACCAGCACCAGCAGCAGCGCCGCGAGAATGCCCGGCAGGAGCAGCGGCAGGAGCACGTGGATGAAGAGCTTGAAGGTGTTGGCCCCGAATACGCGGGCCGCCGCCTCGATCTTCGGATCGATCTGCTCGATGAACGGGATCATGACGAGGATCACGAAGGGAACGGTCGGCACGAGATTGGCCGCCACCACGCCCCAGAAGGTGCCGGCTAGGCCCGTCTGGTACAGCACGGTCGCGAGCGGGATGCCGAACGTGATCGGCGGAATGAGCAGCGGCAGCAGGAAGAGCAGGACGAGAAGCCGCTTGCCCGGAAAATCGCGGCGGGCCAACGCGTAGGCCGCCGTGATGCCGAGAGCGCCGGAGATGAAGACCACGGCGGCGATGACCTGGAACGTGACCATCAGGACGTCCCAGAGCTGGAACTCGCTCCAGGCGGAGGAATACCAGCGCGTGGTGAAGCCCACGGGCAGCCATGTGCCGAGCCAGCGGGTGGCGAAGGAGCTCGTCACCACGGTGGCGATCATCGCGAACAGGTTGATGACGAAGAAGCCGACGAGGAACCAGATGGCCGCCGCCCAGAGTTTCGAGCCGAGTGTCGTGTCGCGGATCATGGGCTTTACCCTTTCGCGCCGGAGGCTGGGCCACGGTAGAACAGGCCGCGGGAGGCGAGCACCGCCACGACGATCCCGAGCTGGACGAAGCCCATGATCATCGCGATCGCCGACGCCATGGAGTAGTCGTATTCCTCGAAGGCCGCCGTCGCCGCGGCAATCGAGATGACACGGGTGTTGCCAGCCGGCTCGCCGAGCAGCACCGCCGAGGGAAACACCGAGAAGGCCTGCACGAAGGACAAGCAGAAGGTGATGGCGAAGCCCGGCATCAGCAGCGGCAGATAGATATGGCGGAAACGCTGCCACGCGCTGGCGCCCAGCGTCGCCGCCGCCTGCTCGAGCGCCGGATCGATGCCCGTGACGTAGGACAGGGTCAGGAGGAACGTGAACGGAAATCCCGTAATCACCAGCGAGGCGAAGACGCCCCAGTAATTGTGAACGAGCTTCAGGGGCTGCGAGATCAACCCGAAGGTGATCAGGGTGCGGTTGAACCAGCCCTGCGGCCCGAGATAGTTCAACAGGCCTTCGGCCACGAGAACGGTGCCGAGCGTGATCGGCAGCACGAGGATCGTGGTCAGCAGGCGCTGGCGCCGCATGAGGCGCACGCGGAACGCGATCGGTACCGCCAGCAGCAGGTTGACGAGCGTGACGGGGATCGCGAGCCAGAGCGTCTTGGCGATCGTCTCGTAGAGAAAGGGATCGGAGAAGAAGCGCCTGTAATTGGCCAGCCAGTCGCCGCCGGCCTTCGGCTCGAACGAGAGAACGAAGCCGAAGGCGAAGGGATAGACGAAGAGCAGCAGGCTGAAGATCGCCGCCGGGATGACGAGCAGGGTGACCGCATCGAAGCCCCTGGCGGCCAGACGCTGGCGCAGGCTGGGGCCGTGCTCGACGGGGGCTGCAGGCGCGAGGGCGTCCATCAATGCCTCCCCTGGATCGGCTCCGCGAAGACGAGCACGCGCTGGTCGTCCGCCCGCAGATGCACCGAGGATCCCGGCTCCACCGGCTGATGGGACCGGAACACGAAATCGAGCCCGCCGGCCGAATGGGCGGTGCCGACGAATTCGCGGCCGCGATACTCGATGGTGTCGACGGTCGCGGCAATGGCGTTTTGTCCCGCCTCGCCGACCATCAGGTCGTCCGGACGGACGGCGGCATAGGCTGCGGCGCCGGCGGACAGGCTTTCGCGGGCGACGCCGCTGATCCGCGCGCCTTCCACGTCGAGAACGACACGGCTGCCGTCGCTTCCGACCACCTTCCCTTGCAGCTTGTTGCGGAAGCCCATGAAGTCGGCCACGTCGAGATGCGCCGGAGCGTCGTAGAGCTCCTTCGGCGTCCCGACCTGCCGGACCACGCCGTCGCGCAGCACCACGATGCGGTCGGCGAGCGACAGCGCCTCGTCCTGGTCGTGGGTCACGTAGATGGTGGTCGCGCCGAGCTCGTTATGGATGCGCCGGATCTCGGCGCGCATCTCGAGACGCAGCTTGGCATCGAGGTTGGACAGGGGCTCATCCATCAGCACCAGCGGCGGCTCGATGACGATGGCGCGGGCGATCGCCACGCGCTGCTGCTGGCCGCCGGAGAGCTGTCCCGGCAGCTTGTTCTCCTGCCCCCGGAGGCGGACCAGGTTCAGGGCCTCGTCGACCTTGCGGTCGATCTCGGCCTTGGGCTTACCCCGCATCTTGAGGCCGAAGCCGATGTTCTGGCGCACGTTGAGGTGGGGAAAGAGTGCGTAGTTCTGGAACACCATCCCGAACCCGCGCTCCTCGGGACGCAGCGTATCGACCCGGCTCTTGTCGAGCCAGATCGCTCCGCCGGTCACAGGCAGAAGACCCGCGATGCAGTTCAACGTCGTCGACTTTCCGCAGCCCGACGGGCCGAGCAGCGCGATGAACTCGCGCCGCCGGATCGTCAGGGAGACGTCGCGCAAAGCATTGAGCGCCCCGAAATCGCGGCTGACGCGATCGAGCCGGACTTCGTCGAACTGGGAGAGGGCTATGGTCATCGCGGGTCCTTGTTTTGTCGTCTTACCTGCGCAGTCTTACTTGCGCTTGCCGCCGCCGATTTGCTCGTCCCACATGCGGAAGGCGACAACCATCTGCTCGGGCTGGAGCGGCAACTCGATCGGATTCTCGGCAATCCACTTCTCGTATTCGGGACGGCCGAATTCCTTGATGGCGGCCTGGCTCTCCGGCGGAGCCATGTCGAGGGTCACGCCCTTCACGGCCGGACCGGGATAGAAGTAGCCCTCGTCATAAGCGTAGGCCTGCTGCTCCTTGGTGAGCAGGAAGCTCATGAGGTCGAGGAGAACGGCGAGCTTCTCGTTCGCCAAGCCCTTGGGCACGCACATGTAGTGAGCATCCGCCACCCAGTGGAAGCCCTTGAGCGCCGCCACCTTCGCCTCCTTCGGCACGACGCCGAGAACGCGCGGGTTGATGTCCCAGCCGGTGGTCGACACGGTCATGTCGCGGGAGCCTTCGCCGAGCTCCTTCATCACCGCGCCGGTGCCGGACGGGTAGTACTCGACGTTCTGCCCGAGCTCCTTCAGGAACGCCCAGGTCTTGTCCCAGCCCTTGGCGGGATCCTGCGGGTTGCTGTCGCCCAGGATGTAGGGCAGGCCCATGATGAAGGTGCGGCCCGGGCCGGAATTCGCAGGACGCGCATAGAGGAAGCGTCCCGGATTGGCCTTGGTATAGGCCAGGAGCTCTTCCGCTGTGGTCGGCACGTTCTTGACCTTGTCGGGCATGTATTCGAGGAGCGGACCCGACGGATAATAGGTCACGACGACGCCCTGCCCTTTCGCCAGCCCCTGCATCTTGGCTGCGGGCGGAAGATAGATGTCGTCGAGCTTCGGCAGGGAATTCGCTTGGCCGGGGATCAGGTCGACCCAGAGCTTCTGCTCGATGCCGGCGGAGAGGCCATCGGTGCCGGTGAGCACGAGGTCGATGTCGACGCGGCCGGCATCCTGCTGCGCCTTGATCTTGCCCGCGAGTTCCGGTGCGGTCGCCTTGGTGAAGGAGATGCGCGAAACGAGGTTGGGCTTCGCCTTGCGGTAATTCTCGATGGCCTTCTGCGTCAGCGCCAGGTTGCCGGCAACGTCGATGACGTTGAGCGAAACCGGGCTCGTGGGCAGGGTCGCTTGCGCAAAGCTCGGCCCGCCGAGGGCTGCAACGCCTGCGGCGCCGGCGACACCGCCGACGAAGGTCCGCCTGGTGATCAGGTTCGTCATGGTCTTCCTCCCGTTCTGTGCGACATGGCTCGTTCTCGGCCATGTCCCGTATCACAGCTTGTAGGCCTCTTTCGCGAGGCGATAGGCGAGATCATAGGCTACCTCGTACGCCTCATCCTCTTCGAGGCGATGGGTCGTCACGAGATTGGCCAGATAGCTGCAGTCGACCCGGCGGGCCACGTCATGCCGCGCCGGTATGGACAGATAGGCCCGCGTGTCGTCGTTGAAGCCGACCGTGTTGTAGAAGCCGGCCGTCTCGGTGGTGAGCTCGCGGAAGCGGCGCATGCCTTCGGGCGCATCGAAGAACCACCAAGCCGGACCGAGTCTCAACGCCGGATAATGGCCTGCGAGCGGCGCGAGTTCGCGCGAATAGCTCGTCTCGTCCAGGGTGAAGACGATCAGGGTGAAATCGGGCTCGTTGCCGAACCGGTCGAGCAGCGGCTTCAACGCCCGGACATAGTCCGTCTGGAGCGGAATGTCGGCGCCCATGTCGCGGCCGAAGCGGCGATAGAGCGCATCGTTGTGATTGCGGAACGAGCCGGGATGGATCTGCATGACCATGCCGTCTTCCACGCTCATCGCCGCCATCTCGGTCAGCATCTGTGCCCGAAACAACTCCGCATCCGCGGGGTTCGCATCTCCCGTCGAGACGCGGCGGAACAGGGCCTCGGCATCCGCCTGCGAAAGGTTGGCGGTCCGCGCGGTGGGATGGCCGTGGTCGGTGGAGGTGGCGCCATAGTCGCGGAAGAAGGCGCGCCGCTTCCGATGCGCATCCAGATAGCCGCTCCAGGTTGACGTATCGCAGCTGGTGATCTCGCCGAAGCGCACGAGGTTCTGGCGGAAACCTTCGAACTCGGGGTCGATGACCGGGTCGGGACGATAGGCGGTCACCACGCGTCCCTTCCAGCCCGATTGCCGGATGGTCTCGTGATGTTTCAGCGGATCGAGCGGGCTTTCCGTCGTGGCGATGGCTTCGATTCGGAAGCGCTCGAAGAGCGCGCGCGGCCGGAACTCCGGCGTCTGCAGCGCCTCGTCGATACGGTCGTAATAGGCATCCGCATTCGCGGCCGACAGCCGCTCGGTGAAGCCGAACAGGGTCGCGAAGGTATGATCGAGCCAGGCGCGTGTGGGTGTGCCGCGGAAGAGATGATAATGCGAGGCGAAGCGGCGCCAGATCGCCCGCGGGTCGGTCTCGACGGGGCTGCCGTCCTTCGTTGCAATACCAAGATCTTCGAGCCGCACGCCCTGGCTGTAGAGCATGCGGAAAACATAGTGATCGGGAATCACGAAGAACGTCGCCGGATCCGAAAAGGGCTCGTTCTCCGCGTACCAGCGGGGATCCGTGTGGCCATGCGGCGAGATGATGGGCAAGTCCCGTACTTGCCCATAGAGTCTGCGCGCCACCTCGCGAGTGGCGGGATCGACAGGAAACAGCCGGTCCGGGTGGATCAGCATGGCGTACTCCCTTGGCACTTCTCCCAAGCCCTGTTCAGGCCGGTTCCGAGCACCTCACTGGGCAAACCTTAAAACGATCCACGATCCGTTGCAATGGTCTACTAGTATGGTAGTGTGCCACTTATGACGAATAGACTTGCCCTTGCGAAGCTCGATCTCAGCCGCGAACCCATGGCCCGGCAGGTCACGCGCACGCTTCGCCAAGCCATCGTCAGCATGAAGATTTCGCCCGGCGAGATGCTGTCCGAGCAGGATCTGGCGCAGCGATTCGGGGTCAGTCGCTCCCCCGTACGCGAGGCCCTGATCAAGCTGAGCGAAGCCGGCCTCGTGCGGGTCCTGCCGCAGCGAGGCACGCAGGTCGTCAAGATTTCACGGGCAGCCGTCGAGGATGCGCGTTTCATTCGCGAAGCGGTCGAATGTGCCGTCGTGCGGGAGGCTGCCCTGAAGGCCACTCCGATGATGCTGGCTGAGTTGAATGCGAATCTGGCCCGGCAGCGTCGTGCCCAGCGTTCAACCTCGTCGGACGATTTCATGGCCCTCGACGAGGAGTTTCACCGTCTTCTGGCGGAAGCGGCAGGACGGCCCGCCGCATGGCGGATGATCGAGGACGTCAAACCGCAGATGGACCGGGTGCGGTATCTGGATGTGAAGCAGGCCACGCCGCGCCACCTCATCGTCGCGCAGCACGCCGAGATCGTCGATGCCATCAAGGTGTCCGATCCCGTTGCGGCCGAAAAGGCCATGCATCAGCACCTCAGCGAGATCCTGCGTTCCTTGCCGGAACTTGCCGCGCAGCATCCGGACCTCTTCGAGTCCGAGGTCGATGGTCTACCGGAGGTGCTCAGCGCGTGACCTCAGTCAAAGACGAATTCAGAACCTCCGCCGACGCCCAAGTTCGGCCTAACGTTTAAGAGGCAATCATGGAACAGACCTGGCGCTGGTTCGGCCCTGACGATGTCGTACAGCTTTCCCATATCCGCCAGACGGGTGCTACGGGCATCGTCACCGCGCTGCATCAGATCCCCTATGGGGTCATCTGGAGCGTCGAGGAGATCGAGAAGCGGAAAGCGCTCATCGCCGCCGATCCGTCGCTGGGATTGCGGTGGAGCGTGGTCGAGAGCCTGCCGATCCACGAGCGCATCAAGATCGGCGAAGGCGACCTGACGGGCCTGTTCGATAATTACCGCCAATCCATGCGCAACCTGGCGCAATGCGGCGTCACCACGATCTGCTACAATTTCATGCCCGTGGTCGATTGGACAAGGACAGAGCTGGCCTACCCTCTTCCCGGCGGCGCAACGGCGCTTCGCTTCAACGCTCACGAATTTGCGGCGTTCGACTGCTTCATGCTGGAGCGACCCGGCGCAGAGGCGGACTACTCACAAGATGTTTTGACACGGGCCAAAGACTGGCATCTCCGCTCATCGGAAGCAGACCGGCGCAAGCTCCTGTCCAATATCATGGCGGGCCTGCCGGGCGCCTATGACCGGTACGACGTCCCGGGCCTGCGCGCGATGCTCGATCGCTACAAGGATATCGATGCCGTGGCCCTTCGCGAAAACCTCGCCCGCTTCCTGCGGGAGGTGATCCCGACGGCGGAAGAGGTCGGCATCCGGATGTGCATCCATCCCGACGATCCGCCACGGCCGCTCATGGGCCTGCCGCGCATCGTGTCCAACGCGGACGACATCGCGTTCATCCTTGGTGCCGTCGACTCGCCTGCCAACGGGCTCACGCTCTGCAGCGGTTCGCTGGGAGCCAATCCCATCAACGACGTTCCGGCCATTGCGAAGCGCTTCGCTGACCGAATCTGGTTCGCTCACCTGCGAAACGTCGCAAAGGACCCGGACGGGTCCTTCATGGAAGCGGATCATCTCGGCGGCGACACGGACATGGTGGCCCTGGTCACGGTGCTGCTCGACGAGCAGAAGCGTCGGAAGGATGCTGGCGACGTGCATTGGCGCATCCCCATGCGGCCGGACCACGGGCACGAGCTTCTCGACGATGTCGGCAGACCCACGCATCCCGGCTATCCGATCATCGGTCGCATGAGAGGTCTGGCCGAACTGCGCGGCGTGATGCAGGCCGTCTCGGCCCTGCGCGGCCTGCCGCTTTAGCGAAGCGCTCCCGTCCCACGGCTTGTCCGGACCACTATCCCTCGACGTCATGGCCGGGCTTGTCCCGGCCATCCCGATCACGTGAAACACCTTGCTTTTCGAGGTGGGATCACCGGCACAAGGCCGGCGATGACGTTGGAGGGAATGCAACTGTGTCATTCCCGGCCGAAGCGCAGCGAAGGGGAAGGGAATCCACTTACACGCGCTGCTCTATGGATCCCCTTCCCGGCCCTTCGGTCGCCGAGGATGACAGTGCGTAGCGCGGAAACCTACCCAAGCAGATTCCGTACCGTCCGCATGAACACCCGTGCGCCGATGCCGATCAGGTCATCGGGAAAATCGTAGTCCGGATTGTGCAGGCTCGGGTGGTTCTCGCCGGCTCCGAGGAAGAACATGGCGGCGGGCGCCCGTTGGCCGAAGCGCCCGAAATCCTCCGAGGCCCGTATCGGCAGGTTGCCCTTGTCGTGGGGCACGCCTTCTTCATCGAGCGCACGGCGAAGATGGGCCACCGCCTCCGGCGCGTTCTCGCAATGCCCGAAGATGTCGTCATGGGACACCTCGACGCTCAGTCCCTTCTCCCGCGCCGCGCTCAGGACCAGATGCTCGGCGCTCACGCAGAGATCTTCCATCCCGGCATCGGTCAATGTGCGCAGGGTCGCCCAGATTTCGGCGCCGCGCCGGAGCCACGCCGAAGGCGGGCTCGCCGATCTTCACGTGGGTGACGGTCACCATTGCGAAGTCTTTGTCCAGCGGGCCACCCCGGCCGAGAGCCGTCAGCGCCGGCATCAGCTCGGCCACGACATTCACGGGCGATATGCCCGTCTCGGGCATCGACGCGTGAGCGGTCTTGCCGTTGAGAACGATGCGCATGCCCCGGGATGCGCAATTGACCGGTCCCTCCGCCAGCGCGACATGGCCGAGCGGCAGACCTGGGAGATTGTGCAGGGCGAATGCAAAATCCGGTGAGATCTCGCGGAAGCGCGGGTCGGCCACGACGGCCGCCGCCCCGGAGCCATCCTCCTCCGCCGGCTGGAACAGCAGGATGGCGCGGCCGCGCTGCGGACGTCGGCGGCCAAGCGCACGAGCCAGACCGGCCAAGATCGCCATATGACCGTCATGGCCGCACAGATGTCCCTTGCCCGGAACGCCGGAGCGATGAGGCAGATCGGAAATCTCCTCGATCGGCAGGCCATCGAGTTCCGCCCGGACCATGACGGTTGGCCCCGGCGCCTTGCCCTCGTAGATGGCCGCGATTCCGTGGCCGCCGAGACCCGTGATGATTCGGTCCGGCCGTGTGGGAGCCAGGAACGCGCGAACCTCAGCTGCGGTCTGAACCTCCTCTCGGGAGAGTTCAGGCGTGCGGTGGAGCTTGCGCCGAAACGCCGCCAGCTCGACCATGTCTTCGTTGCTCAAAATCATGGATCGCCTCCGCACTGGACCTTGATGGGAGCAGAACCGCTCAAGCGATAACAGCCCGGCCTGTTTCGGCACGACGTTATGGACCGAAGGACGGGCCTCGATCAAGCTGTCCATACGGAAGCATCATGGGTTGAAACAGAGTTCCTGTCCCCGTTTCGGATTGGAGATTGCTGGGTCCGCCCGGTGACGCTAGGTTCCGTTCACGTTTCCTCACCCATAAAATTTCGCTGGTCTCATGAACCTGTTCGTCTTCGGTCTCGGCTATTCCGTCCGCCAGTTCCTCAGCCTGTACCGCGAGCGCTTCACGGAGATCGGCGGCACGGTGCGCAAGCCGGAGAAAGTTCGGGCGATGGAGGCGGAAGGCATCCAGGCCCTCCGATTCGACGGCACGGACTTCGATCCTCGCATACTCGAGCGGATCGCCCGTGCGGACGCGCTTCTCGTCTCCGTGCCTCCCGTGAGTGAGACCGATCCGGTGCTGGACCATTTCGCCGAAGCCATCGCATCGGCCCCCCATCTGCGCTGGATCGGCTACCTGTCGACCGTGGGCGTCTACGGCCATGCGGACGGCGATTGGGTGGACGAGACGACACCGCCCAATCCGGCGACGATCCGCTCCCGCCATCGCATCGCCGCCGAGCGGGAGTGGCTTGCACTCGGGGAGAGCGCCCCGTTTGCGGTGCAGATCTTTCGGCTGGCCGGCATCTACGGCCCCGGCCGCAATGCTCTGGTGAAGGTCGCCGACGGCACCGCCAAGCGAATCGTCAAACAGGGACAGGTGTTCAACCGGATCCACACGACCGATATCGCGCAGGTTCTGATGGCCTCCATCGAGCGCCCGAGCCGGAATGCGATCTACAACGTCGCGGACGACGAGCCGGGCCCGCCGCAGGATGTCATCGCCTACGCGTCCGACCTGCTCCGTCGCGAGCCACCTCCGGAGGTGCCGTTCGAGGAGGCCGAGATGACCCCGATGGCGCGCACCTTCTACGAGGACAACAAGCGGGTTCGCAACACGCGCATCAGGACGGAGCTGGGCGTGATGCTTCGCTACCCGACCTATCGCGAGGGTCTGCAGGCCCTTCTCGAAGCCGGCGAAGGGATCACGCGGGACTGACGTGAGCCGCTGACAGCTTCCTGCCGAAGGCCATCACCAGCGGCTTGAGGTGGTAGCTGTCCTGCGGCATCGCGCCGACAGGCCAGCCTGCCTTTTCCACGGCCTCCGCCGTGACCGGCCCGACGGCGGCGATCAGGATCCGCCGCATGGCCGCGTCGATATCCTCCTCCTGGCCGAACCGCCGCGCGACCTCCTGCAGCCGCCGCACCTGCGCGGTGCTGGTAAAGGCGATCAGGTCGACGGTTCCGGAGGCGAGTTCCTGAATGAACGCGAGGACCTGCCCGTCTTCTTCGTCCGAGGCATAGCGATAGCTCAGGACGGGATCGACCTGCGCCCCTGCGGCTTCCAGGAAATTCGGCAGAGCCTCCTCGCCGCCCGGATAGAGCAGAATGCCGATGCGCCTGCCCTCGATGCGATGGGCGGACAAGGTCTTCATCAATCCCGCCGTCGTCGGCTCGTCGGCCATCAGGTCGGGCGCGAGACCGATGCCACGCAGGACCTTGGCGGGCTTGGGTCCGCGAGCGACCTTGAAGGCTTTGCGCAGCGCCGCGATCACATCCGCTTCGATGCCCTTGCGGCGGGCGAAGCCCAGAAGGCGGGACAACCCTTCTCCGGTGTAGAGGACCACGATGTCGTGCCAGCCCTGGACGAGCCGATCGAGCCAGGCGTCGACCGAACCGGAATCCTGCACATCGTGGATCGACACCAGCGGGCAACGAACGACGACGGCGCCCTGCCGTTCGAGCATTCGCGTGAACAGATCGAGTTCCCGGCTCTCGGGCACGGCGATGCGGCGTCCATCCAGCATGATCTTGCCTTTGTCCTTCTCTTCAAGCCGTCGCATCGAGCATGAGAGGCTGTTCGAGCCCCCGATCGTTTGCTTTGGCGGCTCGCTCGAACACGCGGCCGACGCCGATGATGACGGGCTTCGTCGGATCGCGCCGTTCGCTGGCCCAGCCGAGGTCCGCAATCGAGCCGGCCCAGCGTTCGTCACCCCGCGATACATTCGAGACCAGCACGGCAGGCATGGTCGGCGAACATCCCGCCTCCATCAGGCGCTCGGCGATGGCGCCCGCCGTGCCGCCTGCCATGTAGAAGATCGTCGTCGTGTTCGGATCCGCCAGTCCCTGCCAGTCGAGACCGCTCGGAAGCCGCCCGGTCTTCGCGCATCCGGTGACGAAGCGGACCGACTGCGCCATGTCGCGATGGGTGAGCGACACGCCGAGAGCGGATGCCATGGCGATGCCGGCGGTGATGCCCGGCACCACGTCGACGGGAACGCCGGCTTTCTCCAGATGCTCGATCTCCTCTCCGGCGCGGCCGAAGACCATCGGGTCGCCCGACTTGAGCCGCACCACCTGCTTTCCCTGGAGAGCAAGGCGGGTCATCAGATCGTTGATGTCGCCCTGGGCGCAGGAGGCACGCCCTCCCCGCTTGCCGACCATGAGGCGCTTCGCCTCGCGGCGGGCGAGCTCCAGCACGTCCTCGGACACGAGATCGTCGAAGAGAATGACATCCGCGGATTGGAGGGCGCGCATGGCTTTGAGCGTCAGCAGTTCCGCATCGCCGGGCCCGGCGCCGACGAGCGTGACGCGTCCAGTCCTTGCTGCCGGTTCGGACGCGATCCGATCCAGCACCGTCTGCACGGTATCGCCAAAGCTTTCCGGCGCTCTGCCCTGGAAGGCGAGATCCGTGAAGCGCTCCCAGAAGGCGCGTCGTGCCATGCCCGGAGACAGATTCCGCATGACGCGCTCGCGCAAATGCTTTGCCAAGGCAGCCCAGGAGGCGATGGAAGGATGCAGCAGCGTCTCGATCCTGCGCCGGATCGCCTGGCCCAGGATCGGCGCCGCGCCATCCGTGGAAATGCCGATCACGACGGGCGAACGGTTGACGACGGAGCCGAACTGGAAATCGCAGTAGCCGGGCTTGTCGACCACGTTGACCGGTACGCCGGCCTCATGGGCAGCCGCAGAAAAAGCCCCTGCCTCCTCCTCATCTTCGAGATCGGCCACGGCCAGAGCGGCATCGGTCAGCATATCGGCGGACCAACCGGCTCGATGCAGGCTGAGCGAGCCATCCACAGCACCGCGCGACAGCAATGCGTCCATCTCGGCAGATAGCTCCAAGGCATAGATATCCACATGGGCTCCGGCAGCGGCGAGCAGTTCCGCTTTCCAGGCCGCACCGGGCGATCCGCCGACGAGAACCGCGCGCCGGTCCTTCAGGTCGAAGAAGACCGGCAGCTTGGCCAAGCGGCCGAGCCGACCCGGCTCCGCCTCAGACGGCTTTCTTAAGGGCTGCAGCATCGATCAACCTCCTGATTTCAACGCGGCAGGAGCCGCAATTCGTGCCGGCACGCAGGGACTGGCCGACCTCATCCACGGTTTCAGCGCCATTCTCGACGGCCGCCGCGATCTGGTTCGCGCCGACCGAGAAGCAGGCGCAGACGATGGGACCGGGATCGGCCTGGTCGGCGCCGGGACGCCCGCTCAACAGGCGCAGGCGCTCGGTACCGCGGATTTCCTTCGCCGAGAGGTGTTCGACGGCCCATGTCCGCGACACGGCCACCGGCCGCGGCGCGATAAACAGCGCGCCCAGCAATGCGTCGCCCGAGAAGGTCGCGAGCCGGAAGCTGGCTTGGTCCTGATCGCTGTACGACAGCGTCTCCAGATTCTCGCCGCTCCCGACTAGGTCGGCCGCGTAGGCAGCCCAATCCTCCACCGGTTCGGCACCGGCGAGCTCGATGCGCCAGCCGCCCTCGGCCCTGGCAAGCGCCCAATAATCCGCCGCGATGACCTCCGGCCTGTTGCGCAGGACGGCAAAGCCGTACCAAGCGGCATCGAACGGCTCGATGCGCACACCGGACAACTTGAGACCGGGCTGGCCGGAAATCGGATCGACCGATGGATGAACTGCCGCGCCGATGCGTCCCTGCGCCGTCTGCTGATCCGTCCAGTGCATGGGGACGAAGACGCTGCCCTTCTGCTGCCGCTCCGTCACGAGGGCGCGGACGACGACCGCGCCTTGCGGACTCACGATGCGCATGAGGGTGGCAGGCGCGATTCCGGCCTCCTCGGCATCCTCTGGATGGATCTCGCAGAAGCTCTCCGCGTAATGGCTCATCAGGCGCGGCGTCTTCGCCGTGCGCGTCATGGTGTGCCACTGGTCGCGGATGCGGCCCGTGTTGAGGATCAGTGGGAATTCCGGCGAAACCGCTTGCAGCGCGACCGGCGTCGAAACGAACCGCCCTCGCCTGTCGGGCGTGTAGAAGCCGCCCTCCGCGAAGAAACGCGTCGTCGCGTCATCGAGCGCCTGACCTTGCCGGCGTGGCCACTGGAACGGCGCCAGCATGTCGTAGGCGCTCTCGCTCAACTCGGCACAGGCGCCGATGTCGAAATCGCGTGTTCCGTCATTCGCAATGCCCGACAAGGCGGCATGCTCGCGGAAGATCTCGGCCGGCGACCGGTAATCGAACGCCTCGGCAAATCCCATGCGGGCGGCGACGTCGCAGATGATGCGCCAGTCGGGTCGTGCTTCTCCCGGGGCTTTCAGGAAGGAGCGTTGGCGCGAGATGCGGCGCTCGGAGTTCGTCACCGTACCGCTCTTCTCCGCCCAGCCGGCTGCCGGCAGGAGGACATGGGCGTGGCGTGTCGTGTCGGTGCGGGTGACATCGCTCACCACCACGAACGGGCAGCTGCGAAGCGCATCCTGAACGGCATCCGCATCCGGCAGGGAATCGGCCGGATTGGTGCCCATGATCCAGATCGCCTTGACCTGCCCATCGCCGACCGCGCGGAAGAGGTCGACGGCCTTCAGGCCCGGACGCTCCGCGATGCCAGGACTGCCCCAGAAGGCCTGAACCAGTTCGCGGTGGCTCGGGCTGTTGATGTCGAGATGCGCCGCCAGCATATTTGCCAGTCCACCGACCTCACGCCCGCCCATGGCATTGGGTTGGCCGGTGAGCGAGAACGGCCCCATGCCGGGACGTCCGATGCGCCCGGTGAACAGGTGGCAATTGATGATGGCATTGACCTTGTCGGTGCCGACGACCGATTGGTTCACACCCTGCGAATAGGCCGTCACGACGCGCTCCGAGCGACTCCACAGCGTGTAGAACTCGCGCAGCTGCTCGGCCGGAAGGCGGGTGGCGCTGAGCGCACCCGGAAAACCGCATTCCCGTGCTGCCCCTAGCGCCTCAGCGAGGCCCGAGGTGTGACCGTCGACATAGGCGCTGTCGCCCAAGCCCATTCGGTCGAGATGATCAAACAGGCCCAAAAAAAGCGCGACGTCGGAATTGGGAGCGATCGCCAGATGCAGATCGGCAGCTTCCGCCGTCACGGTACGGCGCGGATCGACGACCACGATCTTGGTGCCGCGTCGCTCGCGCGCGGCAAGGAGGCGCTGAAACAGGACGGGGTGGCACCACGTCATGTTGGAGCCGACGAGAACGACGAGATCGGCTTCCTCCAGATCCTCATAGGTGCCGGGCACGGTATCGGACCCGAAGGCGCGGATGTGGCCTGCCACTGACGAGGCCATGCAGAGACGGGAATTCGTGTCGATGTTCGCAGCGCCGATGAAGCCCTTCATCAGCTTGTTGGCGACGTAGTAGTCCTCGGTGAGCAACTGGCCCGAACCGTAGATGGCCACCGATTCAGGACCATGCTCGATAATCGTCTCGGAGAAGCGCCGCGCCACCAGATCGAGCGCTTCATCCCATGCCGCACGGCGGCCGTCGACTTCAGGATAGAGCAGCCTGTCGTCGAGACTCAGCGTCTCGCCCAGAGCCGAGCCCTTCGAGCAGAGGCGGCCATAATTGGCCGGGTGCTGCTCATCCCCCTTGATCGCGACAGATCCATCCTCCTGCGGCGTCGCCAGGACACCGCAGCCGACGCCGCAATAGGGACACGTGGTTCGGGTCGGGGTGCCGCTCGCCATTCTTCCTCCTCAGGCAGCGCGGGCCATGAGAGCCGAGGCTGCGAGCAGGATGCGTGAGCCCTCGATCCGCAGCGGGATTTTATGGGTGCAGCCATGGTCGGCCCCCTGCGCCTCGCCGGTCTTCAGGCTGATCACCCAGTTGTGCAGCGGACAGGTCACGGAATGGCCGTGCACGATACCCTGGGACAGCGGCCCGCCCTTGTGCGGGCAGCGATCGCGCAGCGCGAAGAGCGTTCCGTCCGCCGCCTTGAATACGGCGATGTCCCCGCCCGGCGCCTGAACGACCCGCGATCCGAGAACCGGCACGTCGTCGACCGCGCCCACATCGATCCACTCGCTCATTCCGCTGCCTCCGCCAGGGTAAAGTCGGCCATGGGCCTGAACTCGTGCGCGTCGCGCCCGGCCACCCGCTCGGCCCAGGGATCGACCTGCGCCGTGCGCTGGGAGATGACGAAGCGCTCGTAGAGGGCCTGGCGCCTCGTCAGATCGTCGACCACGGTCGCCCGAATGGATTCCACGCCGACCCGGTCGGCCCATTTGTACATGCGCTCGAGATAGTGCCCCTGCTCACGATAGAGCTGCGTCAGGGCCGCGATGACCTCGATGCATTCATCCTCTTCTGGCACCTTGCAGAGCAACTGCGTGCCCTTGATGTGCAGGCCTGCCGCCCCGGCGAAGTGGATCTCGTAGCCGGAATCGACGCAGATCACGCCCACATCCTTGCAGGTCGATTCCGCGCAGTTCCGCGGGCAGCCGGAGACTCCCATCTTCACCTTCGCCGGCGTCCAGGAACCCCACATGAACCTCTCGATCTTGACGCCGAGGCCGGTGGAATCCTGCGTGCCGAAACGGCACCACTCCGTGCCGACGCAGGTCTTCACGGTGCGCAGGCCCTTGGCGTAAGCGTGGCCCGAGACCATGCCGGCATCGTTGAGGTCCGCCCAGACGGCCGTCAGGTCCTCCTTGCGCACACCGAGGAGATCGATGCGCTGGCCGCCCGTGACCTTCACGGTCGGGATGTTGTATTTCTCGGCCACGTCCGCGATGGCGCGTAGTTCCCGCGGGTTGGTCAATCCGCCCCACATGCGCGGCACGACCGAATAGGTGCCGTCCTTCTGGATATTGGCGTGGACGCGCTCGTTGATGAAGCGGGAGCGGCCATCATCCTCGTATTCCCCTGGCCAGTCGCACAGCAGATAATAGTTCAGGGCCGGGCGGCACTTGGCGCAGCCGCAGGAGGTCTTCCATCCCAGTTCCTGCATCACGGCCGGGATCGACTTCAGCTCGGCCGTCCGGATGAGACGGCGCACGTCGTCGTGGCCGAGATCGGTGCAGCCACACATCGGTTCGACCGTCGCCTTCGCGAACTTGTCGCCGAGCGTCAGGGCCATCACCTGCTCGACCAGTCCGGTGCAGGTGCCGCAGGACGCGGAGGCCTTCGTGTGCGCCCTCACCTCGGCGAGCGTGCTCAACCCCTTGTCGGCAATGGTCTGGACGATCTTGCCCTTGCAGACGCCGTTGCAGCCGCAGATTTCCGCATCATCCGGCAAGGCTGCAACGGCCGCCGTAGGGTCCAGGGGAGCGCCTCCGACGTAGGATTGACCGAAAATCAGGGTGTCGCGCAGTTCCGTGACATCCGTCTCCTTGCGCAGGAGATCGAAGAACCAGGACCCGTCGCCCGTCTCGCCGTAGAGCACCGCGCCGACGATGCGGTTCTCCTTGAGAACGAGCCGCTTGTAGACACCGCGCGCCGCATCGCGCAGGACGATATCCTGCCGATCCTTGGCCTCGCCAAAATCCCCGGCCGAGAACAGATCGATGCCGGTGACCTTCAGCTTGGTGGCCGTGACGGAGCCGGTATAGCCGGCCGCCTCGTCGCCGGCGAGCTGCGCGGCGACGACCTTCGCCATTTCATACAGCGGCGCCACGAGGCCGTAGCAGAGGCCACGATGCTCGACGCATTCGCCCACCGAGAAGATATCGGGATCGCTCGTGCGCATGTCGTCGCCGACGAGCACGCCCCGGTTGGTCTCGAGCCCCGCCTCTTTCGCCAGCCCCGCGTTCGGCCGGATGCCGACGGCCATGACGACGATGTCCGCCGGCAGTTCCGTTCCGTCGTCGAGCCGAACGCCGGTGACATGCGTCTCGCCGAGGATCGCGTGGGTATTGGCCTTGCAGCGCACGGCGATTCCGCGGTCCTCGAAGGCCTTCTGCAGCAGGTAGCCGGACGAGGGATCGAGCTGTCGCTCCATCAGGGTCGGCATGAGGTGGAGAACGGTCACCTCCATGCCCTGCGCCTTCAGACCGGCCGCCGCTTCGAGCCCGAGCAGGCCGCCGCCGATGACGATGGCGTGTCCACCCTTTTGCGCCGCCTCGAGCATCTTGTTGACGTCGTCGAGGTCGCGATAGGTGGCCACGCCCGGCAGGGTGGCGCCGGGGATCGGCACCACGAAGGGCATCGATCCGGTGGCGACGAGGAGCTGGTCGTAATCGGCCGCCGTTCCATCCGCCGCGATCACGCGTCTGGCGGCACGATCGATCTCGACGACCTGCTTGCCGCGATGGAGCGTGATGCCGTGCGTCTCGTACCAGGCATCGTCATGGATCAGGATGTCTTCATAGGCCTTCTCGCCCGAGAGAACGGGTGAGAGCATGATGCGATTGTAGTTCACGCGCGGCTCGGCGCCGAAGATCGTGACCTCGTAGGCGCCGGGCGCCCGCTCGAACAACTCCTCCAGGGCACGGCCGGCGGCCATGCCGTTGCCGATGACGACCAGCTTCTTGGGCATCGTCACTCTCCTCACGCTGCGAGTGTCGGAGCCCGGTGGCGTGCATAGAGGAACTCCAGCACAGCCGCACGGGCATCGTTGTAGGTGGAATTACCGACGAGTTCGAGGCGCTGACGGGGACGCGCCAGATCGACTCTCCAGATCCTCGCCGATGGTGGCTGCAGGCCCGTTCGTCATCATGACGATCCGGTCGGAGAGCAGCACCGCCTCGTCCACGTCGTGGGTGATCATGATGATCGTGTTGCCGAGCCGGCTGTGGATCTCCATGACCTGATCCTGGAGATGCGCGCGGGTCAGCGCATCGAGAGCGCCGAACGGCTCGTCGAGCAGCAGGATCTTCGGCTCCATGGCGAGCGCCCGGGCGATGCCGACGCGCTGCTTCATGCCACCGGAGATCTCGTGTGGCCGCTTGTTCTCGGCATGGGCCATGTGCACCAGTTCGAGATTGTGGCGGGTCCAGTCGCGACGCTCTGCCTTCGACTTCCTGCCGCGGAACACCTTGTTGACTGCAAGCTCCACGTTCTCGCGCACGGTCAGCCAGGGCAGCAGCGAGTGGTTCTGGAACACGACGGCGCGATCGGGTCCCGGGCCGCTCACGGCCTTGCCCTCCAGGAGCACCCCGCCTTGGCTCGGTTCCAGGAGGCCGGCCACGATGTTGAGCACGGTGGACTTGCCGCAGCCGGAATGGCCGATGATCGAGACGTATTCGCCCTTCTCGATGGAGAGGTTCACATCCCGCAGCACTTCGGTCGTGGCGCCGGCGCGCTGGAAGGAGATGCTGACGTGATCGATCTTGAGATAAGCCATGGTGCCGTCTCCCTACTGCGCGGCAGTGCCGCGGGTGAGCAGATGGCCGATGGCCGCGATGGAGCGGTCGAGCACGAAGCCGACCACGCCCACATAGACCAGGGCCACGATGATGTCGGAGATGAGGGACGAGTTCCACGCGTCCCAGATGAAGAAGCCGATGCCGACGCCGCCGATCAGCATCTCGGCCGCCACGATGGCGAGCCATGACAGGCCGATGCCGATGCGAAGGCCGGTGAACATGTGAGGCACGGTGGCCGGCACCATGATGCGCGTGAAGAACTCGATGGGCGAAAGGCGCAGGACCTTGGCGACATTGCGATAATCCTGCGGGATGTTGCGGATACCCACCGAGGTGTTGATCAGGATCGGCCACACGCTCGTGATGAAGATCACGAAGATGGCGGAGGGCTGCCCGTCGCGGAAGGCTGCCAGGGAAAGCGGCAGCCAGGCCAGCGGCGGAATGGTGCGCAAAACCTGGAACACCGGATCGAGGCCGCGCATGGCCAGCGTCGACTGACCCAGCAGGACGCCGACACCGATGCCGACGATTGCCGCCAGGATATAGCCGTACCCGACGCGCACGAGAGAGGCCGACACATGCCAGAAGAGGCCCTGGTCGATGCCGTTGCCGACCTTGAAGGGATTGACGATGATCTCCCAGCTCTCGTCGATCACCTTCAGCGGCTCGGCAGCGCCGAGGTGGGGCTCGAAGCGAGGATCTGCCAGAGGATCAGCAGGAACGCGATGGTCAGAACCGGCGGGGCCAGTTGCGTGACGATGCCGGTGCCGATGCGAACGGCGCGGGAGAGAACGCTGACCGGCTTCGGCGCCAGCGGATGGAGCACTGCCTGCTGAGCGGGCGGTGCGGCCTTCGGGTTTGGAAGAGCGAGGACGCGGGCGGAATGAACCATGAGCCTGTTCTCCGACGGTTACGCAATGCGCTTGATGGGCAGGCTTGCGAGATAGGCCTGAGGGTTTTCCGGATCGAAGACCTTGCCGTCGAAGAAGGTCTCCTTGCCGCGGCTGTCGCTGGCCGGAATGTCGCTTGCGGCGATACCGAGCGTCTTCGCCGCCTCACGCCAGAGATCGGAGCGGTTGACCTTGTCGACGAGGGCCTTGGCGTCGGTGTTTGTCTCGAACTTGCCCCAGCGCATGTTCTCGGCAACGAACCACAGGTCGTGCGACTTGAAGGGAAAGGAGGCGTGATCGCGCCAGAATTTCATGATCCCGGGCGAGTCCTTCACGACCTTGCCCTCGATGCCGTAGTCGTACTCGCCCCTCTGGCGCGGCAGGATGTCGGCGACCGGAACGTTGAACCAGGCGCGGGTGCCGACGATCCTGCACATCTCCTCGCGGTTCTCGAGCTTGTCGCACCAGGCCTGAGCTTCCATCACGGCCATGAGCAGGGCGCGGGCCGCCTTCGGGTGCTTGTCCACCCAGGCGGCGCGCAGGCCGAGGGCCTTCTCCGGATGCTTGTTCCAGATCTCGTAGGTGTTGGCCGCCGTGTAACCGAGCTTCTGGTTGATGAGCTGCGCATTCCAAGGCTCGCCGACGCAGAAGGCATCCATGGTGCCGACCTTCATGTTGGCGACCATCTGAGGCGGCGGCACCACGATGGTGGACACGTCCTTGTCGGGATCGATGCCGCCGGCTGCGAGCCAATAACGGATCCACAGATCGTGCGTGCCACCCGGAAAGGTCATCGCAACTTTCGGATCGCCACCCGCGGCACGTTTCCTGGCGAAGGCGTCCTTCAACGGAGATGAGTCGAGCCCGAACTTCAAACCGTTGTATTCAGCGGCAACGGAGATTGCCTGCGCATCGAGATTGAGGCGGGCAAGGACATACATTGGGGTCGGCACGCCGCCCTGCGTCACCTTGCCGGTCGAGATCAGGTAGGGCATCGGGGTCAGGATGTGAGCGCCGTCGATGCCGTTGGCTTCCGAGCCCAGCACAAGATTGTCGCGGGTCGCGCCCCAGGAGGCCTGCTTCAGCACCTCAGCATCCGGCAAGCCGTGCTTGGTGAAGAAGCCCTTCTCCTTGGCGATGATCAGAGCGGCTGCATCGGTGAGCGCGATGTAGCCCAGTTTGACCGTCTTCGTCTCGGGCTCGGCACTCTGCGCGAAAGCGCCGCCCGGGAAAGCCGCCTTCGCGGCAGCCAGCGTCAAGGCTGCGCTGGCACCGCGAAGCGCGTCTCGACGGGTGATCTTCGGTGTCTGCATCGTGCTTCCCCTGTTCCTGCCGCCAAGCGCCGTTGCGCCGAACGAGCGTCAATGAAACTTTGTCGAGGTCGATCTGCCGGAAGCCATGAGGCTCAACCGCAGACGCAGATCGCCTGTTGCCGGGTCATGCAGAGCCGGCCGAAAAGCAAAAAACGCCGCGAGATGAACTGAATTCCGCATCGATGCGGGTACAGCTGATCCAGCGACGTCGTTGTCGGGAAATGCCCCTTTCGAGAGGCGTCAACGGCCCGTCATCGTTGACCGGCCTATCGTCGAGAGTGGCTCAGACATCATTGTCCTGCCGGTCTCTCGCTTAGAAAAGGTATAGACTGCCTATATCTTGCTCAAGGTCATAATTTGTGCAGTGCGCCTTTGTTATGTGCGGTGCAATGCCTATTCGGCAATCGAAGCATTGATCCCGTTTCGGATGTCGAAACCTGCGACGTAGCCGGGAATGTCCTCGGGCACGAAGGTTCGCCCATCGATGAACTTCTCCGGTCCTACACCCTCGATCTTGCTGTCGATCGAGGGTACGGAACGACCCAAATTCCCGAGAACCTCCCGGTACATGTCTGGGCGATAGGCAGCCTGAACCTGGGACAGGCCGGCCACGTCAAAGGCAACCTGTCCCCAGCGCACCATCTGGCTGTAGATCCACAGGGCGTGACTGATCCAGGGAAAGTTCGCCGACTGATCGTTGAATGTCAGATAGTTCGCCACCTGCCGCGTTCTGCCGTCGGGATCGACCGTCAGCTGCCCGGAGAGCAGGCGCAGGATCAGTTCGGATGGAACACCCACATAGGCCGGATCCGACATCATGTCCGCCAGGGCGCTGTGGTTCCGTCTCTCGTCGCACCAGCGGGCTGCGGCATCGAGCGCCACGATGAGGCGCGACAGGGTCTCAGGATTTTCCTCGGCCCATTCCGGGCTCACGCCCAGCACCTTCTCCGGAGCCGATGGCCAGATATCGGCCTTGGTCGCCACCATGCGCCCGACGCCCTTTTCCACGGCGATCATGTTCCAGGGAGCATTGACGCAAAAGCCGTCGATGGCCCGCGCCGTCATGGCATCGACCGTGAGCGGCGGCGGCACGATCGTCATGGTCACGTCGGCGTCGGGATTGATCCCTGCCGCCGCGAGCCAGAAGCGGAACTCGTAGTTGTGAGAAGAGAAGGGATAGGTCATGGCAAAGACGAGCGGCTTCCTGCCGGCCCACCTTCTCTGCTCGATCACCTGCTTCAGAGCCACGCCGTTCGCGAGTGCGCCCTCGGAACCATCAAGCCCCGCGACAGCCTGCATTTCGCGATAAAGCTCCACTGAAAGCGTGATCGCGTTGCCGCCGCGCCCGAGCGCGAAGGGCGTGAAGCAGGGATAGGGATTGGATCCCAGTTGGAGTTGCGACGCAATCGGCATCGGGCTCAGCATTTGAGCTGCGTCGAACTGGCGAAATGCCAGACGGTCGCGGATGTTGGACCACGACACATCCTTGATCAGCTGCAGGCGAAGACCTTCTCGGCGGGCAAAGCCCTGTTCGGCGGCGGCTACCAGCACGGCCATGTCGACGAGGGGGATGAACCCGATGCGGACCAGGCGCTCGGGCGCGGGACGTCCCCTCCTTTTCGAAGGAGTGTCATCCACCGATCCAGCCTGATGCATGGGGCTGCTCCCCGCGTCTTTCAAATCCCACACGCGCTTATTTCTCCAGAAGGGAAGCTGCCGTCACGACACTCTGGGCGATATCGACGAGCTTCCGTTTCTCGTTCATGGCGGTTTGGCGAAGAAGGGCATAAGCCTCCTCCTCCGAGAGTTGCCTGGTTTTCATGAGAATGCCCTTGGCCCGCTCGATCACCTTGCGAGACGCCAGTTCGCTGCGAGCCTCAAGAAGCTCGCGCTGCAGACGATCGAAGGCATTGAAGCGGCTCACCGCCATGTCCACGATGGGCTTCACCCGCTCCTTGCGTAATCCATCGACCACATAGGCTGAAACGCCGGCCTCGACGGCAGCCTGGATCATGGATCCGTCGGAGTGGTCCACGAACATCGCCACGGGACGCGACACGAGCTTCGAGACCTGGAACATCTGCTCCAGGACGTCGCGACTCGGGTTCTCGATGCCGATGATGATCACGTCGGGATCGACGGTGCTCAGGCGCCGGAGCATGTTGGTCATCGTCTCGATGACCTCCACGTCGAGGATCCCAGCCTCCTGCAATCCATCGATGAGAATGGCCGCCCTGATGCTGTTTTCCTCAATGATCGCAACGCGAAGAGGCCGCTGACCGGGTTGTGTGTCTTTGGTCAAATTCCTGAAAGCTCTCGCTGCGAATGGTGATCCACTACCGGAGACTTGAAGCAAGTTTCAGGCCAAGCCGCCCACCCTCGGCGATTTCCGAAATCCGGCTCCTCGATGCGTAAACTTTAGGCATCTGGCGAAGGCTTGGCAGGGCGCGATAACGGCTCTCTTCGCCCTTCTGATCAATGAACCGGCAAGGTTTGAACAGAGAACCATCACCGAACCAGTTGCAAATTGGTTCAGCCCTGGGCTAGCCTTGTTTCGTTGAGGCCTTGAGTCACGAAACAATGGATCGTGACTTTGGGACCGGCAGCAAGATTGGTTCGTACGGAGCCGGATCTCATGTCCAACCCCGATCCATTGCTGGACAGCTCGAACTTCGCCCTCGGGCGGCTGCGGGCTCTCCTGGAGGACAGCTCCTTCGACAAGGAGCAGCGGTTGCCGTCGGAGCGAGTGCTGGCGGCGCAGATCGGCATCGGCCGGCGGGCGCTGCGGCGGGCTCTCGAGGTGCTGGAGGCCGAAGGGCGGATCTGGCGCCACCAGGGCAAGGGGACCTTTCTCGGGCCCCGCCCGCCCGAGCCGCATGCCGATCTCGAGGAACTGTCCAAGCGGACCAACCCGCTCGAGGTCATGGACGTGCGCCTGGAGATCGAGCCAGCGCTGGCCCGGCTCGCAGCCCTGCGCGCCTCGAACGGCGACATCGAGCGGCTCCTGCATCTGGCGAACAAGACCGCGTCGATGTCCGATGCGGACGGCCGCGAGCTCTGGGACAGCGCCCTGCACCGCGCCATTGCTGAGGTTGCCAACAATTCGCTTCTTCTGGCGATCTTCGACATGGTCGATCGAATCCGCCAGGACGCCACGTGGCGGCTTCTGCGCGAGCGCGCCCGCTCAGGCGCCCGTCAGCAGGCCTATGTGGATCAGCACCGGCGCGTGATCGCAGCCATCGCCCAGCGCGAGGCCCATGCGGCGGAAGAAGCCATGCGCGAGCACCTCGAGCTCGTGCGCGACGGGCTTCTGAAAGTCATGACGAGCCCCCTGCCCGACGGCAGGGATCCAGATGCGGCAATATCTGAAAACACCGAGGATCAGCGTCTCCATGGGACTTGAGGCAGCACAGCAATCAATGACCGGCACTCGCAATCCGGGCAAGGTCGGGTTGGCCGCCGAGCCGCCGTTGCTCAATGTTGAAGGGCTTTCCGTCCGCTTTGATGGCGCGCCCAAGGGCGTGAACGTGGTCGACGACGTGTCCTTCTCGGTGAGCAAGGGCAAGACCCTGTGCATCGTGGGCGAATCCGGCTGCGGCAAGAGCGTGACCTCGCTAGCCCTCATGGGGCTCCTGCCGACGCCGCCGGCGCGGATCGTGTCAGGCTCGGCCCAGTTCGATGGCCAGGATCTGCTGACCCTCACCGAGCGCGAGCGGGCAGATCTGCGCGGCGACCGGATAGCCATGATCTTCCAGGAGCCGATGACCTCGCTCAACCCGGCCTTCACCATCGGCGACCAGATCGCGGAGGGCATCGTCCGCCACCGCAGGGTGTCGAAGGCCGAGGCCATGGAGCGGACCCTCGAGATGCTGAAGAAGGTGCGCATTCCCGCACCCGAGAAGCGTCTGCGTGCCTATCCGCACGAGATGTCCGGCGGCATGCGCCAGCGCGTCATGATCGCCATGGCGCTTGCCAACGATCCGCAGCTCCTGATCGCCGACGAGCCGACCACGGCCCTCGACGTGACAATTCAGGCGCAGATCCTCACTCTCATCCGACGCCTGCAGGAGGAGACCGGCACCGCCATGATCCTCATCACCCACGATCTCGGCGTGGTGGCGGAAGTCGCCGACGAGGTTGCCGTGATGTATGCGGGACGCGTCGTCGAGAGTGGTCCGGTCGAGGCGATCTTCGAGGACCCGCAGCATCCCTATACCATCGGCCTCATGGGTTCCGTCCCGTCGCTCGGCCGTCGTCAGGGTCGGCTCGCTACGATCCGCGGCACAGTTCCGCCGGCGGAGCTGATGCCCAAGGGTTGCCGCTTCACGCCGCGCTGCCCGTTCTCCGACAGCCATTGCGCCAACGATCCGCCGCCACTCGCCGAGATTAAGCCTGGCCATCGGGCACGCTGCTGGTACGCCCCTCTCGAAGTTCACCGTGGAGCCGACCTATGAGCGTGATGCCCCCGGACGACATCATTCTCGAAGGCGTTGGCCTCAAGAAGCATTTCGGCAGCGGCGGCCTGCTCTCGTCGCCCTCCGTCGTGCGCGCCGTCGACGGCGTGTCCCTCGGCATTCGGCGCGGTGAGACCTTCGCCATCGTGGGCGAATCCGGCTGCGGAAAGTCCACCTTGGGCCGCCTTCTGCTGCGCCTGATCGAGGCGACCGAGGGCGACGTGCGCTATGAGGGCCGTTCGATCCTGAAGCTCAACAAGAGTGAGTTGCGCAAGCTGCGGCGCGAGCTGCAGATTATCTTCCAGGATCCCTATGCCTCACTCAATCCACGCATGAATGTGGGCGACATCATTGCCGAGCCCATCTGGCTGCACAATCTTGCCGCCGGGCGAGAGAAGCGCGAGCGCGTGGCCGATCTCATGCGCACGGTCGGCCTGCTGCCGACCCACGCGGACCGTTATCCGCACGAGTTCTCCGGCGGCCAGCGCCAGCGCATCGGTATTGCCCGGGCGCTCGCCGGCGACCCGAAACTGATCATCGGCGATGAGCCGGTTTCCGCGCTGGACGTCTCGATCCAGGCGCAGATCATCAACCTGCTCGAGGACCTGAAGGGCCGCTTCGGCCTGACCCTCGTCATTGTGGCGCATGACCTTGCCGTCATCCGTCACATGAGCGACCGCGTCGCGGTGATGTATCTCGGCGAGATCGTGGAGTTGTCGGATACGGATGCGCTCTTCGACAACCCGCTGCATCCCTATACTCAAGCGCTGCTCGCCGCGATTCCCGTTCCGAGCCCGATGAACCGCCAGCCGAAAGCGCTGCTCCAGGGCGATGTGCCGAGCCCGGCCGCGCCGCCGTCGGGCTGCCGCTTCCATACCCGCTGCCCCCACGCCCGTGCGGTGTGCAGGGAGCAGCATCCTGCCCTTGAAACAGCGCCCGGTGGTCGGCAGGTAGCCTGCCATTTCTGGCGCGAAATCCAGGGAGCGGGCGCCGGCTCCATCAGCGCGCCGCCCCCGAGCGCTGCGCTCGCCAAGCGTCTTGCGCTCTACCGAACTTGGCGCGAACGGCAGGATAAGCCCGTCACGACGAGCCCTTGAACCAGAAGACGACATCCAGAGGACGATTGGAGGACGACAGAATGAAGAAGAGACTGCTCCTTGCCTTGGCCGCCGGGCTCATGATGAGCACCGCGGCCTCTGCGCAAACCCTGCGCATCGGTCTGAATGAAGATCCCGATGTGCTCGATCCGCACCGCGCGCGCACCTTCGTCGGGCGCATCGTGTTCACGTCGCTTTGCAACAAGCTCGTCGACATCACGCCCGATCTGAAGTTCACGCCCGAACTCGCCACCGAATGGCAATGGGGCGACGACGGCAAGTCGCTGACTTTCAAGCTGCGCCCGGGCGTGAAATTCCATGACGGTGAGCCACTGAATGCGGCTGCCGTAAAGGCCAATATCGACCGTGCCCGCACGCTGCCGGACTCCTTGCGCAAGAGCGAGCTGACCTCGGTGGACAATGTCGAGGCCGTCGACGACTTGACCGTGAAGGTCAATCTCTCCCGCGCCGACGCGACCCTGCTCTCCCAGCTCTCCGACCGCGCCGGCATGATCATGTCGCCGAAGGCGCTGTCTTCGGCCGATTTCGGCCAGAAGCCGATCTGCTCGGGTCCATACAAGTTCGTGGAGCGCGTCCAGAACGACCGCATCGTGCTGGAAAAGTTCGCCGATCATTGGAACGCCAAAAACTTCAACTTCGAGCGCATCGTGTTCCAACCCATCCCGGACACGACCGTGCGTCTTGCCAACCTGCGCTCCGGCAATCTTGACCTCATCGAGCGTCTGGCCCCGAGCGACGTTCCGGCGGCGAAGAGCGATTCCAACCTGGTCTTCGCGCCGGTCTCCGGCATCGGCTACCAGGGACTGACTATCAACACCAACAATGGTGAGCGCGCCAAGAGCCCGCTCGGTCAGGACAAGCGCGTCCGTCAGGCCCTCGAGCTCTCCATCGACCGCAACGTCATCAACGAAGTGGTCGGCGCGGGAATCTATCCGCCCGCAGGTCAGCCGTTCCCGGAAGCGAGCCCCTACAACAACCCGAAGTTCAAGGCCACCGAGCGTGACGTCGCCAAGGCCAAGCAGCTCCTGAAAGAGGCCGGTGTCGACCGGGTGAAGCTTGAGCTGACTTTCGGCACCGGAACGACGGCTCAGCAGATCGCCGAGATCATCCAGGCGATGGCCGCCGAGGCAGGATTCGACATCTCGCTGCGCCCGACCGAGTTCGCGGCCATGCAGAAGGAAGCCCAGGCTGGCAACTTCGACGTGAACGTGATCGGCTGGTCCGGCCGCGTCGACCCCGACGGCAACATTCATCCGTTCGTCACCTGCAAGGGCGCCCTCAATGACGGCCGCTATTGCAACGAGCAGGTCGACAAGCTCTTGAACGACGCCCGCGTCACCAATGACGAGGCTAAGCGCAAGCAGCTCTACGATGCCGCGCAGGAAATCCTGAAGCAGGATCTGCCGATCATCTACACCTACTACCAGCCCTGGCCCTTCGTTCACACGAAGAAGGTCCAGAACTTCAAGCCCTATCCGGATGGCATGATCCGCCTGCAGGGCGTGAAGTTCGCCTCCTGAGACGACCAAGAAGCTGCGTGCCCGGTTGAATGACCGGGCACGCCCCTGCCCTTCTATGTTATGGGTTCCACGAGCTGATGCTGCGCTATATCGGACGACGAATACTGATTGCTATCCCGACGCTGATCATCGTGTCGCTTCTGGTCTTCGCCCTGCAGAAGCTCCTGCCCGGCGATCCGGTTCTCACCATGGCGGGCGAGGAACGCGACCCGCAGGTGCTCGCCTACCTGCGCGAGAAATATCGCCTGGACGACCCTATCCCGGTTCAGTATTTCGCCTGGATCGGATCTGCGTTGACCGGCAATCTCGGGATTTCGCTGCGCACCGACATCCCGGTTCTCGATCTGATCCTCAGCAAGCTGCCCGTCACCTTGGAACTGGCCATTATGGCGATGATTGTGGCGCTCGCCATCGGCATTCCCGCCGGCATCATCTCGGCCGTGAAGAAGGGAACGGCGGTCGACTACACCGCCAACGTCATCGCTTTGTCGGGCCTGTCCATTCCCAATTTCTGGCTCGGCATCATGCTCATCATGCTGATCTCGGTGCGCTGGCAGCTCCTGCCCGCCTCCGGCTATGTGCCGCCGACCGAGGATCTCTGGCTCAACATCAAGACCATGCTCATGCCAGCCTTCGTGCTCGGCACGGGTTTGGCCGCGAGCCTGATGCGCCATACCCGCAGCGCTATGCTCGGCGTCCTGCGCTCTGACTATATCCGCACGGCCCGAGCCAAGGGGCTTCTGTCGCGAAAAGTCATCCTGAAGCATGCCCTGCGAAACGCGCTCGTGCCCATCGTGACACTTTCCACCCTGCTCTTCGGCGAACTGCTGGCCGGCGCGGTGCTCACGGAGCAGATCTTCACCATCCCGGGCTTCGGCAAGCTCATCGTTGATGCGGTGTTCAACCGTGACTACGCGGTGGTTCAGGGTGTCGTGCTTTGCACGGCCATCGGCTTCATCTTCATGAACCTCCTCGCCGATGTCCTTTACGTTCTCGTCAATCCCCGCCTGAGGCACGCTGCATGACCGCCACAGCCGTTATCGCCGACGAGGTCGCGCTGCCGAAGAAGCGTAACCGCGTCCTCACCAAGTTCCTGAAGAACAGGAGCGCCGTTCTCGGCGGCGCTATCGTTCTGTTCTTCGTGCTCGTCGCGCTCGTCGGCCCCTACTTCGCGCCGTACGATCCGATCAAGCCGAGCTTCACGAGCATCCGGAAGGCGCCGTCGGCCTTGTACTGGTTCGGTACCGACGAACTCGGACGTGACCTTCTCTCCCGCATGCTCTGGGGTGCCCGCGCGTCTATCATGGCCGGTGTGGTCTCGGTGACCATCGCCATCGTGCTCGGCGTACCGTTCGGCCTCGTCGCCGGCTATTTCGGCGGCTGGATCGATGCTGCGATCTCCCGCGCGACGGATGCCATGCTGGCGATCCCTTTCCTCATCTTCGCCATCGCGCTCGCGGCCTTCCTCGGGCCCAGCCTCACCAACGCGATGATCGCCATCGGTCTGTCCGCCATGCCCATCTTCATCCGACTCACCCGCGGACAGGTGCTGACCGTGAAGGCGGAGGATTACGTGGAAGGCGCGCGCGCCATCGGGCTGCCCGATTTCTGGATCCTGGTGCGCTATGTGTTCCCAAATGTCCTGCCGCCGATCCTGGTGCAGGGCACTCTCACCATCGCGACCGCTATCATCGCAGAAGCAAGCCTGTCCTTCCTCGGCCTCGGCCAGCAGCCGCCGAACCCATCCTGGGGCTCCATGCTCAACACAGCCAAGAATTTCATGGACCAGGCTCCCTGGATGTCGATCTTCCCCGGCTCGGCGATCTTCCTGATCGTGCTCGGCTTCAATCTTCTCGGCGACGGCCTGCGCGATGCGCTCGATCCTCGCGAACAGTAACAACAACACCAACTTCGGATAAGACATATGTTTACGACTCGGCCAGAGATCCTCGGCACCTTCGGCATCGTCACCTCGACCCACTGGCTCGCCTCCGCGGCCGGCATGTCGATGCTCGAGAAAGGCGGCAATGCCTTTGACGCCTGTGTTGCCTCCGCCTTCGTGCTGCAGGTTGTCGAACCGCATCTGGTGGGTCCGTCCGGCGAAGTGCCTGCGGTGTTCTACTCGGCCAGGACCAAGAAGATCGAAGTGCTCTGCGGCCAGGGCACGGCTCCGAAAGGCGCTACCATCGCCCATTACAAGAACGAGGGCCTCAAGCTCATTCCCGGCAACGGCATGCTCGCCACCGTCGTGCCCGGCGCTTTCGATGCCTGGATGCTGCTGCTGCGCGACCATGGCCTTCTCTCGCTGCGAGACGTGCTGGAACCTGCGATCTACTATGCCGAGCAGGGGCATCCCCTGCTGCCGCGCGTGTCGGACACCATCAAGGGCCTGAAGGAATTCTTCGAGACCGAATGGCCAACCTCTGCTGGCGTCTTCCTGCCGGGCGGCGAGGTCCCCAAGCCCCGCCAGCTCTTCCGCAACCCGCAGCTTGCCGACACCTGGAAGCGCATCCTCCGCGAGGGAGAAGCCAAGGGCAGCGACCGCGAGGCTCAGATCGAGGCAGCGCGCAATGCCTTCTACAAGGGCTTCGTGGCCGAAGCCATCGACGCCTTCGTGCGCAAGACGGAAGCCATGGATCAAAGCGGCTCGCGCCATCGTGGCGTGCTCACCGCAGACGACATGGCGAGGTGGTCCGCAAGCTACGACGCTCCGCAGACCTACGACTATCATAATTACCGGGTGAACAAGATCAGGCCCTGGGGCCAGGGTCCCGTCTTCCTGCAGACGCTGGCTTTGCTGAAGGACTTCGACCTCGCCGCCATGGGCCCGACCAGCGCGGAGTTCGTCCACACCATTGTCGAGGCCAAGAAGCTCGCCTTCGCCGATCGCGAAGCCTATTACGGCGATCCGGATTTCGTCGACGTACCCATCGAGACCCTGCTGTCGGATGCCTATAACGACGAGCGCCGCAAGCTCATCGGCGACAAGGCATCGTTCGAGCTGCGCCCCGGCCGCATCGAAGGCTACGAGGCTCAGGTGGAACGCACACTTGAGGCCCTGCGCAATCTCTCGACAAAGAACCGGGAAGTGACAGGCGGCGAGCCGACGCTCGCTTCCATGCGCTCCGCACGCCGAGGCGACACGGTGCATATCGATGCGGTGGACCGCTTCGGCAACATGATCGCCGCCATGCCCTCCGGCGGATGGCTGCAATCCTCGCCGGTCATTCCAGAACTCGGCTTCATGCTCAACTCTCGCGCCCAGATGTTCTGGCTCGAAGAGAACCTGCCAGCGAGCCTGGCTCCGGGCAAGCGTCCGCGCACCACGCTCACGCCAACCCTCGCGGAGAAGGACGGCGAGCCCTACATGGTCTTCGGCTCGCCGGGCGGCGACCAGCAGGAGCAATGGCAGCTTCTGCTGTTCCTGCGCCATGCCCATCATGGCCTGAACCTGCAGGAAGCGATCGACCAACCGATGTCGCATACGGCGCATTTCCCCTCCTCGTTCTATCCGCGCGAGCAGAAGCCCGGCCATCTCATGGCGGAGGAGACCTATGGCGCCGAGGTGCTCGACGATCTGCGCGCGCGCGGTCACGAGGTCGAGGTCGCGCCCGCCTGGACGGTCGGTCGCCTCGTGGCGGCAAGCCGCGACAAGGATGGGCTGCTGCACGGCGCCGCCACGCCGCGCCTCATGCAGGCCTATGCGGTCGGTCGTTGAGGAGCATGAACCATGACCTGGTCGATCATCGCCAAGGATCCTGAGACCGGCGCCTTCGGCGTTGCGGTGACCACGAAGTTCTTCGCCGTGGGAGCGCTTTGCCCCCACGGCGCGGCACGGATCGGTGCTCTTGCCACGCAGGCGCTCGTCAATCCCCTTTACGGCCCGGATGGCATTCGGCTCCTGGCGGAGGGACGCAGCGCCGAGGACATCGTCACGATCCTCACGGCTCAAGATCCGGGCAGCGGCTCCCGCCAGCTCCACGTGATCGCCCGTGACGGTCGCACCGCGGCCCATACGGGCCAGGACTGCATCGACTGGTGCGGTCACCTGACGGATGAGGGCGTCTCCGTTGCCGGCAACATGCTGGTGGGTCCTGCAGTGATCGAGGCAACGCTCGAGACCTACAAGCACCACATGGATCTGCCCTTCGCGGATCGTCTCATGAGCGCGCTCGATGCAGGGCAAGCCGAGGGCGGCGACAAGCGCGGCAAGCAATCCGCCGCCATCAAGATTTGGCGCGACGAGCCCTATCCCATGCTCGACCTGCGCGTCGACGATCACCCTGAGCCTCTGGATGAGATGCGCCGCCTCTACGGCGTCGCTCATGAGCGCTTTCTCGCATTCATGGATGCCATGGCGACTCGCGCCAATCCCGGCGGCATCACGGATCGATCCTGGATCGACGAGAAGGCGCGTGAATATCAGGCGCAGCATGAGAGACGCGCCTCGCGGTAGGACAATCCTGCAACAGTCTCACTTGCCGCGGGATTGAAAAGATCCTACGGCGATCTGCTTCCTTTTGATGGACATTCCGATGTTTGGCATCCCTCTGTTTGATCTGGCGTGGCTTGTTGTGGCGCTGCTGGCCGCCGGCGCGATCACCGGCCTGCTCGCCGGCGTCTTCGGCGTCGGCGGCGGCGCGGTCGCCGTGCCGATCCTCTACGAGCTCTTCCGCATCCTGGAGGTGCCCGAGGAGGTGCGCATGCCGCTGTGCGTCGGCACCTCGCTGGCCATCATCATCCCGACCTCGATCCGCTCCTTCAACGCTCACCGGGCCAAGGGCGCCGTCGACATGACCATCCTGCGCGTCTGGGCCGTGCCCGTGGTGCTCGGCGTCATCATCGGCAGCATCATCGCCCGCTATGCCCCGGCCGACCTGTTCAAGGCCGTGTTCGTGGTCGTGGCCGGCCTCTCGGCCATCCGCCTGCTCTTCGGCAAGGACACCTGGCGCTTCGGCCTCGACATGCCGGCCAAGCCCATCATGGTGGCCTATGGCTGGATCATCGGCATCCTCTCGGCCCTCATGGGCATCGGCGGCGGCCAGCTCTCCAACCTGTTCATGACCTTCTACAACCGCCCGATCCATCAGGCGGTGGCGACCTCGTCGGGTCTCGGCATCCTGATCTCGATCCCGGGGGCGCTCGGCTACATCTATGCCGGCTGGCCGCACATGGCCGATTACCCGAACGTGATCGCCTTCCAGCCGCCCTTGGCCCTGGGCTACATCTCGCTCCTCGGCTTCGTCCTGTTCATCCCCACCAGCACCTGGATGGCGCCCATCGGCGCACGGCTGGCCCACCGGCTCTCGAAGCGCCGGCTCGAGGTCGCCTTCGGCATCTTCCTCCTCCTCGTCTGCGCCCGTTTCGCCGCAAGCCTCATCGCCTAAGCGCACGAACAGCCTTAAACTGACGCCCCAAGCGGAGGCACGGCAATGGCATCATCGGCGGGACCTCTCCATGCTTTTCTTGCCGGAACCGGGCGCGACAGCCGGGGACGTCTTGCGGCCGATGTGCTCGGCTTTCCCGACGAGCCGCTGGAAGAGGTGCACGACTACATCCAGTGGCTGTTTCCGCTTCCGGCCCGCAGCGGCGCTCAGCCTGGAGCTCCGATACTGACGCAGGCCGAGATCGACGCGATCAGGGCTGATCCGAGCGCGCAGGACACACTCAGGCGAGCGGCCGGGCGGATGCTAAGGTTCTACCAGGATACGCGTTGGTGGCTCAGTTCGTATGATCATAACCACCTGCGGATCACCCGGATCATCCATAGCCTGAGAATTCTCACCGGACCGGAGGAAGCTCAGCGCTTTCACAATGCTGTCCTTGACCTGAATGACGCAGCAGGATTGCCCGTCAACGCGCGCAGCCTTGAGTACTGGGCAGACGCCGCAGGCACCTGACTCGTCAGATCTTTGCCTCAGGCGAACTGCGCCTCGCTCAGCCGCTTGTAAATTCCATTCGCAGCGAGAAGCTCCTTGTGGTCGCCCTGCTCCACAATCGCGCCGCGGTCGATCACGGCGATCCGGTCCGCGTTCACGATGGTGGCGAGGCGATGGGCGATGACAAGCGTCGTGCGCCCCTTCGACAGCTCGGCGAGAGCCTGCTGGATCGCCCGCTCCGTTTCCGTATCGAGGGCCGATGTGGCCTCGTCGAGGATCAGGATCGGCGGGTTCTTGAGGAAGATTCGCGCGATGGCGAGGCGCTGCTTCTGACCTCCCGAGAGCTTGACGCCCCGCTCTCCAATAATCGTATCGAGGCCCGCCGGCAGTGAGGCGATCACCTCGTCGAGCCGGGCCCTGCGGGCAGCCTCCAGAATTTCACCCTCGGTGGCCTCGAGCCGGCCATAGACGATGTTTTCGCGGATGGTGCCTGCGAACAGGAACACATCCTGCTGCACGATGCCGATCTGGCTGCGCAGGGAGCGGAGAGTCATATCCCGGATGTCGATTCCGTCGATCGTGATTGCGCCGCCGTCGACTTCATAGAAGCGAGGCAGGAGCGAGCAGATCGTGGTCTTGCCCGCCCCGGATGGGCCGACGAAGGCGATGGTTTCGCCGGCGCGGATCGTCAGGTCGAGACCCTTGAGGATGCTGCGCTCCGCGGCATAGCCGAACTCGACGTTTTTATACTGAATGGCGCCCCTGAGCTTGCCCACCTCCCTCGCGCCGGGACGGTCCGCGATATCCGGCCTCGTGTCGAGGAACGTCATGTAGCGCTTGAAACCGGCGATGCCCTTCGGATAGGTCTCGATGACCGAATTGATCTTCTCGATCGGCCGGAAGAAGACGCCGACGAGAAGCAGGAAGCCGACGAAGCCGCCTGCGCTGAGTTCCCCTTTGAGCACCAGATAGCTGCCCGCGACCATGACGACCATCTGGATCAGGCGCATGCTGAGATAGCTCAGCGAGGTCGACGCTGCCATGATCTTGTAGGCTTCAAGCTTCGTCTTGCGATAGCCCTGGTTGTCGGCGGCGAACAGGCGCCGTTCGTGATCCTCATTGGCAAAGGCCTGAACCACGCGGATTCCGCCGACATTCTCCTCGATGCGAGCGTTGAAATCTCCGACTTTTCCATAAAGAGCCTGCCAATTGCGTGTCATGCGGCCGCCATAGCGCGTCGTCAGCCAAGCGGTGAGCGGCACCACGAGCGCCGTGATCACGGCAAGCTTCATATTGACCGTGAACATCAGGATGAACGCGCCCACGAGCGTCATCACGGCGATGAACAGATCCTCCGGCCCGTGATGGGCGACCTCGCCGATCTCTTCCAGGTCCTTGGTGAGACGCGCCACGAGATGCCCGGTCTTCTGGTTGTCGAAGAACCCGAAGGAGAGCTTCTGGAGATGGTCGAAGGCCTTGCGCCGCATCTCGGTCTCGATGTTGATGCCGAGCATGTGGCCCCAATAGGTCACCGTGGCCATCAGACCGGCATTGAGAACGTAGACGGCGAGCAGGATTGCCGAGGCTACGGCGATGAGACCCCACTGGCCGGTCGGAAGAAGGGTATCAATCAGCAGCTTGACGGCGATCGGAAAGCCCAGCTCGAGCAGACCCGAGGCCACGGCGCAGGAGAAGTCCAGCACGAACAGGCCGCGATGAGGCTGATAATACGCGAAGAAACGTTTGAGGAGGGAGCGCATGGCGAGACTAGGTACTGCCGGCTGCCGATGAGGGCAAGCGGGAGCTTGGAAACAGGCTCAACGGACGAAGCTGACGGGCTGGCCGGTGACGGGGTGCGGGATGACATCCATGGCGATACCGTAGATGGCCTCCAGCTGGCTTGGCGTCATGATTTCGTCGGGCGTGCCACGAGCGATCAGCCGGCCCATCTGCAGCGCCAAGATCTCGTCGCAGAAGCGAGCGGCCATGTTGACATCATGCAGCACGACGATCACTCCGAGGCCACGCTCTCGCGAGAGACGCTGGACGAGCGCAAGCACCTCCACCTGATGAGTGACGTCGAGTGCCGAAATCGGCTCGTCGAGCAGCAGGAACTGAGCATCCTGTGCCACCATCATCGCCAGCCAGACCCGCTGGCGCTCGCCGCCGGAGAGAGTCTCGACGAGGCGCTCGGCGAAAGGCTCCACATCGGCGAGCGCCATGGCCTCAGCCACCTTCTCGCGATCGGTCGTTCCGAAGCGCCCCAGCGGGCCATGCCAGGGATAGCGACCGAGCGCCACGAGTTCCTTGACGAGCATGCCCGACGCCGGCGGCGTCTGCTGCGGCAGATAGGCGACCCGTCTCGCGAAGGACCGGTCTCCCCAGTCCGACAGCGCCCTCCCCTCGAAGGCAACGGCGCCGCCGGATGCCGGCTGCTGGCGGGCCAGAAGCTTGATCAGCGTCGACTTGCCCGAACCATTGTGGCCGATCAATCCGATCACACGCCGCCCCGGAAGGGACAGCGTCAGAGGATGAAGCAATGTGCGCTCGGGAATCGCGAAGCTGACATCCTTCAGTTCGAACAGAGGAGCCTCGGCGACAAGGTGGGGACTGGAAGCAGTGGACATGGACGTCAGCACGGACATGAGAGCGTCGCCTCGAGATGGCGCTCCGCACATCACCACTTGTAACTCGCCTTCAGGGTCGCGACACGTCCTGCGCCGTAGTTGCAGGTGTATTGCGTGTCGCAGGACGAGACATATTCGTTATCGAAGAGATTGTTGACGTTGAGCGCCACCGTGAAGTTATCGCGCGTGTAGCGGATAGCGCCGTCGAACACGGTCGCCGCAGGGACTTTCAAGGTGTTCTCGTTGTCGACATAGGAGAAGCCGACATAGCGGACGCCGGCGCCGAAGCCGAGCCCTTTGAACGCACCGTCCTGGACCGTGTAATCGAGCCAGCCCGAGGCCAGGATCTCCGGCACTACATTGGGGCGGTTGCCGATCAGCGCGGCATTGGGATCCTCGGTGATTTCGATATCGTAGGCTGTGAAGGCGGCGACCGCCTTCAGGCCTTCCGTGATGTTAGCCTGTGCTTCGAATTCGAAGCCGCGAGAGCGGACCTCACCCAACTGAGCCTCGAAGAATAGGTGCTGAGGGTCGGAGGTCAGAACATTCTGGCGGGTCAGATCGAACAGGGAGGCGGTGATGAGACCGTCGAAGAATGTCGGCTTATATTTAACGCCGGCTTCATATTGCTGTCCGGTCTCGGGCTCGAACCCTTGACCGGAGAAATCAGACCCGATGACCGGGTTGAACGAGCGCGACACGGCGAGATAGGGCGTCATTCCGTTGGCGAACTCATAGCCCAGTCCCAGGCGACCACTGAACTCGCCGGCTTCGTCGCTGAAATTGGCAGCTCCGGCCTTGTCGGTGCTCTTCGTGGAGACGTGATCGTATCGTCCGTTCAGCGTTGCGATCCAGCCCCCGAAACGGATCTGGTCCTGAGCGTAGAATCCAATCTGGTTCATGGTCAGGTCCTGATCAAGATAGGGAACGGTCGGTCCCTGGGGCACACCATAAATCGGATTGACTGGGCTGATCGGCGTACCGCCGCCGGACGCTTGGATCTGATCGATGTTGTAGTACTTGTAATCCAGGCCGAGGAGCAGAGTGTGATTCAGCGGTCCAGTCCCGAACTTCGCCTCCGCCTGGTTGTCGATGGATAGGGTGTTCACCACCGTGTGGTGGTTGAAACCGATGCGGTAAAGCAGGAAGTCAGGTGCGACAGGTGTCGCCACAGGAAAACCTGTCGCGGGGTCGAGATAGCCGTAGGGATAGGGACCGCGCTCCTTTGAATCCGTATGGGCGTAGCGGAAGTTCTGCCTGAGCGTCCAAATATCATTCAGGGCATGCTGGAACTCGTAGCCGATCATCGCTTGGTCGCGGCGGTAGAGATCGATCTCGGGCTCGCTGTAATAGAACCGGCGCGAAATGCGGCCGTAAGAGGCGGGAACGACCGTTCCGATATAAGGCAGGAAGCCACCCGTGTGGGTCAGATCCATGTTCTGGTAGGATCCGAGCACCGTCAGTTCGGTGCCCGCATCGGGCCTGAACGTGAGGGCCGGTGCGATGACGCCGCGAAAATCCTCGGCTTCCTTCGTCTCCCAGCCGCCGCCGGACATTTTACCGGTCAAGCGGTAGGACCAGATCTTGTCCTTGTCGAGCGCTCCGCCGAAATCGAAGGCCGCATAACCATTGCCCCAGGAGTTGATGCCCGTCTCGACGTAGCGAAGCGGCTCGGTCGTCGGACGCTTGCTCACAAGATTGACGATGCCGCCGATCGCGGAGCCGCCATACAGAGCGGCGGCTGGCCCCTTGAGCACCTCGATCCGTTCGAGAACGAACGGATCGATATAAAACCCGCCGAACCCATATTGATAAAGTGGCAGGCTGTTCAGGAAGACACCCGTCTGTCCGGCATCGAAGCCGCGGATGAAGAACCAATCCGTGTCGGAATCCTCTCCATAGGGCTGCGCGAAGACGCCGGCCGTGTAGCGCAGAGCCTCGTCGACCTTCTGCGCCTGCCGGTCTTCGATCGCCTCGCGGCCGATCACCGAAACTGATTGCGGAATTTCCTCGATGGGCGTGTCGGTCTTGGAGCCCGTTGCCGTGCGATTGGGAACATAGCCGTTCACCGGCCCGGTTGCGCTGCCGCCCTGCCCTTCGACAGTGACGGTTTCCAACGCGATTTCGCCGGACGCAGGCTGCGTCTGGGCCAAGGATTGCCCGCTCGATGCCGCCATCACCGCCAGCGAGACCAAGCTCACTCCCATACTCAATACATAACGACGATTCATGGCTGTCCCCAAGGCTTTCAAGCGCATGGAGGTCTGCTGAAACCTCGCATGAGCGTGCAATCGGCGGATTGCTGGTCCGGGGCCACTGACTATGGTTTCCGCTGAGTTCAGGCAAGAATTATGTTTTGAAATTACTCTAAACTGCGGTTTACAATAGTTTTAAACAATAAATGCGCTCTTTATATCTCTTATAAATTGTGATCTATTCTATGTAAGGCCGGAGAGCAATTTGGTGGTTTATGAGCTGCATAGAGCCCACAAGCGAGCGGTTCAGGACCCGAGACGAGAAGCCTTTCTGATGAAGTTCGCCGCCCCGTTTTTGAGTCGCGCTATTTGGAAATGTTCTAAGTTTATGCAATGATTGCACTTTCCAGAGAAATTTATTGACGCAATCGCATCCACGGTTCATCAACCCGCTCTAGACAACGGATGATGTTGGAGCCCCGCGCGACAAACAATGAGCGAAAGCGACAGCCAATTGATCCTTGGGCAGAGACCCTACCGAGATAGTACTCTTCGTTTGAGCAGAAGTATAAATTATCCATCATAGTGAGACCTCAAGGATCTTCTCCTGGTACGTCGAAAGCCAATGCAGCCTTATTCCGCACGAAATGCATTCGCGTTGACCCGGCGCAGCTTCCTTGGAGCCGCAATCGGCTCGTCCATCATCGGCAAAGTCCAAGCGAACCCGCACCAGCGGATTGCCGTCGTCGATTGGGCCATGTTCGAGACCTTGCTCGCACTGGATGTCGTGCCTGTCGCTGCGACGGAACTCGTGCAGTTTCGAAAGATTGCAGTCGAACCTCATGTGCCGGCGCAAGTCGCCGATCTCGGCCTTCGCGGCTCTCCGAATTTCGAAATGCTGCGTCTCTCCAGCCCCGATCTGATCATCAGCTCGCGCTGGTTTTCATGGGTGAAGGACAACCTCGAACAGATCGCGCCTGTCGCGTCCTATTCGATCTACGAACCAGGTCGTCCACCCTATGCCTCGGCCGAGCAGATCACCATGGCTCTGGGCGAGCATCTCGGACGCAAGCAACAGGCGCAGGCCTATCTGGAGGCATCGTCCCTAGAGATCGCACAGGCGAGCCGACGCGTCGTTGACAAGACGATGCGGCCCGTTTTCCTGATTAATCTCGGCGATGCACGCCACTTCAGGGTCTTCGGCATCGACAGCATGTTCGGCGATGTTCTTCAGCGCCTCGGTTTCAGGAATGCGTGGCCAAAGGCCACCAACTATGCAGCGGCCGCGCCACTTCCCCTTGAAGCTCTCGCGGAGGTGCCCGAGGCCTCGATCGTCATCATCTCTCCGGTTCCGCCGGATGCGCACAGCACCCTCGCGAATAGTCCGTTGTGGAAAGCCTTTCCGGCTGTTCGCGAGGGACGCGTCGTGACGCTTCCGCCGGTCAATCCCTTCGGTGCGCTTCCCGCCGCAAGGCGCTTCGCTCGAGTGCTGGCGGAAGCGCTCTCCAAGCCTGGAGCCCCGCCTCATGGTTAGGGCAATGACGGAAAGACCCTCCGCGCTCGCATGGCTTCTGACGGCTGCCGTCGCCATGGGCCTGTGCTGGTATCAGGCCCTGAACCTGTTTCCCTTGTCGGGCGATCAGGGCTTCGATCTCAATCGCATCCTTCTTCTCAACAGCGTTCTTCCCCGCGCCGCGGTCGCGCTGCTCTCAGGCGCCGCGCTTGGGCTGTCCGGTGCCCTGTTGCAGCAGGTCCTGCGCAATCCGATCGCGGATCCGTCAACGCTCGGCATCTCGGCGGGTGCGCAATTCGCCATGACTGCGGCCACCTTGTTTGCACCGGCACTCATGGACACAGCACGCGAAACCGTCGCGCTGTTCGGTGGGCTGGCGGTCGTCACCATTCTCCTTTCCCTTACCTGGAAGCGTGGGCTTGAGCCGATCACCGTCGTCCTCGCAGGCATGGTGGTTTCCCTGATCGTCATGGCTTTAAGCGCGGCTCTGATCCTCGCGAATGGCGAATACATGATGTCCCTTCTCATCTGGGGCAGCGGTTCGCTCACCCAGCAGGGCTGGGATCACGCTCAGGCGATTGCGCTTACCCTATCCATTTCCCTTATCGCAGCTTTCCTCCTGATCCGCCCGCTGGAAGTCCTAAGCCTCGATGACGCGAGCGCGCGCAGCCTCGGGGTCAGTCTCCTGTCCCTGCGCCTCCTGGCGCTCGCCGTCGCCGTATGGCTCGCCACGACCATCACGGCGGAAGTCGGAGTGATCGGCTTCATCGGGTTGGCAGCCCCGACTTTCGCCCGGCTGTGCGGCGCGCGCAGTCAGAAGGACACCTTTGTGGCAGCGCCACTCATCGGAGCCGCCATCTTGTGGCTCACGGATGGCCTCGTGCAGCTTGCGACCGGTGGATCGGCGGAGATGGTGCCTACAGGAGCCGCCACGGCGCTGCTCGGTGGACCTCTGCTCCTCTATCTGCTCCCACGCCTTCGGCTCGCCGGCCAAGCATCCGTATCGATGCCGCCCTCACCTACGCGACCGATTGCTCGACCACACCTCCCGTTCCTCGCGATCCTCCTTCTTGTCATGGGCATGATCGTGCTGGCGTTGTTCATTGGGCGCGGACCGGATGGCTGGAGTGTGGCAACAGGACAGCTTCTTGACGACCTCTTCCCGTTCCGCGCACCACGCATCGCCGCGGCAGCCGCGGCCGGAGCGATGCTGGCAGCGGCTGGAATGATCCTGCAGCGGATGACCAACAATCCTCTCGCGAGCCCGGAAGTGCTGGGCGTCAGTGCCGGTGCCGGAGTTGGTCTCGCTGCCGTGCTCTTCACATTTCCTGCGCCGACTATGAGCACACGGCTGATCGGTGCCACGGTCGGCGTCCTGATCGCCCTGATCGCACTTCTCTCGGTGGCCGGGCGGCAGGAGAAAAACTCGGAGCGCCTCCTGCTTGGAGGGCTGGCGACCGGAGCTCTCTGCAGCGCTCTGGTCAACGCCGCCATGATCACGGGCGATGCCCGCGCCTTCCAGCTTCTGGCCTGGATCAGCGGCTCGACCAATCAAGTCACGTGGACGGAAGCCTCGGTCTCAGGTGCGGTGGCCCTGGTCCTGCTGGGACTGCTGCCCCTCATGACACGCTGGCTCGAAATTCTGCCCCTGGGATCGGATCAGGCGCGAGCTGTCGGATTGCCGCTCCAGATCAGCCGGATGACCCTCACCCTGTTTGCCGCAGGCTTGACGGCTGCGGCCTCGATCATCGTTGGACCTTTGAGCTTTGTCGGGCTTGTCGCTCCCCACATGGCGCGGCTGCTCGGCTTTGGTCGTGCCCATCACCAGCTGCTGGCTGCAATCCTGATCGGGACGGGACTGATGACCGGAGCCGATTGGCTCTCCAGGATCGTCTCCTTTCCCTACCAACTCCCGCTGGGTCTTTTCGCCTCGCTCATCGGCGGACCGTATCTGATCTGGCTTTTACGTCGAAACCGATAGATGGAGCGCCATTGTCCATGGAACAAACGATGACATCACCCATCCTTCGCGCCGAAGCGAGGGTTACCCTCGCAGGCCCCATCCAAATGATGGAAAAACTCTGCGATCATTTCATCGAACACGGCAAGGTGGATCGGGCCGAGCGTTCGGCCCGAGTGGAATTCGATTTTGGCAGTGCGTCCGTCGAGGCGGATGAAGACACTCTCTACCTTCGTGCCGAAGGTACCGACGCGACAGGACTCGCTTACGTCAAATGGAGCCTCGCCGAGCATATCCTGGATTTTGCCGAGGGCGAGCGCCCTCACATCGCTTGGTCCGGCGATGGCGCTGCCGGAGCGTCGCTTCCCTACTTCCGCGAAATGCACGTCGTCAGCGCGACCAACATCACGCCACGTATGCGCAGGGTGAGGCTCAAGGGAGCGGACCTGGCGCGCTTCGCCATCGGCGGCATGCATGTCCGCCTCCTGTTTCCTCCAAAGCCCGGTATTGCACCACAATGGCCGGTGATGGGTGAGGACGGACGGCCCGTCTGGTCGAAGGGAGAGGATCGGCCAGTGATGCGGATCTATACTATCCGCGAACTCGATGTAGAGCGCGGTGAGGTCGATATCGATTTCGTCCTGCACGAAGGTGACAACACGCCCGGCTCGACCTGGGCCCAGCAGGCACGCTCCGGAGACATCGTCGGAGTGATGGGACCCGGCGGTGGTGACCTTCCGGCTGCCGACTGGTACTTGTTTGCCGGAGATGAAACCGCACTTCCGGCTATCAGCCGCATCCTAGCGGAGCTCCCGGCCGAATGCAAAGCGACCGTCCTGCTCGAGGTGGCCGATGCGAACGAGGAGCAGCCTCTTCGCTCCGCCGCCGCGCTGGACATCCGCTGGATGTATCGGAACGGAGCGCTGGCAGGAACAACGTCCCTGCTCGAGGATGCCGTCCGCGGGATTGCCATGCCGTCGGACCAGACGCGCCGCTTCATCTGGGCCGGCTGCGAGCAGAAAAGCTGCCGATGCCTGAAGAAGCTCCTGCGCAAGGAGTGGAGGGTGCCGACCTCGGAGCATCAGGTCGTTGCCTATTGGCGTGCGGGCCATACAGCCGACCAGGTCGAACATTAATGAAGAGCCGCAGGGGGCATTTCCCCTACGGCTCTTTTCATTTTCAGTCGATACCCTGAATTACGCGGCTTTGACTCCGGAGAGGAAGGAGTCGACCTCCTGTCCAAGGCTGGCGGAATGCCGCGCAAGCTCCTGCGCCGCCGAAAGCACCTGGGATGCCGCGGCACCTGTGTCGCCGGCTGCCTGACGAACCTCTCCAATGCTGCCCGTGACGACGTCTGTGCCGCGGGCCGCTTCCTGCACATTGCGGGAGATCTCGGCCGTAGCCGCACCCTGCTCTTCCATGGCCGCCGCGATCGTCACCGAGATCTGGGACATCTCGCCGATGGTACCGGCGATCGCCTGGATCGCCTGTACGGCCTCGCCTGTCACCTGCTGCACGCTGGCGATCTGAGCCGAGATTTCGTCGGTCGCCCGAGAGGTCTGGTTGGCGAGTTCCTTCACTTCCGAAGCGACGACCGCAAAGCCCTTACCGGCCTCTCCCGCCCGGGCGGCCTCGATTGTGGCGTTGAGCGCCAGGAGGTTGGTCTGAGACGCAATGCTGTTGATGAGCTGAACCACGTGGCCGATCTTCTCGGCGGAGCCTGCGAGCATCTGCACGATGCCGTTCGTACGCTGGGCGTCGACCACGGCGCGCTCGGCAATGCTGGATGACTGAGCCACCTGCGAAGCGATCTCACGAATGGAGATGGACAGCTGCTCCGTGGCGGCCGCAACCGTCTGCACATTTGCGGAAGTCTGCTGCGAGGCGGAAGCGACGCCCACGGATTGGTGGGTCGCCTTGTCGGCGACCGATGTCATGGACTGAGCGGTCGCCTCCAGATCCGATGCGGCAACGGACAGGCGATGCGTCAGGGTCGAAACCTTCGACTCAAAGTGCTGCGTGAGCTTGTCCAGCATCTGGGCACGGCGGGTCTTCGCCTCCTGCTCTCGAGCAGCAGCCTCACCAGTCTGTCTCTGGGCGATCAGCGCGCTTCTGAAGACCTGCAAGGACTTGGCCACTGCACCGATCTCATCGCCACGGTCCTGGTAACCGATGGCGCTTTCGAGATCTCCTTCCGCCAGCTTCTCGACCCGGCCGGTGATCTCCTTGAGCGGGCGGAACAGTCTGGTCGCAATCAGCATGGCGCCTATGCTGGCAAGAACAGCGATCAAGCCTGCTGCTATGGTCAGCATCGTCATCGTCGACGAATAGGCTCCATGCAGATCCGCAACCGGCACGCCTACATAGAGAATGCCGTTGACCTTGCCTGCATTGTCGAAAGTCGGCTGATAGGCCGTGTAGAACTGGCTCCCGAACAGCATTGTCGGGCCGTAATAGGGCTCGCCGCGGCGAACAAAGGCTTGAGCCGGGCTATCCGGAGCCAGGGCCGTGCCAACTGCCCGCTCCCCCTTCTCTTTCTTGACCGTCGTGACGCGGCGGATGAATTTGTCCTGCGCCGCATCGAAGGTGAAGATAGTGGCATTGCCACCAACATAGGACACGGAATCGTCGACGACCGAGAAATCCTTGTACTCGGCCAGCGGCGGACTCACAATGCGTGCGACCCGACCATTCTCGATCCTGGTCTCGGCGCCGGACATCCGCGCAGCATAGACGAGAGAGAGGCTGCGCAAATACTGCTCGGCCTTCTGCTGCTGCTGTATCTCCAGATCAGACCAGATCTGACGCGAAGCGGCAAACCACATGGTTCCAGCCGTCGAGAAGATGACCATGGCAACCAGCGCCATGATCTTTACAGGCAACGTAACTCTATTCAACACCGAAGAGCCCCAACTTGTATTGTGATTTGCTTCGCAATACTGCCCGATTGGTTAATGTGGCCCTACTTTAGTATAAGTATATTTACCTGCTCCTAGGACAAATGGCGAAACTAGTTCCAGTTGCCGCCGATCTTCTATGTTGCGTACTTGCTGCGGAGATAAGCGAGATAAGGCGCCGGATCGAGACGGCGTCCCGTTTCGCGCTCCAGCAACTCGTCGCGCCTGAACCGGCGGCCGTGCTGCCAAATCCGGGTGCGCAGTTCTTGCGCCAGAGTGGAATACTCGCCTGCCGTGATGGCAGCATCGAGAGAGGGCTTCTGCCTGCGCAGGGTCTCCATCATCTGCGCGCCCATGACATTGCCGATCGTGTAGGTCGGGAAGGAGCCGATATATCCCGTCGACCAATGTACGTCCTGCAAGACGCCATGCGCATCGTTCGGCACGACGAGATCAAGATCGCGTCTGATTGCGGCATTCCAGGCTTCAGGCAGATCGGCCACGGGCAGCGAACGGTCCATGAGAGCACATTCGATGTCGGCGCGCAGTATGATGTGGAAGTCATAGGTCAGCTCATCAGCCTCGACACGGATGAAGCCGGGCTCCACGCGTGTGACGGCGCGATAGAACTCTTCCGCGCTCACGTCGCCGAGTTGATCCGGGAAATGCTTCTGCAGCTCGGGGAAGTGAAGCTGCCAGAAGGTACGGCTGCGGACGATGTGGTTCTCCCAGAGGCGCGACTGGGATTCATGGGCACCGAAGCTGGTGCCGCCGACCGCGTAGAGGCCGACCAGATCGGTGGTGAGCGTCGTGCGGGTGTAGGCCGGATCGACGCCCTGCTCATAGAGTCCATGCCCGGTCTCGTGGGCGGTGCCGAAGATGGAAGCGGGAAGATAGTTGCGGTTGTAGCGGGTGGTGATGCGCACGTCGTTGCGCGTGAACGACACCTCGAACGGATGCACCGTGGTATCCAGGCGCCCGCGTTGGAGATCGTAACCGAGCTTCTCGGTAAGGCTCAGCCCAAAGGCGCGCTGCCCCTCTTCCGGAAAATCGCGGAACAGGAAGTCCGAACGGGGTTGAGGCCGGGACCTCGCAGCGTCAAGGATCGGCAGCAGCCCTGCCCGCAATTCCTTGAAAAGGTCTTTGAGACTCGCAGCCGTTTCGCCTGGCTCGTAGATTGATACCATTGCGTCATAGGGATGCTCGCTCCAGCCGATGCAATCGGCATATGCGCGGGACAATTCGACAGTCTTGGCAAGGTAGGACGAGAAGACCGAGAAATCGCTCTTTGAACGCGCCTCGATCCAGGCTGCCTGGGCGACGGTGCGAAGGGCCGCCCGCTCCTGGATCAGGGATGCAGGCACTCTCTTGTGATGCTCCACCGCATGCCGCGTCTGCTGCACCATGCGCCGCTTGGCAGAATCCTCCGCAAGTCCCTCGACCGCCCGCTCGGCCCCCTCAAGCGCCCTCTCGGTCTCGGGCGCGAGAAGCAGATCGCGCGCGATCCGCGTCAGCGTCGCGATCTGATGTCCGCGGGTTTCCGCTCCGCCCGCGGGCATCATGGTGCGGGAATCCCATGTCAGGACGGATGTTGCATTGAGCACATCGTTGACGGCAGCGATGCGCTCATGGAGCGCCACGAGAGAGGCGTGCTGGGTCATGTCTGTCAGTCTTCTCGATTAATCCGTGCCACCGGTGTTGAGATGGCAGGCGGAGAAGCGGCCGGGGCCGATAGCGGTCAGCGGAGGCGTTTCCCGCTTGCAGCGTGGACCTGCGAAGGGACAGCGCGGGTGGAAGTGACATCCGCTCGGCGGATGGAGCGGCGACGGAATCTCGCCGGCAATCGGCCGAAAGTCCTTCCGGCCCACGCCGATGCGCGGAACGCTTTCGAAGAGCGCGCGGGTATAGGGATGGTTCGGTTTGGCATAGAGCTCGGATGTCGGCGCCAGTTCGACGATGCGTCCGAGATACATGATCGCGACTCGGTCGGAGACGTGTCGAACCACACCGAGATCATGGCTGATGAAGATACCGGTCAGATCGAGATCGCGACGCAGATCCATGAAAAGGTTCAGCACCTGCGCCTGGATCGACACGTCGAGCGATGCCACGGGTTCGTCAAGCACGAGAAGATCCGGCTTCATGGCGAGTGCGCGGGCAATGGCGATGCGCTGGCGCTGGCCGCCGGAGAACTGATGGGGAAAGCGCCTGCGGTAGCTCGGGTCGAGTCCGACGCGGCCGAGCAGATCCGCCACATAGGAATCCGCCTCGCGCGACCTGACGATGTTGTGCGCCACCGGGCCTTCGGCCACCGTATCGCCAATGCGGATGCGCGGATTGAGGCTCGCGAAGGGATCCTGGTGGATCATCTGCACACGGGTCGTCAGCTTCTGCGTGCGCCGTCCCTGCGACTTGGCCACGGGCACCTTGTCGAACAGAATCTTGCCGTCGCTCGGCGTGTAGATGCCGGCGACCATGCGCCCAAGCGTCGACTTTCCGCAGCCGGATTCACCAACGAGGCCCACAACCTCGCCCTTGGCGATCGTGAGACTTACATCGGTTACAGCGCGCACAGTCTCGGCCTTCTGCCCCGCACCCAAGAGACCGGCGATGCGCTCTCCGAGATTGGGTTGCTTTACGAAGCGCTTCGATACGTGGTCGATGTCAAGGAGAGCGGCTGGCATGAAACGGGCTCGATCGGGTAATGGCAAAGGGCGGTGCGTCCATCCTCGAAGTGCTGGACAGGCGGTGTCGTGGTGCAGGCCGGTCCCGCCTTGGCACAGCGGGGCGCGAAGGCGCAGCCCGGCGGGAGATTGGCCAGGGAAGGTGTCGAACCGGGAACTTGCGGAAGCTTCGTCCCGGGCTCGTGCTCGGCGGGCACAGATGCGAGGAGACCAGCGGTGTAGGGATGACGCGGCGATGCGATCACGTCGGCGGCAGGACCACTTTCCACAACCCTTCCCGCATACATGACGCAGATATCGTCCGCGAGGCTCGACACCACGGCGAGGTCGTGCGTCACCCACACGAATGCCGTGCCGGTCTCATCCGCAAGTCGCCGCACCTCGGCTAGAATCTGGCCCTGGATCGAGACGTCGAGCGCTGTGGTCGGCTCATCCGCGATGATGACGGCAGGGCTGTGCAGGAGAGCGATGGCGATAGCCACGCGCTGGCGCATGCCGCCGGAGAGCTGATGCGGATACGTATCGAGCCGCTCCTCGGGGCTCGGAATGCCCACCTTGGCGAGTGCATCGCGGGCTCTTTCACGAGCTACCTTGCGCGAGACCCTGTCGTGAGCCCGCACGGCCGCGATCATCTGCGTTCCGATCTTGAGGACCGGATTGAGCGTCATCATCGGGTCCTGGAAGACCATGGCGATCTGGGCGCCGCGGACTTGCCGCATGGCCTCGCCCTTCAGGCGGGTGAGATCCTTGCCGTTCAGGAGCACCTCGCCCCCTGCGATCCTGCCGGGCGGCTCGACTAGGCCAAGAATGGAATATCCCGTCACGCTCTTGCCGGAACCAGACTCGCCGACGAGCCCCAGAATACGGCCGCGGCCGACCTCGAAGCTGACGCCGTCGACGGCCTTCAGAACGCCGGCCCGGGTCTGGAACTGCGTCTGAAGGTCTTTGACGCGAAGAACCGCATCGCTCATCGGCTGCGCCTCGGGTTTAAAACGTTGCGGACCTGATCGCCGACGAGATTGATGGCGACGACAATCAGCATCAGCGCGATGCCCGGATAGATCGAGATCCAGTAGCGGCCCGACAGCAGGAATTGGAACCCATTGGAGATGAGGGACCCCAGCGAAGGCTGCGTGATGGGAAGTCCGAGCCCAAGGAAGGACAGAGTCGCTTCGAGGGCGATGGAGTTCGCCACCTGCACCGTTGCCACCACGATCAGGGGCGGCAGCGCATTGGGCAGGAGATGACGAAACAGCACATGGCGCGCGGGCAGCGGCGTGGAAAGCGCCGCCTCGATGTAATCCTTGCGCCGCTCCGCGCTGGCCGCACCATGGGTCGTACGTGCGAAATAGGCATATTGCGCAGCCACGAGCGCCGCGACGAGCTGCATCAGCCCCTGCCCCAGCATCGCGACGAGAACCAGCGCGAGCAGGATCGCCGGCAGAGAGAGCTGCAGATCGATGATGCGCATGATAAGCGCCTCGATGCGGCCGCCATAATAGGCCGCAACGAGACCGACCGTCGTACCGAGTACAAGCGCCAACGTACTGGCCATGACGCCGACGATAAGGCTCGTGCGTAACCCATAAAGAATGGCCGAAAAGATGTCTCGCCCGGCAGCATCGGTGCCGAGCCAATGGGCATAGCCGCCGGAACCGACCTCCCCGGGCTCAAGACGGGCGTCGAACAGGTCGAGAGTCTCCTGGTTATAGGGATCCTGCGGCGCCACGAAGGGCGCGAGCACAGCCATGAGGACGACTGCGACGACGATGATTAGGGCAGCGACGGCAACGGGGCTCTGGCGAAAATCCGACCAGAAATTGGAGAACCGGGTCCAGCCAGTCTCCGCCGGCAATGGGAGAGCGGGGGAACTGCTCATGACGCTCCCTTTACACGGATGCGCGGGTCAAGCTGGCCATAGACCAGATCGACAACGAGATTGATCATAACGAAGAGGAACACTACGAGGATGAGGTAGGCGACCATCACGGGCCGGTCGAGAACGGTAATCGAGTCGATGATGAGTTTGCCCATGCCGGGCCAGTTGAAGACCGTTTCCGTCACCACCGCGAAGGCAAGCGTCGAGCCGAGCTCCAGGCCGAAGACCGTCACGATCGGAATTGAGATGTTCTTGAGCACATGAAGGCCGACGACCTTGCTCTCGGACAAGCCTTGTGCGCGGGCAAAGCGCACATAGTCGGAGCTCATCACCTCGACCGTGCCCGCGCGCGTCAGACGGATCAGCAGACCGAGCTTGAACAGCGCCAAGTTGAACGCCGGCAGGATGATGTAGCTCCAGCCCTCGAGGGAGGTGATCGACAGGTTCATGCCGAGCACCTGAGTGGTCGGCCCCCGCCCGCCTGACGGCAACCATCCGAGCTCGACCGCGAAGATCATGATGAGCAGAAGTCCGACCCAGAAGCTCGGCACGCTGAACCCGAGGACCGAAAAGCCCATGATCGTTTTGGCTGAAAGCAGATCTGGCTTGTAGCCGGCCCACAAACCGAGCGGAATGCCGAGGCCGGTGGCGATCAACATGGCCGTCAGCGCGAGTTCCAATGTTGCTGGAAGACGCGACATGATCAGGTTGAGCACAGGCAGGCGATAGATGAAGGATTGGCCGAGATCCCCGTGCAGCATATTGTTCATGAACACGAAGTACTGCTCAATCAGGGGACGATCGAAGCCGTACCGCTGGATCAGCGCTTCGCGCAGCGCTTGGTCCGATCCCGGATCGATCATCACGTCGATCGGATTGCCGATGGCGTAGACGCCAAGGAACACGATGATCGACATCGCGATCACGACCATGATCGCTTGCAGAATGCGCTGAATAAGAAAACCAATCATGCTGTCTCGTGCATGGTGTCGGGATGCCGAGGAGCGAGGGACAGGCTGTCCGACACTCCAGGACGGGGATCAATCAAAAAAGCCGGAGGGAAGATTTTCTTCCCTCCGGGAGAGGCCGGCCGGGATGACCGGCCAGCTATCAACACAATCAGCTCTTCGGCTTGATCTCGTAAGCCAAGGTTTCCTGATCGACGCGCGGCGGAATGGTAACCATGCCCTTCTTGGCCGCCCATACTGTCTGGATCTGAACAGTGGGGATCAGCGCGCGGTCGTTCATGGAGACTTCCGTCACCTTTTCGAACAAGGCGCGGCGCTTCGGGTCGTCCATGGTGCGTGCGCCTTCCTGGAGCAGCTTGTCCACTTCCGGATTGGAATAACCCTGCTTGTTGAAGGCGCCGAGGCCGACCTGCGGATCCGCTGTGTGCACGAGCGATCCATAGGTGTAGCTCGCCTCGCCGGTCAGCGTGCCCCAGCCGCTCATCCAGAGCGAGAACTCGCCCTTCTGCTGCGCCGGGAAGAACACAGTGCCGTTGAGCGCATTGGCGTTCACCTTCAATCCAGCGCGGGCCCACATCTGCGAGAGCGCCTCGCACACTGCTCCATCGCCCGGCAGGCGATTGTTGGTGCAATGGAAGTCGATCTCGAAGCCCTTGGGGTAACCCGCATCGGCCAGCAGCTGCTTCGCCTTGGCCAGATCGTAGGGACGCTCGGGCAGGTTCTTGTTGCCGCCGAAGAAACTCGCGGGCATCAGCTGGTTGGCCGGGCGGCCGAGGCCTTCGAGTACGACGCGAACGAGCGTCTTACGGTCGATGGCGAGATCCATGGCCTCACGCACCTTGGGATCGCGCAACGGGTTGGCTTCGATCTCCTTGCCGTCGACCTTCACCTTCTTCGGCAGGGTCTCCTTAACATTGGGCGTGATGTTCAGAAAATAGACCGAGTCGGCCACGAAGGTGTCGACCGACTTGTCCTTCTGCATCGCAGCATAGTCGGTGGCCGGCACGTAGTTGGCGAGATCGACCTGGCCGGACTTCAGTGCTGCCATGCGAGCCGGATCGCTCGGAATTTCCTTACGGATCACCTTCTGCCAGGGCTGCTTCTCGCCCCAATAGCTATCGAAGCGCTCAAGGACGAGATCACCCTTGGGCTCCCAGGAGACGAATTTGTACGGGCCGGTGCCGATAGCGGCTTTGCCCGAGTTGAACTGCTCGTTGCGGGCTTCCATGCCGACGGACTTCGACACGACGAAGAGGCGGATGAAATCGTTCGGCAGGGTCGGAGCCGGAGCCTTCGTCTTCACGTGCAGGGTGTACTTGTCGGCGACCTTCGTCTCCGCAACCTGCTTCGTATAGATGGTCATGCTCATGGGGCCGGTGACCACCGGGATGCGGTCGATCGAGAACTTCACGTCCTCGGCAGTCAGCTCCGATCCGTCGTGAAACTTCACGCCCTCGCGGATCTTGAACTCCCAGGTCGTGTCGTCGATCGGCTTCCATGAGGTTGCAAGACCTGGCTTCAGTCCCAGGTTCTCGTCCGACATCACGAGCGTATCGAAGATATGACGCAGTGCCTCCGCCTGACTGCCGAGCGTCGACCAATGCGGGTCGATCGAGTCAGGGCCTGCCCGAAGGCCCATGGTCAGCGTTTGTGCCGAAACCGAGCCGCCGAGAACGGTTCCGAGGACGAGAGCTGCGACGAGCGATCCACCAAGCTTGAAGTTTTGTTTCACTTCACTTCCCCTCTTGCTAAGACCCTGGCTTTTCGTCCAAGGTGTTCTTATCGATTAGAACGGTAGGTCACCCGGTTAAGAAAAGTCAACAGCGCCTTGCCCAAACCTCAACCAGCATCTGACGCTTATGAAGGCATCCGTTATAGCGACACGGTACAGACGCCCGACGAACGCATTCTTGCCAATCTCGCTGGGGCGCTTGACCGTACTCTTCCGGTGCCGCTTGGCATCCAGCTGCGCGGCCTGATCGAGTTCGGCATTGCTCTCGGCGAGTTGCCCACCGGTCAGCGCTTGCCCTCCGTGCGGGAATTGGCCGAGCGGGCTGGCATTGCGCATATGACCGTCGCGACGGTTTACCGGGAGCTGCGCGAGGCAGGGCTCATCGAGGCGAAGCCGGGTGCTGGCACTTATGTCGGCGACGGACACAACAGCGACGGCCTGCGCTCGTCCGCTATCCGAAAGATCCAGCGTAGAATCGAAATGCTCTTCACTGAGGCCAAGCAACTCGGCCTCGCACCCTCGGTCGTGTCGTCGCTGGTGAATGCGCGCGCCGCTCGGGGGCCGACGCCGACGCGGCCTCTGCGTCTCGTCATGGTGGGCAATTTCGTCGAGACGACCCAGCAATACGCCAACAGGATCCAGGAATATCTGGGCGCCGGCGACACCATCGCGGTGACGACGGTAGACGCCCTGCATGCGGGCGAGACCTTCCCTCTGCACTGCGATATCTGCGTCACCCTCGCTCACCGACGCGGCGAAGTCGAGCACCTCGTTCCCAACGGCATTCCGGTCGTTGGCCTGAGCTTCATTCCGGCGGAAGAGACGCGGGCGCAGCTCGCCATGATCGATCCCATGGCTCGCATCGGCATCGTGTCGATCTTTCCTGAATTCACCGCCCTGATGAAGCCCGGCGTGCTGCGCTTCGCCCCTCACGTTTCCGATGTGGACGTGCGCCTGATTACGGCACCCGACCTGGAGGTGTTTCTGTCTCAGATCGACGTGGCGATCTATGCCAGCGGTGCGGAAGCAACTGTCCGGCAGAAGTTGCCGGAGGATCGCCAAGCCATGGAATTCCGCTACGTGCCGGATCCCCATGCCATTCGCGCCACGCTGCTCCCCGTGATCGAGCGGCTGCGCTCGTCCCTCGTTTCGCAAGAGGAAGTCCCTTCATGAAAATCAGTGAGATGAACTGGCTTCAGGTCGAAGAATATCTGAAGACGGATGATCGCGCCGTCGTCCCGCTCGGCTGTACGGAGCAGCACGCCTACCTCAGCCTGTCCGTCGACAGCATCCTGGCGGAACGCGTAGCTTCGGAAGCAGCCGCGCCGACAGGCGTTCCGGTCTTCCCCGTTCAGGCCTACGGCATCACACCTTATTTCATGGCTTATCCGGGAACCATTTCCCTGAGAGCGGATACTTACCTGCGCATCATCACCGACATCCTCGAGTCCTTGAAACGCACAGGCTTTCGCCGGATCCTCTTCGTCAACGGCCATGGCGGCAACACGCCCGGCCAGACCGCTGCCATCGAATGGATGGGCGAGAACCCGGATTGCCGCGTGAAATTCCATAACTGGTGGAACGCGCCGCGCACGTTCGAGAAGGTGAAGCAAATCGACCCGGTCGCCTCCCATGCTTCCTGGATGGAGAACTTCCCCTGGACCCGTCTGCCCGGAATCGAGCAACCATCTCACCAGAAGCCGATGGTCGATCTGGAGCGCATGCGCACGTTCGGCCCTAAAGGCGTCCGCGAGATCCTGCAGGACGGAAATTTCGGCGGCTACTTCCAGCGCTCCGATGAAGACATGAACGCCATCTGGTCCGTCGCCATCGAAGAAACCCGCGCGCTGATCGAGAACTGGCAATGAACGAGAACACCATTCTGATCTGGGGCGCAGGCGCCATCGGTGGAACCCTCGGCGCCTATCTGGCTCGTGCGGGCGAAGACGTGCGGCTCGTCGACATCGTCGAGCCGCACGTGGAGGCCATGAAGCGGGACGGCCTCTTCCTCGAGGGGCCAGTCGAGACCTTTCAGCAAACGGTCAAGGCCGCGCTGCCCAGCGAGGTCAAGGGCAAGTTCAAGCGCATCATCCTGGCCGTCAAAGCTCACCACACCCGCGATGCCGTACGTGCCTTGAAACCGCATCTGGCTGATAACGGCACCGTTCTCTCCGCTCAGAACGGGCTGAACGAGATCGTCATTGCCGAGGAAGTCGGTGCCGAGCGCACCATCGGCTGCTTCGTCAACTTCGGCGCGGACTGGCTGGAGCCCGGCCGCATTCTTTTCGGAAACCGGGCAGCGGTCGCGGTCGGCGGCCTCGACGGGCAAGCCACGGATGCGGTGCGCGACTATCATCGCCTGCTGTCGATCTTCGAGCCGAAAGCCGTGCTGACCGATAACATCTGGGGCTATCTCTGGGGCAAGCTCGGTTACGGCTCGCTGCTTTTCGCAACGGCGCTGACCAATGCCTCCATGTCCGAGAACCTCGTTTCCGAGCGTCACTTTTCGGTCTATCGCCGCCTTGGGCAGGAAGTGATGGCGGTGGCGAAAGCCCGTGGCGTGAAGCCGTTGGGATTCAACGGCTTCGATCCGGACGCCTTCATGCCGGGTGCGGATGAGACGGCAGCGCACCGCTCCGTCGCCGACATGGCCGAGTTCAACCGGCACACGGCCAAGACCCATTCCGGCATCTGGCGCGATCTCGCCGTGCGCAAGCGTAAGACCGAAGTCGACGCACAGATCGCGATCATTGCCGTCCTCGGAAGGGAGGCAGGCATCCCAACGCCTGCCATCGATAAGCTGGTCGAGCTGATCCACGACATCGAGGACGGGCAGCGCGAACAATCCTGGCCCACCCTCGACGAGATGCTGACGCTATGAATCTGGATTTCACCAATCGCTGCGTTGCCGTGACCGGAGCGGCGCAGGGTATCGGCCGGACCATCGTTCAAGCCCTTGCGGCAGAGGGCGCCCATGTGTGGGCTCTCGACATGGACGATGCCGGCTTGCGCGTCGCTGCGGAAGCGGGAGCCAAAGCGACCCGCACCCTTGATCTTGCGGATCGTGCTGCGGTCGGCCGCGCCTTCGACGAGATGGCGGACAGCCTCGGAGGCATCGACATTCTCGTCAATTGCGCCGGCGGCGTCCGAGGACAAGTGGCAAAACCGATCGAGGAGGTCAGCGAGCAGGATTGGCTTGTTCTCTTCGAGGCCAATGTGCACGGCGCCTTCTGGTGCTCGCAGGCCGTGGCCCCTCACATGAAGCGCCAGACGTTCGGCCGGATCGTCAATATCTCGTCGGGAGCAGGCCTGCGTCCGAGCCTAACCGGCATCCAGGCCTATACGGCCTCGAAGCATGCCCTCGTCGGGCTGACGAAGCAGCTCAGCTTCGAACTAGGTCCTCATGGCATCACCGTCAACAGCGTCGCCCCCGGCTTCGTGCTGTCGAACCCGGCAACGCAGCGCCAGTGGGAGAGCTATGGCCCCGAAGGCCAGGCTCGCCTGGTGGAGAGCATTCATACACGGCGCCTGGGTTATCCGCAGGACATAGCCAATGCCGTCATGTTCCTGGCCTCCGATGCAGCGGCCTGGATCTCCGGACAGATCATCTCCGCGGATGGCGGACGCTCCTGAAGCCAGAACGGGGCGGGCAAATTTTCAAGCAAGGATTTTGAGGAGGAAGCATGGACGATATCAGCAGCCAACCCTGGCGTTGGGACGAGCAGACCTGGCGCGGCAAGGTGGATCACGTGCGCGCCGGCCGCTCCATGAAGCCGGCTAAGTGGAAGAACGGAGCCCGCTGCGCCGTCGCCCTCTCCTTTGATTCCGACCATGAGACGAACGAGCTGCGCGACGGCGGCAAATCCATCGGCCGCATGTCTCAGGGGCAATACGGCAACCGCCAGGGCGTACCGCGCATTCTCAACGCGCTCGCCAAATATGATGCCAAGGCGACCTTCTTCGTCCCTGCCGTCGCCGGCCTCCTCTACGAAGACGAGCAGCGCCGGGTCGTCGCGGAAGGCCACGAGATCGGCATCCACGGCTGGATCCACGAGCTCAACAGCCAGCTACCCTACGAGATCGAACGCGATCTGATGTTCCGCTCGGCGGATGCCCTGGAGCGAATCACGGGCGTGCGTCCCGTCGGCCTGCGAACCCCGTCCTGGGATTTCAGCCCCAGTACGCTGCGCATCGAGCGGGAACTCGGCCTCCTCTACGATTCGTCGCTCATGGCCGACGACGACCCTTACGAATTGCTGGAACAAGGCGAACCCACCGGCATCGTGGAACTTCCCGTGGAATGGATCCGCGACGACGCAGTGTATTTCAACATGCACCGTTTCAACGGCCTGCGCCCGCACACACCGCCGACGGCCGTCTACGACATCTTCTTCCGTGAATTCGAGCGGGCCTACGAGGAAGGCGGTCTCTTCCTGCTCACCATGCATCCGCACGTGACCGGCTACCGCTCGCGCATCTGGATCCTCGAGAAGCTCCTGGAGGAGATCACCCGGCGCTCGGATGTTTGGATCGCGACCCATGCGGAGATCGCCGCCTTCGTGAAGGCGGAATGCCCCTGATGAGCCGCCGTTCCCGTGCCCGGGATGCCGGCTTCGCCTGCGGCAGCCTGCCGGCAGGTACGCTCAACAGCATCGCCGATGTCCCAGGCGTGCGCGTCGGCCATCGGACGCTCGTTGATGGCGACATCCGAACCGGGGTGACCGCCATCGTACCGCATGGCGGTAATCTCTATCGAGAGAAGCCGATTGCCGCCGTTCATGTTCTGAACGGCTTCGGAAAAAGCGCAGGACTGGTGCAGGTAGAGGAGTTGGGCACACTCGAGACGCCTATCCTGCTCACCAACACTCTTTCAGTTGGCACCTGCTGCACCGCGCTTGTGCGCCACGCCGTCGAGAACAATCCGGATATCGGCCGCGAGACCGCGACCGTGAACCCAGTCGTGTTCGAGTGCAATGACGGGTACCTGAACGACATTCAGGCTCTGGCCGTCACGGAAGCGGACGCACGTGCTGCTTTGGAGCGCGCTTCACCTCAGTTCGAGGGCGGTTCCGTGGGTGCCGGCTGCGGGATGAGCACCTTCGGTTTCAAGGGCGGCATCGGTTCGTCCTCCCGTCGACTGGATCTCGATGGGCGAAGCTTTCACCTGGGTGTCCTTGTCCTATCCAATTTTGGCCGCTCGGGCGACCTGCGTCTTCCCGATGGCAGAATCGTTGCGCCTTCAAAAGCCGCTATGGACGAGAAGGCCGCAGAGAAAGGATCAATCATCATTATAGCGGCCACGGACATTCCCCTGAGTGATCGGCAGCTCAAGCGAGTCATTCGCCGCTCCGGTGTCGGTTTGGCGCGACTGGGTGCCTTCTGGGGCCATGGCAGCGGCGACATCGCACTCGGCTTTACCACCGCCAACATCCTGTCTCATGACGAGAAGACTGCTCTCGTGGAGCTCCGCATCCTCAACGAGAATCGCATAGACCTCCTCTTCGAGGCTATGGCCGACGCTACGCAGGAGGCCATTCTCGATGCCCTTGTCGCTGCAGGCTCGATGACAGGTCGTGATGGTCATCACCGTCCGGGCCTCGTCGGCGCACTGAAATCCCTCACAACCGAGACGTGAATCCCATGACCGGCAACAAGACCTCCGACAACGATTTCGCCCTCGCAGTCCATGGCGGGGCTGGCACGATCCTGCGCAGCAAGATGACTCCCGAGCGGGAAGCTGCCTATCATGCGGGCCTGCGCCGTGCGCTCGAGGCCGGGCGCATCGTCCTGGCCGATGACGGCAGCGCGCTCGATGCGGTGTCCGCGGCGGTCATGGCGCTCGAAGACGAACCGCTCTTCAACGCCGGGCGTGGAGCGGTTTATACCTCGGCCGGCAAGCAGGAAATGGATGCTGCCGTCATGGACGGGCGCGACCGCTCGGCTGGGGCCGTCGCCGGGATCTGCGGCCCGCGCAATCCGGTCCTTGCCGCCCGCGCCGTGATGGAGCATTCCGGCCACGTGATCCTCATCGGGGAAAGCGCCCTGCAGTTCTGCCGCAGGCAAGGCCTCGCTTTCGAGGAGCCGTCCTATTTCTACACCGAGCAGCGCTGGAACGCTTTGCAGGAAACGCTTGCCATCCGCGAAAGCGGCGCGGACGACCAGGACGAGTCGCGCAAGCATGGCACGGTCGGCGCGGTGGCCCGCGACAGACATGGCAACCTTGCTGCCGCTACATCCACTGGTGGCATGACCGCTAAATCTCCAGGACGCGTCGGCGACAGTCCCGTAATCGGTGCAGGGACATGGGCTGACAACGAGACCTGCGCCATCTCGGCGACGGGTCACGGCGAGATCTTCATCCGCTATGCGGCTGCCCATGAGATCGCGTCCCGCATGCGCTATGCTGGCCAGTCTCTGGAAGAAGCGGCGCGTGCCGTCGTGATCAACATGCTGGCGCCTGCCGGAGGTTCCGGTGGCGTCATTGCAGTCGACCAAGCCGGCAACGTTTCCCTGCCCTTCAATTGCTCGGGCATGTATCGCGGCGTGGTCAGAGGTGACGGCAGGCTGCTGACTGCGATCTATGACGAGCCACTCATCGATTTCCGGAATGCATAGGGGCGCAGACTGCGGCTGGAGAAATGAGGCATTGAACCGAGGCGGACATGGATGAATGATTGTGCGGTTTAGACAAGGGAGAGCCTACCGTGATCTCGAACTATGCCTCAGCAGCGGCCTTTCTCGCCAGCACTCTCGTCTCATCGTACGCCTTCGCACAACAACCTTCCCAACCGCAGAGCGGGCTCTGGTCCGTTTACGAACAAAGTATCAAGACTGCCAAGCATATCGACCTCACTCACGCCTTCGCACCGGTTCAGCCGGTCTGGCCAGGCTTCGGACACGCGGAGTTCAAGGCGACGACGGCAGGGACCGATATCCCGAATTACGTCGCGAAGGGTGACGAATACACCTATGCCAAGCATGGGTTCGTCGCCACGAGTTATCTGCTCACCACGGATCAGTACGGTACGCAGCTCGATCCGCCGGCCCATTGGGACGAGTACGGTGCAACGATCAGCGACCTTCCGGCGACATATGCAGTCCGTCCGCTTGTGGTAATCCCGATCCATGAAAAAGTGGCTGCGGATCCGGGCTATCACCTCAGTGTGCAGGACATCCAGGATTGGGAGAGCCGGAAGGGGCGAATTCCCGAAGGCGCCGTCGTTATGGTCCGCTCGGACTGGTACAAGGGCTGGAACGACCCGGCCCGATTTGCGAGTAAGCCGCATCCGGGTGTCAGCCTCGATGCTCTCAAGTTCCTGCACCTCGAGCGCAAAATCCTGTTTCATGGGCACGAGCCTCTCGACACGGACACGACACCGACTCTCGAAGGCGAATCCTGGCTTCTGCACAATCACTTCACTCAAGCCGAAGGTGTCGCCAATCTCGACAAGGTCCCCGAGACTGGGGCCCTGATCTCCATCGGCTTCGCCAAGCCTCTCGGCGGCACGGGTGGCTATGCCCGATATGTGGCCATCGCTCCGGCCGACTGGCCGCATGGCGTGACTGTCGCTGAAGCTCCTGGCGCCCCGTTGCCGAAGCAATCGGCTCCCCTGCGCCGCGACGAAAAAGGTGTGATGCGCCCGCAAGCGGGCGCAAAGTGAACTTATGCACGAGAGGGCCGTTCAGCGGCTCTCTCGGCTCTGCCGCCCTGCGCCTATTCCCACTCTTAAAGAAGCGCCTATATTCCTCCCGTCTCGAACCAGCCCTGAAGAGGATTTTCCCATGCCGCTCAACGATAATCCCGTTTGGTTCATCACGGGCTGCTCGACCGGGTTCGGACGGGAACTGGCGCAATTGGTGCTGCGACGGGGCTGGCGCGCCGTGGTGACGGCGCGCAATGCCAGTCGCGTAGAGGACCTAACCCGCGGACATGAGGAGAAGGCGCTGGCCCTGTCGCTCGATGTCACCAAACATGATGACATCGTCGCGGCCGTCAATGAGGCTGAGATACGTTTTGGCGCCATCGACGTGCTCGTGAACAATGCCGGCTATGGGTACCAAGCCTCCATCGAGGAAGGCGACGACGCGGAGATCCGCGCCCAGTTCGAGACGAATGTCTTCGGTCTTGCAGCCATGACCCGCGCAGTGCTTCCCGGTATGCGGGCGCGCCGTCGTGGGCATATCGTCAATATCTCATCGCAGGCCGGCTTCATCGGTTATCCAGGCTCCGGCTACTACGCCGCGACCAAGCATGCGGTGGAGGGCTTGTCAGACGCACTCTCCAAGGAGGTCGCGCCGCTCGGGATCAAGGTAACCTGTGTCGAGCCTGGACCGTTCCGCACCGATTGGGCGGGCCGCTCCCTGCAGCAGCGGCGCCCGACGATTGCCGATTACCAGGACACCGTTGGCGCCCGCCTTGAAACGACGGCGAACTACAGCGGCAAGCAACCCGGCGATCCTGTTCGGGCGGCGGAAGCCATCATCAGGGCCGTCGAGGCGAACGATCCGCCCAAGCATCTGGTTCTCGGCGCCATTGCGCTCGACGGAATCGGGGAGAAGCTCAAGGAAACTCTCGCGGAAGTCGAAGCCTGGGCGGAGACAAGTCGGGGAGCAGATTATCCGGAGAGCGAGCGCTAGAAACACGTTTGCATGATGGACGGGACGGCGGCTATCCTGATCGCATCGTATCGGGCGACCAATTGTGGTATGCCCACCGCCTCCTCCAACTCCCATCAAAGGAGCTTCTCGGCCATGAGCCTCGAATCCGTTCGCACCTTTCTGGCCCAGAACGCACCGGATATCGAGATCATCGAAATGCAGACCAGCACCGCCACCGTGACCCAGGCGGCGGAAGCACATGGCGTAGGGCCCGAAAAAATTGCCAAGACGCTGTCTATGCGCGTGGGAGAGAAAAGCTTTCTCGTCGTCACGAGCGGTACGGCGCGGCTGGATAACCGCAAGGTCAAGGCAACCTTCGGTGGCAAGGCCTCCATGCTGGATGCGGAACAGGTTCAGGCTCTCACCGGGCACCCCGTTGGCGGGGTCTGCCCGTTCGGGTTAGCAACCCCGCTTCCGATCTACTGCGACATCTCCCTGAAAGCCTTCGACGAAGTCGTCCCAGCAGCGGGCTCGATCCACACGGCTGTGCGCATCCATCCTCAACGGATGGCCGATCTCGTCGGCGCCGACTGGGTGGATGTGTGTCAATAGGTCATTCGAGGGAGCGAGAGCATATGATCGCGCAGATCATCGCTCGGCAGACGCGCTCATCGCAGATTGCGAAATTATACCGGAAGGCGTCATAACTACCGCCTAGATTCCAAGCTAGATGATGTAGAAATCTTTTTCGGTAATCGCGAGACCAGCCTTCAACTTGAAAAACAGAATGGCATTGTACTTTGAGCCGGAGCCATCCGCGTCATAGGACAGGTAGCCGTTCTTCCTGTTGTAGACTAGATAGTCGTTCCCATCCTGGGCTTTGCTGCCGATGGTCAAGAAATCCGGTTTCAGCTTTCCTGTCTTGCGTAGCTTTTTGAAAGCGCTGTTCTCCAGGCGGATTGTATCATCCTTCACATTGAAGTCCGTGATCGTATCGACATTGGTCTTCGCATTCAGCACATTCTTGAAAATGAAGATGTCACGTCCCCATCCCGCGGATAAGGTGTCTTTCCCGGCTCCGCCATCGAGAACGTCATTACCGGCGTCGCCGTAAAGCCTGTCGTTGCCATCTCCGCCCTGCAAAGTGTCCGCGTGCATTCCTCCAAAGAGCGTATCGTTGCCGCTCTGCCCGAGCAGTCGGTTGCTTTCGGTGCCGCCATAGAGGCGGTCATGACCGGTGCCACCATCGATCGTGTCCTGTCCCGTGTCCCCATAGAGAAGGTCATTTCCATCCCCACCTGAGAGGAAGTCGTTGCCAATTCCGCCATACAAGACATCCTGCCCGACACCACCATCAATGATATCGTTGCCACCGTCTCCATAGAGCCCGTCGTCTCCATCGAGGCCATAGATCCCGTTGGCACCCAAATTACCGAAGATCTCATTGGAGAGCGCGTTGCCCGTCAGATTGATGGCGAAATAGCCGCCTGAGGCTTTCAAAACTTCAATATTGGCGCTCAACGTGAACGACGTGTGGGCCAAGACGGTATCATGCCCCTGTCCGACGTCCTCCCAGACAATATCGAATGGGCTGTCAACGATATAGAGATCGTCGCCGGCTCCGCCGGTCAAGGTGTCGACACCTCCCTTACCGTCGAGTTCGTCGTTGCCGGAAGTGCCTGCGATCAGGTTCGCGGAGTCACTGCCGATCAGGGACAGGGAACCCGTCCCATCGACAGCGATAAGCTCTTCGATCTCGGCATCGGACGCTATGGCGAAGCTGACACTCGTCAAGACGACGTCGTGGCCCCCTCCGATTGTTTCGAAGACGCGGTCGTCCCTGCTATCGACGATGTAGGTGTCGTTGCCTGATCCACCATCCAGCGTATCTGCGCCGGCCCCGCCATCGAGACGGTCATTCCCGGCATATCCTTCTAGATAATCGCCGTGAGACGAACCCATGATGTGGTCATCGCCTTGCATGACGGCAGCTGCAGCGGCGGCACCTTGCGCGTGGAAACTGGCGAGCATCCCATAGTCGAACAGAACCGGACCGTTCAAACTTCCGTAAGTGAGCCACGGGGCGTCACCTCGCCGGAATTCCAGCTGTGACACCCGCCCTGCGGATTCTGAGACGGCAGGTCCTCCATAGAGGACATCGACAATCATCTGATCGATATTAACCCGGAAGGTTGCCGTCTGCGGCTGGGAGGCGGTTGCGATGCTTATTTCACTTGCGACCAGCGCGAAGAAATCCTGCAACCGAAGTCCTGGCCGCATATCGCTACTGAAGGTGACAACAGCCATCGTCGCAGACCAATAAACCTTCAGGTGCAGGGGCAGCAATGTAGCGGACCAAAAGCGGTTAAGCTCAGCGCAAAACCTACTTCCATCCTAAGTAGAATTAATCGATCGTCGCTGCAGATCGAAATGTAGATCAAAAGAGCATTCCGGATATTTAATCCTAACTCCTCGTCAATGCAACACAGACATCGCTGAGCGCCGCCCTGCGAGAGGCAGTATCACGGATGCGGGTAATCGTCGCATGCTGATATTACGCCATGCCCGCTTTTAGCAGCCAACCACAAATCAGGATCGCTGCGGTAGCGGCTGACGAGGCTGGGAGCTGGTCTCGATCCCTTCCGATGATCCGGACCTTACGGTCAGCAACGCCACCGGTGTGATCGCGAGGATGACGAGAAACGCCGCAAGTCCGAAACAGGCGCTGTAGCCGAAATGCTGAGCGATCCAGCCTGCCCCGATGCCGCCGATCATGCTGACGAGCGCATCCATGCATTGCAGCAGCGTGAAGTCGATCCCAGCCTGGCGTGGATCCGACAGTGCCATGAACTGTGCATAAAGCGCTACGAAACCGAGCGCCATGATGGCGGACGAACTGGCAAGCGCGAAGCCCAGCAGAAGCAATTGAGATGCTCCACCGATCCATGCGGCCGCCGCAAGTCCAGACAGAGTGAGAGCCTGCAGGACGAGCGCGAGGACCATGATCGCTCGTGCTCCCCAAGATCGGACCAGAGCGCCGCCCAGAAGCGCGCAGCCGAAACCGAGGATCATCCCTCCGGCCCCATTGACGACTCCGAGCGAATCCAGATCGAGACCGGAATCGACGAGGAATGGCCCTAGCATCGCCAAGCCCCATTTCTGTGATACGGCATAAAGTGCGGCCAGCGCCAGCCCCTTGCGCATCTCTGTACGCCTCAGTGCGTCACGCAGAGATGGCCTATGAGATCTCGCGTCGACTGGTGTGATCGCAGGCGACAGGACGAAGGGCAGCCCGAGCAGCAAGAGAAGGACCGCCATGACGATCATGGCCTGAATCCAGTCGACTCGCGCAACGAGCACCAGGAAAAGACCTGAACCAATCGCGGAGCCGAGATAGGCCCCGCCCACCTGAGCGGCATTGCCCCAGCCGTGATACCGCTCGGACAGGCTTTCGACGGCATGACCATCGCAAGCGATGTCGACCGTCGAGGCTGCGAAAGCAACCACAATGAATATCGCCATGAGTGGCACAAAACTGCTCGGACCGATCACGGCAGCCAAGACGAAGCAGGCAGCCGAGACCAACCCGCCGATCAGGACGATGGATCGCGACCGGCTCGGACCAGTCGACGGCAGACGATAGCGCTCGATTGCCGGGGCCCAGAGAAACTTCAGCACCCATGGCAGAACCGCGACATAGGTCAATCCGATCTGGTCGAGAGGCAGTCCACGCTCGCGAAGCACACTCGGGAGAGCGCTGAAGGTCACTCCTCCGATGATGCTCTGCCCCACATACAATCCTCCGATCGCAAGGACGATAGCGAGCGGGGTGTCGAGACTGCGAGCGGGCGGCGCTCCTGAGGCCGTCATCGTCACCACCGGTACCGCAGACTTGCGATGACCTTACGGCCCTCGTCGAAGTAGCAGTAGTTGGACGTGCAGACCTGACCGTCCTCGTCGAGAAGGTTCGTGGCATTCACCTGGAAGCGCAATCCCTTAAGGCTCGGATTGATGTTCTCGAGATCATAGCGGATTGCAGCATCGAGATAGGTGCGCGGCTCGTTCTCGATCACGAGTCGGTTGAGGTTGTCGCCGAAGCTGGAGCCGACATAGCGCACGCCGCCGGCAATGCCGAGCCCCCTGACCGGCCCCTCCTGAACGGTGTAATCGAGCCACAGCGATGCCAGATGGTAGGGTACGCTTGTCAGCCGGTTACCCACGGTTTCCGGGGTCAGCTTCTCGATGCGCGCATCGGTATAGGAATAGGATGCCTGGACATTCAGTCCGTCCGTCAGTGAGGCGACACCTTCAAGCTCGAACCCCTGGGACCGGAGATCGAGCTGAACCTGCTGGTTCGTGCCGTCGACGACCTGATAGACTACCGCGTTATCCTGATGAATATCGAAGATGGCGGCACGCAGCGATGCATTGATGCCTGGAAGGTCGTATTTCACGCCAACCTCGACCTGTTCGCCCGTCGTCGGTTCCGCCACGCTGCCTCCCAGGACAGTACCTGGATTGGGCGTGAAGGACGTGCCCCAGCTCAGATAAGGCGCAAGTCCGAAATCAGTCACGTACCCCAAAGCGGCACGCCCCGTGAACTTGGTGTCATCCCGATCGAACTCGAGGCCTGCACTGTCGAACTCGCTCGTCAGCCAGTCATGACGGCCGCCAAGAGTCAGCCGCCAGTTCTGCCACTTGAGTTGGTCCTGAATGTAGATTCCGGTGAGGGTCTGCGTCTGATCTTCCCGATAGGAGAGCACCGGATCGGTCCCGATGGGGACGACGCCGAAACCTTGCTTGGAGACATAGCTCAAGCGACTGACATCCAGACCGGTCAGGATCGTGTGATCGACCGCACCCGTTTTCACGCGGCTTTCGAGATAGGTATCGCTGACGATACCCCAATTGTTCTCGCGAGTGAGGCCCGACCCACCGAAGAAATATTCCTGGTTGATGCCAAGCGCAGAGAACCGCGTGCGCTGGTGCAGGGTGAACGTATCGTTGAAGCGATGCTCAAACTCATAGCCGATCCGGCCCTGCTTCTGACGAAAGTCATTGTATCGCTTGTCGCCGGCAAACACACGGGTGGCGCCAATCGACAGACTGGTGGGATTGCCTGAAGCATCCGTCGCGTAGTTATTGATATAGGCCGCGGTACCACCCGTGGTCGAATCCATGTATTCGCCAAGGATCGTCAGCGTCGTGGCATCGTTCGGCCTCCAGGTAAAGGCCGGCGCGATGAAGATACGGTCGTCCTTGACGGCGTCGATCTCAGTTCCCGCATGGCGCACGAGACCGGTCAGGCGATAGAAGAACGTGTTGTCGGAATTGGCGGGACCTGAAAGATCGAAGTTGCCCTGAAGACGTCCATAGGAGCCGGTTTGAACTTCGACTTCGCGAAAGGGTAGAAAAGTCGGGCGCTTCGAAATCAGATCGATGACGCCGCCGGTGCTGCTTGCGCCATAAATCGAGGCCGCGGGCCCTCTCAGAATCGTAATTCCATCCAGGCCGTAAGGCTCGAGTCGGAACAAGCCATTCGGGCTGTTCACCTGGCGCAAGCCATCACGGAATACCCCGGTATAGGTGACATCGATGCCGCGGATGGTGAATGCGTCGTAACGCGGATCAAAGCCGTAGCTCCCAACCCGGACGCCAGGCGTATAGGATAGTGCGTCGAGCAACGTCTGGGGCTTGCGATCCTCTAGTTGCTCCTGCGTGACCGTCGACATCGACCGAGGCGTCTCGAGAACTGGCGTGTCCGTCTTGGTTGCACTGCGGGTCGACGTGGCGACATAGCCGTCGGCGGTGATGTCCCCCCCTGCCCAGTTTGGCTCCCTTCAACCGTCACCTCCTCAAGCTGAATGGCGCGCGTCTCTGACGTCTGAGCGAACACTTGAGTTGATACAAAAACAAGAGCTGACGATGCCAGCAACGAAAGGAGCAGCTTCACAACAGAAACCTTCATATCACGACGACGGTTTCCGCCTATCAGAACAGTTCTCGTAGAGTCAAATACTATAGTTTTTAATTATTATAATAAAACTATACATTCCTTCGAACTATTCTAACTTATATGAGCATTACTTGCCGAAACATACTCATTCGTTTAGCCGCCAGCGTCCGACGAACTGACGCACATACTTTTTATGCGCTTTTCTCAGCAGAGTTTCGTTCGCACGGCCGTTGAAATTTGAAGTCAAATCACGAACCATTTTCCGCCCAAGCGCAGGGAACGCGGCTTTGAAGCCCCAGCCTCGCATTTAATTGGGATTCAATACTCTTCTACCTCTTAGTAACCATCCATCTAAACTTGACACTGCTTTCGGAGACTGGTGCGATAGGTTTCGCGATGCGCACGGCAACTCTGCATCGGGAAACTGGAGGAACTCATGGGCCGCATCATGAAAGAGGATGATATCTTCATCTCAGGATTGTTCGATCTCATGAACCTTCGCTTCGGTCCTTCCCAAGGTCCGAAGGAAGCATTCGGCGGCATAGACGAGATGGCTGCGCTTCAAAAAGAGTTCCAGATCTTTCAACGCGGACGCTCCCTGCGCGACTGCGTTGCGGTCCTCAATCTCGGAGGTTTCTGGAACGCCCGGGCACGGAACAGATGGCTCACCCTGATTGGTGAGTTGGGTTTGTACGAGTCGGACGAGCCAGGCGTGAATGGCAATGATCGTATCATGAACATGATGATTGAGAATCTGGCGTCGCGCTATCCCCTTCCCGTTCACTTCCAGGCTCATGATTCCCGCAGCGAGGACGGGCGCAGGGTTATCGTGAGGAATGCTCCAACCGGTCTCTTCTATATGACGCAGGACTACATTATCGTATCGATCCCAATGCTCCCCAAAACGGCTGCTCGGGCTGCCAGGCAAACCACGATTGCCGCTCGGAAGGCACCGACGAAGACAACGAAGCCAGCGCCCAAGAGCACGCGAAAAACGCCACGGCGAAGATAGGCCGTCGCTCGGAATGACAAGTTCCCCGCCTGCTGAACTTGATGATGCCTATTGGCAGGTAGCGCAGTATTACACGCAGAAGCTTCGTCGCTATGGCCCGACACCGCTGGGGGTCGACTGGAGCTGCGTTCCGACGCAAGCACTGCGGTTTCGAAAACTTCTCGCGCTCTGCAATTTTGACGTCCCTTTCTCCCTCAATGATATCGGATGCGGGTACGGCGCTCTTCTCGACTACCTCGCGCTCTATCATCCTCAGAGCTCTATCAACTATCTCGGAATCGACCTGTCATCTGCAATGGTTCGCCGTGCAAAAAAACGCTGGGCGGGAGATTTGATCCGGTTCCATCATGGCAGAGAGAGCCCGCGCCAAGCAGATTACAGCATCGCAAGCGGAATTTTCAACGTCATGCTGGATCAGCCGATCCAGGTTTGGGAGCGTCTCATCGAGACGACCTTGTCCCATCTGAGTTCGACCAGCTGCAAGGGCTTCGCCGTAAACTTTGTCCACTTGCCAAACACTGGGGAAAGAGCGAAAGCCGGGCTATATTGTACCGATCCGATGCAATGGATCGACTTCTGCGAAAAGAGCCTTAGCTCCGAAGTCCACCTCATCAATGATTATGGGATGAGCGAGTTTACCCTTCTCATCAGACCCATTCGGACTCTTTCGGGCAATTAACGTCGGCTTCGGCCCTAAGAATCAACCTGACTATCGATTGATATGAATCCGGAAATGCTTTCTTGGGCTCAGGGGCACTTGATCAGGAGCTTGTCCTGACCGGCCTTTAGACGGGGTTCAAGAACCGTTGCACCAGTCAGATCAATCAGCGCCTTGGCCTTCCCGAAAAAGCTTATGGCATCCTGACAGCGTTCATTTCCGAACTGCTCGAGCAGAGCATCGCCGGCGACGATCAGGGCGCGGCATTCGGTGAGACGGGTCGCTCGATTCCGGGACAGGCTGATCGTGCGCTCTGCGGTCAGAAGGGCTTCCCCATATTGGCCCACAAGAGCCTGGCATTCGGCCAAACTGGCCATCATGTCCGGCTCGTAGTCCAAGGCTGCCCTTGCCGCGTGCATGAAGTTCAAACCCTCTTCAAAGCCGTGAATTGCCGCTTGGTTGTCTCCCGCAAGTCCCCGGGCCATCGCCATGCATGCATATGCAAACACCTTCAGGTAAGGCGTACCGTGGCGCTCCGCGAGTTGGCTCACGCGTGTTGCGTGAAATAGAGCCAAATCAGCATCTCCTGATAGCCACGCGAGATCGACATAGCCAAGGTGACTGATGAATTGAACGGTCGGATCGATCAGTCCATCCTCGATTGCAAGCATATGATCGAGCCATGCTCTTCCCTCATCGCTGCGATTGAGATGGATTAGGATCCTCGCTCTCAGGCTGAGTGTCCAATGCTCGACACTGTATCCCAGAAAGCGGTTCTCAAAATCCTGTACATATTGCAGCAGGGACAAGGCGCGATCATTGGCCTTGAGAGCCTCATTGAAGAGACCAGCCCAGCCATAGGCCTGGCTCAGTGACGCATAGAGCGTCGCAGCCCGGCTTTGGTCGGCTGCGCCATCCAATATCGCCAATGCATCCCTGACACGGGCGACATAATGGTCCGCGGCCCCTCCGCTTGCACCGCTGATCCTGGCCTCTACGAAAAGAAGCAGAGGAACCATCGTGTCGTCCGTCTTCTTCGCAATGGCCAGAGCTTCCTGGATGTAGGGAGCGGCATCCTTGGCACCCATTCCCTCGCGCCATCCAAGCCATGCGATCTGAGCGCTCGAGAGGATAAGCAAAGCATTATCTTTCGCAGATGGACTCTGAGCGTGGACGAGACGGTGTACGACCTGCCACTGCCGGATCGCCTGTGCCGGGTGCATCGACCCGATCCACTCCGCCGCTTTGCGGGCGTATTCGGCGGCTTTCGAAAGTATGCCTGCAGCTTCGTAGTGGAAGCTGATGAGGCCCGCCACCTCATCCTGTCGCTCGGCATAGTAGCTTGCCAAGGCCGGAGCGACAAAGGCATGAAGTCTGCTTCTGCGGGCTTTAAGCTGGCTTGAATAGGCCACCTCCTGGATGAGCGGGTGACGAAAGGAATAGTAGCGGCCGTCCGGTCTGTTCTGGTCCTGCAGGAGCTCGACGGCACATAGCCGTAGGAGCGCTGGTTTGATTTCGGCATCCTGCTCCTGCGCACTCACTGCCTCCAAAACCGCATACGGAACCTCTTTTCCGATGACTGACGCCATCTGCAGGAGCGTTCGATCGAAGGACGGAAGCCTGTCAATGCGTTCGCCGATTACGGCCTGAAGCGTCACTGGGAGCGGATTGTCGTCGATCTCGCCTCCAAGGCGATAATCGCCAGGCTTGCCGATAAGGACTTGGCTTTCAACCAATGAATGAATGATCTCTTCGGCAAAGAACGGGTTGCCTCCGGACCGGTCGGCAATTCGACGGCGTATGTCTGCCAGATCTGCATGCGATCCAATGACGGAGGAAATGAATCCATCTATTTGAGCGCCATCAAGGTCCTTCAGCTCCAGGAGATGAAAGCCCTCTCGATCGGTCCAAGGTGCCTGATAGGTGGGCCTGTAGTTGACGATCATCAGGGCGTAAGAGCCGACAATCGAATTCCAGAATGTTTCCAGGAAGGTCTCACTTGCGTCGTCCAGCCAATGGAGGTCCTCCATTACGATGACATACGGATTGGAAGCATGACCACCGACTAACCACGAGAGAATATCCAGAAGTGCCGCATGCCGCATTTTCGGGGTCATTGCCGGCTCTGGACCGCTCTCGGCCACGCCAAGGAAATCGCAGAGGATCGGCAATGCGTTCTCTGGAGAAGAACCTAGTTTCTCCAGGCAGTCTGCGACTTGGCTTCGCGCAGTGGTGGGGTCGTCACCTGGTGAAATCCCGAGCAACAGCCGGACGACTTCGAGAATAGGCTGAATGGGAGCGGCCTTTCCATAAGGCTGAGCCCTGACTTCGATTACCGGGATATGATTTCCCCGGCATCGCTCGGCAAACTCATAGCAAAGTCTTGATTTTCCACTTCCGGCCGAGCCGCAGATCCCAACGACATGGCTTTCACCGCGTAGAGCTGCTTGCAAGGACGATTCGAGGTCCGATATTTCCCGCTCTCGGGCTTGGAAAAGCGTGAGGTTCGAATTTTTGAAAAGCTCCTCGGATGACGACGGCTGCAAACCGATGAGCTCAAAGATACTTATGTCATGAGACAGACCCCGGATGCTGCGGCGCCCAATTAATCGGGCGGAGCAATACCGCTCGACAAGGTGATAGCAATCTTCACTGAGATAGATTGCTCCTGGCTCGGCCAAGGATTGCACTCGGTTGGCGATATGGATGGCGACGCCATAGGCCTCACGTTCGTTGATCGCCCCGACAAGCTTCGTCTCGGAAACGATCAACCCGGAATGCAGACCGATCCGAACAGCTGCCGCTCCGTATGCCTCCCTTGTTTCGGCCTGAATGGCCAATGCAGCCTGACATGCCAGCAAGGCATGCCCCTCTTGGATGTGCGGCGCACCAAAGAGTGCCATTATACCGTCACCCAATGTATGGATGATGGTCCCGCCGAAACGCTCCACCGCTCGCCGCATGAGAGAGACAGCCGGCGCCAGACGCCTCATTGCCTGTTCAGGATCGAGTTTTGAAACAAGTTCAGTCGAAGCAACGATATCTGCAAAGAGGATCGTGACGGGCTTGAACTCTTCCGTACTCTCTGGCTCTGTCGAAGAACTCTCCGATACTGGAGCATCCAGGACAAGAGGTGCCCCACACTGGCTGCAAAACCGTGCATTGTCCGGGCTAGGTTGTGCACAGCGTGGACAATTCATTGCCAACTCTCAGTTCAGCACCGTCCTATTGTGGCAGCAGTTGATTATTTAACGAGATGTTGGAGACACAATGCAAGCTGCGCGTTGATGATTGCCGGGTCCTCAAAGCGCTGTTTTGAACAAATATATAATCTCTGCGAATTATATGTTGTTTCATTGCGCCAAGCTGTTCATCGATTGATTTCAGAAACTCAGCGGAAGACGGGCTTCCGCAAGGATCTGAACCTCCATCTAGAGTTCAGGTTGCTGTTCTTGTCCAAACGGATAAGTAATCGGCTCGCCCTCTGGCAGTAAGGAAGCAATCCCCCGAGACAACCATACGGAAAGCGTCTGTGCGGGATTATTCTCCTTAGCCTTGCATCCGCCCTATTCTCCTCCCACATTGGCGTGGCCTAGGGGTCCGGGCCCCTCTGGCGAGCGGGTCGCCGCTCGCGATGTCGGACACCTCTCTTGCCCTTGCGCCGACGAGCGCTCCCGCAACTGGAGGATCCATCATGGACTACGCGGTTTTTCGGACACGAACGACAAACACCCCTTCCGGTGGCTTCCTGTCCATTCTGGTGAGAATGGTGGCCGTGGCTGCGGCAGGAGTTGCCCTGCTGGCGATGATGCTGATCGGTCTCTTCGTGGTGCTCCCTCTCCTTCTTGCAGGCGGCACGGCCTTGTATTTCTACCTTCGCCGCCGTGTGCGCCGCGCTCGGAACCACTCGCAGGATGATGTGATCGACGCAGAATACACCGTCATCGACCGTCGGTAGCCTTTCGCCTATCAAGCTTGTCCGTCTTGCCTGAGCACATTTGTCGTTTCAGCAGATCGATAAGCTGATGTTAACGGCGTCGGACGAGACTTCCTGGGCAGATCTGCTCAATGTCGGGCCTGCCCAGATCAGGCCTTTCTCCAACATGATGCCTCCAACCGATGTCAAAGACCGTCATGTCGCCAATCGACAAGGGGCGGTCTTTGCCCTGGCCGACATGGTGCTCGTCGTCACGTCGATGGGAGTCATCAAGCAGGCCGGCGCGACCTTTCCCGCGATCCAGCTCGTCTTCTTCCGCGCCATCGTTGGGCTCCTGCTCATTGCCCCGCTCATATGGCGTTATCGATCCGACGTGTTCAACAGCCGGCAAGTAAAGGGGCATCTCGGACGGGTGCTTTGCAGTACGCTGGCCCTGAGCTGCAATTATGCCGCCACCGCCGCCCTGCCTTTGACGCTCGTCACCGTGATCGGCTTCACCCGTCCTTTCGTCATTCTGGCCCTTGCCGCGTTGATGTTGGGCGAGCGTATTCTACGGCGGCATTGGATATCGACCGTCATCTGCTTCGTCAGCGTGCTGTTCATCGTGAAGCCCGGTTCGATGAGTTGGGACTGGGGTTTGCTGGCGGCTTTGGGAATGGTCCTCTTTGGCTCCCTGAGCGTTATTCAGACCCGCCGTCTCACGGGAGAACACGCCGTCGTCCTGATGGTGTTCTATACCATCGGCCTTGCCATCCTGACGGCCATCCCGGCGGCTTTCGTCTGGGTTCCCCCGGTACTGGACGACCTTCCCGCCTTCCTCATCATCGGCGTCCTCGCCCAAGTCGGCCAATTCTGCTTCCTGCGCTCCCACCAACTGGCCGAAGCGAGCATCCTGGCCCCCTCAGCTATGTCGTGATCGTCTTCTCCTCCATCGCCGATTATTTCTACTTCGGCATCGTCCCGACGCTTTCCCTCGTCGTGGGTAGCCTGGCGATCGTCTCAGCCGCCGTCATCGGAACCCAGGTCGGCAGATCGCCGCGCTGACCATCACCTCGGTACCGTGAGCGCAGCTGCTCGATCTCGGCACAGAGACACCGCAACCCCAAGGCAATCCTCGTGCAAAATTTTGCATTTGCATGAGGATTGCAACTGGGCTCGGCTTGCGCAACAAATTCATGCAACGAATAAAAGCGGGGAGGAGATGACGAGAGTGAGCCTCAGCCGTCGTCCGCGCCAGACGGACATCGCCCGCTTTGCCGGCGTTTCGGTGAGCACCGTATCGCGTGTCCTCGCGAACGAGCCCGGCATCAGCACGAATGTGCGGGATCAGGTGATCCGGATCGCGTCCGAACTCGGCTATAACATCCGCCCGGTGCCGAGCGCCCAGCCGCAAAACCAACGGTCCGTTGCACTCATACCGGTCGATCAGGCAACGGGCGGGTTGGGTATGTTCTATGAAGGAATTCTGAGCGGTCTGCGGGGAGCCGCATCCCGTTCGGGCGGCACTCTCCTGCCGCGGCTCGTCCGATCATCCTCCCTGAAGGCATCCGAGTTGAAGCACACCCTGTCGGAGACCGATGCGACGGGTATCTTCCTGGTCGGCATCGACCCACCGGAGGATCTGTGCGGCTGGCTCATTGAATCCAAAATCCCGACCGTCTGGGTCAACGGCAACGACCCTGACCTTCAGTTCGACTGCGTATCGCCCGCCAACTTTTACGGGGCGCGGCTCGCGACTCAGCATCTCATTGCCGCGGGCCACCAGCGGATTCTCCATTTCACGATGTCCCATCGCCATACGATCCGGGAGCGCGTCCGCGGCTTCGAGGCGGCGGCCGCGAAAAATGGCGTGACGACGCGCATCGTCCAGCTGCCTTCCGCATCCCGGACCAGCATGGAGGCTTGTGAAGCGATGGAGGCGGTTCTGCGCGACGACCAAGGCTTCACCGCCGCCTTCTGCATGAACGACATGATGGCGGTCGGGGTCATGGAAGCTCTCACCAATCACCATTTTTCGATCCCTCGCGACTTCGCCGTGATGGGGTTCGACGACCTGCCCTGCGCATCCATGACCATGCCGCGGCTGACCACCATGCATGTCGACCGGGAGGCGATCGGTCAGGAGGCCTATTACCTCATGCAGCGTCGCATCGCCGATCCCGGCGCAGAGCCGCGCAAGGTCGAATTGGCTGTCAGGCTGGTCGAAGGCGCCACTGTGCAGGCTCCTTCCAAGCAGCCCGAAGATGGAGAGCTCTCGGCATGACCTATACCCCCATCCATGCCAATCCTCTCGCCGGCAACCCGCTCAAGACGAGAGGGGATGTCGAAAAGGCGCTTCTGGATCTCTTCAATCCGCTCCTGCCTGCCTTTTCGGAAGGAGGCGCTCGGGTGAGCCTCAGCGCCACGGCTGCCCATTTCGATCAGGCCGCGGCGGATCTGGAAGGCTTTGCACGGCCGCTCTGGGGATTGGCGCCCTATGCCGCCGGCGGCGGAGACTTTCCCCATTGGCATCTCTTCGCAAAAGGGCTCGCCAACGGGACGGATCCCGAGCATCCCGAGTACTGGGGCAAGGTCACCGACCGCGATCAGAGGATGGTCGAACTGGCCGCGCTCGGCTTCGCGCTTCGCTTGATCCCCCAGCACCTGTGGGACCCTCTTGACGAGCGTGCGCGAAGGAACGTCGCCACCTATCTGCTGGAAGCACGCCCCCACCAGTTCGCCGACAACAACTGGAAGTTCTTCCGGGTGATGATCGATCTCGGTCTCGAGCGGATCGGCATAGACTTCGACCGAACGCTCACCGAGCAATACCTTCAAGAGTTGGAAGCATTCTACCTCGGAGATGGATGGTACCGGGATGGCAATGTCCCGCGTGTCGATCATTACATCCCCTTTGCGATGCACTTCTACGGGCTGATCTACGCAGCCCTGGCGGCAACCGACGAGGAGCGGAAGCAACGGTTCCGCGACTGGGCCCGTCTGTTCGCTCCGAACATCCGGCACTGGTTCGCGGACGACGGCGGCGCGCTCGTCTTCGGCCGCAGCATGACCTACCGCTTTGCCTGTGCCGGCTTCTGGGCCGCGCTGGCCTTTGCGGACGAGGAGGCGCTGCCCTGGGGCGAGGTGAAGGGCTATTATCTCCGCCATCTGCGCTGGTGGGCCCAGTATCCGATCACCGACCGGAGCGGCGTGCTCACCGTCGGGTTCGGCTACGCCAACCTGCTCATGTCGGAGAACTACAATTCGGCAGGGTCGCCCTATTGGGCCTTCAAGGCCTTCCTGCCGCTTGCCCTTCCCCCGTCGCACCCGTTCTGGACGGCCGAGGAAGCACCGGCTCCCGTCATCTCGGAGACATCCTCTCAACCCCAACCCGGCATGGTGATGATGCACACCCCCGGAAACGTCATCGCGCTGTCGTCCGGTCAGGAAAACCTCCAGATGCGGTTCGGCAGCGAGAAGTATGCCAAGTTCGTCTATTCGTCCCGCTATGCCTTCAGCGTCGAGAGCGACGAACGCATCTTCGAGGGGGCGGCCCTGGACGGGATGCTCGCCTTCAGCGACGACGGCCGGCATTTCCGCGTGCGCGAAACCAATGAAGAGGCGCGCATCGCCGGGACTGTTCTCTATGCCCGCTGGCGTCCCTGGTCCGATGTCGAGGTGGAAACCTGGCTCCTCCCGGCCAACCCATGGCATGTCCGGGTCCACCGGATCAGAACGCCGCGTCCGCTGAGCACCGCCGAAGGGGGCTTTGCGATTCCCCGCGCGGATGCCTACCGGAAGCTGGAACGGATCGAGGAGCGAAACGGCGCTGCGCTGGTCGTCGGCGCCGGCGAGTTCAGCGGCATCGCCGATCTGGGATCCTTGATTGAACGCCGGGGAGTCGCGTTGAAAGCTCCTCCCAACACGAATCTGCTCTATCCGAAGACATTCGTGCCGCAGCTCCGCGGCGAAATCCCAAGCGGAGAAACGATTCTGATGACGGCGGCGATCGCGTTGACCGATCGGTTCGATGCGGCCGCGATCTGGAAGGACATTCCACCCGCACCGGCAATCGACGAGCTGGAAGCTCTCATATCACGGGACAGCCGCCGCGTCGGCGCCATCGCCTGGAGAATGGCGCCATGACCCGGCCGTACAGCGTCGCCTTCGCCATGGATCCTGCCCGTACGGAAGGTGTCCTCACGTCACACCTGCTCGACCGGCTGGCACGGTGCTGCACGATCCTCGATCCCAACCCGCTCCGGTCGTTTACCCTGGGGCAGGCACCCGATGTGTTCCGGAAGACCGAAATCCTCATCACCGGCTGGGGCTGTCCGGCCATCGGGCGGGACATTCTGGAGATGGCGCCGCAACTGAAGCTGGTCGCCCATGCGGCGGGGACCGTCAAAGGGTTCCTGTCGCCGGATGTTCTCGCGGCCGGAGTTGCGGTCACTCACGCGGCCGAGGCAAACGCCATCCCGGTGGCCGAATTCACGCTCGCGGCGATCATCTTCGCCAACAAGCAGGTCTTCCGTTTTCGCGATATCTACCGCTCGGACCGAAACCGCACCCGGACCTTTCCGATGACGTCGCGATCACTCGGAAATTTCCATCGAACGATCGGCATCATCGGAGCCTCGAGGATCGGGCGGCGCGTCATCGAGCTTCTGGAGCCGTTCCACTTCAGGGTTCTGCTTCACGATCCGTATGTGAGCGCTCAGGAGGCAGCGGCTCTTGGCGTGGAGAGCGTTTCCCTGGAAGAGCTGATGCGGCGCTCGGATGTCGTTTCCATTCATGCCCCTGCCCTGCCGGCGACGCAGGGCATGATCGCCCGCAGGCACTTGGCCCTCATGCCCGATGGGGCGACGCTCATCAACACGGCGCGCGGCATCATCGTCAATCAGGACGACCTCATCGATGAGCTGCGCACGGGCCGCATCGATGCGATCATCGATGTCACCCATCCGGAAGTTCCGGAGACGTCATCCGCGCTCTACGACCTTCCGAACGTCTTTCTCACGCCCCATATCGCCGGCGCCATCGGCAATGAGCGGGAGCTGCTCGGCGAATACATCGTCAAAGAGATCGAGCGGTTCGTCGAGGGCCGCCCCTTGCGCTCCGCCATCACGCCCGCCGCCCTGGAGACGATGGCATGACGTCGTTCCGGCCCGGCCTGTGCTCGGTGACATTCCGCAAGCTCGCGCCCAGGACCATCGTCCGGCTTGCGACGGAATGCGGCATCGAAGGGATCGAATGGGCGGGCGATGTGCATGTTCCACCCGGTCAACTCGACTTTGCACGCCATGTTCGGCGCCTGACCGAAGACGCGGGCCTCTCGGTGATCTCCTACGGATCCTACATCGCACCGCCGAGCGACGACGAGACTGCCTTCGCCACTGTGCTTGAAACCGCGCAGGCTCTCGGTGCTCCGAACATCCGCATCTGGCCGGGCTCGCGCAACCGCGATTCCGTGACCTATTCTCAGCAGGAGCGCGAGCACGCCGCGTCGCTGATCCGGCGCATGGCGAGACTGGCGGATTCCGCATCCGTGACGATCGGCCTCGAATACCATCCGAATTCCCTGACCGACGATCTCGCCTCAGCCCAGAAACTCGCGGCGGAGATCGACGATCCCAACGTGTTTCTCTACTGGCAGCCCCGGCCCGGCCTGCCTCTCGACGAAGCGCTCGACGAGCTCCGTGCCATCGGCGCCGAGACCTCGCATGTCCATGTTTTCGCGTGGGACGGGGAGAAGAGCCGCTATCCGCTGTCGGACCAGCGAACGTACTGGAGCAGGATCCTGACGGAAGCTCCGGAAACACGCTGGCCGGGAGACCGTTTCGCCATGCTGGAATTCGTCCGCGACGACAGTCCCGAACAGTTCCGGCTCGATGCAGCCGTGTTTCGTCAATTGTTGGAAGAGGTGAAGGACCGCCCGGCTGGAGCGGCGCGACCTCTATAACGACACTCGCCGAGGGGCGTGCTTCTCGCCCCCTCGCTGAAGAACGATGTGAGAAGCGTATGGGAGGAAGCCATGAAGACTTATCTCGATCGTCGTACCTTACTGAAATCCGCTCTGGCACTCGGCGGCGCCGCCGCCATCAATGCCCCCGGCATGAGCTGGGCGCAAGGAGACGCCGCACGGCTGCGCTGCACGTGGTGGGGATCCCCCGACCGGGCAAGGCGCACGACCGACGTGGGCAAACTGTTCACCGAGCGCACCGGCATCGAGATCGCCGGTGAGCCCGTCGGCGCCGATTACTGGGCGAAGATCGGCACGCAGATGGCGGGACGCAACATCGCCGACGTGTTCCAGCTGGAGCCGAGCAGCCTCGCGGATTATGCCGGGCGCGGCGCCGCGAAACCCATGGACGAGTTCGTGGGCAAGCAGCTCGACATCTCCAGCTTCGGCGAGAAGATGGTCGATCTCTGCCGCGCCAACGGCAAGATCTACGGCGTTGCGCTGGGCCTCAATTCGTTCTCCCTCTTCTACGACCAGACGGTCTTCGAGAAGGCCGGCATCAAGCCGCCGACGCACGAGACCACCTGGAAGGAGTTTGCCGACATGGCGGTCGAACTCACCAAGGCGTCGGGACGCCCCGATTATTGGGGCGCTCCCTACGGCGCCCGCTATCACTACGTGTTCGACGTCTGGCTCCGTCAGCGCGGCAAGCGCCTGTATACGGAAGACGCCAAGCTCGGGTTCACCGTGGATGATGCGAAGGAGTGGTTCACCTACTGGGAAGATCTGCGCAAGCGCAACGGCTGCGTTCCGGCCGATGTGCAGACGCTGGACCAGAACCAGATCGAGCGGAACTCCCTGGCGCTCGGCAAGTCGGCCATGGGCCTGACCTATTCCAACCAGCTCATCGGTTATCAGCTTCTCACCAAGAACAAGCTCGGGATCACCATGGTGCCATCGTCGGGACCGGGCACGAAGTCCGGCCACTACTACCGTCCGGCGCTGATCTGGAGCATCGGGTCGACGACCAAGAATCCCGACAAGGCGGCAGCCTTCATCAGCTTCTTCGTCAACGACGTCGAAGCGGGCAAGATTCTCGGTGTCGAGCGCGGCGTTCCCATGTCGCCCAAGGTGCGCGAGGCCATCCTGCCCAGTCTGAACGACGTCGAGCGCGCGACCGTGGACTACGTCAACCTCCTGGCCGACAAGGTGAGCGATTATCCTCCGCCGGTGCCGATCGGAGCCGTCGAGTTCGACAACAACGTCATGCGCAAGGTGGCCGATCAAGTGGCCTTCGGACAGATCTCGATCGCCGATGCCGCCCAGCGCATTCTGGAGGACGGCAACGCCGTGCTGCGGAAGGTGAACTAGAGGATCGTTCGGCGCGGCGCTCCGGTGGTGTCATTCCCGGCCGGAGCGTCAGCGAAGGGGAACGGAATCGAGAGCGCTGAGCGTGGGAGTGGATCCCCTTCCCTCGCTCCGCTCGCCGGGGATGACACCACCTGCCACGTCATCGCCGGCCTCGTGCCGGTGATCTCGTTTGCATGAAGCGTCTCACCTTTCCTTATCGGGATGGCCGGCACAAGGCCGGCCATGACGTGGAGCGGTATCCGCTAACGGTCCGGAGGCTACCTATTCCCCGGCCGTCATCACCGGGCTCGTCCCGGTGATCCCGATTAGAACAAGCACTGCGCTTCACGGGAGCGGGATGGCCGGCACAAGGCCGGCCATGACGTGGAGTTATAGCGGTCAGGCGTTCAGCTCCTCGTAAAGATCACGCCATGTCGGGTTCATTCCAAGGATCAGGTTTGTCTTCCAGGTGCGTGGCCAACGTTTGATCGACGTCTCCCGTTGAATGGCATCCACAATGCTCGGGTAGCTCTCGTAATAGACGAGCCGGCCGATCTTATAGCGCCGCGCGTGACCGCTGCCGTGCCCGGTCTTATGCTCCCATACGCGCCGCGCCAGATCGTTGGTAACACCCACATAGAGGGCGCCACCGGGCCGGCTCGCGAGGATATAGACGTAATACAGTCCCATAACCCATGGTTGGCTTGGTTCATCGAGAATAACAAGCCGTCACAACTCCTCCACGTCATGGCCGGCCTTGTGCCGGCCATCCCGATACGGAAAGGTGAGACGCCTCTCGGACCGAGATCACCGGGACAAGCCCGGTGATGACGTCAGGGGATTTGCAATCCTTCGGACCGGTTGCAGACATCACTCCACGTCATGGCCGGGCTTGTCCCGGCCATCCCGGTAAAGAAGAGCACGGCGCTCCATGCAAACGAGATCACCGGCACAAGCCCGGTGATGACGGGGAAGGTATCATCCCCCACCATTCCCGATTTGCATCCCAACCCGCTCCTGCACCTCCCCACACAGTTCGTAGACCCGGACGGTCGCCTCGAAACCCTTTGGCTGGATCTCATCGACCAGTCGGAAGGCGAAGCGGTCGGCGACGCGCTGGCGGACGGCATCGCTGACCAGGATCTCGGTGCCGTACTGCTTGTTGAGCGGCTCCAGCCGGGCCGCCAGGTTCACCGTCGCGCCGAGGACCGTGTAGGCCATCCGGTCGGCCGACCCGATGGTGCCGACGACCGCTTCTCCGGTGTGCAGCCCGAACCGCGTCCGGTAGGCCGGCCACCCTTCATTCTCGAATTCCGCATTGAGCCTTCGGTTGGCCTCGCGGCAGGCCAGCACGCCCGCGCAGGCATGGGCGACATGATCGTCATCATCCGCAGGCGCGTTCCAGATCGCCATGATCGCATCGCCGACGAATTTATCCACCGTGCCGCCATGCTCCATGATCACCGCCGAGAGAACGGCCAGATAGCGCGAGGTCCGGATCATCACCTGCTCGGGATCGGCCTTCTCAGTGATGTTGGTGAACCCCGCGATGTCGGTGAACAGAATCGTGACCTCGCGCCGGGAACCGCCGAGCCGCAGCGCGTCGCCCGTTGCGAGAAGCTGCTGCACCAGTCGTTTCGGAACGAAGCTCGCAAATGTCCGCACCACAGTCCGCATGGTCGCGACCGACTGCCCGAGATCGTCGATCTCGCGGATCATCGACCGGACCTCCCTTGCCGGCCCGTCTGTCTGGAACTTCTGAATACGATCCGTCTCGACGGCAAGCGCCTTCATGGAACGGGACAGCATCGATCCGATCCACCAGACGGCCGGAAGTGTGGCGAGAACGAAGCCGAGCGCCAGGAAGAACAGCCGCCGCCGCCCCGCCTCGATCTCCGCGAAGAAATCGTCCAGTGGCGCCATGACGGCCAGTCGAAGGCCGGACGCGCCAGCGGTCTTGATCGACCGGAACGCAGCCACGTAGGTTCGCCCGTCCGCCGCTTCGAAAATCTGCTGCGCCGCCCCGCCCTGCCGCCACGCGTTCAAAGGCTTGGCGACATCGACGGTCGACATCTGATCGACACGCGGCAGGTCGAGCGGAGCATCCGCAGCCCGGGCGTGCAGGACCTCCGACATGCGCGGGTGCGCGACGACCCTGCCGCTATCGTCGAAGAGAAATACGACGCCGGTGGTTCCAAGCTTCTGGGTCCGCAGAAAAGCGTCCGTGTCGGCGAGAAGGATATCTCCGGCTATGACCCCGCGCCGCCTCTCGGAGAACGGCACGCGCACCGTATAGCCGATCAGGTTGGCCGCCTTGAACACATAGGGATCGGTGATGGCGCCGGCGCCCGGCTGGAACGCGTCCCGATACCAGGGTCTCTCGCGCGGATCGTAATCCGCCTCGCGCCGCTCGTGGGCGATAACCGCCAAATCGGGGGAGAGATAGTCCGTGTATCGTATCCTCGACGTGCCATCCTTCGGCTGCTCGACGATGCTGAGCCGGAAGGCGGCATCTGCCGGGGAACGGAGCTGAGCGCGAAGGGCAGGCCCTGCCCGATCCAGCACGTCGAGTTCGATGAACCCGCCATCGTCGTAGCCGACATAGAGGTTGTAGAGCTGTCCATGCCGGCGCAGAAGCGCCGCCAGAGTTGCATAGAACGGCGGATTGTCCAGGATCGCACCGGTTTCGACGGGCTGCAGCTGTCGCAGCACTTCGAGGATGTCGAGCACGTCCTTGAACTGTCCGTCGACCCGGTCGGCCGTATGATCGGCTACCCGATCGATGAAGGCCAGCGCGGCCGAGCGGGTGATCGATCGCGCCCGGTCGAAGCTCAGGAAAACCAGGACAAGGCCGACAGTCAGCACAACCGCCACGAACAGCGCCGTGATGGAGAGTTGGTAGCCGAGCCGAACGCGCATGACCTCAGCCTTCCGATCGCCCCGGCCGCAGAGTTGTCCGAGATCGCCATCTTGTCAAAGTTGGTTGCATTCGCACCCTCCACATCATGGCCGGCCTTGTGCCGGCCATCCCGATCATGCGAAGCGCGGCGCTCCAATTCATCGAGATCACCGGCACAAGGCCGGTGATGACGAGGGAGTGAGTGTCCCGCATCCAGCAAGCAATGAGAATATGCAGATGAGGAAGGGAGAATCCGGCTCATGATCGGGATTCTCCCTTCCTCATCCGCGGGTTTCGTCCGAAGCCTCATCAGGCTGACACCTCGCCCTGGACGTGCGACACTCTCTTGAGTGGAGAGACGGGTCATGGCGCAGAAAGTGACGGTCTATTTCGCAACCAACCGCATGCCGCTCACTGACGGGAGCGGTGCGATCATCGATTTCGGTTCGGAGCTCGGGCCCATCGACGGCACGGCGGTGCGGTTCGGCAGCGCTGAGGCGAGTGTCACGGCAACGAGTTCCAGCTTCATCTCGGGTTCACTCTATGTGGCGCCGGAGCAGCTCATCGGACCGACGATCCAGCGCGGCAGCCGTGACATCTTCGAAAAGCTGCGACAGGACATGCAGGACGGAGGACGTCCCACCCTCGTGGTGATCCACGGCTTCTCGAACACCTTCAAGGAGGCCATCGAGCGCGCCGCAACGATCATCAACTTCTACGGCATCGATGCGAACGTGTTCGCGTTCACCTGGCCTTCCATCGGCACGCTCCTGCCGACGCCCCTGCCGTACAACGACTACTTCCACGACCGCAGCACCGCGCGGGCCTCCGGCGTGGCCATCGCCCGGACGATGCGCATTCTCTACGACTTCATCGACAATCTTCCCCACCAGGCGCTTTGCCGCCAGCCGCTGCATCTCATCTGCCACAGCATGGGGAATTACGCGTTCCGGTATGCCGTGCAGGCCCTGATGCAGGTGCCTCAGGGCGAGCCGCGCGAATATGTCCGCACGGTCGACTCTCCCGCGCCGGATGCCCAGGAGCGTCCTCTCCCGGCCTTGGTGGCCCTGCCGACCGAGGCGCCCGATCCCAATCGTCTGCGCCGCACCTTCGACCAGATCGTCCTGGCCGCCGCCGACGAGGACGAGGACGCCTTCGACGATGCCAGGGAGCTGCGATATCTGCCGCGCCTCGGCACCCGCGTCACCGTCTATCACACCCAGAAGGACTGGATCCTCTCGACCTTGAGCTCCGTGACCAAGTTCAACGGCCCGCGCCTGGGCGTGGACGGACCGGAGAACATGGCGATGATCAGCGACAAGGTCACGGCGGTGGACGTCAGCGACGCGATCGACCCGCGACATGATTTCCAGAGCCACCAGTACTATCGGATCTTCCCGGCGGTCCGCGACGACATCGTCGCCGTCCTGGCCGGCGAGCGGCAGGACAAGATCGCCGACCGGGACCGCACCGACATGCAGCGCTATCGCCTGCAGGCGCCGCCACGAGGGACGAGGCGAAGAACCCGGTAGGCTCCGATGCCAGTTTCGATATGTCGTTCGGCCGTTTCACCCTTTGACGTCGCAGTGTACACTGCGTCGACCGATTTCCTTATCGAGCGGAGACGGCAATGACCGGCTTCACCGCCAGAATCCTCGGGCTGCTCGGTTGCCTGCTGGCTCTTTCCGTCGTTCTTCCCGCTCACGCGGATCCGTTCTTCGTCCGGGTCTACGGCAGGACCTACAAGATCGATCCGCGGTATCCGTCCGATGAGCCGAAAGGCCCCAAGCCCCAGGACGCCATGAAGGCCCTGCCGTCCGACCTCGGGCGGGGTCCCGGCTTCAGGGCGTCGCATGAAGAGGTTCTGGCCGAGGTCGAGGAAAGGGTCTGGGTCGCCAGGAACCAGCTCGATGCGAAACTGGACGAAAGGGCCGGGTCCCGGGATCGGCGCAACGCCGGGTCGGACCCGAAGGCGGTCAGGCAGGAGATCACGGGATCGCTCGCGACCGGAGACGGTCGGGCACGCTCCCCGGAACTCCAGACGCTCTACGACCGCCAGAGAGCCCTGAACCTCCTCGTGCGGGAATTGCGGCGGTCCCTCGACCTGCCGGTCAGGACGCCGGAGACCGGTTTTTCGCGGCCGAAGCTGAGCCCGGACATCGAGGCCAGCTACCGCGCTCAGGACTTCGATCCCTATGCGGCCTATTACGGCTTCAGGCGCGTGAAGGCGGCCTTCCGGTCCGGAGATGCCGAACTTCTCTCCCGCGTGAGCCATTATCCCTTGATGGTGACGGGCAAGGTCAGACGCACGATCAGAAACCGCGAGCAGCTGATCGCCGCGAAGGAGACCGTCATGAACGCCGCAATCCGGGAAGCGGTCGCCAAATCCACGTTCGAGAGCGTCTTCGTCCGGGACAAGGGGTTGATGCTCGGAGAGGGAGTGGTCTGGATCACACAGGACAAGACGGGCTTCGCTTTGGGAACCGTCAATCTGGACTAAACGTTACGAAGCTTGACCATGATGCCTCAACTTGGCCGGGATGAGGCGGCAACGTTTCACCCGACGTAAAACGACGTGTAAGGAGATCGAAATGATGAGGGGCTGGCAATACGGGATCGCCGCCGTCACGGGCTTGGTGTCGCTGGTGGGAATGGCCGGGGCAGCGGGCGCTGCGCAATGCGGCAACAGCGCGGCCGGTTTCGAGGACTGGAAGCAGGATTTCGCCCAGGAAGCGCGGGCCAGGGGCATCAGCGCCTCGACCATCTCCGCCCTCATGGCGACGAACTACGCGACGACCACGATCCGGGCCGACCGCGGCCAGAAGAGCTTCCGGCTGTCCCTCGATCAGTTCCTGGCCAAGCGGGGCGGTCCGGTCATCGTCTCGCGCGGGCGTTCGCTCAAGCAGTCGAACGCCGCCCTGTTCGCGTCCCTCGAGCAGCGCTACGGCGTCCCGCCGGGGCCGCTCATCGCCATCTGGGGCATGGAGACGGCCTTCGGGAGCCAGCGCGGCAACCAGCACACGCTGTCGGCCGTGGCGACCCTCGCCTATGACTGCCGCCGGCCGGAATTCTTCACCGACCAGCTTTACGCGGCCCTGACCCTGATCGACCGCGGAGCCCTCTCGAGCAACGCGCGCGGCTCCATGCACGGGGAGATCGGCCAGACCCAGTTCATGCCCAAGAGCATCCTGAACTACGGCAATGGCGGCAATCTCGACACCACGGCCGACGCCCTGGCGGCAACCGCCAACTTCCTCAAGGCCAATGGCTGGCTTGCCGGTGCAGGATACCAGCCGGGCGAACCCAATTTCAGGGCGATCCAGGCCTGGAACGCGGCATCGGTCTATCAGCAGGCGATCGCGCTGCTCGGCCAGCAGATCGACGGCGGATCCCGTCGTTCGGCGGAGCGCTAAGGGGTCGCAGAGACCGTTGATGACTTCTTGGACGTCATGGCCGGCCTTGTGCCGGCCATCTCGTTTGTTTGAAACGCCGCGCTCCTCCAATCGGGATCACCGGGACAAGCCCAGTGATGACGTGGGGCGGGGATTGAGGGGCCGCGGCTCTTCCGACGTTTTCCATCGTCTAACCGCACCACTGCTCCTCCCGTCATGGCCGGGACAGGCCCGGCCATCCAGGTTTTTGGAAGCTCAACCCTCATCCTGAGGAGCAGACGTAAGTCTGCGTCTCGAAGGAGGATTCTTGGCTCTCTGGAACCTCCTTCGAGACGCCGCTTTTCAGCGGCTCCTCAGGATGAGGTGAGAGAGTTGAAAGCGTCGCCTCACCGTCCGGCCGGCGGCGTCGGCTCGCCGAGGGAGAGCATCAAGCGGTTGGCCCAGTTGAAGAAGGCCGCACCGTTGATGACGTCCACGATCTCCAAATCGTCGAGTCCCGCTTCACGCAGCGCCTCGATCTGCCTGTCGCCGAACGCGATGGGCGTATCCGTCAACGCCACGGAAGCCTCGATGACGGCGTTCCAGCGGCCGTCGATATCCGCCTCGACGCCCTCGTCGAGAAGACGCTGAACGTCGGGGCCGCGCTTGGAATATTGCGTGGCGAACCGGGAATGGACGGACGCGCAGAAGATGCAGCCGTTGGAGCGCGAGGTCGCCGTCGCGGCGAGTTCCCGCTCGGCGCGGGGAAGGCCGTTGCTCGTGTTGTAGAAGATGTCCTTGTCCGTCTTCGTCCTGGCCTGCAGGATATCCGGATCGCGGGCGAGCAGAAGGAAGTATGGCGACTTGGCGCGCGACGCATCGACGAGACCGGCCCAGTGCCTCTCGGTCAGCTGATCGGCGGGGAACGGCTCCAGCCAGGGCGCCCAGCCGAGCTCTTCCTGGGTGAATGCCGTGGGCTCCCGGTTGTCGGGATGCGACAGGGTTTTCTCGGTCATGGAATCGTTCCTTCTCAAACGGCGCCGGACGCCAGGACGCCCGTGAAGATCTGCGTGTATTCCGCATCGGTGGTGTCGATTGCGGACGAGCCCGCAAGAGCCCGCAGGCCCGCGACGACGCGGATCTGGAAGGACAGAAACGCCACCAGCTGCGACAGGGTCACGATATCCGTCGTCGACCAGCCGGCATCGAGCAGCTTCTGCAAGGCGGTCGGGCTTGCATCCCGCGGATGGAAGACGAGCAGATGCGCATGCTCGAGCGCCGCGGCGAGCCGCTGTCCGAGGCTCTCCCGGTTGTCCGCGGAGACCTTGTAGACGGGGCCCTCCTTGTCCTCGACCGTGAGAGGACCCTGCGGATAGCGGCCATAGGGGCCCTCGACGGAACCCCGGGCAATCTCCGCCTTGATCGCGTCGGTCAGCCTGGGATGTCCGAGCTCCTGCAGGGAGGCGGCATAGAAGGCGGTCACGTGAGGCTGACGATGCAGGCCTGCCACGAAGGTAGCGACGGCGTAACGCTCGATCGCCGTGACATTGCCCGGGAACTCCGGCTCGAACAGCGCCTGAAAGCTCTTCTGCGCGTTCTCCCGGGCCTGCTGCCGCTGGTCGCGCAACGTGTCGAGGCTCGAACCCGGCTGAATCCCGGCAAGATGATCGATGACGTCCGATATGATGGTGCTCATGGTCTTCTCACATTCCGATTGTTGACGTGCCGATTGTTAACGTGCCGATTGTTGACGTGGCTGGTTCAACGCACGAGGGCGACGCGCTTCTCGGGCTTGCCTGCCGGGTTCTGCCAGCCGAGCGCCGGGGCGACCTCGCTTGCGATCAGTTCAATCGACCGCAGGATGTATTCGTGCGGAGGATCGATCGAGTGGACCTGGAACACGAGGTCCGTCACCCGTGGCAGGGTCGTGTCTCGGCTCAAGCTCTCGATCACGTCCTGGGGCGTGCCCACGTGAGTGTCGAGAGCCGCAATGATGTCCACCAGGGTGTCGCCCGGGATCACGTGCCCCTTGGCGGCGAAGTCGGCCACGACGCGGCGCAATCCCTTTTCCGCGAGGCGCAGCGCCTCCTCCCTGCTGTCCGCGACGAACAGCGAACGCGAGGCGACGATACGCGGCTCCCGGCCCTCGGGCAGCGCCTCGAGATAGGCATCGATGATGGGATGCTGAATGTCCGGGAGAGAGGCTCGAGGCGCGTCCTTAGGCCGGGGCTGCGTGCGCGAGAGCATGAGGCCGTCGCCGGCTTTTCCGGCACGGATTCCTCCCCCGACGGAGAAGGTCGCCTGCCAGACGCGATCGTTCAGGCCAGGTGCAGCCGGATAGATTGAATCGCCTCCCTCGAGAGGTCGACCGTCCCAGGCGTCCCGCACGATGGCGAGATTTCGATCGTAGATCTCCGAGCGGTTGGTGCTGTCGAGGCCGAATGCCGTGAAGGACGACGGCGTGCCGCCGGTTCCGACGCCGACCTCGAGACGACCACCGGACAGGAGGTCCAGCACCACCGCGTCTTCCGCCACCCGAATGGGATTTTCGAGCGGCAGGGTGATGATCCCCGTGCCGAGGCGAATCTTCGAGGTCCGCGCCGCCACGTGGGACAGGAAGACGAGCGGAGAAGGGAGACCGCCTTCCGCCTCATGAAAGTGGTGCTGGGCGACCCAGGCCGAGTCGAACCCGTGCCGCTCCGCATGACCGATCTGCTCGGCGGCCAACCGGTAGCGCTCGCCTGCACTGGCCTGATCCAGAAGGCGGGTGAAGAACCCGAGGCGTTGTCGGTGCGAGGAATTTGTCATCGGTTTGCTCCACTGGGCCTTCTGGAATTAGTTCTGGTTGACATCGCGCTGTCCGGGAATCGCGCTGATGAGGTCGCGCGTGTAGGCGCTGCCCGGGCGCAGGAACACATCCCCGACGCGGCCGCTGTCGACCTGGCGGCCGTTGTGCAGGACCGAGACCGTGTCCGAGATCTGGCGGACCACGGCGAGATCGTGGGAGATGAAGAGGTAGGTCAGTCCAAGGGCCTGCTGCAGTTCCTCGAGCAGTTCCAGGATCTGCGCCTGCACCGTGACGTCGAGCGCCGACACGGCCTCGTCCAGCACCAGGACCTGCGGATCGAGCACGAGCGCGCGGGCAATCGCGACGCGCTGCCGCTGCCCTCCGGAGAGGGCGCGAGGCTTGCGGGTCAGAACCGATTGCGGAAGACCGACCCGCTCGAGAATGGCGTGGACTTTCCTCGCCCGATCCTCCCGCGGCACGGGATCGAAATTCAGAAGCGGCTCCTCGACGATCTGGAAGATGGTCTGCCGCGGATCGAGCGAGGCGAACGGGTTCTGGTAGACGAGCTGGATCGTCTTGCGGAACTGGCGGAGGTTTTCCCCGCGCAGGGTCGTCACGTCGACATTGTCGACGAGAATGCGTCCTGACGTGGGCCTTTGGAAGCCGACGATGCTGCGCGCGGTCGTCGTCTTGCCCGAGCCGGACTCGCCCACGATGGCGTGGGTCGTTCCCCTTTGGACGGTGAAGGAAACGTCGTCCACCGCTCGGAAGGCCTCCCGGCGGCCGTGGACCGAGAAATCCTGCACGAGGTTCTCGACGACGATAGCGTCATCGCTCCCGCTGACGCGCGGGGACCTGGCCCGGGGTACGGAGCAGAATCTTACCGAGGGAGGGAGCATCGGCCAGAAGCTTGCGCGTATACTCGCTGCGCGGAGAACCCAGGACCTCCGAGGTCGACCCCTGCTCCTGAATACGTCCGCCTTTGAGCACGACGATATGGTTGGCCCGGTCGGCCGCGACTCCCAGGTCGTGGGTCACCAACAGAACCGCCGTGCCGTATTCGCGGCGCAACTCGTCGATCAGGTCGAGGATGCGCTTCTGCACCGTCACATCGAGCGCGCTGGTAGGTTCGTCCGCGATGATCAAGGCCGGGCGCAAGGCAATCGCAATGGCGATCAGGACGCGCTGACGCATGCCGCCCGAGAGCTCGTGCGGATATTGCCTGGCGCGCAGCTCAGGCTGCGAGAGGCCGACGCGCGCCAGCAGCTCGATGACACGAGCGTCGATTTCCGCCCGGCTGCCCTGCCGGTGGATCTGAAGCACTTCGGCGACCTGCGCGCCGATGGTCTTGACCGGATTGAGCGAACTCGTCGGGTCCTGCGGGATCAGGCTGATCTTCCTGCCGCGAATGGTGTCGAGCTGCTTCTGTGACCAGCCCGCGATATCGGTGCCGTTGAGCCGGACCGTCCCGGCCTCCAATCGGCCGTTCTCCGCGAGAAGTCCGATCACCGCCTGCGCCGTGGTGGTCTTTCCGGAGCCCGACTCGCCGACGAGCGCCACGACTTCGCCCGGACGCACCAGCAGTGAAACGTCGTGGACGACCCGATGAAACCCGTCGCTGCCGCGATAACCGACGGCGAGATTGCCGATCTCGAGAACCGGCGCTGTCGAGACATCCGTGGATGCGGGCCTGATATTGATCGCGGCGGTCATGCCTTGGCCTTTCCGAAGGACTGGCTGATGCGGTTCGCCGACAGGACGACGAGAATGACGACGATTCCGGGGACGGTCGTCAGCCACCAGGCCCGCGCGATGTAGTTCCGGCCCTCGGCGATCAGCAGGCCCCACTCCGGCGTCGGCGGCGGCGCGCCGTAACCGAGAAAGCCCAGCGTGGAAATGGTCAGGATCGCCCAGCCGAGTTGCAGGGCCGCGAACGCGATCACCGACGTCAGAGAGTTCGGCAGGACGTGGCGCAGCAGAACGCGGCTGAACGTCCCGCCGCTCCCGAAGGCCGCCTCGACGTAATCGCTGGCCCGGACCCTCACCACCTCGGAACGGGCAAGCCGCGCGAAGCTGGCGATCGACGTGACACCGACCGCGATGGCGGCATTCACGATGCCGAACCCGAGGAGGATGACGATGCTGAGCGACAGAAGAAGCTGCGGGATCGACAGCAGCACGTCGACGCCGCGCATGATGGCGCCGTCGATCCTGCCTCGCGCCGATCCGGCGACGATGCCGAGCGTCGTGCCCACCACGAGGCCGACGCCGACGGCCACGAAGGCTCCGGAGAGCGAATTGCCTGCGCCATAGATGATGCGGGCCAGAAGATCACGTCCCAGCGCATCGGTGCCGAGCCAATGCTCAGCGCTGGGCGCGCGAAGCTGCTGGCGCGCAACCCCGACGGTGGCGCTGTAGCGGGTGAACCATTGCGGGAACAGCGCCCAGAGCACGACGACGGCCATGACGATCCAGGCCAGCACCAGACCGGGCTGGATGCTCCTGATGCTCGTCAGCCAACGCATACCCGATGAAACCCGCCGTGATCCCGGAGAGGAGCTTTTGACGATATCCGCATCATCGCGCAGCAGACTGCGTCCGATCGCGTTCAGGCCGGTCATGCGACAGCTCCTTGTCTCACTCTGAGGCGTGGGTCGAAGACGGGGTAGAGCAGGTCCACGGTCAGATTGATGAGCACGAAGGCCGCCGCCGAGAACACGACGATCGCCTGCAGGACCGCGATGTCCTGATCGCCGACGGAGCGCTGCGTCAGCCCGCCGATGCCGTTGAGGCCGAACACCGCTTCCGTGACGACCGCGCCCGCCAGAAGCTCCCCGAACAGGATGCCGCCGATGGTGAGCGTCGGCAGCACGGCGTTCTTCGCCACGTGCCGCCACAGGACCCAGCGATGGGAGGCTCCCTTGGCGCGGGCAACCGCAACGAAGGGCTCCGTCAGGACGTCGTCGATATTGCGCATCAGGATCTGGGCCAGCGGCGCCGAGATCGGAACGGCCAATGTCACGACGGGAAGGATCAGGGCCTCCCACGGTCCTGGGTTGATGACCGGAATGAGCTTGAGCTGGAACGAGAACACCTGGATCAGCAGGATCCCCAGCCAGAACACGGGCGTCGAGATGAAGAGCGCCGGAATCGACTGGATGAAGGAGCGCAGCCACGCGAAGGGAGACAGCGCCGAGAGAGCGGCGAGCGTTAGCGCGAGGATGAGCGACAGCAGAAAGCCGAGCGTCGCGAGCCAAAGGGTCGGAGGCAGGTTGGCGAGAAGCAGATCACCGACCGGGACGCCCGCGTGAATGGAATAGCCGAAATGACCGGTGAGGAAATTCACGACGGTATTGAAATACTGCACCCAAAGCGGGCTGTCCGCCGCATAGGACGCGCGGATATCCGCGATCTGCTCCGGGCCGAGGCCGAGTTCGGGATTGAGGAACTTGATGAGGATGGCATCGCCCGGCAGGGCCTGCAGCAGGACGAATGAAACGGTGAACGCGGCCCAGAGCACGAGGGCCGCCTGCCCGATCCTTCCAATCACGTATCGCGACATGAGAGATCCTGTCTGGAAATCGATGTGATCGACGAAAGGCAGGCCGGATGTCGTTCACATGCGACACCCGGCCTGCCCGAAGATTTACTTAGCGGCGGGGCGCCAGCCAGGTGTTGTAGAAGCTGGGGCGACCGACCGCCTCGAAGGACACGCCCTTCACGTAAGGAGCGGCTGCAAAGGCCTGCGGCTCCTCGAAGATCGGAATGGCGTAGGCCTGATCGACCACGTAGTTCTGGACGTCGCCTGCGACCGCGAGGCGCTTGGCACGATCCGGCTCGGAGGCGAGCTGATCCAGGAGCGCGTTCAGCTTCTCGTCGACGAAGGACTGGACCTTGTCGCTGTTTCCGCCCTTCTGCAGCAGGACATTGCGATTGGTCGGATAGTACTGGCTCTTGATCACATCCGGATCGGCCCGGCCTACCATGGCCGGCGAGACGGGCGCCTTGGCGGGATCGAGATTGTTCACGACGGCGCTGCCCGAATCGGCCGTGAGGACGTTCAGCTTCACGCCGATCTTCTCCCATTGCTGAGCGACCAGCTGCAGCGTCTCCTTGTTCTGCGGCTGCGGCAGGGATTCGTAGGCCGACAGCTCGAATGGCTTGCCGTCCTTCTGACGCTGGCCGTTCGCGCCGACCTTCCAGCCTGCCTCATCGAGCAGCGCCTTGGCCTTCTCGATGTCGTAGGAAAGCTTCTGCGAGAGGTCGACATAGCCGAGCGCCGTCTTGGCGATGATCGAGCTCGCCTTCGGGTAATTGTCCGAGAACAGGGTCGAGACGATCTCGTCCGTGTTGGTGGCGTGCAGCAGCGCACGACGGACCCGGACATCGGCCACGATCGGGTTGTCGGGACGGAAGACGACGCTGTTGTTCACGCCCCGGGTCGAGGGCGCGTAGATCAGATATCCCTCATCCTCGACCTGCTTCTCGTCATAGGCTTGGATCTGGCGAATGATGTCGGCCTGCCCGGCCAACAGGCCGCCGATGCGCACGCTGTCCTCCGGCGTGACGATGTACTTGATCTCGTCGAGATAGGCGCGGCCCTGGTGCTCGAGTTTCGCCGGCCCCCAATTGTAATCGGGGCGCGCTTTCAGCGTGAGCTCGCGTCCGAGCGTTTCGCTGGCGACGACGAACGGCCCCGAGCCGATGATCTTCGTGGCATCGCCCAGGGCCTCATAGGGCAGCGCGAGGGTCTTCAGGGACACGAGGCCGGATCCGATCACGGACGTGCCCTGCAGGAAGCCCGGCGACGGCTTCTTGAACGTGAACTTCACCGTCTGCGGATCGATGACCTCGCTGCGGTCGTAATTGTTGATGACCTCCGAGATCGGCAGCTTCAGCTCCTTGTTGCCGCGCCCGAACGTGTCGTAGTTCCTGGCCACGGCGGCGGCATCGAGCGGGGTTCCGTCGGAGAACGTCACGCCCTTGCGGATCTTGAACGTGTATTCCGTCGCGTCGGCGTTCACCGTCCACGACTCGGCGATCCAGGGCTCGATCTCGAGCGTCTTGGGGTTCTGATAGGTCAGCTTGTCGGTGATCTGGTTGAGGATCCCGCCGTTCGGATAGAACCCGCCCGCCGGCGGATAGAGATTGGTGTGGGGCTGCTGCTCGAGATAGACCAGCGCGCCGCCCTTCACGGGAGCGCCGTCGGATCCGGCGGCCATCGCGCCACTGCCCCATAGCGCGGTGCCCGCCAGGAACGTGGCTCCAACCAAGGCCGCAAGGCCGACTTTGCTACTGAGGCGAGATTTGAGTGTCACGATACATCCCCTGCACGGCTGGTCATTGGGCCGAACGATGAACGGATTATCGCGGCGGAACGTCCGGAAAAGCAATTGGAACGTTCTTTTTTTAGAACAACCCGAACGAGCAAAATCTTCTCTTTTCGGACTAAATGAGAGATATTTGTTCTGTCTGCCACGCGGACCGGCTTGAGACGGAGGGTAGCCCTTGCCCATTCTCCTCACCCAACGCACCGAATTGTTCTTTATACAGAACATGCGCGAACGATTGGCACGCTGCGGCTTTCCGGTTCTGGAAACACCAGCACGGTGGTACTCTCGGGCTCGTGGACCAACGGGCTATGGCAGGATGTCACCTATGGTCGAACAGAAGATTCGCTTCGATGACGGCGCCGCCTACGAGCAGATGATGGGGATCTGGAGCCGGTTTGCCGGCGAGATCTTCCTCGATTGGCTGGCGCCGCCGTCGGGTTGGCGATGGATCGACGTCGGATGCGGCAGCGGGGCCTTCACCGAACTGCTGGTCGAGCGGTGTGCCCCGGTGGAGGTCCTGGGGATCGATCCGTCCGAAGGGCAGTTGGCCTTTGCACGCTCGCGACCCGCGTCTCGCGCGGCGGAGTTCCGCCAGGGCGACGCCATGGCACTTCCCTTCCCCGCCGACAGGTTCGACGCAGCCGTGATGGCGTTGGTCCTTGTCTTCGTCCCCGAACCGGCCAAAGGCCTCGCGGAAATGGTTCGGGTGGTGAGGCCGGGCGGCACGGTCGCGGCCTATATGTGGGACATGCTGGGGGGCGGATTTCCACTGGATCCGATCCTCGTCGAGATGCGCGCGATGGACCTTACGCCCCCGCGCCCGCCGCAATTGGATGCGTCCCGACGGGATGCGATGCATGACCTGTGGACCGGCGCCGGTCTCGAAGCAGTGGACACGCGGGAGATCACCGTGCGTCGGACATTCGCGGATTTTGACGACTTCTGGATGACCAGCCTGAAGTCCCCTTCGATGAGGGCTGCAATCGCCACGATGACGGCGGAAGACGTCGAGACGCTCAAGAGCCGGGTGTGCGCGCGCCTGCCCGCGGATGCCGACGGACGCATCGCCTACGGGGCACGCGCGCATGCGGTGAAGGGACACGTGCCGAGGTAACGTCGTCCGCGCCGGGCAAGAGTCAGGAAATGGTTGGTGAAATGCGGACGCGGTCGTCAGGGATTGCCGTCGAGCACTGCGCGTGTCTCTGACGGAGCTGTTCTGTGACAGTAAGATCGTGCGGGCCGACATCTCCCTTGATGCAAGCCCAGCACCCGATCGCCTCACAGGCGTGTCCTACCTGTCGGTTGGAAACGTCGAACGGACGAACTCCCAGGCGGCGACGAGGTGGCGCCGCATCGATTCCTCGGCATTGTCGGGATCGCGTGCCACGATCGCATCGAAGATCGCCACATGTCCCGCATGGTTCATCTGGTCGATCCCCGCACCGCGCTTCATCGAGCGCCAGTGTTGGGTGAGCCATTCCACATAGGCTTTGTGAATGGCCGGATAGATCGGGTTTCCCGGGACGCGATAGAGGATCGCGTGGAAGGCCGCATCCGTCTCGTCGAACCGGAGCGGATCGCCGATCGCCTCGCGATTGCTGTCGAGGGCCGCGCGAAGTTCTTCGAGATCGGCGCGTCGCGCATGTTTGGCGGTCCAGCGCGCGAGCGAGCCTTCGATGAAGATTCGCGTTTCGAACAGGTTCCAGACGCCTTCGCGATCGACCATGAGATGCCCGACCAGATTTCCGACCTTGTCGACGGCGATTTCGTAATCGGCTTTTCGCACGATCGGTCGGTGACCGAGGCGCGTTTCGATCAAACCACGATTGGCCAGAGAAACGATGGCCTCCCGCACGGCGGTCCGGCTCACGCCGTAGCGCTGCATCAGCTCGCGCTCGGCCGGCAGACGCACGCCTTCCTGCAGGTCCCCTGTTTGGATCATGCGCGCGAGTTCGACTGCAACGACATCCGATCGACGCCCTGCCGTCCCTGCTGTTCCGTGGCCATCCAGCTTTTCGCTCAGGTCCATGGTCACCTCTTCGTCGTTCGAGATCGAAAACCTGTCCGGAACGAGCCACAGCCGATCTTCAAGCCCCTGAGAGATACCATATGGTCGGACCAAAATCCATCGGCCCGCACTTCATGTGGTCAAGATCCACCGTATTTAACCACAAAACACGGCACATTCACGCTTGGAGGCTGAAAATGATGACACTTGACAGCCCTCGACTGTCCGACCATCCTGATTTCGGTCGAACCAAATAGACCGATAACCGGTGTTTGGTTCGAGATGCTCAGCTTGGGCAAACAGGGAGAGAGACTGGTGACGCCATTTCAAGGCACTCCGCTGTCGAACTCTGATCCGCAGCCTCCCCGTCGGGGATCTTGCGAGGGCCTCCTATGACCAGTTCGCTTCGGGCTACGCGCGCTGAGGACGTGACGCACTATCAGATGTACATCGACGGGGCCTGGACGGACGGACGTTCCTCCGGGCGGTCGGACGTCGAGAATCCCGCAAACGAGGTCGTCTTTGCGACCGTCCCGGCCGGAACGGCGGAGGACGCGACGGCTGCCCTGGAGGCAGCGCGACGCGCGCAGCCCGCATGGGCGGCCCTGCCGCCGATTGTCCGTGCCGGCTACGTCAACGATCTCGCCGCGGCCGTGAAGCGGGAGAAGGCGCGTCTCGCCCGGGTTGTCGTGCTGGAGCAGGGCAAGCCCTTGAACCAGGCCGAAGGCGAGATCGACGCCGTCATCACGTTTCTGACCTTCGCGGCCGAGAGTGCGCGGCGCATCGAGGGCGATATTCTCCCGTCCGATTTCCAGAACGAGGAAGTCTGGATCCGCCGTGTTCCGTTCGGCGTGGTCGTCGGCCTCACGGCCTGGAACTATCCGGCAGCCCTGGCGGCCCGCAAGATCGGCCCGGCCCTCGTTGCCGGCAACGCGATGGTCGTCAAGGGTCATGAATCCACACCATTGTCGGCTCTCGAGATCGCCCGCCTCGCCCATGAGGTCGGCATCCCGAAGGGCGTTCTCAATGTGATCACGGGCGACGGCCGCACGGTCGGCGACATGCTCGTACGATCTCCCTTGAGCGACATGATCACGATGACGGGCAGCGTCCGCGCCGGACGGGAGATCTACGCCGCGGGCGCGCAGGAACTGAAGGTCGTGCGCCTCGAACTCGGCGGCAAGGCGCCGTTCATCGTTCTCGACGATGCGGACATCGAGGCGGCGGTGGACGCCGCGATCGTTTCGCGTTTCACCAATTGCGGGCAGATCTGCACCTGCAACGAGCGCATGTATCTGCATCGGAGCATCGCGGAGCCCTTCCTCGACAAGTTCGTGTCCCGGGTGAAGCAGATGCGTCTCGCCGACCCCATGACCAATCCCGACATGGGACCGAAGGTGAACCGCCCCGAGGTCGACAAGGTCGAGGAGATCGTGAACGACGCCATCGCGGCGGGCGCCGAGGTTCTCGCGGGCGGACACCGCCTGACGGAAGGCGACTTTTCCCGTGGCCATTGGTTCGAGCCCACGGTTCTGCGCGTCGACGCCAACGACGCCTCGATCATGCAGCGCGAGATCTTCGGTCCTGTCGCACCGGTCATGACGGTCGACAGCTTCGAGCAGGCGCTGAGCTTTGCCAACGATACCAGCTACGGCTTGTCGGCCTATGTCTACACCAACGATCTTCGCCGGGTGATGCGGCTCTCGCGGGAGCTCGCCTTCGGCGAACTCTATGTCAACCGCCCCTGCGGCGAGCTCGTTCAAGGTTTCCACACGGGCTGGAAGCACTCCGGCCTCGGTGGCGAGGACGGCAAGTACGGTTTCGACGGATACCTGCGGAAGCAGACGACCTACGTCCGCTGGTGACGACCTGCAGCCACGAGAGCTGCGGCAAGACATAAAGAACCCCGAAAACGGGGCGAAACCTTCATGGAGGAAGATAATGCTGAGAAGGACTTTCCTTGCACTCGCGACGGGCGTCGCTGCCATCGGTCTTGGACTTGGCGGCGCGTCGGCGCAGGACCTGCCCAAGCTGAAGCAAAAAGAGAAGTACAAGGTCGGCTTCGCGCAGACCGAGTCGAACAATCCGTGGCGCATCGCGCAGACGGAAAGCATGAAAGCCGAGGCCGCGAAGCTCGGTCATCAGTTGGTTTACACGGATGCTGCCGGCTCCGCCGCCAAGCAGGTGGCCGACGTCAACTCGATGATCGCGCAGGGCGTCGACCTGATCTTCCTCGCTCCGCGCGAGGAGAAGCCCCTGATTCCCGCCGTCATGGCGGCCAAGAAGGCCGGCATTCCGGTGGTGCTTCTCGACCGCAATGTGGACCAGAGCCTCGCCAAGGCCGGTCGGGATTATGTGACATTCATCGGGTCGGACTTCGTGGATGAGGGCAAGCGCGCCGGCGAGGCGCTGACCAAGGCCGTGAACGGGAACGCCAAGATCATCCAGCTCGAGGGCACCACCGGCTCGTCGCCGGCCAATGACCGCCGCAAGGGCTTCGAGGATTACATCAAGGCGCATCCCGGCATGAAGGTCGTCGCGTCCCAGTCGGGCGACTTCGCCCGCGACAAGGGCCGGCAGGTTGCCGAAACGCTGCTGCAGGCCCATCCCGACGCAACGGCCATCTACGCTCACAACGACGAGATGGCGATCGGTGCGATCGCGGCTCTCGAAGCGGCCGGCAAGAAGCCCGGCAAGGACGTGATCGTGGTGTCCGTCGACGGCACCCGCGACGCGCTCCAGGCCATCATCGACGGCAAGATGCTGGCGACCGTCGAGTGCAACCCGAAGTTCGGGCCGAAGGCCTTCGAGACCCTGGCCCGCTATGCCAAGGGCGAGCAGATCGAGCCGTGGGTGATCAACACCGACCGCTTCTTCGACAAGTCGAACGCGACCCAGCTTATCGCCGACGCCTACTGAACGCGAGGGGCGCTGCCCGTCATGTCGACGGGCAGCGCCCCTCCTCGCTTTGACGAACGGACCGACGGACCTTTCATGGCGCCGCTTCTCACCATGCATGGCATCGACAAGCGCTTCGCCGGAATACCGGCCCTGCGCGCGGCGGAACTCGTGGTGGAGAAGGGCGAAGTCCATGCCCTGATCGGCCAGAACGGCGCCGGCAAGTCGACCATGATCAAGATCCTGACCGGCTATTACAGGAAGGATGCGGGCGAGATCCTGTTCGACGGGAAGCCGGCGGAATTCTCCTCGCCGCAGGACGCGCAGCGCGCGGGCATCAGCACGATCTATCAGGAGATCAACCTGGTGCCCTACCGGTCCGTGACGGAGAACATCTGTCTGGGTCGAGAGAAGCGCCGCTTCGGCTTCCTCGATTGGCCTGCCATGCACGCGGAGGCCCGCGCGCTCCTTGCCCGATTCAACATCGACATCGACGTGCACCGTCCGCTCATGGCCTATCCGACGGCCATACAGCAGATGGTCGCCATCGCCCGCGCCATCGGGTTCGAGGCCAGGCTCGTCATCATGGATGAGCCCACGTCTTCTCTCGACGAGCGCGAGGTCGAGGTGTTGTTCGGCGTCATCCGCCAGCTCAAGACGGCGGGCGTTTCCGTCATCTTCGTCAGCCACAAGCTCGACGAGCTCTATGCCGTCTGCGACCGCGTCACCATCATGCGCGACGGGCGCACCGTGCAGGTGGCCCCCCTGGCGGAGCTGTCGCGGCTCGATCTCGTCACCGCCATGCTGGGACGGGAGCTGACCAAGGTTCTGCAGGACGGGCACGATGCCGGCGATCCCGACAGCGAAGCCCGTCAGCCGGTTCTGAAAGTCGCGAACCTCGCTGTCGGTCGCAAGGTTCGCAACGTCAGCTTCGAGGTGCGCCCCGGCGAGATCGTGGGTCTCGCCGGACTTCTCGGCGCGGGCCGGACGGAATCCGTGCGCGCCGTCTTCGGAGCCGACAAGCCGGACGCCGGCACCGTCACCTTCGCCGGGAGCGACAACCGGATCGCGGCCCCGTCGGATGCGATCCGGGCCGGCATGGGTTTCTGCTCGGAGGATCGCAAGCTCGAGGGCATCATTCCCGACATGTCCGTGCGCGAGAACCTGACGCTGGCGCTCATGCCGCAGCTGGCCCGGCGCGGCATCGTGGACGAGGGGCGCAGCCAGGAGATCGTCGACCGCTTCATCAAACGCCTCGGCATCCGATGTGCCGGACCCGAACAGCGCATTCGCGAGCTCTCGGGCGGCAACCAGCAGAAGGTGCTGCTTGCCCGCTGGCTCTGCATGAACCCCAAACTGCTCATCCTCGACGAACCCACCCGCGGGATCGATGTCGGCGCCAAGGCCGAGATCCTGAGTCTCATCCGGGAGCTCGCCGGCCAGGGCCTCGGCGTTCTGATGATCTCCTCGGAGCTGGAGGAAGTCGTGGAGGCCGCCAGCCGCATCTTCGTCCTCCGCGACGGTCACACGGCCGCGGAGCTGAAAGGAGATGCCGTGAACGAGCAGAGCGTCATGGCCGCCATGGCCCATGGGCACGAGGATTCACGGGAGGAGGCCCATGGCTGAATCCGCCACCACCCTTCCTCCCGCCCAAAGGGCGCCTCGCTTCGACATCAGGCTCGGGTTGACGCGCTACGGCGCCTGGATCGCTCTCGCGCTGCTGATCCTGGTCAACCTCGCCGTCACGCCGAACTTCGCCACCTGGCAGACGCTCAACGTCAACCTCACCCAGGTCTGCACCATCGTGATCGTCGCCGTCGGGATGACCCTCGTCATCGCCACGGGCGGCATCGATCTCTCCGTCGGCGCGCTCATGGCCATCGCCGGAGCGCTGGCGCCACTGATCTTCCTCGGCAAGCTCTTCCCCCTGCCCCACCCGGCCGTTGGCATTGCGCTGGCGTTCGTGGTGCCCGTTCTCGTCGCGGCGGCGCTGGGCTGGTTCAACGGCTGGCTGGTGACGCGCCTGAGAATCCAGCCGATCATCGCGACCCTCGTGCTTTTCATCGCAGGGCGCGGCATCGCGCAGGTCTTCACCAACGGCAATCTGCAGGTCTTCAACCTGCCGAGCTTCCAGTTCATCGGCCTCGGGCGCGTGTTCGGCATCCCCTTCCAGGCGATCCTTATGGTCGTCATCGTCGCCGCCGCGGCCTGGATGCTCAGACGCACCGTGTTCGGCCGGCAGATCCTCGCCATCGGCGGCAACGAAAAAGGCTGCCAGGCTCGCGGGCATTCCCGTGGTCTCGGTGAAGCAGCGGGTCTATCTCATCAGCGGCCTTCTGTCCGGGATCGCGGGTCTCATCGTCATCGCCCGCAACTCCGCCGCGGATGCCAATCTCGTCGGTCTCGGCATGGAGCTCGACGCCATCGCGGCCGTGGCCGTGGGCGGCACGCTTCTCACCGGCGGCCGCGCCACGGTGATCGGCACCTTGGTGGGTGCGCTCATCATCCAGCTCGTTCGCTACACGCTGCTTGCCAACGGCGTGCCGGATGCGGCGGCGCTGGTGGCGAAGGCCGTCATCATCGTGCTGGCCGTCTGGCTGCAGCGGCAGAGCCATCGCTGAGGTCGTCGATGAACCCCACCACGCTCAAACTCTTTCAGGGCATCGGACGCTACGGCGTCCTCCTGGCGCTCCTCGCCCTGATCCTGGTCGGCTGGTTGCGCTACGAGAACTTCCTCGGCGCGTTCAACGTGCTCTCGGTCCTGCGCTACAACAGCATGTTCGCGCTGGTCGCGCTCGGGATGTGCTTCGTCATCATCACCGGCGGCATCGATCTCTCGGTAGGTTCGACCGCAGCGCTCGGAAGCGTCGTGGCGGCCCTGCTTTCGCCCTACGGCGTCCTGCCCGGGCTGCTCGGCGGACTGGCCGCGGGACTGGCGGTCGGGGCCTGCAACGCCCTCATCATCACGCGGCTCAACATCCTGCCCTTCATCACCACCCTGGCCACGATGCTGGCGGCGAGCGGCTGCGCGCTGCTGCTGGCGGAGAACCAGTCGGTTTCGGTCTCCTATGAATCAGGCTTCACCGAACTCGGCCAGGGCGACTTCCTCGGCTTTCCCGTTCCGGCCTGGATCGCGCTGGTCGCCTATCTCGTCGGCTCGCTCGTTCTCAACCTGACCTCCTTCGGGCGCACCGTACTGGCGATCGGCGGCAATGAGGATGCAGCGCGCCTCATGGGACTTCCGGCCACCCGGGTGAAGGCGCTCGTCTACCTGGCGAGCGGCGGCCTCGCGGGCCTTGCGGGCGTGATCCTCGCGGCGCAGTTCGGCGCGGGCCAGCCCATCGAAGGCGTCGGCTGGGAGCTCTTCGCCATTGCGGCGGTGGTGGTCGGCGGGACGCTCCTCACAGGCGGTGTCGGCTCTGTCGGCTCGACGCTCGCGGGCGTGCTCCTGCTCGGCCTGATCTTCAACATCCTGAATTTCGAGAACGGCCTCGGCTGGATCAGCCTCTCCGCCTATTGGCAATCCGTCATCCGCGGCGCGTTCCTGCTGCTCGTCGTCGCCATCCAGGCGAGGTTGAGCATGCGCGCCGAAGAGGCGGCCTCCTGAAGGGTCACGCATTCGATCATCGAGCAAGCGAAGGACAGCCATGCCCCGCATCACCTCCATCGAACCCGGCTTCTACCGCATCCCGCTGCCGACCGTTCTGACCGATTCCATGCACGGCGAGATGCGTGCCTTCGAGCTGAACACGGTGCGCATTCGCGATGCCGATGGGGCCGAGGGCGTCGGCTACACCTTCACCGTGGGACGCAACGGAGCCGCCATCGACACGATCCTGGCGCGCGAGCTCCCCGAGATCATGGACGGCGAAGAGGCCGATGAAATCGAGCGCCTCTGGCACAAAGCTTGGTGGGCGCTTCATTACGGCGGCCGTGGCGGGCCGACGGTCCTGGCGCTCTCCGCCTTCGACATGGCCCTGTGGGACCTCAAGGCCAAGCGCGCCCATCTCCCCTTTGGAAGGCGCTCGGCGGCTTCGACGCCAAGGTGCCGTGCTATGCCGGCGGCATCGATCTCGATCTGCCCCTCGACAAGCTGCTGCGCCAGACGGACGACAATCTCGCCAAAGGCTTCCGCGCCATCAAGATGAAGGTCGGCCGCGCCAACCTGTTCGAGGATGTGGAGCGGGTGAAGGCGATGCGCGAGCATCTCGGCGCCGGCTTCCCGCTGATGGCGGACGCCAACATGAAATGGAGCGTCGACGGCGCGATCCGCGCCGCGCGGGCCCTGCAGCCCTTCGACCTCACCTGGCTCGAGGAGCCGACCATTCCCGACGATCCCGCAGGCCACGCCCGCATCGTGCGCGAGGGCGGGCTGCCGATCGCCGCAGGCGAAAACCTGCGGACGCTCTGGGAGTTCAAGCTCTACGTGGCCGGCGGCGGCGTGACCTATCCCGAGCCCGACGTCACCAATTGCGGCGGCGTCACGCCCTTCATGAAAATCGCCCATCTGGCGGAGGCCTTCAATCTTCCGGTCACCAGCCACGGCGCGCACGACGTAACCGTCCATCTGCTCGCCGCCTGCCCGAACCGCTCCTACCTCGAAGCCCACGGCTTCGGGCTCGAGCGCTACATCGCCGAACCGCTCGAGATCCAGGATGGTTTCGCTCTGGCGCCGGATCGTCCCGGCCACGGCATCGCCTTCGATTGGAAGGGTCTCGACACGATCAAGGCCTGAGACACCGACCGTCATCGGCCGATAGCGAAGCAGGTGCATCCATGAACGAGCGTTTCGACCATATCATCGTCGGCGGCGGCTCCTCCGGTTCCGTCGCGGCCGCGCGACTTGTCAACGAAGGCAGACGCGTCCTGTTGCTCGAGGGCGGCTATTCCCATCGCCATCCGCTCCTGGACATGCCGCCCGGCATCTTCAAGATGATCAACGGCAGCAAATACATGCGGTATCACCACACGATTCCGCAGGAACATCTGGACGGCCGCGTGCATGACATCCCTCAGGCCAACGTTCTCGGCGGCGGCTCATCGGTCAACGCACAGGTCTACATGCGCGGCCGCCCGTCCGACTACGACGAATGGCACGAGATGCTGCGTGGGGAGAACGACTATCCGGGCTGGAGCTGGTCCGACGTGCTGCCCCACTTCCGCACCATGGAGGGCAACAACAGGCTCTACAATGAGTTGCACGGTGCCGACGGTCCGCTGCTGGTATCGGACCCCGGCCACATCAACGACATGTCACGATGGTTCGTGCAGGCCATCCAGGCCCTTGGAGAACCGTTCAACCCCGACTTCAACGGATCGAAGCAGCGGGGTGTCGGCTTCTACCAGTTCATGAACCGGCGCGGCCGCCGGAGCAGCGCGGCCTATGCCTTCCTGGCGCCGCTCGCGGACAACCCGAACCTCGTCATCCGCCTGCAGTCGCGGGTGCGCAAAATCGAGATCGAGAACGGCCGCGCGATCGGCGTCACCTATCGTGACGCGAAGGGCACGGACCACCGGGTTTATGCGGACGGCGAGGTGATCGTCGCGTCCGGAGCCCTAGTCACGCCGCAGCTTCTCATGCTGTCGGGCATCGGTCCGGCCGGTCAGTTGCGAGAGCACGGAATCCCCTGCATCGCCGATCTGCCAGGCATCGGAGAGAACCTGGTCGATCACCCGGAGGTGCCCCTCATCGCGAAAGCCAACGGTCCCTATGGTTATTACAAGCAGGGTATCGGATGGCGGATGCTCCTCAATGGCCTTCATTTCCGGCTGTTTCGCTCAGGGCCGATCCTCTCGGCCGGCGTCGAAGCCGGCGCTTTCGTCAATCCCAGGGATCCGGATGCGGAGCCCACGATCCAGGCCTTCTGCGTGCCGATCATCTATCTCGACCGGGACACGCTCGGGCTGGTCGACGACACCTATGGACTGACGATCACGACGGTCGTGGTGAAGCCGAAATCCCGCGGCTTCGTTCGGCTGCGCTCGGCTGATCCGGAAGACATGCCCCTGGTCTCGCCCAATCTCCTGAAACATCCGGACGATGCCCAGGCGATGATCGACGGACAGCGCTTCTTCATTCGCGCGTTCGAGACCAGTCCATTGGCGGAACGGATCGAGCGTGTCTCGATCCCCGACCCGAACGATCTCAGCGACGAGGCGATCATGAAGCATTGCCGGCGCTTCGTGAAGACGAACTACCATCCCAGCGGAACCTGCCGGATGGGCACGGCGAGCGACCCCATGGCCGTTCTCGATTCCAGGCTCCGCGTGCGCGGCATCGAGAACCTGCGGGTGTGCGATCTGTCGGCCATGCCCAATATCAATGCGGGCAACACGAATGCGCCTGCGATGATGCTCGGAAGCCGTTGCGCGGAACTCATCACGGGCCGGCCGACCATCAGCACGTCCCAATTCGGCCCTCGCCTGTCCAAGCAGGGAGACATGAGCGTTGCCACGCTGAGTTGATCAGGGCAACCGAACCGGCGTGTCCTTTACCACCGACGTGTCATGGTCGAGCGGCGGCAGACGAACGCGAACCATAATGCATTCGAGGCATGCTTGAGATTGGCAGACCCGATCGCGTCTCGGTCGATCGGTCGGCACCGTCATCAGGGGAGATCGTCCCGATGAAGATCCCACTTGGGGCGAACCAGGAAATCCCCTCCCTTATCTGAACGTTCGGTGTTCCCTGCCTGAGCAGACAGTCGGCCTGCGTCCGGGATGTGCCGGAAGCCGACCTTCCCATTCAAGTTGCAACCTCGCCATCGGCCGCTTGGCACCTCTGATGCGTTGGGCAAAACGCGTCGTGATCTCGCGACGTCAGAAAAAGTTCCGGCAACAGCCATGTAATTATCCGATGACAGATCTGCATTCCACGCCGAAGCCTAAAGACTCGCGTTCTGATCGGATGTTGTTTGCGCCGCCTGATTTGCCGGCGCCGATCGGAAGACCCGGGAGGATCTCATGAAGCATGGTCTATTGCCCAGCCTTGTACTCACCGCTCTGCTCACGACCGCCGCACCTGTCCTTGCGCAGACCGCCCAACAGGATGCCGCATTGGGCGAGCGCATCGCGGAACTGAAGAAGCGCGCCGTCGAGGGCGTTGAGGCCCGCGCCAAGCTCGCCCAGGAGATGAACGACTCAATCTTCAGCTTCGGCGAGCTCGCGTTTCAGGAATTCGAGACCTCCAAGTACATCACGGACATTCTCGAGAAGAACGGCTTCTCGGTCCAGCGCAATGTCGCGGGACTGCCGACAGGGTGGGTTGCCAAGTGGGGGTCCGGAGGTCCGGTGATCGCCCTCGGCAGCGACATCGACTGCATACCGAAGGCATCGCAGAAGCCAGGCGTGGCTTACCGTGAGCCCATGATCGAAGGGGCGCCGGGACATGGGGAGGGGCACAATTCCGGTCAAGCCCTCAATGTCGTCGCGGCACTCGCACTCAAGGAGATCATGGAGCGAGACAAGATCCCCGGCACGATCATGCTCTGGCCCGGCGTCGCTGAGGAGCTTCTCGGAGGCAAGGCATACATGGTGCGTGATGGCGTGTTCAACGGGGTTGACGCGGTTCTCTTCACCCATGTCGGCAACAATCTCGAGACCACCTGGGGCCAGCCCAGGGGCACGGGCATGGTCTCCGTCGAGTACACCTTCAGCGGCGAGTCGGCGCATTCCGCCGCAGCCCCATGGCGGGGACGCAGCGCGCTCGACGGGGTCGAGCTCATGAACATCGCCTGGAACATGCGCCGCGAGCATTTGCGGCCGGAGCAGCGTTCTCACTACGTGATCCCGGACGGGGGCGATCAGCCCAACGTCGTGCCGTCAGTCGCCAGTGTCTGGTACTTCATCCGCGAGCTGGATTTCGGGAACATCCGCAAGAACTTCGAGACCGCCAACACCATCTCGGAGGCCGCTGCCAAAATGACGGACACCACCGTCACCCGAAAGGTCATCGGCACGGCGGCGCCGCGCCACTTCAACAAGCCGATTGCGGAGGCCGCATACGCCAACATCCAGCAGGTCGGGCTTCCTAAGTGGACGGAGGATGAGCATGCCTTCGCCAAGGCGGTGCAGCGCACGGTCAAGGACAAGGAGGAAGGGCTCGCAACCGAATTGAAGAAACTCGAGCAGCCGCTCGAGAAGCCCGAGAGCGGCGGCTCGGACGACATCGGCGACATCTCCTGGACGGTCCCGACGATCACGTTGAACTATCCGTCCAACATCCCGAACCTGCCTGGCCATCACTGGTCGAACGCCATGTCGATGGCAACGCCCATCGCACACAAGGGAATCGTTGCAGGATCGAAAGTGATCGCGATGACAGCCATCGACCTGCTGTCGAAGCCGGAACTGCTGGTGCAGGCCAAGCAGTACTTCGCCAACGAGCAGCAGAAGAACCAGAAGTACACTCCGATGCTCTCGGCCGAGGACAAGCCCCAGATCCAGATCAACGCCGACATCATGGCGACCTACCGACCCGAGATGAAGAAGTACTATTACGACCCGTCGAAGTACGCGACGTATCTGGACCAGTTGGGCATCAAGTTCCCTGTTCTGGAGAAGCCCAAGAACTGAAACTCGCAACCGCGCCGAGTCCCCTTCACGAGGGGCAACGACGCAACGGACGGCGGTCTCCGGAGACCGCCGTCATGACCTGGCCGAGATATATCCAGACCGAAGAAGGCTCCGTCGCACGATAGGGCTCTTCTTCAACAGCCGAGACGGGCTGCAGCAGCAACACACCTTCCAACTTGAACAATGAAGGTCGGCTTCGAGTCGGACCCCGACGCTCCCTTGCCCTTCACGACCGTCTGCTTGAGCCAGGCGAGCGGACCGAAGCCTGACTCTCGGGTCGTGCCGGGAGGAGACGTTGCTCGCAGGTCCGAGTGTCCGACGGCGATGGTCAGGGCAACGAGTGATGACAGGAGAAGTCCAAATCCTGGCTCCCGTGATCGCCCGTCAATTCGCGTAGCGACCGCCGCTCTTGAGGCTGGTCGTTTGTTGTCAGCTATTCCTTCACCGCACCGGTCATTGAAGACACGTAATAGTCGACGAAGAACGAGTAGAGTAGCACGACCGGCAGCGATCCCAGAAGTGCACCCGCCATGAGCGCCCCCCATTCGTAGACGTCGCCGCGCACGAGCTCGGTCAGCACCCCCACGGGCACGGTCTTGTTCTCGGAAGACTGAATGAAGGTGAGCGCATAGATGAACTCGTTCCAGGAGAGGGTAAAGGCGAAAATGCCAGCCGAGATGAGGCCCGGCACCGCGAGCGGCAGCATGATCCTCGTCAGGATCTGCCAGCGTGACGCTCCATCGACGAGAGCGCATTCCTCCAGCTCGTATGGAATGGAACGGAAATAGCCCATCAGCAGCCAGGTGCAGAAAGGGATGAGGAACGTCGGATAGGTGAAGATCAAGGCGAGCTTCGAGTCGTAGATCCCGAATTTGAAGATCATCACCGCCAGTGGAATGAAGAGGATCGAGGGCGGCACCAGATAGGCCAGAAAGATCCCCAGGCCCGTCCAACGGGAGCCGGGAAAGCGGATGCGCTCGATGGCATAGGCCGCAAACACCGATGCGGCGAGCGAAAGGAAAGTCGACCCTACCGCCACCACCATCGTGTTGACGAGCCAGCCGGGATAGGACGTTTCGAACAGAAGGTAACGAATGTTCTCCAGTGTCGGGCTGGAGGGCCAGAACGGGTTGTAATCGCGAAAATTGTTGAGCTCCGCATTGGGCTTCAGGGCCGTGATCGTCATCCAGTAGAAGGGAAACAGGAGGACGAACACGAAGACCGCCAACGGCAGATACACCGTGAGCAATCTCTGCGGTGTGCGGTTGAGATAGCTCATGCCGACGCTGTCGTCGGTGACGGCAGGATCGACGGGTCTGGCACCAGAGGTCATGCGTCGGCTCCTCCCTGCTGCCAGCGGCGGCGCTGCAGCCCGAAATAGCTGAAGAGAATGGCAGCGAGAAGGAAGGGCACCATCGCGACGGCAATCGCCGCGCCCTCGCCCAGCTGGCCGCCAGGAATGGCCCTTTGGAAGCTCAAAGTCGCCATGAGGTGTGTCGCGTTGAGAGGCCCGCCTCGTGTCAGCACGTAGATGAGCTGGAAATCCGTGAAGGTGAACAAGACGGAGAAGGTCATCACCACGGCGATCAAGGGCGAGAGCATGGGCAGCGTGATGTAGCGGAACCGCTGCCAGGAGGTCGCGCCATCGAGGGTCGCCGCTTCATGGAGCGACGGCGAGATCGTCTGAAGGCCGGCCAGCAGCGTGATCGCCACGAAGGAATCCCGCGCCACACATTCGTGAGGATCACGGTTGCGCGCGCGTTGTTCGGGTTGCCGAGGAAGTTGATGGGCGAATCGATCAATCCGAGCTTCATGAGCCCCCAGGAAATGATCGAGAACTGGGCATCGTAGATCCACCAGAAGGCGATCGCCGAAAGCACGGTCGGCACCACCCAGGGCAGGAGAACGATGGCGCGGATGATGGCCTTGAAGGGCAGATGTTCATTGAGGAGAAGGGCCAGCCAGAGGCCCAGCATGAATTTCAGGATTGAGGCCGCCACCGTGTACAGAATCGTGTTGAAGACCGAGAGCCAGAAGATGCTGTCGTCCCAGAGGAGCTGGTAGTTCTCCAGCCCGACGAAAACGCCGGCGCGGCCAATGCGCGTGTCGGTGAAACCGAGCCAGACGCCAAGCCCGAGCGGATACGAGAGGAAGACCAGAAGAAATATGGCCGCCGGCAGCATGAAAAGCAGGCCGAGAAAGAGCTTGCTCTGCATCAGGGGCGTGCGTGCGGTCGCAGCCGTCGCGCCGGCGCGGGTAAGGGCGGCATCGACCATGGAGCACCTCCGGGATCGTCAACACAGGACAAGGGGCGGTGCGAGTGCACCGCCCCTTCAGGTTCGTCAGACGCGGTAGTAGCGGTTGGCCCGCTGCTCCGCGCGCTTGGCGGCTTCCTCCAGGCGTGCGCTGTCCCGTGGCGGCCTCGGCCACCATGTCGACCATGACGTAATCCGCCATCGTGGCCGCCGAGGCATAACCGAGCGGACCGGCGTATCCATTGGGCCGCAGGGTCGACGAGGCACGCTTGTAGGGCTCGTGCACCGGATCGGACGTCCAGACGGGATTGTCGATCATGCCCTTCAGGGGCGGACAGCAATAGGCGCTCGCTCCGGTGACCCAGGCATCCATCTGCGGCTTGTCGAGCATGAATTGCAGGTAGGCACGGGCCGCGTTCGGGAACTTCGTGTATTTGAAGATCACCGCCGAGGTGGTCTGGTGCAGCTCCACGGATTGGCCGACAGGGCCGACCGGCAGGGTCGTGGAGCGAATATCCTGCGCCAGCTCGGCCATCTTCGGATCGTTCTTGGCCGAATAGTAGAGCGAGACGCCGTTTGCCGTCACGGAGACGTCACCGGCCAGGAAGACCCGGTTGTTGTTGATGTCGAGCCAGCTTTCCGTGCCCGGAATGAAGGTCTGATAGAGCTCGCGGGCATATTGCAGCGCCTTGATGGTTTCGGGCGAGTTGATGACGACCTTCCCGCTCTCGTCGACCATCTTGCCGCCGTGGCTCCAGACGATCCAGTGCGCGAAGTTGTTGCCGTCGCCGACAGCCTTTCCGAGTGCGAAACCGGGAGGCTTGCTCTTGGCCTTGAGGGCTTTGCACAACTCGAGGAACTCATCGGTCTTCTCGGGAAATTTCGAGAAGCCGGCCTGCTTGACCATGCTGTCGCGGTAAAGAATGCCATTGCCGATCGTCGCAAGGGGGAGCGCGATGAACTTATCGCCCTGCTTGGCATAGCCTTCGAGGCCTGGATAATAGCCACCATACCGGCTGGCAAAGCTGCTTCCGATATCGGTGACATCGAGGAGCTTATCCGGATACTGGAACGGATCATCGAACCAGACGAGCATGACGTCCGGACCCGAACCGACATTGGCCGCAACAGCCGCCTTGGGCCGGATGTCCTCCCAGCTTTCCTTGTCGACGCGCACGTCGACACCGGTAGCTTCGGTGAACTTTTTCGTATTAGCGAGCCAGGAATCCTCGTCTCCCTTCACGAAGGGTGTCCAGCGCAGCACGCGCAGGCTGGCGCCCTGCTCGGGCTTGTATTGCGGGGCGGCTGCTTGCGCGAAAGCCGGCCCGGCATTCAGAAGCTGGGCTCCCGCCGCACCTGCGGCGAGGCCCGCCGTTCCAAGAAGCAGATCACGTCTAGACAGGGTCATCGTTCGCTTCCTCCATAGTCCGGGATCTCTGGTGGCATGCGTGGCCGCCCCGGCTGAGCCGCGCACTTGAAGTCAGTCGATCCTCGGTTCTGTCCTCCAGCCGCGGTCATGGACGAGAACCGGATCGAACGTGATGTGGATAAGTTCGCCCGAAGACGTTTCTGCGAAGGGCGGGAACGCGTCGGTGATGTGTCCTTCACCCGCCCTGGCGCCGACTGCGTTCTCCGAAACCGAGAGCCCGGCGAGAATAGCGAATTCGCCGGCCCGGATTTTGGGGGAACTCATGAGCCTGCTGCTTCGGGCTGGCCGGATGATGACCTGTCCGCACGATGGTTTGTCCGGATGGGTTCATCCGGACCGGCGGCAGACGTCTGAAACGTCCAAGTCGCGCGCTCGCATCGAAGCATGCGCTTCCTCCCGGCCCCCGATCATTCCCAATGCCCGTCTGATGCAGGCTCAAGGTGTTGTTGGACTGAATATTCTAGGAAGAACTGCTTCATATCAAGCAGTGAAGTCTCCGGCTTTCACAGATGAGCAATAATCACCGTACATAGGTCAATGAACCTGACCATTGTTGGTCCTTCCACATTGCAATCGTCGAAGCGCTCGCGCTGCCGCGACCATCGACTCGCCGTCGCGATCCTTATGGCCGAAGCGCGGGATTCAGATCCCATTGAGGAAGTTGAGCCTCGATCTCAAGTTCGGCCAGAAGCCACTCGGCAAAGGCTCTTAGAGGACGGCGTTGCCGAACATAGCGGGGGAAAACCAGATTATGTCCGATGTACCGGACCGAGTTGGATTTCCCGTCCAACGGCATGACCAGTCGTCCCGAGGCGAGTTCCCTTTCCGCCAGACGCGTGGATTCCAACGCGACACCAAGGCCTTCCGCTGCCGCCGCTATAGCCAGAAAGCTGCGATCGAACCGGCTCCCGTTCGGAGACGGTCCGGCAAGCCCATTCGCCGCAAACCAGTCCGCCCACTGGATCTGCTTGCTGTCGGTTTGGATCATGACATGATTGAACAGGTCCGCCGGAGTGTTGAGCGTCGATGCGAGTTCAGGAGCACACAGAGGTGTGATCGTCTCCTCACCGAGCGGTACGACGATCAGTCCCTCGACGCGTGGAGCCCCGTAAACGATGTCCGCATCGAACTCGTCCGAGCTGAACCGCGTATAATCTGTTCCTGCAGCGAGGCGGACATCCATGCCGGGATAACGTTTCAGGAAATCGGCAAGGCGAGGCGTCAGCCATTGCGCCGCAAAGCTCGGGGCCGAATGGAGACGCAGGAGCAATGGACCACGAGTGGACACCACTTCCATGCCGCGTCGCAACTCTTCGAACGCCCGGCCGACGTGGCGCATCAGCGCCTCGCCCTCATAGCTCAGCCGCACGTTGCGCGTATCGCGGTCGAAAAGAGGGATCCCGAGTACCTGCTCGAGCTTCCGGATTGCGTGGCTCACCGCGCTGGGCGTCAGGTTGAGTTCTGCGGCGGCGGCGCGGAAGGACCCAGTCCGACCAGCGGCTTCGAAGATCCTCAGGAAGGAAAGCGGAACCTGCTGAAGCATCGGATTAGTGAACCAGATTCAACAGAGGGTGTAAACGGCGCGTTTGTCCAACGGATCAATGTGGAAAATAATTCTCCCAACAAAGACAAGAACGACAATTCCCGTTGGAGGAAACAATGCTTCTCGAAGGAAAGACCGCGGTCATTTCCGGCGCGGCGAGCCCGCGCGGAATCGGACAGGCGACTGCCCGCCTTTTTGCCGCCCACGGGGCGAAGGTAGCCATTCTCGACATTGACGAACAGGGAGCCAGGGAAGCGGCTGCGTCGCTGGGACCCGACCACATCGGCATCCGGTGCAACGTCACGGACCTCGACGAGTGCAGACGCGCCGCCGATTCAGCCATCACGGCTTTCGGGCATGTCGACATCCTTCTCAACAATGCCGGCATCACCCAGCCGGTGAAGACGATGGAGATCGACGCGGCGAGCTGGCACCGCATCGTCGACGTGAACCTGACCGGCGTTCTCTACCTGAGCCAGGCGTTCATTCCGCATATGCGCTCCCGCCGCAGAGGCTCGATCGCATGCATGTCGTCCGTTTCGGCTCAGCGCGGCGGCGGGATCTTCGGCGGCCCGCACTACTCGGCCGCCAAGGCCGGCGTTCTCGGCCTTGCAAAGGCCATGGCGCGCGAGCTCGGGCCGGACGGCATCCGCGTCAACTGCGTCACGCCCGGTCTGATCCAGACGGACATCACGGGCGGCAAGCTCACTGACGAGATGCGCCGGGACATCCTGAAGGGGATCCCTCTCAACCGTCTCGGCGATGCGGAGGACGTGGCAGGAGCCTACCTGTTCCTCGCCTCCGACCTGTCCGCCTACATCACCGGCGCCGTCATCGATGTGAACGGCGGAATGCTGATCCACTGACCGGCGGCATGCGGTGCCGGCCCGTCCGCGCCCGCCAAACCTGGAGAGATCGATCATCATGAGCACGAGCCAAGCGATGCCACGGGCGCCGCAGCCTGCCCTGTCCAACGTATCCCTCGTGGACCGGGCCTATCGCATCCGCCGCAATGCGTTGCGCATGGGCGAAGTGCAGGGCCAGGGCTATATTGCCCAGGCTCTCGGAATCGCCGACGTTCTGGCGGTGTCGTATTTCCACGCCATGCGCTACCGGCCCGAGGATCCGGAATGGGAGGAGCGCGACCGATTCCTCCTCTCCATCGGCCACTATGCGATTGCTCTTTACGCGGCCTTGATCGAAGCCGGAATCATTCCCGACGACGAGCTTGAAAGCTACGGGACCGACGACAGCCGCCTGCCCATGTCGGGCATGGCAGCCTACACGCCAGGCATGGAAATCACCGGTGGATCCCTCGGACACGGCCTCGGCCTCGCGGTCGGATTCTGCCTCGGCTTGAAACGCAAGCAATCGAGCTCCTTCGTCTATTGTCTGTTTTCCGACGGCGAACTGGGCGAGGGCTCCATCTGGGAAGGCGCCTGGTCTGCCAGCCATTGGAAGCTCGACAACCTGATCGGGATTGTCGACGTCAACAATCAGCAGGCGGATGGCCCCGCTTCCCAGGTCACGGGTTTCGAGCCTCTCGCAGCGCGTTTCGAGTCATTCGGCTGGCACGTGCAGCGCGTGAACGGCAACGACATCGATGCCCTGGTTGCGGCTTTCGACGCAGCCCGGAACCTCGCCGAGCCGAAACCCCGCATCATCATCTGCGATACCAAGATGGCGAAAGGCGTTCCATTCCTCGAGGAGCGCGAACGCAACCACTTCCTGCGGGTCGAGCCGCACGAATGGCAGAAGGCTCTCGAACTGCTCGACGCCGGGAGGTCATCATGAGGCGCTCGAAATACTCACGGCCAGCATGGCTCGGCGAGCAGGGCGAGGGAGGACAGGGAACGGCGGACAAGCCGCGGCTGACGACCTCCGCGATGATCGCTTCGCTCGCCGGTCCGGACCAGCGCACGAAATCCGCCCCGTTCGGCCACGCGCTTGCGGCACTGGCCGAAAGTCGGCCGGAGATCGTGGGGCTGACGGCGGATCTCGCGAAGTACACCGACCTGCACGTCTTCGCCAAGGCGCACCCCGACCGATTCTACCAGATGGGCATGGCGGAACAGCTCCTGATCAGCGCCGCCGCCGGCATGGCGCGGGAAGGCTTCATGCCGTTCGTCACGACCTACGCGGTGTTCGCAGCGCGAAGGGCTTACGACTTCATCTGCATGGCGATCGCCGAGGAAAACCTCAACGTGAAGATCGTGTGCGCCCTGCCAGGCCTGACAACCGGCTACGGGCCGAGCCATCAGGCCACCGAGGATATCGCCATCTTCCGGGGCATGCCGAACATCGCCATCATCGATCCATGCGACGCCCATGAGATCGAGCAGGCCGTTCCGGCCATCGCGGCTCACAACGGCCCCGTCTATATGCGTCTGCTGCGCGGCAACGTCCCGCTCGTTCTCGACGAATACGGCTACACGTTCGAGTTCGGGAAGGCCAAGACGCTGCGGGACGGTCATGACGTGCTGATCATCTCGTCCGGCTTGATGACGATGCGTGCGCTCGAGGCGGCGGAAGCACTCTCCCATGACAACGTCGACGTCGGTGTACTGCACGTGCCCACCATCAAGCCGCTCGACGAGGCGACGATCCTGAAGGAAGCGTCGCGGACCGGCCGCATGGTGGTTGTGGCGGAGAACCATACGATTGTCGGCGGCCTCGGCGAAGCGGTTGCCGGGCTCCTGATGCGCTCAGGCGTGTTCCCGGCCGCCTTTCGTCAGATTGCCCTGCCCGATGAATTTCTGGATGCTGGTGCCCTACCGACTCTTCACGAGCGTTACGGGCTTTCGGTGAATGCCGTCACGCACAGAATCAAGGGCTGGCTCTAGGATGTTCGTCCTCGGAACGGCCCCGCCGTTCCGAGGCTCCGGCGAAGCCCATCAGGCCATCGCCCAATACCACAATGGTCAAGAAGCCCGACCAACGGGCAGGCCCCCAGAGGAGAACGCACATGAAGAGCACGATTTCGCGCCGTACCCTGATTGCCGGAGCCTTCGCGGCACCGGCCGTTCTGTCGCTTCCCCGCGGCGCCCATGCCGCAACAAATCTGACGCTGGGCCACAACGCGGCCCCCGGCAATCCGAGAAGCATTGCGACCGAGCGCTTCGGCGAGCTGGTCAAGGAGCGCTCGGGCGGGCGCATCAGCGTTCGTGTTGCCGGATCCGAGCAGCTCGGCAACGAGCAGTCCCTGCTGACGAGTCTCCGAACCGGTGCGGTCGATATGACCGTCAACAGCCAGGGCTCCACCTCGGCTCTCGTGCCGGAGATTGCGACTCTCGGGCTGCCGTTCCTGTTCGAGGACAGCGCCGCAGCCTTCAAGGTGCTGGAAGGGCCGATCGGCGAGGAGCTCGCTCAGCGATTTTCCAAGGTCCAGATGGTTCCCCTCGGCTGGTGGGACAACGGCATACGCCACATCACCAACAGCAAGCGGCCGGTCGCCAAGCCGGCCGACCTGAAGGGCCTTAAGATCCGCACGCCGCCGGACCCGATGACGATCGACATCTTCCAGGCTTTGGGGGCCGGAACGGAGCAGATCAGCTTCGGCGAGCTCTATGTCGCCCTGCAGCAGGGTGTCGTGGACGGTCAGGAGAATCCGCTGACCAATATCGCCAGCTCGAAGCTCTACGAGGTGAACAAGTTCATCAGTCTCTCGGGCCATAAGTGGGAGAGCTCTCCCTTCCTGATGTCGCAGATCACCTGGACGCGCCTGCCCGCCGCCGACAGAGACATCGTCAAGGCTGCCGCCAAGGAAGCCGGCGACCTGCAGCGCAAGCTGTTCGCCGAGAACGAGGCCAAGTACAACAGCGAGTTCCGTGCCAATCCGAAGCTCGCGGTCAACGAAGTCGACAAGGCGGCCTTCCGGGAAGCGTCCGCCAAGGTGATCGACACCTGGCGCTCCAAGCTTTTCGGCGATTTCGTCGATCGGCTTGCGAAAACCGCCCGGAGCTGATGCCATGACGCGTGTCGCCCCGCTCCCCCACCACGAACAAGAGCTGGCCACGGGGGCGGCGCGCTCGCCGTGGCTAATGTCCTGGACCGTGCTGTCGGTTTCACATGCCGAGCGGTCATTCTGCTGACGGGGATCGCGCTGCTCGCGATCCTCACGGCGAACGTCGTCGCCCGCTACGTCCTCGAGAGCGGCGGCTTCCGCTTCGCCCAGGAGCTTCCTGAGCGCCTCTTCCCGTGGTTCATCATGGCAGGCGTGGCGCTCGCCGTTCAGAAGGGCGGCCACATGGCGGTCGAATCCGTTCTTTCCCGCCTGAACCGGCAAGGGGCCCGCATCCTTCTCCTCGTCGGTCACGCGATCATCATCGCCTCCTATGCTGTCCTCGGTTGGGAGGCGATGGGAGTCGCCGACATCGTGTCCATCGAGAAGAGCCCCGTGCTCGGCCTGTCCAGCAGTTACAGCTATTATGCGCTCGCCCTTGGCTGCATTGCGGTCATTCTGACGACCTTCGCCCTGGCCCTGCGAGTCGCCGTGATCGGCCCCGAAGCCATGCCGACCCCTGATCCGGAGGAGACCGGCATATGAGCATCGTTCTCGTCGTTGTCTTCACAATCCTGATGCTGCTGGCGATCCCCGTCGGCCATGCCCTGGTCATCGCGGCCGGCGCGACGCTGGCTTGGCAGGGAGAGCTGCCCCTGATGATCGTCGCGCAGCAGATGTATCAGCAGACGCAATCCTTTCCGATGCTCGCCCTGCCCTTCTTCATGATGGCGGGCAGCCTGATGCTCGGCGGCAAGCTGGGACAGGAGCTCCTTTCCTTCGCCACCAAGTCGATGCAGCGCTGGCGCGGAGGGCCGCTCTCGACCACGGTCGTCGCTTCGGTGGTCTTCGGTGGGGTCTCCGGGAGCGCGGTCGCCAACGCCAGTGCTCTCGGGTCGGTGCTCATCCCCTGGCAGAAGCGGCAGGGTTATCCGGCCGGGCTCTGCGCGGCCAACAACGCCACATCGGCGGTGATCGACATTCTGATTCCGCCCTCGATCCCTCTGATCCTCTATTCTCTCGTGAGCGGCGTCAGCATCGCCGACCTGTTCACGGCAGGAATTCTCCCAGGCATCCTCATGGCAGGCGGGTTCATCATGACCTGCAGCTGGATCGCGCGGAGGCGCGGCATCCATTCCGAGGATCCGGCCGTCAGTCGGATGGAACTTCTCAAACTTGCGGTTCTGAGCGGCCCTGCCCTTCTGATGCCGATCCTGATCCTGCTCGGATTGCGCTTCGGCATCGCCACGCCGACCGAGATCTCGGTACTGGCCGTCGTCTACGCGCTTGCCCTCAGCGCGCTCTTCTATCGCGACCTGACGTGGAAACGCTTCCATCACAGCCTGATCGAGTCAGGCATCGCGACAGGTGTCGTCATGCTCGTGATCATGGGCAGCGCCATCGTCGGCTGGATCCTGACCTTCGACGAGGTGCCGATCCGCTTCGCCGAATGGGTCACGGCCACGATCAGCAATCCTCTCCTCGTGATTCTGGCCATGAACATCCTGCTCCTCGTCGTTGGCATGCCGCTGGATCTGCCGCCCGCCATCCTGCTCCTCGGGCCGATTTTCGTTCCCTTGGCGGCGACGATAGGGCTCGATCCGGTGCAACTCGGGATCATCATGGTGCTGAACCTCGGCATTGGGCTCTACACTCCACCCATCGGCACCACGCTGTTCATCTCCTCCTCGATCGCACGATCGTCATTGGCGGACACCACCCGCGAGCTCTGGCCCTACTTCGGTGTCGCCATGCTGGTCCTCCTTGCCGTGAGCTACATTCCGGCACTGACGATTTACTGAGCCGAGGGGCGTCCTACTTAAGCACGAGTCGGACGCTCTGCTCCTTTTGACGATCCGGCCGGCACAGTATCGATAATCGTTACCGCGAAGGATGAACGAAATGATCCGCGTTGCATTTGTCGGCCTTGGCGCCATGGGACTGCCGATGGCATCGAACCTGCTCGGGAAAGGGTTCAAGGTCACCGGGTTCGATCTGAGCGCCAATGCCCTCAACGCGCTCGAGGATGCCGGAGGGAAGCGCGCGGGAAGCGCGAGTGAAGCGGCAACCGAGGCGGATGCCCTGATCCTGATGGTGGTGAACGCGGCACAGGCCGAGGCCGTGCTCTTCGAAAGCGGCGCTTTGGAGAAGCTGCGCGAGAACGGCGTGGTCGTCCTGATGGCAACCTGTCCTCCGGCAGCGGTGGAAGCCATCGAAGAGCGGGTGCGTCGGGCCGGAAGGCGTCTGATCGACGCTCCCGTCTCGGGCGGAGTCGCGGGTGCCAAGGCGGCAACGCTGACGATCATGGCGGCCGGGCCCCGCGACACGTTCGAGGTCGTAAAACCGGTCTTCGACGCAATGGGCGACAAGGTTTTTCATGTTGGTGAGCGCCCGGGCCAAGGCGCGATGGTCAAGACCGTCAATCAACTCCTCTGCGGTGTGCACATTGCCGTTGTCGCGGAGGCTTTCGCCCTGGCCTCAAAGGTCGGCGTCGATCTCAATATCCTTCTGCAGATCATGAGCGGGTCCGCCGCCTCAAGTTGGATGCTCAAAGACCGCGGACCGCGCATGCTTCAGTCGGCTCCCGAGGTCACCAGCGCAGTCGACATCTTCGTGAAGGATCTCGGCATCGTTCTCGATGCGGGCCGGGACACGAAGGCGGCGCTTCCCCTGGCCGCTGCGGCCCATCAGATGTTCCTTGCAGCCTCCGGACGCGGCGACGGTCAGGAAGATGACAGCCAGGTCATCCGTTCTTATTTGGCCTTGAACGGAATCAAATAGCCGACGTCACCCTGCCGCGTTCCCGGGAGGTCGAGAATCAGGAGCGCCACGGGCTTTGGCAGCCGATGGCGCTCCGAGAATGACGCTCCGGGACGGCCGTGGGTTAGCCGAAGGGGAAAAGGCCGTCGACGTCGATGGCCGTGTTGACCGCCGTCTGATTGATCAGGTTGGTGGAGATCTGGAAGTTTAAGTCGGCAGAGCCGTCATAGCCGCCGGAATCCACCAGGGCATCGGGATCGTGGATGCTGGCCACCTGGGCCGACGCCGCGTCGCCGTCGAGCGCCGTGTTGACCGCCGTCTGATTGACCACGTTCGTGTCGAGCTGGACGTTGATCTCCGGCGAGCCGGAGGACCAGTCCCAGCTGTCTCCGGAATCGAAGATCGTATCGGGATCGTGGATGCTGGCCGCCTGGGCCGACGTTGCGCTGCCGCCCACGGCCGTATTGGCGACCGCTTGGTTGACGTCGTTTGTGGAAAACTGAAAATTCGGCATGAAATTACCTCTTCAAGTAGGCGTTGCTCTCAAGACCGCCCGAGCTACTCTCTCAGTCGGCGATCGATGAACCTTGAATGACTTTCGAGACTAGGGCTGTGAGTTGCGTCACAGCCGGACATCGCTCTCATTGACCGGGAATTTTCGAGAGAGGCTCGACGGCTTGCGCAGCGGAACCGTGCAGGACACGCGCAAAAGCCCTCTCAGGGTGCTGAGAGGGCTGGAGTGGAGCGCCACGGCTTACCGCGTGTGGCGCTCCGGGAGGAATGGGTTAGTAGTACACCGGGAAGTCGTGGCTGGCATCGACGAGGGTGTCGCCGTCCGAGATGGAGGCCACCTGGGCCGAAGTCGCGCTGCCGCCGAAGGACGTGTTGAAGGCGCTCTGGTCGATGGTGTTGAAGGACTGCTGGTCGTTGACCCCGCCGCCGAACCAGCTGCTGCCGGTGTCGAGCAGTGTATCGGGGTCGGAAATGTTGGCCAGCTGGGCCGAGGTCGCGCTGCCGCCGAAGGCGGTGTTGAAGACGTGCTGGTCGATGTCGTTTTCGGAGAACTGGAAATTTTCCATAATAGGGCCTCTTCAAGTTGGCGTTGCTCTCAAGACCGCCTGAGATGCTCTCTCTGTTGGCGATGATTGGACTTTGAACCACTTTGACCGACACCGCTGTGAAGCGCGTCACACATCCGAAATTCTTTCTGTTGTGAAACCGCCCAGGACAGGAACGGCCTGTCGCCAGGATCGAGCCCAGGGGCACCGAAAGCGATGCTGCGCTCTTCCAGACATGATCACGACACAGCTCGACCGGAATGAGCACGTCTCTGCTGAACGACAGTGTCCATCCAGCGGAGGCTACGCCTCTTCATCGCTATTGACCTTGGACCCTTGCTCGCTCACTATGACATAACTAGAGCAAATAATACATAATTATAGAACAAGAGGGTAACTATGAGGATCAGAGAAGCATTACTAACCGGCTTGGCGATACTTGCATCGGGTCCGGCTCTCGCTCAGTCAGGTGGCATCATCAACGTGGCAACGATCGGCGAGCCGCCGACGCTTGACCCTATGGTCTCGACGGCAGACCTGGTTGGGATCGTCACTCAGCATTTCTTTGAGACCCTGTTCACCTTCGACAAGGATTGGAAGGTCACGCCTCTCCTGGCGGCGTCGCTTCCCGAGGTCGCCGAGGGCGGCAAGATCTACACGATCAAGCTGCGCCCGGGCATCAAGTTCCACGACGGTTCGGACATGACGTCCGAGGACGTCGTCGCCTCTCTCAAGCGCTGGATGGAGCAGGCGTCCCGCGGCAAGCAGGTCGCCGGCAATGTCGACAAGCTGGAAGCTGTCGATCCGTCGACCGTGCGCCTCACCCTGAAGACCCCCTATGCTCCGCTCCTGGCGCTCCTGTCCTTCAACAACTCCGCTGCGGTGATCATGCCATCGGAGAAGATGGACGTTCCGATGAAGGAGCCGGTCGGTACGGGCCCTTACAAGCTGAAGGAGCGCAAACCCGATCAGTACATCCAGCTTGTACGCAACGACTCCTATAAGCCTCTCGAAGGCGCCGGGAACGGTTATGGCGGCGCACGCAAGCCGATCCTCGACGAGATCCGGTTCGTGCCGGTTCCGGATCCGAATACGCGTGTCGAAGGGGCGATTTCCGGGCAGTTCGATTACGTGGATTCCATCCCGGTCGAATCCTACGACCGCATCAAGAACGTCCAGACTTCGAAACCGGTCGTTCTCAAGCCGTTCGGCTGGCCCGTCTTCGTGATGAACACGAAGCAGGGCGTGATGGCCAATGCCGACTCCCGCATGGCCGTGCGTCTCGCGCTGAGCATGGAAGACATGCTGGCTGCGGCCTTCGGCAATCCCGAGTTCTATTCGCTCGACGGGGCCATGTATCCCAAGGGCTATGTGTGGAACACGACGGCAGGTGTGGAAGGCAAGTACAATGTCGCCGATCCGGACAAGGCCAAGGCGCTTCTGAAGAAAGCCAACTACGGCGGCGCGCCGCTGCGCATCCTCACCAGCCGGCAGTACGAGTTCCATTACAAGATGGCCCAGGTGGCGGCAGAGTACCTCAAGCAGGCTGGCTTCACGGTCGATCTGCAGGTGGTCGACTGGGCAACGCTGACCCAGCGGCGCGGCGATCCGGCTCTGTGGGACATCTATATCACCCACAGCCCGTTCCTTCCGGAACCCGCCCTCATCGGCCAGCTCTCCGAGAGTTCGCCCGGCTGGTGGTCGAGCCCCGCCCGCTCGAAGGCGGTCGATGCCTTCAACACGGAGAGCGATCCGGCGAAGCGCCCTGCCCTCTGGGCTGAAGTTCAGAAGGTCATCTACGACGAAACCCCCAGCATCAAGATCGGCGACTTCAATGCCCTGTCGGCACAGTCTCCCAAGCTGGAAGGTGTCGTGCCGGCGCCCTGGCCTTACTTCTGGAACGTGACGGTGAAGAAGTAAGCGCACGGCAAGCTGGGGAGCGCTCCTCTCCGCGCTCCCCGAACACTCCTTTATGCGGATCGACGCATGAGCCAATACATCCTTCAACGTTTGCTCGGCATGCTGGTCGTGATGTTCGTGGTCGTCACGATCGTGTTCATCATCGTCCGCATCGCCCCCGGCGACCCTGCCGCCGTGATGCTCGGGCCGGATGCGACGGCTCAGGACATCGCAATACTGCGCACGCGCCTCGGTCTCGATCAGCCGCTCATCGTTCAATATGGCATCTTCTTCGGTCAGCTTTTGCGGGGTGATCTGGGCGAATCCATCTTTCTGAACCGTCCTGTCTTGTCTGCTTTGGCAGACCGGGCCGAGCCGACCTTCTTTCTGACGCTGTTCTCCATCCTCATCGCAGCGCTGATCGCCATCCCGGTCGGCGTCCTGTCGGCCTACTGGCGCGGCTCTCTCTTCGATCAGGCCTCCACGACCCTGGCCATGCTCGCGGCGTCCGTGCCGAGCTTCTGGCTCGGTCTGCTGCTGATCCAATTCTTCGCCGTGCGACTCGGAATCTTTCCGGTCTCGGGATATGGCGGCCCCGGCGCCGGGCTAGGGACGCGCCTATCCCATCTCGTTCTTCCCGCGTTCTCCCTCGGCATCGTGTCGTCGGCCCTGATCCTGCGTTTCACGCGGGCGAGCATGCTCGACGTTCTGAACGACGATTACGTCCGTACCGCCCGCTCCAAGGGGATGAGCGAATTCCGGGTCGTCATGAAGCACGCCTTCAAGAATGCGCTCATCCCGGTATTGACAGTGATCGGCCTGACGGCTGCGCTTCTCGTGTCCGGTGCCGTCGTGACGGAGACCGTGTTCGGCCTTCCCGGCGTCGGCAACCTTGTTGTCTCGGCCGTGTTGCGCCGCGATTATCCTGTCATCCAGGGTGCCCTCCTGATCGTAGCGGCGCTCTACGTTCTCATCAACTTCCTGATCGACATGCTCTACCTGCTCATCGACCCGCGGGTGCGTTACTGATGGCTGCGGTCAGCTCCCCTGCCATCATCGAAGCGAGCTTCGTCTCGCGGCTGGTGACCCGCAAAACCGTCATATTCGGCCTTCTCATCCTCGTGATCGTCGCGGCACTGGCGATCCTGGCGCCGTTGATTGCGCCCTACTCGCCGAGCCGTCTCTCCGTAGTGAACCGGCTCAAGCCGCCGAGCAGCATCTACTGGTTCGGAACGGATGAATTCGGCCGGGACGTGTTCAGCCGCACCATCTATGCGGGCCGGCTTTCGCTGCTCGTCGGCGTCTCGGTCGTGACTTTCGCAGCCGTTTTTGGCGTGACGCTCGGCCTCGTTGCCGGCTTCTTCCGCCGTCTCGACATGCCGATTGCCCGCATCATCGATGCCATGATGGCCTTCCCGGACATTCTCCTGGCGATTGCGCTCGTCGCTGCCCTCGGTCCGTCCCTCATCACCGTCATCGTGGCTCTCGGCATCGTCTACACACCGCGCCTTGCCCGTATCGTACGAGCCTCCACGCTCGTCATCCGTGAACTGCCTTATGTCGAAGCGGCCCGTGCACTGGGAGTGCCGACCTGGCGCATCATGTCCCGGCACGTGCTGCGCAACCTCGTGTCTCCCATTCTCGTGCAGGGCACCTTCATCTTTGCCTATGCCATGCTGGCGGAAGCGGGGCTGTCTTTCCTCGGTCTCGGCGTAAGCCCCGAGGTGCCGACCTGGGGAACGATGATTGCGGCCGGACGGCAATATATCGGACAGGCCGACTGGATGACGCTGTTTCCCGGCATTGCCATCATCCTATCCGTTCTTTCACTTCAAATGGTCGGCGACGGCTTCCGGGATCTTCTCGATCCGCGCCTGAGAAAGGATCTTTGATCTCATGACTTTTCACGCAGAAGCGTCGCCTCTTCTGATCTCGGGCGTGAAGCCAGTCGGCTTCGGCAGAGGCGTGTCTCAGGAAGCCACCGATATTCTGATCGGCGGCGACGGGAAGATTGCCGGCGTCGGCAACTCGCTCCAGGCGCCGGACGGTGCCCGCCGCATCGATGCCAAAGGGGCTTACGTCTCACCCGGCTGGGTCGATCTCCATGCCCATGTCTGGCACGGAGGCACCGATATCTCGATCAAGCCGCAGGTCTGCGGCATCGAGCGGGGCGTGACGACCATCGTGGACGCCGGCTCGGCCGGCGAGGCCAATTTCCACGGCTTCCGCGAGTACATCATCGAACCGGCCAAGGAGCGCATCAAGGCCTTCCTCAATATCGGCTCGATCGGTCTTGTCGCCTGCAACCGCGTCAGCGAGCTGATCGACATGCGGTCCATCGATATCGACCGCACCATTGCCTGCGTCGAAGCCAACCGTGACATCATTATCGGCATCAAGGTGCGGGCGAGCGGCGTGATCGTCGGCGCCTGGGGCATCACGCCCGTGAAGATCGCCAAGAAGGTCGCCAAGATCCTGAAGCTGCCGCTGATGGTGCATGTGGGCGAACCGCCTCCGGTCTTCGACGAGGTTCTCGAGATCCTCGGGCCCGGCGACGTGGTGACCCACTGCTTCAACGGCAAGGCCGCAGCGAACATCATGGAGGACGAGGACCTGTTCCTGCTGGCGCAACGCTGCGCCAAGGACGGGATCCGCCTCGACGTCGGTCATGGCGGCGCATCGTTCTCGTTCAAGGTGGCCGAACTCGCCATTCAGCGCGGCCTCCTGCCCTTCTCGATCTCGACCGACCTGCACGCGCGCTCCCTCGACAATCCTGTCTGGGACATGGGCACGACCATGTCGAAGCTTCTCTCCGTCGGCATGCCGTTCGAGGCCGTCATCGACGCTTCGACACGGGCGCCGATGGAAGTGATCGGTCTCCCGACCGAGAACCTTCTCTCTCCCGGCACACGGGCCGAGTTCACTGTGTTCGAGGTCAACGACAGCGATCTCCGGATCGTCGATTCCATGGGCTACAACGCGCACCTGCCGCGCCTGATCGAACCCGTCTGGACCATCCTCGGACAGGAGGCCATCAAGGCCAGTCGCTACGTCCCGCCCCGGAAGTCCGCCCTGGAGAGTTCCGCCTGTCCGCATTGCGGGTGGATCAACGCCCGATGACGGAATTGCCCGACGATACCGTGCTCAAGGTCTCGGACCTGCGCACTCACTTCGAGCTCGGCAGCCGTGTCGCCAAGTCGGTCGATGGCGTGAGCTTCGACGTGAAGCGCGGAGAGACGGTCGCGGTCGTCGGCGAGTCCGGCTCGGGCAAATCCGTCACCAGCCTGTCGATCATGCGACTTCTCTCGCCTCCGGGCCGGATCGTCGGAGGCAACATCCTCTACCGCACGAGCCAGGGTCAGGTGATCGACATTGCGGCCCTGCCGGAGAGGAAGATGCGCGCGATCCGCGGCCGGGAGATCGCCATGATCTTTCAGGAGCCGATGACGAGCCTCAACCCTCTTTATACGGTGGGCGACCAGATTGTGGAGATGATCAGGCTTCACGAGCCGCTCTCGACAGCCGAGGCCCGCCAACGGGCGAAGCAGATGCTGGATCTGGTCGAGATTCCGGCATCCGCCCGCAGGCTGGATGAATACCCGCATCAGATGTCGGGCGGCATGCGCCAGCGCGTGATGATCGCCCTGGCTCTGTCCTGCAATCCGAACCTTCTGATCGCGGACGAGCCCACGACTGCCCTCGACGTGACCATTCAGGCACAGATCCTCGATCTGCTCCGCAGGCTGCAGCGCGAAATCGGCATGAGCATCCTGTTCGTCACGCACAATCTCGGCGTGGTGGCGGAGATCGCTCACGACGTCGTGGTCATGTATACGGGCCGCGTGGTCGAGAAGAGCTCGGTCGCCAGCCTCTTCGAGCACCAGAAGCATCCCTATACGCGCGGTCTTCTGGCCTGCATCCCGAACGCATCGCGGGATCGCAATGCCGCCGGCGAGAGGCTGCGCCTCAATCCTATCCCGGGCAATGTGCCCGCTGTGACCGCACTCCCGCCGGGATGCAGCTTCGCCCCACGCTGCCCCTATCGCATCCCGCATTGCGACGAGGCGCCGCCGTTGATGACGGCGGGGCCCTCCCATCTCAGCCGGTGCTGGAGGCATGAAGCCCTATGAGCGCAGAAACTCTCCTGAGCGTCCAGGGGCTCACCAAGCAGTTCCAGACCCGCAACGGCACGGTCAAGGCCGTCGACGGCGTCAGCTTCGACGTGAAGCGCGGAACCATCGTGGGTCTCGTCGGCGAGTCCGGATCGGGCAAGACCACCGCCGGCCGCTGCACCCTCCGCCTCGTCGAGCCTGACGAAGGACGGATCCTTTTCGACGGTGTCGACCTGCGCACATTGCGGGAACGGGAGATGCGGGACTATCGGAGCCGGCTCCAGATCATTTTCCAGGACCCCTATTCGAGCCTCAATCCCCGCCTTCGCGTCGATCAGATCATCGGTGAGGCGCTGGATATCCATCGGCCCGTCAAGGGCAGCGCCCGGCGGGACCGGATCGCAGAACTGCTGCAGAGAGTGGGTCTCAATCCGGATGCCGCGCGCCGCTTCCCGCATGAATTCTCAGGCGGGCAGAGGCAGCGCATCGGCATCGCCCGTGCCCTGGCGGTGGAGCCGGACTTCATCGTGGCGGATGAGCCGGTCTCTGCTCTCGATGTCTCGGTGCAGGCCCAGGTCCTCAACCTGATCCAGGATCTGCAGCAGGATTTCGGCCTGACGATGCTCTTCATCGCTCACGACCTGTCGGTGGTCGAATACCTCTGCGACGAGGTCGTCGTCATGTATCTGGGGCGTGTCATGGAGCGCGGTCCCGGCCGCGAGATCTATGCGATGCCGCGCCACCCCTATACGCAGGCGCTTCTCTCGGCTGCTCCGATACCGGACCCGAACGCGAGCCGACAGCGGATCGTTTTGAAAGGCGATATTCCGAGCCCCCTCAATCCGCCATCCGGTTGCGTCTTCCGGACACGCTGCCGTTACGCCGTCGAGGCTTGTGCCGAGATCGTTCCGCCTCTGGAGGACGTCGGCTCGAACCATCACGTCGCCTGCATTCGCCACGGCGACCCTGAAGTTATTTCTCAAGGACTGACATTGTGAACGAAGTTCAATATCTGACTGGGTCGAACCCTTACGAGCGCCTGAAAGAACTGGGCCTCGCGCTGCCGAAGCCTCCGAGTCCGATCGCCAACTTCGTGACCCACGTTCAAGAAGGCAACCTTCTGTTCCTGTCGGGCCAAGGACCGCAGGAGGCGAATGGCTACCTTCATACCGGCAAGGTCGGCCGCGACGTCGATGTGGACAAGGCCTATGAACACGCCAAGCTGACAGGTATCAATCTGCTCGCCGTCATGCAGGATGCGCTGGGTGACTTGTCCCGCGTGAAACGCGTCGTGAAGCTCCTCGGCATGGTGAACGCGGTACCCGACTTCGGCGAGCATCCCAAGGTGATCAACGGATGCTCCGATCTCATGATGGCCGTTTTCGGAGAGGCCGGGCGCCACGCCCGCTCTGCCGTCGGCTTCGGGTCCCTGCCCAACAACATCACGGTCGAGATCGAAGCCATCATCGCTCTCGCGGAATGAGGCGTTCCTTCATGCCTGGATCAGCGCCAGCCCAACGTTGCCTCGATCCTTTCGGCGGCCTTGCGGACAGCATTGGTGTAGCGGTCACGATCCTGCACGACCCGATGCTCCGGCAGCACGATGGAAATCGTCGCAAGACACTCTCCGGACGGCTGGCAGATCGGCGAAGCGATGCAGGCCACGGAGAAATCCGACTCGTTGATTTGGATCGACAGGCGTTCCCGCAGGGCATTCGCAGAAGCTTCGGAAAGTGCCTCCGGGTTCGTATTGGCACGCCCTGTGGGCGACACCTTCGAAGCGTGCCTGAAGATCTCCAGCCGCTCCTTGTCAGGAAGATGCCCGAGAAGAAGGCGGCCCGAGGCCGTCCAGTTCAGGGGCACGCGCGAACCGATCTTCGACGTGATCCGGAAATGCCCAGGTCCGTCCGCCATGGCCATCACGACCATATGGTCTCCGTCCCGCCCGCAGATCTGAATGGTTTCCTCCACCTCCCGGCACAGATCCTGCATCTCATGCGTGGCAACGTTCAGGAAGTCGAGAGATTCGGCATAAGCCAAACCGTAGTGATAAAGGCGCGGTCCGAGCCAGACCGTGCCATCGCTGCGCCGCTGCAGAAGCCTCTTCTCGACCAGATCCTCGATGATCACGTAGACCGTCGAGAGAGGCGCCCCGACAGCCTTGGCTACCGCATAGGCACCGACCGGTTTCATTTCCGCCTGGAGGAAATCCAGGATCTGCAAGGCACGATCGATACCGCTGACGCGCGCGCCGCGGCTGCGCTTCTCGGGTGCGGCAGCATTCACGGCTTCAGGAAACTTGGTGTCCACTGGATCTTCTCCCGGATCTTCAGAAACTGCGGCCCGCCGTCAGGACTGGCAGCATCCCCTCGCGCGCTTCCTCAATAATGGAACATACGCCATTCCGGCAACATAAAACATAGAGACAAAGAGCCCCATGACCCAGACAGACATCCGCTCGGACCTTGGCCTTCGCCCCATCATCAACGTATCGGGCACCATGACCTCGCTCGGTGCATCCATCGTCGTGCCCGAAGCGGTCGCCGCTGTCTCGGCGATCCTTCCGCAATTCGTCGAGATCGGCGATCTTCAGAAGAAGGCCAGCCGCGTGATCGCGCGCCTCTGCGGCACCGAAGCCGGCTTCGTGACGGCATCCTGCTCGGCGGGGATTACACTTGCTGTTGCGGGAGCCATGACCGGTTGCGATCTTGCTGCAGTCGAGCGCCTTCCCAATACGGAAGATCTCAAGAACGAGGTGCTGCTGATGACCGGTCACATGGTCAGCTACGGCGCACCGGTCGAGCAGGGCATCCGCCTCGCGGGCGCGAAGGTCGTGCCGGTGGGTCAGGCCACCTCGGCCTATGGCTACCAACTCAATGGCGCCATCAATGAACGGACGGCCGCTGCGGTTTACGTCGTATCGCACCACACGGTGCAGTACGGTCTGATCCCGCTCAAGGAATTCGTCGAGATCTGCCATGCGCGGGGCGTGCCGGTGATCGTGGACGCGGCCTCGGAATACGACCTGACGGGGTTCCTGGCCGCCGGCGCCGACATCGCGCTCTATTCCTCCCATAAATTCCTCGGCGGCCTGACCGGCGGCATCGTGGCCGGCCGCACCGAGCTCGTTCGCGCCACCTACATGCAGAACATGGGCATCGGCCGCGGCATGAAGATCGGCAAAGAGGGCATTCTCGGCACCATCGCCGCACTCGAAGCCTGGGAGAAGCGGGACCATGCTGCTGTCCGCGATCGCGAGACGCGCTACTTGCAACTCTGGGAGCAGACTCTTTCCGGTCGTCCCGGCGTGACGCCGATCCGCGAGGCGGATCCGACCAACAACCCTCTCGATCGTCTCAAGGTCGCCATCGAGCCCAAGGGAGCCCACATCACAGCCTGGGATCTCGCCGACGCTCTCGCATCGGGGCGCACGCCGATCATCGTTCGCGACCACGAGGTCGAGCACGGCTATTTCTATCTCGACCCGTGCAATCTTCATCCGGGACAGGAAACCGTCGTCGCAGAACGGCTCGTCGAGGAACTGGAGAAGGCCCGGCAATCCAACGAGATCATTGCAACACCCCTCGAGGGGCGTCGCAGCCGGTCCTCTCAGGCGATCATGCGCTGGCCCGACTGATTGGGAGGCAATGGGGCCAGCCGTCCAGACCCAACCGGGTCCAGGGACTGGCTGGCCGTTCCTGACATCCCACCGGATTACCGAACTTGTAGCCCTTGCGGATGAGGCAGGCTGACAGGCGAAATCAACCGACGAACAAGAGCGGACAGGAGCATCGGATCCGCGCGATGCGCTCAATGAAGATCCGCTCACGTTACCAATGCCGAAATTCCGAAGAAGTCTGCCCGGTGCCCGGAGCCGACCTCCGGACCTGTTGTGGACAAGCGTCTGGACAATCTCCGCCCTTCCCATGAACAGGTGAAGGTATTCTCGGCCTCGGCAATACGACGCATCGATCGGCAAGGCCCAGAAAAGCTAGCTCGATTAATCCTGGAGCAGGTGATTTGGCTTCAGGTAGAAATGACATTCGGATCCTTTCCATGACGAACATCCAACTTCCTGACGTCAGCGTCACGATGGCGCTGGTGGCCAGCTTACAGGCGAACCTGCCGGACTTCGGCCGCATCGTCGATCAGTTCGGGCATCCGGCCCCCGCCTTGCGACAGCTCGGTCTCGTTCATTGGGAGAATGGACGGTTCGACACAGCCGCTCGGACGTTTGAAGCCGCGCTCTCTCTCAGGCCTGAAGATCCTGACCTCTGGCGCGATCTGGCAAGCGTCTATAGCGCTTCGGATCGCGACGAGCAGGCGCTGGCGGCGATACGGAAGTCCCTGGAAGTCGATCCGCACAGCGCTCAATCCTGGCAGACCCTCGCCAGTGTGGCAGACCGGCTGGACGACGTTGAGGCGGCCGAAGGCGCCTACCGCCGCACAATCGATCTGAATCCGAAAGCCGCCGCTGCCCATCTCGGGCTTGGCCTGCTGTTGTTCAGGAAAAAGAGCTACGCAGAGGCCTTGGCTGCCGTGCGGATGTCCGTTGATCTTGACCCCGTCAACGGCTTGGCTCATTTCGCTCTCGGCCACCTGTCCTTTATCGCATCCGATTTCGCGGGCTGCGCGAGAGCATTCGACGAAGCCGCTCGACTGACCCTGCCGCTCGATCCGCAAAGCAGGCAGAAGCGGGCGCGGGCTTTGACGTTTCAGGCCATGATCGAAGGCCGCGTCCAAGAAGCCCTTCAAAACTACGGCCAGATTGCAGGCGAGGATCGTGAGGATCTCGATGTCATCGCGCGAGATGCCTTTTCCGTTCTCAGCGCCTCCGGTCACCTCGAAGCGGCCGCCGAAATTGGACGGATGCGGCTTGCCGACAAGCCGGACGATCCAGTCCGGCGTTATCTGCTCGACGCCGTCCTCGGGCGGTCCATGACGGCCGCTCCCACGGAATATATCGAACGCTATTTTGATCAGTTTGCTCCGCAGTTCGACAGCAAACTGCTCGAGACGCTTCAATACAATGCCCCGAGCCGGATGGCGAAGCTTGTGGCCGGGCACCGGACCGACTTCCAGCAAATGCTCGACCTGGGCTGTGGCACCGGACTTGCAGCCGGGGAATTGCTGCCGTTCGGCCAGACTCTGATCGGGGTCGATCTGTCCTCGGGCATGCTGGCGGAGGCGGCAAAGCGCGGGGGATACACGGAACTCGTCAAGTCGGAGGCAATCGCCTATCTCGAGACGACACCAAACCGCTTCGATCTCATCTTCGCGGCGGATTCGCTGATCAATTTTGGCGAACTCGGGTCGCTTATGCGGGCCGTTGCCGAGGCCATGGTACAAGGGGGGCTGTTCGCCTTGAGCATTGAGGTTGCAGCACGGGAGGGTTTTACGCTGCAGCCCTCCGGTCGCTTTGCTCACTCTCTTGACTACCTCAAGGCGATGGCCACCGATTTCGTCATTATGGAAGCCGTGGAAGGCAACATTCGGCTTGAGGCAGGGCGGCCGGTGCCCGGTCTCTACGTCCTCATGGAGAGACGCTGACGAAGCATGGAATGGACGTCATTGAGCAGAAACAGCATTGGCACCTGGGGAGAGACACCTAACGCCCTTTGGCAAGGCGCTGGTTGATCCACGCCTGCGCCGCTTCCAAGTCGACGAAGGTGGGGTGGCTCGGTCCTTCCAGCGGGCCAAAACCCGCTTCCAGGTACCATTGGCCGGGAGCGATCTCATTCCTCTCGGAAAGATGGGTCAGCACCGCCACGAGCCGCTGCCCCTTGCCAAAGACCAGCATGCCCTCTTCATCGCTGCCGGTTGCAACGCGCACCGGCTGAAGCGTGAGGCTCATTTAGTGGCATCCTCCTGCTCAAGGTGCAGGTAGGTCGGATCGAAGTCGCCGACCTCCTTCAATCTTTCCCAATCGGGAATGGTCAGCCGGGTTCCCTTGGTCTGGATCAGACCATCGGCGCGCATAGCCTGAAACACGCGGTTGACGTGAACGGTCGTGATGCCGAGCGCATTGCCGAACTCGACCTGAGTGATCGGCAGATCGCAGGTGTGATCCTCGGCCAGTCCGACCGCGCGCAGGCGCACCAGCAGCTCACACAGGAGATGGGCAATCCGATCATAGGCTTCGCGCTGTCCGATGCTGGTCATCCAAGCTCGGAAGATGGCGGCATCCACGAGAGTGTTGCGCCAGAAGGCCTCTGTAATCCTGGGGTAGCGGCGGCACAGGTCGCGCAGGGCCTGATGGGTGATGAACCCGACGGTGCAGGGCTCGATCGTGGCGACACTGTTGTCCAACACCCTCAGGTGCAAGCTCTGCAGGTCGGGAATATCGCCGGGAATATGGAAGTTGACGATCTGGCGCTTGCCTTCGCCGGTCATTGTATAGGTGCAGGCAAAGCCGCTCAAAAGCAGGCAGCAGCGGGACGGTCGGTCGCCTATGCGTACGATGTCCTGGTCAGCCTTGATGGCGACAAGCTGCAGCGGCAAGTCGAGCAATGCCTGCCGCTCGTCGTCTGTGAGGGCAATGGCGCTTTCCAGCTTGCGGATGAGTGGATTATGCTCGCGATGGAAGGTTGAGTTCACGATCAGGCTCCCCTCATTGACAGGCGGGAGCACAAGAAACTCTCTGGCATCGGTGCCTATAGCTGTCTGCTGACGATGAACCATCCGTCACACAGATGCCAATTGCTGTCATTCAAGCAGGTTTGTTCTTCAGATTAATACAAATTAATGCATAATATTGATCTATGTTTTTCCTGCTGCGGTGGGCGCGAGACTAGGAAGAAGATCATCGTCTTCACAGGCGGCGTGTGTTAATAGTCAAGAACAACATATGTTAGTACCTAATCATAACATATCGAGTACGATATGATCTAGCTTTTTGGGTGTCCGGCCATCTGGCAACTGACCCTTCGCCCCAACCGAAGGCGAAGGCATGCCCCTCAACATCTCGTTCAAGCCCATCCCTGTCCTCATCGATGGTCACGACACCGACGGCAATCTCATCCTCTCAGATGGCCAGCTCACCGCCGTGATCGTCCGCCTCGACGGCGAAAGCCATGAGCCTGAGCATAAGGGGCTCTGGAACCTGGAAGCAGGGTTCGGCAAATGCGCCGTTCGGTATGCGCCTCTGTTCAAGACGCCCGAAGAGGCCGGAGCCTGGGTTGAGCAAACCCTGACGACGATCCTCTAGCTCCCACGATCCCATTTTGGAACGCTCGAGGACATTAGGGCGGCATGCACGGACTGAGGGTCATGCGGCAGCACCCTTTCTGACTTCATGCAGATCGGTCGGGTCGAACTTCCCGGCCGCCCTTCAGCCGGTCCCACCCATGGATTTTCGGCCGGGTTCCCGCCGTCTCGATCAGGCCAGCGGAGGCTCGCCCGATCGATCGATCGCATAGAAAAGGACCGGCCAATGGCCGGTCCTTCTCGCAGCTGGAAAATTTATTCTCTCCAACCAGATCGACCTTATGGGGTCAGTCGGAGGCGCTCACTCGCAGCCCTTTCCACGGCCTCCCGGGAATAGAGCAGCGGCACGTAATCGCCCGTCGCCCAGAGTGGTGCGAGATCACGGTAGTGCGGGCTGTAGGGATTGCCGGATTGGCCGGGTGTGTTGATCGCCCGGCTGTCGTCCCAGTTTCCGACATCGAGCACCATGCGGAACGATGCACCGGACGTCACCTTGAACGTGGACGTGTTGTAGCCCGCCGCATGAGGCACGTTGTTGCCGCCGCCCATCACGAGCGGTCCAACGGTCATCTGCGCCTGCGTCGCCTTGTCGGCGAGAGGCTTCAAGGCATGGTTGAACTCGGCCTGATGCAGGTTGCCCCACTTCCACTGCGCCATATCCTCGCCCAGCAGCTTGCCGACTTCATCCGCTGCAGAGGAAAGGCTCGTGAGCAGGATCTTGTCCCGGGCCGCAGACTGATCGGCCCCGAGAGCCTGGTCGGGTTTCTCCAGATAATCGACAATGGCCGAGAGACTGCCGTTGCCGATGATGGCGCGAGCCGCCTCCGGCGTTGTTGCGGCAACCGTTGCCCGGCCCAGATGCTTACCGGTCCAAACCTCGAAGAGCGCGGCCCCGGCACTGTCGGCGGCCTCCTTCGCGTCCCAGTTCTGCAGCAGCTCGAGAGCAGCCCGCTGCTTCGGATCCTCCGAACGAAGAGGCTTGAGCAGCACAATGAGCCTGCGTCCAAGCATGCTCGTGTCGTCGTTCTGCAGGTCCATGGCATCGGCCAACGTGAATTTAGGCTTTGCCTGGAGAACCTCGGTGATGCGCTGGAACCGCGCGGGGTCGGCCCATTGGTCGAAGCCGATTCTGCGCTCGTTCACCGGATAGTCGGGAGGAAGGTTGTTCTGGTTCGCGGTCGCGAAGAAGCCCTGAGAAGGATTGTACTCCTTCGGGAGGTCGGCCATGGGAATGAACCCGTCCCATTCATAGCGGCCATCCCCAGGCACCGGCATCAGGCCGTCGTAGCTGACCCTCCGGGGTGTCAGGCCGCCGGGGACCCAGCCAATGTTGCCGTCCGTATCGGCATAGACCTGGTTCTCGGATGGAGCCCCCCAGCGATTCATGGCCTCCAGGAAGCCGTTCCAGTTCTGGGCCGTCATGTAGTCCGACGAGCCGAAATAGGCGGAGGTGCCGGGATCGAACCAGACCGAACGCATGGCAAATGCCCGCTGCTTGGCGTCATCCCTCGACAGCAGAGGCCCATGGCGCGTGAAGAGCAGTTCGACATTGCGCGGCTGCTCGCCTTTAACCTCGATCGTCTCCCGCACGACCTTCATGTCCTCCCAGCCGTCACGGAACTTATACTGGTTGCGATTGCTCGGGTTCAGCTCGTAGACGTAGAGATCTTCCTGATCGATCCCGAAGATCGTCAGGCCGAATGCGATCTTCCCATTATGTCCGATCGAGATGCCCGGCAGCGCCGGCTCGCCCGCTCCGATCACGGACATCCCGGGTGCATTCAGATGCACGATGTAGCGGAGGGAGGGCACGCCATGAGCACGGTGCGGATCGTTCGCCAGGATCGGCCGGCCCGTTGCGGTTCGATTGCCTGCGACAACCCAGTTGTTGGATCCGATCCGGTCGATATTCGCCATCGCCTCGTTGAGAAAGTCCTCATGCGTGTCCAGTGAAGCTTTCTTCTGTGGCTGGGTGAATGAGACATCCTTCGTGCCGAGCTCGTAGTCGTTCAGGACGTCCTTGGGGATCGAGCACGGGTCGAGACCTGCCGGGACAGATGTCTGCCATTCGGGCTCGAACTTGGTGCGCAGGCGGTCGGCGTCGAGACCGGCCGCACACGCGACCTGAGCTCGCCGGACTTCGGACGCCACGTTGCGGGTCAGTCCATGGCTGCGGATGCGAACCACATCTTCCGGCTTCCACAAGTCGGGCTGCGTTCCAGCAATCTTGAACTCCACCGGAGCAGGGCGTGTGCCGTCCCGGACCTGCTGCACGAAAGCATTCACACCCTCGACGAAGGCTTCCGTATAGGTTTTGGCCTTGGGTCCGTAGGAGGCCCATTCCTTGTCCATGTCGCCGCGATAGAGGAACATGCGAGCGGCCCGGTCCTGATCCGCATAAGCGGGGCCGAAATCCTTCGCGAGCAAGCCGAGGCCACGCTTGCGCCAGAGGTCGATCTGCCAGAGTCGGTCGCGTGCAGCATTATAGCCCTGCATGAAGAAGGCATCGTGCTGATTTTCCGTGTAGATGTGCGGGATGCCCCAATGATCGACGATGATTTCAGCCGGAGCCTGGAGCCCCTTCGCCTGCTGCGATGTGGTCCGAACCGCACTCGACATGTCAGCGGAAGCTGGAATCGCCGTACTTGCGAGCAGAGCGCCCACATATGGCACCAGGCATGCGGTTCTGGTCAAAGCCCTCATCGAGTCTTCCTCCCTGAGTGAAACCGATCGTTCCCATTTTCTCCAGGATTGGAGTGGCGTTCGGGAATCAATCGAACCCGATGCTCGGTCCTTTGCCGGGTGGCGGACAATTGCATTTCCGACAGGGCAGATATCAGGATGATAGAGCTTGTCGCTCGCCGCTTCGGCGCTAGTTCTGCGTACTCCCAAATGGTGAAAGTCGTGGAACGACAGCCTGACCGGACGGGCATTGCAAGCATGGCAATGCGTATCAGGGCCGCGTTCGAGGACGCGAATCTCTCACTGCGCAAGGCCGCAGTCATTTAATTTATATCAGAGCTCGATCCCACCGAGGACTGCGCTCACCCACGCGAGCGCAGTCCTTGTTCAACTCCGGAAGGTGTACGGTTCCAGAGAACCTGCTCTCACGCATTGTCGCCGTGAATGGCGCCGATCACGGCGTCCGTGACCTGACGGGTCGTGGCCGAACCGCCGAGATCCGGCGTATGCAGCAATGGATCGGCAGTCACCCGCTCGATGGCTCGCATGAGACGCTCGGCGGCCGGTTTCTCGCCGAGATGCTCCAACATCATCGTGGCCGTCCAGAACGTACCCACCGGATTGGCGATGCCCTTGCCGGTGATATCGAAAGCCGAACCATGGATCGGCTCGAACATCGACGGGAACCTGCGCTCCGGGTTGAGGTTCGCCGTGGGCGCGATGCCGAGCGACCCCGCCAGCGCCGCCGCGAGATCCGACAGGATATCGGCATGCAGGTTGGTCGCCACGATGGTGTCGAGGCTCTGCGGTTTCAGCGTCATGCGCATGGTCATGGCATCGACCAGCATCTTGTCCCAGGTCACGTCGGGATAGTCTGCAGCCACTTCGGCGGCGATCTCGTCCCACATGACCATGCCATGACGCTGCGCATTCGACTTCGTCACCACGGTGAGAAGCTTGCGCGGACGCGATCGCGCCACCTCGAAGGCGAAGCGCATGATCCGCGTGACGCCGGCGCGGGTGAAGATCGAGACTTCCGTCGCCACCTCTTCCGGCAGACCGCGATGCGAGCGTCCGCCCTGGCCGGCGTATTCGCCTTCGGAATTCTCACGCACGATCACCCAATCGAGATCCTTTGCCGCCACGTTGCGAAGGGGCCCCTCGATTCCGGGCAGGATGCGCGTCGGGCGCACGTTCGCATACTGATCGAAAGGCTGGCAGATCGCGAGACGCAAGCCCCACAGCGTGACATGATCGGGAACATCGGGCGCACCGACGGCACCGAAATAGATCGCATCGAAACTCTTGAGAGTCTCGCGGCCGTTCTCCGGCATCATGACGCCATGCTTCTTGTAGTAGTCCGAGCCCCAGTCGAAGGCCTCGAACTCCAGCTTGAAGCCACCGTCGCGGGCAGCCAAAGCCTGAAGAACCTCGACTCCGGCCGCGATGACTTCCTTGCCGATTCCATCGCCGGGAATGGCTGCGATCTTATAGCTGTTCATGATTGCACCTGATTTGTGCGGCCGCCGGCGCGCGGCGGCCGAGGATCGATTCGTCACTTTTCCTGATCAGCCGAGCGCGTCGGCGACGGCCTTGCCTGTGGTCTCGGTTCCGGCATTCCCGCCGAGATCGCGGGTGCGCAGGGTCCGCTCGCTCAAGACATCCTCGATAGCCTGGACGATGGCGGCCGCCGCTTCCGCTTCGCCGAGATGCTCCAGCATCATGGCGCCGGCCCAGATCTGTCCGATGGGATTCGCGATCCCCTGCCCTGCAATGTCGGGCGCCGAACCGTGAACCGGCTCGAAGAGCGAAGGGAAATCACTGTTCGGGTTGATGTTGCCCGAGGGCGCGATGCCGATGGTGCCCGTGCAGGCCGGTCCGAGATCGGACAGGATATCTCCGAAGAGGTTCGACGCGACGACCACGTCGAACCAGTCGGGATGCAGCACGAAGTGAGCCGTGAGGATGTCGATATGGTACTTGTCCCATTTCACATCCGGATAACGCCTGGCCATTTCTTCCACGCGCTCGTCCCAATACGGCATCGTGATCGAGATCCCGTTCGACTTCGTGGCCGAAGTCAGATGCTTCTTGGGGCGCTTCTGAGCGAGATCAAAGGCGAATTGCAGCACACGGTCGACGCCGATGCGCGTCATCACGGTTTCCTGGATGACGACTTCACGTTCCGTACCGGGAAACATCTTGCCACCGATGGACGAATATTCGCCTTCGGTGTTCTCGCGCACGACCCAGAAGTCGATGTCGCCGGGCTTGCGGTTGGCGAGCGGCGTCGGCACGCCCGGCATCAGGCGCACCGGCCGCAGGTTGATGTACTGGTCGAACTCGCGGCGGAACTGCAGCAGCGAACCCCAGAGGGAGATGTGGTCCGGGATCTTCTCCGGCCAGCCGACGGCTCCGAAGAAGATGGCATCGTGCGAGCCGATCTGCGCCTTCCAGTCCTCCGGCAGCATGCGGCCGTGCTTGGCGTAGTAGTCGTAGGATGAGAAGTCGAAGTGATCGAGCTGCAGGTCGAAGCCGAACTTCTTGGCGGCAGCCTCCAGAACCCGGACGCCCTCCGGGGTCGTCTCCTTGCCGATGCCGTCACCTGGAATGACTGCCAGCCGATACCGCTTCCTTTGATCCGATGCCATGTGAAACCCGTCCGTCCTTCATGATTGGTTCGATGGCGGATGCGAACGCTGGAGGCACTCGCATCCGCCATCGATTGTTACTGCCCGGTAACGCCTGAGGCCTTGATGACCGGAACCCATTTGTCAATTTCGGAACTCACGAGTTTGGCGAGTGCCTCGGGCGTCTGACCCGCTTCGTCCGGGAGTTCCGCGCCGAGATCAAGGAGGCGCTTGCGCGTCGTCTCATCCTTCAGCGCCGCCTTCGCGGCGCCATTCAGTTTCGTGACGATGTCCTTGGGCGTTCCCTTCGGGGCGAAGAGCGCGTTCCAGCCGGTCGCCTGGAACTGCGGCAAGCCCTGCTCGGCCGATGTCGGAACGTCCGGGACAACCGGGAGGCGGTTCTGCACCGCGACGACCAGACCGTTGGCTTCTTTCGCCTGCACCGTCGGCACAATCGCGACCGTCTGGTCGCACACATAGTCGACCTGGCCGCCGAGGAGCGCGTTCAACGCCGGACCCGAGCCGCGAAACGGCACGTGCTGAGGCTTCACGCCCAGGAGTGATTCCATGAACAGACAGGTCAGGTGCGAGGTCGAGCCGACGCCGCCGGAACCGTAGTTCATCTTGGGGGCATTGGCCTTGAGGTAGGCGATGAATTCCTTGAAGTCCTTGACCGGCAGATCCTTCTTCGCGACCACGAGCATCGGCGTTGCCGCCGAGTTCATGATCGGCTCGAAGTCGGTACGCGGATCGTAGGCCAGCTTGGGATAGAGGCCGACGCTTGCCGCCTGCGTTCCAAGATTGCCCATGAGAATCGTATAGCCATCCGGTTCGGATTTGGAGACGCGGGTGACGCCGACGGTGCCCCCCGCTCCGGTGACGTTTTCGACCACCAGCTGCTGACCGAGCGTGCGGCTCATATGATCGGCCATGAGGCGCGCCACCACATCGGTCGTGCCGCCGGCCGCGAACGGGACCACTAGGGTGATCGGCCGCGTCGGATAGGTTCCCTGTGCCTGTGCGGCCGTCGCAAGGAATCCCAAGGCCGCCGTGAGGGTGAAGAGAGCTTTCTTCATAGGCATTTCCTTCCCTAAAGATTCTTGTTGTCGGCGAGCGGCGCCGCTCGCCTGTCGGCAAAGCTTGGTCGTCGGTGATACACCTCGGATTCCTGCGCCCTTGCCTCCACATGCCCCCGCTTCTCGTGAGCGCTTGGCTGGCTGTTTTATGGTTCCACAGCTTCCATGGAAGTTGGCATGCAAGAAAGCTGCTCCTCATCTGCCCCTTTGTCAACCATCCATTCATCCTTGTATGGAAGTTGCAAGAAGGGCATCATGAAGCGGGAGGCCCAATGATGGACAAGCTGCAGGTGCGCACGGCCCAGGAGACTGCGAGGAAGCCCTCGCTGGTCGAGGACGCCTACAAGGCGTTGAAGGAGGCGATCCGCGACAATGTCTTTCCGCCCGGCTACCAAGGCTCGGAGCAGGAAATCGCCCTGCGGCTCGGCATGAGCCGGACGCCGGTTCACGAGGCCATCATCCGTCTTCAGGAGGACGGGCTCGTCCGCGTGCTCTCCAAGCGGGGCGTCCAGGTCTGCCCGCTCGCCCCGGAGGACATTCGCGAGATCTATGATGTCATCCTCGCCATAGAAGCGCGAGCCGCAGAGCTGCTGGCCGCCATGCCCTACGAAATCCGGCGACGGGTCGCCGATGAGCTCGAGGAAGCGACCGCACGCATGGAACAGGCTCTTCGGGAGGACGATCTCCACGCCTGGGCCGTCGCCGACGATCAGTTCCATCGCATCCTTGTCGAGCGCTGCGGCAACAGCCGCATCCGCAGGATCGCTCAGACCATCACAGACCAGGCCCACCGGGCGCGAATGCTCACGCTCAAGCTCCGGCCGAAGCCGACCGGATCGGCCGCCGCCCACAGGAGCATCGCCGAGGCGATCCGGAAAGGGCAAATGGCCGACGCACACCAGCATGCTCGCCAGCATCGCATCGACGCCCGGGACGAGCTTCTTCCGCTGATCCAGAGCTTCGGCATCAAGCATCTCTGACGCATCGGCTTGGCGCACCAACATCATATGGGGGAGAATTCCATGGAAATTCACGTCGCGGGAACGTTCCCGACGAAGCGGGCCTCGGCCGATGCCTTCACCGGGACGGTCTGGCACGACCCGATCATCGATGCCCCGCCTCCGGCGCGCATCCGAGCGAACCGTGTCATCTTCGAACCCGGCGCCCGGACGGCATGGCACACCCACCCGCTCGGCCAGACCCTTCACGTAATCCTGGGCGTCGGGCGCGTGCAGACCTGGGGCGGGCCCGTCAGGGAGATCAAGGCCGGCGACACCGTGTGGATCCCGCCGGGCGAGAAGCACTGGCATGGCGCTTCGCCCGCCAGCGGCATGGTCCACATCGCCATGCAGGAGGCCCTGGACGGCACCCATGTCACGTGGCTGGAGCATGTCACGGATGAGCAGTACCGCGTGCCGCCAGAGGCATAAGGCGCTCAGGGACCGATCACTCCGCCAGCTCGCGCATGACCTTGATCAGGTCCGACTTGCCCTCGAATCCGATGCCGGGCAGCTCAGGCATGACGATGTGACCGTTCTCCACCCGCACGGTGTCCGGGAAACCTCCATAGGGCTGGAAAAGGTCGGGATAGCTCTCGTTGCCGCCGAGACCGAGCCCAGCCGCAATGTTGAGCGACATCTGGTGCCCGCCGTGCGGAATGCAGCGGGAGGGCGACCAGCCGAACTGCTCAAGCATGTCGAGGGTGCGCAGGTACTCCACGAGCCCGTAGGACAATGCACAGTCGAACTGCAGCCAGTCGCGGTCCGGCCGCATGCCTCCGTATCGCAGGAGGTTGCGGGCGTCCTGGTGCGAAAACAGGTTCTCGCCGGTGGCCATCGGTCCGGGATAGAACTCGGAAAGCGCGGCCTGGAGAGCATAGTCGAGCGGATCGCCGACCTCCTCGTACCAGAACAGCGGGTAGTTGCGCAGCATCTTGGCGTAGGCGATCCCGGTCTCGAGGTCGAACCGTCCGTTGGCATCGACTGCAAGCTGCGCCTGGGAACCGATCTCGGTGAGGACCGCCTCGATCCGGCGCTGATCCTCCGCGATGGAAGCTCCACCGATCTTCATCTTCACGACATTGTAGCCGCGGTCGAGATAGCTGCGCATTTCGGCCCGCAGGGCGCTGTCGTCCTTGCCCGGATAATAGTAGCCGCCCGCGGCATAGACGAAGACCCTCGGGTTGGCCTCACGGCCTTGACGCTCGGCCAGAAGGCGGAAAAGCGGCTTGCTGGCGATCTTGGCGGTGGCATCCCAGATCGCCATGTCGAGAGTGCCGACTGCGACCGAGCGCTCGCCATGTCCGCCCGGCTTCTCGTTCTTCATCATCGTGGCCCAGATCTTGTGCGGATCCAGGTTGGCGCCGCTCTCATCGAGCAGGCTCTCGGGGCTGGCCTCCAGAATCCTGTCACGGAAGCGCTCCCGGATGAGTCCGCCTTGACCGTAACGGCCGTTCGAGTTGAACCCGTAGCCGACGACGCGGCGACCGTCGCGCACCACGTCGGTCACGACGGCGACGAGGCTCGTCGTCATCTTCGAGAAGTCGATATAGGCATTGCGGATCGGCGAGGCGATCGGCTGGGTGATCTCGCGGACGTCGATGATGCGCATGGACAACCTTCTCGCGTTGGAGCCTGTGATTTGGGATGCTGCGGGAGCGGAAGTCTTTATAGGTCTGGACACTGCCCATAGGCCAATGCCAAGATCGGTTCGCGTTATGCGTGAACGGCATCGAGATGGACCTGAATTGGCTAGAGGATTTTCTGGCTCTGGCGGAGCAGAAGAATTTTTCCCGGGCCGCGGAGGCGCGGAATGTCTCGCAGCCAGCCTTCAGCCGCCGGATCCGCGCTCTTGAGGATTGGATCGGAACGCCCCTGTTCGTGCGGGGCACCCAGGGCGCCAGCCTGACACGGGCCGGTCTTCATTTCCTGCCACTGGCTGAAGACTTGATGCGCAACCTGCATCGCGCTCGTCGCGCTACGCGGACCGTGGGCGAGCGCGAGACGGGATCGCTGTCCATTGCAGCGACCCATGCTCTGTCTTTCACCTACTTTCCCGGCTGGATCCGCCGGCACATGCGCTTCGAGGCGCTCGGCACGCTCAACCTGATCTCGGACAGCATGGAAGCTTGCGAGCAGATCATGCTCGGGGGCGAAGTCCATTTCCTGCTCTGTCACTATCATGCCGATGTGCCGACGCGCTTCGACGACAGCCGCTTCGAGAGCGTCCGGGTGGGGCAGGATCTCCTGCTCCCGGTCTGTGCGCCAGATGCACAAGGCCAGCCTCTTTGGCCGCTTCCCGGTACACCCGAGAGGCCGGCGCGGCTGCTCGCTTACAGCCCCGCATCCGGCCTTGGTCGCATCCTCGCCGCTCACGAGATCAGGAACGCTGAAGCGTCCAGGCTGGAGAGCGTTTTCACCTCGCATCTGGCCGCCACGCTGATGACCATGGCCCGGGAGGGACACGGCATCGCTTGGCTTCCTCTCGGGCTGGTCGAGGAGGATCTGATCCGCACGCGGCTCGTGCGAGCTGGGCCGAACAGCTCCGACATCCCGGTTGAGATCCGCTTGTTCAGATCGCCCGATTGCCGCAACCATGCGGCGGACGAGCTGTGGGGACGCATTTGCAAACAGGGCAGCGACATCATTTAGCCGGCGATGAAACCTGTCATCCCGTCGAATATCAAGTTCGGGCGAGGCCGCTCGGCATTGCAACTGGGATTGTTGGGATTGACAGGGAGACGGTCCGGGTCGCACAGGGTGGACGGTGCGTCGGGAGGAACGGTTTTGGTCAAGCGGATTGGTTCAACGGCCTGGCGGGTCCAGGTCTCGGACGACGGAGCAATCATAGCACTAGGCGTCCGCGCCGATACGGGCCGCGAATATGAGGTTCTTCTCGGCACGGTGGATTCAACGCCCATCGTGACGGACCTGCTCAACGAAATGGTGCGAACCCACCGGGGAAAACCGCCCAGGACCTTTGCCGGAGATGCTGGGCCGAACCATGTCAGGAGCGTGCCGCTGCAGCCTCTGAGCACACGAGTCGACCATGGTGGCGAAAGCCCCGTCCTGATCCTGGATTTCGGAGGAACCGTCCTGAAGGTGGCGATCGATCCCGCCCAGCTGCAACAGGCCCTGTCCGCACCCCAGACGTGAGACCGGACCGCTACCGCCCGTGTTTCCCAGGGCGAGAGCGAACCCACCGTGACCCTGGTTTCTCCCCCTTCTCGTGTGCATGCCGTTGCGCCCACCCGGACGACTGCACCCGCATCTCAGTGCTGCGGAACGTCCGCGTTGGGTCAAAAAGGCCTTCCGGCGTGAGCACATGGAGGTCCGTTCAATTGCAGATATAGACGTTCGACCTGCTTCCGGAACGCGCAAGATCCGGAGCGGATCCACGCAATAGCCATTGGCGATACACCGCAAATGACTCACTCTCCATAGGCCTCCGCCGCCCCTGTCGCCCGCCACAAGAGCGATCGGAGGGCGCGACGGCTTGAGCGGCTGACGGTGAGGACATGAGCGAGGTTATCCTACACGACGAAGATCAAGGCAGCGGATCTCCTGCTCTCGTCTTCCTTCACTATTTCGCCGGCTCCCTGCGTTCCTGGGCCCATGTTGCCGGAGATCTGTCGAGCACCGGCCGATGCCTGCGCATCGACCTCCCTGGCTTCGGCCGCTCGGCGCCGCTGCCGGCCTACAGCGTGCACGCGGTGGCCCAGGCGGTCGCGACGCAGATCGCGAACTATCGCTTCGACAGCTACGTTCTCGTCGGTCACTCGATGGGAGGCAAGCTGGCGCTCGCCTGCGCGGCCATGAATCCTTCGGGTTTGGCGGGTCTCGTTCTCGTGGCCCCCTCACCTCCTTCGCCCGAACCGATGGACGAGCGAGAACGAACCCGCCTGCTCGCGACGCACGGTGACCGCGCCTCGGCGGAGCGAACCGTTCGCGCGATCACGCGGCGGGATATCCCGGAGGCGGACATTGCAGTCTGCATCGAGGACAACCTCCTGACCTCCCCTGAGGCCTGGCATTGGTGGCTCGCGGAGGGCAGCCGTGAAGACATCACGGAGCAGGCCGGGCAGGTTGCCTGTCCGGTTCTGGTGCTGGGCGGGAGTGACGACCCGGTCATTTCGCCTCACGTGATCACAGCCGACGTCATGCCCCGCCTCGCCAATGCCTCCCGCATCGAGATTGCGGGAGCCGGGCACCTTCTCCCGCTCGAAGCAGCGCAGGAAGTCGGGACGGCAATCCGGAGCTTCGTCGCCCAGTGTGCCACCGCACCGGGAACGGGATGATCCGCCCCTGACCGGAGACGTCGACTGCTTCGGTCCTTCCTCCTCGGCCATCCGACATGACGGGTCGGAGTACGCCCAATGAGGCAGCCAACCACTGCGGCACGCCTTTGCGTTGGCCTGCAATCGACGTATGATTTCCTGAGAGACCAGTATCTTGCGTCGGTCAGGCGAGCCCGCTTGGCCACTTTGCTCAAGGGGCTTGGTGGGCCCTGCTTGGAGGCCCGCGATGGCAGCTCCCTGGTTCATGTTCGCGACCGGCATAGAGAACAGCTATCCGACGATCAAAAACGGCAGCGCCCGCGTCGACGAGCTTGAGAAGTGCGGCCACTACACGCATTGGCGGAGGGATTTTGAGCTCCTGAAGGAACTCGACATCCGTTACCTGCGCTATGGTCCGCCGATCCACCGCGTCTGGCTCGGCCACGGCCGGTATGACTGGAGCTTTCCGGATGAGACGTTCGGCGTGCTCAAGACCCTTGACGTCGTGCCCATTGTGGATCTCTGCCATTTCGGGGTGCCCGACTGGGTCGGCAATTTTCAGAATCCTGATTTCCCGACCCTGTTCGCCGAGTATGCGAGTGCCTTTGCGCAGCGGTTTCCGTGGGTGCAGCTCTATACGCCGGTGAACGAGATGTTCATATGTGCCACCTTCTCGGCGGCGTACGGCTGGTGGAATGAGCAGCTTGCCAACGACACGGCCTTCGTGACGGCGCTCAAGCACATCGTGAAGGCGAACGTCCTGGCCATGGCGGCAATCCTTGAAATCCGCCCCGATGCGATTTTCATTCAGAGCGAGTCGTCAGAGTACTTCCATGCCGACGAGCCCGACGCAATCGGGGGTGCCGAGATCCTGAATGCGCGCCGGTTTCTCTCCCTGGATCTCAATTACGGCCGCCGAGTCGATTCCGACATGTACCAGTTCCTCCTGGACAACGGCATGACGCGCGACGAGTACCAATTCTTCCTGACCCACCATCTGCGTCAGCACTGCATCATGGGGAACGACTACTACGTCACGAACGAACATCGGGTTGCGCCTGATGGTCGGACCTGGGCGGCGGGAGAAATCTTCGGATACGCCGAGATCACCCGGCAATACTACGACCGCTACCGCCTCCCGGTCATGCACACCGAGACGAATCTGGCACAGGGCGCCAACGGCGATGAAGCGGCAACCTGGTTACGGAAGGAATGGGCCAATGTCCTGCGGGTCCGCAACAGCGGCGTCCCAATCGTCGGATTCACGTGGTACTCACTGACGGACCAGGTCGATTGGGACACGGCCTTGCGTGAAGACAACGGCCGGGTCAATCCCCTCGGCCTCTATGATCTGGATCGCAATATCCGGCCCGTGGGCAAAGCCTATCAGCAATTGATCCAGAGATGGCGCAGGGTTCTGCCAACGCAGAGCGTATGTCTTACGCTGCCGATCATTCAGCCGAGTCAATTCGGCAATGCCCATGCCGTCTCCCAGCAGGAAGCGGCCCAGGACCTGCGCCGCGGCACCATGGCATCGCCGACGATGACCGATCATGCGGGATGAGCGCGTGCCGGCGCGGCGTGCTCGGGACCGGCCGTTGCATGGCGCCCCCTCTCCTCCTTCTCGGTTGCACCCCGCTCTTTATATGGCCGAGTTCATCGGCACGGCCCTTCTGGTTGTGCTTGGGGTGTCCGTTGTGATCCTCATGTTCGGGCAGGGCAGTCCCGGATCGAGGCTGATCCCTGCCGAAGGTTTGCGCTTGTTTCTGACGGGAGGTTTGTTCGGGTCTGTCGGCGCCCTCATTGCCATCTCGCCGGTCGGTCGGATCAGCGGTGCGCACATCAACCCCGCCGTAACGCTTGCGTTTTGGCTGGAGGGCAAGCTGGCGTGGCGCGATGCGGCTCTTTACATGCTGGCTCAGTTTGCTGGCAGCGTGGTCGGAGCCGTGCCACTTTTGGCTTGGGGACCCATGGGACAAAGCGTTGCGTTTGGCGCGACCCAGCCGGGTCCCCACGTGCCCGCCTGGGCCGCCATGCTGGGCGAGGCGGGAGTGACGTTTCTGCTCATTCTTGCCATTCTCACCACAGCGGCTCACCCCCGCACACGGCGCTTCACCCCGCTCGTGATGCCTGCCGTCCTTTCCGTGCTGGTGTGGCTGGAGGCCCCGATCTCCGGTGCAAGCGCAAACCCGGCGCGCTCGTTTGGGCCGGCGCTTGTGGCCAATGTGCCCGTAGACCCATGGATCTACCTGTTGGGGCCTTCGTTTGGAGCAATCCTGTACATTGTTCTCGTCCGACTTGAGGCGGTTCGCCTCCCTCGCGTGACAGTCGCGCGCTTGTTCCACTTCCATGTCGAGGTTTGATAACCAAGGAACGAGTGGCGACAGAACTCAGCGAGTGTCTTCTGTGGCTCGAGGACGGTCTTTAGACGGGGCTGTCTCAACGTCACCTCGTGGTCGCATTGCTGTTCGCGGTGACCGGAAGCCGAAACGGAGACCAGGCTCGTCGTCACGGTTGTCGCTGAGGCGTAACGCGCTCCGATCCGAGTCCGAGATCGAATGCTCAGTGTCCGGTAGCCGCATGAGGGGCGGCCACGGGCTTGGACTCCGGCGATCCGCGTTCCCGCAGGTAGATGCCGAGCACCAGCAGCACCCCGATCGACAGGAACTCGCTCTGCCAGTTCTGGAAGCTCTCGTACCAGAACTGCGGATCAACCAGCGTGTCGGTGATGGTCTGTGGCGGCTGATGATGCTGGAGCGCCTCCTCGTTGATCCGGCGCGTGCTCCCCGCCAGGTGCAGCCAGAAGGAGGCAAGAAACAGCGTGACCAGAGCGATGCTGAGGGAATGCGAGTAGAGCTTCAGCAGCAAGCCGCCACGGTGGACGGGACCGGGTGCATCCGGATCGCCGCGATGAGCGGATGGCGACTCATCCTCGGGGTTGTCCTCATCAGGCTTCTTGGACTCAGAGGCCCCCTTCTGGAACAGGAAGATGGTGAGCAGCACGTAGGCCGCCATCTGGAGGAACTCGCTTTCCCAGTTCTCGAACACCGCCGAGATGAAGTGGCCGCTGGTCAGATAGGGCAGGAAACCGATGGCAGGGAGTTCATGCAGGCGCAGTTCCTCGGCCTGGGCTCTCCATCCCGTGAGCGCCTGGCCGATAAGGGAAACCAGGAACAGGCCGAACAATGCCACCGAGAGTCCATTGTCCCGCAGGAACCGTCGCATACGCCTGACCTCACACTCGAACTGCCACGGTTCGATAACGTCGGACGGCATTTTTGGTTGCCGTCCAGTCTCGGCTTCAAGGCGCAGGCTCGTCAGCCGGACAGGCCAATTCCGCCTGTTGCTCCTTCTCGGACATCGATAACGATCACCTCTCCCGTGCCGGCTCTCCCCGACTGCCGCCCAGGACAGATGCCACACCTTGAAGCGTAGGGACGTGACAGATCGCCTCTGCCCGAGACGGAAGCCGGTGATGGGCGCACGTCAGTGCGCGATAGCCGGATTGCAGGAACGCCGGAGATCCTCAGGGCCGCCTCGCAGACGGGCCGTATGTCCCAAGGAGTCACCCAACACCACATCGGAAGCCCACAGGCGGGAGCAGCGCTAGGCGGTTGCCACTCCCACTTTGTGATCCTGATGATTTTTCGCTGATGCTCTCGCTCGTCGGCGGGTCCCTGTTCCGGGCGTTCGGGTCTTACCATCTCCCAAGCGGCGGAAATCGGAACAGCGGTTTTGGGTGGTCCGTTCAGGCCTTGGACTTCTGCGCCAACCGATCGATCTCGCGGATGACAGCATCGGGAGCCAGGTGGTGGATCATGTGACCCAGGCCTGGAAGAGCGGTGAGTTCGCTGTGCGGCAATTCCCGATGCAGGCGCCCGGACTGGCGACCCACATCCACAATCTGGTCATCGGCTCCCGTGATGATCGTCACCGGCAGCGTCAGCTCCCTGTAGTGACGTTCCAATTCCATGACGGACGGCACCATGAGGGCTGCGTCCTCCGCGGCTGCGCGAAGCTGCAGCGGGCGGAGCATCAACGCTTTCGGAAACCGCTTCTCGAAACGCTCCGGCACCGCTGCCGGCTGAAACACCCGCTTGATCATGCCAGGGAGCATGGTCCGTGCGAGCAAGGGAGAGATGGTGTAGCGCATGGCATCACCGATCACCGGAATGGCCGGCGGCGAGAGGAGGACCGTGTCGGCCCGCAGGGTCGGGTAGTAGTACCCGGACCCCAGGACGAGGCCACGCACGAACGACGGAAACTCCAGGGCAAGCGCAACCGCCACCAATGTGCCCCACGAGTGTCCATAGATCATTGCCCGCTCGACCCCGAGCTGCCCCAGAGCCTTCTGGAAAAGGGTAGCATGGGCTCGCGGCGTCCAGAGCTGGCGCGGTCGTGAGCTATAGCCATAGCCGGGGCGGTCGATCACGATCACCCGGTAGCGCTCCGCCAACCGGTCCACGAGCCCGCTGACCGTGAAGTCCTGCACCATGGTGCCGTTGCCATGGATCAGCACCAATGGATCGCCATGGCCACGCTCGATGTAGTGCAGGCGCACTCCATCCACATTGAGGAATTTGCCAACCGGCGGATTGCGGCGCTCCGCTTCTTGAGTCTGCCTCCTGTTGTACAGAACGGATGCTCCAAGAGCGGCGGCGGAGCCGGCTAAAAGAGGTACGAGCCAGCGTCGAGAGTTGGAGCGATGCTTTGTCCGAGGAAGGCCATCCTTCCCGTTCTCAAGGCCAAGGTGGCGTGGTGCTTGACTTCGCCCAGGAACGCGATTCGGTGTGATACCTCCGGCTGTCGTATCCACGCTGCGCATCTGGCCTCTCCCGTGAGATGTGAGATCAGACAACGCAGCAGGTCCAAACCGGTTGCCGCACTGCACAATGGCGGCTTGCCGCTTCACGCTGACAAATTTCTGCGACTTTCCGGAATGTGCGGATTGGGTCAGGAACAGCCCTTAAGCGCGGCAGTGTTGAGGTCTGCTCGCCATGTAAAAGCGGACGTTCGGCTTATACTTCAGTTCAGCGCCATTTGGAGACTTTCCGGGTTCACAGCGTCCCACACGCCGAATCCTCGACTGTTCCCAGGCAGAATTTCGCTGAGGGACGTGGATGGAACTGGGCCAGAAAGAGCGCCTCGGTTTGATACCGAGGCGCTTAAGTGAGGGAGGACCACAAGGAACTCCTTAGCTCTAGCCGCTTCATCGCGTGCTGACTGTGAGCCACGTCACACAAGGCTTGTGTGCTGCCGTTCACAGAAGGATAGGCTGTTTCGAGCGATACTGGGATCCATCGCAGGAGGTTATCATGAAGCGGTCCTCGAAACGCCAGGCCAGACGCTGGGTCATCCAAGAGCTGACACGCTGCCTGGAGCAGCGCAACGAGCCTCTTCCCCCAATCAAGTCGGTTTCGGACTGATTGATGTTGCACTCAACCGCACGGGCTACATCCCGCGTAACGAATGACGAGATCGACGCGAAGGCCAAGGCCCTCTGCGCCGACGACAGCCTCGAGCCAGACCAGCACGTGACGCACGCCTACGGCGACGACTTCACCGCCCAGGAAATGGAAGTACCCGTGGACGTCTTGACGCGCACGCAACGGCAACTCGTTGTTTAGAACTCCGCCTGACCTCGTTTTCAGCACCGCTCTGATCAGAAGCGCTTTTTAGTACAGTCACAGCGTGAAGTATTCGTGAGGATACGAGTCCGCAACGCCAGCATTGATGTCGATGACGTTCGGCTTCTGACTGCCGGGAGAAAGGCCATGGAGCTCACGGCCGTGATCGTGTGAACTGGCCGTGAAGTAAAGTCTGCCATCGAACGCGGCAAAGTCCGATGGGGAAGAATCGGCCGTCCCCGGATTGATGTCGATCAGCGTTGGTTTCGTCTTGCCGGGAGAGATCCGGTACAGCTCGGTGCCATGCTCCTTCGAGCTGGCTGTGAAGTAGAGACTGCCCTTGAAGACGGTCAGGTCATGCGGAGTCGAGCCGGCGGAGCCTGGATTGAGATCGATCAGGACCGGCTTCGTGCTGCCACGAGGGAGGCGGTAGAGTTCGGTGCCATGCTCCTCCGTCGAAGCCGTGAAATAAAGATTTCCTCGGAAAGCGGTGAGGTCGCTCGGAAAGGAATAGGCCGGACCCTGGTTGATATCGATGATTGTCGGTGTCCTGCTTATACCGTCGAGATAAGCGAGCTCCGCCCCTGTCTTTGCACTGAATCCGGCAAAGTAGAGCTTGCCACCGAACTCCTCGAAACCATTAAAGTAAGTGGAGAATGATCCTGCCGAACCAGGGGTCATTTCGATCAGAATGGGGTTCGTGCTGCCGGGGGACAGCCGATACAGCTCAACCCCGCTCTGCGGTGTATCTGCCGTGAAATAGAGCTGTCCCTTGTACTCCGTGAAATCTCCGAAGATCCCCGGCTTCGAACTCCTTGGGCCGGGACTGATGTCGATCACGGTTGGCTTGTTGCTGTCGGTAGAAAGGTGATAGAGCTCCTCTCCCTGCGCCTCCGTGAAGGCGGTGAAGTAGAGGTCCCCCTTATAGATATGGAAGTTCTTCGGGTCAGAACCCACGGTATACGAATTGGGTCCGCTACGGTCGGGATTGATATCGATCAGGGTCGGCACATTGCTCTCGGGAGAGAGACGATAGAGTTCGGCGCCATTCGCTGCCGTGGTGGCGGTGAAATAGAGCTGTCCCTTGTAGACCGTGAAATTGTGCGGGTATGAGCTCTCCCGGCCACTCTCGATTTCGATCAATGAGGGTTTGGAGCTTCCGGGAGCAAGGCTATAAAGCTCATAGCCATGCCCCGGAGCATAGGCCGAAAAATAGATTCGGTCTTCCAGAGTGATGAAGCCGGCAGGATCGGATCCAACCGAGCCCGGAATCAGATCGATCAGGGTCGCCCGAGCGCCTCCCTGAGGGAGATAATAGAGCTCTGCTCCATGCTCTTCGGTGGTCGCGTTGAAATAAAGCGATGGCTTGGACATAAAAGGTCCTCCTCAACGAATTGCCTGAAATCCTTGATGCCCATGAGGGCTGAAATGGCTTGGTAGCTTGCTGCGGACGGGACCTCCTCCAAGATTCTCGCGCTCCTAGAACCATCTAGGGTTTTGCTCATTTCCGAGCGAACCAGCGCATCAGGTATGCTCTCACACACGCTCAAGTTCTTTGAGCCTCCCGTTGGCCAAATCACCCCAAATAGAATGTCAACAATCCTGAAGCGATCCGTTTCAACACTCTGGGCTACGCGACAGGCAGGCTTGAAGCCAATGATGGTGCTTGCTGTCCCGGAGAGACAGATGAAACGGTAACTGTTGCGATTTGGACCGAGGCTGGTGGTGTCGACGCAGAACCCAAGGAAGGTCTGCACTGGGTCGAGGACCGTCTCTAGGCGCGGCCGTGCAAAGGTCCGCTCCGCGCCATATCCCAGAAAATTAGTCTCCTGCCGGAATGTGCCATAAGCAGCCAAATCCAATCGTGAGAGCAAAGCGATCCGCCGACTGCGTCCAGGCCGATTTTTGAATTCAGGTAATCTGCGTTCAGCAGCTCGCCGGGGCTGCGGCAGATGAAACCAGAGATGGTGCAGTCCTGACAGGCTGGCTTGATCTAAGGGAGCCGGAACAACGCAAGCGCGCATGAGTTCAGCTGTGAGGTGCCAGCCTCGTCAATGGCCGCTCGGATCATCCTGCAACTGTCGAGCCGGCTTTGCATCTTCAACACGGAGCCTACGATGTCCCGCAACGGAGCCGATGTTCTGGTCGAGAGTCTGATCGCCTGGGGTGTCGAGGTGGTGTTCGGCATGCCGGGAGACGGCATCAACGGCGTGATGGAGTCGATCCGTACCCGCTCCGACCGTATTCGCTTCATCCAGGTCCGACATGAGGAATCCGCTGCTTTCATGGCCTGTGCCTATGCCAAGTTCACCGGCAAGCTCGGCTGCTGCCTTGCCACGACGGGACCGGGCGGCATTCACCTGCTCAATGGCCTCTACGATGCCAAGTTCGACCGGGCTCCAGTCCTCGCAATCACCGGCCTGCCCTACCACGATCTCGTCGACACCTTCACGCAGCAGGACGTCGACCATACCAAGCTGTTCCAGGATGTGGCCCTCTACACGGCACGGATCATGAGCCCCCGCCAGGTGGAGAACACCGTGGGGCTCGCCTGTCGCATGGCGCTCACCCATCGCGGCGTTGCTCATGTGGCCATTCCGGTTGACGTGCAGGAGGAGCCGGAGGCGACGACGAAGCCCTCGGATCGCAATGTTCCGCATCACACCTCCTTCGCACAGACGCAATCAACGGGAATTCCCGATCCGGAAGCCATCGCCCATGCGGCGGAGATCCTGAACGCGGGACGGAAAGTGGCGATCCTGGCCGGGCAAGGCGCCTATCATGCCCGTGACGAGTTGATCCGCACGGCAGACCTCCTCGGGGCTCCCATCGTCAAGGCGCTGCTCGGCAAGGGGGTCGTGCCGGACGATCATCCGCTGACCACCGGCGGCATCGGCCTTCTGGGCACACGGCCTTCTCAGGAAGCTTTTGAGCAATGCGACGCGCTGCTGGTCGTCGGCTCGACCTTTCCTTACATTGAGTACTATCCCAAGCCCGATCAAGCGCGCGGCGTGCAGATCGATAGGGACCCGACCCGCATTGGCCTTCGCTTTCCAGCCGAAGTTGGGCTCGTGGGAGATGCCCGAGCGGCGCTCGAGATGCTCAACACGCAGCTCACCCGCAAGGAGGATCGCAGCTTCCTGGAGCAGGCCCAGCAGGGCATGGCCGAATGGCGCCGGCTGCTGCACGATGCGGTCGAGAAGAACGAGCTTCCCATGAAGCCGGGGCGCATCGCCCGCGATCTCAACGGACGGCTTGCCGACAATGCCATCGTGACCTGGGATTCCGGCCACAACACAGGCCTTCTCGCCCGCTATGTCGAAGCACGGGGAGATCGGATGTTCTCGGGCTCGGGCCTTCTCGCCTCCATGGGCTGCGGCATCCCCTATGCCATTGCCGCGGCACTGGCCTTCCCCGGCCGGCAAGTCGTGGCCTTCGTGGGCGACGGCGGCTTGAGCATGCTTCTGGGGGAACTCGCGACGGTGGTTCGCTACCGGCTCCCGATCAAGATCGTGGTGGTGAAGAACAACACCCTCGGCCAGATCAAATGGGAGCAGATGATGTTCCTCGGCAATCCGGAATACGAGTGCGACCTCACTCCCATCGATTTCGCGAAGGTGGCCGAGGGCTTCGGCATCCGAGGGTTCCGTGTCGAGGACCCGGAGCAATGCGGACCCGTGCTCGACCAAGCCCTTGCCGAGTCGGGACCGGCTCTGGTCGAGGCCATTGTCGATCCCAACGACCCGCTTCTGCCGCCCAAACGCATGGAGAAATACGCCAAAAATCTGGAGAAGGCCCTGCGCGCCGGAACTCCTGGCCGCGAGGAGATCGAACGGGCCCTTGCAGAGGAGCCCGCTCACACGATGCTTCAGGATTGAGAGCGTCAGACCTCCGCCGGACACGGCAGGATATCACTCTAAGGAACAGAGCCCGTGGGCCTGAGTTGCCGATTGTTCATGGTCCTTGCGAGGAGCTTGCGATGGCGAAGTCACTCAAAACCGGAGACAAAGTATCCCGGGACTCCTCAGGCGGCCACAGCATCGGCAAGGTCGTAACGAAGCAGACCAGACCGACGCAGATTAAAGGCCACAAGGTGGCAGCCTCGAAAGGCAACCCGCAATACATCGTCAAAAGCGACAAGTCGGGAAAAACCGCCGCGCATAAGCCGAGCGAACTCAAGAAGGCGTGAACACGTCCTGACGCGCAAGGTGAAGAGAGCTCTTTGATGGAACGAGGAGAGTCCCGTCCGGTTGATGGACCATGGGAGACGTGCGCTCCACCTCCCTACCCTGACATCTGATAGGAAGCTCCATGCGCAACGCTCCTCTTCATACAAGGCTTCTGCTCGGCGTCTGCCTCGCTGCCTCCGCAGGTTTCGGCTCAGCCCTCGCTCAGACCCCGTCGCAGCAACCGTTTGAGCAGGTCGCGACCTTCGATCATCAGGTTACCGGTGTGGCCGTCTCGCAGGAAGGAAGGATCTTCGTCAACTTTCCCCGCTGGACCGAGGATGCACCGGTTTCCGTGGCCGAGGTGATGAAGGACGGCTCGCTCAAACCTTATCCTGACCAGGGCTGGAACGAGTGGCGCAATGCCCGGAAGGATGAGATGTCGCCGCAGGACCACTGGGTTTGCGTGCAAAGCGTGGTGGCAGACGGTCAAGGCAACCTCTGGGTTCTTGATCCGGCAGCACCGGCACAGGACAAGGTCGTCTCCGGCGGGCCGAAGCTGGTGAAGATTGATCTCAAAACCAACCAGCCGATCCAGACGATTGCCTTCAATGAGGAAATCGCCCCTCAGGGCTCCTATCTGAATGACGCGCGCTTCTCCCCTGACGGCCGCCACGCCTACATCACGGATTCCGGAGTTAAAGGCGCGCTCGTCGTGGTGGATCTGCGCAGCGGTCAGTCCCGTCGCGTGCTCGATGGGCACCCGAGCACGCAGGTCGAGAAGGATGTGCAGGTCAAGGCGGACGGTCAGGTGCTGCGGCGCCCGGATGGACGCGGCGTCGAATTTGCGGCCGACGGCATCGCGCTGACCCCGACGGACGCCATCTCTACTGGCAGGCCATCAAGGGCAAGACGCTCTACCGCATCGCCACCGATGCGCTTGAGAATGCGCAGGTGGGGGACAAGGATCTGGCGTCCAAGGTCGAGAAGGTCGGCGAAAACGGTGTGGCCGACGGATTGCTGATCACCCGCCGCGGGGACCGCATGATCGTAACCGCACCCGAGGAGGACGCGCTCAAGGTGCGCGTTCTTGGCACCGCCCAGGACAGCCGCCCGTCCATCCTCGTGCAGGATAAACGGTTGCGCTGGCCGGACAGCCTCGCCGAAGGGCCGGATGGAACGCTGTACTTCACCACGTCGCGCATTCAGGACTCAGCGACCTACAAGCCCGACGCTCCCAAGAGCCTGACCACCCAGCTCTGGCGGATGAAGCTCGACAGCGCAGAGGCGACCGGCTCTCTCGACAGACCGGCCAAGCCACAGCAGTAAATCTGGATAAGGACAGTACGATGAGCCAAGATTTTCCGAAACCTCCCTTTCCCGATCAGAAGCAGCCAATGCCGGGCTCCAGTGCAGCCATGGACCCGCAGCCCGATTACGGCGAGGACAGCTACAAAGGCTCGGGTCGTCTGGCCGACAAGAAAGCCATCATCACCGGCGGCGACAGCGGCATAGGGCGGGCCGTGGCGTTGGCTTTTGCCCGCGAGGGTGCGGACGTTCTGATCAGCTACTACAACGAGGATGAGGACGCCCGTGAGACGCAGCGCCTCATCGAATCCGCCGGCCGCAAGGCCGTGCTCATGCCCGGTGACATCAAGGATCCGGCTCATTGCCGCGCCATCGTGCAGCGAGCGGTCCAGGAGTTCGGCGGCGTCGACATCCTCGTCAACAACGCGGCCCACCAGGCGACCTTCACCGATGTGGAGGAGATCAGCGACGAGGAATGGGACGTCACCTTCCGCACCAACATCCACGCGATGTTCTATCTCGTCAAAGCGGCGGTGCCGCACATGCGGGAGGGCAGCGCCATCATCAACACCACCTCGGTGAATGCCGATACGCCAAGCCCGCAACTGCTGGCCTACGCCACGACCAAAGGTGCCATCCAGAACTTCACGGGAGGGTTGGCGCAGTTGCTTGCCGAGAAGGGCATCCGAGTGAATTGCGTCGCTCCCGGCCCAATCTGGACACCGCTGATCCCTTCCACCATGCCTCCTGAGAAGGTGAAGGAGTTCGGCTCGCAGGTGCCGATGAAGCGTCCAGGACAGCCCAAGGAGCTGGCCTCGGCCTATGTTATGTTGGCGGAGCCGAACTCCAGCTATGTCTCAGGTGCGACCATCGCAGTGACGGGCGGAAAGCCAATAATATGAAAAGGGAAGACAGGCAGTTCCAGTCTGGTTGGATGATCTGCCTGTCAGTTGCCCAACGCGTCAGGTTGCGAGGGTCTGAAGTTCGTCCGGTGTATCGAAGGATCGCAATGATCTCGGCGGGAGAGACGGCGCCGATACGGATGCCGGCCGAGACGTGAAGATGTGCCAGATCTGCGTCCGTAAAGCCCATGGCAACCAACCGCTCCAGCCGCTGGGCATGCGACTTTCGAGCCCCGAGCGCACCGATGTGGAAGCAGTCGGATCGCAAGGCAGCCGAGAGCGCCTGATCGTCGGATCATGCGTCAGTGTCAGCACTGCAATATGCCGATCGAGCCTAAGCGCGGCAACGCCTCGTCGGCCATTCGGCCAACCAACAAGGTGACGCCCCGAAATCGATCAGGTGTTGCAAAGGCGTCGTGGGATCTATGATCGTGACATCGAGCTTCAGAATGTCTGCGTCGCTCGTGATCATGGCCGACAGTATCAAACAGATGGATGATCTCGTCCAGGCCACACTCTGCCTCCGGGACAGGCCATAAAAAGGTTCTGCATTTTGGTGCGAGCTGAACTGCCTAGCTCGTCATCCGTCTCCTCGGACCATTGAATGGGATGTTGATAAAGGATTCGCGCAGTCGCGCTTACCACGCCTAAGATCGCGGTCAGCAACATCACTTCACTCAAATGAGCCTCCTCATCAAGAGTGTGGCACTTGCGGCACAAGAGGTTCTTTCTGCCTGAAGCGGCCGCTATCCGAACATGCCCCAAGCAAGTTTCCGTCTGACACCGCGCTCTCACGGTTATCGGCCGATCTTCACGATCCGGACAAACTCGACCCTATGCTGAGAATTCGCCAAAAGAGTCGCTTTAACGTATGAAAAGCTTAGCTGTCTGGGCTGATAGCCTTCCCGATAATATCAGCACAGAACAGCCCGCTATCTGCGTGCGGTACATACAGAACTGTCAAAGTATCAGAGCGGCTTTGGAACAAAGCGATAGGCACATTGTTGGTAGCCGGGTTGCGGCCCAGCCAAGTTTGTGTGCGTAAAAGTGGAATAGCCGGCTATTCGGCGCGGGCTGGCCGCTACAGATTCAAGCAACCAACGCTTACCCGCCATCACGCAGGGTTGGAGCAATCGCGCTTATGGTTTCATCTGATATTGCTTCTACATTCGGGAGCTTCTTCCTAGGTGGTTTCGAATGTTCAAGCCACTGGCGCAACGACGGTCGAAGGCTTGATCTCCTTGCGAGCACGCAACACGACCTGCTTGCTGCGAAGGATTACGAGCTTCTCGCCCGGCACCGCATACGGGCAGTTCGCGACGGCTTGCGATGGCATCTCATCGAGGCGACGCCCGGTCATTATGACTGGAGCAGCTTTCTGCCGATGTTGCGGGCCGCAGAGGCCGCCGGAACGCATGTCATCTGGGACTTGTGCCACTATGGCTATCCCGACGGTCTCGACATCTGGTCGCCTGCCTTCATCGACCGGTTCGCACGCTTTGCTGCCGCCACGGCCCGGGTGGTGAAGGAAGAAAGCGAATATGTGCCAGTTTACTGCCCCGTGAACGAAATGTCCTTCTGGGCTTGGGCGGGCGGCGAGGTCGGTCGCTTCAATCCCTGCTGTCACGGCCGGGGCGCGGAGCTCAAGCGCCAGCTCGTGCGCGCCACAATTGCAGCTATCCACGCGGTCCGGAGCGTCGATCCGAGGGCCCGATTCATAACGGCGGAGCCGCTGATCAATGTGGAAGCAGGCCTCGGTGACGAGGAGCATGTCAGAAGCGCGTACGCCTATCAGCAGATTCAGTTTGAAGCACTCGACATCCTGCGCGGCGCTAAGGAGCCCGAATTAGGTGGGGCGCCTGAGTGTCTCGATATCATCGGGCTCAACTATTACCCCGACAACCAATGGTATCACGGCGGCTCGACAATTCCCATGGGCCACCATGCATACCGGCCCCTGCACACGCTGCTGGAGGAGGTGCACCTGCGCTATCGCCGCCCACTTCTCATTGCCGAGACGGGCGCTGAAGGTTGCGGCCGGTCCTCCTGGTTTCACTATGTTTGCTCGGAGGTGCATGCCGCCCTGGATGCCGGCGTCCCGATCAAGGGGATCTGTCTTTACCCGATCGCGGACTACCCTGGCTGGGACAATGAGCGGACCTGCAGCGTCGGACTCCTGACGGCTCCTGACGCGCAGGGGCGCCGCGCGGTCTTTCCTCGGCTTGCTCGCGAGCTGCAGCAACAGCAGGCTCTTTTTGCAGTGTTCGAGGCAAGCGATACCGGCCCTGTACCTTCAGTGGCGGCGGAGTAGGATTCATGTGGTGGGACGATAGCCTCTTGGTCAACTCGGGGCGCAGCCGGTCGAGGAGCCTCACGATCAATCCGGCTCCGCCCATGGCGGCGCCATCCACCTTTCTCCAGGGGCCCTACCGGTTCGTCCTTCACTACATTGCCGGCCGCCCCTGGCAGTTCGGCGCGCTGCTTCTGGCCGTGGTCGGAGCCGGAGGCTGCGCGGTGGCCGTGCAGTACGTGATGAAGCTCCTTGTCGATGGCATGGCGGGGCCTCGCGAGGCAAGCGCGGCAGTTTGGTCGGCCCTTATCCTGTTCGTGACCTTCATTGCCGGCGAGAGCATCCTTTGGCGCATCACAGGTTGGCTTGCCTGCCGAGCCACCCTCGGCGTCGGTGTGGACATGCGCCTTGATCTGTTCAGTTACCTGAACGGTCAACCCATGCGCTACTTCGCCGATAATCTGGCCGGCTCGCTCGGGCAGCGCCTAACTGCGACGGCAGGCAATTTCGGGGCTCTCACGAATACGGTTGTGTGGCGCATCCTGCCGCCCTGCATAGAATTCATCGGCGCGCTGATCGTGTTCATGACGGTCGACTGGCGCATGATGCTCGTCCTTGCCGTATTCGTGATAGCGGTTACCGGCGGGCTCATCTGGTTCGGCGAGCGCGGGCGACCGCTGCATCGGACATATGCAGGTCATGCGGGCGCCGTAGCGGGCGACCTCGTCGATGTGATCACCAATATGTGGGCGGTAAAATCCTTCTCGGCCCGCACCCGTGAGGCGGAGCGTCTCGCCCAAGGCTTCCGTCGGGAGGCGCTAGCGCAACGCCGCAGCTGGCTCTATCTCGAGAAAGCGCGCGCCCTGCATGACGTCACCCTGTGGGGCATGGCGGGCGGCATGCTGTCCTGGGCGGTGCATCTTTGGAGTCTGGGTGACATCACGCCAGGTGATGTGGTGGTCGTGTCGACTCTGACCTTCCGCATTCTCAACAGCTCCCGGGACTTGGCCCTCTCGCTCGTCGAAACGGCGCAGTATGTGGGGTATATCGAGGACACCTTGCGGGTGATCGCACAGCCGCAATCGGTGGTCGACGCGCCGAACGCCAAGCCCCTCGTCGCCCGCGGCGGGTCGGTAGAGTTCCGGGATGTGAGCTTCTCCTACGGCGAGGCTAGATCCGACACCGTGCATGGACTGAGCTTGCGGATCCCGCCGGGCCAGAAGGTCGGGATCGTGGGCCCTTCAGGGGCAGGCAAGTCCACCCTGATCCACTTGCTGCAGAGATTATATGACGTGCAATCGGGCGAAGTCCTCATCGATGGGCAGCGTCTCACGGAGGTCGGGCAGGATTCTCTCCGGGCGGCCCTGGCCGTGGTCCCTCAGGAAATCACGCTGTTCCATCGCACACTCATGGAGAACATCCGCTTCGCCCGGCCGGACGCCACGGATGAGGAGGTCTATGCAGCCGCCCGCGCCGCCTGCTGCGACAGCTTCATCCGCGCGACGCCGGAAGGCTACAACACCCTTGTCGGCGAGCGGGGCATGAAGCTCTCGGGCGGCCAGCGCCAGCGGATCGGCATCGCGCGGGCTTTCCTGAAGGATGCTCCGGTCATCATTCTGGACGAGGCGACCTCGGCCCTCGACACGGAATCCGAGATGGAGATCCAGCGCTCGCTCGTGCGCCTCATGCGCGGTCGCACGGTGATCGCGGTTGCCCACCGCCTCTCCACGCTCTCCGCCTTCGACCGCATCATCGTGGTCAAGGGAGGGCAGATCGTGGAGGACGGAACCGCGACGGAGTTGCGGCAGCGTGGCGGCCTGTTCGACACCATGTGGCGTCTTCAAGCGGAAGGCTTGTCCGTGGACGATGTCGTGGAGTATGTCGCATGACGGAGGTGCGGTTCGGCGACGAGTCGCAGAGCCGATGAAAGTCGACTATGAGCTCAGAACGACCGCTCCCCTCGCCCTTACGGCGTTCCTGATCGTCTCATGGCTGAAGGCGCCCACGCTTTACATGGCTCCCCGGATGTGGTCCGAGGAAGGCACGCTCTATTTCGGCGCGATCCAGTCGCTCGGCCTCATCGACTCGCTGACCCTGGTCGTACGCGCGAATATCCAGTTTCTCACGAACGCCATCGTCTATCTGGCCACCCAGGTGCCGCTGGCTTGGGCGGCGCATGTCACAACCTATCTGTCGTTCGCCATTGCGGCATTCACGGCCCATCTGATCGTTCTTTTCTGCGCATCTTATGGCATCAGGCAATCGGTTTGCTTTGCCGCCGTGATCATCTGGGCTCTCCTGCCCCCGACCTATGAGGTCTTTGCGACGGCGACGAACGCGCAATGGGTGTGCTCGGTCTCGATCCTGCTGATCTGCGCGCTTCCTCCACACATCCTGCAAACGCGCTACGAGCCCGCGCTCTACGTCTGGGTGATCGCCTGCGGGCTCACGGGCGTCCCGTCCTGCATCGCTGCGCCGGGCTTTTTTCTACGCGGCATTGCCGAGCGATCAAGGCCCCACCTCGTGATCGGCGTCATCCTTAGCATTTGTGCACTCATCCAGCTGGTCCTCATCATCACCCACCCGATCGAGGGACGCTCGTTTGCGTTCGCCCCTTTGACCCTTGTCATGCCGGGCCTGCTGCAAACCGTGCTCGCACCCATCATAAGCGCCGACATCGTCGAACTCATCGGCGCGAAGATCCGCTCAGGTGAAGCGGGAGCGGATATCGTTACCACAGCGACCGTTCTGGTGAGCCTCTCGCTGATCTGCCTTGCCGCGGCGCTGGCTTGGTCGTCGCGCTGGAGAAGCCTCGTTGCGGTTCTCGTATTCCTGTGGGCGCTGGAGTCGGTTCTCAATACGTTCGGGGCCTTCGGAGGCTATCCGGAAGGCCTCATCTCGGGATGGGGTGGAGCACGTTACTATCTGTTCGGCTGCGTGTGCTTTCTGCTCCTTCTGGTGCTCGGGACGAGAGCCAACGATCGCTTGGCGCGCCGGATCAGCGTTGCCCTGATCTGCCTGATGGGCGCCGTATCCGTAGCCCAGATGATCAAGAGCCCATGGACGCGTGGTTTGACTGAGGGACCATCGTGGGCGAGTGAGATTGAAAGCTGCGTACCGGCCCGATCGTGCATGGTGACGGTCTGGCCAGGCGGCGCAGAGTGGACGTTCGAGATCCACCAGCAGGATAGTGCTAAGCGCTGAAGTGCCGCTCTTTCTCATTGGGGCGGAGCGGATTTCGATGTTACTGAGGTCGTACGAAGAGCGCCCTCTATATCGTGCGTTGTCACAATAGTCTCAATATCTGATTATCAGTCCATGACATCTCGAAGAGCTGCTTCGGGTCAGGAACCGAGTTTCCCTGCGCTTTCGGAAGGTCCGGTTCGATGAGGATTGCTGCCTTCGAGCGAAGGTCTCAGGCGTGCCACTAAGAGACCTTCCGCGTGAGCGCTCCCGCGCTCCGCCCCAGAGTGGATCAGCGCGAGCTGATCCCTCTTGCGCGAGGTGCTTCGCGGAGGATTGCGCCAGGGTTCACATGTACAGCGCACGGCTCAGGCGGACGCCGTACTCCGCATCTGGGTTCGTTGTGCCGTCACCAACCCTCTCCACGATGGCAGCGACCGCCAGGTCGCGCCGCTTCGGCAACCGCGCCCGCTCGGCCGCAGCATGGGCGGCAGGCATCTCTTCAAGGGTGAGGTCCGTGCAGTAGCCCGGAGCGCCAGGCTGCTGCCGCCACGAGTCGGCCAGCGTGCCCGCGTCAAAAGCGTCGAACCCCGTGTATTCGACGAGTGCCATGCCCACCTTGCGATCTCTGTCATTCTCAGCCGCAACGGGAATAGCGATGCGGTCTTGGCTGCCGGCAGGCTTGCCCTTCCTTGCGAAGGAGTCGGACCCGATGGCGTTCCATGCCTTGACGATGGGACGGCCTAACTGTTCGGACACCCACAGGCTCTCGACCTGACCGGCCTCGATGGCCTCGATCCTGCCGTCGCGGGCCGGATAGTAGTTCGACGTGTCGATGACCACCGTTTCGGCTGGGACGCTCGCGATCAGCGGCGCGATCCCGGGAAGTCGGTTGAGGGGGATCGACAGGATCACGACGTCAACGTCCACTACCGCTTCCGCCGCCGGGACCGCACGCCCGCCAGAAGCCAGCACGTCGCGCTCAATCGTGTCCGGGCCGCGGGAGTTGGCCACCTTCACGTCATGCCCGGCCGCACCCAGCTTGCGGACCAGGGTCTTGCCAATGTGGCCGGTGCCTAAAATGCCGATCTTCATAATTGTCTCCTACGAATTCCTTGAGGCTTCACTCGCTCGCCGGGTGGGCGAGCGCTTCGAGCGTGCGACGGAGGTCGTCCACTCCTTGGTCGGTGAGCTGGCACGCTGACTTGATCTTGTCGGTGATACTCCGGATCTCGGCTTCGAGAGCCCGGCTGCGGGATGTCAGGTCTACCAGCACGCGGCGCTCGTCGGAGGGGTCACGGGTGCGCGTCACGAAGCCTGCACTCTCCAACCGCTTCACCAGCGGCGTGATTGTGCCCGTGTCCATATCCAAGCGAGCGCCGAGCGTGCCGACGGATAGGGGTGCGCCATCCAGCAGTTCGAGGATCACGAGATATTGGGGGAAGGTCAGGCCGAGCGGCTCCAGGAACGGCTTGTGCATGCGTGCGATGCGGTTTGCCGCGCCATAAAGCGCAAAGGATAGTTGCGTGCTGACGCTGTGCCGTTCCGAAGTCATTCTCTTCTAGTATCCTAGCATCTAGCGCGCTAGATATTCCGATATGGCGGCTTGTCAAGCGGCCTCGTTCTTCTTGCCGGGCGTGATCCAGCCGTCGGACCGAACCGCTACACCGTCAGGATTGTTGATCCGGTGGTCTTACGCGCTTGCAGATCCTGATGGGCCTTGGCCGCATCCCGCAAAGGATAGGCTTGGTTGATCTCGATCTTGACCGCGCCTGAGAGCACGACGTCGAACAGGTCCTGGGCCATGGCTAAAAGATCAACCCGCTTCGCGGCGTAGGTTCCCAAGGTGGGGCGCGTCACGTAGAGCGAGCCCTTCTGGGCTAGGATGCCGAGATTGATCGGCTCGACAGCCCCGGAGGATTGGCCGAACAGCACCATGAGCCCGCGTGGGGCGAGACAGTCCAAAGAGGCGGAGAAGGTGTCCCTACCGACTGAGTCGTACACGACCGGCACCATGTTGCCGCCAGTAATCTCCCTCACCCGCTCGACAAAGTTCTCGCGCGTGTAGAGGATGGTATGGTCGCAGCCATGAGCCTTGGCGAGTTCGGCTTTCTCATCGCTGCCGACGGTGCCGATCACGGTTGCGCCGAGCGCCTTGGCCCATTGGCACGCGATAAGGCCAACTCCGCCAGCCACGGCATGAAACAGGATGGTGTCGCTTTCCTTGACCTCGTAGGTCTGCCGGATGAGGTACTGGGCGGTCATGCCCTTGAGCATCATCGCAGCAGCTTGGTGATCGGAGATGCCATCCGGCAGCACAACCAGACGATCCGCCGGCATCACCCGCGCTTCCGCATAGGCGCCTTGAGGACCTCCGGAATAAGCAACCCTATTGCCAGTTTTTACGTCTGTAACGTCCGGACCGACCGCCTCGACCACGCCAGCTGCTTCTGTGCCTAGGCCGCTTGGGAGCGACGCTGGGTATGCGCCCGACCGCACATAGGTGTCGACATAGTTGAGGCCGATGGCCGTGTGCCGGACACGGGCTTCACCCGGCCCTGGCTGGCCGACGTCGACCTTCTCCCAGACGAGAACCTCGGGCCCTCCGGTCTCATGGAAGCGTATTGCGTGGGTCATGATGCCGTTCCCTTCGGGGCCAGTTCGAGGCTCCACCTTAGGAGAAGGCCGAAGGTCTGCAAGGGGACAGGTAGTGAAATTCGTTCGCTGAGAGGAACGTCCGATGTTCCTGTCCAACGCCGAACTTCGCCCCTGTCCGGAACGTACCAGGAGCGGTCGTTCCGGACGGATGTGCCGATACTTTAGGCGATGAGGCTTGCGGCGAAACGGGCGCAGACGAGGAGGAGGAAGATGCCGAAGGCGACCTCGAGCCGGCGCTTCGAGAGCCGGTGGGCCAGCCGTGCGCCGATGGGCGCCATCCAGGTGCTGGTGGGGATGAACAGGACGAAGCCGAGGAGCGAGATGTAGCCCAGGGCCAAGGGCGGCTGGAAGGCGATCACGTTCGGGTAATCGGCCATGTGCGGCCAGCCGGCATAGATGTAGCCGAGCGCCCCCGGGATCGAGATCAGGATGCCGAGACCCGACGAGGTCGCCACCGCCTGATGGATCGGGCGGTTGTAGAAGGTCATGAACAGGTTGGAGAGCTGGCCGCCGCCGATGCCCATGAGGGCCGAGAGGATGCCGATGATCCAGCCATAGGCCACCATGATGGGCTTGGCCGGCATGTCGAGGCCGAAGCGCCAGGTGTCCTTGCCGAAGAGCAGGCGGATGGCCGAGAGGCCGGCCACGACCACGAACACGGCCTTGAACAGGTCGGCCGGGGCATAGCGGGCGATGATGCTGCCGATGATGACGCCGAGCACCACGGGCACGGCCCAGACGCGCAGGATGGTCATGTCGACGGCGCCCTTGGCCCGGTGAGCGTTGAAGGAGCGGATCGAGGTCGGGATGATGATGGCCAGCGAGGTGCCGACGCACAGCGGCATGCGCACCTCCTCGGGCACCTCCAGGATGCGGAAGAGCTCGTAGAGGATCGGCACGGCGACCGCGCCGCCGCCGACGCCGAAGACGCCGGCGAGCAGGCCGGTGATCGCGCCGGCGGCCAGCAGCGCCACAACAAGCCACGCCAGATCAAGCAGGGGGATGCCAAACACGAGGATTCACCCCTTGCAGAGGATGTAAAATTTGGAGTTCGGCTTCCCGGGATAGCCCGATCAAAGGGCAGCCGGCAGAGCAGTTCAACGAAAGCCCCTCTCCACACGCGGAGAGAGGCTTTGCGCTCTTTACGCCGCCATTTCTTTTTTGAGGTTTTCGTCGATCTTGTCGAGGAATCCGGTGGTGGAGAGCCACTTCTGCTCGGCGCCGACCAGGAGCGCTAGGTCCTTGGTCATGAAGCCGGCCTCGACCGTGTCGACGCACACCTTCTCCAGGGTCGCGGCAAAGCGGGCGAGCTCGGCATTGTCGTCGAGCTTTGCCCGGTGCGCGAGGCCGCGGGTCCAGGCGAAGATCGACGCGATCGAGTTCGTCGAGGTCTCCTTGCCCTTCTGGTGCTCGCGGTAGTGGCGCGTCACCGTGCCGTGGGCGGCTTCCGCCTCCACCGTCTGGCCGTCCGGCGTCATCAGCACCGAGGTCATCAGGCCGAGCGAGCCGAAGCCCTGCGCCACCGTGTCGGACTGCACGTCGCCGTCGTAGTTCTTGCACGCCCAGACATAGCCGCCCGACCACTTGAGCGCCGAGGCCACCATGTCGTCGATCAGGCGGTGCTCGTAGATAATGCCCGCGGCATCGAACTTCGCCTTGAACTCGTTCTGGTAGACCTCTTCGAAGATGTCCTTGAAGCGCCCGTCATAGGCCTTGAGGATGGTGTTCTTCGTCGAGAGATAGACCGGGTACTTGCGGTTCAGGCCGTAGTTGAGCGAGGCGCGGGCGAAGTCGCGGATCGACTCGTCCAGGTTGTACATCGCCATGGCGACGCCGGCATCCGGGAACTTGAACACTTCCTTCTCGATGACCGTGCCGTCCTCGCCCTCGAACTTGATCGTCAGGCGGCCCTTGCCGGGTACCTTGAAGTCCGTGGCCTTGTACTGGTCGCCGAAGGCGTGGCGGCCGACGATGATCGGCTGGGTCCAGCCGGGCACGAGGCGGGGCACGTTCTTGCAGATGATGGGCTCGCGGAAGATCACGCCGCCGAGGATGTTGCGGATCGTGCCGTTGGGCGACTTCCACATCTCCTTGAGGCCGAATTCCTGCACGCGGCCCTCGTCCGGCGTGATGGTGGCGCACTTCACGCCGACGCCATACTTCTTGATCGCCTCGGCGGCCTCGACCGTGACGCGGTCGTTGGTCGCGTCGCGATGCTCGACGCCGAGGTCGTAGTACTTCAGGTCGAGGTCGAGATAGGGGTGGATCAGCTTCTCTTTGATGAAGTGCCAGATAATGCGGGTCATCTCGTCGCCGTCGAGCTCGACAACCGGGTTGGCAACCTTGATCTTCGCCACTTGTGGCTCCTGACAGAATTGAACGCTAGCGGTTGATCCGCCGCAAAATTGCACCGCAGCGCAAGTAAATGCGCTGCGGTGTTGTTAGAGAACCCCTCACCCGCATCACGCCTGCGGGCTATTCGGGTCAGACGACGACGACCTCGATCTTCCCGATGCCCTCGACGAAGCCTTCGAGGACATCGCCTCGCACAACCGCGCCAACCCCGGCCGGCGTGCCAGTCATGATGATGTCGCCCGGCTGCAGAGTGAACAGGCCAGAAAGATACGAAATCATCTCCGGTACCTTCCAGATCAGCTGGTTGAGATCACCCTGCTGACGGATTTCTGCATTCACCTTCAGCGTGACCGCGCCGGAGGTCGGATGGCCGATTTCACTCGCGGGCACCAGCGGGCCACAAGGAGCGGAGGCCTCGAACGCCTTACCGACTTCCCACGGGCGTCCCAGCTTCTTGGCTTCGCCTTGGAGATCGCGTCGGGTCATATCGAGGCCAACGCCGTAGCCGAAGACGTGATCGAGCGCTGCTTCCACCGGAATGTCAGTACCACCCTTGCTCAGCGCCACTACCATCTCGATCTCGTGATGCACATCCGAGGTCGCACTGGGATACGGGAACTTGCCGTCGGTGACGATGTTGTCCGGATTTTTCTGGAAGAAGAACGGCGGCTCCTTCGAGGGGTCGTGACCCATTTCTATGGCATGCTCGGCGTAGTTGCGGCCGACGCAATAGATGCGATGGATCGGGAAGAGCTTGTCACTGCCCTGCACAGGCAACGTGGCAACTGCTGTCGGCTGAACGACGTAGCCGGTCATAGCGAGAGGCGCATTCATCATCTTACTCCTGCGTAATAGTCGACTTTTTTCTCAATGTGTTCAATGGTTGCCGACATCAGCATCGCCGCAGCGAAGAGGATGATCGTCAATGCCCAGAAGTTCTCCATGTCGAAGCTGCGTGAATAGAGTTCAAACAGTTCGCCATAACCAATGATCGCCACCAGAAGCTGGCCGATCACAACACCCTTTACGCCGCGCACGAGGCCGAGTCGGATCCCCGCGAGGATCTCCGGCAGTGCTGCAAGGAGAACGATTTTCCCGTAAAGAGCGAAGGGAGAGGCGCCATAGCAGCGCCCCATCTCGATGAGCGAGTTCGGCACATGCTGAATGCCCGCTCGCGTGTCCAACACGATGATCCACACCGCGAAGAGGAAGACTGTGACGATGACCGTGGTCTCGCCCATGCCGAATAGAATCATCAACACAGGAACAAGGGCAGAAAGCGGCGCGCTGACGAAGATGTTGACCCAGATGCTGAACAGCTCATCCGCGGCCTTGAACCTTCCCATCAACACGCCCAGCGTGACGCCGACAACAATGGCTAGCGCCATGCCGACGGCGAAGCTGTGCAGCGTGATCAGCGCGGCCGCTTGCCATGTGCCGGTCTGCACCATCGTGACGCCGGCCAACAGCACGCTCGAGAGCGGCGGCACCAGGAACATCAGGCCGGACTGCCCGACCAGCTCCCATATCAGACACCAGACCAGAAGGGACGCCATCATCGGCACCCGGTATCCATAAAAAGTCATAGCCGCCCTCCTCAGTCCACGTAGTGTTTGAGTCCCTGCCAGATCTCCTCGACGGTATCGAGATAGCCCTGATCGCGGCGAATCGCATCGGGAGACGCGGTTCGGTCAATCTTGGGCTCGATGATCTGCGCAACGCGACTCGGCCGACGCGAGAGCAGCACAATACGATCCGATACGTAGACGGCCTCTTCGATGCTGTGCGTCACGAAGATGAACGTCTTGCGTTGCTTTTCCACGAGTTGCAGCAGATCCTCCTGGAACTTGCGGCGGTTCTGCTCATCCACGGCGGAGAATGGCTCGTCGAGGAGAAGTACTTCCGCATTGACGGCGAAGGCACGGGCAAGACCCACGCGCTGGCGCATGCCGCCCGAGAGTTCGTGCGGGTACTTGTCCTCGAATCCGTTGAGGCCGACCTCGGCGATGTAGTGGCGCGCGATGGACTGGCGCTCGGCCTTGCCCATGCCCTTCAACTCGAGCCCGAAGGCCACATTACGCATCACTGTCGCCCACGGCATGAGGGCAAAGTCCTGGAACACGAAGGCACGCTCCGGACCGGGCCCCGTGACGACCTTGCCGTTCACACGCACCTCACCGGAGGTCGGCTCGATCAAACCGGCGATGATCTTGAGCAGGGTCGTCTTGCCGCAGCCGGAAGGACCGAGCAGCGTCGTGAGCTTGCCACGAGGGAAGTCGAGGTCGATCAGGCGCAGAGCTTCGATCTCACCATAGTTCTTGCAGATGCTGCGCACCTCGACTGCGGAATCGTCTTCGACCCGAGGCGTAGCCTGTATGGAAGCAACGGAAACAGTCATGTCAGCCTCTCTTCTTTTCAGGGCGCAGCACACGGACCTCGAATGCCTCCAATGCTGTCAGCGTCAGTGTCGAGACCAGGATGATGGAGACCACGGCGGCATACATTTCCGCATAGTTGGCAACGGAGCGATGATAGGTGATGAGGTCACCGATGCCGGTCGGTGTGATCAAGAGTTCGGCCAGAATGACGCCAATGAACCCGGCGGCGAGGCCGAGACGCAGTCCGGCAAAGATCACCGGGCTCGCATCAGGAATGATGATCTTGGTGATCTGCTGGAATCTCGTACCTTGGAACGAACGGCACATCGCCACCAGGGATGGGTTGGCGTTCCGGACCGCCTTGTAGCCATTCAGTACGATGACCGGCAGTGCAAGCATGACGACCGCGAGAATCTTGGCCGTCAGACCGATCCCATACACGAAAGTAATGAGCGGAATGAGAGCCGCCATAGGCGCTGATTGCAGGACGATGAACAGTGGCGCCACGAGCCACTCGGCCTTCCGTGACAGACCCATCACGATACCGAGCCCTACCCCGACTACCCCCGAAATGACGATGCCGATAATCAGCGGCTGCAGAGTTGAGCCGTAGGCCAGGACCAAGCTCCCATCAAGCAGCATTGTGGCGAAAGCATAAAGTGTATCGAGAAAGGTTGGGAAGGCATAGCTGATCGGCACACGTCCGGCGATTTCCCAGATGAGGAAGAAGAGCCCGAGTGAAACCATCCTCGTCGCGATCGGATGGCTCGTGAACAGGCGACCGAGGCTCAAGCCCCAGCCGACCGGCGGATGGACGGCCCGCACGGGGCCGTTCACTTGAGAGGAGGCCATCATTCCGGCACCTTACTTGGAGCCGAGTTTGGCCAGGACGCGATCCAGCGAGCGGGTGTCCCAGAAGTCTTCAACCTTCAGGCTTGCGGGCTCACCCGTGAGTTGGCCCGAGAGCGTATAGAAGGCGAAGTCGTCCTTCGCCGCTGCAGCGCCGCCGCCATTAAGCGGGAAGGCCTTGCCCTTCGCGAGTTCCTCGAAATAAGGCCCGATGTCACCCGCTTGCGCGGCAGGCAGGTCGGGCAGCAACTTGTACTTGGCACGCCACTCAGAGACCAGAGCAGGATTGGCCGTCACTTCGCGCCAAGTGGTGAGAATGGCCTCAACGATCTTGTCGACATCCGCCGCATTCTTCTCAAGAAAGTTCGTGTTGGCGAACAGAGCTTCGTCCGTCGCATTCACGCCTTCGAGCGGCAGGATAACAAATTTGCCGGGGGCTTGCTGTTCGAGCAAACGGCGACCGGACGAGTCGACGATTGTGGCTTTCACATTACCCTGAAGCAGAGCACCCGTACGGACTTCGGCGCCCGGGATATAGCTGATCTTAGAGAACTTAATGCCCTGCCGCTGCTCCATCAGCTTCATGATGGCCTCGGTCCCGGAGCCACGCGAGTGGACGGCGACTTCCTGCCCGTTCAGATCTTTCCAGTTCTTGTAGAACTCGCCGTTGACGGCCGGGTAGAAGCGCAACGTCGAAAGCTGCATGAACATGCGGATCGGCGCCTTCACCTTCTGAACGAGGGCATAGGGGCCGCCAACACCGATGTCGGCTTGACCACCGACCACCGCTTGCGCGGCAATGTCCTCGGATTTCAGGTAGGTCATTTCGATATCGACGCCCTTTTCCTTGGCGCGCTCGAAGGCCGCCAAGAGATGCAGGGATTCCACGCTGGGGATGTCGCCATAAACCACACGAACCTTGGCCGCTTCCGCCGCGTTCGACGCTATCAGGGCCACACCAACTGCGAGTGCTGCAGCGCTCGCCTTCAGCGATACCAAGCCTTTGAACATTTCCATCTCCCATAAGTTCGGCGGTTAGCCCACCTTTGTTATTAGCCGCGCCATGCGCAACCAATACTCTATTGGTCGCAATTGGCTCAAGACGTGTCAAGCTAATTTTCGGTTGACTATATTGCGCCGACGGATAAAAGATCCAACCAATTCGACATTGGTTGAGATCGCTAGATGCAGATGTACAGTGAGGCAGGAACTAGTCGGGGCATCGTCACCCAATTGCGAGCGTACCTCGCGCAAGCGGAGCTACCCGAGGATGGCCGATTGCCGCCAGAGCGGGATTTGGCCACAGCTCTTGGTGTTACTCGGACGGAACTGAGAAAGGCTCTTGGGACGCTTGAGGCCGAAGGCCAGATCTGGCGCCATGTCGGCAAAGGCACCTTCATGGGAAATCGGCCGACCGATACGCTTTCAGATATCACTGCACTGGCGAAGCGGACCAATCCGGCTGAACTGATGCGAGCGCGATTTATCATTGAACCCGAGATCGCAAGGGCAGCAGCCCTGACAGCTACACCAATGCACCTTCGTGAGTTGAGGATGTGTCAGGCTCGAACCCGGGAGGCTGCGACATGGCGGCAGTACGAGAACTGGGACACCCGCTTGCATCGCACCGTCGCTGAGGCGACACAGAACATACCGCTTCTTGGAATGTTCGACATGCTGAACGCGCTGCGCCGCGCAGTCACATGGGGGCGCCTCCGATCGACTCCTGTTAAGCCAAGTCCCGACCATCACAGCTTTGCCGAGCACGAAACGATCATTACGGCCATTGAAAACAGGGATATGAACGGGGCGGCAGCGGCGATGCGCGTCCATTTGCAGAGTGTAGAGCGCAATCTCCTGGCGCGGCAGTCAGGTGCGGCAGACTAACTTTGGCGCATAGCGAATTGATCAGCTTTCAGGGATTCACGCCCCCTGCAGCGAAGGACCGCTTCGGGTCAAATTTTCACATTCCTGCGACTCAACAAATGTCGTCTCTTGAGCGCCGAAGCGGACCAAGCACGTTGATCCGAGGAGTGCCGACCGCTGAACTCCAGTCACCACTCAAGCGGGAGTTCAGCCATATAGCCAGTCAGCGGTTTTGTTGGTCAGTCGTCTTGCCTCTCATCCAAAGATCTAGCTGCCGAACGACCTGACCAATATCCAGCTAGGCTGGTCCCATCCCGAGCGCCCCAGCCCTGCTGACTTGCTTCATCGTAAACCGAGAGAGCTCGCTCGGTGACCGGAAGGGAGAATCCACGCTCCGCACCCTCCACTAGCATCGTCCGTAGATCCTTCCGGAAGGAATCCACGTCGAAGGTCACGGGCTGAGGATCGTCTCCGCGCATTCCCTTGGCAATCATGGCTCCGCGCGTTTTGAGAATGTTGGCGCCGCCGGATGTGTCCGAGAACAGATCGACGATCCGCTCTGGCTCGATGCCAAGATGGCGGCAGAGCGAATAAGCCTCGCCAAGCGCTTGGTAATAGACCACCAGCGGCAGGTTGATGGCGAGTTTCAGGCTCGCCCCCGATCCAACTGGGCCTGCATGTTCGATCCGGCGGCATAGCTGCTCAAGGACCGGACGCGCCCGGGCAACATCGTCGGGGGATCCACCGACGAGACCTATCAGTCTCCCTTCGCGGGCCGGGCCGGTGGCGCCGCTCACCGGACATTCCACATAGCCTCCGCCTATCGCGGCGATCCGCTCGGCCAAGGCCCGTTGGGTTTTCGGCTGGACTGTACTCATTTCTATGAACAGCTTACCATTCACTTCCGCGGCCAGAATGCCTTGGTCGCCACCGAATACAGCCTCTAGGGCACTTGCATCCAAGAGGCAGGTGATGATCACCTCCGACTTGTTGACGACTGCAACTGGCGTCTCCCCTAGAACCGCACCACCCTCAATGAGGCCCCTCGCCTTCTCGGGAGTGCGGTTCCAAACCACGAGATCGTGTCCGCAGCCATGAAGCCGCGTTGCGAGGGCAGTGCCCATGCGACCAAGCCCAATGATTCCGATCCTCATCGACGCCTCTCGATTTTGCGCGCTCTTGCTAATGATCTCTGATGAAGAGACGGCACCATGGAGTGAGGCCACCTCTCCATTAATCCGGCTGAACAGACTAGCCCTGCCTGTTCCAGCTCCGGACAAGCTGCTCCTGCTGACCGAGTCCCTCGATGCCCAGCCGGACACGATTGCCGGGACGCAGATACACTGGGGGTTTCAGGCCCATGCCGACGCCCGGAGGAGTGCCTGTTGCGATCACGTCTCCTGGCTGGAGGCTCATGAACTGGCTCAAGTAGCTCACCAGGAATGCCGCTCCGTAGACCATGGTTTCCGTGCTGCCATCCTGGAAGCGCTTTCCGTCTACTTCGAGCCACATGCGCAAATTCTGCGGATTCGGGATCTCGTCCCGTGTCACAAGCCAGGGGCCGAGAGGGCCGAAGGTGTCGGCACTCTTTCCCTTAGTCCATTGTCCTGAGCGCTCGATCTGAAAGGAGCGCTCGGAGACATCGTTGACGACGCAATAACCGGCAACATGCTCGAGCGCCTGCGCCTCTTCCACGTACTTGGCGGCCTTGCCGATCACGATACCGAGTTCGACCTCCCAATCTGTCTTCTCCGATCCGCGTGGAATTTCGATACCGTCGTCCGGACCGCAGATGGCGCTCGTCGCCTTCATGAAGATGATGGGCTCGGGCGGAACGGCCATTCCCGACTCGGCGGCATGGTCGGAATAGTTGAGGCCGATACAGATAAACTTGCCGACCTGTCCAACGCAGGGGCCGATGCGCGGATCACCCTCGACGCGCGGCAGAGTGGATGGATCGATGCTGCGCAGCCGCTCGAGGCCAGCGGATGAAAGCACATCACCCGTAATGTCCGAGACGATACCGGAAAGATCTCGAATGTTGCCATTCTGGTCGAGAAGGCCGGGTTTTTCTTGGCCGGGAGAGCCGTAGCGCAGCAGCTTCATGGGACTTCCTTGCTCCTCTGAGCTTGTGGTGTGGAAAAATGAGATGATCTCTCGATCGACAAGCAGCCTGCCTGGATGCTTCCGCTTCTGTTAATCGAGCAAAGTTGGATCGAACCTAACTTTGGGTGCGGGCTGAATCTGGTCTTCAATGTGCCTGAGCGTTGTCTGGTAATGCTCGACGAGTCGCTCGACAGCCAAATCGGTCTTACGGTCGAGCACGGCCTCCATGATTCCGCGGTGCTCCTCCAAGGTATTCCGGTGGCGGTGGGACGATGCCACCGAGATGAAACGGTAGCGCTGCGCCTGATCCATCAGGTCCTTGCAGATCCCGACCAGGATCGAGGAGCCGCATGCAGCGATGAGGGCAAGGTGGAACGTCCGATGCCGTTCCTCCCAGGCAGGATTGGTGCTCGTATCCTGCTCGGACAGTTTCCATGGCGTACGCGAAAAGTGGTGAAAAGACACGACGATGCGCTCCTCCCAGGCTTGGTCGCCATTCCTGATGGATTCTTCGAGCGCCTTTCCCTCAAGCCAGCACCGGGTCTTCACCAGCTCGCGCCAGCCTTCGATGCTGACAGGCGGCACGAAGAAGCCGCGTTGGTCCTTCCGCTCGACGAGCCCCTCGGACGAGAGACGGTTGAGAGCCTCACGGACAGGATTGAGGCCAGCTCCATACCGTTCGGAAACGAAGTCGATCAGGAGCTTCTGCCCTGGCCGCAATCCGCCATTGAGGATGTCCTGGCGAAGTCTCTCGTAAACCGAGGTTGCCGCAGTTATTTTTTCGATCTTGTTCATGATGCAACCCGCGCAGATTCTGGTTCCAAGCGGAATGTCCCGGCGGTCGATGAAGGTCAACCGTCGGAATACGCCTCCTATTGCGCAAGAGTCTCCTCTGTGACGCTCTCCTTGTGCCAGAAGACGAATCGGCGCTGAGCCCAGGCTACAACCCAGAATGTCGCCAGTCCAAGCAGGCTGAGGTAGATGATCAGCGAGAACACGCGTGGCGTATTGAGCTGAGCCGCCGCGACGCGGATCAGCTCGCCGAAACCCTTGCCGCCGCCCAAGAACTCGCCCACCACCGCGCCAACAACGACGAGCACGGCGGCGTTCTTCAGTCCGGAGAAGAAATGGGGCATCCCGATGGGGAGCTTCAGCTGCATCAGAGCCTGCCAACGGCTCGCCCCCATCGTCTTGAACAGCATACGGGCGTTCTGGTCGGCGGCATGCAAGCCTGCCGCCGTGCCCACGATGACCGGAAAGAAGGCTATGAAGGCCGCCAGGGCTACTTTCGATGCTATGCCGAAGCCCAACCATGACACGAAGAGAGGCGCAAACGCCACCTTCGGCATGGTGTTGATGGCCACGAGATAGGGCATGACAGCCCGCTCGCCAAATGCTGTCTCGCCCACGAGAACACCGAGGCCGAAGCCGAGCACGACAGCAATCACGAAGCCGAGGAGCACCTCCTGCGTCGTGATCCAAAGGGCCATGAGCATATAGTCGCCCGTCAGGAGATTCCTTCCGACGACGAAAAGATCCTCGATGGTTTCGAGCGGGGACGGAAGAATGATCGGCGAAACCAGTTCGATGAGATAGACGACCTGCCACACGATCAGAAAGCCAATCAAGAGCGCGAGCATCGATACCCAACGCGGAACTCGGTCGATCCAGGAGACGCGCTCGGCCCAAACTGTCTGTTCGGGGATAGCGGAAGCAACAACAACACCCTGTGCTTGCGTCATTGGAACGCTCCCTTGTCGAGATGGCTGCGGATGCGGTGGACGAGGGCGCCGAAACGTGGATCGGACATCATGTCCAAGGTCCTCGGTCTCGGCAGATCGATAGTAATCGCCTCGACGAAGCGCCCGGGCCGGGGCGACATCACATACACCACGTCGGAGAGGATCACTGCCTCGGCAATCGAGTGTGTCACGAGGAACGACGTGGCATTGCGCTCCAGGCAGATCCTCTGCAGCTCCATGTTCATGAAGTCGCGGCTCAGTTCGTCGAGCGCGCTGAAGGGCTCATCGAGCAGCAGGACCGCAGGCTCGGTAATCAGCATGCGGCAGATCGCGGCGCGCTGAGCCATGCCGCCGGAGAGTTCGCTCGGATAGACTGTCTCGAAGCCCTTCAGGCCGACGAGATCCAGGAGTTGACGGGCCTGATCATGTTTGGCGCGGGCTGCCGCCTTACCATCCCGGATCTCGATTGGAAGCACGATGTTCTCGATGGTCGTCCGCCAGGGGAACAGAGTGGCTTGCTGGAACATCATGCCGATGTCCCGGCGCGGTCCCATGACCGGCTTGCCTTGAAGAACGACGCTGCCCGACGATGGCGGCTGCAGGCCCGCCATGATCTTGAGAAGGGTCGACTTCCCGCACCCGCTTGGTCCGATGACCGATGAGAAAGTACCCTCCCGCAGCACCAGATCAACCTTATCGAGCGCTTGGACATTGCGTCTGGCGAAAGTCTTGCTCACGCCCCGCAGTTCAAACACCGGTCGGCCCAGGAGGCCGACCGGAGCAACAGCTTCTCCAGCCATTGAAAGCACCGCCATCACTTCGCACCCTTGTTCCAAGTGTCGACGAACTGGTTGGTATAGGCTGCTTTCAGATCCGGCAGCGGAGCCTTCAGAACACCTGAGGCCACAGCGCTCTTGTGCCAAAGCTCCCAGTGCTCCGGCGGCTGATAGCCCCAGCCCTTTGACTTATCGAACGGCGTGATGCGGTCCTTCACCTGCTCGAACAAGGCAGCCGACAGCTTGGTGTCCTCGCCCTCCTGCGGATTTCCGGCCTTGGTGTGCTGCAGGACCTTCTCCTTGTTCTCCGGCTTCAATCCGAACTCCGTCGCCTGAACAAGGACGCGGCCGAATTTCTCCACGGCCTGTGGGTTCTGGTCGATGAAGGATTTCATGGCTGCATAGCCGTTGCCAAAGTAGCTCAGATACTGCTCGGGCGTGATTTCCCGCAGATCGATCCCTCTCGTTTCCATGATGGCTGCATCGCTCACGGCAGCTGCATAGGCCTTGACGTCACCGCGCAGGAATGCCGCTGCCGCAAGACCGCCGTCGCCGACCGGCAGGAACGTGAAGTCCTTGCCCTCGCTCATTTTCAAATCCGTGAGGATGGCGCGGGTGAAGCCAACCTCGGCGCCATCGGCCGTGCCGACGCCGATCACCGCTCCCTTGAGATCGGCTGGCGACTTGATGGCAGATTTCTCGGGAACCACCACGCCGAAGACCGACTTCGCAAAGTGATTGTAGATGAAGACTACATCGACGCCGCGGGCTCTTGCGGCGAGAACCGGCGCCGGGCCGGGCTGGCCGATCTGCGCCTGACCAGCAGACATCGCCTGAAGAACCTGCGAGGACCCGTCGACGGCCTCGATCCTCACATCGAGCCCCTCCTTCTCGAACATCTTCTCGCCGACCGCGACATAGAGCGGGAAGTTGTTGACGGCCGATGGGTTTGGAAGAACGACCGTGATCTTCGTGGAGGCATTCTGCGCCCTGGCGACGCTCATCGCCCAAGGGGCGAGCGCAAGCGTCACAGCGAGACCGAGAGCTTTACTCATCTTCATCGACGTTTCCTCTCCTGCATTATGCTGCTCTTTGGCAATGCCTGCGTTTAACGCGGCGTCTCAATGATGTAGGACATCCGCCTGAATGTCAAAAAAATGTATGATCTTTATTCTAGTAACCTTTAATGTTGCAGTGCGTTAAAACCGAACGAGATGAAGCATCTATAAGTCATCGCCGGTCTTTATTTTGCAGCGCAGCCAAATTACTGCACTTGCTAAGCAACTTGGTGACAGGAATAGACTAAAGATTAACCGTACTTCGGACCGAGAAAATACATTTTATTTGCGATTCGGCCCGAATTCGGATGTTCTAGGCAGGTCCCATGAGAACAGACGTCACTAGGGAGGAAGAGCATAATGGACACAGATGCATGCGTGATCACGCCACCGGCTCGTGCCCTTCTGTCGGTCGCGAGAACATCTCAGAAGTTCCCGGTCCGGAGGATTTACTGCGTCGGGCGGAACTACGTCGCGCACGTCCGTGAAATGGGCGGAGACGAGGCACGCGACCCGCCGATCTTCTTCCAGAAGCCGGCGGACAGCATCGTTCTGGACGGAAGCTCGATCCCCTATCCGCCTATGACGAGGAACTACCATTACGAACTTGAGCTTGTCGTTGCGCTCAAGGAGGGTGGGCGCGATATCCCGGTCGCGGAAGCGCTCGACCATATCTACGGCTATGGCATCGGCCTAGACATGACGCGGCGGGATCTTCAAATGGATCTCGGCAAGAGCGGTCTGCCCTGGGAGGCAGGCAAGGCATTCGACCATTCCTGCCCCTGCGGTCAGATCTACCCGGTCGAGCAGGTCGGGCACATCCAAGAGGGATCGATACGACTGACAGTCGACGGAGAAACGAGGCAGGACTCGGATCTCAGCCTCATGATCTGGAAAGTGCCTGAGATCATCGCCAATCTATCGAAGTATTTCATGTTGCAGGCAGGAGACATCATTCTGACTGGCACTCCGGCCGGCGTCGGGCCAGTGGTGCCAGGAAATGAACTTGTGGGCTCAATTGACAGGCTCGGGACCCTAAGGGTGCAGATCACCAATTGACCCCTCCCCTTCGGAGGCATCGACGAGCGGAACGTGAGGGATCCGTCGTGCGCCGAGGCACGGCTGTCTCTAGTTCCTGTCCATGCCTATGCGCCGTGCCGCCTCCCTGAACAGGGCCTCGTCATCGGGTGCAAACTGCATCGCGGTCAGGAAGTGATGGACCCCATATCGAGGAAGGGTCCTGTGAATGGCGGCGAGATATTCCCGCGCCCGATCGAGTCGTCCGGCCAGGGAAAAGACAAAGACTCAATCGCCAGGATATGGGCATGTGCGTTCGGTCGGGTGGCCGCACTCACCCCCAGAACGCGGCTTCCTCGAAGTTGCCCTGTCGGACAAGCGCCATTGCCCGGGCGCCAAGCATGCCAAACAGCATCGGGGCGAAGGGGCTGAGATCGCGCGATTGGTCGGACGCCGCGATGGCCGTGCCTGGATCGCCAATCTGAGAATGAACGAATGCCAGCGTGTAATGCCCCTGCGCGAAATTGGGGCTCAGGTCGACACTCGACTCCAGTTCGCAGAATGATTGATCATAGCTACCGCGCAGCCAGAGGGCTCGACCCATTGCCCAATGGGCAGCAGGATCACGATCATCGACTATGAGGCTTTTTCCAGCTGCCTTGAGCGCGCTGTCGACCTCCGGCTGGCGCTCGGCCCAACCCTGAAAGGCGTTCTGGAAGTGAGTGAAGGATAATCCGGCATGCGCCCGCGAGAAGGTTGGATCGAGCCCGACTGCCATTTCAAAGAACCGCGTCGCCTGCTGATTATCTGCCTTGTCGAACCTGTACATGTGCCAGAGGCCGCGGTGTTAGGCCTCCCAGGCGTTCAGTGAATTGGGCGGTTTGAGGATGGCACGATTGCGCTCCACCGTCTCGATCTCGCTGGCAATCGAGGCCACGATCCTGTCGCCGATCTCGTCCAGAACGAGGAAGGCATCTTCAACGGAGTGGTTGAAGATATCAGCCCAGACGATCCGTCCAGTCAGCGCCTCGGAGAGCTCGACCTGCACCGTCATGCGGTTCCCGTCGCATCGCAGCGATCCGCCGACGACATACTCGACGTTCAGTATTCGCCCAGCTTCGTCGGGAGGGACGTTCCTTTCATGCAGCGCAAAGGTCGTCCCTTGTGCGATGACGAACAGGCTCCGCAGCTTGGCGAGCCGGGTAATCACGTCGTGGACGAGAGCGTCGGCTACTCCACTCCGAAAGCGCGGTGAGTTTGACCGGTCAGTAAATGGCATGACTGCGATGGAGCCGCGCCGAGGTGCGGGGCACACGATCTCCGCCGCTGTTACCGCCGCTGGGTCCTCCGTGACGATGATTGCCCCGGCAGGGAGTAAGCGCACTGGCAGAGACCTGGCAGATCGCCATGCATGGCAGAGGGGGTGCAATCAAGACCCTCGGCTTCAAACAGCCGGGCCACTGCCTCAAGGTGGTCCTTGCCCTCTTGAAATCGCTGCTGCCGGGCAAGGACTTGGAGAAGGCGTACGTGAACGCGCTCGTCGAAGGGAGAGAGCGTGGCCCAGCGTTCTAAGTAGCGGAAACCTTCTTCATCGGTGAGGCGCTCGATCAGGTGCTCCGGAACCTGGGCCTTTAAACTTCGGAACTGACGACGCTGTTCAGAGCGATACCATGAAGGTACCCGGATCAAGGCTTCCAGCGGGCCTCGCTCGATATCGGTCGAGCCAGGTGGATTTACTCGGAGATCATAATCTTTGACGCACTTTGTCCCGGATCGGTTATGTCACGTTTCAGGAACTGCGATGCGCCCGATCTTCCGAACAATTCCATCCGGAACAGCCTTGATGACCACAATCTCTCCTGAAGCTGGATTGGTACCGGTCAGAGCCTGAATGTTCGCAGCATGGGTCACACCCTGGAGGGTCCCGGGCCCCCGCCAGGCTGCGATGATGGCTTTCGCCCCTTCTGTCAGGCCGCCCCGCTGCTACACCGTAACAAAAGCGGTTGCGAAAGCCGGCTCGATCTCGACGGCACTCAGATCCAGCAGCCGAGCGGTGGCGGCACAGCGGCACCATGGCGAGCGAAGAAGCTTGGTGGCAGCGACCCCTTTGGTCTTCAATGACCGTCCAGCGCTCTGGGCGTCCACTCGTCCCTCAGCGCTCAGGTTGCACTGAATGGTGCAATCATCGAGCCTGAATCCTATGGGATCGCCAGCACCTCTGCGCGCATCGCATGTGCTGGGACGAGCGCTTCCATGAATCCGAAGACGCCAAGAATACAAGCCAGCGAGGGCTGCCACCTTGCCCGGCTCTATTCCTTCATCAGAGCGTCGAGCCCTTGCGTGATTTCTCCTGCTGGACCAGTTCCTGCAAAAGCTGGTGGGCCAGGGTCTCATGCGCCACCCGAGGGTCAATCTCGGCGGACTTCTTGCCGTAGGTTGTCGTGACGGTCAGCATCTTTCGGTCGACTTTGAAGGTCCCAGCGTAGGTCCTCCCGTCGACCTTGATATGGATTGCATGGCCTGACATGGGAAAATGCCTCCCGGATGAAAGCGCACCCATCGTACTGGTAAAACATACTTCTTCGAGAGACGGGAGGCCACAGCGAATAAGTTGAGTCTCGGCTGACGGACTTGGAGGTCTGAGACCAAGGTACGGTCAGTCAACCAAACGTCTAAGTTGGGTCAACCAGAAAATCCCTTGTCCAAGTGGAACGTCTGCTTTCCCGTTTTTGAGCGGACACTCGGTCTATTTCCGAGATGTGCCACAAGGAGACGTTTGCGCCCCCAGGTCGTCCGTTGCGCATGGGAAGCGACAGACGCCGAGGAATAAGGTAGGATACCAATGTCTGCACAAGAATAAGGACACTTGCTGTCGACCCAGGGGGATCAGGGAGAGTGTCGTGACGCGTTGGCAGCCAGATCCGAGTTTCTATCCCTCACCCCGCCTGGCCGAAAAGGCCCCGCCCGAGACGCTGGCCTATGTGGCCATGTTCGATCCGGACCGGAAGCAGCCCGATGGCATTGCGGTCGTCGATGTGGATCCGGCCTCCCCATCCTATGCGCAGATCGTCGGGTCAGTGGCGATGCCCAATGTGGGCGATGAATTGCACCATTTCGGGTGGAACGCCTGCTCCTCATGCCTCTGCCCCAACATGCCGCATCCTCATGTCGAACGGCGCTATCTGGTCGTGCCGGGACTGCGCTCGTCGCGCATCCACATTCTCGACACCAAGCCTGACCCACGCAATCCAAAGCTCGTCAAGGTGATCGAACCCGAAGTCATTGCGGAAAGGACCGGCTACACCAGACCTCACACCGTTCATTGCGGCCCGGACGGCATCTATGTGACGGCCCTCGGCAATGCGGAGGGCAAGGCGCCTGGCGGCATCTTCATCATGGATCACGAGAGCTTCGAACCGCTTGGACGCTGGGAGGTCGACCGAGGCCCGCAGCAGCTTGCCTATGACGGCTGGTGGCATCTGGGATACGACACGCTCGTCACCAGCGAATGGGGAACGCCCGACACCTTCGAGAATGGCCTTGTCCCTGAGATCCTCCTCGGCTCGCAATACGGCCGCCGCCTCCACTTCTGGGATCTCCTGAAGCGCAAGCACCTCCAGGAGATCGACTTCGGCGAGGAGCACCAACTCGTGTTCGAGCTGAGGCCGGCTCATGATCCGACCAAGGCCTACGGCTTCGTCAACTGCGTAATCAGCCTCAAAGATCTCTCCTCCTCGATCTGGACCTGGTATCGCGAGGGCGATCATTGGGCCGTCCGGAAGATTATCACGATCCCGGCCGAGCCTGCGGATCCGAACGATCTACCCGACATGTTGAAGGGCTTTGGCGCGGTGCCGCCGCTCGTGACCGATATCGACCTTTCGATGGACGACCGCTTTCTTTACGTCTCCTGCTGGGGCACGGGCGATCTTCAGCAATTCGATGTATCCGATCCCTTCAACCCGAAGCTCACCGGTAAGGTGCGGATTGGCGGGATCGTATCCCGCGCCTCCCACCCCAAGGCCGCCAACGGGCATCTGACGGGCGGACCGCAGATGGTCGAGATCAGCCGCGACGGGCGGCGGGTCTACTTCACGAACTCGCTGTACGGACCCATCGACCAGCAATTCTACCACCGCGGCTTTGAGGGTTGGATGGTGAAGCTGAATGCGGATCCGGAGGGCGGCCTCTCCTTCGATGAGGACTTCTTCATCGAGTGGCCAAAGGGGCACCGACCGCACCAGATCAGGCTTGAAGGCGGCGACTGCTCCTCGGACTCGTACTGCTATCCATGACGGGCGCACGCGCGGATCCGGCAAAATGGGGATGAGCACCATGTCATCCACTCTCTGGCCCTGGATGACGGTTGCCGGTCTCGGTGCCTTCCATGGCCTGAACCCGGCGATGGGATGGTTGTTTGCCGTCGCCCTCGGGCTTCATCGCAAGAGTCGGGGCATTGTCGTTCTGGCGCTCGCTCCCATCGCCCTCGGCCATGCAGCGGCAGTCGGTGCTGTTCTGCTGGCGGTCGTCGGCTTCGGAACCATATTCGATCCAACGATCCTCGGTCGCGGGTCTGGGATCTTGCTGATCCTCTGGGCGGCCGGCCATGCTCTCGCGGGCCATCGCAAGCGGGTCCGCATCGGGATGCAGACCGGCCTAATCGGTCTGACGCTATGGTCATGCCTCATGGCTGGCGCGCATGGGGCGGGCCTTATGCTCGTCCCTGCGGTCCTGTCCCTGTGCGTCACCCCTGGCACGGGTGGTGAACTGACTGCGAGCACATCGCTCCCGGTGTCCATTGCAGCGCTCGCCGTGCACACGGGCACGATGTTGACCGTCATCGGTGTGATCAGCCTGATTGTCTACAACCAGGGGCTTGCCTTTCTCCGACGCGGCTGGATCAACCTCGATGTCCTTTGGAGCGCTGCCTTGGTAACAGGCGGAGTCGTTCTCCTGGCAGCGTGATCTCATGGCACCGGAGAGCCTCTCTGGTGAGACTTGATTGCCCGTGGTCTGCTTCGGGTCAAACTTTGAAATTCCAGCCGCTCAACGAACGTCAGCTCTGACCACCAAAGCTGACTAACTTCTTAGGTCCGGGGAGTGCCGTTATGAGCCCCCCGGTTCACAGGCAGGTGTGGCACCCAAGTTGAAATGTCTCTCATTTCGCAAAGTAGCACTGTCAGTGATGCCGGGTGAGACGGAGCCTGGGACAGCGGCACGTGAAGGTACATGGAATGAGCTCTATAATACTGAGCAGCCGTGGTCCCAGCTAAGCACAGTTGAGTCCCTAAACCGAGTTGAACGTTGTTAATTTCCGTCCAGATCGAATGAAACAACGGGCGCCACTTGTTATTTTAAAAGAAAAGACATATATAGTTTTTATCGGATTTTGGCCGGACAATCGGGTCGTTTCGCTGTTGGCACTGCCAGGCGCACGTTCGGACTTTCTTACCATTACATCGACGAACCGCGTTTGAGGCCACGCTTTTGCGTGCCTTCGCTCACGTGCATCTTGCAATAATCGCGAAAGGTTACCCCTATGATTACGGGCACTGTAAAATTCTATAACGACATGAAGGGCTTCGGCTTCATCCAACCGAACGATGGCAGCAAGGACGTGTTCGTTCATGCCACAGCTCTTGAGCGCGCCGGCATGCGCAACCTCGTCGAAGGCCAGAAGGTTGCCTTTGACACGGCTGAAGACCGCCGCTCCGGCAAGATCGCCGTCAACAACATCGAGACCGCGTGATCTTTGATGATCGGCTCAGGACATAGGCCTGTGCTCTAACGACTTGAAGCCGCTCCGACATGGGGCGGCTTTTTCATTTTTGCCAGCCAACACCCGCAGCAGCGGCGCGCGCGTCACAGCCCGGGTCCGGCTAAGCCTTAGGAGAAAAGTATGTCTCACAAGTATAAAGTTCATCAGCTGGTCCGCATCACCCATCCGAATTTCTCGGATAAGCGTGCAAGTTCAAGCGGCATCTACGAGGTGACCCGTCTCATGCCAGCCGACCAAACCGGCGAAGTCTCGTACAGGATCAAATCGTCCGGCTTCGGTGAGCGCGCCGTGCGCGAAAGTGAGATCGCAGCCCGGGCATCCGAGATTTGACCAGCGGCGACGCGTTCTTTCGCGGGTCGCAGATCTATGATCCGGTCGCGCTGCTTCGACGGGGCGATGAGATCCTGTACGTCGCCCGCGTGGGCATGAAGGCTTCACGGCAGTTTATGATCTTGATGCCCACGGGCGAGCCTGCTTGGCCGCACGAGCCGGTCAGTAGCCTCTCCGACATCGCTTGGGCGCTTCGAGCACACGAGTGGCACGGCGTAATACCCGAGCCCGTTGGACCAAATGAGCGGCAGGCCAGGACGCTGGCGCGACTGCTAGGCGAGCGGGCTTAGTTGATCGACTCACCGGTGGATGCGCAGGTAACGGACACGGAGGAACGACTATGGCTGATCAACCGACCAATCTCGATTCTCACCGCGGCATGGCAGCCCAGAGGGCAACCGACCTTCGACGTCTCCGATCAGAAGTCGAAGCCGATCAGGAAGCACTGCGTGCGAGACAGGCCGCCCTCGAAGATCTGCTGGCAGCCGCACCCGCCGCCGATTGGCACGAGGCCGTTGAAAAGGCACGCTATCTGCTTGGCCTCTTCGCACAGAGCTTGGATGCAAGCGATCTACGCCGCCGCAAGCTGATCGACCGCGTGAGGGCCGACTTCGACCATCTGCTAGACAATTCGACCCACGAGTGAGACGATCCCAACCACGAACTGACCGACAAACGGAGACTAGCCATGGCCAAGGGCGAACAACGCGGCAACCGCGAGGCAAAGAAGCCGAAGAAGGACAAGCCGAAGGAAGCAATCCCGACCTCGCCCTTTGCGAACCAGGGCAAAGGTGGGACGCCTGCGAAACCATCTGGCGGCAAGCGATAGCGTCCTCTTGCATCGCCTGCGAACGGCCCTGCTCGACACATTGATTGGACAGGATCATGAGCAAGAGAATGTGACGCGTCGGCCAAAGGCATTGATGAGCGTGCGTCCATTGATCGGCGTTCCCGACAAGTGCATTCTATTGTGCATGGTCCCGCGAAATAGGTGATGCTGTCTGAAGAGCTTTTCATGATTCCCTGGGTTCTACTCGACACGACAAAAATTCCGAGTGACGGGGGCGAGTTGCGCCTCAAGAAGCGCGGGGCCGAGTTCTCCATCATGTTGGGCAGCAACGAATTGATGAATAGCCGCCTCAGTGGTTCCGAGGAGGCGCTCGCCAGACTGTCTTGCCTGAGAGTTCGAGGCCGCGAGCGACCACAGATCCTTATCGGTGGGTTGGGGATGGGCTTTACGCTTCGCGCCGCGCTTGCTGAACTCGGGCCCGATGCTCGGATCACCGTGGCTGAGCTGGTACCTGCCGTCGTGGCATGGGCCCGAGGTCCCATGGCCGAAGTATTCGGCGACAGCCTTATGGATCCGCGAGTCAGCATCTTCGAAGGGGATGTCGGCGGCCTGATAAGATCGAGCCGGTCCGCTTACGATGTGATCCTTCTGGATGTCGACAACGGACCTGAGGGGCTGACACGCAAGGCCAATGATAGCCTCTACGACTTGCCGGGGCTTAGCTCCGCTCGGACAGCACTGACTCCTGGTGGCGTCTTTGCCGTATGGTCATCGGCACCGAACAAAGCTTTTACCCAGCGACTGCGCAAGGCGGGATTTGGTGTGGATGAGGTAGGTGCTCGCGCCAACGGAACACGTGGTGGCGGAAGACACACTATTTGGATTGCGACCAAACAAGGTGGCTCACCTGGGTCGCAGTCGCAAAGCTAGAGCGATAACGCCACGTGTGCTTCGTCACCTATCAGAGCCATCGCGCAAATTTCATGCTGGACTGCTTGCTTTGATGACGATTCCCACCCAGAGCATGTTCGAAGTATACAGCATCCATAAACACGAACCTTGGGCTGTAAGCACCGGACTTGGGGCGCAGGTTGGAGCACAAGGAATCGAATAGTGAGCCGAAGTCTGCTGATACCGGCTAGGCAAGAGCCGAGGAGCGCGTGAAGCCATACACCGGGCTCGACCCGGCACAGGCTCTGGCTGCTGCGGTTTCCAACCTGCGCTAGATCAGCCGCCCCGGGCTTGGGTCTCAGATGTGCCAGAAGCTGACCTGCGCTCATGACGATAGGCAATGACCACCACCTGCCATTGTGGGGCTAGCATATGGCGGTCATTGCGAAGACCAGGTCTGGATCTTACGCTCTGTCCCTCTTCTTGAGCCAGCGTTCGACGGGTGTGGCTAGGATCGTGGTCAGAACCACGATTGCGGCCCCGATGCAAAGGGACAGGGACGGGATCTCCGCAAAGAAAAGCCATCCTGCAAATCCCGAAAAGAGGATCGACAGATATCCGATGGGCGCGAGGAGGCGTGCCTCCTGCTTCTGATAGGCCTGCAGCCAGCAATACTGGCCGACCTGCGCCAGCACGCCGACGAGGATGATGTTCGGTGACTCGCTCCACGGGATCGGCACCCAGACGACGGCCGCGGGAATCGAGCTCAGGAGCGTCAGGCCGACCGTATAGAAAAGCATCAGGACGACGGTGCTCTCGCCGGCAAGCCGCCTTGTCTGGACGACGGCCAGGGAGCCGAAGAACACGGATCCGAAGGCTGCAACCAGTCCCATGTTCCACGGAATCGCATCCGGCTGCACCATGACGATGACGCCGATGAAACCGAGCGCCGTGAATGAATAGCGCATCCTGGTCACGCTCTCTCCGAGCATGATGGCAGCCATCACCAGCAGCACCAGCGGCCGGGTGAATCCGATTGCGGCGACAAGCGCCAGGGGCAATGCCGCAAAGGCCGCGAAATTGAGAGTCAGGGCGACCGAGTTGAACACTACCCGAGCCAAGTGGCCGCGAATGTTCGACAGGTCCGTGAGCTTCCGGCGGTGGCGCCACACCAGTGGCGTCACCGACATGAATCCGACGAGCGAGCGCAGAAAGACAAGTTGGACCGCTGGGTAGGTCTCACCCTCAGCCTTGACGATGGCCTGCATGGTCGTGACCAGCGCCATGTCGAGCAGAAGCCATCCTGCGCTGATCCAGAGAGGAACAGGAGGCGCGCTCGACCTGCTTTCCGCCTCGATCGCCATGTCCTCTCAGGCTGGCTGAACGAGGTTCGCCAGAAGGCGGAAGGCACCGGGGACGAGCTTGTCCAACTGATGATGCAGCACGAGCGCCACATGGGTGTGCCGGCCTCGACCGATGCGGGCCGAGATCAGAGAACCCTTGAGCGGGTTCTCACCCGGATCGTTCAGGGACAGCAACTCTTCATAAGCGGAGTCGTAATCGGCGGCGAAGTAGAGCCCCATCTCCTTGTCCCAGCCCTGCCAGTCGCTCGCCTCGATCCTGTTCGGAGAGGTGAGCAGGGGACTATCGGGTTTGAGAACCGTCACGGGAGCGGAAGGATCGGTGACGCGCCAGCGCAGCGACGGCGAGCCGATGACTAAGTGCCGAGGCGGCGTCCGATCCGGGTCCCAACCATCCGTCGGACGATGGTAGAGCGTCACCAGATGGCCGCCCTCCTCCACGAACCGATGCAGTCGGCCCCTCGCGGCCTGGAGGTCGCGTCTCAGCCCGAATGCGAAGATTCCGACGACGATGGTCGTGAACCCGGTGAGAGAACCGGCCTTCAGGTCCGCTTCCGCGAGATCCGTCACATCGAGCCCAAGCCGGCGCATATGCGTCCCGACATTGTCGCTTCCGGCGCCGACATATCCGATGCGGGCGTCCGCCGGCAGGGCCACATCGAGCGTCAGAACCTTGAGTTCCGCCGGCGCCATGAACGCGGTCGGCTGGATATGAGGATAGGCGATGGACTGGATCGAGCTCGCCGGCCTGCCGTCGAGGATTGGGACAAGACTTGAAACACCGGTCTTTGCCTGGCGCGGCGGATCGATCACCCAATCGTTGTCCTGACGCCGGATGGTCCAGCCCTGCGGCACCTGCCAATCCGTTGGCTTCGCACCAACGGTCTGGACCCGAATGCCGGATGCCGGTTCATTGGCCCTCACGATCGCAAAGGCCGGATCGAGGGACAGGGACTGCTGGGGGCTGATCGTCAGAGGCGCCTCGGAATCGAGATCGAACCTGATTGTGCGGCCGTCCAGGTCGCCAGAGATACAAAGGCCGGCCGGACCATTACCGCCCATGGGATCGAATGCTTCCGGATAGTTTCCTGTGTGAGAGGCCGTTTCAGGGATTGCTACCGCATAGCGGACATGCCCCGACTCACGGGAAATCTCTCGCCTCGACTCCCTCGGGAAGCCGCGGGGTAACCGAGAGGTTTTCAAGGCCGGGCGCATCGATGGAAACATCAAGGTCGACCAACGCTCCCGGATGGCCCGTCCCCTGGAAGACCGCTCTCGCCGTGCTTGTATGGGCTTCGAAGATGGCGGCATCAATCTCCCGAACCTTGCGGTCGAGACGATGCCCCAGCAGATCGAGGGCCGAGCGATCCATGCCCTTGCGTGCATCATCGATCAGCCGTGCCGCATGACCGAGCGACTTGCTGATTGCCTTGCGATCGGGGAACGCCGCCATCGCAGCGTCGATGTGCTCCTGTGCTTCCCGCAGAGCAGCGCCCGCGGCCCCTGTCAGGCCTGATGCGCCAGCAAGATCGCGAAGGTTCGCAGGCAGGTGATCGCGAAGGTCGCGCTCAGGGTCCGGTGAACCACCGGCTCGGAGCTTCAGATGAAGGCTCCACTGATCGACCGGATCGTCCCGCCATACGCCCATCCCCTGCGAGGCGTGCGCCGCGCGGGACCACTCGCCGAGTTGCCGATAGGCCAGGCCGGTGACTGGATCGCGGGCGACATTCTGGATGCTGAGCGTTGCGGCCGGCGGCGGCACCTCGTCGTCGTAGGCATAGCCCGCTCCTGACCATGCCGGGAGATAGAACTTGGGAACCTGCCAGGGTGCGTGTCCCGATGCCGCATGTTCCGGAAAAGCGGAAGGATCCACCGCCAGCGCCAATGCGGATTCAGCGGCACGGGTCATCGCGCGATGGTGGCCGTGCTGTCCTGGCACGTCGAGGAACGTTGGTATCACGATGTCGGGCCGGTACTGGCGATAGGCCCGAACGAGCCGTTCGACGAGCCGCTCCTCGCCCCATCGCCGAAGGGTGTCGTCGCCATTCTTGGAGAACCCGAAATCGTGAACCGGGTCTTCGGGTCCATGACCGAGCCATGCCACGTCCGCATCGATGCGGCGGGCCGCTTCCTCCATCTCGGCGGTCCTGAGCACGCCGAGCGCGCCACCCCGCTCCGGCCCGAGGGCGTTTTGGCCACCCTCGCCGCGGGTCGAACAGGCGACCACGATCCGCATGCCATAGGCAAAGCGCAAGGCTGCCAGCATGCCATTCGCCTCGTCGTCCGGATGCGCTCCCGTATTCATCACCGTCAGCACGGACGGAAGCCGGCTCAGTGCACGGTGCAGGCGGACAAGAGCCGGCTGATGAACGGCGCGCGCGAGACGGCTATGGTCATCCAGCAAGAGCGATCTCCTCATTCGGTTGTTCACGTCGGGCCGCATGGGCGGTATCGAGACGCGGAGTCATCGTTTCCAGGAGCGGCAAGGCGGCGGCACCGAGCGCCGCCGTAAGGCGGCCGGTCCGCCCGTGGATCAGACGTGCCTCGCTCCGGTTCCTGCGGCGCGCGACCGACAGGGGAAGCGGCTGCATCGCCTGCACGAGATCCTCCAGCAGACCGGGCGGAAGAACACCGCCCAGGACGATAGCCTCGGGATCAAACAGGTTTTCGAGCATTGCGACCTGGGGCGCCAGATAACCCGCGGCCTCCTCGATCCACGACAGGACGATGGGGTGCCGCTCGCCGTGAAGGCGTTCCAGATCCGTGTATTCGATCCCGTCGATCCCAACCGTGGCCAATCGCTGCGCGAGGGAATGGAAAGAGGCATAAGCCTCAAGGCAGCCATGCTGCCCGCACGAGCAGAGGCGCCCTCCTTTCTCCACCGGCACATGTCCGATCTCGCCTGCATTGCCGTTCGCTCCACGAAACGGACGGCCGTCGATCATGATGCCGAGACCGAGCCCCTGCCCGAAATAGATCAGGCAGAAGTTCTTCAGATCCCTTGCCGCGCCATGCAGGCGTTCGCCGACGGCAGCGGCAGTGGCATCGTTCTCCAGCGTGATGGGCACACTCAGCATGCCGCCGATGCTGGCGATCGCGTCGAAGTCCAGCCATCCGGACAATGTCGTCGGCCCAACGGATGTCATGCCCTCGACGTTGAACGGACCCGGCATCACGACTCCGACGCCGAGGAGCTGGGGCACGGGTGACTGGAGTTGCGCCTGAGCCGCTGCGATCTCGGCCTTGATGACGGGAAGCACCGCCTCGGGATCGTTCCGCGGGATCGAGACACTCCGTTGGGCACGTACGCGACCGCCGATATCGACCAGAAGCGTTGAGATGTGGTCGGCTGCGATCTCAATCCCGGCTGTCATTCCGCCATCCGGATTGACGGCGAACTGAATCGGCGGCAATCCGCGGCCCGCCCTGAGCCGGCCAGTCCTGATCAGCAGCCCGTCGGCGACGAGATCCTCGACGATGTTCGAGACGGCTTGGGTGCTCAAATGCGCATGACGGGAAATCTCCATCCGCCCGACCGGGCCGAACTGGCGCACGACATCCAGCACCACGCGTCGATTGTGCGAGCGATTCCGCTCCGGATTACTTCCGATCGTTGATGGCTTTCCGGCTTTGGCTTTTCTCGGCATTCCCACCACTCCGTGCATCGGACGATGAACCGGGGCAATGAATAACTCAAGTGAATTATCTTATTGACAGGGTCATGACTCTCATGGAGCCTTAAGCCCGGAGCGGCCCTTTCGAAGACCGCCACCAGAGAAATGTCGGCGCTCTGCGCCAGCAAAAAATGGAGAGGGATATGCGTTTTCGTCACTTGCTCGCGAGCGTCGCCTTAAGCGTCGTCACCTTGGCCGCCACAGGCGCGAAGGCCGTGGAAATCGAATACTGGCAATATGTCTTTGACACGCGGGTCAAGGCGATGACCCAGCTGATCGCGAAGTTCCAGGAAGCCAACCCCGACATCAAGGTCAAGCAGACCACCTTCCCCTATGCCGATTACCAGACGAAGGTCGCCGCCGCGATCCTTGCCGGTCAAGGGCCGGACGTGGTGCAACTCTTCTACGGCTGGACCGACAATTTCATCTCCGGCAAGATGATCCGCCCGTTGCGGGCAGAGGCCTTCCCGTCTGCGGATATCGAGCGCGATTTCTTCCCGATCGTGAACGCCATGAAGCGCGGCAACGATTATTACGGCCTTCCGACGGCGGTGCGTTCTCTTGCGCTCTTCTACAACAAGAAGGCCTTCAAGGATGCGGGCCTTGACCCCAACAACCCGCCCAAGACGCTTGAGGAGCTTGTCGCCGCGGCCGAGAAAACCACCAAACGCGACGGCAGCGGCAATATCGTCTCCGCCGGCATGACGCTCGATATGGGTGGGCAGGATCACCAATGGTGGCGCGAAGTCCTGATCCGCCAATTCGGCGGGGTTCCTTACACGGACAACGATACCAAGGTCGCCTACAACGACGAGGCGGGCCTGAAGGCGCTCACCTTCTACACGGACCTACAGAAGAAGCATAAGGTTGGCCAGACCGGGTTCATGGACGAAGGACAGGCCGCCTTCCGCGCGGGCCTCGCAGCCATGACCATCGACGGCACGTTCCGCCTTGGTTCCTTCGCTACGATCAAGAGCTTCGAATGGGGAGTGACCGAACTTCCCGCCAACGCACAGGGCGTGCGCAGCAACTATGCCAGCTATTTCGCCAACGCGATCACGACGAAGGCGGAGGGCGAAAAGCTTGCGGCAGCCGAGAAGTTCCTGACCTACGTCTCCTCGCCCGAAGCCATGAAGATCTGGATGGACGTCGTCGGTGAGTTGCCGGCCCGGCGGACTGCGGCTCTCACGCCTGAGAACATCGCGCATCCCGTCTATGGTCCGTTCCTCAAGGGCCTGGAATACGCCCACACGACCCTGTTCAAGGATGAGGCTGCTCAGCGGCAGACCGCCATCGACATGGCAAACCGCGTCCTGATCGGTGGCGAAGAACCGAAGGCCTCGCTCGCCAAGGCTGCCGAAGCCGAGCAGGCGATCCTCGATCGCGCCAAGCGCTGATAAGTCGAGCCCGCGGGGAACAAGTTCATGTCCGTTGTCGCACATCGAGAGGCCGCCGCCGGCGGCCTCTGGTCGAGGATGAGCCTTGGCCAGAAGCAGCTGATATGGGCGTGGGGCTTCCTCGCGATTCCCCTTCTCTTCTACGTCGTCATCCGCTTCTGGCCGACATTCCAGGCCTTCTACCTGTCCGTGACGGACTGGAGCATCACGCGGCCCGCCGCCTTCGTGGGTCTGGAGAACTACAAGAGGCTCTTCGCGGACCCGCTCTTCTGGCAGGTGTTCCGCAACACCTTCCTCTACCTGGTCCTCGGCACGCCGATCAGCCTGCTGATCTCGTTCGTCGTCGCGTATTACCTCGACCGCATGCGGTTTATGCATTCGTTCATTCGTGCCTTGTACTTCCTGCCGTTTCTCACGACGGCGGCCGCGATGGCATGGGTCTGGCGCTGGTTCTATCAGCCCGTCCCCATCGGGGTGATCAATGACATCCTCACAGGCTTCGGCATCCCGCAGCAACCTTTTCTCCGCTCCACCACTCAAGCGCTGCCGGCGGTTCTCGCACCGGCCATCTGGGCGGGTCTCGGGTTCCAAATCATCATCTTCCTCGCCGGATTGAGGGCCATTCCAACGACCTATTACGAAGCCGCGCGGATTGACGGTCTGTCGGAAGGGGCGATCCTGCGGAAGATCACGATTCCACTGCTCAAGCCGACTCTCGTCTTTCTCGTCGTGTTCTCGTCCATCGGCTTCCTGCGCATTTTCGATCAGGTCTACAACATCAATACGAACGATCCCGGCGGTCCGCTGAATTCGACCAAGCCGCTCGTGCTGATGATCTATCAGACGGCCTTCAGCTCTTACGAGATGGGATATGCTGCCGCCCAGACGGTCGCTCTGTTTCTGATCCTGCTCGCGATCTCCCTCGTCCAACTGCGCATCATGAGAGACCGCTGATGACCCACGCTGCATCATCCCACAGGTCTCTGCCCATGTCGCGGATCAGGCCTGGCAGGATCGTCGCCTGGACGCTCCTGTTCATCGGCGGCGTCATCATGGTGACGCCCCTCCTCTTCATGCTATCCACATCCCTCAAGGATGCCTCGCAGGTCTACGACCTTCGCGTGATCCCGACAGCACCGACCCTCGACAATTACATCGAGATCCTTGGCGACGGACGCTTCACGCGCTGGTTCATCAACTCGATGATCGTGGCGGTGATCGTCACTCTCTCGAACGTGTTCTTCGACAGTTTGGTCGGTTACACGCTGGCCAAATTCCGGTTCCGGGGCCGGTACATCGTTTTCATCGCCATTCTCTCCACACTGATGATCCCGACCGAGATGCTGGTGCTACCCTGGTATCTCATGGCGAGCCAGCTCGGATGGCTGGACAGCTACTGGGGCATTATGTTTCCGGGCATGATGACGGCCTTCGGGACCTTTCTGATGAAGCAGTTCTTCGAAGGGGTGCCGGATGACTTCCTGGAAGCGGCAAGGATCGACGGCCTGAACGAGTTCACCATCTGGTGGAAGATCGCCATGCCCCTCGTGACTCCCGCCCTGTCGGCTCTTGCGATCTTCACGTTTCTCGGCAACTGGACGGCCTTCTTCTGGCCGCTCATCGTAACGACGAGCGCTGAACTCTATACGTTGCCGGTCGGGCTCTCCAGCTTCGCAGTGGAGCAGTCCATCCAGTGGGAAAAGATCATGACGGGCGCAAGCATCGCCACCCTTCCCACACTCATCATCTTCCTCTTCCTCCAACGCTACATTGTCCGAGGCGTGATGCTGGCCGGATTGAAAGGCTGAAGCCGATGACTGCAGGCACCTTCAACGACACATCCACCTTCCCGGATCCGGTCTACAAGGAGACGGTGCTGCGTCCCCTGTTCGACGGAGCCAAGGATCATCATGTCGAGGGCTTCCGCCTCATCGACCGGGCGCATCTCGTCATGCTCCACGAGACCGGGATCCTGACCATCGAGCAGGCGCGGCCGATTGCCCAGGCTCTCGAGGCCATCGACCGCGAGGTCGACGTGAGCAATCTGACCTATACCGGCGAGGTCGAGGACTTCTTCTTCCTCATCGAGAAGCAGCTTCGCGCCCGCCTTGGGCCGGACCTCGCCGGGCGGCTGCATACGGCGCGCTCCCGCAACGATATTGACCACACTCTGTTCAAGCTCGGCCTCAAGCATCGGATAGACCCGTTGCTGGAGCGCCTGGTTCGGCTGGCCGAAACCCTCGCCTCGGTAGCGGAACGGGAAAGCAGGACCCTGGTCGTCGCCTACACCCATGGGCAGCCCGCTCAGCCGACCGTCCTCGGCCACTATCTGTCCGCCGTACTCGAGACCCTGCTGCGCGACATTGCCCGCGTGGAAGCAGCTCGTGACATCGTAGACCGGAGCCCGATGGGAGCGGCCGCCATCACCACGAGCGGCTTTCCCATTGATCGCGATCTGATGGCACACTTGCTCGGCTTCAGCCGCCCCCTCCAGAACTCATACGGTTGCATCGCATCCGTCGATTACATCACGTCGACCTATTCGGCCATCGAGCTGGTCTTCCTGCATCTCGGCCGCTTCATTCAGGATCTGCAGTTCTGGACGAGTTTCGAGGTCGGACAGATCTATGTTCCCAATGCTTTCGTGCAGATCAGCTCGATCATGCCGCAGAAGCGCAATCCCGTTCCGATCGAGCATATGCGGCATCTGTCCTCCCAGACCGTCGGTCGGGCGCAGGCGATGCTCACGATCATGCACAACACCCCCTTCACCGACATGAACGACAGCGAAGGCGAAAGCCAGGGCTTCGGCTATGGCGCCTTCGAGAGTGGTGGACGTGTCCTCGATCTGCTCGCCGCGCTGGTTCCCGCGCTGAAAGTCGATGCCGATAGGGTTCGCCAGAATATCCGCCGCAGCTGCATCACCGTGACGGAGCTCGCCGACAGCCTCGTTCGCCTGGAAGGACTGTCGTTTCGCGAAGCGCACGAGATCGCGGCAGATGTCGCACGCTCCGTCGTCGCCATCGGCGGCGACATCGCCAGCGATGGGTACGACGCCTTTCAGGCCGCCTTCAATCGCTGTGCGGGCCGCGGAACGAGCGTCACTCCGACCCAATTCGCCGAGATCGTCTCGGCAGAAAACTTCGTCGCCGTCCGCGACCGGTTCGGTGGCCCGGCGCCAAAGGCACTTTCCCAGGCGATTGCCGGGTACAATCAGGATATCGCTGGCTTGCGCACCCGGATGCAGAACGCGAAGAGCCGCGCCGAGACATCCGCCCAGGATCTTCGGTCCCGTTTCAACGCCCTTCTCGGAGCCCGCTAATGGCGACTATTGAAATCGATCGCCTCGTCAAGAAGTACGGGCAAACGGCGGTTGTCCATGGCATCGACCTCGCGATCCAGGACGGCGAGTTCGTCGTGCTGGTCGGGCCGTCTGGATGCGGCAAGTCCACGACCCTGCGGATGATCGCCGGCCTCGAGGAGATCAGCGGCGGCCAGATTCGAATCGACGGACGCGTCGTCAACGACCTTCAGCCCAAGGACCGGAACATCGCCATGGTGTTCCAGAACTACGCCATCTATCCGCACGTGACCGTCGCCGACAACATCGCCTTCGGCCTCTACCGGTCGAAACTCTCCAAGAGCGAAAAGCGCGCGCGGGTGGAGCAGGTTGCGCAGACCCTTGGCCTGTCGCATCTCCTGGAGCGCCGTCCGTCGGCTTTGTCGGGCGGTCAGCGCCAGCGTGTTGCCATTGGGCGCGCGATGGTCCGCGATCCTGCGGCGTTCCTGTTCGATGAGCCTCTTTCCAATCTCGATGCCCAATTGCGCACCCAGATGCGCATCGAGATCAAGCGGCTTCATCACCGGCTCGGCACCACGTCCGTGTTCGTGACCCACGATCAGGTCGAAGCCATGACCATGGCCGACAGGATCGTCGTGATGCGCGACGGCAGGATCCTGCAGGTCGGCTCCCCGCTGGAACTCTATGAGAAACCCGTCGACGTCTTCACTGCACGCTTCATCGGCAGCCCGACGATGAATCTGCTCCCGGCATCATTGAAGCAAGGAGAGGCCGATCTGTCGGTAGGCGGCTCCATCAAGGTCCCGCCCCTGTCGCCATCGTCGTCCGAGGTTCTGGTCGGCGTTCGCCCACAGGACCTCGCCCCGGGAGTGCCCGGAGCGCCGGGCCTGTCCGTGTCGGGCACGGTCGTCGTCGTGGAAACCCTGGGTTCCGAGACCCTCGTTCACATCGAGCGCGGCGATCAGACAGTCATCGGCTCGGCGCCGGGGCGGCAGATCCCGAAGATCGGCGAGCAGCTGACCCTGCATGCTCCGGTGGAGAGGCTTTATTACTTCGACAAGGCGACAGAGAAGGCACTGGCTGCCCAATGACCGAGAAGTCCTCTGAGCGGAACAAGGTTCTGTGCCTTGGGCGGATCTATTGCGACATCATCTTCACAGGCCTGCCTGACATGCCGGTGCTTGGTCGCGAGCGCTTTGCTGAAGCCGTGACGATCGCCGCGGGTGGCGGCGCCTATATCACGGCGGCTCATCTTGCATTCCTCGGCCGACCGTCGGCTCTGCTCACACGTCTGGGAACGGACCCGCTCTCGCAAAGCCTCAATCCGGAGCTTGAAGGAAGCGGCATCGACCTCGCTTTCGTCGAGCGATCCCACGACGCCGGTCCCCAGCCGACCGTTGCCTTGGTGAAAGACGGAGAGCGAGCCTTCGTATCCCGGCGTGCCGGCACCTCCCGGCCGGCATCCCTGGAAGAGGCGCTCTCGGCGCCCGACATCGCTCACCTGCACATCGCGGAATTCGCCACTCTCAAGGACAATCCCGACGTAATCGTCATGGCGAAGGACTGCGGCCTGACGGTCTCGCTCGATCCGAGCTGGGACGATCAGCTGATCCGTCAGGATGCAGGATTCTTCGAGACATGCGCAGGAGTCGATGTCTTCCTCCCCAACGTCGAGGAGGGAGAGGCGCTGACCGGTGAAAAATCAGCCGAGACCATCCTGCGTCGTCTGCAGAAGCATTTTCCGCTGGTCGTCTTGAAACGTGGCGAATACGGCGCCATGGCATCCCTTGGGACGGCATGTGTCGCGGCAGAGGCACTTCCTGCCAACGTGGTCGACACCACCGGAGCGGGCGATGCTTTCAACGCAGGTTTCCTGCATTCTTGGCTCGGCACGTCCGATATCGAGAAAAGCCTGGCAGACGGGATCAAGGCGGGTGCCCTCTCCGTCCAATCGGCCGGAGGAGCCCCGCCGCGACTGTTGTAAGAGTCATACTTTAAGGGCCCCTCGCGACTGACTGCTTTGGATCAAACCTTCACACTAGGCCGTTCAACGAATTTCAGCTCTTGCGCGCCGAAGCGGACCACGCCCTTTGGTCCGGGGAGTGCCAGGAGCCGTCATTCCTGTCGGAGGAACACAGGGCAGAATCCCATCAGCCGGCGCGCTAGTTCGGAGGAGCAGACCAGACGCTCAGCGGCATCACACCAATTGCTTATTCCGGCCGACGTGAGAGATCAGCTCAACCGGCCTGCGATGGCATAGCTGACGAGTTGATCGATCACGTAACGGACAGCGGATCCGGCGAACTAAGCGTCCTGCCGGCCAAACTTCTTCGCATGGACCCTGGCGGAAGCCTGAAACGTTAGCTGGAACGGCAGCGCCATTGAGGATGATACGGCTGAGGGCGATCGTCCGATTGCGAGCTGCTTGGCTTCAACGCTACTCAGTAAAGCCTGCCCCTCCTCCGCGACAAGAAGGCCGCCGCGTCGCACAGCGTGACGGTGCATTCATGAACTCCGAATATAGACGCATGCAGATTTCAACATCTAATCGACTGAGCCCGCCCGGACTAGATCAGTGCCTGTCCACCCCGTCAGCCGTCCCACGACGGCCCAGTTGCCATCATCGAAGGAGAAGGACGATGGAGATCAAGCGAAGTGGTTCACAGCCCTCCGGCAAGGGACCGGCGGAATGGTTCACCGGCACCGTGCGAATCGACCCGCTGTTCAGCCCGCCCGATCCGGCCCGGGTTACGGGCGCCCATGTCACCTTCGAGCCCAGGGCCCGCACGGCTTGGCACACGCACCCGCTCGGCCAGACCCTGATCGTCACGTCGGGCCTCGGCTGGGTGCAGCGCGAGGGTGGATCCATCGAGGAGATCCGGCCGGGCGACGTGGTCTGGTTTGAGCCTGGCGAAAAGCACTGGCACGGCGCCACCGCAACCACGGCCATGAGCCATATCGCGATCCAGGAGAAGCTCAACGGCTCGCCCGTCGACTGGATGGAGCACGTCACCGACGAGCAGTACCAGGGCCAATGATCGGCTGATTATCCCTTCAAGGACATCACAATGCAGAAGAGCAAACTCGGCAGCGGCGACTTGGAAGTCTCGGCCATTGGCCTCGGCTGCATGGGACTGAGCTATGGCTACGGCCCGGCCACCGATACGCACGACGCGATCACGCTGATCCGGACGGCCTTTGAGCGCGGCATTACCTTCTTCGACACCGCAGAGGCCTGTGGTCCGTACAAGAACGAGGAACTACTGGGCAAGGCCTCGCCCCGTTCCGCGATCAGGTGGCGATCGCCACCAAGCTCGGCTTCGAATTCGATGCTAATGGCGGACAGAACGGCATGAACAGCCGCCCCGAGCACGTCAGGGAGGTCGCCGAGGCGGCGCTGAAGCGGCTCAAGACCAATGTCATCGATCTCTTCTACCAGCATCGGGTCGATCCGAATGTGCCGATCGAAGATGTCGCTGGCGCAGTGAAGGACCTAATCCAAGACGGCAAGGTCAAGCATTTCGGACTGTCCGAGGCAGGCGTCCAGACGATCCGGCGCGCTCATGCGGTGCAGCCGGTCACAGCCCTTCAGAGCGAGTATTCCCTGTGGTGGCGAGAGCCCGAGCAGGAAATCCTGCCGACGCTGGAGGAACTCGGGATCGGCTTCGTCCCCTTCAGCTCCCTTGGTAAAGGATTCCTTACGGGCAAGATCGACGAGACCACGACGTTCGGCAGCAAGGACTTTCGCAATGTCGTCCCGCGGTTCTCGCCGGAGGCCCGCAAGGCAAACCAGGCTCTCGTCGATCTGCTTGGTCAGATCGCGGCCCGCAAGCAGGCGACCCCGGCGCAGATCGCGCTCGCCTGGCTGCTGGCACAGAAGTCTTGGATCGTGCCGATCCCCGGCACCACGAAGCTGCATCGCTAGGAGGAGAACATCGGAGCGGCTGCCGTCGAGCTGAAGCTCGACGATCTGCACGATATCAAAGACGCCGTCTCGAAGATCACAGTGCAAGGGGATCGGTATCCTGCGCACCTTCACGCAAGAGTCGATCGCTGAGCAGGAGGCGCTGCATACAAGATCAGCCGTTCGGCATCGGCGCGACGTTAGCGTGATGTCGGCTTCAGTGCCGGACGGCATGAGTGCCCTTCACAACGCCCATCCAACAAGAGAAAACACCATGGCCAGCTTTTGCTACAATACCTTCTGCTATACGAGAAGCTGAGTCGCGATACTGTTGGCCCAGGCTGGCGTTCGGCGGCAAAGCCCGACACTCCGGCGATGTCGACCTATGGATTGCGATTGGCTGAATGGAGCCGACCCAGCACGTCCCGCGAAATCGATAGATTGAGTCGATGACCGCCCGCTGGTCAGATATACAACGCGAGTGCCTCGACGTGCATCAGGATGGTGGCGATCAGGCCGGTCGGCCCGGCTCCGGGGGCTATCCGATGGGGCCAAGCCGAGCGCCACGCGAAGTGAGACTGCGAGACCGCGTGGAGGTTACCGACCTTGATGCATGGCAAGCGCGGCGAAGGCCCGGGCTTGCCAATCGTGCCCTGTGAAGGCAATCTCAGCTTAGCAAGACGTTCAGCGGGTGTATGCCGGAGTATTTTCTCGTCGGGCAACAGGACATGGGAAACTGCCAAATCATGAACATGGACAGTGGGAATACCGATGCTGCCGAGATCGACGAGACGACTTTGCTCGGGCGTCGGGCGGGGCTTCTCAGCCGCCGGTCGTTTCTGATCGGCTCGGCCGCCGGTGTCGGCGCGCTGGGGCTGGCCGGTTGCGCGACATCCGATGGCATGAGCTTCGCCGAGGCGGCGAAGGTCTACGGGCCGGTGCCCGACGAGAAATTCCCGATCCCGGCGGTCGATGTCAGCAAGGTCGATCCGAAATACTATCGCCGGACAGTTCGCTACGACACCAAAGAGGCGCCCGGTACGATCATCGTCGACCCCGGCAATTACTACGTTTACCGCATCGAGGACGACGGATCCGCCACCCGCTATGGCGCCAATGTCGGCCGCGACGGGTTCAGGTGGAGCGGTGACGCCTATGTCGGGCGCAAGAGCGAATGGGCGACCTGGACCCCGCCCAGGGAGATGATCCGGCGCCAGCCCGAGGCGGCAAAATGGGCCCGCGGCATGCCGGGCGGCCTCGACAACCCGCTCGGCGCCCGCACGCTTCATCTCTATCAGAACGGCGCTTACACGCTCTACACGATTTACGCCAGCCTCGACGCCGAATCGATCGGCACCGGCATCACAAGCGGCTGCGTCGGCCTCCTCACCCAGGACATGATGCATCTGTACTCACGAACGCCGGTCAAGACGAAGGTGGTCGTCCTGCCGGCATAGCAATGGCGTCAGCCCCGATCGGGCGCGCCGGTGCGGGCAGCGCAAACAACAGGCCCGTTCTTGGAGTCCGAGAGATTGTGCGGGCGATCGCTGGAAAGTCGACGAGGCGACCTTTATCGTCACGCAAGACTCCGGGTTGGCAACGCCAGCATCCAGATTGTTGAAGAGGGTGCAGTAGAGTCGGCAGGGGTCTGGAGATGGGCGTTCCTGATCTCTGCGTCGGCCAGCCTGCTCTCGGCGTCGGCTAAGCGGTGTCTCAGTTCGCCCCTTCCCGGCCTGATCCATAGCGCATTTATGCACGGTACGAGCCCCTAAAAATAGGGACGGTGCGTATTTTGGCCCGAGTGTCCTGACCGCTTTCGACCCTCCTGCGACCATAGGAACGTCCGCTAATAGGCAAGGCACCCCGGCGACCGTCCGCGAGCCAGGAGGACGGTCCTAGGAGGACACCAGGCGTTAGATCCAGGATGATGGACCGGCCCGTGAACCCTCGATCCAGGGCTTCACCGCTCAACGCCGTCGATGCCTCACCGCATCTCTCGGGCACATCGAGGAGCCTTGAACCTTTCAGGTTCAGACACTTACAAAGTGCTCGATGATCGTTGCTACCGAATGCCGGAAAACCCTGAGGTGCGGTCATAAAATTCTGGAGCGGTTCCGCCGCAGCTAGCCTGCCGATCCATCCCCATCGGCCGGATCGAAGGTCAGCTTCAGGTCAGGCCCTGACGATCGCTTGCCCTTCACGAACGTCCGCTGAGGCCACGAGCAGACCCAAGCTAATATGCGAACACGATCGCTACCTCCCAAGATGAGTTGCCGGGGCGCTCTCAGCCTAATCATAGTGGCCTGATTACGTTCCAGCACTTGCTCAATGTGCACTCAAGGCGTGCAACCAGGAGAGGATCATGGAGATCGATGGCCTTCATCATGTGGCTCTCCCATGTACTGATCTGGAGCGCTCCCGTCGCTTCTACGTGGAGGTCCTCGGATTAACAGAGATCTCGCGACCCAGCTTGCCTGTGGCCGGAGCGTGGTTCCAACTGGGTACTCGCCAGGAACTACACATCGTTGTTGGTGATGCTCAGACAACATTCCGGAGCACGAAAGGGATGGATAGTAACGACATCCACTTTGCCATTCGGGTCACCAGCTATACACAGGCTCTGGAAGTGCTCCGAGCCAACGGGTATCGCGAGGATGCGAGCCCTGATGATCCGATGGGCATCAGGGCCTCTATGCGTGTTGGATACCCGCAAATCTATATTCTCGATCCTGACCGCAACATCATCGAGATCAACGCCGCAAGCACAGATTGAGAGCCCTCAACTGCCCCTGCGAGACCTGTACGGTCGTGATGCTTCCTTAACTTAACCGGCGAAGGTCGGCTTCCGGTCAATGTGAAACGTTGGGCAACCCAAATGAAGGTCCGCGTGTCACGCCTTTGCAGAAGTTCGGCGTACTTCTGGGATGTGCCGTTAGCGGACATTCACGAGCCGGTCGTAAGCGGACCTTCGTGCCGGCCGCATAGTCATCAGGCGTCTAGGCCCGCATTCACTTATCGCAGAAGTTGAACATAGACCTCGAGCAATAGCCCCTACGCTTTTTCGAACGCATGGCTTAGGATCGCCGCATGGGACTATTGACCTTCAGCATCAACGTCACCCTGGACGGCTGCGTCGACCATCAGGAGGGAATCGCTGACGACGAGACGCACGCGTTCTTCACCCGCCTTATGGACGAGGGCGGGGCGATGCTGTGGGGCCGTGTCACCTACGAAATGATGGAGAGCTACTGGCCGGCGGTCGCTCGCGGCGACGCGGAGGTGCCGCCGGCGATATACGAGTGGGCGGTCAAGCTGGAGGCCAAGCCGAAATACATCGTGTCGTCGACGCGAAAGGACTTCCCGTGGACCAACAGCCACCACATCGCCGAGGATCTGCGAACAGGGGTTCAGACGCTCAAGGACGCGAATCCGGAGGGCGTGCTCCTCGGCAGCGGCAAACTCGCAATCGAGCTGGACCGGCTGGATCTGATCGACGAGTACAAGCTCCTCGTCCATCCAAGGATCGCTGGCCACGGCCCGACCCTGTACCAGGGCGGGCTGCCCAGCACGCGACGGCTCGAGCTGGTCTCGGCGAAGCCGCTCCGCAATGGCGTGGTCGCCATGCACTACCGACGTGGGCGTTGACTCAGAGCAGCTTCATCGCGCTCAGGTCGGAGGACCGCCGGAGCGTAATCCCTTGTCTCCGGCTCAGCTAAGTCGGGCTTACGCGCTGCTGAGGTGCTCCCCCATAAGCTGACGTTTCGAAGGTCCGCTACGGGTCAAACTGTGCCTTTAAGCTTGGCCGTGTGAAGGTCCGCGAACCCAGCGACTGCGGAAATTTGGCTTAGGTCCGCCTCGTGCCAAAAGCAGCCATTCGTATCGCTTTCAGGTTTGATCGGCATGGCTCTCCAGACCTTCTCGCAGCGTGGGCGGCAACTCGTCGATCACGGTATCACAGGAGCGGCGGATCCATGCGGCGGCAAGCGGCAGTTTGTTCATCGATCCTGTTGCTCCTTCGAGAGGAACTCAGCGAGCGCCCGGTGTTTCCATGCGTGACGCCCACCGCGATACGCTGGCGACACCCCATCAGAACCGATCCAGCGGTGCAGTCACGGTAACCAACATCGAGTACATTGAGGCAGACCCGGTTGCTTGAGGGGCTCGCCAAGATTCCCTCGAGGGGACAACAAGCTGCCTTATGATTGGCTCCCTTCGTCGCGGCTACGCATGGCCTGCCTCAACACCTCGAAGATGACAGCTGTCGACCACCCGAACAGCAGCACGCCGTTCATGGCTGCCATCGGACCAAGCAGGCGCCAGCGCTCGACCGGAACGACGTCGCCGTAGCCAAGCGTCGTGTAGTTGACGAAAGCAAAGTACAGGACATCCGCTTCAGCAGGAGCCGCGCCAAAGATCACATAGGCGAACGCCCATGTGATCACCTCGGCAACATGCGCGACCAGCAAGACCCCGACGGTCGTGACCATGACGGCGGTGAGCCAGGAGTTGGGCCAGCGGTGCTTCCACGTCAGCGCGCGGCGGGCGGTGCCCACTACCGTCGCCATCACGATTGCATGAATCGCGATGTTACCCAAGCTGACGGCGCCACCCAGAAGAAGCTGTCGCAGCATCGTCCTCTCGCTAAGGAGCGGCAGCAGGAATCAGGTAAAGCACGGCCGCGATGATGAGGTAGAGTGCCAGGAGTTGGGCGCCCTTGAACCAGTTGGACTGTCCCGTCGTGGTAACGGTCGCGCCGAGGAGGATCGCCCCGAAAAGCATCCACATCTCAGCCTGGGAGAACACCAGCTGGAACTGCGCCTGCCCCATGGCAGGCGCGACCAGCACCAGGATCGGAGCGACGAAGAGGGCAATCTGCACGCAGCTTCCCATGGCGATGCCGATGCTGAGATCGACCCTGTTGGCCCGACCCATGGCGATGGCCGATCCGGATTCGGCCGCCCCGCCGACGAGCGCGAGCACGATCACCCCCATGAACATCTGCGACATGCCCAACGACTGTCCGGCCTGCTCGGCGGCACCAACGAGGATCTCGCTCATCCAAGCCGCGCCCAGCGACGCAACGAGCAACGTCGCAACGCCACGCGCTATACTCGGATGCTCACCGGCCTCCTCATACATCACCGGAGTATTCAGTTCTGCGAACATTTCTGGATGGGTTCTTAGAGAGTAGAGCAGGAACAGCCCATAGAGACCCAGCAGGACGACTGCCACAATCAGGTCCAGGGTGGCGTGCACGCCAAGGTGGGGCTCCGAATCCAGGGCGCGATGGAACGCGCTCGGGAGCGCCAGGCTGATCCAAGCCAGTACCATGGTCGACGAGTAAGCTCGGACCGCTTGCGGATTGTAGTCCTGAGTGTGATGACGAAGGCCGCCCAGGAGAAAGGAGAAGCCGAGAGCCAACAGAAGATTAGCGAGCAGCGCACCGATAATCGAGGCGCGCACCATCTCCAGCAGGCCTGCGCGCAGGGCAGCCATAGTAATGATCAATTCCGGGAGATTGCCGAAGGTGGCGTTGAGAAGGCCTCCGATCGTGGAACCGGTGTGCATGGCGACCTGCTCCGTTCCCTGAACGATAAGCTTCGCGAACGGCACGATCGCCAGAGCAGCGCAGAAGAAGATCACTCCCGCCGGAAGAGTGTCAGCATGATCGAGAAGGGCGGCGACAGGCGCGAGGATCAGGAGCCACAGAAGGGAGGGTCTGAACAGAGATGCCTCGGCTATCGGGTGTGCGTCAGGATATGGCTTGCCCGTCATGATCTCGTCCCCATGGTTTTCCCGCATGAGCCTGAGGGATTCCGTTCAATTCCCGTTTTCGATTTCGGTGGAGCGGCAAACTCCACCAATTGGGCATTGAGCCGCATCGGCCGTTCGCACCCAAGTCGGCCACGCCATTTCTTGAAGTGCGCAGAAGCTCCCGTCCCGTACGTAACGGTCGTATGTCGTCGCCCCGGTGCGAAGGACGACTGCACCTTGTGAGTTCACGATCCCTCTGGCCTGGGCACAGGTCATGGCGAGGGTCGTGGGTCCCGGCTGCGCAACGGCCCCTGTCGTGAGAGATGCAATGATGACAGGCACAAGGATCGGCCTCATCGCTTCCTTCCTTTCAGCATAACTCTAGCCCGGCTAGATCATAGTGCTTGATCCGTAGGGACAATCGCTTGACAGTTTGAGCCGGCAGGTCGCCGGCTCTAGCATTCCACGTTCGGCAGCAATGCGTCGGCCTTTTCGGCCGGAGCTGACGAATCCAGCCTCAAGAGAGGAAGGCTATGGGCATCAGTAAGCGGTGCCGGCGAGACTAATCCGGTTGGCCGAGTTCGCGCAGGAAGTCTCCCTCCCGCAACTGGGCATACAATGGGCGTTCGGGATTGGGTGGAGCAACCGGTTTTGAGGGTCTCGCTCTCATTGCCCCTGTCCGGCCGAATGGCCCAAACTGTCAAGCAATTGTCCCCTTCCATCAAGCATGAGCGTCCGACTGACCTATAGTGGCCCAATGGGCGATACGTGATCTTTCAAAGAACGAAAGGGTTTTCCTCCAGCATCGATAAGATCCCAACCAGGAAGCCAACGGCACCGCAGTTCGGACGCCGCCTGAAAATACGGAGTGACGGACGCCTTTCCTCAAAAGGAGATACCAATGGAAGTTAAGGGAATCGGGCGTGCTGCCAGGCTTGGACTTAGCCTCGCTGCGTTCGTTGCAGTGCCAAGCGCAATAGCGGCGGAGAGCGGTTCCAGAGCCTATCAGGGGTCTTGGCTGGCACAGGGCTCTGACTGTGCTGAGGTTTATACATCCGCAGGGAAAGGAACGTCGTTCAAGAGGCCGGTGGACCTGTTCGCTCCCGCTTTCATCGTCTCAGGAAATCGTTTGAGAACCCCTCAGGCATCGTGCCGCATCAAATCCATCAGGCCCAGCGGAGACCGCCAGCTTCTCTCCCTTGATTGTGCGAACGCGGTCGCAGGGAACGAGGTAAGGGCTCTCATGGCAACACTGCCGGATGGCTCTCTCAAACGCTACTTCAACGAGCAAGACACGACCGGGAGTTCGTACCAGCGTTGCTCGCGATGAGATCCATGGCAGCCGAAACTTTCGAGTGCCCTTACCCCGTGGCAGGGGCTGGAAGTCTGTCCCAAGCTGTCGAGATCTTGTCCTGACCAATCAAGCAAGACGATCGCGAAACGACTTCCTATCCAACGCGGAAGCGCTAGATGGAGACCGCGTGCAGCAGATGAAAGATTACTCGGCCGCCGAGACTCTGCGTGACGGGCGCTTGTTCGAAATTCGTGCCCTCAGGCCCGAGGACCGCTCTGGCCTGCTTGCTGCCGTCGGCCGGACAAGCGAGCAATCCCTCTATCGGCGCTTCTTTGGCTTCAAGCGTAACTTCACGGAGCGCGAGGTCGACTTCTATATCAATATCGACTTTGTGAGCCACGTCGCATTGGTTGCCTTGCTTGAGGAGGCCGGGCAACCGATGATCGTCGGCGGAGCGCGATACATCATCGTGCCGTCAGGCCAGGCCGAGATAGCCTTCGCCGTGGATGACGCTCATCAAGGACAAGGCATCGGCACAGCCCTGATGCGCCATCTAATAATCCTTGCCCGTCGGGCCGACCTCAACGAGCTGATTGCCGAGGTTCTGGTGGACAATGCCGCAATGTTGAAGGTATTCGAGACAAGCGGGCTCGAAATCACGACCAGCCGGGAGCCGGATGCGATTCATGTCGTGCTTCGGCTCTCGTAAGTCTGATTACCCGTTGCCATGCATTCGCCATTGCGATGAAGAGGAGAGCCCGACGGTACAGAATACAAATTGCGCGAAGCCTTCGCATCAGGCGTTCGTGAGGAACCTCAAGACAGGGCCGACGGACAATGGCCAGCCGCCCGACGGAGGCTTGTCCCAGCGAGATCTTCCGATGCGCTGATTTGCGGTCCCTTGTGGAAGGCTCTAGAGCACCGGCCCCAAAAATGGAATGCGCTCTTGTGCTTGATCCGATGCTCCGTCTCTTGGCCGGCATATTGTGTGACGCGGAAAATCGAGACCAGTTTTCGCTGCCGCGGGCCTTCGATTCCGCACGATGCGCCAGCGCCCCTGCCCTTCGTTTCGCCCTTCTGCACCCGCCGTGTCCGCGCCTTGACCGTCGGAGACAATCCGTTGATAATTTTAGGTAGAGATCGGTCGGCGGCAGGCGCCAGTTAGAAATACCGTTACAAGACCTTTAGCTCACTCCAGAATCCTTTCGGCCTCGGGGAATCCAATCCAGTATGGGGCTGTCGAGATGCACGTTCGCACTGAGCCCATCGATCCAACAGCTAATCCCAACCGCGCTTGGATGGTTGTGGGCTTACTGTTTCTGTTCATGCTCATCAATTTTGCCGACAGAGCCGTGCTCGGACTAGCTGCGATCCCGATCATGCAGGAGCTGGAACTGAGTCACACCCAGTTTGGACTGATCGGGTCAAGCTTCTTCATATTTTTCTCGGTGGGAGCCGTCATCGGCGGCTTTCTTGTGAACCGCGTTGGCACCAATTGGGTGCTCGCCGGCTCGGCGCTGATCTGGTCTCTGTGCCAGCTACCCATGCTTCTGCCTGTCTCAATGGCCGCATTGATCGCCAACAGGCTCGTCCTGGGCTTCGGCGAGGGGCCCGCCTACCCGATTGCGGCACATGCGATCTACAAATGGTTTCCGAGCGAGCGCCGCGCCATGCCCACGAGCTTCGTTGCCATCGGTGCCCTGGCTGGCAACGGGATCGCGGCACCAGCGCTCGTCGCCATCGTAGCCATATGGTCGTGGCATGTCGCATTCGGATTTCTCGGTGCCGTCGGCCTTGTCTGGTGTGCCGCATGGCTGATGCTTACCCGCGAAGAGCCCCCAGTACCCGACACCATGATCAGGGATGAATTCGAGACCCATGTGTCATATCGCGAGTTTCTCCGCTGCCGCACGGCGCTCGGCGTTCAGGTCGTCGGCTTCTTCGCCTATGGACTATTGACCGTCGCCGTTGTCTGGCTGCCGACAGCCCTGAGCCAGACCTTTGGCTACACGCCGATCCAAGCCGGTTGGATCATGACGCTGGTCGCTCTCGGCCAGATCATCCTCCTGCCGGCCGTATCGGCACTTTCAGATGGGCTGCAGCAGCGCGGTGTTTCGAGCCGGTTCGCACGCGGATGGACGGCCTGCGTCAGCACTGTTGCTGCAGGCTTGCTGACACTCTTGTTGTCTCAGTGCGAGGGATCGACCGCAGCCATCCTATGCACGGTCCTCGCCTTTTCCCTCTGCAACGTGATCTTCGTGCTTGGGCCATGTCTCATCGCCGAGGTCACTCCGGCCCGGCAGCGGGGTGCCGTCCTTGGGATCAATACCGCCATTACGACGCTGGCCGGACCTCTCGCACCGGCAGCCGTGGGGATGGTGGTTGACATCAAAGCCGACCCCGCGTCCGGGTTTCGCATGGCCCTACTTCTTGCAGGAACCCTCGTCGCAGTAGGCGGACTTTCGGGGTTTTTCCTAATCGATCCGGAGGCGGATCGGGCGTCGAAATCCTGCTGATCCCGTGTTTAAAGCATATCTTACTAGTATTTCTGACACCGGTCCGTGTGCCCATTGAGACTGAGCTCGTAGCGCCTGGGCGGAATGGCTCAAACTGTCAAGGGATTGTCCCCTCCGATCAAGCGCGGCCCTCCGGCTGAATTAGGCTGACCAAAAGGCCGGGCTCGAGTGGCGCACCCCTTCTCGCCGTCGTTAGGTGAAAGTGGGGTCGTCCGTAGCGCATCTCAAGCATCAGCCTTCAACGGGAGGATGCGCCTATGACCAGCACCATTAGGGACGACGAGTTGCTTCCGGCATCGGCGGAACCGATCAGCATTCCGTCAGGTATCGATCGTCGGGCGTTCCTCATGCGCAACGCCGCTATTGGGGCGGCCGCCGTGATGACCGGAACGACATGGTCGCCTGAGGCCCGCGCGCAACAGGCCGCGACAGAAGCTGCCGCGCAACAATCTGCGAAGGAAGTCGCTGGAAGCGATGCCGGTCTCAAGATGAGCTCGGCTCTTTCGCCCGATCTTGAAGTCGTCAAGGCATCGAAAGGCCCGGTGATGACCGTGGCCGACGAGTTCTACAAGGTCGGTCCCGGCCCCTCGAGTTCGCATACGATTGGGCCAATGCGCATTACATACGATTTCTATCAGCGCTGCACGAAGCTGCCGGCGGATCAGTTGGCGCAAGCCACCGGCCTCAAGGTCAACCTCTTTGGCAGCCTGAGTGCAACAGGCAAGGGTCACGGGACCGAGCGCGCCGCTTTGGCAGGTCTGGTCGGCAAAGAACCGGCGACCGTGGACCCGTTATTCCTCGATGAAATGATTGCCAAGCCCCAGCAGACCTATCCGGTGAAGCTCGGGAGCAAGACTCTCGACCTGTCTTTGGCCGACATTATCTATGATGCGCCGAAAGGCGATTTCCCGCATCCGAACACCATGACCTGCAGGCTCATGGCGGGCGACAAGGTGCTCCTTGAACAGGAGTATTATTCGGTCGGCGGCGGCTTTATCGAGTGGAAGGGCTATGAGCCGCCCAAGAAGGGGCAGCCGAAATATCCCTATGCGACGATGAAGGAGCTGCGGCAGCACGCGGAGAAAAACAATCTCTCGATTGCCGAGGTCGTGATGGCGAACGAGATGGCCGTGTCCGGAAAGAGCGAGGAGCAGATCAACGCCTTCCTGGACAAGATCGCCAACGCGATGATCGCTACGGTGAAGACCGGCCTTTCCTACAAGGACGACGTTCTGCCTGGACCGATCAAGCTCCACTCCAAAGCCGCGACGGTCTGGGAGCGGGCGATGAACGACACCTATATGAGTGACCGCGCGATCGGGCTCGTATCGGCCTGTGCGCTCGCCGCCTCCGAGGAGAATGCCCGCGGTCATCTGGTCATCACAGCGCCGACCGGCGGCTCCGCAGGCGTGATGCCGGCCATTGTGTACGCCCTGACTCAGAGCGGTCGATCCGTGCCGATGGACAAGATCCGACAGGGCCTGCTGGCAGGCGCCGCCGTCGGCTACCTGTGCAAGCACAACGCGACGCTGGCTGCGGCGGAAGGCGGCTGCCAGGCAGAGATCGGTGTCGCGTCCGCCATGGCCGCAGCGCTGATCACACAGATCCTGAACAGCCCGCCACACGTGATCGAGAACGCGGCCGAGTCGGCCCTTGAGCATCACTTAGGCATGACCTGCGATCCGGTCGCAGGCTATGTGCAGGTCCCCTGCATCGAGCGTTGTGCTTTCGGGGCTGTAAAGGCCTGGGCGGCTGCCATGATCGCCACCAATGAGATCGCAAGCCGGCACCGGGTGGATCTCGATACAACGATCAAGACGCTGGCCGACACCGCACGAGACATGAACCCGAAATACAAGGAAACAAGCGAGGCTGGTCTGGCTCAGAACCTGACTCTCTGCTGAGTCCCTCTGCCGTTGAACGTGAGCGATCTCGGATTTATTGAACCAATGTCCCATGAATATCATGGGAGGAGGCTGCCATGCCAGATGAAGCCATTACTGCTCAGAGGCCCACAGGTTCTCCGAAGCACACGCCAGGACATCATGGAGCAGGCGCCGCTTCTACATCCAAGCCGGCGGATGGATCGGATGCAGCAGGCTCCATAAATGGGTGGACAGGTTTCACGCCCGGACAGTGGCAGCAAGCCATCGACATTCGGGACTTCATTCAGCGAAATGTCACGCCCTACAACGGCGACGAAGGCTTCCTGGTGGAACCCAGCGAGCGAACGAGAGCTGTCTGGGATAAGCTCCAGCCCTACTTCCAAGAGGAAATCCGGAAAGGGGTTTTGGATGTTGATGCCAAAACCCCTTCCTCGCTCACCGCTCATCAGCCCGGCTACATCGACCGTGATAATGAAGTGATTGTCGGCCTCCAGACCGACGCGCCGTTCCGACGCGCCATTATGCCGTATGGCGGGTTGCGCATGGTGGAGGCCGGACTGAAGGCGGCCGGCTTTGAACCGGACCCCATCGTGCACGACATCTTCACCAAATACCGCAAGACCCACAATGAGGGTGTCTTCGACGCCTATACACCGGAGATCATGGCCTGCCGGCGCAGCCACATCATTACGGGTCTGCCGGACTCCTATGGCCGAGGCCGGATCATCGGCGACTATCGCCGAGTGGCGTTGTATGGAACCGACAGGTTGTTGGCAGCCAAACGAGCCGAACGGGCTCTGCTCGACGCCAAATGGCCGACGGACGACGTCATTCGCGAACGGGAGGAACTGGCCGAACAGATGCGGGCTCTCGCTGACCTGGCGACCATGGCCAAAAGCTATGGCTGCGACATCACGCAGCCCGCAGCAAATGCGCGTGAAGCGGTGCAATGGACCTATTTCGGCTATCTCGGCGCCATCAAGGAGGCAAACGGCGCGGCCATGTCCATCGGCCGTGTTTCCTCTTTCCTCGACATCTATATCGAGCGCGATCTGAAGGGCGGCACTCTCGATGAGGCAGGTGCGCAGGAGCTTATCGATCAGCTCGTTCAGAAGCTCCGCATCGTGCGCTTCCTGCGCACGCCCGACTACGACGCCCTGTTCTCAGGCGATCCCTATTGGGCGACCGAGTGCATCGGGGGCATGGGCCTCAACGACCAGCCTCTGGTGACGCGGGCGAGCTTCCGCATGTTACACACACTGACAAATCTTGGACCAGCGCCCGAGCCCAACATAACGGTGCTCTGGTCGAAGCAGCTCCCTGACGGCTTCAAGCGCTACTGCATCAAGGTTTCGGCCGAGACATCCTCCATCCAGTACGAGAATGACGACCTCATGCGCCCGTACTGGGGCGACGATTACGGCATCGCCTGCTGCGTGTCGGCTATGCGCATCGGCAATCAGATGCAGTTCTTCGGGGCACGGGTGAACCTTGCCAAGTGCCTACTCTATGCCATCAATGGTGGGCGAGACGAGGTGAGCGGCGACCAGGTCGGTCCGGCGTCAGCGCCCGTGACCGGAGATGTTCTCGACTACGAGGACGTGACTGCGAAGTTCGACACCATGATGGAATGGCTGGCACAGACCTATGTCCACGCCATGAACTGCATCCACTACATGCATGACAAGTATTACTACGAGCGTCTGGAAATGGCGCTGCACGACCAGCAGATCCTGCGCACGATGGCGTTCGGGATCGCCGGTTTGTCGGTGGTGGCCGACAGCCTTTCCGCGATCAAGCACACGAAGGTCAAACCAATCCGCCGTGATGACGGGCTGATCGTCTCCTACGAGATCACGGGCGATTACCCGCAATACGGCAACAACGACGATCGCGTCGACAGCATCGCGGCTGACCTCGTTTCGACCTTCATGAAGAAGATCCGCAAGCATCCCACCTATCGCAATGCGATCCATACGCAGTCGGTCCTGACCATCACGAGCAATGTCGTCTACGGCAGGAACACGGGCGACACGCCGGATGGGCGCAAGGCCGGCGAGCCCTTTGCCCCGGGCGCTAACCCGATGCATGGCCGTGATAGCCACGGATGGCTTGCCTCGTGCCTGTCAGTCGCGAAGCTGCCGTACGCGGATGCGCAGGATGGCATCAGCTACACTGTGTCGGTCACGCCGAGCTTCAATCGGCAGGATCAGGGCGAGAAGATCACGCAGGCCGTGAAGGTCATGGATACTTATTGCGGCCAGGGCGGGTTCCACATGAACCTCAACGTCCTCAACCGCGACACGCTGATCGATGCCATGGACCATCCGGACAAGTACCCGCAATTGACGATCCGGGTTTCGGGCTATGCGGTCAACTTCGTCCGTCTCACCCGGGAGCAACAGATGGACGTCATCAGCCGGACTTTTCATGGTGAGTGAGGCTTGACATCATGGCCGACGAGCCCTGGGCCCACAGCCGGTACGATCTGCAACAGGCGCGGTCGCCGGACGCTCCGGAGACTGACACCTTCAATGATCCTCGGGGCGATTTCGGATGGATCCACTCCTATGAGACTGGATCCACCCTCGACGGACCTGGCATTCGGGTTGTTGTGTTCATGAGCGGCTGCCTGTTGCGGTGCCTCTATTGCCACAACCCGGACACTTGGCACCTCAAGGACGGCACGCGCGTCTCCCTCGAGCGCGCCAGAACTGCGCTTCAGGCTTATGCCGCCCCGCTGCGGGCCATGGATGGCGGACTGACGATATCGGGCGGGGAGCCCCTGGTGCAACTGCACTTCACAAAGCGGCTCTTCGCAGCAGCTAAGGGCATGGAGTTGCACACGGCTCTGGACACATCGGGCTTCCTTGGTGCACGCGCGGACGACGAGTATCTGCGTTATGTCGATCTCGTCCTGCTCGACATCAAATCCTGGGACCCGGAAACCTACCGCCGAGCCGTCGGTCAGGACATACGCCCAACCATTGAATTCGCGGAGCGCCTGGCCGCTCTCGGCAAACCGGTTTGGGTGCGGTTCGTGCTGGTCCCAGGCCTGACCGACGATCCCGCCAATGTCGAGGGCATAGCCCGTTTCGTCGCGCCGATGCGCAACGTGGAGTGGGTCGAGGTCCTCCCGTTTCATCAGATGGGCACCTTCAAATGGAAGGCAATGGGCCTGAACTACGAGCTTTCCCACACCCTATCTCCCTCCCCTGATCTGGTGGCGCGGGTAATCGGACAGTTTCGGGATGCGGGCTGCCGCGCAAGGTAAGGGGGGACCGATGCTCGATATCGTTCGCACGTTGCTTGAGGCCTCGCCATTGCTGGCGCTGTTCCTCGCCATCGCCACCGGCTATGCGATCGGGCAGATCTCGTTTGCTGGGGTTTCGTTCGGCGCGGGCGCGGTGCTGTTCACCGGTCTCATCATCGGCGCCATTGCCCCAAAGGCAGCACCGCCGGGCTTGGTCGGAACACTTGGCCTCGTGATGTTTGTGTATGGTGTCGGGATTCAGTTTGGACCGCAGTTCTTCGCCAGTCTGCGCGGCCCCGGCCTCAAATACATCGCCCTCACAACCGTTGCCGTGATCGCCTCGCTTCTCGTCGCGATGTCGCTCGCTGCGCCCCTCGGCATTTCGCTGGCGACGGCAGCCGGATTGTTCGCCGGCTCCGGGACCAGCACCCCGACCCTGCAGGCGGCCCTGGCCGCGGCGGGCAACCAAGATCCCGCGATCGGGTACTCTGTATCCTATCCCTTCGGCGTCATTGGACCAATCGTCCTGATGACCATCATGGCGGCTTTGGTCAAACCCAAGTTCAACCCACCTGCCCAGAACCTCCGCGTCGCAGAGTTGACCCTCGAGCACGGAATGCGGGATCGAGCCGTCGGCGAACTGTCTGCCAACCTGCCTGCCGACGTGAAGATTGTTGCTGTCCGCCACAATCACATCAACACGCCAGCGACTGCCGAGACCATCTTGCAGGAGGGTGATGGGCTTCTGGTGACTGGCAGCCCCGCAAGCATCGAACAGGCCAAGGCGTCCATAGGGCGAGAGGAGCCAGGACGCCTGAGCCGGGATCGTTCAAGTTACGATGCCGTGCGGGTCTACGTTTCGAAGGCGATTTTCATCGGCAAATTATTGCGGGACGTCTCTCTTCCTGATTTCCCTGTCGTGATTTCGCATGTGCGTCGGGGCGACCTGGAGCTGATTGCCACACCCGATCTGCGACTCGAGTTCGGTGATCGCCTCGTGGCCCTCATCCCGGCCGGCCGGCAAGCCGAAGTCAGGCGGCACTTCGGCGACAGCATCAAGGGCAATGCCGAACTGTCTTTCGTCTCGATCGGGGTTGGGATCGCACTTGGGCTGCTGTTAGGCATGGTGCCGGTTCCCCTGCCTGGGGGCGGCACTTTCAGTCTGGGTGTGGCAGGCGGGCCGCTCGTCATGGCACTGGTGCTGGGCTGGCTCGGCCGGACCGGCCCGATCGGCTGGGGCATGCCGGTGGTCGCGAACCTGGTTCTGCGAAACCTGGGCTTGGCGGTGTTCATCGGATCGGTCGCGATCGGCGCGGGAAGCCCATTCGTTCAGACTGTCGCCTCGAATGGAATCCAGATCCTCCTTGGGGGAGCGGCGGTCCTGCTCACCCTGGTGTTGATCGTGCTGGTGGCCGGATATCTCCTGCGTATTCCCTTCGATGACCTGCTCGGTATCTGTGCCGGGTCAACCGGCAATCCGGCCATTTTGGCCGCGGCAAGTCGTCTGGCGCCCACGGATCGGACTGACCTCGGCTACGCCATCTGCTTCCCGAGCATAACCATCGTCAAGATCATTGCGGTTCAGGTTCTGCTGAATTGAGAAACAATACACGGCTCAATCATTGGTGCGGTCCTGCAACACTGGCTAGAATTACATAGTTCCGGTCACGGCGAACGCACGCAAGACTTGACGGTTGTCTGACCTCCTGTCCAAATTCTGAACAGAGTCTATGGTTGGTCGGGAGCGTACGGCATGATGTCTATCCGAACTCTGTTGCTTGGATGTGCAGCGATCATGACCGGCGGAGCACAGGCCGCCGACCTCCCGGTGGCGAAAACTGCCCCTGTCGAGTACGTCCGCATCTGCTCCACCCACGGAGTCGGCTTCTTCTACATTCCCGGCACCGACACCTGCCTGCGTGTCGGCGGCCGCGTTCGTGCCGAATACCTCTATCTCGAACCGGTCGATCGGACGCAGGACACGATCGGATTCCGGGCTCGTGGCCGCATCAACCTCGATGCGCGTACCACCACCGCCTACGGCATGCTGCGCACCTATATCCGCATGGAGATGACTCGAAACACCGGTGCTTACGGCTTCAGCTCAACGAGTCCTGAGATTTCGCAGGCGTTCGTCCAGTTCGGCGGCCTGACTGCCGGTCGAGCGGTTTCGTTCTTCACCGACCCGGACTTGCCGGCTCCGAACTTCGGTGACCTGCGCTTCGACGATCCCTCGAACGCCGAGGTGAACCTGTTCGCCTACACCTTCTCGTTCGGCAATGGGTTCTCGGCCACCCTGTCGCTCGAGGACGGCACGGAACGCCAGATCAACAACGAACTCGACTTCCCGCTGTTTGGGATTGCCAGCACCTCGCCGGTCTTCGCGCCGATCGCCTCCACCTATGGTGGCGAGCGCATGCCGGATGTCGTGGCCAACGTCCGCTACACCGGCACCTGGGGCGGCGCACAGCTGTCAGGGGCCTTGCATCAGATCCGCGACGTGGCGGCCGGCCTCACGACAGTTGATGGCGTGACGGTACCAGTGCTCAACCCCATTACCGGCCTGCCCAATCCGACCTTTGCGGACACGGATTACGGTTTTGCCCTTGCCGCTCACGGCTATGCGAACGTGCCGGCCCTCGGGGCCGGCGACACCGTGTGGATTTCGGCAACCTATACGGACGGAGCAATCGGCTATCTCAATGCTGGCCAGGCGGGCCCGATCAGCAACGGCTTCGTCACCGCCGGTTCCCTTGCGCTGGCCTTCACCGACGCCTTCGTCGATCCCTTCACGGGCGAGTTCAAGAAGAACAGGGCTTACGCTGTCGCCGGCGGTCTCAATCACAACTGGACCCCCACGATCCAGACGAACGTGTTCGGGTCCTGGATGCGCTTTGAAGCTCCTGGAGTTGCCCGGTACGCTGTTCCGGTGACCGCAGCGACGCTCGCCACTGGATCGGCCGGGACGACCACGGGCTTGGTTGACTTCGACGAGTACCGCGTCGGCGCCAACGTCATCTGGACGCCAGTTAAAGAATTCCTCATCGGCGTCGAGGCGCTCTACATCAGGGTCGATCCAAGCCAGCGGGTTGCAGTTCCGCTCACGACGGCGGCCGGTGATCCGACCGGTACCTTCCGGTCAACTGGGTCGGAGGATACATGGGAAGGACGTCTGCGCGTCCAGCGCGACTTCTGAGGCGTCGCGTCTTTCTCTTCAACGGACCGTAACCTTGCGGCGAGTCTTGCTCATTGTTTCTCGGCAATCCACTGTCCTGAGCAGTTGACCCGCCCGGCGATAACCCAACTGCCGGAACCCGAACGCCCTGACAAACTGCCTGTTATGTCGACCTTTGTCTTGTTGCGTACGACGCTCCCTTGAACGCGTCCACTTGGATCGAGGCCACCGCTCATGTGGGTCCCCCTTGAAGCGGCGCTGCGAATGGTGCCGTTCTGAACGATCACGGCATAGCGGTGGGCTCGTTTGCAGGCTCCCTTCTCCGGGGTGGCTTGGATACTCCAGCGCCCATCAAATGGCTGTTGCGCCAAGGCCGTGTTGCCACTCAAGACCAAGATGCCGGGAAGCATGAAGGTGGCCAGAAGCCGGTGCATGGGGAGATCTCCTATCTTCTAGAGCATTGGACCAAGAGTGTCTCGACTTTTGGGGTTCATCCGATGCTCTATCCGTCATTGGCGCATCGTCCGTAACGGATAACCGCATCCATTTTTTGGACGTGAGCTTCTGATCCATACTTTGAGACTTCCAGGCAGCACCCGTCACACGTTTGATGTCACTCTCGTCCGCCTCGCCATCGGCGACCACCTATACGATTTCCAAAGCTGCCGCCGCTAGCTCGTCGCGGCCAAAGCCTCGATCGTTTTGAAGTTGGTCCACTCGGAGAACCGCGACTGATAGAGGATCATGTGCCCCTTTGCGGTATCGTATGCGCGCAGCCGTCTCTCGGGATCCTTGATCTCCTGCAGATAGCAGCCGCTGATGAAGTCACTCTGGCCTTTCACCATTACGGCATACCAGATGCCCGACTTCCGACAGTCGCCGATCACGACATCCGTGCTGGCTAGGGACGTCTGGTTGGATCAGAAGTTTGTCCCAGGCCCCGAGCGGAAGTTGACGCTTTGCAGTGGTTACCCTTGCCGCAGCAAGACTTGCGTAGCCACGATCATCGGAACAAACGCGAGCGCAATGACCTTTCGCACCTAGGTCGGCTCCTGCAATTCCTGACATCTGGAAGGTCCCCGCTCAGAAGGTTCTCCGCTCACTCGACCCGCCGGACGTCCCATGGGTGCGCGGAGATCATTGTCCGACCACAGTGCCGCGGGCTCTATCTCCTGAAGTCCGGCAGGAGCATCCAGTCCCCACTGTAGCAGGACTGACCAAGGCACAGGTCCGGACGGAGGTTGCGCAATATCCGCCAACGGCTGACGAGACAGGTGTCTGGTAGGTGGGATAAGGATCGTTGTAATAGGGATATGTGGCCGCCGCTCCGACGATGCTGCCTGTGACCAGCCCGGCACCCACGCCGTAGTACGGATAGCCTCCATAATACCCGCCATAATTCGGATAGCGTCCGTAACGACCATAGTAACGCCCGTCATACCGGCCATTGCCGATGCGATTGTCAAACCGGCCACCGGGATTGTTGATCGCAGCCTGGCGGAAGCCCCCGGTTCCGGCCACGCGCCCTGGCACGCCCGGTCGCGCGGCAATTGCCCCACCGCGGTATCCTCGGTTACCCATTCCGACACGGCCACCACCTACGCCGCCCCGCGGAACGTACATCCTGGAGCCACCACCGAATCCGCCACCCCGGAAGCTCCCCCCCCCCGGGAGGCGCCTCCGCCGCCGAACCCGCCTCCACCCATGCGGGCGCCACCGCCACCACGGCCGCCGCGCTGGGCCTCGGCCACATCGGGGATCAGCAGAGCGCCTGCCACAAGAGCGCCGAGAACCACCAGAAACTTGTTCATCGCCATCCTCCCTCTCGCTGCCCGGCGCACAACACAGCACAGGACAGACTGTCATGAGCTGAACTCATCGTGGACCTTTCAAAAGAACTGGCTTGATCGTTTGAGACAACCGCTTGGCACTTTGTGACGAAAGGGATTCGTGTGAACTCATACTGCTCTCTGGTCCGATTTCGCGTCACGGGGCGCGCTTCGAACAGCATTGCTCCGCCAGAGGTAGTAGCCGTTATGTTCACCAGGATGTGGACAAGTGGATCGACGTCGCTAAAGCGGACCGTAAGGATATCATAGACTTCGATTACGATCGCCAGCGTTGCCGGCCAAGCTGCCCCAGCAGGCAAAGTCGGTAGGATCCCAAGTCTGCGCGACGCAAGCAGCCTACAGCCACAGACATCGCTTCGTCTTGCTTCAGCCGGCGGCACTCGAGAATGCATTCGGCTCAGCCATAAGGCGATCATCCTCCGGCGCGAGCGCTACCGTTTACAGACTTGGTGTAGATACCCATCAGCTTTGTCATTTCGGAGTTGTAGTCGCGGACGGTCTCTTCCAGCCAGCGAGATTGGATGGCTGTCGCATCAGCAAGGTTTCGGCAGCCCAGTATTTCGCGAGCGGTCTCACCGTCCTTCTCGACGCGCATTGACATGAAGCTCATCATCTCACGCTGGCATTCGGCGGTCGCGGCAAACCACGTTTCTGTAGCCTTCGCCAGAGCCTGACTGTTGTCCCTAGACAGCGCGAATTCACTGGCACTGCGCGTGGTGTCTGACAAGGTCGACTTACTTGACATAGTGGCCATGAACTGTCCTCCTTGAACAATTCCTTTCTGAGGGCGAATGGGTTGTCTTCACAAGCTCCAAGCGGAAGATCTCCTCGTCGAGGCCGCGGTCAGGATGTTTCCCTGGTGTTGCAATCAATGTCCGCCCAGCACGAGGGTCTGGATCGGGAACACCAGCGCTTGGATCCTCAGGATCATGGCATGCACGAGCCCGACCGCGTCCACCGCATGAAGAACCAGCCCTCTTGCGGCGCCGACCTGGCCTGACGCGATCAGGTCGTGATTGCTAGTATAGGCATTGGCGATGCAGGAACTGCCGGGCGTCACGCCATCGAAGCCATCATCGTAGAGCGGCTCGAGAAACACGAGCATGGTCCCCGGCCGCGTCACCTGCTGCGCGTCGATCAGTTGCTCCCCGCTGCGGATCTGGCCGGCGGCGATGAAGTCCTGCACGCCGACTACCACCATCGGAATGACCGTCCAGGGCTTCGAGGCACAGGTGGCTTCAGCGACCATGCCAACCTTCATCACCTGGGCCTCGATCTGCCCGAACCCGGCCTGCAGGCGCCCACGACCGGCGCCCTCGGGAATCAGGACCCCGGCCGGACGCATGAACGGGTTGACGATGTCACCCACCCGGAGCGTGAACTGCTCCACGCGCCCACTCACGCCGGCGCGGACGACAGTTTTCGCAAGATCCACCTCGGCCTGCGCCAACGCGGCTTGGGCGCTCGCCTTCTGGGCTGGCAGAAGCGTGGAGATCTGTGCCTCGACCGTCTGCTTGGCGGCCGTAGCGGCATCGATCGTGCCCTGGCGCCCCTGCACGGCGACCTCGAGCTTTTCGATGTCCCTGACCGCCACCGCGCCCGGGTTGCGGCGGTAGATCTCCTGCTTAGTCGCCAGTTCGTCCATTGCCTGCTGATGGGCACTGCGGGCTTCCTGGATCTTGCCCTCGGCCGCAAGGACATCGGTCCGCGCCACCACCAGGGCCGCGTCGGTCTCGGCGATCTTGCGCCGGGCGGCCTCCGCCGCCGCCTCCTGGGCCGAGCTGTCGAGGCGGAAGATCGGTGCGCCCTGTTTGACCTCGCCGGTGAAGCCGACATAGACCTCCGCGACGCGCCCGTTCGTCTCCGGCAGGATGGGAACGGTGCGGAAGAACGCCGTGGCATTGGTGGTTGAGGGATGATTGTAGAAGATCACCGTGATCAGCCCGATCGTGAGCATCAGGCAGGCGATGATGCCCCACCGCAGCTCGAACCAGACCGAGAAGAGCGTGATCTCACGGCCGATGCGCTTGCCCTGGGCGAAGCGGCGGTAGAGATAATCAGGAAAGATCGTCAGCAGGGAGCAGAAAAGAAGCTCAAGCATGGGTCCGCTCCTTCGGCATCCGAGGTAATGGGATCGTTTTCGGGACCTCAACTGTGCCCTCGTCTGCCGTTTCGGCTAGCGTCGAATGGTCGCCGATCTCGTCCGGCGATTCGGCTGCGCCCTCGCCTGGCTTCAGCCCAGCGATCTTCTCGAGCGATCCGGCAATCCTGCGGAGAGGATTTCCGAAGTCAGGAATGTCGATCAGGGCGAGCAGCAGGCCAGCGACCCAGAAGATGTGCATGTGCGTGAAGAGAGCCAGCAGGCCCAGCACGGCGACAATCTCGAACTGAAGCTTGTGAGACCTGTGCGCCATACGCTCTGGCAAGGTATGCAAGCGCAGGAACAACAACCCTACGGCCAACACGGCAATGACCAGAAACACGGCCATGACCCCCATGAGGACGTCCGTCTCGCCAGGAGCGGTGATAAAAGCCGGCAGATGATGGGGCGCGGCAGGATTAAGCGACGCGGTCATAGCAGCCCTCCCAAGAACGCCTAGGCACCGCTCTGAAGGCGAACATGACGATGCCTGCGGATTGCTTCATAGACGGGAGTCTGAAAGTCATCGGCATCTCCGGTTTCTGTTCTTCTATCATTAGCGCGCACCCATCACGCCATGATGCTCAGGCCACCATCGACGTAAGTCGTCGTCCCAGTTAACCGTCGCGCAAAAGGTGTCGTCAGATACGCCGCGGTAAGTCCTACATCGTCAATATCAACGAGTTCACCGATGGGGGCGCGCTCGATCGCCTCAGTGAGAAGAACATCGAAGTCCTTTAAGCCGGAGGCCGCCCGGGTTTTCAAGGGGCCGGGCGACACGGCGTGCACCCTGATGTGTTTGTCACCCAATTCATAGGCAAGGTAACGGACGGCGCTCTCCAGTGCCGCTTTCACCGGACCCATGAGGTTGTAGTTCGGGACGACCTTGTTCGCCCCATGATAGCTCATTGCCAGGAGGGTCCCCCCTCAGTCATCAAAGGCTCGGCGAGTCGCGCCATGCGGATGAAAGAGTGGCAGGAAATGTCCATCGCCACCTTGAACCCTTCGTCGGAACTGTCGAGGAGCCGCCCCTGCAGATCCTGCTTCGGTGCAAACGCTATGGAGTGGAGCGCGATATCGAGACTGCCCCAGCTCTCGCGGATCTGCTCGAAGACGGCTTCTAGCTCGCCATTCTGCCCGACATCGCAGGGTGCGAAGATCGATACCTCGAGCTCTTTGGCGAGAGGCTCGACGTAAGATCGGGCCTTCTCGTTCAGATAAGTGATCGCGAGATCGGCCCCGAGCTGGCGAAAGATCCGGGCACATCCATAGGCAATCGAATGCTCGTTGGCGATTCCGATGACAAGGGCACGCTTGCCGTGGAGGATCTTCGACTGGATCGCGGCATTGGTCAGGTTGGCTGGTTGATCGTTCATGGGCTTGCCCTCGTGCGTCGATGGTCACGCGGTCGACGGTGGGAGCCCGGCTTTGCCGCCACTTCCGGGTGGGATTGGGCCTGATCCTCCGCCGGTATCACCGAGATCAGTTCAGCCTTTGCTTTGCCTCCGGTGCCGTTATCGGAGAGAAGGCGCCGGATCTCGCCCAGCAAGGCCGTCTGCTTCGCGTTGGCCTCAATCCGGCCCTCCACGCGGTCGAGCAGATCGAGCAGCCCGCGCCGGTCGTCAGACGTCCGCAGGAGATTCGGCAGCGCCAGGAGCGCCTTCACCGGCTCGAAGTCGACAATGTAGGATTGCTCGCGGATGATCGCGCGGGCGGCCTCCGCCGGCATGTCGAGAAGGCCGATGTCGTTGCCGACTAGCTTGCGGGCTCGCTTCATGGCCGAGAGTCGCCGCCGCCCGGTGCCCGCCTTCATCAGCAGCAGCGCCGTGCGGACCATGGCCTTCGTCCGGTCGCCGTCCTCAATGTGAGACAGGGCCTCCTTGACCAGAGGTGCATTCCGCACATCGATGGGTTCTTCCGCATCGGCTTCCTTGTCCTCCGCGGCCATGCCGATGCTGGCCGAACCGTAGATGCGGAAGAAGGTGTTCTCCACCGACGCGTCGCGCAGGTCGCGATAGAAGTCCCACGAGGCGGAGCTGACAGCGGCCATCCAGTGCTCCATCGCTGCCATCGGGCCTTCGTTGTCACGCGGCGCCCGGTTCGCGCGCACCATGTCGGCCATGCCCTTGAGCGGCCACAGGAAAGGATTGAGATCCGACACCGCCCAGCGCTGCACCCGCTGTGGATTGAGCGCCCTGGCGGCCTTAGCGGCCCCCGGGGTGACCATCGGGGACACGAATGGATGCACGAAGGTCTCGTAGGCGGAAGCGAGTGCCTCGGAGGTCTTCTCGACCACCTTGAACGGCCCCTCGTCCTTGCGGCCGTACTTCTGCAGGACCTGTAGGTCCTCGACCTGCCGTTCGGTCAGTAACACGTCGTAGCGTATGCTCCCGTTCGTTTTCTGCTCCTCGACCTGCATGCCGTAGAGGCCCGGAGGCAGATGCTCGATATACTCGATCAGGTCGACGATCTGGGTGTGCTCGCGTTTGGCGACAGCGCCCGAGACAAAGATACCGAGATGGCCGACGCTCTTGTGCATCAGCCCGACGATCACCTGCCCGTTCGCCTTGAGCGCCTCCGTGGTGGGATAAAGGTCGACCACCCAGTTGAAAGCCTGTTGCGGCGGCGTGATGTTGTCGCCGAGCGACGCAAACAGAATGATCGGCGACCGGATCGCCCGCAGGTCGAAGGCCCGACCCTCCGACCATTCTGCGTCGCCGTCCGCGAGGTTGTTGCCCACGAACAGGTTCTCGACGATCCACTTGATTTCCTGGCGGTCCATGAGGAAGAAGCCGCCCCACCAGCGCTCGAATTCCAGGAAGCGTTCCGGCTCGGTGTCGATCTTAGAGAAGAGGGTGTAGTACTTGTCGAAGTACGTGTTAGCGGGATTGAGAGACTCGAAGTTGTCGACGAGGTAGGCCCCGTCGAACGTGCCTGCGCCAAGATCGCTGGCCAGAAGCGCGGGCCAGGTGCCGCCGAGCATTCCGCCTGCATAGCGCATCGGGTTCTCACCATCGTTGCCGGCCCAGTACGACATCGGCGCCCCGTTGATGACGATGGGCCCGACGAGGTCAGGTTCGAGCGCGCCGATGAGCATGGAGGCCCAGCCGCCCTGGCAGTTTCCAATCACGACCGGCTTGCGGGTCTTCGGATGACGCTCGCCCACGATGCGGAGGAACTCGGCCTCGGCGCGCGAGACATCAGCGAGCGTCTGCCCGGGCTCCGGCTCTGGGAAGAAGATCACGCAGTAGACCGGGTGCCCTGCCTTGAGCGCGACGCCGACCTGTGAGTCCTGCTTGAACCCACCAATGCCGGGTCCATGGCCGGCGCGTGGATCAATGACGACGAACGGGCGATGCTCGGGGTCTGTCTCGATGCCAGCGGGCGGGGTGATCTGGACGAGGGCATAGTTCGCGGGCCGCTCGAATTGACGGGCATCCGCAATCATTTCCCATTCGAAATCCAGCAGCGGCGGCTTGCCGGCTTTTTCGTGCTCGATCCAGTTGTTGCCGCGCTGGCGCAACGTGTCCCAGAACAGGATCGAGCGCTGGGTGAAGTCGAGCCAATAGGCACTGGCATCGCGCCAGAAGTCGAGAGGCGTCGCCGGGTGGGCCCGGCTCTCCAGCAATGGCTCGCTCGCGGCTTTCACCGCATCGACGTAGCGCTGAACTACGTTTGAACACCGCTCCTGATAGACTTCGGCGAACTTCGCCTGTGCACGGGTGACCTGTGTCAGTTTCGCTTGTACACCATCCTGGCTTCGCTCAGTTCTGGCTTCGGCCTGTCGCATCGCTATTGTCCAATCAAGATAGCTTTTCAGAAATGATCATTTCTTTTGCTCGCCCCATTTGAGGAAAAAGCCGACGTCGCCTGGCAACCCGCCGGGCCATTCGATGATCATCGCATTCAATCTGAATCCGGCGGATCGCAACTGATCACGCCATAATTCGTAGGCCTGACGTGGGCGACCCGTGAGCGTTTCCGGCCAAGTTGGATCCGCGTTGTTGAGCGCGCGGCCCTTGTCGGTGCAAAGGGCATTGGGAAACCGCATGACCATCAGCTCCGTTTGACCGCGTGCCGCCGCCGCTCGCAGCTTGGACCGCAGCGGTTCAAGGATCTCCTTCAATCGCTCCGGGGTAAGATCAAGTGGCTCGGAGAGCCGTTTGATCAGATCCTCGCGGGCTTTCTCGGCACGGCCCGTGATGCCATCAGTGGATTTGACGGCTTTCGCCATTTGCATCTCGGTCATGTAGTTCCGAAGGTCGGCTGCCGACATGAACGTCTCATCGCCCAATTCGTGCTCGGCCTGGGATCCTTCCGGCTTGGTCTTCAGCGTTTCCATGACATCAATCTCCCTGTTCAGGATGCAAGCCGAGTCTGGGCAGCACTGAGCACGCTTCGCGTCTGCCGTGCGATCACCAGTTCCTCATTGGTGGGAATGACCCACACATCCGGTCCGGCTCCGGTGGAGATCCGCGGGCCACCGGTGCTGTTGGCTCTCTCATCAAGAGTAAGACCAGCCCATGCGAGGCCGCTGGCCACCTCGGCGCGGGTAGCCGCGTCGTTCTCCCCGATCCCGGCCGTGAAGATGAGACCGTCGATGCCGCCCAAAGCCGCAACAAGCGATCCGATTTCGCGCAGGATACGATAGACGAAAAGATCGATGGCGCGCCTGGAATCCACATTCGCCGCCGCATTGGCGCGCAGCACTCGCATGTCGTTAGACAGACCAGAAACACCTAGAAGTCCGGACTCGGTGTAGAGTATGCGCTCGGCGGCTTCCGGACTAAGCTTCATCTCCCGCAGCATGAAGAATACGACGCCGGCATCGATGGCGCCGCAGCGCGTTCCCATCGGAAGTCCGTCGAGAGCAGAGAAGCCCATAGTCGTTGCGATGCTGACCCCTCCCTGGAGAGCACATAGGCTCGCGCCATTCCCGAGATGTGCGACGATCACCCGACCCTCGGCAAGCCGGGGATCATAGTGTTTCAGAACGGACGCAATGTAGTCGTAGGAGAGTCCATGGAAGCCATAACGCCGAACGCCGCGTTCGCGCATTTCGCGCGGCAGGGCGAACAATGTCGCGATGTCGGACTGGGATTGATGGAAAGAAGTATCGAAACAAGCGACCTGCGGCATCCCCGGCAAGCGCCTGCGCACGATCCGGATCGGCTCCAGGTTATGGGGTTGGTGCAGAGGCGCGAGCGGCACCAGCACCTCAAGCGACTGGAGGACCGACTCGTCGACCAACACTGGGCTAGAAAAGGCCGCGCCGCCATGGACGACCCTGTGTCCGATAGCCACGAGCTTGCGCCCCTCCTGATGCTCTCGCAACCACGCGATGAGATGCATCAGCGCCTCCTCGTGCCCGAGTTCCTCGCCCGGATCCCAGGACCGCTCATCCAGAATGGCTCCGTTCGTGTCGCGGACTATGAAATGCGCATCGCCGCCGAGACCTTCGTAAAGACCTTTCCAGGCAAGCCGAGGCTCCGCTTCATCCGGCATGTCGAAGACCTGAAACTTGAGGCTCGATGAGCCGGCGTTGAGGACGATCAGGACTGGCGTCATAGATCAGACCTCCGGCATGGATAGCTGTGAGCGCTGTGCCTCGGCGACGAGCGAGGCGACGGCGCAGGATGCCAGCCGAGTGATCGTCGAGTCGGCCCGGCTCGTGAGGATGATCGGAACACGGGCGCCGAGCACGATGCCAGCCGCGTCGGCGTCGGCAAGGAAGGTCAGGCTTTTTGCCAGCATGTTGCCGGCCTCGAGATCCGGGACCACGAGGACATTGGCCTGGCCGGCGACCGGTGACTGGATCTTCTTGATCGCCGCCGCCCCGAGGTCGATGGCGTTGTCGAGCGCGAGAGGGCCGTCGAGAATTCCCCCTGTGATCTGCCCGCGGTCTGCCATCTTGCACAAAGCCGCGGCTTCGATGGTCGAGGGCACTTTCGGATTCACAGTCTCCATCGCCGACAGGATCGCCACCCGCACCGGATCGACCCGCAGAGCCCGAGCGAGGTCGATGGCGTTCTGGACGATGTGGACCTTGTCCTCCAGTGTCGGCGCAATGTTGACGGCAGCGTCGGTGATGATGAGCGCGGTCTCATGGCCAGGGACGTCCATGACGAAGCAGTGACTAATCCGACGGGCGGTGCGCAGGCCACCCTCACGCCGAACCACGGCACCCATGAGCTCGTCCGTGTGAAGGCTCCCCTTCATCAACGCTTCGGCCTGGCCAGCCTTCACGAGATCGACCGCCGCTCCTGCCGCGGCATGGCTGTGCGGTGCATCTACGATCCGCATCTTAGAAGGATCCTTACCAAGCGCCGCCACGGCCGCGGTAATCTTGGCCTGCGGCCCGACCAGGATCGGATCGATCAGACCGAGCCCAACCGCCTCAAACACCGCATCCAAGGATGCCGGATCACACGGGTGCGCCACGGCAACCTTCAGCTTCGGCAGGGACTGCGCGGTCGTCACGAGCCGGTCATACTTGTCGTGCCGCCTCTGATGAGGCTGAGACCCGCCCTGGGCTGAGACTGCAACCGTCATGATTGCCTCCACGCTGTGCTTCCTATGGGCGTTGCGATTGACTGCCGGCTCTCGCCGAACGTGCCAAAGGGGCTTGTCGGAATAAGGTCCAGGCCTATGTCCGCGATGCCCATTTCGTTTTGCAGAGGGGAGTATGGCCCGTCCTTAATCTGTTGCTTGACCGATTGGGCCATTGATTTGACAATTTAGGACTGCGCTGCGGGAAAATGAGCCTGATTATCGCCTGACCTTGGCGCAGCAAACCATGGCGCCAAATCGTCAAGTGCAGGTTCAACCCTCGGTCGGCACACTCACTTGAATATATTTTCGGTGACGCTTTCTGAATGCGCAGTTCAAACGTCCACGTCTGGGCGGGCTCACTCAGCAGCATCCTTCAAATGGTTCAGGGGAAGCTGGCCTAACTAACCGGAGCGCCCGCCAGGATCTATGGGTAAGACGGGCCCGCGTGGTTTGTGCGGTCGCCGCGATTTCCGAACACGGCTATGGCTAGCGCGCCACGCCGACGGGCTCTGTCCGGACCAGCGCCGGAAGGCTCGGGTGAAGGCGCTCAACTCGGAGTATTGCAAGGCTGCGGCGACCTGACTGAGAGCCATATATGTGTTTTCGAGCAGCTCACATGCAATCTCGAAGCGGATTTCATCAGCCACCTGTCGGAACGCAAAACCTTCCATACGCAAGTGACGGTGCAAGGTGCGGCGGTGCATCGAAAAAAAGCGAGCTACTGTGTTGGCAGAACAGGTTCCCCTGAGCAGTTCGGTACGAAGAACTCGACGCAAATCACCGGTAATTGAACCAAAGTCATGGCTCAAGTTAGGTTCGTCTAACCTGTGGGCGGATGGCATCTCCATCGCTCCTTGCACCTTTTTCTGACAACCCTGCTGCTATTGAACCAGCTCATCATTAGAGGTTCCTCATTCCTCTGCTTGATCCATTTGGACTTTCTCTTGGCATTTAGGAATAGAAGATGAGTGGCCTTCGTCGTGACCTGCTATGACCTCTCCGTTTCACGAGGCGAACTCTCCATTCATTTTTGAGCGCTGCGATGGAGGGACGTGCTAACTGTTCCGTGCAGGTAAAGCCCCTCGCTAATAATGCCCTTCATGAGCGCCTGCGGTCCATACCCACGGCAGCATCCAACATCTCTACGCCAGCAATCCGGCGAGCAGCTCGGGCGCGGGCTTGTTTACGGACAGCGGTATACGATCTGTCCATAGGAGTTCACGACCTGCTGGCATCCTGAGCAGCGTAGTAGTAAGTACCGGCCACTGCAGCGCCGGCTGCTGCCCCATAGGCGACACTCCTGCGGGTGGTCCGCCGGGCAACGCCGGCGTAGCTCATGGGTGTTGCAGGTCGTCCAATCCTTGCTTCCGCTTGGCTGATCAACGAGCCTGACGAAACGAGCGCATCACTGCTCCAGCACAGGGCCAAACCGCCGACGAAAAGCGCGGGCGCGGCACGGGACATCAACTTAACGCCTGATCTGTTCATTTCGCGCCTCCAGGAACAACACCCGCTGGAATCTCGTCAACGTCATTGAGCAGAGTAATCGCGACACCGCTGGAGCCGGCTGGTGGTTTGAACGCGAACGCATCCGGTGCGAGGGTGCCGCCGGTCTTCCAGTCTCGGAGCCGCAGCGTATACTGGGGCGCGGCCCCAACCGCTTTACTCGTGATGACGTACTTGCGCGGCAGCGGCCTCTCGCCGACTTCGACCCAGATCTGCCAGTCGGTTTCAAGATTGCGGAAGGCAAGGTGCTCGCACTCGACACCCTCGATGACGCCGCGACCGATGTGCTTGGACTCCAGCACCCCTGCCATGAGTTCTTCATAGGGCTTCGACAGCAGGAGATCTGCACCCGGAAGCTCGAGCGAAGCCTCGGTCCGGAGCCTATCGACAACCTCGTCAAAGGAGCCACTCCCAGAAACTTGGGCGAACCGCTTGCCGCCGCTGTCATGCACGGTCACGGTAGAGCCGTCCGACACGAGTTCGACGTCTGCATAGCCACCAGTTCTACTAATGCGGAACTTGTTCGGGCGGCTCATGGTAACCTCGCCCGAAGCGCTGAATTGGATCTTCTCGACGGCCGGAGTCACCACCTCGATATCCGTATCGTACTTCAGGGACAGATTTTCCTGGCGACTCACGTAGTCTGCCATGGCCTTCAGAATGGTCTTCGCCTCCCCCTCATCGGCCCACGCAGCAGATGCTGGTGCGCCGGCAATGGCCACGACAGTTGCGAGGCGGGCCATGGTTCTCGCGAGGGAGGCTCCGCAACCCAAACAGATCTCTCGGTTCATCGTGCGATCCTCCCTGGACTTTTTCCAGATGCAAACCGGTGAGAACATTCCTGCTTCATCGACCGGGATCATCAGCCAGCCATAGAAGCACTGTAGGCGAGCCGTGGCATCGTGCTTGACCAGTAGGGACAATCTCTTGACAGTTTAGGCCGCCGGGGCATCACTCATGATGACCTTCGTCCCGCCACGTTGTCGGAGTTTGGCCCGACCAGCGCCGGAAGGCCCGGGTGAAGGCGCTCGCTTCCGAATAACCGAGCGCCGCCGCGATCTGGGCGAGTGGCACTTGGGTGTCCTGCAGCAACTGACGCGCAATCTCGAACCGGATCTCGTTCGTGATCGCCCTGTAGCCCATGCCACCGCCCTTCAGGCGGCGGCTCAGGGTGCGCCGGTGCATCGTAAGCAAATGGGCAATGTCATCGGCCGAGCAGTGATTGCTGGTCAGCCGCGTGCGCAGCAACCGCCGAATGTCGTCCGAGAATTCGGAGCCTTGCGCGCTCTTCAGTTGCAGGATCCGTTCTTCCAGAAGGCTACGCATCATCGGATCGGCCCCAGCAATCCGCAGATCCAAATCATGGGCCGGGAAGACTATGCTGGCGGTTTCCTGATTGAACCTCACCGGGGCTCGGAAATGGCGACGATATGGCTCGGGATCCACCGGAGCAAAACGAGGCAGCAGAACCTCACTCGGCCTCCAGTCCGATCCGCGCAGGGCCCGTATGGCGTTCACTGCAACGGCGATGGATCCGTCCGAGATCTGGTCCGCACTCTCGGCCTCGGGTTGGTAGACCGAAAATGCAAACAAGGCTATGTCACCGCTGATGGTAAGTGACGGGACGGCGCCTCGGTTTTGGATGCTCAGGTTCGACACGAGAGCACGCATGGCATCGCCCAGAGTCTCGGAATGCTGCATCAGGCGCCCCACCATCCCGAGAGATAGGATCGTGGCCCGCTGACCGACCAGAAGCCCGAAATGCGGACAGGTCGTGCAGGCCACGCTCAAGGTGAGCAGCCGGCCCAGGGCCGCGTGGGGGATGACGTTGGTACCGTCGTCAAACAGACGCGGGTCGAGCCCGGCCTCCCGGATGACTGGATCGGGATCGACGCCGAAATCGTGCAGAGTCGGCGCGATCTCCTTGGCGACTCCCAAATGAATGTAGCCGGGGGGAAGCGTCCACCCGCGGCCTGCCAGAACGATTGGCTGCCTCGATGTAGAATTCGTAGGGCTGGCAACCGTTGACGGAGGCACGATACTGGTCATGCGGGCCTCCCAGAGGTCCTAAGCGTCGCAAAACTGCACAGTCAGCGTAATCAAACGCATCGGTGCTGATCTGCACACATTAACTCATGTTACATATTTGAGGCCAATTTAAGGGAATTTGATAGCTCCCTCTTCGCCGGCTGTCCGATTGTGTCAAAGTTCTGTCCCAAACCATCAAGCTCATCGATGCGGTTGGCGCGATAATCACTTTGCCGAATGGCATGATCTCCCGCAAAGGGACGGACGATGATAATTTTCTCGTACAAGGCAACCTCTCTGGACAGGCCAAGAGCTGCCTCTGAGGGCCGCAGACTGGCATCCATTGTACCCATCTTTAGACCAGAGGCAGGCTGGACAGGGCGGATGGTGTGTCGGCAGTCACCGGTAGAAAGAGCGCAAACCAATGGCCCTCGCAGCGTCGACCCGCATTGTCGGCCTTGGCTTGGCCATTGCGCCCAGCGCCTCCGTCGGCACGCCGCCTCTCACGCGCTTTTCGCCTACGGCCTCGTCCGATTACTGCTCGGGTCCTTCCTGCTGGCGCTTTGGCGGCGGCAAAACATTTTGCTAGCGGACGTCCGGTGAGGAGGTAAGGCCAGCACATAACGACGGCCTCCGGAATGATTGTGGCGGAAGTGATCGAAAGGAGCTTGAGATGGGCGGAAAAGACACCGTGAAACGGAATGAATTCGCGCTCAATGAGGCGGATGATATCCCTCCGCCCATGAAGCGGAAGGAGTTCGAAAGCGAATTGAGAAAGCTCCAGGTGAAACTCGTTCGCCTGCAAACCTGGGTCAAAGCGACGGGCTCCCGTGTCATCGTGATCTTCGAGGGCCGTGACACCGCCGGCAAAGGCGGGGTGATCAGCCGGATCACACAACGCGTGAGTCCCAGGGTGTATCGGCACATCGCTTTGCCCGCGCCGACCGAGCGGGAAAAGAGCCAACTCTACATCCAAAGGTACCTGGCCCATTTCCCGGCCGCCGGCGAGATCGTGCTGTTCGACCGGTCTTGGTACAACCGAGCTGGCGTAGAACGGGTGATGGGCTTCTGCAGAAAGGATGAGTATGAGCGCTTCATGCGGCTCGTACCGTCGATCGAGAAAGAGATCGTCGACAACGGCATCATCCTGCTCAAGTACTTTCTCGATGTTAGCCAGGACGAGCAGCGGCGACGCTTCGCCGACCGGATCGACGACCCGGTCAAGCACTGGAAGCTCAGCCCGATGGACACTGAGTCGGTGCGCCGTTGGTGGGATTACACACTCGCGTACCAGGACATGTTGCGGGGTACCGACACGCCGGACTGCCCTTGGTACATTGTCCCTTCCGATGACAAACGCCGGGCACGCCTCAACTTAATCGCGCACATGCTTGGCAAGATTCCGTACGAGAAGGTCAAGGTCGAACTGCCGCGGGTGCCGAAGGCCGAACCGAGGCCCAAGCGAGTCGAAGACGGATTGCCCGCAGGCGATATTGTGCCAGCACAGTATTGAACGACCGGCGCTCTAATTGGGAGCCCTGTGGACGCCGCGCGATCATGCCCGATGGTGGACGGGGAGACTGGAACGACGAAGCCCGCGACGGAAAGACACAGAACACGGTGGGCGAACTTGATTGCAGGTGGATGTTTCTGGGAGGCCGGTGTTGATCTTGACCGCATGCGAGGATGACCAGCCTTCTATCGAACTGAAAAGAATTTCCAGGCTGCTGTCTCAAAAGGACAAGTCGCTGGCTCAGCCGGTCAAGCAGTTCTGGTCAACATGTCTATGGTGAGCAGACGGGTAGGTCCGTCGATATCGCCAATGGCGAACGCACAATAAGAATCTAATGGTGCAACTGCCATAACAGGTGACAGGCACCGTTCCTCGCCGCGCTTCCGACGTCAAACGACGTGAGCCGGTTCAATGTAACAGCTTCCGGTCACGCGAGCGCCATCGGCTTCGGCCTCGTGACGCCGTGCAGCAGGCAGTATCGGCGGACTTAGGATGACCGATAGCGTAGCGGGCATGGCCGGCGGTCATCACGCCGTGCGCTTCGGAGAAACTGGTAGACAATTAAGAATGGAGGCGGCAATGGCCCGCTTCGCCACAAAGACTTTCAGGCTGTCTGGGTGTCTTCTAGCTCTCCTTTGCACCGTTCCGGTTCAGGCGGGCCCCTTTTTCTTCACGATCTATGGCCGAACATACAAGGTCGATCCACGGTTTCCATCCAATGAGCCGAGTGGCCTGAAACCGCAGGAAGCCATGCAGGCTCTCCCTGCTGACATCGCCAGAGGTCCCGGCTTTCGGCCATCACACGAGCAGGTCCTGGCCGACGTGGAGGAGCGGACCTGGATTGCCCGCAACCAGCTTGCTGACGAACTGGCGGCGAGTTCTTTCTCACGCGAGGGGCAATATACCGGGGTTGACGTAGCGCCGGTCGAGCCGGAGATCACGGGATCCCTCGCGAACGGAGCGGCCCAGGCCCGTGAGCCAGCGTTGCAGACGCTCTATGATCGTCACCGGGCCTTGAACCTCCTCGTGCGAGAACTGCGGCGCTCGATGGAGCTGCCGGTAATGACCCCAGACGCAGGGTTCTCCCGGCCGAAGCTGTCGCCCGAGATCGAGGCGAGCTACCGCGACCTGAAGTTCGATCCTCTGGCCGCATATTTCGGCTTCCGGCGTGTCAAGGCAGCGTTCCGATCGGGCGATATCCAACTGCTCGCTCGGGTCACCCAGTATCCTCTATCGATCACACGGAAGGCCAAGCGGATGATCCGCACTCGCGAGCAGCTTGTTGCGGCGAAGGAAACGATCCTGAGCCCACGCCTTCGGGAGGTAGTCGCGGAATCCAGTTTTGAGGCGGTTTTTGTCCGGGACAAAGGGATGATGCTGGGTGACGGGGAGGTCTGGATCACCCCCGGCAAGACAGGCTTCGCACTGGGCGCCATCACCGTCCATTGAAAAGAACCCCACATCCTCGCATTGGATCGGTGAGGGTCTCGCGATGCAGTATTACCACCGCTTACGGTGAAGGCCGCTCCAACGCCGTTCGCGAAAATGTCCTTGGGCAAAATGCGATACTTGCTCATGAGCCCGTCCAGGGCCTCACTCGATCCCAGAGCCCGGCCGCGGCCAACTTCCATCGCACAAAATAGAAATCATCCCCAGTTGGCAACCGAACAGAAAGACGGGAAACCGGCGCCAAACCCTCAGCGGGCGCGCCGGGGGAAGGACGGCAGGATGATCGGCGGCACGTTTGATCTGCCCTGTTGGCCTACTTGGCATAAGATCCGTCCAACGTCCCGGTCATCTGCGCCAGAGTCTCTGTCGGGCCCAGAACGCAAGATTATTTTACTGTTACCTCTGCCCAGATAGAAGGGTTGACCTACGATCACTACTCGCTGCTGAGCGTGAAGTAGCTGGAGCGGGTGCCGCAGTCACGATGTTGGCGCGTCACTGCGATGCGGGTCATCGACCGGGTTCTGCCGCAACCATTCCAGCAGCAGTACGTAACTGACGGCCAGAAGCACGGGCCCGACAAAGAGGCCGACAAGTCCGTCGACAATCATACCGCCGATGACACCGATCAGAATGACAGGCATGGGCACTTCCACCCCCCGACCCAGCATCAATGGCCTCAGGATATTGTCACTGAGTCCGACGATGACATTCCAGATCAGAAAAATGATCGCCGCCTGCGTTGGTTCGGTCGCGAAGACGTACCCAACCACGGGCAAGGTCAGTAAAATCAAGGGCACCTGCATGACACCCAGCAAAAGCGCAATAAGCGTCAAAGGACCGGCCGCCTGAATGCCGATGGCGAAGAAGCCGCCCCCTAAAAGCACCGACTGGATCAGCGCCACGCCGATCACCCCGAGCGCCACACCGCGGATCGTGGCGGCCATCAACGTGACCAGCTGTACTGCACGCGCGTTGCTGCTGGTGACACGTTCCAGAAAGCGTTGAGCAAATTCGGTGGCACCCCTGCCATAGACGACGAGCACCATGGCGATCGCAAATGAAAGAACAAATGATAGTTCGGCGATGGCCAAGCCCCCAGCGAACGACGCCACCCATGCCAGAGGCCCACTCATCAAGTGCCCGTACTTTGCGAGCGCCGCTGGCAGGTTGGTGGCGACGAGAGTCCAGATCTCCGTCAGCTTTTTGCCGACCAGCGGGGCTCCATCGAGCCAGAGCGGCGGCGCCGGCAATGCCACGTCCTGACTCTGAACGCTCGAGATCAACGAGTAGAGTGAAGTTGCGAGCGACGTCACCACAATGACCATCGGCCCCAGTATCACTGCGACACCGATCAGCCCAATCAGCAGTGCCGCCCCGCGGTCCCCAAGCCGCCCGGCCAGACGAAGGTGCAGCGGATACAGAATCACCGCCAGGATCGCAGACCACATCAACACGAAGGCAAAGGGCAGCACGATCCGGGCGCAGGCGTACACCAAAACGGCCACCAGCCCGATGCGGAGCGCGGTGTCGAACATAGTTGAGGATGCAGGTGCGTCGCCCAGGGTTGGCGTGTTCAGGTCCATCGATTGGGGACCTTGCACCGTTCCACGGTATCTTGCACCTGATATTCGCATAGCGGATTCAATCCGTCTGAGACGAGTTCGCGGACAAGCGAAGGCTCACTTTCCGCGGAACACATCAGAACAAGGCATCTCAGCGCCTGCCGACGCGATTGACCGGGCCGCCCCGGTTCATCGGTGTTCCCGCCCGCACTCCGACGCCAGGGGCACCGACACCCGGGGTCACCACGGCCCGCGCGACAGGCCGTGCCCGCAGCACGACACCAGGTCTGACAATGCACCCGACAGGATAATTGACGTACTGGCAGTAAACCACAGCACGGGCCTCTTCTGTGCTTGCGGCTACGAACCCAGCCATAAGTACCGTTAATGCGATCAGGACCTTCATATCCGCCTCCATCAACTGCATTTCTGTTCAAAGGCGATAGAACCACGCAAGCTCGCCCCTTTGACCGCTCCAGACCGCGACCCGCTTGGGCAGGGGTCTGCCTCCTTCGGCGCCGGGCACAGGTGCTTCCGGCTATTATCTCTGCCTAGAACGCGCCATCACGGCAAACGTCAGCAGCCTCAGCGACACCAGCCGCAATCGCCCAGGCTCAGGCTTTGCGCCTGCTTACCGAATGGCACGCTGCCACAGATCACGTTCATGCTCGGCAGGTGGAGGTCGCCATTCGAACCGTCAGCCTGCATACTCGAGATTCAATCTAGCCCTTCCGAAACGGGACGCTTGATCGATAAGGACAAATGGTTGTCAGTTTGGGTCAGCGAAGCGGGTGAAGGCCAAGTGTCGGCGACGTGGGTTGCCACCACCAACGAAGGCGCCGATCGGACTGTCCCAGTGATTCGTCAAGCGTGGCGGAGCATGCAGGAGGAAGGCAGTCGGATAAGTTTCTTGAACTGGCGCTCTAACGTCTTCAGAAGATGCGGTGACTGGGCGAACGCCATGCGTAGAGTAAATGGGCTCAAGGGAATATCCGGGAAACCATTCGTTGCGACGAGACACGAGGGCGAGGTTCTTCGGATACTTGAAGAGGACAGAGAGCATGACAATAACAGTATTGTTGATGACACTATTGACCGGCCAAAATCATACCGTTGTCGCTGAGTATGACACCCCGCAGGCTTGCGAAGCCGCAGCGCAAGCACACCAGAAAGTCCTTCTGGCGAACTCGATCACCGTTGCCTATAGCTGTTCACCTAAAGCGGGCTCCCGCTAACGACCCGCTGAACGTATCCGTGGCACACAGTCATGGATTGGGCGGTTGATATACGTCTAGTGAGCCATCTGCCATGGGACCTGGCATTCTGCTGGTGTCCGACAACTCGAGACCGTGGAGGAGCGAATCCAGGCGCTCGCTGCCTGACCGTCCGAAACGGATCCGGTCCTTGCGCCAAGGCACGATGGGGCATGGCTCAGGCCGCCTGCTGTCCGGCCCGGCAGCGAGTACCCGACCAGTGACCATTCAATTGCGGAGAAAACGGCGAGGCGAGCCCCCTCTTCAAGTTTCTTATGAGAGGGTACGCGATCAGAGAGCCTTGCGCTTCGGCTGAAAGTATGTGCGGCTGCCGATTAGCCGGCCATCGCAGCTGCGATGCGGGAGGTTTCATTAGTTTCGGGAAACCTTCCCTCTTCTCATTTATCGCCTGCAATTCGTCAATATGTCACGTTTCTCGAAACTGCCGAGACCAAAATGCTTATCGAAGCTATAGCTTGTCTGCTCAAAGCCTGAGCAGCATCACGTGGCACATGCATTCCTGAAGGGATCTACCTCCGGTAGCTATTGTTGAAGTCCCGCCAAGAGGTTTATTGTCAATCGATCGCGATCAAGTACATACCACCCCAAAGGCCGGCGACGGCAAAGAGGCGCCGTTCCAAGCGGCCGGGCGCGCTGCTCCGGTGCAAGTGGCATTCATACTTTCTCATGATCGTGAAGCGCGGAAAGCGGGCAGGCTGTGTTTCGCCGCTGGCCCCGGAATAAAGCTGGGGCTCTGCTCGAAACGCGCTGCAGAAAAGGATTCAGAAGAGAACGCAGTGATCCTCCCGTCAGGTAGATGAGACAACGGTGGCCCTGTTCGGCAGTTGAGCCGCGTAATGTAGGCCATAATGCCCGACACAAGCCCGTCAGGTCTTGGCTTGTGATCCAACCATTGAAGGGCGCGTTCACCTGCTCGGGATAAGACTTTCTGAATGTCCGATTGGGTCATTCTCTGCCGATCCCCTGCACTCCTGGGACGTCTGCTGTTCTTGCTAGAGCAGACACTCGGCCTACTTCAGCTCAGTGCCATTAGCTGTCTTTCCCTTAGATTTCAGCGGAGTGAATGGAAGCGCCCTGTCAGGCGGGATCGAGCGGGCCAAGGCTAGATTGAGTTCTCGCCTGCCCAGTCAGGAACGTGATCACCCAGCTTGTTCAGCAGACGCTCGAGTTGCTCTGCCTCACGGGCCGAGAGGCAGGCCAGCATGGCACGCTCACGCGCCTCAAGCATCGGCATGAAGCGTCCGTGCAATTGTCGCCCGACAGCCGTCAGGTAGAGGAGCTGGCGCCTCTGGTCGGTCGCATCCGGCCGTCGGTCGATCAGGCCCTTCCGGGCCAAAGCAATCGCAGCTCGGCTCATGTTGGCCTTCAGGTGCCCGGAGAACTCGCAGATGTCGTTTGCTGTGATTCCCTCCCGGTGAACAAGGAAGATGAGCATCACGATTTCGGGCCGGGTGATTCCGTACTCCCGTTCGATGGCCCGAAATGACGGCTCCCGGTAATGGTTTAGGACATAGCCCATCTTGTAGGCCGTCGGGATCGTCGTGCCGTTCAGGATGCTCTTGATGTTGTCACTGTCGCCGATCGTCAAACTGACCCTCCAGCACCTGAAGCAACCTTGTTATAGTCTCATATGAGACCGACATTGGTCTCATATGAGACCTTTCCCTTGCATCCCGGCTAGGCCGGGCGTACCCTCCAGGCCCATAACACAAAACGGAGCGGCCTACAGGTCCGCGTGCAATCGAGTGTAGGGAGAAACGCTCAATGAAAGCCAGCGGGACGATAGTTGCCGCCCTACTTGCGGCATCCGCCCTTGCCTCTCCGGGCTTGGCCCAGGTCAGCGACGATGTCGTCAAGATCGGCGTCCTGACCGACATGGCCGGGGTCACGTCCGATGTGACAGGCAAAGGTTCTCTTGTGGCCGCCCAGATGGCAGTCGAGGAGTTCGGTGGGTCGGCTCTCGGCAAACCCATCCAGGTGATCTCCGCCGATCATCAGCACAAGGTGGAGGTCGGCGCGACAACGGCACGCCGCTGGCTCGATACCGAGGGCGTCGATGTCATTGCTGACATTCCCAACTCCGCGGTCGCCTTGTCAGTCCAGGGGATCGTGAAGGACAAAAAGCGGATTGCCCTCTTCTCGGGCGCCGGGACGACAGCCCTCACGAACGAGCAGTGCTCGCCTTACGGCTTCCACTGGACCTACGACACTTATGGAGTGTCCCGGGGAACCGCATCGGCGGTGGTCAAGGCCGGCGGGGACAGTTGGTTCATCCTTGCCTCCGACTACACCTTCGGACACCAGTTGCAGAAGGACGCAACGGAAGTCGTCCAAGCCAATGGCGGCAAGGTGGTCGGGGCCGTCCGTCACCCGCTCAACGCCAGCGACTTCTCGTCCTTTATTCTCCAAGCCCAGTCCTCCGGCGCCAAGGTCATCGGCATCGCGAATGCCGGCGGTGATACGGTCAATGCCATGAAGGCGGCCCGCGAGTTCGGCCTTGTTCAGGGCGGACAGAACCTGGCTGCCCTGCTCATGTTCATCAACGATGTCCATAGCCTTGGACTGGATACGACCCAGGGCACCTATCTGACGACGGCGTCCTACTGGGACACGGATGATGCGACTCGTGCCTGTTCCAGGAAGTTCAAGGAGCGGGTCGGGGCAATGCCGTCCATGCTTCAGACAGGCATCTATGGCAGCGTTCTGCACTACCTCAAGGCTGTCAAGGCGGCCGGAACGGACGATGCCGACAAGGTCGCCGCCGCCATGCGCTCCAGGCCCATCGAGGATGCGTTCACCAAGAAGGAGTTGATCCGGGAGGATGGCCGCGTGATGCGCGACATGTATCTTGCCAAGGTAAAGGCTCCCGCCCAATCGAAATACGACTGGGACTACTTTGAGATCGTGCGGACAATTCCGGCCGAGGACTCCGCTTAGCCACTGTCCGAGAGCAAGTGTCCGCTGGTCAAGAAGTGACGATGGATGTCCCGAGTCTGAGGATCGCGCAGGTTGGCAGTTTCCATGTCGGGGGGCGCCAGATCCAGGTCGAAGGTCGAGACACGCAGTCCATCGCATTCACGCGCAGCACGTCGTTCTCGTATGACCCGAACGGGCTCTACCACATCGAGCAGGCCTACGTTCAATACTTCATCCCGGAACGGTTGGTCTCGCCGCTGCCAATTGTCCTTCTCCATGGAGGCGGCTTCAGCGGCACGATGTGGGAGTCGACACCAGACGGCAGGCCCGGTTGGCTCCAGATCCTCCTTGGGCTGGGATTCGCGGTCTACGTCGTGGACAATGTCGAACGGGGTCGGGCCAGCTGGTGCGCCATTCCGGAGGTGTGGGATGGTGCACCCATCGTCAGAAGCGCGCAGGAGGCATGGAGCCTGTTCCGGTTCGGCAGTCGGGAGGACTTCCAAGATCGCAGACCATTTCCGGGTCAACGCTTCCCAACTGGTGACCTCGACACGTTCATCATGGGTCACTCGCCCCGCTGGCTGACCACGACTGACGCGGCGGTTGCGACGTTCGAGGCTGTCCTCCAGCGGGTTGGGCCATGCTGTGTCGTCACTCACAGCCAGGGAGGTGAGGTTGCCTTCCGCGCAGCCGCACGTCACCCAGCCTTGGTACCATGCCTCGCGGCATTGGAGCCGTCTGGTTTTCCCGATGAACCAAGTGCCTTTGTCGGCCGATCGGTGCTTCTCATCACCGGCGATTACATGGATGCGGCGCCGCTCTGGATGTCCCTGAGGGGAAAAACCGAAGAGTCCATTGCGGCTCTCAAGGAAGCGGGTGCAAGCGCGACGCTCTGGTCGCTGCCGAGGCAAGGCATCAGCGGGAACTCGCACATGTTCATGATGGACAACAACAACGCCGAGATCGCAGAATTGCTGAGCGGCTGGATCCTGGAGCGATAATCGGGACAAGCGACGGCCTAGCGAAGCCACCATCGCGAAGGGTCTCCTATATGTCAAAGCAGGAAAACCCCTGCCTTCCCAGAGCGTCTGATGTGCCCTGCTTGAATAGAGTTTCGGTCTACTTCCGCCCAGTGCCATTAGCGGCCCTTCTAGGGAGCGCGTAAAGTTTGTGAAAGAAACCGCGCCAAACCGGGACAAAGTAGGAACGATGCTTCTCAGAGGTTGCCAGCTAATTCGTGGTGACAAACACAGAATCAGCCGGAGACCCGCGGGAGATCAAAGTCGTAGGCACATGCTTGTCGTACGGTTGACACCCGATACGGTCGGGAAGGCACACTCTCCCGGCTTCCGATTTCGAGAGGCATCGAAGAGCAAATTAGGGTGAGGTCGGCCGCAAAATAGCTGGAAACGAGACGCGTTCTGAGTGCCATTCACCTCTGGTCCGACTAGCCACACAATTGCTGGGAAGGTGACTGGCGCGATGCCGGTTGCATGCTGCTGGCTCTTGGCCCAACATCCCCGCAGCCCAGTACTTTGAAGGGGAAGAGACATGCCAGAACCCGGCGTAAAGACGGTTGCCCTAGGCCGCACCCATCTCTCGGTTTCGAAGCTCTGCTTCGGCACATCAGCCCTCGGAGACATGCCTGATACCTATGGCTATGGGGTCGATGAACACTGGGCCCAGGAGACCATCCGGGCGATCTTCGCCGGGCCGGTGAATTTCCTCGACACCTCCCGGAACTACGGGCTCGGGCGCAGTGAAGAAAGGATCGGGGCTGTGATCCGCGAGCGCGGCGGACTTCCCGCCGAATTCGTTCTATCGACCAAGCTTGATCGCGACCCGGACACGGGCCGGTTCAATGCGGCTCAGGCGCGCCGGTCCCTTGAGGAGAGCCTCACAGCTTTAGGGCTGGAGCGGGTCCACCTGCTGCACCTTCACGATCCCGAACATGCAGCCTCTCTGGACGAGATCACCGGCCCCGACGGCGCTCTGCGTGAGCTGTTCAAGATGCGGGATGAAGGGCTGGCGATGGCGGTCGGCCTCGCGGCAGGCCGTGTCGACGTGATGATGCCGCTCCTGCGCGACTGGGACTTCGACGCGGTCATCACTCACAATCGCTACACCCTGGTCAACCAGAACGCGGAGCCGATGATCGATTTCGCGCATGCAAAAGGGATCGCGGTTCTGAATGCGGCACCCTACGGCAGTGGCGTTCTCGCCAAGGGCTCGGACCGGTATGCCCGCTACGCCTACCAGGATACGACCGGCGATAGGCTCGCACCCATCCATCGCCTCGAAGAGATCAGCCGCCAGCACAATATTCCACTTGGCGCTCTCGCTCTGCAATTCTCCCTGAGAGACCCGCGGATTACCTCGACGATCTGTGGCGTCAGTCGGCCGGAGCGCATTGCGCAGACGCTCGAATGGGCACGATGGCCCATTCCAGATCTCGTCTGGAGTGAGCTGTCGTCGGTGCCGGTCACAACCGAAGACCCGGAAGCGACCCGCCATTACAAGCTCGGGTGAACCGCTCGGTTGCAGCAACTTGGGAAAGTTACAACGAATCGATCCGAACCGGCCACTCAGGTAACAAGACCGAAGAGCTGATGGACGAGACGGACTTCGCCAGTCGGTCTGGCGTAGTGGCCGGGAAGGATTTGTTTTCGTCCCGAAAGCCGCGCGTCGACCGGGCCACGCGCTAACGCTCCTAGCCTGTCTGCCGAGGTACCTGCAGCTCAATTCGCTGACCCGTCTTGAATGCCTCTAAGGTCTTCTCAGCGATGTAGCTCGCCATGTAGCCATCCCACGACGACGATGCATCAGCATCGAGAGAACCGGAGTGAATCGCATTCACCCACGCCTGATCCTGCAAGCGGTAAGCATCAGCAAAACGAGGTATCCAATTCGCTGGAAAGGCCGCCCTATCTGATCCTTCGAAGAGGACGGACGTCAGGGCAGGCTGACCCATGCGAACCCCTCCCCGCTCGCACACCGCCTCTGCGTGGACATGGTAGCCGTAACCTGCATTCAAGAAGACCTCTGTCGAGACAAGCGCGCCGTTCTCAGCCTCCAAGGTAATGAGGAGTGGGTCGGCAGCAACATCAGGCCGGTCGCTGCCGCATGCCACAACAGTCACAGCCTTGAACTCCGTGCCGAGTAACCAGCGGCTGATGTCAATCTCATGCACAAATGAATTCGTGACTGCCATGTCGGGGGTAAACCAGTCCGGCGCTACCCGGTTACGATGCTGATTATGAAGAATGCGGACCTTGCCAAGAGTTCCCGCCTTCAGAGTGGCGTTCAGTTCTCTGTAGGTCGGGTCATACCGCCGCATATATCCGGTGTGAACGAGTTTCCGACCAGCCGTGCGCTCAGCATCAATGATGCGAAGACAATCTTCAGATGTCGCAGCGAGCGGTTTCTCGCACAGGACGGGCTTTCCGGCACGGATCGCCGCGAGAACAAAGTCGCCGTGCGTATGATCCGGCGAGGCAACGATGACAGCCTGAACTTCTGGACCGTTGATCAACTCGAGCGGATCAGTGCTAATCCGCGCGTCGGCTGCGGCTTCCCTGGCTCGGGCCGGATCCGTATCCGCCACGGCGACCAGATGTGCGCCGGATACATGGCTGCGGATAAGTCGGGCGTGATCCGCCCCCATCACGCCAGCACCAATGATTCCAACTCCTATGCTCAAATCACATCCTCCCACATACAGCTTGCCGGTTAGTGTCTATGGTTCAGGTCAACGGCGGACTTTCGTCAATTGCCCCATTCTGGAAAGGCCGAACCCGACTTCGACATTCGCTGCGCATTGACACGACATCCCGTTCCGACCTCAAGATGCCCTTACGTCACCCTGTTCATAGAACGAGCCTTCGTTCGACTGGCGGAAACGCGCGAACCGCGCTTAGCGACAGCTGCGTGAGGCACGGCGGTGATCCAATCTGCTGTGACTGTCCTGTTCGAGCCGCAGCCTCAATCGCCAGAAGAGCTCGAACGTCTGCTAGACCTTCCCGACCATCTGCGTCAGGCGATCTGCCCTGAAGAATGCAATCAGAAAAGTAAGCGACTTGACCACTGAAGTGATCGACTTGAGGGAAGGATCTCTCCGTAACCTGACCGTCCCGGGTCAGCCTCAAGCGTGTCGCAGTTTCGAATCTGAAACCAGGCGACATTTCAAGTTCTCCTTTGGAACCGATGACGCGGTACATATCGAGCGGGGCCGCGCCGAAACTTGCAACAAAAGTAGCGATGCGGTCGCCAGGGAACTTGAGCGTGGCGCAGATCGCCTCTTCCACCTCGGCAAACCGCGGATCATTGTGACCGTGCCCCCCGATGGCGACCACTTCATAAGGTTCGCTGCTGAAGACATGGCGAGCGGCATTGAGGCAGTAGACGCCAATGTCCTGCAAAGGGCCTCCCCAATGTTCGCCTTTCAAGCGATGGTTCGACTCGGCCGATTGGAAGCTGAACACCGAGATGAACACCCTCGGGTCACCGATGTCACCACGGCGGATCGTATCCAAGGCTTCAACGGTCCCCGGCTCGTAATGCAGACGGTACGCCGTCATCAGTTTGGCACCCGACCGATCGGCGGCAGCGATCATGGCTTCGCACTCCGCGACCGATGTTGCCAAGGGCTTTTCAACCAGTACATGAACGCCTGCATTGGCGGCTCTGATCGCAAAGTCAGCATGCAGCGAGTTCGGAAGCGCAATATAGACAGCATCCACTACGCCTGAGCCAAGCATCTCCTCGTATTGTTCGTAGCCAAAGACGTGCTCAATGCCATAGAAGTCAGCCAACTTGAGCGCATTGGCTCTGTTTCCCGTCACAATAGCCGTTATGACCGAGTTTTCGGTTTGGTCGACACTGGGCATGAAGGCTTCTTGTGAGATCCAGCCTGCTCCAACGACGGCATAGCGAACCTTTTTCAATGCTCCCTCCCTATAGGGCAACACGGGTGGCGTGTGCTTTGACTGAGGCCGAGATCGCTTCGCCGCGAGAGCAATCAGATACCGATGCCAATCCTCGATGACGGGCCGCTCGCCCCTAATGGCACAACTTGCTTGACGTTCGAGGTTCATCGCCTTTGGCCGATGCAATATTTATTGCAGTAAGCACCAGATCGTCAACTTTTATTCCAACGATTTTGAGCGACGAGGATCACGTGTGCCCTGGATCCTCGGCTTCAAATACAGTCTCTCCCCGATTAGAGTTCCAGCGGTGCAGGTACGCTGACTCCCTGAGAACTGACGTGGATAGCTGGAAGTACCTAAACTGCCTACGGTTTGGCATCAATGACGCGCCGGTTTTCGATTACGGATCTGACATTCCGTGGAAAACCGTTGCCAATTCGGGTGCGGATTCCTTCAACACCGTACTTCGTCAGTGAGTGTCGGTTAGGACCAGCCTCCATCAACGACGTAGTGCTGATTAGTGCAGGCCGAAGCTTCCTCGGATGCAAGAAAGACGGTGAACCGCGCAATCTCCTCAGGCATAAGCTTCCGCTTCAGGCACTGACGCTGCATCAGATCTCGTTCAGCCTCCGGGGTGAGCCACTTCTCCAGCTGGCGTTGGGTCATGATCCAACCAGGCGCAATCGCGTTGACCCGAATATTGTATTGGCCGTAGTCACGTGCGAGAGATCGTGTCAGCCCGAGAATAGCCGACTTTGCCGCCGTGTAGGCTGCCATGCCCCCTTGACCGATCATCCACGAAAATGATCCGAAGTTGATGATCACGCCAGCATTCGCGGCCTGCATGTCAGGCAGCACCGTTTGCGCGGCAAAGAACTGGTGCTTAAGGTTTACTGCAAAGCGGTCGTCCCAGTATTCTGGCGTTACGTCCGGCGTGGGATGCCGCTCATCATGAGCAGCGTTGTTGATTAAAATCTCGACTGGCCCGAGACTTTCTCGAATTTGCGCAATTGCAGACCTTAAGGCGCCGATATCAGTGAGATCCGCTTGTTCAAACCGTACGCTGAGACCGCGCTCCGATAATTCTCCAGCAAGTTTCACGGACGGTTCGGTCGCGATATCAATGAACGCAACCTTGCACCCTTGCCTGGCAAAGCTTCGAACGATCGCTTCGCCAATGCCTGATCCACCACCGGTGACCAGCACAACCTTGTTTTTCAGATCACTGTAGGTCGCGACCATGTTGTTATCCCTCTCGGATCAATTCCTGTGATCAATCTATTGTCTGCCTGAATGGCATGGCAATGTAACTGACGTGCCCGACACCCGAGCTTCCCTCATCAAATTCAGCGGATAGGTTGCTATGTCAGAATTCCTCATCAACAACCCGTTCATAGATCTGTTGGGTGTTCAGCTTGAACACTGGGAAGACGGTTATGTTCGCACCCACCTTGACCTCCGGCCGGATCATCAAAATCGTTCAGGTGTGGTCCATGGCGGCATCCTGACAACGCTTCTCGATCACGTTGGCAGCTTTTCTGGATTGTACTGTACCACCCCCGCTCACGCACGCTTCTGCGTCACTCTCTCCCTCACAAGCAACTTCGTGGGTCAATCGAAAAGCGGGAGTATCGTGGCTGTCGGCCGGCGGACCGCGGGAGGGCGTAATATCTACTTTGCCCAATCCGAGATCGTGGACCTCAGCGGCTCAGTGCTTGCGACAGGCACAAGCGTTCATCGCTATCGCAGGGGAAGCGAGAATCCTCAAGGTGTCCCGTTCACCCCCTCGGATCTCCATCCCTCTTCGTGAACCACGCATGGTGCTATCCGGGCTGGCTGAATCTCATACCGGAGCACAGTTGGAGGGCATGCTCCCCTTCGGATCGCATGCCCTCGTTGCCGCTCAACCGACTTGATCGCAAGCCGGTCTCATCCCACCTAGCTGCCCGATCCCACGCAGCTTGCAGCGTTCTGTGTCGTGCAGACATCCAGACCGGTATAGGTTGGGTCCTTCGGACCGGGTTTCCCGTCCTTCATGTCCTTTAGGAACATCATGGTCTTGTACCCCATTTCGAAGGGACGCTGTCCGACCTGTCCCTTGGACAGGCCGGCTTTCAGAAGGTCCATCTGGGCAGGCAAGGTATCCGCAACCACGAGGGCCAGGGACCCGTCGTCAAGGCGGGCCTTATACTTCTCCGCGACCTTCCGGTAAGCCTGCGGGATGAACTGCGGGAAGCCACCCGTAGGAATGAAGGCATCCAGCTTCGGGTTCTTACCGAGTGTGTCCTCCATCTGCTGGACAGAGAGCGGGAAGTCATCGTTAGTGTAGAGCGGGCAACCGGCCACCTCGGTCCAGCCATTCTGACCGCTCAGCTTTGTCCCAGGAGGAGAGGCCGATTTCGAACCGGCCAAGGTATCGCGAATACCTTGCATGCGCTCATTGTGGTTCGCGGCGGCAGCGCCACCCGATTGGATGCACAGGGACCCGCCCTTTGGCTTAATCTGCTGCGCGAGCTTCGCAAGGTTGACGCCGATGTCGTAGTTGTAAGTGCCGACATAGGCAACGCGAAGGCCTTTATCCTTGTCAAGCAGATCGGAGTCCCAGGTCAGAACGGGAATGCCGGCCTTCTTCGCGGCCTCCAACGCCTTTCCGACGGCCGCGGCATTGGCTGGTGAGACAGCAATACCGTCAACCTTCTTGGTAATGAGATCATTGATCACTTGGACCTGCTCCTCACCGCCCCCGTGCTCACCGGGGCCGATATAAAGGCATTCGATCGCACCGTTAAGTTCCTTTTCCGCCTTCTTGCAGCCATCGCGGGCTTGGTCAAAGAACGGGTTGTTCATGTTCTTTGGAACCAGAGCAAAGGTATATTTCTTGCTCTGGGCTTGGGCCCCAGCGGCCGTTGCAAACAATGCTATGGCGGCGACACTAAATGCTAGAACTCTCATTGGGTTTCCTCCCTGTGATGTCCGGCTTCCCTCAAGCCGAACGCTTGCCGCGGATCCGCTGCAGCAGAACCGCTAACACGATGAACAGGCCGACGAAGGCGCCTTGCCAATTGGCGTCAACGCCAGCCATGAGAAGCGAATTTCGAATGACTTCGATCAGGGCCGCGCCGATGACCGCTCCGTAAGCGCCGCCCTGACCACCCATCAGGTCGGCGCCGCCGATGACGGTCGAGGCAATGACGCGCAGCTCGTAGCCTTGGCCCAAAGCATTGATGGCTGATCCTTGCCAACCGACGATGAGCACAGATGCCAGAGCAGCAGTCAGGCCCGAGACGATGTACGTCTGGAGCTTGATCCGGCGGGTCGGGACGCCCGTGAGGCGAGCAGCATTTTCATTGCTGCCGATGGCGTACAGGTAGTTGCCCCAGCTGGTGAAATTCAGAACGAAGCCAAAAACCAGGGCGAGGATCAGCAGGACCCACACCGGGTTCGCCACGCCGAAGATAGCTCCGCCGCCAATCGCGTTGAATGTCTCGCCATAGGGACCAAATTCGTAGATCATTCGATTCTCAGACAAGACGATTGCCAGCGAGCGGGCGATGGACAGCATTCCGAGGGTCACAACGAAGGCTGGCAGACCGACATAGGCCACGAGGAAACCGTTCACGGCTCCCGCAAGAGCACCTGCCGCCAATCCGGCTAAGGCAGCAACTCCCCAGTGGCCTTCAGCTTGAAGGACAAGGCCGCAAACAACCCCGACCAGACCCATGATCGAACCGACCGACAGGTCTATGCCGCCGGTGAGAATGACAGCCGTCATTCCAATGGCCATAATGCCGACGAAGGCAAAGTTGCGCGTAATGTTGTAGAAGTTATCCGCAGAGGCAAATGCGTCTGGTTGATACCATGTCATCACGGCGCACATGGCAATCAGGGCGATGGTGACCCAGAATGGCTGGGTTGAGAAGAGCCTTTGCAGGAGGCTGCGCCCCTTGAGCCCTGTAATATCTTCGATCGCGACGCTGCTCTGTGTGGCGGGGATTGGTGTCGTCGACATGAAATGCTCCTGTGCGATCATCAGGCAACGTGGATCGCGCCGGTGATGAGGCCGGTCACTTCTTCGGGCGAACTGGACGCTATGGCTTTGTCCGCGACCTTTCGGCCGCGTCGCATCACAACGACGCGATCGCAGACGGAGAACACATCCGGCATACGGTGGCTAATCAGCACAACGGCGATCCCCTGATCCTTGAGGCGGCGAATGAGATCCAGCACCTCAGCGACCTGCCGCACACTGATGGCAGCTGTTGGCTCGTCCATGAGAACGATCTTGGCATCAGCGAGGCGGGTTCGAGCAATTGCGACCGCCTGGCGCTGACCGCCAGACATTTGTTTCACAAGATCACGAGGCCGGGTCTCCGACTTGAGTTCCTTGAACAACTCAGCTGCCTTGGCGTACATGGCAGGGTAATTCAGGATCTTGAGCGGACCGATCTGGCGCTTGAGCTCGCGGCCAAGAAAAACGTTCGCCGCTGCCGTGAGATTGTCGCACAGGGCAAGGTCTTGATAGACAACCTCGATCCCGGCGGCCCGAGCGTCAACCGGCTTGTGAAAATGCTGCACCTGGCCATTGAGCCGGATTTCACCCTCTGACGGGCGGAAGTTGCCGGCAATGATCCGGACGAGGGTCGACTTGCCGGCTCCATTGTCCCCCATTAGACCTACGGCCTCACCAGGCTCAATTGCAAGGTCCATCCCTTTCAGGGCCTCGATCGCACCGAAATGCTTAGCAATTCCGTGAAGCTCCAAGAGCGGCATTTTTGGGTCTCCTCATCCTTTGAAGGGTGGGCCTTTGGCACAGCCATGCACACTGGTTCAGGTGGCCCGCGGGGCTCTCTCCCGTTGATGCAATCGCCAGCTTGAAGTGGAGGCGAAGGATCAAGGTGGGCATCGAAAACCTGGCGACAGCACAACCTGTCCGCGTCGATGCTCTGGCTCTCACGTTCTTAGTCCGCAGGGACCAACCGATAGCCCGCATGGGCGCGACGGCAGCTTGGCTAATGAAGAGCCAAGTTTCGGAGGCCACGTGCCGAGTCGGGCAAGCGCTCTGAGTAAGGGATCTGCTGCGTCGTCTGCACCATTCATTCCTCCCATTACTGCCATTTTTCTTGGCCTATTTGAGCAGAGCCTACAAGTATCCTTGCGACATGTCAAACCATGCAACAAAACTTGCGAGACATTTTTTTTGGAAATCTGCTTGTAGAACCCGGGCGAGAGCGGCGTATTAGGCGGAGGCCTAGAGACTGGTTGGCTGCCCCTGTGCGTTCTGTCCCACCGCTTCCAGGTATGGCCCGGGAATATTGTGCGGATAAGGCCTTTCCTAAGAAAAAGGCGAGGATTGCTCCCCGCCCTGCCCTATCCATTGGTTCTGGTGCCGAGATCACCGCTAGTACGGAGACTCCGGAAAGTAATATTGCTTCGCGTTCTCCTTTGTGATCAGGGGGCTTCCCAAAACCCAACGACCACTGACGGGTGCACCAACTGCGAACTTCATGGCGACAGCCCCGATAGCCGGAATGATCAGAGTCGGCGGATAGAAGATGTCGGCGTCAATCAGACTGTCACCGTCCATGATCCGCTTGATGACCTTGTTCATGCCAGATCCGCCGAGAACAGTCATACCCTTCGCACGCCCGGCTTGATTGATGGCTTCGACTGCGCCGAGTGCGGCGTCGTCGTCGCCAGCCCAAACTGCGTCGATCTGGGGGAACCGCTGCAGGTAATCCTGCATGACTTCAAAGCCCTTATCTGGATTCCAGTTCGCATACTGCATATCGAGAACTTGGATGCTTGTCCCTTCCAGGGCCTTCTTGAAGGCATCGATCCGAATGTTGTCGATGGCGGTGGGAATTCCACGCATGACGACGATCTTACCTTTGCCGTCCAACTTCTTCTTGAAGTAGTCGGCTGCAATGCGACCGTATTCCGGATTGTTGCCCCCGACATAGAGGTCCTCAATGCCCTCCTCCGACAGGCCGCGGTCGACAGTCGCCACGAAGACGCCCTGCTTCTTCGCCTCTTTGACCGGCTCTGTCAGCGGATCGGACTCAAAGGGAAGAACCACGAGAGCGTTGATCTTTTGAACCGCAACGAGATCTTCGATATCGTTCACCTGCTTCGTCGCGCTGTCAGCCGTTGTAATCACGAACTCGAGATCGGGATAGGCCTTCTTCAGAGCGTCGACTGTGCGTTTGGTGTGGTAGTTCAGGCCGCCAGTCCACCCATGCGTTGCGGCCGGAATAGAGACTCCGATCTTAGCCTTCTCCGCCATGGCTGAGGGCGATGTGGTCAACACACCCGCGAGAGTGATTGCGCCAATGCTTAAAAGTGAACGTAGGTTCTTCAACATGCCTTCCTCCCTTGCTGCAAACTGGTACGCTTGGTTATCGAGTCGCCCGTCCCTTCTGCATGAGGACGGCCAGAATGATGATCGCGCCTTGGATTGAGCCATTCAGATGCGGGCTGAACCATGACGTGAGGTTAAGGACGTTTTGGATCAGGCCGAGGATGAGGACGCCGACGATCGTCCCCCAGATTCTTCCATAGCCCCCGGACAACACAGTGCCGCCAATAATCACGGCCGCGATGGCCTCCAGTTCCCAGAGGACGCCCGTGGACGGCGTGGCAGCCCCGAGGCGCGGCACATAGATCAGAGTCGCCACAGCCACGCACAAGCCCTGGAGAATGTATGTTGCAATCCGGACCCGGTTCACATTGATGGCTGAATACCTGGCAACATCAGCGTTCGAGCCAACTGCGGCACAGTGCCGACCGAAGCGGGTTCGCCACAGCACAAACTCACCGATGGCCGCCAGCACCGCCAATGCGATGATCGGATAGGCGATTCCCAACAAAGTTCCGTAGTAGATCGGCCTTGCTGTCGAGCGAAGGCCAGATTCTAGTGAAATCGAGCCTCCATTCGAGAGATATGTCAGCAGTGAGCGGAAGATCCCCATTGTCCCAAGGGTGACAATGAAGGCCTCAATGCGCCACCGGGTGATCAAAAGACCATTGACGAGGCCCGCCATCGTCCCAAGGACCAGCGCGAACGCGATGCCGGTTAAGACGGTTGCCCAACCTGTGCCAAGGGTCGCCGCAGCAAAGTTCATGAACATGATCATGAGACCCGCCACGAGGGCAGACATTGCGCCGACGGACAGATCGAGGCCGCCTGCGGTGATCACGAATGTCGTCCCAATTGCGATGATGCCGATGAGCGCGCTTCGGGTGAGGACGTTGCTGAGATTGGCTGAACTGAGAAACGACTCGTTGATGAGCCCTCCGATGATCAACAAAACAACGAGCGCAATCAGAGGCCCAAACGCAGTCAAGTGATCGCCGATCCGGTACCGGCCTCGCGCTGCGGGCAGCTTGTTTGGAACTGCAATCGTATCAGACATGGATGGGTGCCTCCTTTAGGCCCACGGCATACCGGACGATTTCGTCCTCGGTCATTGTGTCACCGGAAACGTCGCCGACGATGCGGCCCTGACGCATGATCATCACGCGGTGGCTCAGACCGATGACTTCCTGCATCTCGGATGAGATGACCACGCAGGCCTTTCCGGCTGCGGCAAGCGCTTGTATCAGGCGGTAGATCTGCTGCTTGGTCCCGATGTCGATGCCGCGGGTCGGCTCATCGAAGACGATCACGTCTGGCCCGGCGAGAAGCGTCTTTGCGATCAGGAGCTTCTGTTGGTTGCCGCCGCTGAGCGTGCCGACGCGCGCTGACGGCCTCGGTGCCTTGATTTCATACGTCGTGATTGCATCGGCCAACGCCGCCCGCTCGGCTTTGAGGTCGATGATCGTGTCTCCCGCCAGGGCTCCCTTGAGAAGAGTAAGGTTTTCGCCCAGCGGCTTTTCCAGCAGTAGCCCACGGCCTTTCCGGTCCTCGGTCAGGTAGGCCATTCCCATCTGGTAGGCCTCTCGAGGTCCCGGAAGATGGCGTTCCTTCCCCTTGAAAAAGAACGACTTGCAGTGAGCCGGCCTGAGCCCGAAAAGCCCCTCGAACAGTTCCGTGCGACCTGATCCAACCAGACCTGAAAATCCGAGGATCTCACCCAGTTTCAATTCGAAGCTTGCACCCTCGACAAATCCAGGGACGTCGAGGTCGCGCACGGCCAGAACCGTTGTTTGTCCGGCGGTCGTGTGCTTGGGCGGGTAGAGGTCCGACAAGGGCCGCCCGACCATCAGGCTGGCCATCTCGTCCTCGGTGAGCGAACTTGTCGGAGCGACTCTGACGATCCGGCCATCGCGGAGGATCGCTGTCTGGTCCGCAAGCTGCTTGACTTCGTCGAGCTTATGCGACGTGAAAACGACGGACCCTCCGTCCTTTCTGAACCGATCCACTCGCTCAAACAACCTGTCCGCCTCGTGATGGCCGAGAACTGCGGTCGGCTCATCCATGATCAACAGGCGAGGACGCCGGGACAGAGCCTTGGCGATTTCGATCATCTGCCAGTCCGACACAGTGAGTTTAGACAGCAGTGTGCGCGGATGGATATTGGAACCGAGTTCCTCCAGCAACGCGGACGCGCGCTTTTCCATCGTGGCATAGTCGAGGGCGTGGCCCCGGGTCGGCTCGTAGCCAAGAAAGATGTTCTCGGCGACAGTCAGATGCGGGATGAGGCAGAACTCCTGATGTACGAGGACGATTCCGGCGGCCTCCGCATCGACATTGGACCGGAAGAAGACGTCCGTTCCGTCAACGAGCAGGTGCCCGGACGACGGCTGCTCGTAGCCCGCAATAATCTTCATGAGCGTCGATTTGCCGGCACCGTTTTCGCCAACCAGCGCGGTCACCTCACCGGGTGACACGGACAAATCGACCTCCTTAAGGACCTCGACCGGCCCGAAGCTTTTACGAACGCCGTTTGTGCGGAGCAGCGTCATGTCGTGTCGCCCCGCCTGTGCGGCGGGCAGCGCCGACGCCGGTATCGGTCGCACGTTCCGATGCGGGATTGCCGTTGGAGGCATGTAGTTGCCCTCGCCATTAAACAGTTGATCAGGCAAGAGAGAGGGCTAGTGGATGGGCTGTACATGCGGACGGATTGGTGCCCTGCTTCATCGGCGTGTCCTCCCTGAGTGGATGCTCATGATCCGCCTTGGTGTCTTGTTAGCAACATTTGTTGCATTTATATTATTTACGCAATAAAATTTGCAGATGTCAATTGCGGCGTCGGCGAAACTCTCCTTGTCCGCGCTGGCTCGACTCTTTGCCGCACCACTTCGTATCAAGGGTGGTCCAGTCCGAGCCGGCGCGTCCCCGCTCCTGTTCTCAAACGGTCACGGCACGACCAGTCAGCGCGGATTCCAAGGCGCAATCCGCAAGCCGCAGGGCTTGGCGGCCATCAAACGGCGTGACCGGCATAGGCGAGCCAGACTCGACCGCGGCAATGAACGCGTTCAGTTCGTTCCGGTACGCATCAGCATAGCGTTCTAAGAAAAAGTTCAGGAGTGGATCGCCAGCCTCTGTTTCATCTCGCGTCCAGCGGCGGACCGTCGTTTGCCGCAGGTTCTCGTTCTGCAGCATCCCTGCCGATCCAAGGATTTCGAAGCGTTGGTCGTACCCGTATACCGCCTCTCGGCAGCAGTTGATATGACATTGGCGCCCCGTTGCCGTCCGCATCTGCACCATCACGGTGTCAAAGTCGTCAAAGTCCGTCAGGGTCGGGTCCACCAAGCGGCTTGCGGTCGCCATCAACTCGACAGGATCTTCGCCCAGCAGCCAGCGCGCCATGTCGAAATCATGGATGACCATGTCACGGAAGATACCTCCGGAATGCTTCAGATACTCGCGCGACGGCAATCCGGGATCACGGCTTGTGATGATCACCTGTCGGACATCACCAATAGAGCCTGCATCGATGGACCGGCGAAGCTGCTGCGCGCTCGGATCGAAGCGCCGATTGAAAGCCAGCATGACACGGCCATTAAGGCGCTCGATCTCATGCAGCGCGGCATCGGCTTTGGTAATGTCAAGATCGATCGGCTTTTCACACAGCACAGCCTTTCCTGAGGCGACGGCGTGCAGCATTAGGCTTACGTGTGTGTCAGTCGGCGTGCCGATTACGACCGCGTCGACGTCATCACGTTCGATGAGAGAAGTAGGCTCCAGTGAGGACTCGCACGAGAGCTGATCCGCCAGTGAAGCTGCCGCGTTCCCGAAAGGGTCTGCCACAGCAATCAGCTTGGCGTTTGGGTTGGCCGCAACATTGGCCGCATGAATTTTGCCGATCCGTCCGGCACCGAGCACTGCAACGCGCAACATCAGTAAGGCTCCAGTCTGTATAGTAACCTAGTGGCCACATTGATCGTTATGCTCTCATTAGCTCCCGAGCTGCCGGCGATACGCTGTCCGCGTTCACCACAAGGCTCGAATCGAGGCTGCCCGCGAAGAAATCGAGAATGTTCTGAACAGCCGACACCGACATGCGGATCGCGCTCTCCTGTGTCAGACCCGCCGAGTGAGGGCTGAGGATCACACGGTCATTTTTGAAGAGCCGGTGATTATGTGGGGGCGGCTCGGCACTGAAGACGTCAAGCCCGGCCCCCGCGAGACGACCCGCTTCAATCGCGGCGGCGAGTGCTTCTTCGTCGATGAGCCCGCCCCGAGCCGTGTTCACCACGACGGCGGTGGACTTCAGCTTCGCAAGTTCCTGTGCTCCTAGTAAGGCGCGCCCCTCCGACAGCGGAATGTGCACCGAGATCACATCGGCCTGTGCGAGGGCGGCATCCATTTCGGGAGCAGGAACGGCGCCCGCGCCTCTGATCGTAGACTCGTCCACAAAGGGGTCGTGGACGATGATCTGCATGCCAAAGGCTTCGGCAAGTTTTGCAACCGAGCGCCCGATGCGCCCGAACCCAAGCAGAAGGAGGGTCTTCCCAGCCAATTCCGAGGCGTCGAAGCTGTTGCGGTAGTTCCATTCGGAGAGGCGGGTTTTCGCGTCGTACGTAAGTGTTCGCTTTGCAAGGGACAGAATGAGCATCATCGTATGCTCAGCCACTGATCGCGAGTTGACGTCCCCGACAACAGCCAGTGGGATCCCACGCTCGTTCAACGCTGCTATGTCGACGGCGTCATAGCCGACGCCATGTCGGGAGACGATCTTCAATCGGGGCGCTGCGCTAATGACGGAGGCAGGCATCGGTTGTGTCCGGATGAGCACTGCATCGGCGCGCTCCACGAACGGTGCATAAGATTCCGTCGACACCTCCTCGACAAGGTTGAATGTCAGGCCTGGAGTTGCGCGCAGGAGAGCGAGCCCGGCATCATGAATGCGGCCGGCGACGAGTACATGGGGCATCTCAGTATCCTTCTGTGGCTGAGGCCGGAAGCGGTGATACCTGTTCGTCGATTAGTTTCCGCGCCATCGCCACGCTAGCTTGCGCTGCGCCTGCTAGCAGGCGCACGTCGTTCGATATCGTGACGAGATCGAAGCCCCAGCCAATCGCTTTAGCGGCGTATGCCGGCGTTCCGTTATGCAGACATGCGCGTATACCAGCCCTGTGCGCTTCTTGGAGGATCGTCTGAATGACTTCCACGACCTCAGGTTCCTCCCGATCAAATCCCGTCGGGTAACGTCGGCCCGTAAGCCCCAGGGTCAAATCGGCAGGACCGATGTACACACCGTCAAGCCCAGGGGTTGAAGTGATGGCCTCGAGATTGGCAACTGCCTCTGCGGTTTCGATCATGGCGAAACAGAGAACCTCCCTGTCCGCGTGCTGTCCGTAGTCCGATCCTGCCGAGAAGTTCGCCCGTGTCGGCCCGAAGCTCCTGACCCCGTTGGGAGGATAGCGGACGCAGGAGACGAGGCGCTCCGCCTCCTCCCGGGTATTGATCATCGGGCAAATCACACCGTAGGCACCAGCGTCTAGGGATTTCATAATCGCGGCTGGGTCTAACCAGGGAACCCGGACGAGAGGCGTTACGGCGCTGGCGCGCATAGCCTGGAGCATGGTGGTCGCGACCTCGTAGCCCACCAGACCATGCTGAAGGTCGATGGTGATTGAGTCGTAGCCCTGCTCGGCCATGATCTCGGCCGTAAATGGGCAGGCGATGGACAGCCATCCGTTAATGACCGGCTTGCCGGCGTTCCACTTCTCACGAATTGCGTTCGGTAACATGGTGGCTCTTGCCTCTAGACCGTGACTTGGGACAGCTTGACGTTGAGGAAGTCGAAAATCCCCTCAGAGCCCCCTTCACGACCCATTCCGCTCAGCTTGATTCCGCCGAACGGCGCTTCCGCCGCAGCGAGGGCGAAGCTATTCACCCCGACCATGCCGGATTCAATCCGAGATACGGCCTCCCGGATGCGGGTCGGGTCCCGGGTGAAAACATATGCGGACAAGCCAAAGTCTCCAGCATTGGCGCGCTGGAAGACCTCATCGCTTTCCGCGAAGGATGTGATGGCTGCGATGGGCCCGAAATTCTCCTCGGCGAGCGCCATGGCATGATCAGGCAAGCCGGAAATCACGGTCGGCTCGTAGAAAAACCCCTTGTTCTGGCCTTGTGGGCGCTGGCCGCCGGCCTCGATGCGGCCGCCGTGCTTCTCTGCGTCCGCAATAACAGCCTCGATGGCATCGATGCGGCGCTGGTTGATCAGCGGTCCCATCTGCGTGGCCTCGTCAAGGCCATGCCCGAGCTTGAGGGAACCCGCCCGTTTCGCGAAGCCAGAGACGAAGTCATCGTGCAGCGACTCGTGCACGTAGAAGCGATCCGGCGCGACACAAACCTGGCCGGCATTGGCGAACTTCGTAGGAACGGCGAGATCGAGCACGGCATCGACGTTGGCATCATCGAACACGATCATCGGCGCATTGCCGCCAAGTTCCATGCTGACCCGCTTCATTGTCGCGGCAGCATCCCTGACCATCTGCTGCCCAACCGCGGTAGATCCAGTGAGCGTAATCTTGCGAACCACTGGCGATGCTACGAGCCGCGCGTAGGTTGTTGAGGTGGGGCCGACGACCAAATTCACCACGCCGTTGGGGATACCCGCCTGCCTGAGGCAGTCCACCATAATCATGGCGGCACCGGGAACCTCGCTGGATGGTCGCACGATCACCGAACATCCCGCCGCCAGGGCTGGCGCCACCTTGCGGGCGATCAGCACCGCCGGGAAGTTCCAGGCTGTGAAGGCCGCGACAACGCCGACCGGCTCATGCAGGACTTCGATGCGTCCGCCTGGAGCACGGCTTTCAACGATCCGGCCGTAGATGCGGCGCGCCTCTTCCGCATACCAACGGAACTGATCAACCGAGAGCGCCCATTCGCGCTTTGCCTGCGCCAGTGGCTTTCCCGCTTCAAGGGTAATCTGGCGGGCGGCTTCGTCTGTTCGTCCCAGCATGCGGTCTGCAGCGGCGTGAAGAAGATCTGCCCGCGTCCAAGCCGGGGTTTCTCGCCAGCGCTTCAAAGCCTGCTCGGCAGCAAGGATAGCGTCATCAACTTCACTTTCCGCTGCCGCCGGCACTGCTCCTAAAATCTCGCCGGTCGCAGGGTCAAGGACATCCAGATCCCCCTGCCCTCCTCGGGAGCGCCACTCGCCGTCAATGAACAGGCCGAAATTCTCGTACATCGGAGAGGATCCCTTGCTTCGGTGTGACGTTTCCTGCAACATTCGTTGCAAATTCTGAAAGGGAGAAGTCAGGCTTGAGCGCGCAACATTCTTGCAAGATCGTCTATCTGAGCTCGCGGGCGGGCCAACAGATCACGATGCGGGGGTGCTGCGCCTGAGCAACCGGTTGCTGGCGGCTCAACAAAGTCCTCTCCCTTACGTCCTTATGCAGAGCGCGTTCATCGGCGCCTTGTTGCAACTTTAATTGCTGATGTATATCTTGCGCAACGAATATTCTATGTCAAGTATCTGGTGCAAAGTTCGTTGACGACTGAGCGTCGCATTATGAGGAGAGCTATATTGGCGAATGGCCAATAACCCCGGCGACGCCGCAGCTGCGGCGCAACGCAGTCTGACAAACAGGCTAGGCCTAGAGCCGATGGCCACTACGCAAAGAAGAAAGGCGGAGCCGCAATGCCAGCGAAGGACAAACGGCCTACGAGCCCGACCCCGAAGAACTATGAGGGGATTGTCAATCTCATTACACGTGAATACCCGCACCTGTCGGCTGGGTTCCAGCAGATCGCCCGGTTCTTTACCCAAAATCCGAACATTATTGCACTTGAGTCGATCAACTCCATTGCGGCCCAATGCGGGACCCACCCCTCGAGCCTCGTTCGCTTTGCCCAGAACTTCGGGTATTCAGGCTTCAAGCAGCTTCAGGCAGTGTTCCAGACACGCCTTGCGACCGCCGCTCCGGGATTTCGCGAGCGCCTGAGCGCGCTGGAAGGCGAACTGTCCCGCAACGAAGAACGCGGCAACCTCGGGCATTTGCGGCAACTGGTTGTCCGCGATATCGCAGCCCTCCAGGACCTTCTCGAAGGGGTTGCAGAACAGGATCTGGAAGCCACGGCTCGGCTGCTGGTGAAGGCGGAAACGATCTATATTGCTGGTCAACTCCGGTCGGAGCCAATCGCATCTTTCCTTCGCTACGTTTTGACGATGCTGGGTCGACGGGTTGTGCTTCTTGATCCGGCAGGCGGCTTGGCGCAGGAAATGGCCGCGACAATGACGAGTCGCGATGTTTTGGTCGCCATCGCGTTTCGGCATTACGCAAAAGAGGTTATTGCCATTGCCGACGTGGCAGTCAGCACCTCAGCACCGATTATCGCGATCACAGACAGCCAACTGTCGCCTCTCGCAAAAGATGCCAGGGTCTTATTCACGGTCCCCGAGGATGAGTACACCTTCTCCCGATCGCTTGCGGCTCCCATGTGCCTCGTTCAGTGCATTGCCGTTGCCACAGCAGCGCTTCTGCAGCCTGGTCGCGACGTGACCCCCCGGATCCCAACGGTGACCGAGATCGCCCGAGACAGAACCGGCGATTCAAAGCGTCGCAGCAAGGCCTCCGCGAAGTTGTGACGATCGGACGAACTCTTTTTCGCAATTTATCTTGCGAATTATAGGAGTCTGCAATAATCTTTACGAAAGGCAGATGCGCTATCGGCGACAGCGCGTCGTGACCGGGAGGAGATCGCATGTCGACTATTTGCTGCACCATGGCTCAGGCTTTGGTTCGTTACCTCTGCAACCAATTCACTATCGTCGATGGCGAACAGGTTTCATTGTTTCCGGGTGTGTTTGCAATCTTCGGGCATGGCAACGTGACTTGCATTTCCGAGGCGTTAGAAGGCGTCCAGGACATCTTGCCGACGTGGCGCGGACAGAATGAGCAATCAATGGCACTTGCCGCCATCGGCTTTGCCAAAGCGAAGCGTCGACGCCAGATCATGGTGGCCGCCACTTCAATCGGTCCGGGTGCCCTTAACATGGTGACTGCCGCGGGTGTTGCTCATACGAACCGGCTCCCGGTCCTGCTTCTCGCCGGCGACACTTTCGTCAGCCGCCGCCCCGATCCCGTCATGCAGCAGGTTGAGCATTTCGGCGATCCGACGATCAACGTCAATGATGCGTTCAAGGCAGTCACGCGGTATTGGGATCGGATTGTTCATCCCGAGCAACTCATCTCGTCCTTACCTCAAGCTGTGGCGACGCTGCTTGATCCAGCGGATTGCGGGCCGGCGTTCATCGGGCTGCCGCAGGACGTGCAGGAGATTGCCTGGGATTATCCGACTGCGTTCTTTGAGCCGACCATCCACACAATCCCACGCCCGCGGGCGGACCGCGACAAGCTCATCGAGGCCGTCCGTCTACTTAAGTCAGCCAAGCGCCCCTTGATCATTTCCGGCGGCGGTGTGCGCTATTCCGGCGCCGAGGACGTTCTCGGACGGTTCGCGGAGAAGCATGGCATTCCACTGGCGGAGACGATTGCCGGCAAGGGCGCTGTCACGCACGACCACCCGGCTCATGTTGGGCCAATAGGCATTGTCGGGTCCACGTCGGCAAACGCCTTGGCTGCGGAGGCTGACGTGATCCTTGCTGTGGGAACACGGCTCATGGATTTTACCACGGGGTCCTGGACCTGCTTCTCGCCCGACGCCCGATTTATCTCCATCAACGCGGCCCGTTATGATGCGACCAAACACCGTGCTCTTGCAGTTGTTGCGGATGCGCGGGAAACGATCGAGGAACTTGCGGAAGCCGTGCAGGGCTGGAAGGCTGATACGGCCTGGTCAGAGCGGGGCCGCGTCGAGTTCGCAAAATGGAACTCGATGCTCGACGGCTTCCAGCGTCCGACAAATGATCCAATTCCGACCTACGCCCAGGTTGTCGGCATCGTTAATTCCAAGGCAGGCGAGCGGGATCTCCTCATCGCCGCTGCGGGTGGGCTTCCCGGCGAGGTGATGAAGAACTGGCGCGTCAAGGAGCCCAATACCTTCGACTGTGAGTTTGGCTTCTCGTGTATGGGATACGAGATAGCCGCCGGATGGGGCGCCGCCATGGCGGATCCAACCCGTACGCCGATCGTCATGATCGGTGACGGCACCTACATGATGATGAACTCTGATATCTATTCGTCAGTCTTGGCTGGTCACAAGATGATTATCATCGTGTGTGACAATGGCGGCTACGCGGTCATCAACCGCTTGCAGAACGCCAAAGGCGGCGCCTCGTTCAATAACCTGATCCGAGATTGTCGCGTGAAGGAGCCCTTCTCGGTCGACTTCGCAAAGCACGCGGAAGCGATGGGAGCGTTGACCCGACACGTCGAGAGTTTGGCGGATCTCGGCCAAGCTTTGGATTGGGCTAAAACGACCGACAGGACGACCGTCATCACCATTGTCTCAGACGCCTTCACCTGGACCCCTGGTGACGCGTGGTGGGATGTCGGTGTGCCGCAGGTCAGCGGACGAGACGAAGTAATCGAGGCATCCAAGGCACAGTTGGACGGTCGCAAACGCCAGCGTGTCGGTGTCTGACCCTGCATCGAGGCCAAAATTTGACTGCAGCTTCCCGGAGACAATGATGAGAGCGAAGTTGGGAATTGCGCCCATTGCGTGGTCCAATGATGACCTGCCGGAGCTAGGTGGGGACACAAGCCTGCAGACCTGTTTGAGGGAGAGCCGGGAGGCTGGCTTCTCAGGTGTGGAGACCGGGGGGAAATTCCCGAAGACCGCCGCCGAGTTGGCTCCTGAACTTGAGACCTTCGGCCTGGAGCTCGCATCCGGTTGGTATTCCGGAACCGTTCTCGACGCATCCGATGACCTTGCCGAGGAAAAAGACAAAGTAGCCCCGCAGCTTGAGCTGTTCCGCACCCTCGGCGCTACGTGCCTGGCCTACGGTGAGACGGCCGGAACCATTCAAAACAAGCGCAATGCTCCATTGGCCACCCGGCGCCGGCTCTCTGAAGACGAGATCAAAGTCTATGGACGACGTTTGACGCGCTTTGCCGAGCATTGCGCCGACGCCGGAGTCCCGCTTGGCTTCCACCATCACATGGCAACTGTGATCGAGACCGAGCAGGACCTTGATCTGCTGATGAAGTACACCGGTGAAGCCGTGAGCTTGCTGTTCGACGCGGGACACATGCGCTTTGCCGGAGGCGACGTTCTAAGCGTGGTCGAGAAGCATGGAAGCCGGATCATCCACGTTCACACAAAAGACGTTCGCGGACCTGTCATCGAGAGCCTCGACCGAAGCCGTCAGTCCTTCTTGGACGCGGTGCTTGAGGGGGCCTTTACTGTTCCAGGTGATGGGACGATCGACTTCACGGCCGTAATCCAGCGCCTCGCCGATGTGGGTTATGAAGGCTGGTTCGTCGTCGAGGCGGAGCAGGATCCTGCCAAAGCCCCGCCCGCTGAGTACGCCAGGATCGGCTACCGCGCCCTGACCGCGGCTCTTACCAAAGCCGGTTACCGCATCGACGGAGTATCAGCATGGCACAGATGAAGGGGAAGGTCGCTGTTGTAACCGGCGGAACGCAAGGCCTTGGAGCCTCCATTGCTGAATTGTTCGCGAAACGCGGGGCATCGGGCATCGTCATCTGCGGCCGGTCGCGTGAGAAGGGAGAAGCGAAGGCGCGCGCCATTCAGCAAGAAACCGATGCCCGCGTCGTGTTCGTGTCCGCTGATTTGAGCAGGGTTGATGATTCCCGGGCGGTCATCGCCAAAGCGGATGCCGAGTTCGGACGCATTGACGCACTTGTCAATGCTGCGGCTATCACGGACCGCGGCACGATCATCGATACGTCACCGGATCTCTTCGACACCATGTTTGCGGTCAACGTCCGAGCTCCCTTCTTTCTGATGCAGGACACGATCAAACTCATGCGTCGGGATCACGTCGAGGGCACGATCGTGAATATCTGCTCGATGTCGGCAAAGGCCGGGCAGCCCTTCATCGCGGCGTACTGCGCATCTAAAGGGGCACTTGCGACCCTCACCGAGAACACAGCCTATGCCCTTCTCATGAACCGCATCCGCGTCAATGCCCTCAACATTGGCTGGATGGCCAGCGAGGGCGAGGATCGCACTCAGAAGCAGTATCATGGCGCCAATCCACACTGGCTTGCCGAGGCAGCCGCGCAGCAGCCCTTTGGACGACTGATCGACCCAAAGGAGGTGGCTCGTGCTGTGGCGTTTCTGTCAAGTGACGAGTCAGGCCTGATGACCGGTTCCGTGATCAATTACGATCAATCGATCTGGGGGGCCTATGATGCGGCCCCGAGACCAGCCGCCCCTCTCTGACAACTCTGTGGTCCTCCCGCCTGCCCTGCCGGAATTCTCCCATCTGGCAGGGCCCTTTTTTTGCTTGGAGTATCTGTTCGGTGGGACTGAATCCACGAGTCGGTAGCGCGTTTGCAAGAACCTCATGTGTCGTTTGGTGCTCCTCGAAGCGCTAAGGAAATGTCACGGGTGACGTCTCGGAACTACAACCGACGGGAATGATGCTGAGGCGCTTTGCTATCCCGGTGACGGGATCTTCAAACTCGGATGAAGCTATCGCTACGCATTTCCATTCGTCTGAAAGAGTGCTCAAAGGCTCAGAGAACCCAGATGGACAGTCCAGTGCCGCCCTCAGATGCGCCAGACGTTATCCGATCGTCCACGTCTATGGCTCTAGGACACAGTTCTCCATTGGCGCTCACGCGATGACTTAACTGCCGTGTCGACGATTTTCTGAATCTCATAAGCTTCACGGAAGTCAGGTCCACGATGCTCACCGCCATCGATGGCTGTCAAAAAATCCGCAACTTCGATTGTCTTAAGATCATTGAAGCCGAGCTGGTGGCCGGGCGCGACGCAAAATAGGCCGTAGGGATGATGTTGAGGACCTGCTTCGATCTTCAGGAAGCCCCCGTGACGACGGTCTCGGCCGACTTGGTAGAAGTGCAGCTCATTCAAGCGTTCTTGATTAAAGACCAGCGTACCCTTTGTACCGTTGATTTCGAATCCGAGCTGCATCTTACGGCCAGTCGCGACCCAATTCGCTTCAATCATCCCACGGCAGCCTCGCGCAAAGCTGACCGTTAGGCGGGCAATATCGTCGACCTCGACCGTGCGTCGCTCGCCGGCTCCGGGAGCAATGGGCCGGCTCTTAACAACGGTTTCGAGATCGGCGATGACCTCGTCAATGGGACCGAGGAGAAAACGCGCCATGCCAATAATGTGACTGCCGATATCAGCGATGGCGCCTGCACCTCCCGTTGGATCAACACGCCAACTGTAAGGCTCATCCGGGTTGGCCATATAGTCTTCCGCATGGATGCCGCGGAAGCCGGTGATTTCTCCGAGTTCACCGCTCGTAATCATTTCACGGGCGAGGCCGAGCAGAGGATTCTTGATGTAGTTGTAGCCAACCTGGGTGACCACACCGGCTGCTTCGGCGGCCTCCATCATGTCACGGGCCTCGGCCGTGGACGGGGCAAGCGGCTTTTCACAATGAACGTGCTTTCCAGCAGCGATTGCGGCCAAGGCCATCTCACGATGAAAAATGTTGGGTGTCGTAATTGAAACGATGCCAATCGCCGGATCAGCGACAAGATCCTGCCAATTGTCCGTATAGCGCCGGAAACCCAGCTGAGTGGCCGCACGCTCAGCAGCGGCCCTGTTGACATCCGCGACGATCTCGAGCTCAGGCCTCGTCCCCGGAAGGATGCCTGACACGGCCCGGTAGGCAAAGGCATGCGCCTTGCCCATGAAGCCAGTTCCAATGACTCCGATGCCAATCTGGCGCATATACTTCGTCTCCGTTCAGCCTAGATTTCAGGACCACACACAGAAAGAACCCCAATAGATTCAGGATTGAGGGAGGCCGCCAGAGTTGCTCATTGTGATAGCGGCAGTGCCGCATGTGGCACCCGCCGCCTCGCCCCAATCCGTCCCCTCCTCCTTTCGCCAGTTTGCTACGCACCTTCCTTGAAGGAATTACAATGAAAATTGCAGAACGTCAATAACTGCACAATTTATTGCGTCATCTAGTTTGCGGTTGAAGGACTACGCCTTGGGGCTTGACTCGACCAAGCGAGGACGAGGAGAGACATCACAAACATTTCAGCACGAGCAATCTGCTCAGACGGCGCTGCGATCCTGACATACGATTTCATGTCGAACGAATTGACGTTCGCTGGCCGAGCACGAGGGCTGCGGCCCCGGCGATGAGAAGCAGCGGGACCAGCGCGAAGGCGCCTCTGATGCCAGCCTGGTCGGCGAGCCCTCCGAGCATCAGCGGTGCTGCGATGAGAGCGACGCCCGTCGCCAAGGAGGAGCGCGCCGTCGCCAAACTCGTAGCCGAGCCGGCCTGGCCGATTGCAAGGGCCAGACTGACCGGGAAAAGGTTGGCCACACCGAGCGCGGTGACCAGGAGCCCGACCACAGCCGCTCCAACGTGCGTCGCCGACCAGAACAGAAGGAACCCTAGGAATGCGATGGCAAGGGATGGCAGCACCACCTGTTCATCGCTGAACCGGGTCAGCGCGAATGCGCCGATCAACCGGCCCGCAATGATGCCAACGGGAAAGGCCATGACCGCGACCGCAGCCCTCTCGCGCGACAATCCGAACACGCTCTCCAGGTAGCTCGGGCTCCATACGACAAGGCAGAATTCGGTGGCGACGCTGAGCGTGATCAACATCCAGAACGCCCAAAAAGCCTTCGGCAGCCGGCTCCGGTCCACAGCCGCCGCGGCCTTGCCGACCGGGAACGGAACCGCCCAGATTGCCGAGACTGTGATGATGAGCACGGCCCAAGCGGGGACGAAAATTGTCCGCCAAGTCGCAATGCTGACAACGCACCATACCGTGAGTGGGGCGGCGAGCGCGCCGATGTAGGACAGGATGTTGGCCTCAGTGAAAGCCATGCTGCGCGCCTCGCCGTGCCGCTCGGCCAGAACGGCCGGCACGACGATCAGGATCAGCGTGCCGATGAGCCCCATCATGGCAGAACCGCCGATGCTCACGGCCGCCGATGGCGCACGGGCGATCAGCAGGGTCCCAATGCCAATTCCTACGAGAGCTAACTGGGCTGCTCGCTTGCGGCCGAACCGCTCAACCACCACTTCGCCCAAGAGGCCGGACAAGATCACGCCCGCCGCAAACGCGCTGGTATGGAGTGCTCCGGCCGCGTAACTCAGGTCCAGCTCGGCCCGCACGTGCGGGAGCAGCGGCCCGATCAGCGCCAGGAAGAACGTGTAGACCGTGAGCAGCCCGTAGGCGGCCCATGTTGTTTCGTCGCGAACGATGAAGCGACCGTGTGTGACGGTATTGGTGCGCATGACTGGATCCTGCCACGTAGCCGGGCGAACTTCATCCTGGAATCGAACCCGCAGGCCCAGCGTCGTGGCTCCGCTGCGAACGCAGCTCGGCGATTGCTTCGACCATCACAACGCCGCTGCGGTAGAAATTGCGCAGCAGCATGTCGAGTTGGCTTCGGTGAACTCGGCCCGGGAGGCGGCGCTTTGAGCGTTGCGAACACGACCCATCGCGGCATTCGCGTCGTTCGGTCGGAGGGCAGCTATGGGTCAAAGTGTAACCCTAATGGACCCCAGCAAGGTCTGTTCACCGCGCGGATGAGAACCTTTGCTCTCGCCTGACCGTGCCGGATCTGGCGTTTGTCTCTTGCCCCCATAGGTCGTCCGAAACCCTGCATAGCACCACCTGTTAGGCGCTGTCGCCACTGCCGGAGATCAGTCCATTTCTCAGGGTCGGGAACCGGCGAGAACAACGGATGGCGCTCTTGAGAGTGGTCGTTGCCCCAATACCTATCATAGTGGAGCCGCTATTGCTCTCCGGCTCAGATGAGGCGTGCCGTGACCCGCATCACCGATCTCCGAACATTTGACCTGCGCTTCCCCACCTCCGAGCATCTCGATGGCTCGGATGCGATGAACCCGGATCCGGACTATTCCGCCGCCTACGTGGTGCTCGCGACTGACAATCCAGATCTGGCAGGCCATGGCCTTACCTTCACGATCGGGCGCGGCAACGACATCTGCTGTGCCACCATCGCGGCGATGCGCCACCTCATGGTCGGGCTCGATCTCGACTGGATCAAGGAGGACCCCGGCCGGTTCTGGCGCCACCTGACCGGAGACAGTCAGCTGCGCTGGATCGGACCTGACAAGGGCGCCATCCACCTCGCCACGGGCGCGGTCGTCAATGCCGTCTGGGACCTCTGGGCCAAGGAAGCTGGCAAGCCGGTCTGGGAGCTGGTTGCGGACATGAGCCCTGAGGAACTCGTCCGCATCATCGACTTCCGCTACCTGACCGATGCGATCACGCCCGAGGAAGCGCTGGAGATCTTCCGCCGGGCAGAGGCCGGCAAGGCTGAGCGGAAGGTGATCCTGCAACGGGAGGGCTATGCCTGCTATACCACCTCGGCCGGCTGGCTTGGCTACAGTGACGAGAAGCTCTCCCGCCTTGCGTCTGAGGCGGTCGAAGCCGGGTTCCGGCACATCAAGATGAAGGTGGGCCGCGATCTCGAGGACGACATTCGCCGCCTGCGCATCTGCCGGGAGGTAATCGGCTCCAATGTGAAGATGATGATCGACGCCAACCAGGTGTGGGAGGTCGATCAGGCCATCGCCTGGCTCAGGCAGTTGCAGTTCGCCCAGCCCTACTTCATCGAAGAGCCGACCAGTCCCGACGACGTCGAGGGCCATCGGAAGATCCGTGAGGCCGTTGCGCCAATGAAGGTTGCGACTGGTGAGATGTGCCAGAACCGCATCCTGTTCAAGCAGTTCATCACGCGGGGCGCCATTGACATCGTGCAGATCGATGCCTGCCGACTCGGTGGCGTGAACGAAGTACTGGCCGTGCTGGTGATGGCGGCCAAGTTCGGCCTGCCCGTCTGGCCGCATGCGGGCGGTGTGGGCCTGTGCGAGTATGTCCAGCATCTGGCGATGATCGATTATCTCTGCGTGTCAGGAACCAAGGACGACCGGGTGGTTGAGTACGTGGACCACCTGCACGAGCATTTCGTCGATCCCTGCGTGATCCGGAATGCGGCTTACATTCCGCCTCACCGTCCGGGCTTTTCCATCGAGATGAAGGAGGCCTCAATCCGGCAGCATCTCTTCCCCAGGCCTTCCGCAATCTAGCAAACCGCCCGGTCAGTCGAGCTGGCTTCCCATCCGCGCTCAATCGGATTTGGAAGATCGTCACGGCTCCTGCGGCTGGAGCGAGATCCCGGCCGGCACCTTCAACTCGCCCTCCTCTCCATCAAGGTCAATGAAGCGGCTGTCCCTCGGAATAAGGAGCCCCGCCCCGATCTTTGGCAGTTTTGAAAGAGCGCTGCATGTCACGGCTGATCGTCCCGCCAGCGAGGCTTCGGTTCCGGCGAGCCGCATTGTTGTCTGGCCAAGTCCTGTGAGGCTACCTTCGATCCGAATACTCTGATCTGGGAAAGCCCATGTGAAACGCCGGCCCGTCTGGTCCCACCTCCCGGGCCACTCGCCCGACTTTGTCCAAGAGGCCTCGAAGATGTAGGGGCTCACCTCATCATTCTGAAACTCCCCTCCCCGACGCCGCCCGGGTAGAAGGTGATGACGAACTGCGACTGATCAGTTGCGCGGGTGCAGTGCCAGAGGGAGCCCGCCAGGGTCGTGCCGTCAGCAAAGGCTGTGGGAGACACCAAGGCAAGTCCGATTGCGGCGAGCAGGAAGCCTATCATGGTGCTGACTCCGATGATCAAGGTGTCGGAGCAGCACGGTAGTCCGCAGGTCCTAACCAAACCTCACGCCGCGATTACTGGATCCACACATCCCACACGAGGCGATCAGGGCGTGCCATCGCGGCACGGCTCCTGACTCATCAGCAAGGACAGATGCCGAAGCAGCAGCGTAGCCCACAAAGCCACATGCCCTCCAGAGCCGCTCTGACGCCGAGAGAGGGCGGTGGGTGCCGCCTCCAGCGGGCGGCCGCCATGGAGGTGGCATTCGCCCCCTTGGCGGGACGCTAACGTGGCATGGCGGGGCGGCTCCCACCGGATGGGCTTGTACGCCTCGTGCGTCAGCTTCGCATCACCCCAGATCGTATCGAGGTCCCTCGCATCGGCGAGAATGATGGCGTCCAGCCGGGCGGCACGGTTGAGGTCCACATTCGCCTTGCCGGTCCGGAGGCGCTCGTCATCCTTCCTGGACAGCTTGGTCACGAACGTCACGACGAGGCCGGACGCACCCTCGACCTCGTACGCGTTGAACAGAGCAAGACCGTCCGGCCTCACATCGATGAGGTGTTCCTTGAACGCGAACCCGTTATTCTGGGCATGAGCCCTGATGTCGGCGAGAGTGGTCTGGCCGTAGACGAAGCCTGGGAAATCAGCCGGCTTGCCGTTGGCGCCGCCACTCCACGTCTTCTCGGCGTAGACGATCCGCTTCGTCTCAGGGTCTACAGCGACGGAGAGCCTGTTGCCGTCGGGCAGCTTCCATCGCCGCTCCTTGTGCGAAGCCACGCTCCTGGAGAGCAGCGGCCTTGCAGCGAGTTTGGATGCGGACGAGATCTCCTCGCCAACCTTGATCCCCGACAGGGATTGCGCCTGGGCAGGGGTGCCGAACAGCACGCCTGCAGCGACCGCGACAATAGCCTTGAGCTCAAGTGGTTGCATGAGGCCCCTGAGGTTTGCTTTTGGCCGGAAAGTAGGGAATGGGCCGCTTGTGCGTCAACTGGTGCGGGCTGCCGGGAGCATCAGTGTGGCAGATGGTGCCGCATTCCTGCAACACGGTCCACCGCTGGGCAGAGGGGCTCCGCCGCCGGTTCGAATGGCTTCTCAACTGGGATCAGCGCAAGATCTGCTTCGGCAAGTGCAACATCCAGAACGCGCCTCTGTTCAAGACGTCCGAAGAGGCCGCAGCCTTGGTGGGACAAACCCTGATGGGCAAGGCCGCGTAAGTCGCAAGAGCCCTTATGAAATCCGGTTGTTCTTAGGTTGTGTTGGCTCGCAGCCCATTCCAAGGCGCCTCACCGGATACGTCGACCTGCTCCACCCCCATGTCGCCGACACAGGGCCCGAGAATGGCAACAACCTTGGCGTCCTCGGCTCCAATATTGAAAGTCGCGTGCACGACCCGGGAAGGCATGAACACGCTGTCTCCTGGGCCGAGAATGCGCTTCTCCTGCTCGATCCAGTGCTCAACCGCGCCGGAGACCACGTAGATGAGTTCTTCTTGGTCGGCATGGTAGTGGAAGCTGTGTCCCTTGCCGGGGAAAAAGGTGCCTTCGAGCACAGTGAACTTGCTGGCGCCCGTGGAAGCTGGATGGCTCAGCCAGCCGAGCCGCACGATCTCCAACTCCTCCCGTCTGACATCATCCTTGAGTATGAACTTGCCGGGCATAGGCCATCTCCGTTGATCCCCAACCCAGGATCAGGATGCGCCGCCGCTGGACCGAAGGGAAGTGGCCGTTGGTGCGTGAGACAAAGGTCCGAGAATTCGAAGAACTGAAATTACGGAACCGTGGCAAACGCGAACTGTGTTGGAACAGCTAGAGTTAGCTCTGGGTCAAGAACTGCCTCTAAGCGAGGCTGTGTGAAGGTCAACTCAGAGCGCAATTGCAGAAATTGCGCTGTCCAGCGCTAGTGAGGCGGGGCTGGCGCGGATTGCTCGAACTTTGTCTACTGTTACCCGTGGCGTTACCCGAATAAAAACAAGGCGCGGGATTGCAGCCAAGTGGAAATCATAAAACCCTTGCCGGTTAAGGGTTTGAGGTGGTGAGCGCGCTGGGACTCGAACCCAGGACCCTCTGATTAAAAGTTAGGCGCTATTTCATCCTCATCTTGGCTCTATGATACGGCGTGTGTCACACATCATTGTGGCACACGCATTTTCGTTGCACACTGTGTCCGGTTCTAAGTGGTCGTTGCTGATCGCGTGCTTACCATGTGATTACCGGAGTGATCATGGCGCCCCCCTGCTCCAGTTCGCATCAAACTCACCAAGCGCACTGTCGATGGCCTAGCGCCTGCCGAGAAGGACAGGGTCATCTTTGATGCGGATCTGCCGGGCTTCGGCGTCAAAATCACACCGTCCGGCCGCAAGGTCTTCCTGGTCCAGTACCGCTACCCTCCAGGACGAAGTGGTCGCATCCGGCGCTACACGATTGGAGCCTATGGCGAGAGCCTGACGCCCGATCAGGCCCGAAGCATCGCCGTTCAGGTGAGGGGAAAGCTCCACCAAGGCATTGACCCAGTTACCCAACGAGAACAGTTCCACGCTGAAGCTGCACAGGCCGCGCAAGAGAAGAAGCGGAAGATGGCGAACTCCGTCGAAGCGATCTCGGCCTCCTTCATCGCACGCCACGCCAAGCCACACCTTCGGAGTTGGCGCGAGTACGAGCGCATGCTCCATGATTATGTTCTACCCAAGTGGGGCTCTCGACCAATCGCCGAGATCCAGCGGTCCGATGTGACGGCCCTTCTCGACGCGATCGAGGCGAAGCGCAGCGCGGCCCTCGCAGACCACGTGCTGGCGGTCATCCGCAAGCTGTTCAACTGGCATGCCGCCCGGGACGAGCGCTTCCAAAGCCCGCTCGTGCGAGGCATGGCCCGTACCAGCATCACCGCCCGGGCCCGTGATCGCGTGCTGAACGACAACGAGATCAGAGCCCTCTGGCACGCCTTGCGGCAAATCCCCTACCCCTTCGGTCCTTTCGCTCAACTCCTGCTGCTGACAGCTCAGCGCCGGGATGAGGGGGCGCACATGCGGTGGAGTGAGATCGATGGCGATCTCTGGATCATTCCCCGCGAGCACTACAAGAACGGCAGGGCCAACACTGTTCCATTGACCGAGGAGGTTCAAGCCATTCTTGCTACCCTCCCGCGCTCGGGCGAGTACGTGTTCACCACCACAGGCCGCACGCCGATCTCCGGCTTCTCAAAGGCCAAGGCAGTCATCGACTGCGCCAGCGGGATCACGGGATGGCGGCTGCATGACCTACGTCGTACCGCACGCTCGCTCATGAGCCGCGCCGGGGTCAGCGGCGAAATTGCGGAACGGGTCCTTGTTCACACGATCCCAGGGGTGGCCGGCGTCTACGACCGCCATGATTACGTGTCAGCAAAGCGCGGTGCCCTTCAGAAGCTCGCGGCCGAGATCACCCGTATCGCTGTTTGAGCTCCACCTCGGGCAAGCCACGCGCATCCTGTGCCCGAGAGCAACCTACACAGATGGTTTCGCCCCAATTCTGCCACACGCCACAGCCGGGCTCGTGACCGATAAGTGCTTCAAATTGCTGAAGCCGCCGTGGCAGGTCGCAACAACCTGTGAGTAATTCGTGGCGAAATGCCACAATAAGTCCTTCATCATTTTTGTGTGAAAGATATTACTATCCATTCCGGTTCACGCGGAAAGCAAAGTGCAAGTAGCCATGACCGCTACAGCTCGATCAGATGCAATTCGCCAGTTTTACACAATCACGTTAGTCTTTGCGATCTCGGCATCTTGAAATTTTTTATTGAACGCTCAGTTCTTGGGACAAGACCGGACAGAGTGTAGAACCATGACGACCCGTCCAATGATGCCGAAGGCCAAGGCCGCGGCAAAATTGCTTCAGCAGCAGCTATCGCTTGCGCAAGAGCAATCCGCACCGCCTTTGTTGCGACACCTGCGGACGCCCGAGGCGGCTCGATACCTCGGTGTCTCCGTCTCGTTTTTGAACCATGCTCGGCTGCGGGGTTCCGGCCCAACCTATAAGAAGCTCTCGCCCAAACTGATCGTCTACAGCCTGGAAGACCTGCAGGCGTGGGCCAATAGCAAGAACCGCCGCTCGACGAGCAGTTCTGGCCCGTCGCAGACCTAGCCTGCTCTGTTCCCCGAGCAATCCCGTGTCGCAGCAGCCGCAACAGCATCGCCTCCTTATCCGAACCCCGATTGAGCTCGGATGTCTGCCGGACGACACGATCGTTTCCGCCGCAGAAGTCGCGCTCTTTCTCGGCTGCTCGGTCGCGAGGCTCCACCGCTGGGATCGACAGGGACACGGGCCGGGCTGCCTAACAGCCGCCTCTCGCACGAACGCTGATGAATACCGGATTGGTGATGTCCGCCGCTGGATGGCCTTGCCTATCGTGAAGGTGAGCAGATGAGCGACGCCCGACGCAGCGGCTTTCTGAGTTTACCACCTGCGAGGCACAACGCAGGCAAGCTGGCTCGGGTTTAGGAGAGCACGATGATGAACGATCGCAAACTTGGAAAGACCATGGCAAGTGACGGTGGTGTCGAAAGCCTGCCAAATGATGCCTCAAATCCTTCTGCGATCACGCGTTCTTCCCAATGTCGCTGGCGCGCTATCCTCACGCGTGCGCGTAGTAATCCTCGTAATAGTAGTAGGATCAGTGCATCACTGGATCTCGAGAGGTCAGCTCATCCCCTGCGCCGGCAGTCCACCCATCTGACAAAACACCATGTTACGAAGATGCGATCTGCGGCTGAATTCGCTCACGATATTAAGCACCCTCTCAATCTCAGCATCGACATCAACTGGACCCGCACCTGGGTTGGGAACGATCCAGATGGCCAGATTCTCGGGCGGCTGATGGAGCTCACCAGGAAATGGCTTAAGCCGCGCTACTGCAAGATCTTCGCGCAGATTGCAGTTCGTGAGAATCCAAACGGCTGTGCCAATACGCATATCTTGGTTCATTGCCCGCCATCGATACTTCGAGACTTCAAGAGGCAGGTCCTGAATGTTCTGGACGAGGCCTGCCACGGCCTAAACGATCGTGCTGTTAAGTTCAAACGCATTGGCAATGGCAATTCAACTCTGCGGGCAACGTTGGGGAAGTTGGACTACATCTGCAAGGGGACGGATCCTGAGGTTGCAAAAGCCCTTGGTATCCGCCCGACGCCGCAAGGTCAGATCTACGGCAAGCTCTACTCTATTTCTCAGGAAATCCAACAAAAGGCGCGTCGACGGTATGCTGAAGCTAGCAGGCAGCTGGGGACTCCATGACTTTCAACAACAGTGAACTGCAGTTGCAGTGTGCTACTAAAGCTGCAGGGGGTGCAACCAACCATCAATCGCATAACCGGCTGAATATAAAACAATTTTCCGCTTAGGGCGACCGACAATCAACTGCGATGTATACTTTTTGGCAAATGATTTCGCGGCAATATAGGTGGCATTCGTGGGCGGCACTGGATCAGGTAACTTCTCGCTATGGCACTCACGCCGTGGCCTTGTCGAACATGCCCTCGTACTCGACATCGCAGTACTCGCGCGTGCTGCCCGACTAAGACCCGGATCAGTCACGGAAGGACAATGGAGTCTTGCCGCTCCTCTCGGACCTCGCTGCCTAGCGATCCAGTACAGCAGCAACCTGACCAACCTTGCGGACGCAAATATGACCGTCTCGTTCCGATTTCGCGGCGTTGAACGCCGTCAGACAGTGAGAGTGGTCGGTACAGCACCGCACCTTGGTGCCATCCGGCTGTGGTTCGTCTGTCCAATCACGGACCAACAAACCCGCATTCTTTATCTGCCGCCCGGCGCCGAGAGGTTTGCCTCTCGCGAAGCCCATAGTCTCGCATACCGCTCGCAAGGTGAGTCGGACCTCTTCCGAATGATCACCCAAGCACAAAATATTCGCGCTCGCCTCAAAGGGAGCCTGTCGATCCGTGCTCCCTTCCCGCCTCGACCCAGGGGCATGCATCAGCGCACGTATGAGCGGCTTCGAGCAAAAGCGCTGAAGATTGAACGCTGTTCTCTCGAAGCTCTTAACAAGGTGACTCTCAAATTCCAGAGCGATGATCCAAGCTCTATTGATCGTTTGTAGTACATGGAATGCAGTTCGGAGCGCAGATCCTTCACCATTGATGCAGGTCCGCTTTCGGGCCTACTGCAGACGACCAAGCAAGTTCCGCTTCGTGCCAGGAGCCGACATTCCTTCGAACTGAGACGATTTTCTTGGAGAGCTTGGAAGGAGCTTGGGAAGCTTGCGCAGCCAAGTGGTGCCGGGCTCCTAGACCGAAGCTTGGCACGTAAATAACGGATGTGACCTGCGAGGCCGTGAGTGGCTGCGCAATCCTTGTTCACTGGCATCCTGACACAATCACGTCTGCGGCCGCGGGCTGATGCAGGGTCTCGGATAGGCACCCCTATGGAAGAGGCAGCCTATTCGGGACCGCCAATTTCACCGGGGAGATCCGGCGACGCGACCATCGATCCTCGCGGGATCGGGCTCTGGGTGAGCTCGGTCTCGACGTAGTTTGGCGGCTGCCCGCCTGAAGGGCCCGACACGCAACCGGAGACCAGAGCCGACAGGATCAGGAACAATGGCACTCTCACGAGCATCGACTTCTCCTTTGCAGATTCTGAGAACCAGAACGAGTGATGGCGTGCCAAAGCGATCGGTGTCGCGGAAGCGTGGGCCTGATGAAGTCAGCTATAAGCGCCGCCGCTTTCCGCCCCGGACCTTTGCTCATGCGGGCTGGCGCGTGAAGCCGGAGCTGCCAGCGGATCTTCCTTCTGCTGCACGGCCTGCTGCGGGGTTTGGCAAGCGGCCAGGACGAGGCTGATCGCGCCAAGCGTCAGGATCGATGGGGGTTGCATTGGTTCTCTCCACGTGGCCGCGATCGCGTCAGGAATGAATCCGCCGATACCAGCAGCCTCGCACGAGAGCAGGCGGTCAGCTTGACAGAACAGGACACCGACTTGACGAACCGAGACAGGTAGCCCGGCAAGGTTCAGTTTCTGAAGGGTTCAAGACCCCCTATCTGCTTGAGACGCGGGCTCAGGATATCGCCGGCCACCTTGGACCCGTCCGAGCAGAGTGTCGGACGCACCTTTAGCCTACCATCGCCGCGCGACTGGGAAAGAGAACGCACCCATGCCCATCATCCAGCCGTCCGGCATGGCCGCGAACAGTGAATTCGACCTGCTGACACGCGTCCGGAAAGCATCACAGCGTTGTATTTCCCTCCGAGGAACCGTCCGTTGCGAAGGTCGGCCACAGTTCAGCAATGTCCGAAACGGGTCAGGAACCGAGATTCCCTACCCGTTTGGAACGTCCGGTTCGATGAGGATTGCTGCCCTCGGGCTTAGGTCTCAGGCGTGCCAAGAAGCGACGCTAGAGATCGATCGCCATTGCGGGGGCTGCTGGCAGCGCGGCTACTAGGAAAAAGCGGCAGAGGGAAGGCTACTATCGGCAGAAGGATTTTCACGAACGTGGAAAGATCATGCATCCTGCCATGAGCCGTTCTAGTCTTGAAGACGTGCAACGAGATCCATCACGGCTGAGCCTTCTCACCAAAGTCCTCCAGCACCGCCGAAAGGGCCTCCGGCTGCACCTTCACCGATCCCGCGAAGGGGTGGTTCATGGCGATGATCACAAGCAGCCCGGAGACGATCAGGAAGCACAGGATCCCCGTCATCATCGCGTGAACGCGCAGGTTCTCGGTGCCAAAGAACAGCGTGAAGCCGATCGTCAGGACGGCGCCGCCGAAGAGCACGAACCAGAGCACCCCAGGCACTGCGCCGGAGGCCAGGACGAGCCTTGTGCGGCGGGCTTCGGTCAGGCCATCAAGCTGCCGGAGAGCCTCGGCCAAAACGGCCGTTCCGCGGCCATCGCTGGGGGTGAACGTCAGCAGGGCTGCGTAGGCGGCGTCCAGCCCGCGCGTCACCGCGTGGCTTGACCCGCTCTGCTCCATGGCAGGCCAGTCCTCGGCGATGGCTGCTCTCACGTAGCGGGTTAACCCGTCGCGGAGGGCAGCACCGGGATCACCCCCGATGCCCTCCGCCAGGCGGTAGAGGGTCGCTGCAGCGCCGGCTTCCTGGGCGGCTGCGTGCTCTGCCTCGCTGAACTTTTCCCAGACGATGATGACGGCGAAGGCCAGCAGCACGGCATAAAGCACACCGACTGTCGCAAATGTGAAGCCGGCCACCTCGTTGTTGATCCGGAGCCGGTCCGAGCTGACGTGCCGGCGAACGAAGGCGGGAGCGGCCATGGCGATGAGCGTTGCCCCGCCGACGAGAAGGACGCCAGACAGCCATAGTGGCAGGGTGGTCAGGAGTGCCATGGGTCGACCCGCTCCGGTCCAGGTGAATATGACGGATGGGAGCAACTGTGCGCAAGCAGCAACGGCCTTGCTGCGGGAAGCCATTGACGGCTATGCAGGAGTACCACCAAGCCGAACCGCTCTTCCAGCCCAACTCCAGCCACACTGGCGATAAACGCCTACGGCTGAACGACCGCTCAGGGTCAAACTTTCACGTTCCGGCGGAACCAACGAACGTCGGCACTTGAGTGTCGAAGCGGACCAAACGCTTACGTCTCAGGAGTGCCATTTGCTGACATTCCCATTGTTTCCAGATTGTGCCAGAGCGGCTTGATGCAACAAGCGAGCCCAATCCGAATGGTAGCCGCCGATCATGATACTCAGTCGTCAAGAGCGCCAAGTTGTAGTCGCGACCGGCAGACAAGTAGACTCGTCGACGCCTTGTTGGTGCGATGAGTAGTCCATACAAAACCCATTTGGGGCAAATCGATCTGGAATATCGGCCCAGAGACTTTCCGATCATCCTCCCGAACTTGTCCGCCATTCAGAACCCGCATCAGGACACACGCGTCGGCTTCTTGCCTTTCTCGGCTCGGGTCGGCTGATAGGGCCTAATCGAGAAGGTCTGCATCCGCACGAGCGCGGCACTCAGACGAGCGGCCTCCTCGTAGCGGGTCTCGTCATGCGGCGGCTGATCTGCGCGGCCGCTGGCGAGCGCCTCCGCCGTTGCCATCAGCCGGCGGAGCGGCTTGGCGAGCCAGGCGGAGAAGAGGTAAAGCAGGACGAGACCAGCCAGTGCGCCGGCGCCGAGCAGCATCCAGAAGGCCTGTGTGATCGACCGCGTGGGATTGAGCACCATGTTCAGGTCCGCACGCGCGATGAGGCTCCAGCCGAAGCTGGGCATGTCCTTGAACTGGATTGTGGGAATAACGGCCGTCATGTAGTCCTTGCCGTCCTGCCATCGTTCGCGACGCGAGATCGATGTCCCTTGGCTGGCGGCGACGGCCGACCCTTCGGACAGCCTGGTTTCCTGAAGCTCCTGCGGGCCCGAGAGAACCACCCGGTCCCGCGAGACGAGAAGGGCATCGACCCCCTGTTCCCTCACGGCCTGGATGATATCCTTGACCATGTTCCAGTCGAAATGCGCCCCGATGACGCCGATCACGGCCCCTTGGTCATTCCTGATCGGAGCGGAGAAATCGACGAAACGGCGCGGCTCCTGCGTTGCGGGAAGAAGCTTCGCCAGAAGTACCGCCTCATGCACATCGACGGCAGCCGGGCCGTTAAGGCCGCGGCGAAACCACGGCCTCTCGGCAACGCTTGCGCCCTCCAGCATGCCCTGCGAAGCGGCGATCACCTTCCCCTGCACGTCGGTGACGCCGATCCAGGTATACCGCCGATCCACTTGGCCCAGCAGGGTGAACTGGCGGCGGATTTCCTCAGAGTCGTCCAAGCGAACGACGCGCGCCATTCCCTCAACGTCCTGCCAGAGCTCGTGCATGCGCCGACCGAGCTGATCGGCAACGATCTCGCCAAGAAGCCGCAAGCGCGCGCTGTTGGCTTCCTCTGCACGGCGCTGCATGGCATTCGTGAACATGGTACCGGCGACGATGGCAGGTACGAGCATCAGCAAGGCGCCGATCACGAATACAAGTGTCTTGATCCCAATGCGCATTCTCGCGCTCCTCTTTCTTGCGCCTACCGCGATCCCAGGCTGCGCATCCAGCCCCTGATCATTTCAGGAAGGTCGCCCCGCCCGGTTCCCGGCCTGGTATCTGCCGTGTGGAGCTTGCGTAGGATCCCATCGCGCTGTTCCGGCGTCGGACGCAGGGACAGGCGATAGCCATCATTCGTTTCGTCCGAGATGCGGATGGCGACATCGCCGACATCCGCAAGAGCGATTGCTCCCAGGGCGCCGACCGGCAACCCGGTTAATCCGCGCACACGGGCATGATCGACTCCGAGTTCGAGCACCCAGGACGGGAGTCTTTGCGATCCGACCGACATCGTGGCCAGCTCGACATTCTCGCGTTGGGGCCGGTTGGTGCGAGGCCGCTCGACGCAGACCAGCATGGTGATGGCGAGCACGATCAGATTGTAGATCGTCCAGAACAGAATGATCCTGATCCCGTCGCCAGCCTTGGCCACATGGCTGAAATGATCCGGGAAGATCAGGGGCAGGAGAAGTCCCAGCACGGTGAGGCCGAAGAGGATCGCGAAAGGCTTCATCATCGGCCATTGCACGATTGTCTTCGTCCGGTCGCCGCCCTTCGCCGTGACGCGAAACTTGTGCGGTCCTCTGGTCAGCAGGCCCATCGCGGCTGCGCGCGCGATGGGCCATGCGGCGATGAGCTGCGACACGTCGTTGAGCACGGGCCAGATTAGGCCGCCGGAGATCCAGTTGAGCGTGATCAGCACGGCTGCGTAATAAGGGAGATAATACGACGTAACATCCGTCAACGAGGCATTCACGACGATGATGCCGAAATACCAGTAGAGCAGCGGGCCGATGAGAGCGATCAAGCGGAACGGAAAGGTCGTCGTCCAGAATAGCAGCGAGTCGACGAGGCTCAGGCGCTGCATGAAGCGCAAGCCATTGGCGCCAAAGGGATTGTAGACGTTGCGCACGATCTCCATCATGCCCAGGCACCAGCGCCCGCGCTGCACGACATATTCGTGCAGTCCTTCCGGGGCGAGCCCTTCCGTGAGCGCTTCGTTGAGATAGACCGTACGATAGCCGTGGCTGTCGAGGCGAATGGTTAGAAGGAAGTCTTCCGTCACGCTCTGTGTCGGCAGGCCGCCGATCTCGCGCACAGCCGAGACCCGCACCATCGAGGAGGTTCCGCAGCACACCGCAATGCCCCATGCGTCGCGCGCAGGTTCCAGATGATCGAAGAAGAAGCGCTGCTCGTCCGGATAGGCGGAGGCGATGTAGAGATTGTGTTGGATCGGATCGGGATTGAAGAAGTGCTGTGGCGTCTGGACGAGGCCGACCTTCGGGTCGTGGAACAGGGCGACGGCCCGGCGCACGAAATTACGGTGTGGGACGAAGTCCGCGTCGAGGACGGCGATGAAGTCGGGGGCATTCTCCCCCTTCAGACGCTGTGTCAGCGTGTAGTTGATGTTGCCGGCCTTCGCGTGCTCGTTGGACGGGCGTGTTCTGTGCTCCGCGCCATAGCGACGGCACACCTCGGTCAGCCATTCCCGTCGCCCGTCGTCGAGTACGAACACGCGCAGGTTCGGATAATCGATCGCCTGCGCACCGGCGAGCGTGCGCTCGAGAACCTCCAACTCCTCGTTGTAGGTGGCGATGTAGAGGTCGACACGCGGCGGATGGCTCCCCCACCAGGCGAGGTTCCGGTCTGCTTCCTGGTGCCGGTCTTTCCGGCGGGTGAGGAACAGATAGGCCGTCGTTGAGGACACGAGAGCCAGAGCTTCGATCGCCACGAAAGTCCAGCCCGCGATGACGTCGAGGGTGAGGCCTTCGGCCGCCGACGGAACCGTTTCGGTGATCCGCCAGATCATGTAGCGCCAGCCCAGCAGGGTGGTAAGGCCAAGCAGAAGGATGCGGATGGGCGCGCTCCTGGGTGTCGCCAGCGGCAGCAACAGAAGGGCGAGGCCGATCACCACGGCAAGGCCCGCGAGGCTCGACAAATGTTGGTCGAGGACAAGCATCTACAGACCGAGATCCGTCAGCTTCTGCCGGATGCCGGCCAGCGGTCCACCCATGAAGACCACGCGACCCGTTCGCCCGACGGCGCAGGAGAGGTCCGGATCGCTCGCGAGCTCCGGAATGCTCAGGGCGACGTCGAAGCGGGTCAGGTGCTCCGGGCTCGGGCCGATAGCGAGCGTGCTGTAGAGGCCGGCTGCCCCCGATCCGCCGAGGCGCGTGATGGTTCCTTGCAGGACCCGATCGTCGCCGATCAGCCGGAACTGGGCCGGCATGCCGACCCGGAGGGTAGAATAGACGCTCTCGCTCACGCTGGCCGTGACCATGACGGCGGAGCAATCCACGAAGCGGACGAGATCCTGCCCCTGGTTGACGTGCTCGCCGCTGCTGGCGAGGAAGTTCCAGACGATGCCGGGGCTCTGCACCGAGAGCTCCGCCGACGTCAGGCGATTGATCCGGACCCGCTCGGCCGCGATCTGCTCGGCAGTGAGATTCAGGCGTCGGCTGACGTTCTCGGCTTCGGCCTTCAGCTCGGCGAGCCTCAGGTCGAATTCGCGGATCCTTTGAATTGAGAACGGCGCATCGTTGTAGGAATCGCCGATGAAGACCCCATTCTGGGCCGAGGAGAGCTCCGCGGAGAGATAGGTGATGCGCTCGCGCGTGCTGGCAATGTCCTGCTGCGCGACATCGTACTGGGCCTTGGCGCGATCGAGGGTGATCGCGGTCTGGACTCCGCGCGAGCTCAGCTCGCGGGTCCGCTCGAGAGCGCTCTCCGCCTCACGGAACCGGGCCTCCGCCGAGTTCACGGCGGTCTGCGCTTCGGCGATGCGGGAACGGATCTGGCGCACCCGCCCTTCCTGATAGCTCTTGGCCTGGGCCTCGAGGATCTTGCGAGCCTCGTCCACGGCCGCAGACTGGGCCCTGAGCCGAGCGAGATCCGCCTCCATCGTGGAGCGGGTTCGCTCCAGGTCGATCAGGCGGGCATTGTCGAACTGGTTGTCGGTGATGCGCACCACGGCCTCTTCCGGGGACACCCGGGCTCCGATGCTGCGAACAGAGAACTCGGCCAGCCCCTGGACCGGTGCTCGGAGCACCGTGGTGCGGGCATTGATCGTGGCGTCAGCGCTGGTTCCCGAGAGATACTCGCCAACAATCACGTAGAGGCCAGCAAGGAGCAGAGCCGCTCCGATAAGAAGTCTGAAGATTTTCATGGGTGGGTGCTAGTTCAAATCGGCCAAACTGGGATTACTGCTAAGGTTGTCCAGGCCAGATTTCTGCACTCCTTTGTTGAGAACGCTGGAGAATCGATCCGGTAGGCGATCTCTTTAGGAATACCTATAAAGGAGTACTATCACAACTGTGGCGAGCGGTCCTATCGGCCGAGCTCACTGCGGCTGTTCCAGTTCAAGCTGCCTGACAGGTTCCACAAACTTAGTATGGGATGGACATTCTCGTTACCACGAGTGGTGGCTTTGTTTCCCCGCCCATGTTCCGCTCTATTCCTGTACGAGTGGAAGGTCCGCAGTGGGTCATCCAGTGCCTTGCAGCGGGCTCGCGCGAAGGTCCGGTCATCCCAGCAGTGCGGAAGTACAGCTAGGGTCAGCCTCGTGCCATTAGCTGCCCTTGGGCCGCATTCGCTCAAGCACACAGTAATAACGAGTGCATGGAAGGGACACCATCGACCCAGGACGTCAGAGCTTCGGACACTTCGGTTCGAAGCAAGCGGTCGAAGCTCTCTTTCTTTTCAATCCGCATAAGTGGGCCCGCTGAAGGTGCTCAAACAATAGGCATCAAGAGACAATTGCCCCTTGAAAGGTGAAGCCTATCTCAATGTAATATTTGCCTTCGCCCGGCAGTGGATAACGCCGCGGTTGGACTGATGCCCCCATAGAGCGGGAGGCTCGCTATGAGGCGGATTCTGTGGAGTGTCAGTGCTGCTGCCGTTCTGACAGCCATGCACATCTCTGCTGCGACAGCCGAGATCCTGATCGGCATGGCAGGAGCCCTCACAGGTCCCAATGCGTATCAGGGTGAACAACAGCAGCAAGGGGTCGAGTTGGCGGTTGCTGACCTGAATGCCGCCGGCGGCATCCTTGGCCAGCAGTTAAGGCTCATTTCAGTCGACGATGCCTGTGACAGCGGCCAAGCTATTGCGGCCGCCCATCGGCTTGTGGCAGCCAGGGTCTCGTTCGTCGTCGGGCACCAGTGCTCGAGCGCCTCAATTCCGGCCGCCGAGATTTATGATAGAGCCAAAATCATCCAGATGACGCCCGCCTCGACTAACCCGCGGCTGACCGAGGAGGGGCGCGCCAATGTCTTCCGCATCTGCGGGCGGGACGATCAGCAGGGCGCTATTGCCGGAGACTTTCTCGTTGCGCGCTGGCCCAATAGCAAGATCGCGATTGTCAGTGATGGATCGGTTTACGGCAAGGGCCTTGCCGAGGAGACCCGGCGGCAACTCACCAAGCATGGAGTCGCCGAAACACTGAATGAGGATCTAATACCCGGTCAGAGCGACTACTCCCCTCTCGTCGCTAAGCTTCAGTCCGCCGGGGTCGAGGTTGCCTATTTCGGCGGGTACTATCGGGAAGCCGCGTTGTTGGTCCGGAGTGCCCACGAGCAGGGCTACAAAATGCAACTTGTCTCCGGGGATGGCATCGCGAGCGAGGCGTTCGCGCAGGTCACCGGAGAGGCTGGCGAGGGTACCCTTTTCACCTCGTTCCGCGATCCGCGCCGGAGCTCAGTAGCGGAGCCAGTCGTTGCCCGTCTCCGACAGCAGGGCTTCGAGCCTGAGGGATATACACTCTACAGCTACGGGGCTGTCCAGGCCTGGGCCCAGGCCGCCACAAAGGCTGGCTCGGTGGAACAAAAGGCCGTTATTGCTGCATTCCGCACCGGCGAGTTCGCTACGATTCTTGGGCCGATCAGCTTCGACCAAAAGGGCGACGTCCGGCAGCCCGGCTTCGAGTGGTTTATCTGGCGGGGTGGCCAGTATGTGCCTCTGGAATGAGGGAGGGTTCTACCCTTGCAGTCATGCGAAACCGGCTTAGTGTCCGCTGGCGCCTCCTCCTCGCATTCCTCGGGATCAGCGCCTTTGCTGTGCTAGCTGCTGCGACGGGCACCTATGCGTTCCGTGAGATGGCCTATGTGCTTGAGCGGATCACAGATCAACGCGTGCCATCAGCGCTCACCGCCCTCGATCTGTCGCGTCAGGCCGAGCGCATCGTCGCCGCCGCGCCGGCCCTGCTGACAGTGCGATCAGAGGCGCAATACCGGGAGATCTCTGCGTCCATCACGATAGAGGTCGATCGCCTCGAGGCTTTGCTTGCTCAAATCAGGAGTGGCGCCGTCGATCCCGCTGCGCTCGCCGCGATGGAGCCGGCCGTCGAGGGCCTGCGCCGAAATCTCACCGCACTTGCCGGTCTCGTCGCGGGACGGCTCGCAGTCTCGGAGCGCAAGGATGCCCTCCTCCGTCGCCTGTCAAATGCAACGGTGGCCGCTCAGCGACTGGTAGCCCCAGCCATCGTGGTCATGGATTCTAAGATCGCAACCTTGCACCGCACGTCCCCAAGCGACGGGCCCACGCAGTCGCCTATGGAAATCGTGCAGGAGATCGCCGCAATTCTGCCGATGCAGAAGGCGCAACTCGAGTTTGCGGCGATCAACGATGGCCTGCTCAGGGCCTCTTTGGCAGAAAATCAGGCTGACCTTCCCGTGCTGAGCTTCCCGCTCAACCGATCGCTGTCGACCTTACGGCAGATCACATCCAGCCTAACGGACTTGCGCCTGCGCTCCCGCTTCGAGCAGCGCATCTCCGATTTCGCACGGCTGATCGAGGGACCTGACAGCGTCCTCAATGCGCGCCGAACTGAACTCGGTCTTGTCGAGGAGGCCGAGCGTCTCCTGTCGGAAAACGCTGGGCTATCGGCTCAGCTGACGAAAGCTGTCGACGGACTTATCGCTGCCGCAAGACACGATATCCAAGAGGCCGGAGGAGAAGCACAGATGGCGCGGCGCGTAGGCCGCAACATTCTTCTCGGCGTTGTCGCCCTAAGCCTCCTGAGTTCCCTCCTCATCGTCTGGCTCTACGTCGACCGTAATCTTGTCGCACGGCTGAGGGCCCTGAGCGACAGCATGCTGGCGATCGCCGGAGGCAACCTGCGGGCGCCCCTCCCCTCTGACAGCGGCGATGAAATCGGCCAGATGGCAAAGGCGCTTGCAGTGTTCCGGGATACTGCGATCGAGATTGAGGAGAAGAACCTGCGCGAGGTCGCCACTGCGCGGCAGCGCCTGATCGACGCCATCGAGAGCATCACCGAGGGCTTTGCACTGTATGACGCAAATGATTGCCTGGTCCTGTGCAATAGTCGTTATCAGGATCTCCTCTACCCGGAAATCGATGCCGCTATGGTTCCCGGCACGACCTTTGAGAAGGTGATCCGGCGCGCCGCGGAACTCGGCCTCATCCACGAGGCCAAAGGACGTATCGACGCTTGGGTCGCAGAGAGGCTGGCTCGGCACCACAATCCGGTCGCCGCCGACGTCCAGCATCGCGACGGTGATCGGTGGATCCAAGTGAGTGAACGGAGGATCGCCGGCGGTGGAACTGTTGCGGTCTATACCGACATTACCGAGATCACGCGTCACGCGGCACAGCTCGAGCTGGCCCGCGACCAAGCCATGGCGGCAACCCGGGCGAAGAGCCAGTTCCTTACCAACATGAGCCATGAGCTCAGGACGCCGCTGAATGCGATTATTGGAATCACCGAGATGCTGAAGGAGGAAGCCGAGGAAACCGGCGAGGAGCCCCTAGTTGAACCGCTCAACCGGATCCACCATGCAGGCACCCATCTTTTGGCTCTCATCAACGAAATCCTCGATCTCGCCAAGATCGAGGCGGGAAAGTTCGAACTCTATCCTGAGGAGGTCGAGCTCGGAGCATTGATGGCGGACGTTTCGAGTACCGCCGATTCCCTCGCTGCCAAGAATGGCAATCGGCTTAATGTGGAAGTCTCCCCAGGCCTTGGGACCATTCAGGCCGATCCTATGCGCCTGCGCCAAGTGGTGCTCAACCTCCTGAGTAACGCCTGCAGGTTCACCAGGAATGGGACCGTCGTCTTGCGTGCGACCCGTATTGCGGGCCCGAGCGGAGACAGGGTGACAATCACTGTCCAGGACACGGGCATCGGCATGACTGAAGAGCAGATCGGCAAGCTGTTCCAGGAGTTCACTCAAGCGGATAGCTCGACGACACGGAAGTATGGAGGGACCGGGCTTGGACTCGCCATCAGCCGCCGCCTGTGTCGCCTGATGGGCGGGGACATCGACGTGCAAAGCGTGGTGGGCGTCGGAAGCACCTTCACCGTGACACTGCCCGCAGACGGGGGACAAACGGACACTCCAGCGATACCTTCCGCCCCCGAGCCTCCTCCAGCCCATATCTGGCCCCTTGGAGAGGGCCGACGCGCGCTGGTGATCGATGACGATGAACCAGCGCGGGGCATCGTGCGGCAGATCCTGACACGTGAAGGCTTTGATGTCGTGACGGCCGAGAGTGGTCGGCAGGGGATCCAGCTCGCCCGTCAGATCCGGCCGTCGCTCATTACCCTTGACGTCTTGATGCCAGATCTCGACGGCTGGAGTACTCTCCAGGAACTCAAGCGCAATGACGACCTCAGCGATATCCCTGTCATCATGGTGACGATCGTCGATGAGGAGAATCGAGGCTACGCCCTCGGAGCTGCGGCTTATCTGACCAAACCGATCAACCGCGAACACCTCAGAAAGGCACTCACCTCCTGCCATCCCCACCATGCGAGCCCACGGGTGCTGGTCGTCGAAGATGACGCCCACACGCGCGGATGGCTGTCCCGCATCCTGCGCGAGAACGGATGGGAGGTGGCCGAGGCTGAGAATGGACGTGTCGCGCTTGAACGTTTGATGATGGCGCATCCCGACCTCGTGCTCCTTGATCTGATGATGCCCGAGATGAACGGCTTCGAGTTCATCGAGGCGATCCGTGGACGCGAGGAAACACGCCATCTGCCTGTGATCGTGCTAACCGCCGCCGACCTCGATGAAGAGGGACATCGCCGCCTGAATGGCAGTATCGAGAGAATCCTGCGTAAGAGGCCTGGCGGCCGAGAGGAGGTTCTTGCCACATTGCGGGAGGTGATTGCTGATTGCCTGCGGCTCGGCCGCGTGAACAATCAGGAGCGGACATGAGTAGGATTCTGTACGTCGAAGACAACGATGACAATGTGTATATGCTGTCTCGGCGTCTGAGGAAGTATGGATTTGAGGTCAGCGTTGCGTCCGATGGCGAACAAAGCATCGAGATGGCCCGCAGCGAAAAGCCAGATCTGATCCTGATGGACCTGAGCCTGCCGTTCCTGGACGGCTGGGCGGCCACGCGGCTGCTGAAGGACGCGCCTGACACGGGTGCGATCCCGATCATTGCACTCTCGGCGCATACGATGGCAGGCGACCGCGAGAGGGCGCTAGCTGCCGGCTGCGACGACTACGACGCCAAACCCGTCGTTTTCGAGAGGCTGTTGGCGAAGATCCATGCGCTTCTGCAATGCCGGAGCGGCCCATGACCCATGGCGGGGTCCGCATCCTCATTGTGGATGACAACGAGGACAATCGCTACACCCTGGCGCGTAGATTGCGGCGTGAGGGATGGACGAACCTCGTCATGGCCGAAAACGGGCGCGAGGCGCTAGACAGGATAGTGAAGGAGCGGTTCGACCTCATACTCCTCGACATCATGATGCCCGAGGTCAATGGCTACGAGGTGCTGGCGCGGCTCAAGGCCGATCCGGGCACCCGCGATATTCCCGTCCTGATGATCTCGGCCTTGTCGGATATCGAGAGCGTCGTCCGCTGCATTGAGCTCGGCGCAGAAGACTATCTGCTCAAGCCCTTCAATCCGGTGCTCCTGAGGGCCCGCATCAACGCCTGTCTGGAGAAAAAGCGGCTGCATGATCAGGAGCTGAGCTATCTCGCGGAAATTGAGCGGCAGCGGTGCCGCGCCGAAGCGCTTCTGCACGCCATTCTTCCGGCTCAGGCGGTCGCGGAGCTCGAAAGCTCCCAGGCTGTGACGCCACGTCGGTACGAGGACGTTGTGGTAGTGTTTGCAGACGTAGTGGGCTTTACGGCAGCCTGCGATCGACTCGCGCCCGAAAAGATTGTCGAGAATCTTGATCTGCTGGCCTCAGCCTTCGAGGACATCACTACGCAGCATGGGCTTGAGAAGATCAAGACGGTTGGGGATGGGTTACTCGCTACAGCCAGTCTGCTTTTGCCCAATCCAGATCCTGTGATGTCCAGCATTGAATGCGCTGTATCGACCATCACGTCGGCTCGTGGACTGCCGATCCCTTGGGATGTCCGAGTCGGCATTCATGTCGGTCCTGTCGTTGCCGGTGTCGTCGGCCGGCAGAAGTTCAGTTTTGATATCTGGGGGGATACTGTGAATGTCGCCGCCCGTCTCGCTGGCTACGGTACAAGCGCTGGGATCAACCTGAGCGCGGCCGCATGGAAGCAGGTGAGTACCCGCATTCGGGCTGTTCCACTTGGGCCGATACAGATCCGCGGCAAGGGCGATCTGGAGATCCATCAGATTGTCCTCTCCGGCTGAGCGGTACGCAAGATCGCGGGGGAGCCCGACGACGATCCACCGCGAGTTCGCCTTCGTGCCTCGTTCCCAAACTTCGTAAGCGTGGTGAGGCAATGCAGCTGTAGGTCAGCTCCTCGCGATCTGAGTTACGCGTGAAGGTCCGGTTCGGGTCAAAATGTAATGTTGAGCAGACCAAATGAAGGTCCGCTCACGCCGCCAATGCAGAAATCCGGATAAGGTCAACGCCAGATCCTGTTCAACTCCGGTGCGGCGCTGGCGATCGTCGTCGGTGTCTTGATCGAGGTGCCCGTGACGCCGTCCGTGGTCCGGGTCGTGAACCCCAGCCAAGGCTGGTACGAGCGCGGAGCCGGGCGTGCGGTATCGTCCGGACGGAGGGTGACGGCCGGGGAGTGAACATCCCCGACCCTATTAGGTCACAAGCGGCTCGGGCTGGCGAACGGCCCGCTCCGCCTCGACCAGCAAGTCAAGGCCGCGCCATGGCTTCGGCATGAAGGTGACGCCGTCCGGCAAGTCGTCGGATGCAGCGTCCGGATCGCCCGACGTGAGCACGATGCGGATCGCAGGCCAGAGGGTGCAAGCCGCCTTGGCGAGCTGGACCCCGTCCATCTCCCCGGGCAGCCGAACGTCGGCGAACATCATCGCGACCTCGCCCCCCTGGTCCTTGAGGTAGGCCAAGGCCGCCTCGGCGCTGTCGACCTCCACCACGTCCAGCTCGGTCTCCTCCAGCAGAGCGCCCGCGAGTTCCCTGACATAGGGCTCGTCCTCGACGATCAGTGCGACGTGCGGTTCAGGATGCAGGGTGTTCATGGTCGGCTTTCCCGATTTCCATCTGCCGGAGGATGGCGACGAGCGGGTCTGGCACCGGGGCATCGAGCACGTCCCTGTAGGTCTCGGCGAAAGCCCGTGCGATCATGAAGGTAGCGACATCCGGATGGAGATCGTTGACGTGGGGCAGGCGCACGTCGCCTAAGGCATCGTGGGGCATCGGCACTCTCCTTGGATACTTGTCCCGCGAACCCGTCGCGCGGCGTGTGCCGTCTGGGCCGACATACGTTAGGGGGAGCAACACCTGGACTCGCGGTGGGTTTCAGCGTGGCGGCAAAACTGATCGGCCGGAGCATTATTTCGATAAATCCAGAAATAACGCTTGACGGACGATCCAGACACCCGCATCTTATTTCCATGAACGTCGAACAAGCAGCCAAGCAACTCGAAGCGCTCGGGAACACCACCCGGCTCCAGGTCTACCGCACCCTTGTCCGTGCAGGGGAAGCAGGTCTGCCCGTCGGCCAGATCCAGGAGCGCCTCGGCATTCCGGGCTCGACGCTCTCGCATCACCTCCAGCGGCTCCTGCTGACGGGACTGGTGACGCAGGAGCGGCAGGCCACCACGCTGATCTGCCGGGCCAGCTATCCGGCGATGAACGGCCTCATCGGCTTCCTGGCCGACGAGTGCTGCGCCGACGCCGGATGCGCGACCCAGGCGGAGAACGCCGCCTGATTTATTTTTTGCCCGCTATTTCCATACTACTGGAAATATGAAAAGGAGAGACAGATGCCCGGCTTCCTTCCCTTCGTCCTCCATCTCGCCCGCGCGGCGCGGAACCGTCGGCACGTCATCGCCCTCGGCGAACTGGACGACCATCTTCTTTGCGACATCGGCCTCGAGCGGGCGGACGTCCTCGCCGTCCTGGCCCAGCCCCGCCACCGCGATCCCTCGCGGATGCTGAAGATCCTTTGCTGCCATGGGCGTGTCTTCGTCGAGCGCGTGCGCGACGGCTTCGCTCCCCAACCCGCCTCCTGCTGCTGACCAAGGAGTCCTGCCATGACCTCGTCTGATGCCCTCCCCGTCGCCGTCATCGGCGCAGGCCCTGTCGGTCTTGCAGCCGCCGCTCACCTGATCCAGCACGGCCTTCCCGTGAAGGTCTACGAAGCCGGCTCGACCGTTGGCGCCAACGTCCGCGACTGGGGCCATGTTCGCCTGTTCTCGCCGTGGGAGTACAACACCGACACGGCGGCCCGCGCGCTGCTTCAGTCCCATGGCTGGCAGGAGCCGCCTGGCAAGGCGATGCCGACGGGATCGGACCTGTATGAGGCTTACCTCAAGCCGCTCGCCGAGACGTCCGAGATGGCGGCTGTGATCGAGACCGGCGCTGCCGTGGAGGCGATCACCCGGCAGGGCGCTGACAAGGTGCTCAGCCGGGGGCGCGAGACCAAGCCGTTCGTGCTCGCCGTCTCCACCGGCAACGGATCGATCCGGCGCGACCTGGCCCGGGCGGTGATTGACGCTTCCGGCACGTGGACGGTACCAAATCCCCTCGGCGCGGGCGGCATCCTCGCCGAGGGCGAGGCCGAGAACGCAGACCACATCGCCTACGGCATCCCGGACGTGCTCGGACGTGACCGTGCCGCCTACGAGGGCAGGACAACCCTCGTCGTGGGGGCTGGGCACTCGGCTGCCAACGTCCTTCTCGACCTGGCCCGGCTTGCGGAACGGAATCCCGCGACGTCCATCGTGTGGGCGACCCGCGGCGAGAACCTGATGCGGGTCTATGGCGGCGGCCGCTCCGACCAGCTCCCGGCCCGCGGGGAGCTCGGCTCCAGACTCAAGGCGCTCGTGGACAGCGGACGAGTCACGCTGGTTGCCGGGTTCTCCGTGGTCCGCGTGCGGACCGCCGGCGGGCAGGTCATGGTCGAGGGCGAAACGGCAAGCGGCCTCCGCGAGATCGGGCCCATCGACCGGATCGTGGTCACGACCGGACAGCGCCCGGACCTGAACCTCACCCGCGAGCTGCGGCTCGATCTCGATCCATGGCTGGAAAGCTCGAAAGCCCTCGGACCCTTGATCGACCCGAACGTCCACTCCTGCGGGTCGGTCCCGCCCCACGGCCACCGCGAGCTCGCCCATCCGGAGCCGGGCTTCTACACGGTCGGGATCAAGAGCTACGGCCGTGCCCCGACCTTCCTGATGCTGACGGGCTACGAGCAGGTCCGCTCAGTCGTGGCGGCCATCGCCGGCGACCTCGCGGCGGCGGACGACATCCATCTCGTCCTGCCGGAGACGGGCGTGTGCTCGACCAACCTTCCCGTCGACGGTGCGCCTGCATCATCTGGCTGCTGCGGCGGTCCCGCTCCGGCCAAGGCCGATGCCTGCTGCGTCGCGGACGCCGTGGCCAAGGCCGAGGGCCAATCCGGCTGCGGATGCGGCCCGGCGAAGGCACCGGAGAAGGTTGCGGAACCCGCTGGCTGCTGCTGAGATCCGCCCGTGTCGAATCCGGTGAGTGAGTCCCTGGCGAACGATCCTGCCATGCCGAAGCCAAGCCCGGGGGTGGTCATCACCGCCGTCGGGATCACGCAGATCCTTGCCTGGGGATCGTCCTTCTACCTTCCCGCCGTGCTCGCGAAACCGATCGCCGCAGACACGGGATGGTCGCTCGGCTGGGTCGTGGGCGGCCTGTCCGTCGGCCTGCTCGCGGCCGGACTGGTCGCGCCGCGGATCGGGCGTACGATCGACATCAAGGGCGGACGCCCTGTCCTCGTCGCCAGCTCGATCCTGCTCGCCGCCGGGCTCGCGACCCTCGCGCTGGCCCACAGCCTTCCCGTCTACCTGATGGCTTGGCTCGTGATGGGCCTCGGCATGGGGTCGGGTCTCTACGACGCGGGCTTCGCCACGCTGGGCCGCCTGTACGGCAGGGATGCCCGGCGTGCGATCACCACGTTGACCCTGTGGGGCGGTTTCGCCAGCACGGTCTGCTGGCCACTCAGCGCTTGGCTGGTCGAGCATTTCGGCTGGCGCGGCGCCTGCGCGGCCTATGCCGCGATCCATGTCCTCGTCTCGCTTCCGCTGCACGCCTTCGTCGTACCCGACATCGGGCCGGTTCCAAGCGGCGGCAGGTTCCCCGGCGCGAAGCCCGGGCTGCCGTCACCAGCCCCTCTGACCGGAGCCACGCGAACCCGCGCGTTCGCGCTCCTCGCCACGATCCTCACCCTCGGGGCCGTGACGGCCTCGATGATCGGGGTACACCTGCTCACCTTCCTTCAGGCACGGGGCCTCGGACTCGCGGCAGCGGTGGCCCTCGGCGCGCTCGTCGGTCCCTCGCAGGTCGGCGCCCGCGTCATTGAGATGGCCTTCGGCCGCCACTACCACCCGATCTGGACCTTGGCGGCCTCCGTCACCTTAGTCGCCGGCGGTGTCGCCCTGCTCCTCTTCGGCTTCCGGATCCTCGCGGTCGCCCTTGCGCTGTACGGCGCGGGGAACGGAATCGGCTCCATTGCCAAGGGCACCCTGCCCCTCGCCCTGTTCGGCCCTGACGGGTATGCCTCGCTCATGGGTCGGCTGGCAATGCCCAGCTTGCTGGCCCAGGCGCTCTCGCCCTCGCTGGGCGCGATCCTGATCGAGTGGAGCGGTCCCGGCGCCGCGCTCGGCTTCCTCGCGGGGCTGACCTGCCTGAACATCGTCCTCGTCGGACTGCTGTGGCTGGCCGCCCGAAAGGACTGACGCTCAAGCCGACATCTCGGCCATCGCGTCCCGCAGGCGCTTGTCGTAGGCACTGGCCAAATCATTCAGTGCAGCGACGGTATCGCCGACATACGAGGAGCCGTGCATCAAGGCCAGGGTGCGCGGGGTCAAATCGGCCAGCCGGCGCACCGTCGGCGCGATGCTCGGGCCGAGGCTCGTGTCATAGAAGATGTCCTCGGACGCAAGCGCCGGGCCGACGATGTCGTTCTCTGTGATCGCCGGGCCGTTACCCAGATGCGTGAAGAGATCGCCACAGAACAGCGTCCGGCTGGTCTCCTCGTAGATCACCCCGGCATCCCAGCCGTGCGGCACATGCGGCGTGTCGATGTAGCGGATCCGCTTGCCGCCGATGTCGATCACCTCGCCGTTCGACAGCACCCGCGGCGGGCGATCGGCCATGTCGTTCAACGACACAAGGCAGCCTGTCATTCCGTGTGCGACCTGCGCCTGGGGGGCGACGGCCAGCCATTCGTTCATCGCTCCGCACTCATCGGCCTCATAGTGGCCGAACGTGATCCAGCGCAGGTTCCCGACCGGCATGATCCGGGACACGGCCTCGGACACGAGCGGGAACATCTTCCGCAACCCGGTGTGGAACAGGAGCGGCTCGTCGCCCAGGACGAGGAACTGGTTGAAGGTGAAGCCCGCAGGCGGGGCGATCTCCGGCACGAAGATCGAGATCCGATAGATGCCGTCGGCGATTTCGCTGATGTTGGGTCCCATGACTTTCTCCACGCGATCATCTTGGTGGGCACCACCGGCCGGACTGGGCGACGGTGGACAGCAGTCACATTTGAACGTACATTACCGTGCAGTGAAAATGACATATGGTCAATATGGCGGCACAGTGCTGTGTGCCGAAACACACATGACCCGGACCTACACCCTCAAGAAGCGCGCGGAGCAGCAGGCCGAGACCCGGCAGCGGATCGTCGAAGCCGCCGTCGAACTGCACGGCAGCATCGGTCCGGCACTCACGTCGCTCAGCATGGTGGCCGAGCGGGCCGGCGTTCAGCGGCATACGCTCTACGCCCACTTTCCCGATGAGCGCAGTCTGTACCTGGCGTGCTCGGGACTGACGCTGGAGCGCGATTCCCTGCCCGACGCAGCAGCTTGGCAGGGCATCGAGGATGGGGGCGAGCGACTCCGGGTCGGCCTTCTTGCCATTTACCGCTGGTATGAGCGCAACGAGGACCTGGCCGCATGCGTGTTGCGCGATGCCGAATACCATTCGCTGACGAAAGAGATCGTCGAGTTGCGGATTGGACCGTCGATGGCGGCCTATCAGGACGTGCTCGGCACAGAGCTAAGCAAGACCCAGCACGCGATGTTGCGGCTGGCCCTCAACTTCTTCACGTGGCGGGCCCTGGTGCGCGAGAGTGGCCTGGGACAGGCGGCGGCCGTAGGGGCCATGATCCAGGCGATCGGTTGCACCACGGAATCATCGTGAGCCCCGGTGGCGAGATCAGATGGCCTCCCCAGCGTCCGGATGCCAGGTCTGAAGCAAGTTCGAGTCAGGCTCTGAGAGTCCGCAGTGGGTCAGGCACCGACGATCCCCTACCCTGCAGGAACGTCCGCTGTTCCTGCCCGAAGCTGACTTTCAAGGAAGAGATCATGGCCCGGGCTCAGCAGCTCACCGATGAACAGGGACCTGGCTGGGGGAAGATCATCGCTGACGAGCCGGTCGGGAAGGACACCGCCGAACTGAGGCATTGGCTAATCGCGTTTTCAAGGAACTTGGGGCAGAGCAGAAGTTGGTCTTGGAGGCCGAGTACAGCACGCCCGAGACGGTAGGACTCGATTAGGGCCCCGACAGAAAAGATCCCCTTAAGCCAACAGCTGCCGTCCAATAGACTTCGGTTACTGCAGATGGCTCGGAAGCCACGGCCGCCAAAATGCTTGGGCGTTTAGGAAGTGGCCGTACGAGTCCAGCTTCTTCTGGTCGATTGGATATCCAGCGCCGGTTGCGAGTTGAGCCAGCATGAAGACCACGCGCCCGGATATCGTGAGGAGGTAATCCAATTCCGGGATTGGCTTGTCGGGCTTAGGCTCCACGCGATGTGCAACGAACTTATCGCGGTAATGCTTGATCAGCTCCCGTCTCCAATCCTCAAGTGCGGCATCCAAGGCGACTTGAGCGTTCTTTAAACCTTGCGCATTTCCGCCTCTTGCCAGTTCTTCGAAAACTGCGGCGTCTTTCAAAAGTGACATCGCTACATGCGCGTGCCTATCGTTCGGGAACTTGACGACGCCAAGTGCGCTTTCGGAAATCATAAGGACACGCTCGACCAGCGATCTATCGACTTGAAGCGCGGCTCGCGCGACCTGCACATCCTTAAAGAAGCTTCTTGGTATTGTCTCGATTAGGGCCCTGCAAGCATTTAGGTCGATAGCGTCCTTGTGGCTTCTTAAAGCAATATCGCGAACAAGCTGCACCCGCTCATCTACCGAAAGTTCGAAAAGTTCTTCTACCGCATTCTTCCGTTTCGTCATTCTTGATTACGGTTCCCCACCGATCGCCCACGATGCAGGAGCATAGCAGAATCGGGTAAGGAACAATGTCTCAGGCATCAAACTGCCAACGAGGCATGGGTCAGTGTTCATGCGTAAATTGGGATAAACTTGGGGCTGTGAGCCAGGATACCTAAACCGTTAGAACTAAGGTCCTCGAAAACCCTCGAGCTCCCTAGCGGACTCGCGTTCGCTGAGTGGACGAACTTTGCGGTACGCTGTCCTGGATTGTAGCAGATCGCGGGAGGCGAAGGCAGCTTGGAGGCAAGGAAACCAGATCTGCGGCGAGTCGGGGCCGAAACAGCATCTGGTGCTTACTATGTGCTTCCTAGGATGGAAGCATGCGGCCCGCCGGATGGCCACAAGGGATCTAAGCCTCTGGAATATATGGTGAGCGCGCTGGGACTCGAACCCAGGACCCTCTGATTAAAAGTCAGATGCTCTACCGGCTGAGCTACGCGCTCCCAGAGGTGAGCCCGAGATAGGGGCTCTCAGGCCTCGGGTCAATCGAAAAGCCCCGCCTGGACCGGTAAATCCTCAGCTTCGGGGTCCTAAGGGGGTTTGTTTTTCTGAGATCTTCCGGGCAGAAACACTCTTGGGAGTCGAGGCAATCACCCCTCTGCCGCCATGGCGATGTTGTCGGCGTGCTGGCCGATCTCCGCCTTGCTGTCCCGCTCGCCCTTAACCCAGCCCTCCTTGGTCTCGCCGATGTAGTCATCGAGCCGCCCCTCGGCGATCGCCCTGCGCAGGCCGGCCATGAGCTCTTGGTAATAGGCCAAGTTGTTCCAGGTCAGGAGCATCATGCCCAAAATCTCGTTGGAGCGAACGAGATGGTGGAGATAGGCGCGCGAATAGGTGTTCGAGGCCGTGCACTTCGATTCCGGGTCGAGCGGGCTCACATCCTCGGCGAAGCGGGCGTTGCGCAGGTTCATGCGGCCATGGCGGGTGAAGACCTGGCCGTGGCGGCCGGCGCGGGTGGGCATGACGCAATCAAACATGTCGACGCCCCGGCGCACTGCCTCGACGATGTCGTCAGGGGTACCCACCCCCATGAGATAGCGGGGCTTTTCCTTGGGCATATGCGGCTCGACCGTCTCGATCATGCGCAGCATCACGTCCTGAGGCTCGCCCACGGCCAAGCCGCCGATGGCATAGCCCTTCAGATCCAGAGCCGCGAGTTCCGTCGCGCTCTCGATGCGCAACCGCTCCACCGCTCCGCCCTGGACGATGCCGAACATGGCCTTGCCGGGCTGTTCGCCGAAGGCAACCCGGCAGCGCTCCGCCCAGCGCAGCGACAGGCGCATGGCCTTCTCGGCCACCTCATCGGAGCACGGCAGCTTCACGCATTCGTCGAGCTGCATCTGGATATCGGAACCGAGCAACCCCTGGATCTCGATTGAGCGCTCCGGCGTCAGCACATGGGTCGAGCCGTCGATGTGCGACTGAAAGGTGACCCCGGTCTCGTCGATCTTGCGCAGTGCCGAGAGGGACATGACCTGGAAGCCGCCGGAATCGGTGAGGATCGGGTAGGGCCAGTTCATGAACTGATGCAGCCCACCGAGCTTGGCCACGCGTTCCGCACCGGGGCGGAGCATGAGGTGATAAGTGTTGCCGAGCACCACATCGGCGCCCAGCGCCTTCACCTGGTCCGGGTACATGGCCTTCACGGTCGCTGCCGTGCCGACGGGCATGAAGGCGGGCGTGCGGATGACGCCGCGGGGCATCCGGATCTCTCCGGTGCGTGCCGCTCCGTCGATCTTGTTGACGGTGAAGGTGAAGCTCTCGGTCGTCATTCGGAAACTCTGTCTATGGATGGCCCTCGCCCGTTCGGCGGGCAAGAAGGGCAACAGTAGGGTCAACGCCGAAACAACAAACTCGCATCACCGTAGGAGTAGAAGCGATAGCCGGTTTCGACAGCATGGGCATAGGCGGCTTTCATGCAATCCAGTCCTGCAAAGGCTGAAACCAGCATGAAAAGGGTTGAGCGCGGAAGGTGGAAATTGGTCATCAGCACGTCCACCGCCCTGAAACGATAGCCAGGGGTGATGAAGATCGCCGTGTCGCCGGAGAACGGAGCGATGGTCCCGTCTCCCTGCGCCGCGCTCTCCAGCAGACGAAGGGATGTGGTGCCGACCGCCACGATCCGCCCTCCCCTGGCCCTCGCCTCGTTGAGCGCCTGCGCGGTCTCCGCCGAGACGGAGCCCCATTCCGCATGCATCCGGTGCTCATTCGTGTCGTCGGCCTTCACCGGCAGGAAGGTCCCCGCCCCTACATGAAGCGTCACGAATTGGCGGGTAATGCCCCGTTCGTCGAGACGGCGGAAAAGGTCTTCCGTGAAATGCAGGCCGGCTGTCGGGGCCGCGACGGCCCCCTCGTCCTTGGCATAGACGGTCTGGTAGTCGTTCCGGTCCTTGTCATCGGTGGGGCGCTTGCCGGCGATGTAGGGTGGCAGCGGCAGCTCGCCGAGCCGCGCGATGGCCTCGTCCAGGAATGCGCCCGAGAAGGAGAAGCGGAGCGCCACGTCGCCGCCTTCGCCTTTCTCCTCGACCTCGGCATCAAGGCGCACGAGCTCGCAGGCGGTGCTCTCGGAATCGTCCCCGAAGCGGATGCGATCGCCGATGTTGAGCTTCTTGGCCGGGCGGGCAAAGGCACGCCAGCGGTCGGCGCCTTCGCGCTTGTGCAGCATGATCTCGACACGCGCCGCGGTCTCCTCACGGACGCGCAAGCCATAGAGCCGGGATGGAATGACCTTGGTGTTGTTGAGAACCAGCACGTCGCCGGGCTGCAGCAGGTCCGGCAGGTCGCGCACGATACGGTCTTCGAGGCCAATTTCGGGCCGGACCACGAGCATGCGCGCAACATCGCGCGGCTCCACGGGGCGGAGCGCGATACTGCTTTCGGGAAGATCGAAATCGAACAGGTCGACGCGCATGGAGATTCTGTCTCAACCCTCATCCTGAGGAGCAGACGTAAGGCTGCGTCTCGAAGGAGGGCCTGATGTTCTCTGGAAGCGCCCTCATCCTTCGGGACGGCCTGACGGCCTCCTCCGGATGAGGGCTTAGGGCAGTTCATCTGAAAACGTGGATGCGCGAGGCGAGCCCGGGCATGACGGATTCAAGGGGAGAATAGGCTCAAGCCGCGTCCGCCGCGACCTTCATGGACACGATGCGGTCGGGATCGCGCACGGGCTCGCCGCGCTTGATCTTGTCGACATTCTCCATGCCCTCGATCACCTTGCCCCAGACGGTGTATTGCTTGTCGAGGAATCGGGCGTCGTCGAAGACGATGAAGAACTGCGAATTGGCGGAATGCGGCTGGTTGGTGCGCGCCATCGAGCAGACGCCGCGCACATGCGGCTCGGCGTTGAACTCTGCCTTCAGGTCCGGCATGTCGGAACCGCCCGTGCCGGTGCCGGTGGGATCGCCGGTCTGGGCCATGAAGCCCTCGATCACCCTGTGGAACGGCACGTTGTCATAAAACCCCTGGCGGGAGAGCGTCTTGATGCGCTCCACGTGACCGGGAGCCAGATCGGGGCGCAGTTCGATGACCACACGGCCCTTGGTGGTCTCCATGATGATGGTGTTTTCGGGATCTGCCATCGGGATCTCCTGTGCTGGCTATCGGCTGAAAAGGGTCGTCTGCCCGCTCACATAGGTCGAGCATCGACGAAACGGAAGGAGAAGATGCGCCCGGCAATGGCACGCCCCAAACTTTCCGTAAAGGGAAGAGGCGTGCAGCGTTCGAACGCCTCACGCACGGCTCTTGTGAAGGGCTCGCGCTGCTCGGCTTGCGAGCCTGCCTTGTAGAAGGTGATGCGGGGCTGTCCCAGCACCTCGCCGTTGCGCTTGAAGCTCAGGCGCAGGGTGATCTCCTGGCCGGAATACCCGCTGCCGGCGGGTGGGCGCCAGCAGGCTTGGACCGCCTGGAAAATCTGACCGATGCGGTCGATCCGCTCGACCTTCGGCGCATCGGAACGCGGCCGGATCGTGCCTCGCAGGCCCTCCGGCAAAGGCGGCGGCTGACGGGGCTCCTCCCACTCATCCGGATAGAACGAGGGGGACAGAACCTGTGCGGCGAGTGGCGAGGCCATCGCGGCGAACAGGAGCGCGGCCATTGCCAGCCACGCTCCGGATAGATGCCGAAGCCGCATTACTTCGCGTCGGCGGCGAGCTGCATCTTCACGATCTTGTCCGGGTTCGACACCATGCCGTTGGCGGCGGCATCGCCCTTCTTGATCTTGTCGACGACGTCCATGCCGGACACGACCTCGCCGAAGAGCGTGTACTGGCCGGTCAGCGGGCCGCAGCCCTCATAGCAGATGAAGAACTGGCTGTTGGCGGAATCCGGGCTCTGGGAGCGGGCCATGCCGACGGAGCCGCGCTTGTACTGGGTCTTGGTGAATTCGGCCGGGATATTAGGCAGGTTCGACTTGCCCGTGCCGGTGCCGGTGGGGTCGCCGGTCTGGGCCATGAAGCCCTCGATCACCCGGTGAAAGACGACGCCGTTATAAAAGCCCTGCTTCGTGAGAGCCTTGATCTGCTCCACGTGCTTGGGTGCCAGGTCGGGGCGCAGGCGGATGGTGATGCGCCCGTCCCTGGTGTCGAGGAGGATCGTGTTCTGCGGGTCGTTGGCGGGCTGGGCCATGGCTGGAACGAGGCTTACGAGCACGAGCGCTCCGGCTGCGAGCAAACGCTTCATGGTGAGAAGTCTCCTTATCGAGGATGATGAAACTTTATGGCCGCTTGAATTTGGCCTTCAGGCGTTCGGCGACAAGACCCGGCACGAAGGCCGAGACATCGCCGCCCATTCCGGCGATCTGGCGCACAAGCGTGGCCGTGATGGGGCGAACCGGGGGCGAGGCCGGGAAGAAGATGGTCTGGACGCCGGGCTCCATGGTGGCGTTCATGGAGGCCATCTGGATCTCATAGTCGAAATCCGTGCCGTCCCTGAGGCCGCGCACGATGAGAGTCGCGCCGTGGCGACGGGCGGCGTCAACCGCGAGATCGTTGAAGGTTACGACCTCCAGTTCGACATTCCTGGCCTTAAGCACCGGCCCGCAGACCTCGCGCAGCATCTCGGTCCGCTCCTCGGCGGAAAAGATCGGGGCCTTCGAGGAATGGACGCCGATGGCGATCACGATCCTTTCGGCCACGCTGCAGGCCTGGCGCAGAACGTCCAGATGGCCGTTGGTGACGGGGTCGAAGCTGCCGGTATAGAGCGCGGTGCGTGTCATGAGGCCATGGCCTAGCTTGATAATCGCTGTCGGGCAAGCCGTGCGCTGGCACACGGCAAGCTGGACAGGGTCATGAGAGATATAGCTCACCTTAGGTCAGGAGAGAGCTATGATCTTCCGTCTTTTCATCGTCGCCATCACCGCCGTGGCGGTTCTGAGCCCGGCCGCACTCGCGAGTCTGACATAAGTGCCAGCGATGCTGCGTTTTCGGATTGCCGCGACTTGGATGTTCTTCGCCGCCACTCACGCCTTCGCGGACGAATTTGCATGCCGAGGTCCTTTCGCGAAGGATACCGACCACAAGCTCCTCGTCGCGGCCTTTGGCCGTGCGAATGTCAGCCGGGAAACGATCCGTGAACCGGAAGGCTTGGAAGTCAGAGCCAGCGTCGTCTTCCCAAAGGATCCGGTCCGGCGTCTGGTGGTGCTCTGGTCCGATGAGAAAGCGCTCCGGCGACCGGCACGGATCCACCTGATGGGTTCAGGCTGGGCCGGGCCGGAGGGGCTCCGGGTCGGCTCACCGATCGAGGCTGTCGAGAAGGCGAACGGCAGGCCCTTCGTTCTCTACGGATTCGAATGGGATTACGGCGGGAGCATCGAGAGCTGGAAGGGCGGAGTACTGGGGGCTCTGCCCGGCGGCTGTATCTTCAGCCCCATCTTCGAGACCGATGACACCGCACCCGACGAAGCTTTGAGTGTCGTAGCAGGCGATTCTGAATTCGCTTCAGATTCATCTGCCATGAGAGCTGCCAAGCCGAAGGTGAGGAGCCTCCACCTGAGCTATCCTCGGCAATAGTTTCCACGTCATTGCCGGGCTAGTTCGACGATACACGTCTTCATCTCCAATACTCCACCCTCAGCCTGTAAGTCTGGCCCATAATCTCGACCTCACCCTGAGGAGCAGCGAAGCTGCGTCTCGAAGGAGGATCTGGTACTCTCTGGAGACGCCCTGATCCTTCGAGACGGTCACTGATGTGACCTCCTCAGGATGAGGTCGAAAGGGTGTGGAAAGCAGGATCATCGGCGCTGATCCCCGAATCAAGTCCGGGGAGGCAATGACGGCATAACGAAAAACCCGCCGGCCTGAGCCGACGGGTTTCGCATTTCTTGAAGGTGTAGAAGCCTCTACTCTTCCGCCGCCTCGCCGCCTTCGGTCGCGGCGTCATCGATGCCCTCGACCTCTTCGGCATCCTCGCCCTCGATGTGCTCCACCGAGACCACCTTCTCCTTGTCGCGGGTGGAGAAGACGGTGACGCCCTGCGAGTTGCGGCCGACGACGCGGATGCCCTCCACCGGCACGCGGATCAGCTGACCGCCATCGGTGACGAGCATGATCTGGTCCGAGTTCTCGACCGGGAACGAGGCCACCAGCTTGCCGTTGCGGTTGTTCACGGCCATGGCCGTGATGCCTTTGCCGCCGCGTCCGGTGATGCGGTACTCGTAGGACACGGTGCGCTTGCCGTAGCCCTTCTCGGAGAGCGTCAGGATGCATTGCTCCTGCGCGCTCATTTCGGCGTAGCGTTCCTGCGAGAGTGTGGCGTCGGCATTGGCCTCCTCCGCGTCCTCCGACGCGTCGGCATCCGCTCCCATCTGCTCACCGGTGACGGCGCGGCGCATCTTGAGATAGGCCGCCCTCTCCTCGCCCGTGGCTTCCACGTGCCGCAGGATCGCCATGGAGATGATGTCGTCGCCCTCGGCCAGGTTGATGCCGCGCACGCCCATGGAATCGCGGCCCTTGAACACGCGCACGTCCGTGACCGGGAAGCGGATGCACTGGCCCTTGGCCGTGGTCAGCAGCACGTCGTCGTTCTCCGAGCAGATCTGCACGTCGACGATGTGATCGCCCTCATCCAGCTTCATGGCGATCTTGCCGCCGCGATTGACCTGGACGAAGTCCGACAGCTTGTTGCGGCGGACCGTGCCGCGGGATGTGGTGAACATGACGTCCAGCTTGTCCCAGGATGCCTCGTCCTCGGGCAGCGGCATGATGGTGGTGATGCGCTCGCCCTGCTTGATGGGCAGCATGTTCACCAGGGCCTTGCCCTTGGCGTTGGGAGCCGCCAGCGGCAGGCGCCACACCTTCTCCTTGTAGGCCTGGCCTTCGGAGGAGAAGAAGATGACGGGCGTGTGGGTGTTGGCCACGAAGAGACGGGTGACGAAATCCTCGTCTCTCGTCGTCATGGCGGAACGGCCCTTGCCGCCGCGGCGCTGCGCCCGGTAGGTCGAGAGCGGCACGCGCTTGATGTAGCCGGCATGGGACACGGTAACGACCATGTCCTCGCGGGCAATCAGGTCCTCATCATCCAGATCCGAGTCCCAATCCACGATCTGCGTCTTGCGCGGCGTGGCGAAGGTGTTGCGGATCTCGGTCAGCTCGTCCCTGATGATGGACATGATGCGGACACGGGAGCGCAGGATCTCGAGGTAGTCGGAGATCTCGGCCGCGAGCTTCGACAGCTCGTCGCCGATCTCGTCCCGGCCCAGAGCCGTGAGGCGCTGCAGGCGCAGGTCGAGGATGGCGCGGGCCTGGGCCTCGGAGAGACGGTAGGTGCCGTCCTCGTTGATCTTGTGACGCGGGTCGTCCACGAGCGCGATGAGCGGCGCGATGTCGTGCGCCGGCCAGTCGCGGCCCATGAGGGCTTCGCGTGCCGTGTTCGGATCGGGCGCCGTGCGGATGAGGCGGATGACCTCGTCGATATTGGCGACCGCGATCGCAAGGCCGCACAGCACGTGGGCGCGCTCGCGGGCCTTGTTGAGCAGGTACTTGGTCCGGCGGGAGACGACTTCCTCGCGGAAATCGACGAAGGCCTTGATCAGATCCTTGAGCGTCATCAGCTCCGGACGACCGCCGTTGAGCGCCACCATGTTGGCGCCGAAGCTCGTCTGCAGCGGCGTGTAGCGATAGAGCTGGTTGAGCACCACGTCGGCCATGGCGTCGCGCTTGATCTCGACCACGATGCGCATGCCGTCGCGGTCGGATTCGTCGCGGAGATCGGAAATGCCTTCGATCTTCTTCTCGCGCACCAGTTCGGCGATCTTCTCGATCAGCGAGGCCTTGTTCACCTGATACGGGATCTCGGTGAAGATGATCGCTTCGCGGTCCTTGCGAACCTCCTCGATCTCGGACTTGGCCCGCATGATGACGGAGCCGCGGCCCGTCGTGTAGGCCGAGCGGGCGCCGGCGCGCCCGAGGATCAGGGCGCCGGTCGGAAAGTCCGGACCGGGGATGATCTCGATCAGCTCCTCGGCCGAAACGTCAGGGTTTTCCATGAAGGCCAGGCAACCGTCGATGACCTCACCCAGGTTGTGGGGAGGCATGTTGGTGGCCATGCCGACCGCGATGCCGCCGGCCCCGTTGACGAGCAGGTTCGGATAGCGCGCGGGCAGAACCGCCGGCTCGTCCTTCGACTCGTCGTAGTTGGGGGTGAAGTCGACCGTGTCCTTGTCGATGTCGTCGAGGAGCGGCATCGCCGCCTTGGCAAGGCGGGACTCGGTGTAGCGCATGGCCGCCGGCGGGTCGCCGTCCACCGAGCCGAAATTGCCCTGCCCGTCCACGAGCATGACGCGCATGGCGAAGTCCTGCGCCATTCGGACCAAGGCGTCATAGATCGATTGGTCGCCGTGCGGATGGTATTGACCCATCACGTCGCCGACGATGCGGGCGGACTTCACGTATTTCTTGTCAGGCGTATAGCCGTTCTCGTGCATCGAGTAGAGGATGCGCCGGTGCACGGGCTTGAGGCCGTCGCGCGCATCGGGCAGAGCGCGGCTCACGATCACGCTCATGGCGTAATCGAGATAGGAGCGCTTCATCTCGTCGACGATGGAAATCAGCTTGATGTCGCTCGCCGGCTGGTCCCCCGCGGGGCCACCAGAGCGGATATCGTTCGGATCGGTCAAGGTTGGTCTTTCTTAAAACGGTCTGCCCTATCGCGAGAGGCGGCTTATCGGTGCCGCTTCGTCAAGCCGTCCGGCAGGCCCGCGAATCCAATAGAAATCAGCCTCTTAGATGGGGGAGAACGCCGCAATTTTCAAGCTTTTTGACGGGTTTTCCAGAGGCAAGCACAGCACCGAAATCCGTTTACGTTTCAGCAACTTATTGTCGGATCGGGCGCGGCGGCGGGCCGGCTCGTGGCTGTGGCACTTTCGCAGGGCATCCCGCGAGATGAGACATCGGCTCAGCCGCCGCGTCCAATCCATTGATATTCTTAGGTTTTGACACCTTCTCAAATGTCATTCCCGGGCATGTGCCCGCGATATCCGCTTTCTCTCGCTCCGCCACCCCAGACGGAGTGTGAGCGGAGATCTGGGATCAGTGCAGAGTTCTGGCGCTCGAACCTCGACATTGTCATCGCGCAGGCGGGAATCCATGACCGTTGGCGCCGGGATGGATCCCGTCATGGCTATGGATGACAGTGTTCGCCGGGTGACATTCTCAGTCGTCATCGCCGGCCTTGTGCCGGTGATCCCGATTGCTTGAAGCGCGGCGCTCGTCCGATCGGGATGGCCGGGACAGGCCCGGCCATGACGGGAGAGGGTGTCCAGGGCCGTGATCCCGATCGTCTCGCACGGCCTCATCCTGAGGAGCCGCGGCAAGCGGCGTCTCGAAGGAGGAGTTCAGGGCTCTTCCGGACCCTCCTTCGAGACGCAGCCTCACGGCTGCTCCTCAGGATGAGGGCCATGGGTCTGAACGCGGGATGGCCGGGACGGATCCCCGGATCGAGCCCGGGGACGGCCATGACGGGGAAGGGAATCCATCAACTTAGCGCGTGATCGTGGATCCCCTTCCCGGTCCTGCGGACCGCCGGGGATGACATCCTCTCATCGCCGCCGGTGCGACGCTTTTCAGCGCGCCGGTGGCCTAGTAGCCCGGCCACGACGGACGTGAACGCGCTATGCTCTCAGCAGAATCGCCGTCGTGTCGTCGCTCGCCTTGAACCGTGGATAGAGCCGGCCGTCCGGATCGCGCTCGGTCTCGATCTCCCGCGCCAGCTTCACCAGAGGCTCAAGGCCGAAGGTGAGAGCGGCCTCCATGACGGCCTCGGCATCCATGGCTCCGTAGAGATCGACCAGAGCCGAAAAGCCGTCCGAGGCCAGGAGGATCACCGTGCCGTCCTCGCAGGGAGCCGTCTCGTGCCGCAGGCGGTCGACGGCGTCCGGATTGAAGCTCAGGAGAGCTGCCGGGATGCCGCTCTTGCGCTGGCGCTCGCGGCGCTCGCCAAGCCACGCGAGAAAGACCGGCTCGTCGAGGATGGCCGTGGGCCTGGACCCCGCCTGCCGCATCAACTCGGCCGCCATTGAGGATTCGGCGTCGCGCAGGCCAGGGGCGTCGCCCAGGGTTACGACGGTCCCGTCAGGCCGGCGGACATAGGCCGTGGTGTCGCCGAAGGTCCAGGCGTCGAGAAGATCGCCCCTGCGGCGCACCAGCGTCATCGCGCCGAGAGGCCAGGTGACGAAATCGTCATGCCGCTCCGCGGGCGCGATGGCCCGGTAAGCCGTGCACGCTTCCTCCATCACGTGCCGCAGGAGGGCGGCGCCGTCTTGCGCCTGAGGGGCGAGGTTCGAGAGCCGCTCGTCCGCGAACCGGGCAAGCCAGGTGGCGTCACTCTTCGCGGGCATGACCGGCTTCGTGCCGGGAAAGATCGACGTGTCGATGACCCAGGCCCAATCGCCCGAGACGCCGCAGATGTCCTCGTTGGGCTTGTCCGGGTGCCCCGGCCAGCTGATCCGATCCAAAACCGTGAACATTGTCGCGTCGCCCCTCGTCAAACCGGTCCGATCACCCCATAACGCAAAGCTTGCAAGAAGGTCCAGCCGATGCTCCTCGACTACATCTCCGCCGCTCTCGTGACCCTGCTCGTCACCCTCGATCCGGTGGCGCTGGCGCCGATCTTCGTATCGCTGACCCGGGGGATGAATGCCGGGGAGCGCCGCAGGGTCTCCCTGCGGGCCTGCCTGATCGCCTTCGGCATTCTGGCCTTTTTCGGCCTCGGCGGCGAGGTGCTGCTGCGGCTTCTCGGCGTCGGCATTCCGGCCTTCCGCATCTCCGGCGGCCTGCTGCTGTTCTGGATCGCCTTCGAGATGGTTTTCGAGCGCCGCAACGAGCGCAAGCAGCACACGGCCGATATCGCCATCACCGAGGATCACATCCGCAACGTCGCCGCCTTCCCGCTGGCCATCCCGCTGATGGCAGGCCCCGGCGCCATCACGGCCGTGATCCTGCTCGCCGGACGTGCGGACGGCAACATCGTCTATCTGACCGCGCTGCTGATCCTGATCGCGCTCGGAATCCTGAGCTGCTTCGTGGTGTTCTCCGCCGCCGAGCGTGTCGCCCACTGGCTCGGCGTGACTGGAAACGTGGTTCTCACCCGCCTGCTGGGCGTGATCCTCGCGGGCCTCGCCGTGCAGTTCATCATCGACGGGGTGCTGGCGCTGCTTCGGGCACCGGCGGTCTAGAGGCTTAGCGCAACGTCTCCAGCAGGCGCGTCATGAGCTTCTGGCGCGGCGCGATGGAGGAGACCAGGCCGTATTCTTGGAGCGTGTGCGCCCCATCGCCGTCGATACCGAGGCCGTCGAGGGTCGGGATGCCCAAAGCCGCCGTGAAATTGCCGTCCGAGCCGCCGCCGACGCGGGGCGCGGAGACGAGGTCGAAACCGATCTCGGAGGCAAGCGACTTGGCCTGGTCGAACAGCTTCGAGGTCGCCGCCGTCCGCTCATAGGGCGGCCGGTTCATGCCGCCGGTGATGGTGAGCTTGAAATCGGGATTGTGCGGTTTCAGCCCCAAAATCGCGGCCGTCACGGCCTCACCGTCCGCCACGGTTTCGACCCGCAGGTCGACCGGAAAGCGGCAATGCTGCGGAATGGTATTCACCGCCGTACCGCCCGAGATCATGCCCACCGTGGTGGTGATCCCACGCGCATAATCCGTCATGGCCTCGATGGCGAGAATCTGCCGCGCGGCCTCGTAGACGGCGTTGCGCCCATCCTTGTGGCGCGAGCCTGCATGAGCCGGGCGGCCTTCCACATGGACGTCGAAGCGCCCTACCCCTTTGCGCGCGGTAACGATCTGGCCGCCGTCGCGGGCCGGTTCCGTCACGAGCGCATAAGCCGAACGGCGACCGAAATCCTCGATCATCGGCCGCGTGATCGGCGAGCCGATCTCCTCGTCCGGCGTCACCAGGAAGACGATGGGCCGAGCCGCCGCGCCTCTGCGCGCCACATCCTTGAACGCCTCCAGGGCAAAATAGGCGCCACCCTTCATGTCGTAGATGCCGGGTCCGTAGAGTCGGTCGCCCTCGAGACGCAATGGCAGATCGCTCTCGATGGTGCCGACGGGATGGACCGTGTCGAGATGCGACATGACCAGAATGCCCGGCTCGGATGTCTGCGGCCCCGCCCGCAGCACGAGGACATCGCCCAAGCCCTCCGTGCCCGAAATGCGCTCGACCGCCACCGGCGCGTCCTGCATCTGCGAGACGACGAGGTCCATCATCAGGTTGACTCCGGCCCGGTCATGGGTCGGGCTTTCGGTGCGGATCCAGGTGAAGAGCGTGTCGAGGGATGGCGAGGAGCGGCTCATGATGTCTTCGTTCTGAATGATCGTGCCTGCTGGCTAACCACTCCTCGCCCGAAACATCAAGCCCGAGATGAGATCTGCCTGAAGCCTCGGATCCAAAAGCGGCGTCCACCTTTGGCTGATCCGATGCTCTGTCCCTTGATCGGCGCATCGTCCGTGGCGGACCTCCGGTTCCGCACGGCGCCACGCCGAACGATACAAAGCTACGTCTTTATGACGCATCGGTTACGTATCGATATCTTGTAACAGGAAAATAAGCTAATGCATCGAAGTTGCAGACTCACTTGGATTTAAAAGAATGACACGCAAAGTTGGCTCTCTCGGCAGGAATTTTCTCGAAGGCACCGGTGTCTCCGACAGCCTCTACGGCGACAGCAGCGGCACCCTCACGGCACACACGAGCGGCGGCGACTCGATCCACGGCTACAACGGGGCGGATTATCTTTATGGCGACGCGAGAAACCTGAGGCTCACGGCACGCGGCGGGTCCGACACCATCTGGGCGGGCTTCGACGGCGATACGGTCTATGGCGATTCCTACACCATGAGCTACTCCTCCATCGGCGGCTCGGACCGGATCTGGGGCGAGTACGGCTACGACAAGCTCTATGGAGACACCCGAACCATGTCGCGTTCTGCGAGAGGTGGGTCCGACAAGCTGTATGGCGGCCATGATGACGACAGCCTCTTCGGCGATGCCTATTCGATGTCGGCGACGACAACCGGGGGCGCCGATGGGCTGTATGGCGACAACGACAGCGATTCCCTCTATGGCGATGCGTACTCGATGACGGGTTCTGCCGTGGGCGGCGCCGATCTCCTCTATGGCGGTAACGACGACGACCGACTTTATGGGGATGCTTTCACTTTGAAGGATGGAGCGAGAGGCGGATCGGACAGGCTCAGCGGCGACAGTGGACGGGATTCGATCTATGGGGATGCACGCTCTCTGACCCACTCCGCGATCGGCGGACATGACACTCTCAAAGGTGGCGCCTCCGAGGACATTCTCCACGGCGATGGCTACGAGATGCGCAACGGCACGGTCGGCGGAGCCGACTGGCTCTACGGCGGCTCGAGCAATGACCGGCTCTACGGCGATGCCTATACGCTGTATGACGGCGCGATCGGCGGGGCCGATTACCTGTCGGGAGAAGGCGGCAACAACATCCTTTATGGCGACGCCTATAGCCTGGTCGCCGCGTCCGTTGGCGGAAACGACAGTCTCTATGGCAGCACCGGAAACGATACGCTCTACGGCGATGCCGGATCTCTGAACGATCAGAGCCGCGGCGGACACGATTACCTGAGCGGAGGCTCCGGCAACGACGTGCTGTATGGCGATGCCCAGGCCACGAGCGCCTATGCGGGCTACGGTAACGACACTCTGCTCGGCGGCGCGGGCAACGACCGCCTGATCGGCGATTCCTCCTATGGCGGCACGGGCGCGGATTACCTGAACGGCGGCAGCGGAAACGATACGATGGACGGCGGCGGCGGGCGCGATCTCTTCGCGTTCGACTTGTCCTCGGGCAAGGACACGATCCAATATTTCCGCCCGGGAGAGGATCAGATCGATCTGCGCGCCTGGCGCTTCGCCTCCTTCGACAGCCTCAACATCGCCGATAGAACAGCCTACTCCCTCGTCTACCTTTCCGGGACGAGCCATTACATCAAGCTCGAAAACGTCCTGAAGGCCCAACTCTCAGCCGCCGACTTCATTCTATGACGGCAGAAGGCCCGGAGAAATCCGGGCCTTTCGTTTAATGCATGCTGCACCCAGCCATCGCATTCATGTGGATGATCGATTTTCGAGGAGCCGACCCGTCAAAGGAATCGTTGAGGGCGAATTACTCAATGCTGCGCCACATTCAACGGAATCGACAGCAAGACATTGCCCGCCTCGTCGACGACCTCAAGGTGCCAGCCGTGCCAGTCGACCTCGTCGGCTTCGCCTTCCTGCCTCAATTCCTGAATGGCTTTGAGCGCCTGATAATGGGCTGCTTCGAGATCCGAGACTTCAATTCCGGCCTCGTCGACGATCCGTTCGTGCGTGTGCACAAGGTGAAAGTAACAGTGCACGACTGAGCAACCTTGGAAATCTTCACTCACCGCCGAGCTTCAACAAGACCCGGAATCTGCCGTTAGATGAGCAGCTTCCCTGACCGGACGCAAGGTAAGTTTTCGGCGTCGTGCCGACTTGAACGCCCTGTTGAAGAATATTGTCCTGAACGAATCGCTCCCGGGAACGGTCAAGCTCGGTGAAGACCGCTCCCTCAACGCTGAACCGCGCTGCCTTGTTAATCTCAAGAACAACGCCTGGGCATTTCACTGGAAAGGCCGCCTGGAAAGACGGCCTTTCCGGTCGATAGATCGAACGACTAGAACGGGATGTCGTCGTCGAGGTCGTTGTAGCGGGAACCGCCACCGCCTCCCCCGCTGCCGCTGCCGCCACCGCCGAAGGACGGGGCCGGGCGACGCTCCTGGGAGGACGAGCGCCCGAAGTCTCCGCCTTTGGCGACCTGACCCGGCTCCTCGTCGCCATACTCCGATGCCCCGCCGCCCTGGCGGCTGTCCAGGATCGTCAGCTCGCCGCGGAAGCGCTGCAGCACCACCTCGGTGGAATACTTCTCCTGGCCGGATTGATCGGTCCATTTCCGCGTCTGCAGCTGGCCCTCGATGTACACCTTCGAGCCCTTCTTCAGGTACTGCTCCGCCACCCGGGCCAGGTTCTCGTTGAAGATCACCACCGAGTGCCACTCGGTCTTCTCCTTGCGCTCGCCCGTGCCCTTGTCCTTCCAGGTCTCCGACGTGGCAAGGCGCAGGTTCACCACCGGCTCCCCGTTCGACAATCGCCGCACCTCCGGGTCACGCCCCAGATTGCCAACCAAAATCACCTTGTTCACACTGCCTGCCATCAGGGCGCTCCTGTTCAACTCGGGCTGTTCTGGGGCCGGGCCGGACCTACGGCAAGGCGACGGACGAGTTCTACACAGGCCTGTCCCCAATTAATGGCCGTTCGGACCGGCCCCTCTGTGTTCCCGGCAAGCCGTCTCTTCCCAGACTGGGGACGAACCTCCGGGGCCTGCCCATCTTACTCGATGCTTATGAAATAACATGACATTGGTTCCGCACAGCCTGGAGGAACGCATGACCACCTATCGCATCACCACGAAGAAGAAGGCCATAAAAGGGAGCGAGAAGGACGATTCTTTCTTCGGCTCGAAGTTCAAGGACATTTTCGACGGCCGCGACGGCGACGACTATGTCTCCGGAGCCGAAGGCAGTGACAACTTGACCGGCGGTGGCGGCGACGGATCGGACAAGGTGCTCGGCGGCCTGGGCAAGGACAATCTCTATGGCGGCCTCGGCAAGGATATTCTCCAGGGCCAAGACGGCAACGACACCCTCTACGGCGAGGCGGACCGCGACAACCTCTACGGTGACGTCGGCAACGACAAGCTCTATGGCGGTGAGAGCGACGACTCGCTAATGGGTGGGGAAGGCGACGACAGGCTTTACGGCGGCGAGGACGACTGGCTGTACGCCGACAAAGGCAATGACCGTCTCGGTGGCGGCAAGGGCGACGATGATCTGCACGGCGGAGAAGGCAACGACTATCTGTCCGGCGGCGCGGGTGACGACAACGTCGACGGTCGCGATCCCAGCGTCTTCATGGACAACGGAACCTGGACTATACTGGGCAAGGACAGGCTCCTAGGGGGCGATGGCAAAGATAAGGTCTGGGTCGACGATGGAGACAATGCTCTGGGCGGCAAGGGCATCGATACTCTCAGTCTCAGCCTCTATTCGCGCAACTCATCTCTCAGCGTCAAATACTCGCTCAACTTCTCGAGCATCACCGGCAAGAAGGCCGTCGATATCGGCTATGGCAACGTCAAGGCCGGCCAGTTCGAGAAGGTCAGCGCCTCAGTCTCCGACATGGATGTCGGGAGCTTCGTCACCGGCTCGAAGGGCAGCGACACGATCAATGCCGAGGGCAAGTCCGGCATGATCAACGGCGGGGCGGGCAACGACACCCTTTCCGCGAACGGCTACAATAGCGACAACCCGGCCAACGGAATCATCGTCGATGGTGGCGCGGGTGACGACAAGCTGAGCGGCGACGGCCACGTCACTCTCGTCGGCGGGGCAGGCGAGGATCAATTCTCTCTGTCGCGAGGCTCGGATTGTACGATTGCGGACTTTTCGGGCAAGGATTACTTCCTCATCCGCGCCACCAGCTTCCGATATTACGATTTCGATCTGGACAAATACGTCATACCTACCTTTGACAGAGCGAACCCCTTCGTTGCCGGAACCGACCCGAAGCCTGCCACGGCCCTGGCGCAATTCCTCTACGACACGGACGACGGCAAGATCTATTTCGATGCCGATGGGACCGGGCTGAACTTCGATCCCTACCTCGTTGCCACCTTGGCCAACAAGGCCGCGCTCAAGGCTTCGGACTTCGTCATCTGAGACCCGGCTAACCACCAACGAAGGCCCGCCCTGCGGCGGGCCTTTTCTTTTTCCGTGAATGCGTCCACGGCTCCGCTTGCCCGCCGTACCCCCTTTGTTCTAGGATCAAACACCTGGAATCATCCGCCGCATTGCACCGGAGGGTGAGGTATCACATATGCGGGGACCGGCCGGCGAGGCCGGATTTCCTCAAAAGGCTTGCGGGCAATGGCTAAACTCGACGATCTGTTCAACCGCGCGAAGGCGGGAGACCCGGATGCACGCGTCATCTCCGTCCGGGGCGCGCGGGAGCACAATCTCAAGAACGTCGACCTCATGGTCCCGCGGGACAAGTTCGTGGTGTTCACCGGCCTGTCCGGCTCGGGAAAGTCGTCGCTCGCCTTCGACACGATCTATGCCGAGGGGCAGCGGCGCTATGTGGAGTCGCTCTCTGCTTATGCCCGCCAGTTCCTGGAGATGATGCAGAAGCCCGACGTGGACCAGATCGACGGCCTGTCGCCGGCCATCTCCATCGAACAGAAGACCACCTCGAAGAACCCGCGCTCGACGGTCGGCACCGTCACCGAGATCTACGACTACATGCGCCTGCTCTGGGCGCGCGTCGGCATCCCCTATTCGCCCGCCACGGGCCTGCCCATCGAGAGCCAGACGGTCTCCCAGATGGTCGACCGGGTGCTGGAGCTCCCGGAAAAGGCCCGTCTCTATCTGCTGGCCCCCGTGGTGCGCGGCCGCAAGGGTGAGTACCGCAAGGAGATCGCCGAGTTCCAGAAGAAAGGCTTCCAGCGCCTGAAGATCGACGGCGAGTACTACGCCATCGACGAGGCCCCTGCCCTCGACAAGAAGTTCAAGCACGATATCGACGTGGTAGTGGACCGCATCGTGGTCCGCGCCGACATCGCCGCGCGCCTGTCGGAATCCTTCGAGACGGCGCTCGAACTCACCGACGGCATCGCCATCATCGAATATGCCGACGAGAAGGACGCCAAGGGCCAACCGAAGCGCATCGTCTTCTCCTCGAAGTTCGCCTGCCCGGTCTCCGGCTTCACGATCCCCGAGATCGAGCCGCGCCTGTTCTCGTTCAACAATCCCTTCGGCGCCTGCCCGACCTGCGGTGGCATCGGTCACGAGATGCGCATCGACGAGGCTCTCGTCGTCGACGAGACGCTCTCCCTGAAGCGCGGCGCCATCATGCCGTGGGCGAAGTCGAGCTCGCCCTATTATGGCCAGACGCTCGAGGCGATCACCAAGCACTACAAGGCGTCCATGACGAAGCCTTGGACCGAGTTGTCCGACGAGGTTCGGGACGCCATCCTCTACGGCTCCGGCGGCGTGTCCATCCGTATGGCCTATGACGACGGACTCCGCGCCTACGAGGTGAAGAAGCCCTTCGAGGGCGTGATCCCCAATCTCGAGCGCCGCTACAAGGAAACCGAGAGCGATTGGGCCCGGGAGGAAATCGGCCGCTTCATGAGCGAGACGCCCTGCGAGGCCTGCAGCGGCAAGCGCCTGAAGCCGGAAGCGCTCGCGGTGAAGATCGCAGGATCCGATATCGGCGACGCCACGGCCCTCTCCGTGAAGGACGCGCATCTCTGGTTCGGCGATCTGTCCAAGAAGCTGACCAAGAAGCAGAACGAGATCGCGGGCCGCATTCTCAAAGAGATCCGCGAGCGCCTCACCTTCCTGGTCGATGTGGGCCTGGAATACCTGACGCTTGCCCGCGCGTCCGGCACGCTGTCGGGCGGCGAGAGCCAGCGCATCCGCCTCGCATCCCAGATCGGCTCCGGCCTCACGGGCGTCCTCTACGTGCTCGACGAGCCGTCCATCGGCCTGCACCAGCGCGACAACGAGCGTCTTCTCGTCACCCTGAAGCGTCTGCGCGATCTCGGCAACACCGTGATCGTGGTGGAGCACGACGAGGACGCGATCCTTCACGCCGACTACGTGTTCGATATCGGCCCCGGCGCCGGCATCCATGGTGGCGAGATCGTGGCTGAGGGCACGCCTGACGAGATCCTGGCGGATCCGAAGTCGCTGACCGGCAAGTATCTCACCGGCGAGATGTCCGTGAAGGTGCCGGCCAAGCGCCGCAAGCGCGACCCGAAACGCATGCTGAAAGTGGTCGGTGCGAAGGGCAACAACCTGAAGGACGTGACGGCGGAAATCCCGCTCGGCACCTTCACCTGCATCACCGGCGTGTCCGGCGGCGGCAAGTCCACGCTCGTCATCGACACCCTCTACAAGGCCGTGGCGCGCAAGCTCAACGGCGCGCTGGAGCATCCGGCGCCGTTCGACCGCATCGAGGGCCTGGAGCATCTCGACAAGGTCATCGATATCGACCAGTCGCCCATCGGCCGCACGCCGCGCTCGAATCCGGCGACCTATGTCGGCGCCTTCACGCCGATCCGCGAGTGGTTCGCCGGCCTGCCCGAGGCGAAGGCGCGCGGCTATCAGGCTGGACGCTTCTCCTTCAACGTGAAAGGCGGGCGCTGCGAGGCCTGCTCCGGCGACGGCGTGATCAAGATCGAGATGCACTTCCTGCCCGACGTCTACGTCACCTGCGACGTGTGCAAGGGCAAGCGCTACGACCGCGAGACGCTGGAGGTGAAATACCGCGAAAAGTCCATCGCCGACGTGCTCGACATGACGGTGGAGGAGGCGCGCGAGCTCTTCAAGGCCGTGCCGTCAATCCGCGAGAAGATGCAGACGCTCGCCCGCGTCGGCCTCGACTACGTGCATGTGGGGCAGCAAGCGACGACACTCTCCGGCGGCGAAGCCCAACGCGTCAAACTCTCGAAGGAGCTCTCCAAACGCGCCACCGGCCGCACGCTCTACATCCTCGACGAGCCCACGACGGGCCTTCACTTCCACGATGTCGCGAAGCTCCTGGAGGTGCTGCACGAGCTCGTCGACCAGGGCAATACGGTCGTCGTCATCGAGCACAATCTCGAGGTCATCAAGACCGCCGACTGGGTGATCGACATGGGTCCCGAAGGCGGCAGCGGCGGCGGTCAGATCGTGGCGCAGGGCACCCCCGAGGACATCGCCGAGGCCAAGGCGAGCCATACCGGCCGCTTCATGAAGGAAGTGCTGCAGCGCAGGCCGTTGAAGAAAGAAGCGGCTCCGAAGGAAACTGCCAAGAAGGCGCCGGCGAAGAAGGACAAGAAGGTGACACGGCAGGCGGCTGAATAGCCTGCCGTGTTTTCACCGGGATGAGAGCCGTACCAAGGCCTCCTCTGCGAGCCGCTTCGTCAGCTCGCCAGCAGGCAACTCACGGCTCAAGCGCGCGGCCTGCCCCGACCAGAGAGACATGAAATCCCCCGAACCGAGGGGCTCGGATTTCTGACGCAGGGGTGCGAGCGCACCGCCTGCAAGCGGAAAATCCGGCGCCGACGTCGAGATCGGCCCGACCTCGCGCATGACCCGGTTGACGATGCCTCGGGCTGGACGCCCGGTAAAGAGGTTCGTCAGCGCCGTCTTTTTCAGCGCCGGCGCCTTTCAACGCCTGCCTGTGAGCCGGAGATATCGTGGCTTCCGGAGTGAACAGATAGGCCGTTCCGATCTGCACGGCCGATGCTCCCAAGGCGAAGGCCGCGACGATGCCCCGCGCGTCGGCAATTCCGCCCGCAGCGATAACAGGCACCCTGACCGCGTCGACCACCTGCGGCACCAGCGCCATCGTGCCAACCTGGGTCGAGATATCGTCCGTCAGAAAGATGCCACGATGACCGCCGGCTTCGAAGCCCTGCGCAATGATGGCGTCGCATCCCTCGCCTTCAAGCCAGCGTGCCTCGTCGACCGTCGTCGCAGAGGACAGCACTTTGGCACCAGTCTCCTTCACGCGATTCAGCAGGTCTTGTCGAGGCAGCCCGAAATGGAAGCTCACAACCTCCGGCCTGAACTCCTCGACCAAACTCAGAAATGTCTCGTCGAAGGGAGCGCGCGCCGAGGGTGGCGTCGGCATAGTCGGGTCAAGCCCGAATTCCACATAGTAGTCCTTCAGGCGCTGCTTCCACGCCGCTTCACGCTCTGGGTCGAAGACAGGGGCTCGATGGCAAAAGAAATTGACGTTGATGGGCTTCGCGGTCTTCTGCCGGATCTTGGACAGTTCTTCCCTGGCCTTGTCGGCGCTCAGCAGAGCGCAGGGGAGCGAACCCAGACCTCCGGCTTCCGAGACCGCAATGACCATGTCGGACAGGTTGGCTCCGGCCATGGGAGCCTGGACGACTGGAAGCTCAATTCCCAACAGATCGAGAATTCGCCGATCCTTCCACATGGCTGCTGCCTTTCCTGTCTAGGGACGAACGAGTGCTAAAGTATATCAGTAAAATGAGAATGCACTTTCCGGATCACTCCATTCTCTGTGAAACGCTCCGAGCGGAGAACCGCGCGCTTTTTCTTGTAGCGATCGGCTAAGGCCCTTTCAGCTCGTCCTCGAGCACCATTTCATAGGGCGACGTATCGATGGAAGCCGGGCCTGCATAGGGATGGCTCAGGGCCAGGATGAAATAGAGCGCAAGGCCCGTATAGGCCCCGTAGACGGAGAGAATGGCGATGTGCACGAGATTGGCCGGGAAAATGAGGAAGAACCCGACGATGATGGCGAAGCCGGTCAGGGCCATCCACCAGAACAGGCTGGGCAGACCGCGATGTGCCAGCGAGAGCCGCGCCTTCCGGTGGTCCTGAAGATCGTCCATGTTCATGATCATCCGAGCGCGCAGAGATTGCTGCTGTGGCGTCTCGGCCCTGAGGTCGAGGATGCCGATGTCGAGTGCGTTATAGGCCCGCCTTGCCTCTCTGCTGCCTCTGAGGTCGGCGGATGCCTGCCACTCGTTCTGCAGAACCGCCGTCACATAAGCGGCAAGCTGGCTGCGAAGAACATTGCCCTCTTGTCCGTTCCATTGGTTCAGTTCCAGCGCAATGTGCTCGATCGTCGTGAGCTCCTTGGAAACCTCCTGCTGCAGGTTGGTGTGGGTGGACTGGGCCTCCGCGAAGACAAGCGCCAGGATCAGGCTGTGGACTGTGCCGATGCGAACGGCAACCGTTTCGGCCACGTCACGGGTCTTCGTCGGCAGCTCATCGCCCATTCGCCGCCGAAGCAGGACAAAGGGAAGAGCCGAAGCTGCGATCGCGAGCAGCATCGCGAGGATGGCCCCCAACCAGGCTGGAAGCTGCAGAATGGCCGTCATGCTTGCTCCTGAATCCTGCGTGGCTCCTGCTCGCCCGCACCGGTTACGGCGGCGCACAAGAAAGCATGCAACATTCACACCTGCCATGGCTTTTCCGGCGTATCGCGGCCGGTGGCTGAGGATGCTCCGGAGCATATCCATCGTCGAGACGATCCGGGCCGCTCCACCTCTTTTGAGACACTTGCCTGCCTTGGCCTTCGGCGCGATCATCCCGTCCGTTCACGGCGGAGGAGACGATGGGCGCTACCGATGCAGCCTTTGCGGGCTCGATTCCGGCGATCTACGAGCAATATCTTGGTCCGCTCCTCTTCGAGCCTTTTGCCGAAGACATGGCGGCGCGACTGCATGACGTCGCGCAGGGCCGCATTCTGGAAACGGCAGCCGGAACGGGGATCGTCACCCGCGCCTTGGTCAAGGCGCTGCCGCCCGGTGTCGAGATCGTCGCGACCGACCTCAATCAGGCCATGCTCGATCTCGCGGCCAAGCGGCTGCAGGCGCCTAACCTGAAATGGCAGCAGGCCGATGCGCAGAAGCTCCCGTTCGAGGATGCATCCTTCGAGGTGATCGTCTGCCAGTTCGGCGTCATGTTCTTTCCCGACAAGCTGGCCGGCTATCGCGAGGCCCTGCGCGTGCTCAAACCCGGCGGGCGTCTCGTCTTCAACGTCTGGAACTCCCTCGATCGCAACGAGATCAGCCGCATCGTCTCCGATGTGGCGGGAACATTCTTTCCCGACGATCCTCCGCGCTTCATCGAGCGCGTGCCCTTCGGTTATTTCGACCCGGACCGGATCCGCGGAGAGGTGCAGCAGGCAGGGTTCGAGAACGTCGATATCGAGGTCGTCGACAAGGTCACGCAAGCCCCCTCGCCCCGCGAACCCGCGATAGGGCTGTGCCAGGGCACGCCCCTGCGCGCCGAACTCGAGGCGCGGGCCCCGGAGCGCTTGGAGGACATCACCGCCAAAGCGACCGAGGCGCTCACGTCCCGCTACGGCGCGTCAGCCGTCGAAAACCGCATGAGCGCTCTCGTGGTGACGGCTTGGCGATAGCGCCCAGGGCATCGGATCGATCCTTGAGAAGGCGCACCGCACTTCAAAAAAGAAGCGCGGCCCGATGGGTCGCGCCTTTGCTCCTCATGAGACAGTTCTCAACGAGCCGACATCCGGCTCATCAGGCGGCAGAGCGCCTGCATGTCGGAATCGTATCCATCGGGCGAAGCTGAAACCGTGGCGCAGCTGCGACGCAGCTTCATGCGCTCATCCTCGCTCATGGTGCGGAGCTCCGCCCTGAGACGCTCGGTCTGACCGGATCTGCCCGGCCGGTTCGGGTCGACGCTGCCGGTCGAGGATGGATTGCGCACGCTGCCCGTTCCCGTGGAGCCTGGAGTGGCGAGGCCGCCCGTATTGCCGGTGCCTCCGATTCCACCCGTGCCACCGGATGCGCCAGTTCCACTGGTGCCCGTGCTGCCGCCGACCCCGACGCCGGCGCCAAGATCGACGCCGTTGGAGCCGCCGATGCTCGTGCCGAGGCCAGCCGTCACACCGTTAGATCCGCCGACGTTTGCTCCCACGCCAGCATTGACACCATTGGAGCCCCCGACATTCGCACCGACACCGGCCGTGACACCATCGGATCCGCCAATGCTGGCGCCGCCGCCGGCACTCACGCCCGACGAACCGCCGACATTCGCGCCTAGGCCGGCGCCGACGCCGCTCGAGCCCCCGACATTCGCGCCCGCTCCCGCCGAGACGCCACTCGCGCCGCCGATATTGGCTCCGCCTCCGGCCGAGACGCCGCTCAAGCCGCCCACATTGGCACCGACGCCGGCGTTCGTGCCGCCCGTTCCGCCGATGCTGGCGCCGAGGCCGGCCGCGATCCCGCCGCCACCGCCGATATTCGCACCCAGACCTGCGGAGATTCCATTGTCGCCACCAACGTTCACGCCAAGCCCGGCCCCGATCCCATCCAAACGTCCGCCACGGTCGCGGGCAACGGCCGGCTGCCAGACCAAAGAGGAAACCAGAAGAACTGCCACACCCTATGCTGAAGCTTCGCGGCCGAAGCCGAACAACCGTCCACGCGAATTCATCCTTCCACTCCTTAAGAGTTACCCCTTACGGGCTCTCGCGTAAAAAAGACTCGGCTTTGAGGAAATTAGTTCCACAACTTTGAATATTTATCTGAGTAGATACTTATATCCCCTACTATTCACGATACAACGTACGTACGAATACTTGAAATACGCTATATCGTTTTGTACAAATTGCTTACATGAGATTATCGGTTAAAGCTTTGCTTTGCGGCCTGGCATTCAACAGCAGTCTTGGGCGATTGTTGCTTTTAGTGGACTGTGTTGTTCAGCAGCATGGAATGGAGAAGCGTGCCCCGAGGACAAACGATATCGAGCCGCCAACCGGACCAGTCCTCGATATCAGCGCCGATTTCCTGGCGCAGTTCGGTGATGGCAAGGAGAGCCTGAACCTTGGCGCTCTCCAGGTCCTGGACTTCAATCCCTGTATTGTCGACGATCTCTTCATGATCGTTCACAAGGTGGAAGAAGCAGCGCATATCGGGACCGTCACCCCACGAAAAGGATGGAGTCTGCTAGCGGTTTTTGCCAGCGAAGTGAAGAGACCTTCGGCCCCGGACCGTTATTCGTCTTTGGTCGGAGCCTCTCCCACGGGATCGAAACTGTCCAGGGCAACCCAGCCGATATCGGGCCGCGGGGCCGGCACGAGATAGGCGCGCCCGTCCTTGAGCCGCTCGATCCGGCAGCTGATCGCCCTCTGGTCTCCCGGAGGACGATAGACCACGGTCGCCCCGACGTGGATATGGTCCGTGTTGCCCGCGATGGAGCGCTCAGGCGTCGTTGGCGCTTCCGGGGATTGCGGCTGGATTTGGCTGCCGTTGCCGGCCCTTACTCTATCGAGAGCGGCGATCGCCAATCTCGCCCGGTCCCGGTATCGCTCGCTCACGGATCTCAAGAGAGCGCCGCGCGTGCGCCCAGGATACCACGAGGTCCCCCCGGCCTTTGCCAGTTCCTCTGCAACGGCTTCAATTTCTTCGTCTGTCACGTCTGCCCCCCAGACATCGTGTGCCACCCATCGGAACCATTGCATAATCTGCTTGAAAAGAGCTTAACGCAGAGTAATGCGCAAGCTTAAAATCAAGAATGGCAGTTCACTACAACTTTAGGCTTTAGCTTGGGCGTACCGGCTCCAAAAAGATAGCCCTCATTTGAGCACCAATTCGGGACGCGTGTACTGTGTTCGTCTGGCGCTCCGATACGCAGGATCGAGCGCTTTTCAGGGGCGAGGCGCGAGCGCATCGAGCGGAAAGGGACCCCGATTTCCGGATGACGCGGACCTTTGGCCTGCACCGGACGATCCGTCAGTTGAAAGTGAGCGTCGGATGGATCCTGAAAGTGGTGTCCACTGATGGGTTCGATGCTCTAGAGCGACGTGACGTGAATGAGTTCGTCACCCTCATCCGTGACTGCGACGACCCAAGAGCATACCTGCGTGCTTTCATGCAGCAGGCCACCACGGAGCTCGGCCGCCGCCTTGTCGGCGGCCCCTCGGGCGATGACAGGATCTGGCAGATCGACTCCTTCCTTATCCCAGATGAACTGCTCCTTCGAGCGGAGATGGAAGTAGTAACGGGGCATCTCGTTCCCCTCTGTTGCAGCGATCGTCTGACGATGATGGAATACTCACCCGGACCGCACTTTTTGCGGTGTGGAGGCACACGCTACAGAGAAAGAACAAAGACAATCCGGCCTGACTCGTCCGTAATGACAGTGGTTCTGTTGGGCAAGCTCTGGATAAAGCACAACACATGCTCCCAGGACGCCTGAGCGGCCTGAGACTCCTCTCCCCGCGCTGTTCTCAAGTTCGGCAGGTCGACACCTTCCCTATCCAGGATGAACCGATCCCCATGCTGAACGTGGAAATGATAGCGAGGCATGGCAGTTCCTCACCTTTTTCTGACTGCAGACTACACGCCCTGAGCTTGAGCGCCTTAACACAGGTTACGAGACATGGCAGTTATAGTTGTTTTCCGGAAACGATTGCTTTCAGCCCGCCATTTATACAGAAAGTGCCCGCTCAGAGCTGCATCACCCCCGTATTGAACGTGATCACCATGACCCTCCACTGCGTATGGCGCGCGGCAATGTCCGCTGAGACATGGAAAGACTTGCAGAGGTGGAACGATTCATCGGCGATCTCCTTCGTGAGCAATAGGATCGATCACCTTCCCTTCGCAACTGCATTTCATTGAGCTGTCGATGACGATGGCAGGCTATCTCCGCGAACCATTCGGTGAATGGACGCTCAATGCTGATGGTTTCCTCTCGTCATGCCCATCTTTGAGGCATCTAGCGACATTTTCAGACATGCGGGCCGGTATGATGGACCGGACATCATCGCAACGTCTCTCTGAATTGTTCGCCCAATAAACTTTAGAGTAGTTTCTTAACCTATGAGTAAGTCGCCATCACCTTCATGATGACTACCTCCTATGCGGGTCAATCCTCAGGAATAACCCACAAAAAATCACTCAAAGCTGGTTAAGCAGGCTGTCTTCCTTTTTCGACAGAGGATTGTCTGCATGGCCTTGTTTATCAATGCTTTGGATTATGGTGCGAAGGCAAATGATGCATTGGACGATACTGCCGCCCTCAATGCTGCCGTCAAAGCGGCTCACGATGCCTATCTTAAGGACTCTGCTGCGGGCCGTGTGACGGTCGTTCTGCCGGCGGGCACCCTGCTCGTCAAAGGCAATGGCGACAAGAGCGACGGTGCGGTCGAACTGCTCACCGGCACGGCCTTGCAGGGCGCCGGCATGGGCCAGACGATCCTCAAGGTTGCCAACGGATCGACGGGCAACATCACCGGCGTGGTGCGCACTCCATTCGATCAAGTGACGAGCAATGTGGGCCTGTTCGATCTCACCATCGACGGAAATCGCGACGCCACGATTGGCAAGATCGACGGCTTCTATACGGGTGTCAAACCCGGAAGTACGGAGCAGGACAGCGACATCCACGTAGCTCGCGTGGAGGTGATGGATTGCTCAGGCTATGGCTTCGACCCGCATGAGCAGACTCTGCGCCTGACGATCGAGAGCAGCGTGTCGCACGGCAACGGGCTCGACGGCTTCGTGGCCGATTACATCGTCAACGGCATCTACAGGAACAACATCGCCTACGGCAACGACCGGCACGGCTTCAACATCACCACGACGACGACCGGGCTCCTCCTGCAGGACAACATCGCCTACGGCAACGGGTCGACAGGCGTGGTCGTGCAGCGCGGATCGGAAAACATAGCTTGGCCGAGCAATGTCCAGATCGTCGGCGGCCAGTACTACGCCAACGTCAAGGACGGCGTCCTGCTCAACATGGCCTCCAACGTCATCGTCGACGGCGCCATGATCTTCGGCAACCAGGGCAGCGGCGTCCGGATCGAAGGATCGACCGGCAGCATCATTCAGAACAGCCACATCTTCAACAATGCGCAGGCCGGAGACAACCAGTTCGACGAGATCAGCATCCGCATGCGCCTCGATACGACCACCGGGCTGACGTACTATTCGACCAACACGCAGGTCCTGAACAACACGATCTACTCCGACGGCGCGATCGATGCGCGCTACGGGATCCGTGAGGAGCAGACGAACACCCTGGCCGGCCCCAGCGGCATCCGCCTGCTCGGCAACGTGATCTACGGTGTGGATTCCGGCGCGATCTTCACGTCACAGCAGACTTGGATCGGAAGTGCCAAGTCCAACTCTTTCAGAGGCACCGGGCAGGATGAGGGTCTGAGCGGCCGTTCGGGCAACGATACGATCCGGGGTATGGGCGGCAACGACTTCGTCTTCGGGGATGGAGGCAACGACAAGCTCTATGGGGATACCGGGAAGGACTATGTCTTCGGCGGGAACGGCCACGACAGCCTCAACGGCGGCGCCAGCAACGACATTCTGAGCGGCGATGCAGGCCGTGACGTCTTCATCTTCAGCACGAAGCTCGGAAGCGCCACGACGGATCGGAAGGTCAATTTCGATACGATCACGAATTATTCGGTGCGAGACGACTCGATCTGGCTCGACAACGCCATCTTCAGGAAGCTCGGACCGGGTTCGTCCGCCCATCCCACCGAGCTCAATGCGGAGTTCTTCAACGCGGGAAACAGGCCCAAGGATCAGAACGACTACATCCTCTACAACAAGAAGACCGGCATCCTCTCCTACGATTCCGACGGGGCGGGTTCACGCAAGCCGGTGGAATTCGCACAGCTCAAGAAGGGCCTTGCCCTGACCGATCATGACTTCTTCGTCGTCTAGAGCATCGGACCCGCCCGATCAGGCCGCGATGACGATATTGCGGCCGCCGCGCTTGGCTTGATAAAGCGCGGCATCGGCGCCCCGGAGCAGCGTTCCGGCATCGATGCCTGTTCCCGTAATGCAGCCGACGCTGACGGTCACCGTGGCCGAACCGCCCAGAGTGTTTGCCCCGACCGTGGAGAAGGCATGCCGGATCCGGTCCGCCACGAGAGGCGCCTCGCGGGAAGCCAGCGGCAGGATCGCGCCGAATTCCTCTCCGCCCAAGCGGCCGAAGGTGCCTTGTGGCAGATGGCTCGCCAGCACCTCACCGAAGATCGTGAGAATGCGGTCGCCGACATCGTGTCCGTAGCCGTCGTTGATGGCCTTGAAGTTGTCGAGGTCGAACAGCAGGCAGCTCGCCGGCCTGTTGCCGAGCCGGCCGAGGAGAAGGGAAGCGTTCTGCATGAAGGCGCGCCGGTTGGGAACACCGGTCAGCGGATCGACGAGAGCTGCCTGCTTGTACTCGAATTCGACCTTCTCCTTGGCCATGGACAGAAACATGAAGGCCAGCGTCGGCCCGAACATGACCAGCAGGAGTGCCATGGACGGCGACCACCGGCTGGCGATGGTATCGATCCAGGAGACGGAGGTCAGGGCGATCCCGAGCGTTCCACGGGACAGATTGAAGATGGCAAGCCCCAGCAGAAGCACGACTGCGACACGCGAGGAGGCCAGGGGCCGTGGCGCATAGCGTCCGAGTTCCCATGCCGAAAGTGCGGAATACCCACAGGTGATCAGCGAAGCGACGATCAGCCTGTAGCCGTGCGAGCTATAGATGAATGGAAATGCGCCGACCCAGACAGCCACGCCGGCAAGCGTCGCCGTCAAAGGCGCGGAGCGACCATTGAAGATCCTGCAGCCTGTATACAGGACGCCATAACACAGCAAGGCCAAGGCGTTCGCCACGAGCAGAATGGCGTAAGCCGGCTGGCCCTGCGCCAGGTTGGCCGATCCGATTCCTAAGGCAATGAACCAGAAGGCGCTGCCCCACCAGGCGAGAGCCTGGACCTTGCGGTTCAGCACCCAGGAGAAAAACAACAACGTTCCAAGCACTGCCGAAAGCAACACGAAGGCGACGGTGAGCGTGGCAGGATCAAGGACCATAGAAGCGGCTGCATGGAGTTCGGCGAGACGGCCGCAGACGAATCCCCACGGCCCATCCCGTAGGGAATGAATACCTGCGCTATCTCCCATCTGCCTCGCGATGTCCAGAACCCCGCTCTGCGACGGATCGGCGGACAGGGAAAGAAAGCGCCGGGAACGAAGGTATGCTCGGAGCATTTTTCCCTCACGCAGCATCCGAGAGGGAGAACTACATGGGCATGTACCATCGTCATGGCGTCCAGAGCACGGCGGCGATCGCTGGCCATCCGCTCCACCACATGCTGATTGTCTTCCCCGTCGCATTCCTGATCGGGGCTCTGGGAACCGACATCGCCTTCCTCGCCGTCCAGGATCCCTTCTGGGCCCAGGTCTCCTACTGGCTCCTGATCGCTGGCATCGTCACCGCTCTCGTTGCCGCCGTTCCGGGCCTGATCGATTTCGTGACGATCGACCGGGTGCGCAACGTATGGGTCTCCTGGGCGCATATGGTGGCCAATCTCGTGGTGGTCGCGTTGGCCCTCATCAATGTCGGCGTCCGCCTGGACGATCCGGCGGCCGGGGTCCAGGGCTGGGGTATCTGGCTGTCCGGCATTCAGACCGTTCTCCTCCTGTTCAGCGGCTGGCTCGGCGGCGAACTCGCCTATCGCTATGGCATCGGCGCGATCCGGGATTACAGCCCCAAGGCCGAACAGTTCCACGTAGAGGTGGACCGGGTGGACGTTGCCAAATCCTATGGACGCCGGAGCGGCTCGGGCGGCGTTTGAGTTCGGCAGAGGCGATCGCCTTGCCACGGGCGGACAGGGACGGCTAAACTCAAGCTTGCTATGAAGCGATGCGTCCTCGCCCTCATTCTTTCCAGCCTTGCGGCGACCGGTCAGGCGCAGGCGGCCTCGTCCTGCCCGCCCGGCTTTGCGATGCTTCAGGCCTCCGATACCTGCGTGCGGGTCAGCGGTCGAGTGCGGGCAGAGACGGCGATCGGCTCATCGCGTGTTCGTTCCTCCGACTCCTACCGGACGCAGGCGAGCGGTCGTGTCCAGCTGGACGTGAGGAAGCAGACGGAATACGGCCCCTTGCGGGCCGTCATCTCAGTCGGGAATCTGCGGCGCTGACGGCGTAAAGGAAGAGCGCCCGAAGGCGCTCTTCCGATCCGGGTCAGTACCCGTCGTCGTAGTACTCTTCTCGATAATAGGTCCGTCGGGGCGCCTCGTAGGCCCTGTAGTGAGGCCTGTCATAGGTCCGGTATGTCGGCCGGGCTGTCGCAGCGAGCGCCCCGCCAAGGATCGCACCGGTCACACCGGCCGCAATCGCGGCATTGTTGTTGTTCCGTCTCTGAACGTAGTAGCGCTGGGCCTTGTGGTTTTTGTAATAGCCGTAGGCATGGCCCTTACCGGGGCGGGCATCCACCGCGCCACTGAAGGATGTCGCGGCCAAGAGAGCTACGCTGATCGTCACCAAAAGCTTTTTCATCGTCATACTCCTGAACTCAACTTGCTCCTGAACTCAACTTGAGGCCGATGGTTCGAGAAAGAGGCCGCTGAACCGGCCCCTTTCCCAACCATTTCAGTTGCTTGTCATTACTGGTTCGGGCTGGTGCCCTGCGAGGAGGAGCCACCCTGCTGCGGCAGGCGCATGTTGGTGGAGCTGCTGCCGGAATTCGACGTGTTGCCACCCGAGTTGCTGTTCACATCCGTCCGGCTGCGGGTCGAGACGGTGCCCGTCGTTTCAGGCGCACTCGAGCGCGTCCGGCTCGTCGACACATTCACGTCGTTGGAGCGGCGCTGTTCGACCGACACGCCGACGCTCGGCGAGGTGTCCTGGGTCCGACGAACCGTCGTGCGGCTCCTCACGGAAACGCTCGGCTCGTTGACCTCCTCGTAGCGGCGCACGCTCCGGCGGCGAACCTCCACGGGCTCCTCGACCACCTGATAGCGGCGCTTCTTCGACACGACCTTGTTGGTCCGCTTGGTCTTCTTCACCGCTACTTTCTTGGTGGGCTTCTTCTTCACCACGGTGCGGTGGATCTCGGAATCGGGCTCCTCATAGGTGGTCACGCTGCGGCGGCGGGTCACCGAGACACTCGGCTCCTCGACTTCGCGGACCGTGCGGGAGTGGACGGACACGCCCGCGCGCTCGCGGGTCTCGACCCCGACCCGAGTGCCGGTTTCCTCACGATTGCGGACGTTAATCTGTGTACCGGAGCTCTCGCTACGGGTTGCACCTGTGGTCTCGCTCTGCGTCCGGTTGCTATTACCGGATTGGTTGCGCAGCAACGTGTTCGAGTCCGAGGATGATTGTGACGTCGTGTTGGTGTTCGTATTCGTCTGCGTGGATGTCTGGGCATAGGCCGCGCTGCTCAGCAAGAGAAGGGCGGCACCGAGAGCAATTTTCTTCACGGGACCATCTCCATAATAGTAAAGGTGCGAGATGAACGCCAACCTCTGGAGACTGTTCCCAACAACTTCAAGTAACGCACCTTACCCGATAATTTAGATGCGAAGATGAACATCCGTTCAAAATCCGACGCCTCAGCAACGTCTCGGACAGAAGCATTGAGGCGGGCAACGAGGCGTTCAACCGAATCTTTACCATCGCCATGAACGCTGGTCCTCAGACCCATACAGCTTAAGTTCACGTTTATCGTTCTAGCTTAGCGCTATCGGTCGTTCATCAGGAATAGCGCAGCCATGGCAGTTTTTCAGGCTTTCAATGCAGCGGGCGTGGGCTTCAACATGTCCAGCACCGGCAGCTCGGGCTGGGCGTTCATCGGGGCCGATCCCTCCGTCACGACGGACCTCGTCTATGACAGCGGTGCGGTTGCCGGGTACGACGTCTACGGCAGTGCCCTGGTGGATTACTTCACTGCCCGATACTGGAGCGATGGCTATACCGTCATCGTCGATGACCTGCTCTATGAGAATGACGGCTACAAGATCCTCTCCATCGAAGACCTCGATCTTTATACGACGGTCGACGAGCTTCAGGGCTATGCCTGGTATGTGACCCTCAACGGAGGTCACGACACCTTCTACGGCAACGACTACGTCGATATCATCCGTGGCGGGTCGGGCAACGACATCGTCTATTCCTACGACGAGGACGACATCGTCCACGGCGACACAGGCGCCGACAAGCTCTATGGACTCTGGGGAGACGATGATCTGTACGGAGGCGCCGGCCGTGACGCCCTGACCGGCGGTGCCGGCAGCGACTACCTGAGCGGAGGTGCGGACAGCGACCGGCTGACCGGCAACTCCGGCAAGGATTATTTCGTCTTTGACACGAGGCCGTCCAGCAAAAACGTCGACCGGATCGTCGACTTCCGGCCTGCCGACGACACGATCATGCTCGACAATCAGGTCTTCACCCGCGTCGGACGCGACGGCTGGCTGTCAAGCGGAGCCTTCACCACCGGTTCGGGCGCCCGGGATTCCTCCGACCGGATCATCTACCACAAGCAGAGCGGCGCCCTGCTCTACGACGCTGACGGCGTCGGCGGCGTTGCCGCCGTGAAGTTCGCCCAGCTGAACTCCGGCCTCACCCTCTCCAAGGCCGATTTCTTCGTACTCTAGACCAAAGCCCAGTTCACGGAGATAGCCCTGATTTCAGGGCCGTTTCCGCTTCTGAGACTGCTTGGTTCACCCGACAACCCATTCCTGGCCTGCAGCACAGTTAACTTGGCATTAGGTCGTTATGCTACTAAAGCATGACAGACCTACACTATTACCACTCCTCTTCTGCACCGCAGGGACGTATATACCGCACTGCAAACGCAAGAACAAAGGCCACCGGTCAAAGGGGCCGGTAACTGATTAGGAGCTTCCAATGTTCGTTTCTTACATCCTCTCTAAGGTCCGCAACTATATGCGTTATCGCGAGACCATCCGTGAGCTGTCGCTGCTTTCGGACCGCGAGCTCGACGATCTCGGCATCTCTCGCTTCCAGATCGAGAGCGTCGCTCGCCAGAACGCTTTCGCGTAGGACGTCGCTGCAGCGCAGCAAGACCTCAGCCCGCCTCCGGCGGGCTTTCTTTATACATTTGCCGGCGGGATTTCAGCGGCCGCCCGAGACCGGGAGGTTGGCACCGGTGATATAGGACGCGGCGTCCGATATCAGGAACAGCACCGCCTCGGCGATCTCCTCGGGCTCCCCAATCCGATTGAGCGGGATGTGGGGGCGAATCCGCTCCATTCGGCCCGCATCCTGGGTGCTACGTTCGTGGATGTCGGTCTTCGTCATGCCCGGAGAAACGGCATTGACGCGGATTCCTTCCCCGGCGAGTTCTTTAGCCAATCCGACTGTCAGGGAGTCGACTGCCCCTTTCGAGGCGGCATACCAGACATACTCATTGGGGCTCCCCAGGGACGCGGCGACGGACGATATATTGACGATGGTCCCGCCTTTCCCGCCTTGGCTCTTCGAGAGCCGTCGCGCCGCCTCGCGGGCCACCCAGATCGCTCCCAGCACATTGATGTCGATGCAGGCCCGTATCGTTTCCGCCGAGGCCTGCTCGAGCTTGCTGGACTTGCCCGTGATCCCTGCGTTGTTGACCACGTGGGAGACTGGGCCCAGCGCGGCCTCCGCTTCGTCAAAGAGACGCACCACATCGGCCTCGACGGCCACATCCCCCTGACACGCTACCGCTGCTGCCCCGGATGCTCGGCACGCGGCGAGCACCTGCTCGGCTGCCTCGCGTTCGGACCGGTAAGTGATGGCCACATCATAGCCGCGGGCGGCCGCAAGCTGCGCCACCGCAGCCCCTATGCCGCGGCTTCCACCTGTAATAAAGACGACGGGACGCCTGGATTGCATGGCGTTGAATGCCTTTCCAAAAGTAAACCGGCTCAACTTGACCAGGGCTCCCGAGGGAGTCAACAAAGCCGCTCGGGAGAATGACCATGAGCACCATCGAACCCATCCATATCGTCGGCGGAGGCCTCGCCGGTTCCGAAGCAGCCTGGCAGATCGCTCAGGCGGGTGTGCCCGTCGTTCTCCATGAGATGCGTCCCGTGCGTGGCACCGACGCCCATAGGACGGAGGGCCTCGCAGAACTGGTCTGCTCGAACTCGTTCCGCTCGGACGACGCCGAGACCAATGCGGTCGGCCTGCTGCATCAGGAGATGCGCTCCTTAGGCTCGCTGATCATGGCAAAGGGCGATGCCAACCAAGTACCGGCCGGCGGTGCGCTGGCTGTCGACCGCGACGGCTTCTCGGATGCCGTGACGGCGGCCCTCCAAGCTCATCCGCTTGTTACCATCGAACGCGGCGAAATCGCCGGCCTGCCGCCGGAGGAGTGGTCCTCCGTCATCGTCGCTACCGGGCCCCTCACCTCGCCCGCCTTGGCCGAAGCAATCCTGTCCCTGACCGACGAAACGTCGCTCGCCTTCTTCGACGCCATCGCTCCCATCGTCTATCGCGAGTCCATCAACATGGACATCGCCTGGTTCCAGTCGCGCTACGACAAGGTCGGACCGGGCGGCACAGGCAAGGACTACATCAACTGCCCCATGACCAAAGAGCAGTATGATGCCTTCGTCGATGCCCTGATCGCCGGCGACAAGGCCGAGTTCAAGGAATGGGAGGCCAACACACCGTACTTCGACGGCTGCCTGCCGATCGAAGTCATGGCCGAGCGCGGGCGCGAGACCCTGCGCCATGGGCCGATGAAGCCCGTTGGCCTTACCGATCCGCGCAATCCCGACAAGAAGCCTTATGCCATCGTGCAGTTGCGCCAGGACAATGCGCTCGGCACCCTGTTCAACATGGTCGGCTTTCAGACCAAGCTGAAATACGGCGCACAGACCGGCATCTTCCGCATGATCCCGGGTCTTGAGAATGCCGAGTTCGCGCGGCTCGGCGGCATTCACCGCAACACCTATCTCAACTCGCCCAAGCTCCTCGATCCGACCCTGCGCCTGACGGCGATGCCGCGCCTGCGTTTTGCCGGCCAGATCACCGGCTGCGAGGGCTACGTGGAGAGCGCGGCCGTCGGCCTGATGACCGGCCGCTTCGCCGCGGCCGAGCGGCTCGGCCAGCCGATCCAGCCCCTGCCCCACACCACGGCGCTCGGGGCGCTGATCAACCACATCACGGGCGGGCATATCGAGACCATCGACGAGGGGCCGCGTTCCTTCCAGCCCATGAACGTCAATTTCGGACTGTTCCCGCCGCTGGCCCATGCTCCGAAGGCCGAGGACGGCAAGCGCCTGCGCGGCCCTGCCAAGGCCGTTGCCAGAAAGAAGGCGCTGACCGACAGGGCGCGGGTGGATCTGGCGGCTTGGCTTTCGGGCCGCGCCCTGCCTGTGGCTGCTGAGTAAGTCAGCTTACACCGGCATTCCAGGATGCGCTGAATCACAGGGACGATACTCGTCACGACATGGCCGGGCTTGTCCCGGCCATGTCGGTCCGGAAGAGTGATCCGCTTTTCGGATCGAGATCACCGGCACATGGCCGGTGATGACGTAGTAGGCAAGGGAAGCATCGTTGCGTTCCTGGATCCCCGCCTTCGCGGGGCTGACACCAAGCGTTGTGAGATTCTCTAAAACGGCCCACGCCAAAGCGCCCAGACCCGCCGCCACTGCGGCAGGTCCACAGGTGTGTGGAATGGATCGTAGCCCCGCCGCTCCATGGCCTTGAGATAGGGCTCGACCAGCGCGAGCGGCTGGAAAGCCGGCTTCGCCGCGCCAGGAATGGTCGTTCGCAGTCTGCGCGCCTGTTCGAGGTGTCGGCGGGCGACCGCTCGCAGATCGGCGAGAGCACCCTTGAGCCCCGGTCCGCCGCGCCCGGTCACGATATCCTCGCGCACCACCCCATGGCGGGTCAGGATGTCTGCCGGCAGGAAGATCTGCCCCTGCCGCGCATGATGCGGAAAAGCGCGCAGAAGTCCGGTGATTGCGTAGGCCACACCCGCATGACCCGCCGCGTCCGCCGTGCCGGGATTGGAGCCGTTGGCGAGAATGAGACTCGAGAGCTGGATCAGGCTCGACGAGGTCTCGCCGCAATAGCCCTCGAGATCGTTCAGATTCGGCATCGGATCGTCATAGAGATCGAAGATCCGGGCATCGATGAGGTCGACGAAAGACTGTCGGGGCAGACGGAACTGAACGATGGTGTCATCGAGCGCTGCCGCCACGGGATTGGCGCGCACCTCGCCCCTCGCCTCACCCTGCAGAGCATCGCGCCACCATTGCAGGCGGATCTCGCCGACGAGCGCCTCGCGCACCGCCTCGCGAACGCGGGCGACCTCGAAGTTGAAGGCATAGAGCGCGTGAAGATGCGGCCGCTTGTCGGCCGGCGCGAAGAGGCTGGCCCAGTAGCGGTCTGGATCGGCCTCGCGCACGAGGGCTTCGCAATGCGCGAAGTTCGATATCGCCTGCGCCATGTCAGGGAACGGCGATCAGGGCGGCGCCGACCTTGCGGTTTTCGGCGAGCAGGATGTTGTAGGTGCGGGCGGCGGCGCCTGTCTGCATCACGTCGAGCCCGATCCCCGCCTCGCGGAAGCGCGTCCGAAAAGCGGCCGGAATCGCCGCAATATCGGCGCCCGTCCCGAGAAGCAGGAGGTCGATCGCATCGCCCTCGGCGAAGATCGGGTCGAATGCCTCGTCCGTCAGCTCGGCCACGGAACTCACCGGCCAGGCCCTGATCCCCGAAGGCAAGGCGAGCAAGGACCCGCGATGGGACATATCCGCAAAGCGAAAGCCGCCATTGCCATAGGCATCGAACGGATAGCGTCCCGGCAGGAAACCATCATAGAGGCGACCATTGTTCATGGTCTTACTCCGCTGCGGCGGCCCTGCCCTCCGCCACCTTGACGGTCTCGGATCCGCGCAGACCGATATAGATCAGCATGGGAGACGAAATGCAGATGGCCGAATACGTACAGATGACGACGCCGTAGAGCATGACCTGCGCAAAGCCCTGGATCGCCTGCCCGCCGAAGAGCACCAGCGCCAGAAGCGAGAGCGCCGTGGTGGTCGCCGTCATGATTGTACGGGACATGGTGGTGTTGATCGACAGGTTCAACAGCTCTTTGGCCGGCATGGCCTTGTAGCGGCGCATGAGCTCTCGGGTCCGATCGAACACCACCACCGTCTCGTTGAGCGAGTAGCCCACGATGGTCAGGATCGCGGCAATCGAGGTCATGTTGAACTCGTGCCGTGTGATCACGAAGAAGCCGATGGTGAGCACGATGTCGTGGAGCGTGCCGATGATGGATGCCACCGCCAGTTCGCGCTCGAAGCGGAACCAGAGATAGAACAGAACCGCGATCACTGAGAGCACGATGCCGATGGTGCCGGATTGGACGAGTTCGCCGGATACGCGCGGGCCAACCGTCTCGACGCGGCGGAAATCGTACTCATTGCTGAAGGTGTCGCGTGCCTTCTGCACCACGGCGGTTTGCGCCGCTTCCCCACCGGACTGGATGGGGAAACGCAGGGAGACCTCGCCGGTGGTGCCGAATTCCTGCACCTCCACATCGCCGAAGCCGAAGCTCTCCGCCGTCTGGCGGATCTGGGCGACATTGGCCTGACCGGACTTGGCCTGGATCTCCATGAGCGTGCCGCCCTTGAAGTCGATGCCGAAGTTGAGTCCGACCGTCATGAGCACGATCGCCGTCGCCACCGAAATCAGGGCGGACAGCGGGAAGGAGAAGCGCCGAAGGCGCATGAAGTCGAAGTGGGAGTTTTCGGGCCAAAGGCGTACGAGGCGCACGATACTCACTCCTTAAAACGGAAGAACTTTGGGACGCATCCACTGATACCAGAGCGCGATCATCATGCGCGTCAGGGTGACGGCGGTGATCACGGTCGTCAGGATGCCGAGAATGAACACGACGGCGAAGCCGCGCACGGGGCCGGAGCCGAGGAAGAACAGGATCACGGCCGCAATGGCCATGGTGCTGTTGGAGTCCACGATGGTGGCGAAAGCCCGGTCGAAGCCGGCCTGGATGCCCGACACGATGGACCGCCCGGCATGCACCTCTTCGCGGATGCGCTCGTAAATGAGCACGTTCGAGTCCACGGCCGTGCCGATGGTGAGAACGATGCCTGCAATGCCCGGCAGGGTGAGCGTTGCTTCCAGCACCGACATGAGGCCGAAGATGAGGCCCACATGGACGAGGAGCGCGATGTTCGCGATGAGACCGAAGACGCCATAGGTCGCGAACATGAAGAGGATCACGAAAACGGCCGCCACATAGGTTGCCGTCTTGCCCGCCTCGATAGAGTCGCGCCCCAGGCCCGGGCCGACGGTGCGCTCCTCGACGATAGTGAGCTTGGCAGGCAGAGCGCCGGAGCGCAGCAGGACTGCGAGGTTGTTGACCTGCTCGACCGTGAAGCTGCCCGAAATCTGGCCTGAACCACCCGTGATGGGCGACTGGATCGTCGGGGCCGAGATCACCCTGTTGTCGAGGACGATGGCGAGACTACGCCCGAGGTTTTCCGTGGTCGCCTGGCCGAAGCGCTGCGCACCGCGGATGTTGAAGCGGAAATTGACGATGGGCTGGCGCGTCTGGCTGTCGAAGGCAGGCTGGGCGTCCGTCAGGTCGCCGCCTTCGGCGATCACCCGGCGCTCGACCGGAACGCGCTGGCCACCCGCATCCTCCATCGGAAGCATGTCTACATCGGTCGCGCCCGGTTGCGCGAGCAGACGGAATTCGAGATTGCCGGTCTCGCCCAGAAGCGCCTTCAGCTGCTGCGGATCCTGGAGCCCTGGAACCTGGACGAGAATGCGGTCGGCACCTTGACGCTGGATGCTGGGTTCGGTGGTTCCGCCGAAATCGATACGGCGACGAACGACCTCGATGGACTGATCGACGGCGCGACGCACGCGCTCATTGATCCCGGCATCCGTATAGGTCAGCGTGATCACGCCGTCCGGCGTGGTGGTGATCTCGATGGCATTGTTGCCGGTCTGGCCCAGGACGGTATTGCCGATGGGCTGCGACAACTCGCGCAGGCGAGGCAGGAGGCGTTCGCGGTCGGCCGCATCCGGCACGCGGATCTGCACGCCGCGGGGCGTCGTCTGAATGCCGTTCTGGGACGAAACGCGGGTGTCGCGAAGAATGCGGCGGACGTCGTCGCGCAATATTGTGATCTGCGCCCTCAGCAGATCTTGGCCGTCAACCTCGAGGAGAACGTGCGAGCCGCCCTGCAGGTCGAGGCCCAGCACGATGGCCCGGGACGGGATGAGCCAGGAGGGAACCCAGCTCGGGACGGCATTCAGGAAAGCCTGACGCTGCTCGCGATTCATCGTGCTCGGAACCGCAAGAAGCAGGCCGATCACAATGATCGCCACGGTGGCGATGATTTTCGACCTCGAGAAGCGCAGCATCGTCAGCTCAACCTTTCTCACACACCCTGCCGCATCGTTCTGCGGCGAACCGGCCCTTTCGGATAGGAAGGGCCGGCTTCTTGTTACATCAGGCCTTGACCGGCTCGCTCTTGGAGCGAACTTCGGAGATCATGGCCCGGGCCACCTTCACCTTCACGCCATCGGCGATTTCGACTTCGACATCGGCCGAATCCTCGACAACCTTGGTCACCTTGCCGATGATGCCGCCGGAGGTGACGACCGTATCGCCGCGGCGCACGTTCTTGATCAGCTCCTGGTGGGCCTTCACCCGGCGCTGCTGGGGCCGGATGATCAGGAACCACATGATGACGAATATGAGGATGAACGGTACGAATTGAAGGATCATCTCCGTTCCGCCCCCGGCAGGGGCCCTTGTGCGAAGGCAGGTGAAATGAACAAGCGGCTCTCCATGGATAAAGGCGCGTGGCGGGCCCTTTTTGGGCCCACCCGCGCCAGACGGGATTACAAAGCGTGGCGGACTATACTCATCGACTCGCCGAAATCAATGAAGTTGAAGGCCTTTCCCAAGGCTCCTGCAGGGCCACAGCCCCGTCTTCCATGGACCGGGAAGCGGTTTTTGCGCTAAGCACGGCTTCCTCACCGTTTCTTGAAGTCAGATGCCCATGCCCGCCGATCTCACCTCCCCCGAATCCCTGGCGCTTTTGACGCGCATCGTCGACGCCCTGGAACGTCTCGCTCCCGCCGGCACGGTTCACGGCGATTTTACTGCAGCCGACGCCTTCGTCTGGCAGGCTGCGGGCCGCAGGCTCGCACCCGTTCCGAAGGTGAACCGGGTCGAGATGAGCCTTTTGCGCGGCATCGACCGGGTCCGGGATCAGCTGGCCGAAAACACCCAGCGCTTCGCCCGGGGCCTGCCGGCCAACAACGCCCTGCTCTGGGGCGCCCGCGGCATGGGCAAGTCGTCGTTGGTCAAGGCGGTCCATGCGGAGATCAACCACGCCAAACCTGGCGATTCGCTTCCCCTCAAGCTGATCGAGATCCACCGGGAGGACATCGAAACCCTTCCCGATCTCATGGGTCTGCTGCGCCCGGATCCGCACCGATTCATCGTCTTCTGCGACGATCTCTCGTTCGACGCGGACGATACCTCCTACAAGTCGCTCAAAGCCGTGCTTGAAGGCGGGATCGAGGGGCGGCCCGACAACGTGATCTTCTACGCCACCTCGAACCGCCGCCATCTGCTGCCGCGCGACATGATGGAGAATGAGCGCTCGACGGCCATCAATCCTGGCGAGGCCATCGAGGAGAAGGTGTCCCTGTCCGACCGTTTCGGCCTTTGGCTCGGCTTCCACAAATGCAGCCAGGACGAATATCTCGATATGGTCTTCGCCTATGTCGACCACATTGGCCTCAAGGCCGACCGCGACGCCATCCGGGCCGAGGCGCTGGAATGGGCGACCACCCGCGGCGCGCGCTCCGGGCGAACGGCCTGGCAGTTCATCCAGGATTTGGCCGGACGTCTCGGCAAGGCGATCTGAAACGACAAAGGGACGGTGGCTGAGCTCCACCGTCCCCTCATTCGATCGGCCTCGACATTCGAGGGCCGATCTAAACCGTTGGCTTGATCAGCCGCCGAGATGCTTCATCGGGTCGACGGGCTGCGCACCCTTGCGGATCTCGAAGTGAAGCTGCGGCGAGGTCACGTTCCCGGTCTGGCCGGAGGTGGCGATCACCTGACCGCGCTTCACCTGCTCGCCGCGCTTTACGTTGAGCGAGCCGTTATGGGCGTAGGCCGAGACGTAGCCGTTCTCATGCTTGACCAGGACGAGATTGCCGTAGCCCTTCACCTCGCTGCCTGCGTAGGTCACCGTGCCGGCTTCGGCAGCCTTGACCGGGGTACCCTCGGGGACGGCGATGTTGATGCCCTCGTTGCCGCCATTGGCGCCAAAGCCGGCGATGACGCGACCGCGGGCCGGCCAGCGGAAGTCACCCGAAACGCTCGCGGTCTGCTCGGGCTCCTGCACGGGAGCCTTGGCAGCCTCCGGTTGCGGAGCCGGCGCAAGCGGCTGAACGGCGGCAGGCTTCACAGGCTCAGGCTGGGTCAGAGCCGCCACCTTGGGCTGCTCGACGACAGGCTTCGGAGCGGACACCAGGGGCTTGGGCGCGGAGACCAGCGGCTCGTTCGTCGCGGATGCGACCTGCATCGGAGCGGACTTCGCGGGGGCCGGAGCCTGGGCCGTCGAGGTCATGCCCGGACGGACGCGCTTGGTCGGCTCGGCGGCGGCAATCGGTGTAGCTGGGGCCGGCACCTTCGAAGTGTCGACGAGGCGGAACTTGGGCTGGCTGACAGGCTGGGCCGACGCGGTGTGAGCAACCGGCATGGGGCGCGGCTGGATCGGAGCGGGAGCGGAGGCGATGCGGGAAGGCTGCGACAGGGACTGGGACTGCACGGGAGGCAGAGCCTGCGCCTGAACCGAAGGCGTCGGCATCGGAGCTGTCGCATAGGACGGGGGAGGCTGAGGCGCGGGCGATGCGCTGGTGTCCATCCGCTCGCTGGCCGCGAAGGGGTTGGAGAACGGGTTCTCTGCGAACCGCGCACTATCGGTACTGCACGCCGCCGCCGCACTTCCGATCAGCCCCACCAGAGCGATCCGCGACACCGCAACCCAATGCCCAGAACACACACGCAACCGCATCACTCAACCCCAACCGAACGCAACTCGATGGAGCCATTAAAAGCCTGTTCTGGTTAAGCAACGGTTGACGTTGCGCGGTTTGTCGTAACCTTGTCCGAAAATATTTTCGATTCGGTCAGAGCGTCGCCGCAATGCCGGTGACGAGCGGCGAGATGCGCAGGGGCGCCCCGACCGATTGCGTTAACTCACCCTCGGCATTGCGTTCGATCCGCACGAGGTGCGGCACGCCCTCGATCGTGATCGCTCCGACCAGACGGCTGCCGGGCCCGAGGTGCGATGTCACGGTCTCCGGGATCTCGGGACGGGCGCCATTGAGCAGGATGCGGTCGAAGCGATCGCGTACCCGCGCAGCGAGGCCATCGCCCACCTCCAGACGGACCTTGCCGGCTTCCACGATCTTGAGGTGCTGGCCCGCGCTTTCCGCCAGTGTGTTGAAGCGCTCGATGCTCGTCACCTCCGCGCCGAGCCTTGCCAGCAGCGCGGTCACATAGCCGCTGCCGGTGCCGACTTCCAAGATCCGCTGGCCGGGTTGGACACCAAGTGCCAGCAGCATGGCGGCGACCGTGGCAGGTCCCGTCATGGTCTGGCCGCAGGGCAGCGGCAGGGCCACATCGGTGCGGGCGAGATCGGTGAAGCGGCGCGGGGCGAACACCTCGCGCGGCACGAGCTCCATGGCCCTCAGGAGAGCCGTGTCGCGGATGCCTTTGGCGCGCAGGGACAGAATGAAGGATGCGGCACCGATCGCCTGCTGCTCGTCGCGGGTTTCCGCTTCGGGCAGGAAAGGCATGTCCTGGTTCATCGCACCAGCTCTCTCATCAGCCGAAGGCCTGCGCGTATCGCGTCAGCGTCGGCTCGTCCGTCATGTCGATGCGAAGCGGCGTGACCGCGATGCGCCGGTTGGCGATGGCCCAGAGATCCGTGCCGTTGCCGGGCGTGAAGGGGCGGCGCTCGAAGGCGATCCAGAAGTAGGGATTGCCGCGCCCGTCGCGGCGCTCGTCGAGGCGCAAAAGCTCCTGCGTGCGCTGCCCCTGGTTGACGAGCGCCGTACCCTCGATCTCTTCAGGCTCGCAATCCGGGAAGTTCACGTTGACGAGGATGCCCTTGTCGATGCCCGCTTCGAGAATCCTGCGCACGACCTTGGGACCGTGGTGCTCGGCGCAGTGCCAGCGCGGCGCATTGCGCGTGCCCGGGCCGTAGGCCTGAGAGAGCGCGATGGAGGGAATCCCTAAGATCGTGCCTTCGATGGCGCCTGCGACCGTGCCGGAATAGGTCACGTCCTCCGCCACGTTCTGCCCCCGGTTGACGCCGGAGAGGATGAGATCGGGCTTGGCGTTCTGCATGAGATGGCGCACGCCCATGATTACGCAATCGGTCGGCGTGCCCTTGACGGCGAAATGCCGGTCGGAGATCTCGCGCAGGCGCAGCGGATCGTTGAGCGACAGCGAATGGGCGACGCCGCTCTGATCGGTCTCAGGCGCGACGACCCACACGTCGTCCGACAGGTTGCGGGCGATGGCCTCCAGGGTCTTCAGCCCTGGAGCATGAATGCCGTCGTCGTTGGTACAGAGAATGCGCATGTCAGACCTGACGTTCGATGCGGGTCATCCCGCCCATGTAGGGCTGGAGAACCGATGGAATCGTGACGCTGCCGTCCTCGTTCTGATAGTTCTCCAAAACGGCCACGAGCGTGCGGCCGACCGCGAGGCCGGAGCCGTTGAGCGTGTGCACGAAGCGCGGCTGCTTCTCAGCCGTCGGACGGTAGCGGGCATTCATGCGGCGCGCCTGGAAATCCGAGCAGACCGAGCAGCTCGAAATCTCGCGATACATCCCCTGCCCCGGCAGCCACACCTCGATGTCATAGGTCTTGGTCGAAGCGAAGCCCATGTCGCCGGTGCAGAGCGTCATGGTGCGGAACGGCAGCTCGAGTTTCTTCAGCACGTTCTCGGCGCTGACAAGCATGCGCTCGTGCTCGTCGGCCGAGGTCTCCGGCGTGGTGATCGAAACGAGTTCGCATTTCACGAACTGGTGCTGACGGATCATGCCGCGCGTGTCGCGACCTGCAGAGCCGGCCTCGGCGCGGAAGCTCGGAGTGAGCGCGGTGAAGCGCAGGGGAAGTTCATCCTCGGTGAGGATCTGCTCACGCACGAGATTGGTCAGCGTCACCTCCGCCGTCGGGATCATGCCGTAGCGCGTGTCCTTGAGCATCTTGCCGATGGCGTCGTGCGGCTGGCCTTCGAGAGCCGCGGCAACGATCTGCTCGAGCGAGTTGCCCGGGAAGGCCCAGAACTGATCGTCCTCGAACTTCGGCAGCTGCGCCGTACCGAACATGGCATCGTCACGCACCAGCAGAGGCGGGCTCACTTCCGTATAGCCATGCTCATTGGTGTGGAGATCGATCATGAATTGACCGAGCGCGCGCTCCAGGCGGGCTAGGCCGCCTTTCAGCACGACGAAGCGCGAGCCCGAAAGCTTCGCCGCCGTCTCGAAATCCATGAGGCCCAGGGCTTCGCCGAGCTCGAAATGCTGCTTGGCGCTGTTGAGCGTCGGTGGCGTGCCGAAGCGGTGGCGCTCCACGTTGCCGTGCTCGTCGGCCCCGACCGGCACATCCTCCTTCGGGATATTGGGAATAGCGGCCACGGATTCGAACAGGGCCTTCTCGGCGGCGCGCTCCGCCTCTTCCAGCTCCGGCAGCGATTCCTTGATCCGGGCCACCTCGGCCATCAGTTCCTGGGCCCGCGCCTCGTCCTTCTTCGCCTTGGCCTGGCCGATCTCCTTGGACAGGGCGTTGCGGCGCTCGGTGGCGGCCTGCAGGGCGGAGATGGCGCTCTTGCGCCGGTCGTCGAGGGCGATCAGATGTGCGGACAGGGGCTCCATGCCCCGGTTCCGGAGGCCTTGGTCGAAAGCCGCGGGGTTCTCGCGGATGGAACGGATGTCGTGCATGGGATGAGGACCTGCTTCGTGATGCGGCCCTGCCTTAGCGCATCGTGCGGAAAAGTGGAATTCGGTTATTCGCTGACCCGGCCCTTCGGGTCGCACCAGACGATGCGTTCACCGAAGGAAAAGCATCGGATGGGCCCCAGACATGGTGTCCGCTTTTGGGTCCGATGCTGAGCACAAGAGCGCCGCTTCAACGCTTGCCGAGAATGGCGGCCGATGGGTGCGAGCCTTTTCGGGCCCTACCCCTCTGCCTCGCGCGCCGCCTCGGCTTCCGCACGCTTCTTCTCGACCATGGTGACGGAGAGGATGGATGCCTCGTAGAGGAGCAAGGTCGGGACCGCGAGGGCGAACTGGCTGATCACGTCGGGCGGGGTGAGAACCGCAGCGATCACGAAGACAACCACGACGGCATAGCGGCGCTTGTCCTTCAGGAACTGCGAGTCGATGATCCCGGCCCGCGCCAGGAGTGTCAGGATGACCGGCAGCTGGAAGCAGATGCCGAAGGCGAAGATCAGGGTCATGATCAGCGACAGGTACTCGCTGACCTTGGGCAGGAACTCGATGGACGGGCTCGTGTCCGTCGCGAGCTGCTGCATGCCCACCGAGAAGCGCATGAGGAGCGGCATGGCGACGAAATAGACGCAGGCCGCGCCGATGACGAAGAGAACCGGCGTCGCGACGAGATAGGGGACGAAGGCCCGGCGCTCGTTCTTGTAGAGGCCCGGCGCCACGAACTTGTAGATCTGCATGGCGATGACCGGAAAGGCCAGGAAACCGGCGCCGAAGGCCGCGACCTGAATCTGCGTGAACAGGTATTCCAGGCCATGGGTATAGACGAGGTGCGCCTTCTCGGGCGAGCCGACGGCGAGGACGTAGGGCCAGACCAGCGCGTTGTAGATGTACTTCGCCCCGGCAAAGCAGGCAAAGAACATCAGCACGAAGGCGATCAGCGCCTTGATCAGGCGCGAGCGCAATTCGGTCAGATGCTCGATCAGAGGCGCGCGCGATGCCTCGACCTCATCCTCTTCAACGGCGGTGGTCATCCGGCTTTCGCGTCCGATTTTTCTGAGAGTTGTTCGGCAAGGGCGGCCTGTTGGGCCTCATACTCGGCCTCGCGCCGCAGGGATTCGGCGATCTCCTTCGCCGGGTCGACCGTCGGCGGAGGCGGCAGGTCGATCAGCGGATCGGTGGGATTCGGTGCCCGTCCCTCCACGACAGCCTGAACCGAGGAATCGGAGGTGGGTTGGGCTGGCGCCGGATCGGAAGACCCTTGATCGGAAGTCACCTGGGCGACGTCTTGCACGGCCCCTGGCTCAGGAGCCTTCTCGGGCGCCTCGATCGAGGTCTTCAATTCGTCCCGGATCGTCTGGATCGGGTTGAAGTTCGTGCTGCCGACCGAGGTGACGGAGTCGTTCACGCCCTGAAGCTGCTTCTTGACCTCGTCGAGCTCGGCCTCGCGCATGGCCTCGTTGAACTGGCCCTGAAACTCCGCCGCCATGCGGCGAAGCTTTCCGGTCACCTGTCCGATCGTCCGCAGCGCCTTCGGCAGATCCTTCGGGCCGATCACGATCAGCGCAACGGCGCCGATCACCATGATCTCACCCCAGCTCATGTCCAACATGACGTGGCCTCGAACCTGCCTTTTAGGTACTCACGCGTACTGAAACGCCACACAACGGCTGCGCACAAAAGCTTAGCCGACCTTGTGATCCGTGGTCACGGTGGTGGTCGTCGTACCGTTCTGATGGTCGATCGTCCGGACGGGCTCGGACGGCTGCACCGGCTTGGCCGGCGTCTCATCCTCGGACATTCCCTTCTTGAAGGCTTTGATGCCCTTCGCAACGTCGCCCATCATGTCGGAGATCTTGCCGCGTCCGAACAGAAGGACGACGATCAGACCCACGACGATCCAGTGCCAAATACTCGTGCCACCCATGGCAATTCCTCCTGCGCCCCAAAAGGCGCGGTTCTTCAATATGAACTCGTCGCCAACCTATGCGTCGGAGGCGGCGAAAACAAGGACATCCTTCGTATCGATCTCGATGCCCACATCCAGTCCCTCTTTCACGCCAACGGGATCGTGAACGCGTGCCTGGAGGGGGCGGTCCACCCCCTGCACGTCGATGTGCACGAGATCGACCTCGCCGAGAAAGCGACGAGACACCACACGTCCCGGCAGGCAGAAGCCTGCGGGCCTGAGCTTCAATCCCTGCGGCCGCACGCAGACGATGGCCGGACCATCCTCCATCTGCGGCGCCGGAAAGACGCCCACCGGGCAGGAAACCTGGCCATTGCGAACCACGCCCTCGATCTCGTTGAAGTCGCAGAAGAAGCGGGCTGCGAACAGGTTCGCCGGGCGTCGATAGATCTCCTCGGCCTCACCCTGCTGCATGATCGTGCCGGCGCGCATGAGCACGATCCGGTCGGCGATCCGCATCGCCTCCTCCGGATCGTGCGTCACGACGATGGTCGTAGCGCCGGTTTCTCTCAGGATTGCGACCGTCTCGTCCCGGATGGCATCGCGCATGCGCCGGTCGAGGTTCGAGAACGGCTCGTCCATGAGCAGGACGCCGGGGCGTGGCGCGATGGACCGGGCCAGCGCCACGCGCTGCTGCTCGCCGCCAGACAGGGTATGGGGATATTCGTTGGCGTAGTGCTCGAGCCCGACACGGGACAGGGCCCGACGCGCGGCGATCCCAACCTCGGAGGCCGAGAGATCCTTGAGGCCGAACATGATGTTCTGCAGGATCGTCATGTGCGGGAACAGGGCATAATCCTGGAACATCAGCCCGATGCCACGCCTCTCCGGCTCCAGGAAGACCCGTGATCCGCTGACCTCCAGGCCGTCCATCAGCACCCGGCCGGAGGTCGGCGCCTCGACGCCCGCGGCGATACGCAGCAGGGTTGTCTTCCCGCAACCGGAATGACCCAGTAGACAGATGATCTCCCCCGGCTCGACGGTGAGCGAGACGCCGTCGAGCGCCCGCTGACTGCCATAGACCTGGACGATGTTCTCGAAGGTAAGCTGGGCCGGGATCGATGCGCCCGCCGTGCCGCGCTGGCCCCAGCGGGGCAGACGAAACCGGTCGAGCGCGGACCCGGTAGGCTTTGCGATCATTCCTCGCCTGCCTCGGACTGGTGCATGTCCAGAGGCTGGAGGAGATCGTCCTCGAGCGGATCCTCGTCCTCGCGCAGGGCATCCGCGTCGGTGGGGACAGGCACCGAGAAGTCGGAGGGAACGCGCCCTTCGATAAAGCCCGCTCCCTTGAGTTCCTCGAGACCCGGCAGATCCTCGACGGCGTCGAGGCCGAAATGCTCCAGGAAGCCCGGCGTCGTGCCGTAGGTGACGGGACGGCCAGGAGCCTTCCTACGTCCCCTCAGACGGATCCAGCCCGTTTCCAGGAGGGTGTCGATGGTGCCCTTCGAGGTGGCGACGCCGCGGATCTCTTCGATCTCGGCGCGGGTGACCGGCTGGTGATAGGCGATGATCGCCAGGGTCTCCATGGCGGCACGGGAGAGCTTGCGCTGCTCGACCACGTTACGGGCAAGCACGAAGGACAGGTCGCTTGCCGTGCGGAAGGTCCATTTTCCGGCCACCCGGACGAGATTGACGCCGCGGAGCGCGTAGAGCTCGGTCAGGTCCTGAAGGATCTTCTCCACATCGGCGCCTTCCGGCAGCCGGCCGGCCAGTTCCTCGGCGCTCAAGGGCGCGGCGGCGGCAAACAGCAGCGCCTCGGCGATCCGCATGGCCTCATCGTGATCGGGCAGATGATCCGACTCTTGGCTGACCTCCGGAGCCTCCGCTTCCGGCCTATCGGCTGTATCTTCCTGCATGTCAGGCAGCATCTTAAACTCCTGCCTCGGCCGGGTCTGCGACGGGCTTGACCCAGACCGGAGCGAAGGCCTCGTCCTGCCGGATCGTGAGCTTGCCCTCGCGCACCATTTCCAGGGTGGCGGACAGGGCCGAGGCCATAACGGTCGGGCGCATGGCAGGCTCGACCATGTATTCCACCAGATAGGTGTCGAGGGTCACCCAATCGCTCAGGTGACCGACCAGGCGCTCCAGTGCCTCCCGCGCATCGATCAGCGACCAGACGTTCCGCTTGTACAGGGACACCCTGGCGTTGAACTGGATCTGGCGCTGCTGCGCATACGCCTTGAGAAGATCGTAGAGGCTGGCCTCGTAACGGGAATCCCGGTTGACGATGACCGGCTCCGGCGCGCCGCGGGCGAAGACGTCCCGGCCGAGCCAGGCACGCTCGCCCATCTTCTTGGCGGCCTCGCGGATCGCCTCCAGGCGGCGCAGGCGCAAGGCCAGGGCAGTCGCCAATTCTTCGGCGCTCGGCTCCTCGCCCTTCGGCGGCTCGGGCAGCAGCAGGCGCGACTTGAGATAGGCGAGCCAGGCCGCCATCACGAGATAATCCGCGGCCAGTTCCAGGCGCATGCGGCGCGCCTCTTCGATGAAGGTGATGTACTGCTCGGCGAGAGCCAGGATCGAGATGCGGTGGAGGTCCACCTTCTGGCGGCGGGCGAGTTCCAGCAGCAGGTCGAGCGGCCCCTCGAACCCGTCCACGTCGACGAGCAGAGCGGGCTCGCTTTCGCTACGCTCCGTGCGTTCGACATCTTCGAAGGGTAAGGGGTTCGCCATCGACCGTACTCAACTCATGGGGTTCGAAGCTTCATAAGCTTTAGGCGATCATCGCAAGAGCAGAATCGAGTCTTGCCCGCGCATCCACAGGATCCAAAGGCTCCGGATCATGGGTGATGCGGGCTAACGCAGCGTTAGCACGACGCAGGGATTCTCCGCTTAAGGTGGGGGCAGCCTCGGCGACGGCGCTCATTTCCTCCATGTTGCCGTTGCAATGAAGGGCCATGTCGCAGCCGGCCCCGAAAGCGGCCTCGGTCCGGTCCCGGAACGAACCCGAGAGGGCATGCATGGACAGGTCGTCGGTCATCACCAGCCCGTCATAGCCGATGTGGCCGCGGATGATCTCCTCCATGACGATGCGGGAGGTCGTCGCCGGCCGCTCCGGATCGAGCTCCGTGTAGACCACGTGCGCCGTCATCGCGAGCGGCATATCGGTGAGCATGCGGAAGGGCGCGAAATCGTGCCTCTCCAGCTCCTCACGAGAAGCCTCGACCACGGGAAGCGCCTTATGGCTGTCGGCGCCGGCCCGGCCGTGGCCCGGCATATGCTTGATCACTGGCAGCACGCCGCCGGCCAGCAGACCCTCGGCGGCGGCCCGGCCCAGGATGGCGACCTGGCTCGGCGACTTGCCATAGGCCCGGTCGCCGATCACGTCGTGGGCGCCCGGCGATGGTACGTCCAGAACTGGCAGGCAATCGACCGTGATCCCGACGGAGCGCAGATCGTTGGCGATCAGCCGCGCCCCGAGGCGGGTGATCTCGCGCTGAACCAGCGGGTCGTTGGCGTGGAGGCGGCCATACGCGCTTCCGGAGGGGTATTTCGGCCAGTGCGGCGGCCCCATGCGCTGAACCCGACCACCTTCCTGATCGATCAGGATCGGGGCATCGGACCGTCCGACCGCATCCCTCAAGGAGGCACAGAGCGCCCTCACCTGCTCAGGCGTCCCCACGTTACGGCGGAACAGGATGAAACCCCAGGGATCCGCCTCCTTGAAGAAGGCGACCTCGTCGGGGGTGAGCTCGGTGCCGGAGCATCCAGCAATAAAGGCGCGGGTTTTCATACCCGCGCCTTACGTCCCCTGCTCGGCAGGGTCAAGAAATCTCAGCTGCTACGCCGGGATCAGTTCTTGGCGACGAAGCACTGTCCGCCCTGGCCCTGCAGCTTGGAGCAGAGGGAGGAAGCCTCCTCCTTGGACAGGGGTCCGACCCGGACGCGATAGATCGTATTGCCGTTGACCTCGGCCTTGCGGATGAGCGACGGCATACCCCCGAGGTCGGAATACTTGCGCTGGAACGAAGCAAAGGCAGTCTGTGCCGCGGCCTCCGAATTTGCCAGGCCGAGCTGCACGGCGAAACCGCCGGTCGGCGTCGTCTCCGCTGCCGCCGGGGCGACCGGCTGGACCGAGGCGACCTGCTGCGGCGCAGGCGTGGTTGTGGGCGTGGCTGCCGCTGGAGTCGGCTTCGGCGTCGGAGCGGGCGTAGCAGGAGCCGCCATGGGAGTGCTCGCGGCTGGCTTGGGCTGGACCGATGCCACCTGAACCGGAGCGGGCGTCGGACGGCCCACTGGAGCAGGCTGGGCCTGCGGCGGCAGAGTCATCGCCGCAACGGAAGCTGCGGGCTGAGCGGCCGGCGTCTCCGCTCCCGCCACGGTACCGTCGGGACGGATCGTGACGGTGCGAACCTTCTTCGGCTCCCCGAGATTCAGGCTGGCGGTCTGCTGAGGCTTGATCGCGCTGCCGGGGACGGTGCCGCCGGTCGCATCCGCCACGGAGCTGCCGTTCATGCGCACGGCCTGCTGCACGTCGACCGGCTGCTCTTCGCGGTTAACGACCTTCGTCGCCGCGTTCTGGTTGGCGCGCTCGTAGATCTGCTTGTTCTGATTTGGGATCTCGACCCCACCCGGGTTCTGCGGCTGCACCTTGGTCGGCTCATTGTTCGCCTTCACGAGCGGCGGCGCGCCACCCGTGACCGCCGACGAACCCGAGGCAAGATAGGCCCCGCCACCACCAAGCACGACGGCGCCGACGACGGCAGCGATCGCGATCATGCCCTTGCGGGAGCGACCCTTCTCGACCGGCGCATAGTCCTGGGACTGGTCATAGTCCTGCTCGGCATAATGCCCCGCCTGATCTGCGTAATAATCCTGAGCATAGGCCTCGTTGCCATAGGCGTCCTGATCCTGGGGAGCATAGGCAGGCTCGGGGCTTCGGACGTGGGTCCGGGGATAAGAGCCATGATCGATGGAAGGGGCGACATGCCCGCCATGCGTAGCGCGAGCCGGCATCTCTCGCGCGGTTTGCGGCATCGTGTCGCGGACGGCAAAAAGGTCGTCGATGGAAGAGCCCTGCTGGCGCGGACGGGCGGAACCGTCATTGGCCAAAATGGATTGAAATGGATCGTCTTGTCCCACGATCCGAGCCAGTTCCGCGAGCGGATCGTTCCGCCCGACGGAGGCCGGCTGGGATTGCGGGGTGCCCGCCTGGGCGAGTTGCCGTTCGATCTCGTTGAGGTCGACGGCAAAACGGGGCTTTACTGATTCGCTCATGCGCCGGATCTCCAGTTACGCGACAGGAGCACCTGCTGCTCCGCGGGCACGACGTGACAGAACTCGACGCGAATGCCTCGTAAGCGGTTGATCCGCCTCAAGAAACACTATCGCATTTCGTCGGGTGCCGTGACGCCCAGGATTGCGAGGCCAGATGCGAGCACGCCCTTCAGGGCATGCACGAGAGCGAGCCTCGCTTGTGTTGAATCTTTATCAGTTAGATTAACAAAGCGTAATTGCGGCAAGTCTTTGCCCTTATTCCATAAACTATGGAAGGCGCTGGCCAAGTCGTAAAGGTAAAATGCGACTCGGTGAGGCTCATGAGCTTCGGCCGCAGCCTCGATGGTCCTGGGAAACTGGGCGATGCGATGGATGATGTCCATTTCGGCTTCGTCACTCAGGATCGAGAGATCAGCCCTTTCGAGCTGCGCGGCCGAGAAGTCGGCACCCGGGAATGCCTCGGCCGCCTGCCGGAACACGGAGGCGCAGCGGGCATGAGCGTACTGGACGTAGAAGACCGGATTGTCCTTGGACTGCTCGACCACCTTGGCGAGGTCGAAATCCAGGGGCGCGTCGTTCTTGCGGAAGATCATCATGAAGCGGGTGGCGTCCCGGCCCACCTCGTCGACCACCTCGCGCAGGGTCACGAAGTCGCCCGAGCGCTTCGACATCTTCACCGGCTCGCCGCCGCGCAGAAGCTTGACCAGCTGGCACAGCTTCACGTCGAGCTCGGCCTTGTTGTCGGAGACGGCCCTGACGGCCGCCTGCATGCGCTTCACGTAGCCGCCATGGTCGGCGCCTAGCACGTCGATCATCGACAGGAAGCCACGCTCGTACTTGGAGCGGTGATAGGCGATGTCCGAGGCGAAATAGGTGTAGGACCCATCCGACTTCATGAGCGGACGATCCACCTCGTCGCCATAGGCGGTGGCGCGGAAGAGAAGCTGCTCCCGGTCCTCCCAGTCCTCGTCCTTCTGGCCCTTGGGGGGCGGCAGGCGGCCCATATAGACCAGATCGCGGGCTTTCAGCTCCTCGATCATCTTGGCCACCTGATCGCCCTCGGGCCCCTTCTGGAGGGAGCGCTCGGAGAAGAACACGTTGTGGTGGATGTTGAGTGCGGCGAGATCGGCCCGGATCATGTCCATCATGGCGTCGATGGAGGTCTCGCGCACGAGCGGCAGCCACTCGGTCTCCGGCTTGTCGAGCAGGCTCGGGCCGTACTCCTTGGCAAGACGCTCGCCGACCGGCTTTAGGTAGTCGCCGGGATAGAGCCCTTCCGGGATGGCGCCGATCTCCTGGCCGAGGGCCTCCTTGTAGCGGAGATAGGCGGAGCGGGCGAGGACATCGACCTGCGCACCCGCGTCGTTGATGTAGTACTCGCGGGCGACCTTGTAGCCGGAAAAATCCAGGAGTCCGGCCAGGGCATCGCCGAACACCGCGCCGCGGCAATGGCCCACATGCATCGGGCCGGTCGGATTGGCGGAGACGTATTCCACATTCACCGAAGAACCCGCCCCCTGCCCGCTCCGGCCGAAGTTGTTGCTGTCGACGACCACTGCGCGCAGAACCTCATGCAGGACCGAAGGCGCGAGCCGGATGTTGATGAAGCCGGGACCGGCGATCTCGACCCTGATGACGCGCGGATCGTCCTGAAGGTCGGCGACGAGAAGCTCGGCCAGGGCGCGCGGGTTCATGCGCGCCTCCTTGGCCAGCACCATGGCGGCGTTGGTGGCGAGATCGCCATGGGAAGGATCGCGCGGCGGCTCGACCACGACGCGGCTGACGTCCAGCCCCGATGGAATCTTAGCCCCTTCGGCCAACCAGCCGAGCGCATCCGCAACCCGCTTCTCAAACAGCCCGAAAATGTTCATGGTACTTTGTCTCTGGAGAGCCCTTTGGCCCCGAATGCTTCGGTGTGCTCGATCATCGGACCCGAAAGTGGAAACCACTTTTGGGGCTCATTCGATGATCTCATCCTAAAATGAGCGCATCGAATGAGCGGAAAACCGAGGCCGCTTTTCCGCACGATGCGCTAGCGCAGGTCCGGCGTTACGTCAAACAGGCGCCGGTGTTCAAGGATCGCATATCGATCGGTCATGCCCGCGATGTAATCCGCCACGCGGCGGGCAAGGCGGGGCTCGTCGTCCCTCGGCAGATCCGCCTGCCATTCCTCGGGCATCAGGTTCGGCTCGGCCTTGAAGCGCCTGAACAGATCCCGCAGCACGTCGTCTGCCTGGGCGCGAACCTGCATGACGTCCGGGTGGCGGTACATGTGGGCATAGAGGAAGCGCTTGATGGAGGCGTCGGCCTCCTTCATGGCCTTCGAGAAGCAGACCATGGTGTCGCCCGCCCGCCGGATATCCTCCGCCGTCTGCGGGGACAGAGCCGCAATCCTGCGGTCCCCCTCGGCCACCACGTCCTCGACGAAGCGGGTGATGACGCGCCGGGTCAGCTCATGGATGCGCCGGGAGAGATCGAGGGCCGGATAGCGCGCGTCGATCTCTGCCAGAAGTCCTTCGAGAAACGGCACCTCGCGCAGTTCCTCGATCCTGAACAGCCCGGCTCGCAATCCGTCGTCGATGTCGTGAGCATCGTAGGCGATATCGTCGGCGATGGCCGCCGCCTGCGCCTCCCCACCGGCATGGGTGGCGAGTTCCAGGTCCTGCTGGGCGTTGTATTCGAGAATTGCCAGCGGAACGCCCCGCGCGGCATAGCGCAGGGTCGGATGTCCCTGGGCATCGAGGAGCGGGCCGTTATGCTTGACCAGCCCCTCCAAGGTTTCCCAGGTGAGATTGAGCCCGTCATATTCCGCATAACGACGCTCCAGGCGGGTTACGACCCGCAAGGCTTGGGCGTTATGGTCGAAGCCGCCGAACCCAACCATGCACTCGTCGAGCGTATCCTCGCCCGTATGGCCGAACGGGGTGTGGCCAAGGTCATGGGAGAGCGCCAGCGCCTCGGCGAGGTCCTCGTCGAGCCCGAGAGAGCGGGCGAGCGCCCGGGCGATCTGGCTCACCTCGATGGTATGGGTCAGCCGGGTCCGGAAATGGTCGCCCTCGTGATAGACGAAAACCTGCGTCTTGTGCTTGAGCCGGCGGAAGGCGGAGGAATGGATGATCCGGTCCCGGTCACGCTGGAACTCGCTGCGGGTTGGCGAGACTGCCTCAGGAAACAGCCGGCCGCGGCTCCCCCAGGGATCGCAGGCATAAGGGGCTCGCCATCTCTCGCCAAAGGGCCGCACAATCATCCCCGGGTTGAAGCCTTGTCAGCGCGCACTTACCTTGCTCATAACAGCTTGTCCAAGACTAGAGCGGTTCGCGGCTCCTTAACGCCGCGAACCGCTCTAGCCGCCCCTAGAACCGCATTTTCCGGCGGCGAACCGGTACCCACTTCGCCTGAAAATGCTATTACGTCCTCCTGAGGACTGGAAGTGCCCATGACCGGTATCACTCTGACTGACCGCGCCGCCCGCCGCATCAACGAGATCATGGCTGCAGAGCCCGCAGGCTCCCACCTGAGAATCAGCGTCAACGGAGGCGGCTGTTCGGGGTTCCAATATGCCTTCGATGTGGACCGGACCCGGCAGAACGACGATCTCGTGATCGAGAAGGACGGGGCCACCGTGGTGGTGGACGAAGTCTCGATCCAGTACATGGACGGTTCCGTCATCGATTTCGTGGACGACCTGATCGGCCAGTCCTTCAAGATCGAGAATCCGCATGCCACCGCCTCCTGCGGCTGCGGCACCTCGTTCTCGTTGTAAAACCGTCACGTAACGTCCTATTCGATGCGCTAGCACTTTCATTCAGGGTTGGCCGGCGCTGGATTCGCCGGCTTGGGGGATCAAATGGGACTTCGTTACCACGCAGGGATCTGCGTTCTCGCCTTGGTGGCCGGCTCCGCGGCCTTGCAGTTCGAGCCTGCGGTTCTCCGTGACCTCGTCATCGACAACGGCAGCCAGCGCATCACCATCGGAGCGGTCAGGACTTCGCTTTGGAGCGCCGCCTTCGCGCAATCCGCCGACAGCTTCAGCCTGGACAATGTGAGCTTCACCTTCGGGTCCACGACCTATGAGGCGAAGCGGATCGAGTTTTCAGGAACCTCCTCATCGCGGGCCGATATCGAAGCGCTGTTTTCCTCGACCTCCACGGAGGCGATGGAGAGCCGCCTGAAGCGCATCACCGTGAAGCAGATCACGATCCCTGAAGCGCGGGTGAAGCAGACCATCGGCAAGCAGACGCAGACCGCGACCTATAGGAACGCCACCCTCAGCGATATCTCCCAGGGCCGGATCGCCTCGGCTCTCATCGAGACGAGCGCGACGGAAACGAGCGGCGCCAAGAACAACGTGCTGATCAGCACCGGCCGCACGAGCATGAGCGAGCTTGATCTGCCCGCTCTCGCGCGTCTCTACGAGACCAAGGCCGACAGCGCCTCGGCTCCGTTCATCAGAGTCTATGGGGCCTTCGCCATCGACAATATGGAATTTGCTGACAACGAAACGGGCGTGACCTTCAAGATCGCCCGGATCGGTGGCAAGGACTTCCAGGGACGGCCGACGAAGGATTCCTGGACCGGTACCATCGGCATCTTGACCGAGATGGCAGATCGTCAGGATCACTCCTCCGAGGATCAGGCGCGCCTCCTTCCCGCCATCGCCGATTTCCTCGACGCATTCCAGATCGGCTTCATGGAAGCTTCCGGCATCGAGGCGACTGCCAAAAGCAAGGACGGTTCCGGTCTGACCCGGATCAACCGAATTGCCTACACGGGCGGCACGGACGCTCAGCTCGCCGATGTGCGATGGGAAGGCTTCGAGTTCTCCGACAAGGACAATCGCGTCAAGATCGACGGGTTCAGCCTGACCGGATTCTCGTTCCGCCAGACGATCGACGGCCTGAGAACGCTTCAGGGCAAGTCTTTCGACGACCTCGACCCGGCGGTCGCGCGGAGCCTCGTCCCGACCTTGGGTACGCTGCGCCTGTCGGGATTCTCCATCGACGGGACCAGTGACGACGAAGGCAAGAAGGTCAAGATCCAGGCCGGACTGAAGGGCTTCGAGCTGACCGCCGACAAGCCCGTGAACGCCATTCCGACCAATATCCGGATCGGGCTGCAGAACCTGACGATGGCGCTGCCTTCGAACAGCACCGACGACGGCATCAAGGAGCTTGTGGCACTCGGCTACAAGAACATCGACGTATCCCTCCTGGCCGCGGCCACCTGGAACGAGGCGGCGAGCGAAATCGCTCTCAACGAGGTCTCGTTCCAGGGTCTGGACATGGGCACCATCGGTCTGACGGGCCGCATCGGCAATGTCGGCAAGGACCTCTTCAACGCCGATACCGCGATTGCGACCGTCGCACTGGTGGGAGCCAGGGCGAAGGCACTCGACCTCACGGTCGAGAACAAGGGCTTGTTCGAGCGCTACATGGCCAAAGCCGCCAAGGAGCAGAAGACGACGCCGGAATCGCTGCGTCGCACCTATGCCGCGGCCGCGGCCTTCGTGGTGCCGGCGATGATCGGCAGTTCCGAGCAGGCTCAGACCCTGGGCCAGGCCGTCGCCCGCTTCATCGCCAAGCCCGGCAAGCTCACGGTCAACGCGACGCCCAAGGATCCCTCGGGCCTCGGCATCGCGGAAGCGGTCGTGCTGCCCGACCCCAAGGCCATCCTCGACAAGCTGAATGTCAGCGCGAAGGCTGAGTGAATTCTGCCCGTTCGCACAGCATCTCGAAGCCTACCGGCCGTTCCTCTCCCCTGTCATCACCGGCCTTGTGCCGGAGATCTCGTCTCGAAGGGCGCCGTGCTTTTCATCATCGGGATGGCCGGGACAGGCCCGGCCATGACGGGGAACAGTGTGGCAGCCTGTGAAGGCTGCTGTGTCGTCGCTGCCCTTCAAATCAGCGTCGGCTGATCCTCTTCCGCCGCCTGCGCCTCCACGACCGCAATCGCCGTCAGGTTGACGATGCCGCGCGCCGTCACGGACGGGGTCAGGATATGGGCGGGCTTTGCCGGGCCGATGAGAATCGGGCCGACGGGAAGCGAATCCGCCAAGACCTTGGTGAACTGGAACGCGATGTTGGCGGCATCCAGGTTCGGCATGATCAGCACGTTCGCCTCGCCCTTCAGGCGCGAGGCGGGGTTCACCCGGTCGCGGATCATCTGGGACAGGGCCGCATCGGCCTGCATCTCACCGTCGACTTCGAGGTCCGGCGCGCGCTCGTTGATGCAGGTCAGGGCCTCGCGCATCTTCAGCGACGAACGAGTATCGGCGGCACCGAAATCCGCATGGGAGAGCAGTGCGATCTTGGGCTCCATGCCGAAGCGGCGCACGTGGCTGGCGCAGGCGATCGTCATATCGGCGATCTCTTCCGCCGTCGGATCGACCTGCACGTGGGTGTCGGCGAGGAAGTAGGCGCCCTTCGACGTGATCACCAGCGACAGGGCCGCCATCTCATGTACGCCGGGTGCGAGCCCGATGATGTCCTTGATGTGCTTGACGCGGGACTGGAAGCGGCCTTCCAGGCCACAGATCAGCGCATCCGCATCCCCTCGCCTCACCGCGAGCGCGCCGATGACGGTGGAGTTGGTGCGCACCAGGGTCTTGGCCGCATCCGGCGTGATGCCCTTGCGGCCTGCCGCCTCCACATAGGACGCGACGTAATCGCGGTAGCGCGGATCGTCTTCCGGGTTCACCAGCTCGAAATGGCGTCCGATCTCCATGGACAGGCCGAACCGCTTCATGCGCGTTTCGACCACGTTGGGACGCCCGATCAGGATCGGCTTGGCGATGCCTTCCTCGACGATGACCTGCACGGCGCGCAGCACGCGTTCGTCTTCGCCCTCGGCATAGATCACGCGCTTCGGGTCGGCCTTCGCCTGCGAGAACAGCGGCTTCATGATGAAGCCGGAGCGGAACACGAAGCGACCGAGCGATTCCGCATAGGCCTCGAGATCCGCCAGCGGCCGCGTCGCGACGCCGGAATCCATGGCGGCCTTCGCCACCGCCGGCGCGATGCGCAGGATGAGGCGCGGATCGAACGGGCTCGGGATCAGGGACTTGCGGCCGAAGGGATGCGCCTCGCCGCCATAGGCGCGCGCCACCACCTCGGATGGGGCTTCGCGGGCAAGGCCGGCGATGGCCTTCACGGCCGCCGCCTTCATTTCCTCGTTGATCGTCGTCGCGCCCACGTCGAGCGCGCCGCGGAAGATGTAGGGGAAGCACAGGACGTTGTTGACCTGGTTCGGATAGTCCGAGCGCCCGGTGCAGATCATCGCGTCGGGACGCGCGGCCTCCGCCTCCTCCGGCATGATCTCCGGATAGGGATTGGCGAGCGCCATGATCAGCGGGCGCGGCGCCATCTGGGCGAGCAGCTCGGGCTTGAGGACGCCGCCGGCCGAGAGGCCGAGAAACACGTCCGCATTGGGGATCACGTCGGCGAGCGTGCGCGCATCCGTGTCCTGCGCATAGGCGGACTTCCAGCGGTCCATGAGCTCGTTGCGGCCCTCATGGACCACGCCCTTGATGTCCGTGACCCAGATGTTCTCGCGCTTGGCGCCGAGCGACACCAGGAGATTGAGGCAGGCGAGCGCTGCGGCGCCGGCGCCCGAGGTGACGATCTTCACGTCCTCGATGCGCTTGCCGGCAAGCTCCAGGGCGTTCATCACCGCGGCACCCACGATGATCGCGGTGCCGTGCTGGTCGTCATGGAAGACCGGGATGCCCATGCGGGCCTTCAATCGCTCCTCGACCTCGAAGCATTCCGGCGCCTTGATGTCCTCGAGATTGATGCCGCCGAAGGTGGGCTCCAGCGCCGCGATCACCTCGACCAGCTTGTCCACGTTGTTCTCGGCCACCTCGATGTCGAACACGTCGATACCGGAGAATTTCTTGAACAGGACCGCCTTGCCCTCCATCACGGGCTTGGAGGCGAGCGGGCCGATATCCCCGAGTCCCAGCACGGCCGTGCCGTTGGAAATCACGGCGACCAGGTTCTGGCGGGAGGTGAGATTGGCGGCCTCGGCCGGATTGGCGGCGATCGCCTCGCAGGGGGCGGCCACGCCGGGGGAATAGGCCAGCGCCAAATCGCGCTGGTTGCCGAGGGGCTTCGTCGGCTGGATCTCGAGCTTTCCGGGGCGCGGATACTGATGGTAGAACATCGCTCCCGATTTCAGATCCTGCGAGATGTTGTCTCCCATCCCCGACGCTCCTTGCACTGACCAAACCGCTTCGGAGGCCCTTGTGCGCGCGCTGCCCCCTGCCGTCAACGTTCTTCTCTGGTCTATGGAGCCAGACGATGAAGCTCCGGCACCGTTTGAAGAACTGGCGCAACCCGCACAACCAGACCCGCGTGCACCTGGCCCGCATGGCCGGGCGCTACGGCTACGAGATCGGCGAGTTCACCTACGGCAAGCCCAAGGTGCGCTTCCCCGAGTCGGGCCGGAAGCTCACCATCGGCCGCTACGGCTCGATCGCCGACAAGGTCGAGATCCTGCTCGGCGGCAACCATCGCACCGAATGGGGCACCACCTATCCGTTCTCGGCCTTCCGGGAACTCTGGCCCGCGGCGCCTCAAAGCGAGGATTATCACACCTTCCGCGGCGACGTGACCATCGGTCACGATGTCTGGCTCGGCTCCGGCGCCATCGTCATGTCAGGGGTGAGCGTGGGGCATGGCGCCGTGGTCGCGGCCCATGCCATCGTGACCAGGGACGTGCCGGCCTACGCCATCGTCGGGGGCAACCCGGCCAAGGTCATCCGCTTCCGCTTCGACGAGGAGACCATCGCAGCCCTGCTCGATGCGAAATGGTGGGACCTGCCGCGCGAAAAGATCGCGACCCTCATCCCGCTCTTGCAGAGTGACCGGATCCGGGAGCTGATCGCGGCCGTAAAGGTGCTGCGGACGCAGTGTGCGTGAAACCCCATCTCTCTCGTCATCACCGGCCTTGTGCCGGTGATCCCGATTGGAAAAGCGCGGCCCTTCAAATTATCGGGATGGCCGGCACAAGGCCGGCCATGACGTGGGGGAAATGTAGCAGGAACTCAAAATGCCTTCCTGCCCCTCATGGCCGCCCAAGCTCCGGCCGCAGAACCGCCGTAGCGTTCGACGAGCTTGCGCCGGAACGCCAGGCTCGCGCCAGCGGCCTTCAGGCCATTGATCGCGAACATGCCGGGCGCCGGGTTCGGCAAACCGTATTTGCGGCTCACATAGGCGCGCGACCAAGCCTGATGCCAGCGGGAGGCGAAGATGCGGCCGGGCTTTTCGCCGCTCGACTGCCCGCGTCCGTGCCGCACCACGGCCTGCGGCACGTAGATCAGCGCGGAGCCGGAATCCGCCACGCGGCGACAGAGGTCGTCGTCCTCGTAGAACAGAAAAATGTTCTCGTCGAAGCCGCCGAGTTTCAGGAACACGTCGCGGCGCATGAGAAAGCAGGCGCCCGAAAAGAACGGCGCGCAGGCCTCGCCCTCGGGCACCACGAGCTTGCCGCCGGGATTCGTGAGAGAGGTCGCGAGCAGCGAGCGCGGCTGGTAGAACACGCGCCCGCTCGGCTCGACGATTCGCGGCGCGAAGAACGCTGCGTCCGGATAGCGCCGCGCCGCATCGACGAGGGCCGCGACCGCGCCCTTGTCGACGATGCAGTCGGGATTGACGATGAGGATGAATTCGCTCTCCGCCGCCCGCGCGCCGATATTGTTGGCGCGGCCGTAGCCCTCGTTGCGGGCGTTGCGGATGACACGCGCGCCCTGCCCTTCGGCGACGGCCACCGTGTCGTCCGTCGAGGCATTGTCGACCACGAGCGCCGGGACTCCGTCCGCTGCCAGCGCACCGAGACACTCCGGCAGCGCATGGGCGCTGTCGAAGGTCACGACGATGGCAGTAACGTCGCTGCTTCTCATTTCTCCGGCAGGTTCGTCCGGATGTGCAGCTCGCGCAGCTGCTTCGGCGTCGCCTCGGAGGGCGCGCCGAGCAGCAGGTCTTCCGCCTTCTGGTTCATCGGGAACAGCGTGATCTCGCGCAGGTTATGCGCGCCGCAGAGCAGCATCACGATGCGGTCGACGCCGGCCGCCATGCCACCGTGTGGCGGCGCGCCGTACTGGAACGCGCGATACATGCCGCCGAACCGCTCCATGACCTCCTTCTCGCCGTAGCCGGCGATCTCGAAGGCCTTCACCATCCGGTCGGGACGGTGGTTGCGGATCGAGCCCGAGGCCATCTCGTAGCCGTTGCAGACCATGTCGTACTGGAAGGCCGTGATCTTGAGGATCGTGTCCTTGTCCGACGGGTCGAGCGCCATGAAGGAGTCGTGGTCCATGTTGGCCATGGAGAACGGGTTGTGCGAGAAGTCGATCTTCTTCTCGTCCTCGTTCCACTCGTATTGCGGGAAGTCGACGATCCAGCAGAACTCGAACCGGTCCTTGTCGATGAGGCCGAGCTCCTCGCCGATGCGGGTCCGCGCCTTGCCGGCGAGGGACGCCGCCTTGTCTTCGGCGCCGGCCGAGAAGAACACCGCGTCGCCCGCCTTGATGCCGGCCTTCTCGCGGATGACGGCCTGCGCGGCTTCCGGAATAAACTTGGCGATCGGACCTTTGCCAAGGATCTGGCCGCCCTCTTCCTCGAACACGATGTAGCCGAGGCCGGGCGCGCCTTCCGTGCGGGCCCAGTCGTTGAGCTTGTCGAAGAAGGAGCGCGACTGCGAGGCGGCGCCCGTCGCCGGAATGGCGCGCACCACACCGCCGGACTTGATCACGTTCTTGAACGCGTTGAAGGTCACGTCCTCGCGGGTGAACACCTCCGACACGTCGGCGATGACGAGCGGGTTGCGAAGATCCGGCTTGTCGGAGCCGTATTTCAGCATCGACTCGAAGTACGGGATGCGCGGGAAAACGTCCGTCACGGGCTTGCCGTCCGCGAAGTCCTTGAAGGTGTCGCGGATCACCGGCTCCATGGTCTGGAACACGTCTTCCTGGGTGACGAAGCTCATCTCCACGTCGAGCTGGTAGAACTCGCCCGGCAGGCGGTCGGCGCGCGGATCCTCGTCGCGGAAGCAGGGGGCCATCTGGAAGTACCGGTCGAAGCCGGAGATCATGATCAGCTGCTTGAACTGCTGCGGCGCCTGCGGCAGCGCGTAGAACTTGCCGGGATGGATGCGCGACGGCACGAGGAAGTCACGCGCGCCCTCCGGCGAGGAGGCCGTGAGGATCGGCGTCGTGAACTCGAAGAAGCCGCTGGTCTGCATGCGGCTGCGCAGCGAATTGATGATGGCGCCGCGCTTCATGATGTTGTTGTGCAGCTTCTCGCGGCGCAGATCGAGATACCGGTAGGTGAGACGGGTCTCCTCCGGATACTCCTGGTCGCCGAAGACCGGCATCGGCAGCTCGGCCGCCGGACCCAGCACCTCGATGTCGGTGATGTAGACCTCGACCGTGCCGGTCGGCAGCTCCGGGTTCTCGGTGCCGGCCGGGCGCTTGCGCACCTTGCCGTCGACCCGGATCACCCATTCCGACCGTGCGGCTTCGGCCTGCTTGAAGGCCGGCGAATCCGGATCGATCACGCATTGCGTCATGCCGTAATGGTCGCGCAGGTCGATGAACAGCACGCCGCCATGGTCGCGGATGCGGTGGCACCAGCCGGAGAGGCGGGCGACCTGGCCGACATCGGATTCGCGGAGCGCGCCGCAAGTGTGAGAACGGTAACGGTGCATGGAGGCGGACATTTAAAAAGCCTGCTGGTTCGGTTTACGCGCAACATCCATGGGAGCAAGGGGAAGTCAAGGCGGAAGGACGAAATCGGGGCGCGTGAGGACGCTCCCTCCCCCGGTGGGGCTGGCGGCTTCCGGCCGGTCCTGGCTTGTCTCGGAGATCGAGGGAAGCGCGGGACTGAGGTGTGCTTCGCCGCTCCAGCGGAGCGCGAAGGGGTTCGGGACGGGAGATCCGCCCGAACGGGAAGCTCAACCCGCCTCCCGCGCACGGCTTTTTTCATCCTGAGCCCCGCACTCCCACGCCTCAGGGACGACACCCTCAGAGACGCTTTACGGCGCTTGATTGCGCGGCCCCGGAGATTACACCGGTGCCGGCGAGGCTTGGGAGGGGGCGGCCACCGCCTGCCCGAACAGGTCGATCGTCGCGCCGCCTCCGCTCAGGACCCCGACCGCCGGAGGGTGCGACTCCCCCGCCCTGTCAGAACCGTATCCGGTCTCCGTCACCGACGCCTCGGGCGCGTCCCTCGTGAGACCGGACCTCCCATCCATAGCCAAGGTTAGGACAATTGTCAAGAACAAAACAAGAACATGCCCGCTCGTCGTCGGCACCGGCCGCGTGCCGGTGCTCCCGATGCGGAGGAGCGCGGCGCCCGTAGCCAGAGCTGCGATTCACGTCACCGGATTGGCGACGGCGATACTCGAAGCCACAGGACAGCATCGCCCGGCTTCAGCGGCCCTCATATCGCTGCATCAAGCTCGAAGAAGCCCCAGCCACTTTGCAAGCTCCTCCTCGACGTACCGGTCGAGGGAGACCTAGTGGATGGTCAGGCCGACCGATGGGCTTGCAAGATCAGTCAACCCGACAAGCAACACGAAGGTTGTGAGGGCCACGCCGACGAACAGGGAAACGATAGAAAGGGTCTGCATGGCATCACCCGCATCGACAATATCGGAATTCTGTCCTGTGGGGAGATGCTTATCAATGGGATCGCCGGGATTAATCCTTCGTAGCTTGCTCTCGGCAGCGTACGCCCACGCGACCTGCCTCGACAGCCCCAGCCTACCGGCTCGTTCCTGCTCGACGGACCGGTCTGGAGCGATCAGCAGCCGATACAGATGCTTTTCGTGGTCCTCTTCAGCTTCTCGTCCCGCGAGCGCTCCAGGGCTTCGGCCTTCTGCCGTATCGCGTCGATCCTGGCGGCACTCTCCTCAGGGCTGATTGCCTTTTCTGCCCGCGCTTGTGGAGCTGTTTCCCTCGCCGACGGCGCCTGAGCTTGAGCCGCCTGGGACGCAAAAGCGAGTGCAAGGATGGAGACGGCTGTGAGGATGCGCATGGGTCTACTCGCTGGGAGGGTTCTGAGCGTCCGAGCGTAGCACATGCCGTTCCCCCGCGTGGGTGCTTATTCCGCGGCTGTTTGCACGCTTGATGGTGATGCCCCTTCTCGCGTATGAGCCCCAGGCGCCCCGCAGGACTTTCCTCGACAGGCTCGTGAGGGCGAATCTCTCGTCGCCGGACGCCTTTTTCCTATATTTTCCAACGCTTTTTTCGCCTTTCAGGCATCCGAAATCCTTGCAGAACAAAGGGTGAATTCCCATATTCTCCCTATGGTTAGCACCCTTGCAACTTCCCTGTTGAGGCCGGCCCGGAACGCTCCCGTCGAGGAGCGGATCGAGGGCAATTGGCACGTCTATCCGCTGGAGGGCGCGCTGGAGCTCGACTACGTCGACCAGGCCGGCAACGCGAGCCGGCGCTGGGTGCTGGCGCGCGAGCTGAAGGTGGGTCCGGGCAAGATGCTGCTCGGCGGCATCGATATCCTGACCGAGGACAGCTATCGGGGCTTCCGGGTCGATCGGATCCAGCGTCTGGAAGATGCGGAGACGGGCCTCGAGGTCGAGCACAACATCCTCGACTGGCTCATGAAGCGCGCCGAGCAGCAGGCCAAGGCGCGGCGCAAGTCCCTTGCGCGCGCCCAGGCCCGTGCGTAATCGGCGCCAATCTCCCTGACCTCTCCGGCGGAATCGCCGGTCGTCGCCTCCCCTTTTCCTTGTGCCGCCTCGCTCTTTCTGCAACATGGTGTCGTAATTCTGTTGCCTTGAGGGTTTGGGGGTGGCTCAGCAATCCTTGTTCCGGCCAGAGGCCATGACGGCGGCCACGGGCGAACGTTCGTCCGTGTCGCTTCCGGTCGCACCCCTCTCCTGGCACCTCCTCGGCGGCTTCGTCGCCACCTGCTCCGCCGTCGTCGTCCTCTTCCTCGGCACGGCCGAATACGCCCGGAAGGAAACCGCCAGCGGAGCCCTCGCGATGGCTGGCGGCGCGGTGCGCGTATCCCCCACGCGCAGTGGCGTCGTCACCGCGCTGATGGTGCAGGAAGGCGACCGGGTGACGGCGGGCCAGCCTCTCTTCACAATCGCCTCCCGGCAGGGTCTTGAGGCTGGCGGAACTCTCGATGGCGCGATCCTCTCCTCGCTGGCGACCCAGGTCGATGTGTTGAAGGAGCAGATCGCGGCGGATCCCGCCCGCACGCAAAACGAGATCCGCCGCCTGGAGGCAGCCATCGCCGCAGTGACGGCGGAGCGGGAGGCGCTCACCGTCCAGCGCAAGCTCATGGCCGAACGCATCCAGGTCACCGAAGAGCGGCGCAACACCATCGCCCGCCTTGCCGAACAGGGACACACCACCCGCGCGGCCCTGCAGGACCAGGATGAGGCGCTGCTCGCCCGGCGGCAATCGCTGGCCGAGATCGACCGTGAGCTGTCAAAGGCCGAAAAGGAGCTGGGCCAGACGCAGCTGCAGCGCGAGCAGCTGCCCGTACAGCAGATCGAGCGGCTGTCGCAGCTGCGCCTCAACCTTGCCGATCGGGAGCGACAGAGGGCAGAGACAATGAGCCAGCGGGCGCAGGTGATGACGGCCCCGATCGCCGGACGCGTCACGTCCCTCCAGGCCGCTCCCGGCCAGATCGTCGATCCCAACAAGCCTCTCCTGGCGCTTCTCCCCGACGGCGCGAGCCTCTTCGCGGAATTGTTCGTGCCGAGCCGCGCCATCGGCTTCGTCGAGCCGGGGCAGCGCGTGCGGCTGATGGTCGATGCCTTTCCCTATCAGCGCTTCGGCACGCTCGGCGGCAGCGTCGCAACCGTGTCGCAGGCCGTGCTCTCGCCCAACGACGTCCTCGGCAAGGTCGCCCTCACCGAGCCGGCCTATCGCGTCACCGTGCGCCTTGACCGGCAGGACATCGACGCCTTCGGAAGGGCCGCGCCGCTCCAGCCCGACATGACCCTCAAGGCCGACATCGTGCTGGAGGGCCGCTCCCTCGTCGCGTGGCTGTTCAAGCCGCTCATCAGCGTCAGGGGGCGGATGTGAAGCTTTTCGCCCATCTCGACTATTTCGATACGCCGCGCCTGCCGGCGATCATCCAGGCGGAGGCCGCCGAATGCGGCCTCGCCTGCCTTGCCATGATCGCGACCTATCACGGGCGCGAAGTGGACCTCGCGGCCCTGCGCCGCCTGTTCTCGATCTCGCTGAAGGGCGTGACGCTCAAGGACGTGCTCGTCATGGGCCAGCGCCTCGGGATGACCGGGCGCGGCTTGCGGCTCGAGCCCGAGCAGCTCGGCCGGATCAAGCTGCCTTGCATCCTGCACTGGGACATGAACCACTTCGTGGTGCTGAAACACGTCGGCACCCGCAAGGTCACGATCCACGACCCGGCATTCGGCATCCGGACCCTGACGCTCGACGAGGTCGGCCACCATTTCACCGGCATCGCCCTGGAGCTGACCCCGACGAGCGCGTTCGAGCGGAGGAAGGAAACCTCCCGGTTGAGCCTCACGGCGCTCTGGGGCCGGATGCCTGGAATCAAGCGGGCGCTCGCGCAGGCGCTCGTCCTGTCGGCGGTGCTGCAGCTCGTGGTGCTCGCCGCACCTTTCTACATGCAGCTTGCCGTCGACGAGGCGGTGATGAAGGGCGACCAGGGACTCTTGACCGCCTTGGCCCTCGGCTTCGGGCTCCTCACCCTCATCCATATCGGTGCTGAATGGCTGCGCTCGCACGTGCTGCTGTTTCTGGGCAGCGCGCTCAATTTCCAGATGGGAGCCAATCTGTTCCATCATCTCGTGCGGCTTCCCCTGAGCTGGTTCGAGAAGCGCCATATCGGCGATCTCGTCTCGCGCTTCCGCTCGGCGGAGCCGATCCAGCGGCTGATCTCCGAAAGGCTCGTCGCCGCCTTCGTCGACGGAGTGATGGCGACGCTTACCCTTGCGATGATCCTCATCTACAGCCCGAAACTCTCGGGCATCGTCGTTGCGGCGCTCATCCTCTACGCGCTTCTGCGCGTTGCTCTCTACCGGGCGCTGCGCCAGCGGCAGGAAGACATGATCGAGGCCGCCGCCAGGGAGCAGACCACCTTCATCGAGACCGCCCGGGCGATCCAGAGCATCAAGATCTTCGGGCGCGAGGCCGACCGAGAGGCCTTGTGGCAGAACCGCCATGCGGAAGCGATCAGCCGCGGCATCCGGCAGGGCCGCTTCACCATCGGCTTCAAGACGGCGAACGACCTGATCTACGGCATCGAGAACGTGCTCGTGATCTATCTCGGCGCGAGAGCCATCATGGCGAACGAGCTTACCATCGGCATGCTCTACGCCTTCATGGCCTACAAGGAGCAGTTCCTCGGGAAAGCCACCAACCTGATCGAGACCGGCATTCACTACCGCATGCTCGATCTCCATCTCGACCGGCTGTCCGACATCGCGCTCGCCGAGCGCGAGCAGGACCGGCATGGGGAGAGCCTCGTGACGCGGCAGGTCGCCGGCGCGGTGGCGCTCGAAGGCGTCAGCTTCCGCTATGCCGACACGGAGCCGAAGGTTCTCGCCGGCGCGGATCTGACGGTCGAGGCGGGCGAGTTCGTCGCCATCACCGGCCCCTCCGGCGGCGGCAAGACGACGCTTCTCAAGATCATGCTCGGGCTCTTCAAGCCGATGGAGGGAAAGGTGCTCATCGACGGCATCCCCATGGAGCATTTCGGGCGCCACTCGTTCCGCTTACAGATCGGCGTGGTGATGCAGGATGATCAGCTTCTGTCGGGCAGCATCGCGGAAAACATCTGCTTCTTCGACGCGAGCCTCGATCTCGACTGGATGCGCGCCTGCGCTCAGGTCGCCGGGATCGACGACGAGATCATGTCCATGCCCATGAACTACAACACGCTCATCGGCGACATGGGCACTACGCTCTCCGGCGGTCAGCGCCAGCGGGTGCTGCTCGCCCGCGCGCTCTACCGCCGCCCCCGCATCCTCTTCATGGACGAGGGCACCTCGAACCTCGACCTCGACAAGGAACGCGAGGTCAACCGAGCGCTGGCACAGCTGAAGATCACCCGCATCGTCATCGCCCACCGCCCGGACACGATCCGCGCGGCGGACCGGATCGTGGTCCTGCGCGACGGCCGCGTCTCCCCGCCCATGGACGGCGATGCCCTCACCTTCGCCGAGGCGGCCCGGCAGTCGCTCGGCACGACGAGCCTCAACCGGGCCTGAAAGGCCAAAAGGGCACGCCCGAGCGAAGCGCCCGCGTCCGAACGGAAAGATCGGCTACGACCCAGACTCGGCCCTCATCGATACGAAACAACGATGCTCCGCCTCCATAAGTCGTTCGGTCGGGTTTTACCTTATCCTCCGACAATCGAACGATAAGGCGACGGCGGACTCGCGGGGCCTTTCCCGATGGGTTATGAACGCTTCATGGACCTGATCTCCTCCACCGACGCCCTGGCCGCCGCCTGTGATCGTCTCAGCCAGCATCCGTTCGTGACAGTCGATACGGAGTTCCTGCGCGAGACCACCTATTACCCGAAGCTCTGCCTGATCCAGATGGCAAGCTCCGACCCTGGGGAAGCCTATCTGGTCGACCCCCTGGCCGAAGGGATCAGCCTCGAGCCGTTCATGGCGCTGATGGCCGACAAGAATGTGGTCAAGGTCTTCCATTCGGCCCGGCAGGACCTGGAGATCGTCTGGAATCTCGGCGGCATCGTGCCCGAGCCCCTTTTCGACACCCAGGTCGCCGCCATGGTGTGCGGCTATGGGGACTCGGTCTCCTACGAGCAGCTCAGCAACGATCTCGCCAAGGCCAAGATCGACAAGTCCTCCCGCTTCACCGACTGGTCGCGCCGCCCCCTCACGGATGCGCAGCTCACCTATGCCCTGTCCGACGTCACCCATCTGGTGAAGGTCTACGAGGCGCTCCTGGCCCAGTTGCAGAACAACGGCCGCCTCGAATGGCTCGCCGAGGAGATGGCGATTCTCACCTCGCCCGAGACCTACCAGGCCGATCCGAACAATGCCTGGCGTCGGCTGGCCGGCCGCCTGCGCAAGCCGCGCGAGATCGCCGTGCTCATGGAGGTCGCCGCCTGGCGCGAGCGCGAGGCGCAGGCCCGCGACGTGCCCCGCGGCCGCATCCTCAAGGACGATGCGGTGATCGATATCGCGACCTCCGCCCCACGCAGCGTTGAGGCCTTAGGAAGACTGCGCACGATTCCCAACGGCTTCGAGCGCTCCCGCACGGGCGGCGAAATCCTGGAAGCGGTGGAGCGGGCGCTCGCCCGCGATCCCGCGACGATCCCCATGCCCGAGCGCAGCCGCGGCCGCTCCAACACTGGCTCCGTCGTCGACCTTCTGAAGGTTCTGCTCAAGGCCGTGGCCGAGCAGGAGGGCGTCGCGCCCAAGATCATCGCCACCGTCGAGGAGCTGGAAGCCATCGCCGAGAGCGACGATGCCGACGTGCCCTCCCTGCACGGCTGGCGGCGCAAGCTGTTCGGCGAGAAAGCCATCGCGCTAAAGAACGGCGACCTTGGGCTGGTGCTGGAGCGCGGCCGGGTGAAGATCAGGGCGATCGCGGCGACTTAAGCTGCGAAGCCATTTTACATCACAGTGAGCCTCGTTTCATCCATCGTGATGGGAAGAGCGTCAAGCCTCGTAGATCGCAATCACCGGCACAAGGTCGGCCATGATGAGGTGAGCGCGATGGAGACAGTGGTTGTCATTCCCGGCCGGAGTGCAGCGGAGGGGAAGGGAATCCACGATCAGGCTCAGCGGCTATGGATCCCCTTCCCTCGCCTACGGCTCGCCGGGGATGACACCCACGACGTCATGGCCGGGCTCGTTCCGGCCATCCCGATCAACCAGGCATCGCCTCTCGAAACGAGATCACCGGCACGAGGCCGGTGGTGACGTAACGCAGTTGGAGACGAGCCTACCGCCCGAAGATGCCCTTGAAGACCTGGGCCAGCTTGTTGTGCTTCTTCTTGCGGTCCACGTCGGCCTGGCTCTTCACCCAGGCGATCTGGACCACGCGGCGCTCGCCGACGAAGGGCAGATGGCCGTGCCAGGAATTGTCGGAGCGCAGGAAGGCGAACATGGTGCCCATGACCGGCGGCACTTCGAGCTTGTAGCGATCGTAGTTCTTCTGGTCGTAGAGAACGCGCAGGCGTCCGCCCTCGTCCTGCTGCCACTCGTCGTTCATGTAGACCAGCATGGTCATGACCTTGGACGGGCCGTCCGTGTGGATGGCGCCATATTTCGGCTGCGACTTCTTCATGATGGTGGTCAGGCGCGGATACTGGTGCAGATCCAGGCCGAACTTCTTGGACAGCTCCTCGGACAGCTCCGGACCCTCGAGCTCTTCGATGAGCTGCTTGAAGCGGCCATGAAGCGCGACCTCGTCCACGGTCAGGTAGCCGGGCTTGTCGATGGCGGGAAAGTCCCGCCGCAGCTCGTCGATCTTGTCCTGCTTCAGGAGGTTCGAGGCGAGAACGTAATCATACGGCTCGCTGGACCGCTCCGCATTGCGAACGGCTGTGAGGTCTATCAATTCCATGGATGTCCCCAAAGGCTAAGCTTCTTACCCACTAAGGCAGACAAAGTATTGAAGTCCCTTGTCCTGTAAACCCTTAATAGCGGACGCCGCCGGAGCCGATAAGGTTTTCTGCAACCGATCGTCGCGCCTCACTGGATCTCGACCACCGGATCCATGTTGAGGAGCTTGCCCAGGGCGCGAAGGCGGCCGGTCAGGCGTTCGTTGGCGAGCGGTCCCATATGAGAAGGCAGCTGCAGCACGACCTGGCTGCCGCGGGCGATGAGAGGCGCCTGCGGCAACACGCCTTCCATGGCGACCGAAACCGGATAGGCGATGCGCATCAGGGCTGCGAGCAGGCGGGCCCGCTCGATGAGCCGGGGACCGGCCAGGGTCTTGATGCGCGAGCTCACCTTGTCCGGCGAGAGGCCCTCGTGCCGGAAGAAGATCGACAGCGCCAGATAGGCGCGGCCCGGATGATCGAGCCCGGCGAAGGCCCCGTAGGCGATGAGGTTGAGGCTCTGCTCGCCGCGGTAATCGGGATGCGCCCGCCAGCCGATATCCGCCAGCAGGCAGGCCGCACGGCGAAGTCGGGTCTCGTGCTCGGTTTCCGGCAGGTTGATGCTGCGGATGAAGGCCTCCGTCCACTGGCACAGCTCCACCCCGTGGCGGGGCGAGCGCGAGCGCAGGAGGTTGAGGTCGCTGGCGGCAGCGAGCAGCGGATCGCGCTCGCGCGTCTGCGGATCGAGCCTGTCGAACAGGATGCCCTCGCGCACGCCGAAGGCCGAGATGGCGACCTCCTTCGGCTCGCCGAGACGGATGATCTCCTCCAGCACGATGGCGCCATAGGCGAGCAGCGGACGGCGGGCCTCGGAGACGCTCTCGATGTCCTTCAGGGTCTTGGAATCCGCCTCTTCGACGAGATGCAGGAAGTCGAGCCCATCGTCGGGATGGATGATGTAGCTGTGCATGACGTGCAGCGGATAATCCCGCGCCGCCTGATGCAGCCGCGCCAGGGCGCGCCACGTGCCGCCGACCGCGTAGAAGGTGCGTCCGTGCAGGTTCTCGAGATATTCCGGCGCGCGTTCGAGCGCTTCGCGCACGATGCGCTGGGCCTTTCGCAAGGAGCCGCCGCTGACGTCTTGCAGGGCGAGGCCGCCGAGGGGCATGGTGATCCCCTGCCCCACCTGCGAGCCCTGCACGTCGACGAGCTCCAGGCTGCCGCCGCCCATGTCGCCGACCATGCCGTCAGGGTCGTAGAAACCGGCAATGACGCCGAGCGCCGAGGCTCGCGCCTCTTCCGCACCGGAGAGCAGGCTGATCGGTTGCCCGCAGGCCTTGGCCGCCGCTTCCAGGAAAGCGGGGCCGTTGGAGGCATCGCGCGCCGCGGCGGTGGCCAGCACGAAGACCTCCGAGACCTGCATCGTGTCGCAGAGAACGCGAAACCGGGCGAGCGCGCGCAGGGCGCGGTCCACGGCCTCGTCGTCAAGGCGGCCGGTGGTCGCCACATGGCGCCCGAGACCGCAGAGGACCTTCTCGTTGTAGATCGGCGTGACGGCGCGGGAGAGGCCCTCATAGGCCACGAGGCGCACCGAGTTCGAGCCGATATCGATGATGGCGACAGGACGGCCGATCTTGAGCCGTCCCTGAGCCTCCTGGCTTACGGCCTGCATGTCAGCGCTGCCCACGCTTGGCGAGCGCTTTGGGACTGGAGGTCTTGAGGGATTTGCCACGGCCCGACAGACTCGGATTTGTCATGAAATACTTGTGAGCGTTGAATGGTTCCTCGCCCTTGGCCGGCACCACCCGCTGACTCGAGCCGTCTGGGAGCACCGTCCAGCTCTGCTCGTTGTCGAGCAGGTTGGCGAGCATGATCTGGTCCAGCACCTGCTGGTGCACCGTGGTATTGACGATCGGCATCAGCGCCTCGACCCGACGGTCGAGATTGCGCGACATGAGATCAGCGGACGAGATGTAGACATGGGCCTTCGGGTTGGGCAGACCCTGGCCGTTGCCGAAGGCATAGATGCGGGTGTGCTCCAGGAAGCGTCCGACGATGGACTTGACCCGGATGTTCTCCGACAGGCCCTTGATGCCCGGTCTGAGGCAGCAGATGCCGCGCACGATGAGATCGACCTGCACACCCGCCGCGCTCGCGTCGTAGAGCGCATCGATGATATCGGCATCGACGAGCGAATTGCACTTGCCCCAGATGGCACCGGGCCGCCCCGCCTTGGCATGGGCCACCTCTTCCTCGATATGTTCGAGCAGGCGCTTTCTCAAGGTCAGAGGCGAAACCGCCATGCGCTCCAGCTCGGCCGGCTCCGCGTAGCCGGTCACGAAGTTGAAGATGCGCGACACGTCCCGTCCGATCACCGGATCGGCGGTGAAATAGGACAGGTCCGTATAGATGCGTGCGGTGATGGGGTGATAGTTGCCCGTTCCCACATGGCAATAGGTGATGAGCTGGCTGCCTTCGCGGCGCACCACCATCGACAGTTTCGCGTGCGTCTTCAGCTCGATGAAGCCGAAGACGACCTGAGCGCCGGCGCGCTCCAGGTCGCGCGCCCAGCGGATATTGGCTTCTTCGTCGAAGCGCGCCTTCAGCTCCACGAGAGCGGTGACCGACTTGCCCGCTTCCGCGGCTTCCGCAAGCGCCGCGACGATGGGGGAATCGGACGAGGTGCGGTAGAGCGTCTGCTTGATCGCCACCACGTTCGGATCGCGCGCGGCCTGACGCAGGAACTGCACGACGGCATCGAACGACTCATAGGGGTGGTGAACGATGATGTCCTTCTCGCGGATTGCCGCGAAGCAGTCGCCGCTGTGCTCGCGGATGCGCTCCGGGAAGCGCGGATTGTAGGGCTTGAACTTGAGGTCGGGCCGCTCCAGCGCGACGAGCTGGGACAGATCCCGCAGGCCCATCATGCCCTCGACGACGAAGACCTCGTCCTTGGACACTTCCATTTCCTCGGCCACGAAGAGGCGCAGGTCCTCGGGCATCGCCGCCTCGACCTCAAGACGGATCACGCTGCCGCGGCGGCGCTGCTTGAGCGCCGTCTCGAACAGGCGCACCAGATCCTCGGCCTCTTCCTCCACTTCGATATCGGAATCGCGGATCACGCGGAACGCGCCCTGCCCCTGCACGTCATAGCCGGGGAACAGGCGGCTCGTGTAGAGCACGATCATCTGTTCCAGCGCGATGAAGCGGGTGGCGCCTGTTTCCGCAAAATCCGGCAGGCGGATGAAGCGCTCGGCGCGCGAGGGCAGGCGGATCAGCGCGTTCAGTACCTTGCCGTCGCTCTGGCGCACCAGCTTCAGGGCGATGGATGAACCGAGATTGGGAATGAACGGGAACGGATGCGCCGGATCGATGGCGAGCGGCGTCAGCACCGGGAAGACGTGGTTGAGGAAGTAATCCTCGAGCCAGGAGGCCTCCGCCTTCGTCAGGCCCGCCCCTTCGGTGAGGACGATGCCCTCCTCCAGAAGAGCATCCCGCAACTCGCGCCAGCGCCGCTGCTGGTCCGAGGCGAGATTCGAGACCGCCACGGAGATCTTCGCCAGCTGCTCCTGCGGCGTGAGCCCGTCCTGCGACGCGGTGGCGATGCCCGAGCGCACCTGGCCGATCAGGCCCGCGACGCGGACCATGAAGAACTCGTCGAGGTTATCGGCCGAGATCGACAGGAAGCGCAGTTGCTCCAGGAGCGGATGGTTGCGGTTCGAGGCCTCCTCCAACACCCGGCGGTTGAACTGCAGCCAGGACAGCTCCCGATTGATGAACCGCTGAGGGAACTTCCGCAGCACCGCGCCGTCGAGCTCGATATCCGGCGGAGCCTTCGGCAACGGAGCCTCGCTGACGGTCTCCACCTCTTTCAGGGCAATCGCACTGCGCACATCGATCTCCGCCGTTTCCTTCTTCGGCGATCGTTTTGCTCTGGGCTTCGTGACGGTTTCACGACGGTTCGATAACGCGGCGTCGGTGTCAGGCTTCACTCGCTCTCATCCGTTTCCTGTGCGGCACCAAGGATCTCCGCCGCGATTGCCCGGGACACGCGCCGCCCCCGGCTCAAGGCCTCCCTGTCGAGGAGAGAGCGAGCTCGGAGGCCTTCGCCAGCGACCGTTCGATCCGCAGAGCAATATAGTCGACAACGGAGGTGTCGACCACGAGTTGCCTGTCGACGAAAAGCTTCACCAGGACGGCCTTGAGCAGCGCATCGTCCGGCGCTTCCAGCGACACGCTCGGCGCGAGACGCAGGCGCGACAGCAGATCGGGCGTCCTCAGGGACCAGCGGTCGGGAGGCGTCTCGCAGGTGATCAAGAGCGAGGCCTTCCTTTCACGGGCGAGATTCAGGAGGTGGAACAGGGCCGCCTCGTCCCGCTCGCCGCGGTCCATGTCCTCGATGGCAAGCGCACCGTTCGAGACGAGATGCGGGACCTTGTCCTGCGTGATCCCGGAGGCGTCGATGGTCCAGGCACGGGCGTTCGTCGCCCAGATGGAGGCCAGATGGCTCTTGCCGCTGCCGCGGGGACCGACGAGGAGCAGGATCGTGTCCGGCCAGTCGGGCCAGCTCTCGATAAGCCCGTAGGCCTGCTCGTTCGACGGGCTGACGAGGAAATCCTCGGCTCCGAAGCGGGGATCGAGCGGGAGATCGAAGGCGAGCTGCTTGGGCGTCTCACGCATCGAGATCGACCTTTTCGGGCTCGACCTTCGGTTTCAGGATCACCGGCTCCGTGCCGCGATAGAGGGGGCTCGCCAGATATTGCCGCAGGGCGAAGCGCGCGATGACGCCTATGGCGGCAGCGAGCGGCACGGCCAGCAGCAGCCCGACGAAGCCGAAGAGGGCGCCGAAGGCGACCAGAGCGAACATGAGCCAGACCGGATGCAGGCCGACGGATTCGCCGACGAGCTTCGGCGACAGGATGTTGCCCTCCACGAACTGACCGAAGATGAAGATGCCGAGCGTTGCCGCGATCATGGTCCAGTCCGGCCAGAACTGCACGATGGCGACACCGACGGACAGGATGAGGCCGGTCAGCGATCCCACATAGGGAATGAAGCTCAAGATACCCGCGGTCATGCCGATCAGCGCGCCGAAATTCAGCCCGATCAGCGCCAGGCTCACCGCATAGAACGTGCCGAGGATGAGGCACACCAGGGCTTGGCCCCGGACGAAGCCCGCGATGGCCCGGTCGATGTCGCGGGCAATCGCGCGGATCGTGTCCCGGTTGCGCGTCGGCATCCAGGAATCCACGGTCTTCACCATGCGATCCCAGTCGATGAGCATGTAGAAAGCCACGACCGGCGTCACGACCAACAGGGAGAAGATGCCGAGCAGGGCCTGCCCCCCGGACCACAGCCCTTGCAGGAAGGCGGCGATCCAGGCGATCCCCTGGCTGATGAGGTTACCGACGGAGGGCGGCGCCGCGGGCAGCGCATCCTCGAGCCCGAGCTTCCTGATCAGCGGGCCGAGCTGCTCGGTCCCGAGCTCCTGAAGCCTCGTCACGTAGCCGGGCAGCCTTTCCACGAAGGCCGCAACCTGCTGCGCCGCGAAGGGAACCAGGATCATCAGAGAGATGATCAAGATCAGGACGAACAGGATCAGGATGAGCAGGCTGGCACCCAAGCGCCCGATGCCGACCTTCTGCAGCCGGTCGGCCAGGGGATCGAGCAGGTAGGCTAGCGCGAAGCCCGCCACGAACGGCAGGAGAATGCCGCGCAGGACGAACAGCAGCAGAACGGCGACGACCAGCGCCGCAATCCAAAATCCGATCTGCCGTTGGACCGTCATCGGTTCCCCATACCTTATCTTTTTGGCCATCAGGTGGTCATGTGCCGCAGCCAGCCCCCGAGATAGGCCCCGGCGGAGGCTATGGTCAAGGTGGCGACCAGCACCATGGCAACCTCCTCGAGCCCCGCGAGATCCACCCCGAAGGCATTGGCGGCGAGTGCAAAGGCCGCGAAGGCGATCTGCGCGGCGGTGTTCAGCTTGCTCACGAGAAGCGGCTTGATCTCGACCGGGCGGCTCATGACCCAGGACAGGAGCACGGCGGCCACGATCATCACGTCCCGTGACACGACGACGATGGCGAGCCAGCCCGGGATCGCCCCCACGATGGCGAGCGTCACGTAGATCGAGACCAGCAGCGCCTTGTCGGCGATCGGGTCGATATAGGCCCCGAACTCGCTCCGCATGTCGAATTTGCGGGCAATGAACCCGTCGATGGCATCCGAGATCCCGGCCACGACGAAGAGCACGAAGGCCGTGCTCCACCGCTGCTGCATGATCATGACGATCACGATGGGCACGATGATGAGGCGGCCGATGGTGATGATGTTCGGAATGGTCATCGAGCCGTGATGATGACGGCTTGCGGGGCGGAGTTCAATCGTCGGGACGGACAGGTGGGGATAAAGATAGCCCCTCGCCGTCATGGCCGGCCTCGTGCCGGCCATCTCGATCGGAAGAGCGCAGCACTCACTCGATCGGGATCACCGGCACAAGCCCGGTGAGGATGTGAGTGGTGTCATTCCCGGCCGAAGCGACAGCGGAGGGGAAGGGAATCCACGATCACGCTCAGCGCTATGGATCCCCTTCCCTCGCCTTCGGCTCGCCGGGGATGACATCCTTCAAATGCTTCTCCAATGTTCAAATCCCCTTGCCTCGCGTCCCCTCTCGCCTTACTGCCCGAGCCAACACGGGGTGAGCCATGACGACCGAGAAGCCCGAGAAGCAGACGAACGGCCTGACCTATGCCCAAGCGGGCGTCGATATCGACGCGGGCAATGCCATGGTCGATCAAATCAAGCCCCTGGTGCGCGCCACGCGCCGGCCGGGTGCCGATGCGGAGATCGGCGGGTTCGGCGGGCTCTTCGACCTCAAGGCGGCGGGCTTCAAGGACCCGATCCTGGTGGCCGCCAATGACGGCGTCGGCACCAAGGTGAAGATCGCCATCGATACGGGCATTCACGACACCATCGGCATCGACCTCGTGGCCATGTGCGTGAACGACATCATCGTGCAGGGCGCCGAGCCCCTCTTCTTCCTCGACTATTTCGCCACCGGAAAGCTCTCTCCAGACGTCGGCGTCCACATCGTCAAGGGCATCGCCGAGGGCTGCCTCCAGGCAGGCTGCGCGCTCATCGGCGGCGAGACGGCCGAGATGCCGGGCCTCTACGCCAGGGGCGACTACGACCTCGCGGGCTTTGCCGTGGGCGCCGCCGAGCGCGGCACGCTGCTGCCGAAGGACGTGAGCGTCGGCGACGTGCTCATCGGCCTGCCCTCCTCCGGCGTCCATTCCAACGGCTTCTCGCTGGTCCGCCGGATCGTCGAGCATTCGGGCCACGCCTGGGATGCGCCCGCGCCGTTTGCCGCGGGCAAGAGCCTCGCCCAGGCCCTGCTGGAGCCGACCCGGATCTACGTGAAGGCCCTGCTGGAGGTGCTCAAGGGCGGCGACGGCATCAACGCGCTCTGTCACATCACCGGCGGCGGCTTCCCGGACAACATCCCGCGCGTCCTGCCCGATGGCGTGGGCGTACGCCTCGATCTCGATGCGATCAATGCCCCGCCGGTCTTCGGCTGGCTCGCCAAGGCCGGCGGCGTGGCCCAATCCGAGATGCTGCGCACGTTCAACTGCGGCATCGGCATGATCGTGGTGGCGAGCGCCGACAAGGCCGAGGCCGTGATGGAGCGCCTGCGTCAGGCAGGCGAGACACCGGTGCGCATCGGCGAGACGGTGGCGCATAGCGGCAGCGAGCGCGTACAGACCTCCGGCTCCCTGAAGCTCTGATGACCCGCCGCCGCGTCGCCATCCTGATTTCCGGGCGCGGATCGAACATGGTCTCGCTGATCGAGGCGGCCCGCGCTCCGGATTTCCCGGCCGAGATCGCCCTCGTCCTGTCGAACCGCCCCGACGCGGCGGGTCTCGAGCGGGCGAAGGCGGCCGGGATCGCGACCTGCGTGATCGACCACAAGGCTCACTCCACCCGGGAGGATTTCGAGCAGGCGATGGATGCGGCGCTGGCCGAGCACGCCATCGCGTTCATCTGCCTTGCCGGCTTCATGCGGGTTCTCACCGATGGGTTCGTGGAACGGTGGGCCGGCCGGATGGTCAATGTCCACCCCTCCCTCCTGCCCCTGTTCCGCGGCACGCAGACCCATCGCCGGGCACTGGAGGAAGGCGTGCTGGTGCATGGCTGCACGGTGCATTTCGTGGTGCCGGAGCTCGATGCCGGCCCCATCATCGCCCAGGCGGCCGTGCCGGTGGTGCCCGGCGACACGGAAGAGAGCCTCGCCGCGCGGGTGATCGTGCAGGAGCACAGGCTTTATCCGCAAGCCCTGCGGATGATCTGCGACGGGACGGCGCGGCTGGAAAACGGCCGGGTGGCGTTCTCGCGCGGCTGGGACGCGAGCGGCGCGCTGCGTTCGCCGGGCTGACACCCCAACGCAATTGATCCGGAAACATTCATTGACACGCGCTTCGAACGGGCATGGAATCTGAGGTGCTGGGGTGGCCTCTTTTTGACGGGAGAAAGCCATGGAACAGCTTAACCGTCGTCAGACCCTGCTCAATATTGCCGTAGCTTCCGTTGTCCTTCCTAGTGGAAGCGCTGCTGCCCAATCGTCCGGCTCACCGGAAGGTCGGGAAGTCGCTCCGGGTGTTCGTCGGGTGGAATACTCGAAGCGTGAGACGATGATTCCGAACTACAAAACGGTATTGATGCGCGACAACATCTATCAGCCGGGCGCGAGTACCAGCGGGTCGAGCATGTCCAACGATATGGTCTGCCACATGCTGGAAGGCGAGCTGACCGTGGATACGGGGTCGGGGGACAACGTCTACAAAAAAGGTGACGTGTGGTCCTGTGCCAAGGGCATGCCGGAGCGCAGCAAGAACACCGGAAGCACGGTTGCCGTGATGCGGGTGATCGACCTGCTGCCCGGATAACGTCGAACGCAATGTTCTCGTATGTTCAATGGAAAGGCCGGGATCGTCCCGGCCTTTCTGCATCATGGTCTCAGAGGCGGTTGAACCTGCGTCTGGCCTGCACTCGCGGGGGTAAAGCATCGGATCTCGGGCGGTTTCCCGGTCTCTTCCGGCTGGCCTAGCGGAGAGCCTGGACGAGCATCGCATCGGGGAAACAAGTCTCGTCGCGCCGGCTCCTGCTCTGCCATTGTCCGATAGCCGTACGCGTGGCAAAGCCGATCAGGCCATCCACCTTTCCGACATCATAGCCCTGGCTCTTCAGCCGCTCCTGCATGGCCTGGATATCGCCGCGCCGCAAGATATCGATCGGCTGCCACGGTCCTGTGAATGCCGAGGCACCACGCATGCGATCGGCGAGGTGGCCGATGAAGAGGGCGTACAGGTCGGACTCGTTGTACTGCTTGAGGACGTAGAAATTCTCGGACACCAGGAAGGCTGGCCCCAGGCGACCCGCGGGCATTACCAGGAAGGCGGTCGCATTGCCGTTCCACTCGGGCGAGGTGCCGCGGCCGGCGGGGGTCAGACCGAGCCGAATCCACTCCTGCATAAGCTTGCCCTGTCGCGGTCCTTCGAGCTTACAGGAGACAGCCTGCGGCAGGCTCGCCTCGAAGCCCCAGCGCAAATCCGGCTTCCAGCCATGCTCGCGCAGATAGTTCGCGATGGATGCCAGAGAGTCCGGCACCGAATGCCAGACATCCCTCCGTCCGTCCGCATCGGCATCGACCGCGTATCGCAGGAATTTCGATGGGAGAAGCTGCGGTTGCCCCATGGCTCCGGCCCAGGACGACAACAGGGTCTCGCCGGAAAAATGATCCTCCTCGAGGATCACCAGAGCAGCCAGAAGCTCCGGGTAGTACAGCGCGCGTCTGCGTCCCATGAAAGCCTGCGTGGCCAGAACCCGCAGAGCCTGATGCCGGGCCGTGACGCGGCCGAATTGCGACTCCTTCCCCATATCGCAACGATGATCTCCCGCGGCACGCCGTAACGCCGCTCGATGCCGTCGAGAACGGAGGCCCATCGCTGCAGGAGGTCGCGGCCGCTCTTCGCAAGCGATGCGAGTTGAGCCTGGGCGAAATAGCGGCCAGGACTCTGGAACTCCGCTTGCCGCTGATCGTCGGGCAGAGCTGCCTGGCCTGGCGGCTGAAGTTCCGGGAGATCCCAATCGAGCCCGATCGCCGCCACGTTCCGCTCGAACGTCTCCCGGGAGACACCCTGTTTCTGCGCATCGGGCCAGACGGTCTGAGTGAGCCAGTCGCGGAACTGCGCTTCGGCGGCGAGGCGCGTGTCCTGCGCCTGCAGCGTCGAGGCTCCAGGCATCGGCACGACACACGTGACGAACGCCGCAAGGGCGACGGCCGAGAAGCGGGCAAAGTTGACCGATACGCGCATGGCGCAAAATCTAGAGCATCGGACGGAAAGCGGCAAAGCCTCCGGCCGTCCCCAATGCTCTCCGGACATCCTTAAATCTGCGGCCGCGGCAGCTTGCAGGCGTCGAGGGCCGTGAGAGCCTTCTCGCGGGCGGTTTCGTTGAAGACGCCTGTGTCCCGATAGGCCTGGAGCTCGTCGGCACTCAATGAGCGCATCGTGCGGCCCGCATAGCAGTCGCAGCCGCGGCTCAGGGAGGCCTCGCCGACACCGCTCTGGAGCCGTGCTTGCGTGATCGAGCAGGCCTGGCTCACCCGGGCGCGAAGCTGGGCAGCGTTTTCGGTCTTCAGCGCCGGATCGGGCTGATATTGGGTCGGCGTGTTGGAGGCGGCGGCGAAGGCCGAAGCCGCGCTGACGGACACGGCGGCTGCCACGAGCAGCGCACGGATAATCGAGGTCATGGATGGCTCCCCAGAGATGAAATCACGTTCGGCCTTAAGAATAGGCTTGGCCGTTCGGGATCAAGGGGCAGCTGCGGATAGCCTTAAGAAGGTCTGACCAAACTTCTCGCGACCGTTGCAGAAAGAACGGCACGCTGAGGTGCCGTTCCGGGTCGTCTCGAAGCCTCACAGGCAAGTCCTATCGGTGCTGCCCTTCGTATTCGTTCACCTTTCGGGTCAGGAGACCGCCGGCCACGAACGCGAGATCCTCGGTACTCAGAACGACCGGTGCGGCGGCCTCTTCGACCGAAAGGACAATCCGCCTCTCCGTCCGCATTGAAACAGCATCGAAGTCCTGATGCGCGAGATCATCAGTCATTTTCACTTCAGACATGCCCGATTCCTTATGGTCTGATGGATCGCATGGAAGCAGCGTGAGCTGCCGACGCGAGCCTCGAACGAGTTGTCCGAAGCTTGACCATCATCATATGATACATTGTATCGAAAAATGATACTATGGTCGCATCACCCAAGGTCAGGCGTGGCCTTTTCCAAAGCCACCCGGCTGTCGTGGAAGGCCGCGCCGCCATAGGGCGCCACTTGGTCGCCGCCGGTGAGCGTGTTGATGCCCCGCCCGAAGGGATGGGCGGAATTCGGCCAGATGCCTTCGGCGATCAGCACGCCTCGCCGCACCCCGTCGAAGAGCTTGGCGCGAAGATAGACGTCGCCGCGGTGGTTCCTCAGCCTCACCCAGTCGCCGTCGGCGATGCCCTGCGGCTGCGCATCGAGCGGATGGATCATCACCTCGGGCCGCCGCTCCTTGTCACGGGAGGTCGGGGTCTCGTTAAAGCTGGAATTGAGGAAGTTGCGGGCCGGGCTCGTGGCGAGGCGGAACGGATGCTCCCTCGTTGCCGCCTCGATGACGCCCCAATGGTCCGGGAAGGCCGGCATGCTGGCCCAGGGGCCCATGGGGCCGTTGTTGTAGGACGGGATCTTGGTCCAGTCGGGCTTGAAGCGGAACTTGCCGTCCGGATAGCCGAAGCCGTTGAGGAAATGCGCTTCCTCGAAGGGCGGCTGCGCATCGAAATGAACGTGCGCTTCCAGGTTTTCGAGGCTGCCCCAGCCGGAGTTTTGAAGTGTCCAGTCGATGATCTCGCGCGGCTCCATGGCGAAACCGCGGTGTTCGGCGCCCAGACGCCCGGCCAGCCCACGGAAGACCTCGTGGTTGGAGCGGCATTCGCCCGGCGCGTCGATGAGCTTGGGTCCGACCTGAAAATGCTGGTGCCCGCCGCCGGAATAGAGATCGTCGTGCTCCATGAACATGGTCGCGGGCAGCACGATATCGGCCATGAGGGCCGTCTCGGTCATGAACTGCTCGTGGACGCAGACGAAGAGATCCTCGCGGGCAAAGCCCTGCTTCACCAGCTCCTGCTCCGGCGCGACGGAGACCGGATTGGTGTTCTGGATCAGCATCGCCTTGATCGGGGGGCCGTTGTAGAGCGCCTCGGCGTCTCCGGTGAGGACGCGGCCGATCTGCGACTGGTCGAGAATGCGGATCGATCGATCGACGGCATCGTGGCCTTCGATCAGCGCCTTGTTCCAATGGAAGATGCCGCTGTTGGAATGAAGCGCGCCGCCGCCTTCATATTTCCAAGCGCCCGTGACGGCCGGGATGGACAGCGCGGCATGCATGTTGACCACGCCGTTGCGCTGGCGCGCGAAGCCGAAACCGAGGCGGAAATAGGTGCGCTTGGTCGTGCCCACGAGCTTGGCGAAAGCCTCGATCTCCTCCACGGACAGGCCGGTGATGGCCGAGGCCCAGGCTGGATCGCGCGTGCGCAGATGCTCTTCGAGCTCATGCGGATGATCGGTGTAGCGCTCCAGATAATCCCGATCCGCCAGACCGTCGCGGAAGAGCACGTGCATCACCGCGCAGGCGAGCGCGCCGTCCGTGCCGGGCTTCACCAGCAGGGCCATGTCGGCCTGCTTCATGGTGGCGTTCTGGTAGATGTCGATGGCCACGATCTTGGCGCCGCGCTCCTTGCGCGCCTTCATGGCGTGGGTCATCACGTTGACCTGGGTGTGAACCGGGTTCGTTCCCCAGATCACGATGCAATCGGAGACCGCCATCTCGCGCGGATCGGCACCCCGCAGATGGCCGGTACCCGCCACGTAGCCGGTCCAGCTCATGGCGGTGCAGATGGTGGAATACTGGCCGGAGTACTTCTTCACATGGCGCAGGCGGTTGATGCCGTCGCGCATCACGTAGCCCATGGTGCCGGCATAGTAGTAGGGCCAGACGGACTCGGAGCCGAACTCCCGTTCCGCTGCCAGGAATTTTTCGGACACGATGTCGAGGGCTTCGTCCCAGGAAATGCGCTCGAACTGACCCGACCCCTTCGGGCCGGTGCGCTTCAGCGGATAGAGCAGCCGGTCCGGATGATGGATGCGCTCCGCATAGCGTGCCACCTTCGCGCAGATCACGCCCGCCGTGTAGCTGTTGCTCTTCGCCCCGTGCACGCGACCGATGGTGCGCCCGTCGATCACCTCGACCTCGAGGGAGCACACGGAGGGGCAGTCGTGCGGGCAGACGGATGCACGGCGTTCGATGCGGGGAGCTTGGTTCATGGCGGGCGCATGATGGGGGAAGAGCTGAGAAATGAAAAGGCCGCCCGTAAGGCGGCCTAAACGTTAGGTCAGCAGGCTCTTGAGAGCTTATCCGACGATCTCGTTGCCCGAGAAGAACTGGGCGATCTCGATCTTGGCGTTGTCCTGGCTGTCGGAGCCGTGGACCGAGTTCTCGCCGATGGACTTGGCATAGAGCTTGCGGATCGTGCCCTCGGCAGCGCTCTCCGGATTGGTGGCGCCCATGATCTCGCGGTAGCGGAGCACGGCGTTCTCGCCCTCGAGAACCTGGACGACGACCGGAGCCGAGATCATGAAGTCCACGAGCTCGCCGAAGAAGGGGCGCTCCTTGTGGACCGCGTAGAAGGTCTCGGCCTCGCGACGGCTCATGAGGATGCGCTTCTGCGCCACGATGCGCAGGCCGGCGTTCTCGATGACGGCGTTGACGGCGCCGGTGAGGTTCCGCTCGGTCGCGTCGGGCTTGATGATGGAGAAAGTGCGCTCGATGGCCATGACAACTCGCTTTTATGGGAATGGGGAAATAATGAGGTGCGGCGCTTATAGCGACGAGGCCCCCTGCCCTCAAGCGCCTTTTGCCCTCGCCCGCTTGGAAAGCTTAATGGCCTCCCCTACTCTTCTGGTTGATCGGCCCGGTGAAGACCGAGATAGAGGGAATTCTCGATGAAACAAGCGATTCTGGCGGCCTTCGGCCTTGCGCTGCTGGGGCTTCCTGCGCAGGCCCGGTCGCCCGATCCGAGCGGGACATGGCTCACGCAGAGCGGCGATACCCGCGTGAGGATTGCCAAATGCGGCGCCGCTCTGTGCGGCATCATCGTGTCCTCCACCTACCAGAAGGACACGAACAATCCGGACCCGAACCTTCGGGAGCGCAGCATGGTGGGCGTCCAGATGATCTCGGACATCAGGCCGTCCAGCGACGGTTTCAGCGGTCAGCTCTACAATCCCCAGGACGGCAAGACCTATACGGGCAAGCTCAAGGTGATGAGCCCGAACACCCTGCAGCTCTCCGGCTGCGTCCTCGGCGGCCTGATCTGCCGGTCGCAGACCTGGACGAAGACGAATTGAGGCATCTTCTTCCTCCCCCTGCGGGGAGGGGTCAAGGGTGGGGTCGCAAAGTCGAGGCGATGCGCCCGACGAGTATGGGCAATGCTCTCCCTCCCTCGTCATCACCGGCACGAGGCCGGCCAGGACCGGAAAGGTCTCATGCCGTCGCATTACCCCTCCCCGCAAGGCGAAGGAAACGGTGACAGGCCTCACCGCGCCCTTTGGCCGAACAGCACGGCCTGAACCTTCGGGTCCGTCAGGTCGGTCTTCTCGCGGTCGCCGGAACTCACCGCGATGCCGCGCTGGACTGCCGGACGAGCGAGAACGGTTTCGAGCCAGCGCTTCGCGTGGGGAAATTCGTCGATGTTCTGGCCCTGGCGTTCCCACAGCTTGGCCCACGGGGCGATGGCCATGTCGGCAATGGAATACTCGCCGGCCACGAATTCCCGGTCCTCAAGGCGCTTGTTCAGCACACCGTAGAGGCGGTTGGTCTCGTTGGTGTAGCGGTCGATGGCATAGGGCACCTGTTCCGGCGCATAGATCCGGAAATGGTGGGTCTGGCCGAGCATGGGGCCGAAGCCGCCCATCTGCCAGAACAGCCATTGATCGACCTCGACCCGTGCCCGCTCGTCCTGCGGATAGAATTGTCCGGTCTTGCGGCCGAGATATTGCAGGATCGCCCCGGACTCGAAGACGGAGATGGGCTGGCCGCCGGGTCCGTCGTGGTCGACGATGGCGGGCATCTTGTTGTTGGGCGAGATCGCCAGGAACTCAGGCTGGAACTGATCGCCCTTGCCGATATTGATCGGGTGGATTGCATAGGGCAGCCCGCATTCCTCGAGCATGATGGTGATCTTCCACCCGTTCGGCGTCGGCCAGTAATAGAGATCGATCGGTTGCTGCGTGGAAGCCGCCATGGATTGCCTCTCCTTGCGTAACGCACAGGTTCGTGCCGGACGTTAAGACATAAGATCGGAACTGACACCACCGCCTTCAATGAAATTCCGTGGAAAGCCTGCATGGCTGCCCTTTGGCGCTTGCATGTTTTATTGTTTCATCATGAGATGCCCCATGACGCTAAAATGCGCCAAGGGGGATCCGACGATGAACCGAATTGTGAGCTCCGCTCTCGCCGCCGCGATGGCTTTGTCCATGGCAGGCGCCGCTCAGGCCGCCACGGAGATGAAGCCGAAGAAGGAGCCGACGGCAGCGCAGCTCGCCGCTCGTGAGCGCATGACCAAATGCAGCGCCGAGTGGAAGGAGGCCAAGGCCGGCGGCAAGCTCGCCAAGGACGCCAAGTGGCCGAAATTCTGGAGCGAGTGCAACACGCGCCTGAAGGGCGGCATGAAGACCTGAGGCATCTTCGGGAGACACAACCTCGTCATCACCGGCCTTGTGCCGGTGATCTCGGCCCGAGAATCGCTGCGCTTTTCCAATCGAGATGGCCGGAACAAGTCCGGCCATGACGCGAAAGAGCCTTGTCCTCACAGCTTCTTCTTGAAGCCTTCATGGCTGCGCGAAAACCCAAGCCGCTCGTAGAAGCGGTGGGCGTCCTTGCGGGTCTTGTTGGAGGTCAGCTCCATCGCAGCCGCTCCGTGGGTGCGGGCGTAGTCCTCGCAAAAGGTGATCATCTGCGCGCCGATGCCGCCCGAGCGCCGCGCCGCCTTCACCTTCACGCTCTCCACCTTCACGCGCATGGCGCCGCGCCCGGTGAGGTTGGGGATGAAGGTGAGCTGGAACGTGCCGACGACTTCGCTGCCATCGACCGCCACGAACAGCTTGTTGTCGGGGCTACGCTGAATGGCCGCGAAGGCGGCCTCATAGGCCGGCCGGGTCTCCGGCGACCAGACGTCCCCGTGCGAGCCCAGCTCGTCCTCCTCGTGCAGGCGGATGATCGGCTCGAGATCGCCGGCCTGCGCTTCGCGGATCGACAGGGCGCTCATGCCGCCTCCCGCGATTCCATCGGCAGCAGATCCGCCCGCGCCTTGAAGCCGGGCAACGCCTCGACGCGCTTCGCCCAGGCGGTCACCTGGGGATATTCGGCCATATCGAGTCCCGCCTCGCCGGCAAATGCCACGACGCCGTAGATGTCGATATCGGCGACGGTCGCGCCCTCACCGACCAGCCATTCGCGGCCAGCGAGATGGCTTTCCAGAACTCCTAAAGCACTCCTGGCCGCTGCGAGGCAATCCTCGACCACTTCGGCAGGGGCCTTGCGGAAGCCCAGCTTGACCACGCGGGCTTTGTACAAGGGCGCAGCCAGACGATCGAAATCCCAATACATCCACTCACGGGCCTGCAGGCGCTCGTCGAGATTGGCCCCGCCGAACCGGCCCGTCATGTCGGCGACATATTCCAGGATCGCCGCCGACTGGCACAGATGGCGTCCGTTGTTGCGGTCGACCAGCAGGGGCACCTGGCCGTAGCGCTGCCGGGACAGATGAGGAGGCTGCTTATGCTCGCCCTCCATCATGTTCACGTGCACGTAATCGAACGGTTCGCCCATGAGCGACAGGGTAAGAGCGACCTTGTAAGTGGGCCCCGAAAAGGCAAACCCGTGCAATTCGAACCGTGCCGGCATGATGCGCTCCCCCGTATGAGAAAATTCTGTGTTTGGGGAACCTAATCGATTGTGTCTCGCTCGGGAAGGAGCAGAATCCCATGCAACGGGGGATGTCATGGCCAGCATGGAACGCGAGCGGAAACTGTTGCAGCAGAGCGTGGCGATTGTGGCCACCATTCCCGTTGCTGCAGGCCTTTACGGCGTCCTGTTCGGGCAGGCGCTCACGGGCGACGCGGTGAGCATCTCGGCGGAAAGCCATTTCCGGTTCCTGTCCGGTCTGCTCCTCGGCATCGGCCTCTGCTTCTGGAGCACCCTGCCCTCCATCGAGATCAGAACCGGCCGCTTTCGACTGCTGACCCTGCTTGTCGTCATCGGAGGTGTAGGTCGTCTGATCGGCTTGGGGCTGACCGGGCTGCCCTCGCTCTTCATGATCGGCGGCCTGATCGTCGAGCTCGTCGTCGCGCCGGTGCTGTGCCTGTGGCAGACCCGGGTCGCCAATCTCTATGCGGAGGAATATGGGGTCGCGGAGGTGTGAGATCAGCCTGCCGCAGGATTGTCCAGCCATGATCCCGGCTGCCCTCACATTGCCGGAATAAGGGCCTATCATCTTGTCGGATAAGGATTTGTAGTCAAGGCGTACCATCATGCCATGTGCCGTCTGACAGCCCAGATGGACGAGCGAGCGTCCGCGACCCGGATGCTCGGGATCGTCGATGGCCCAGGCCGCATCCCGCAAAAGGCCCCATCATGAGCGAAGACGAAAAATTCGTCGCGATTCTCCGGCAATCCGCCGATGTCGATACCGATGTCGTCGATGCCATCGAGCGCCTGATCCGCGAGGCAACGGATCACGAACTGAACCACATCAACGTTCTCGCCTTTGCGGCCAGGAACAAGCTCGATGAGGAACGCGTCATCGGCGCCTTCCTTCATGCTGCCCGACTCGGGTTGTTCGAGATGTCGTGGAACGTGCTCTGCCCCGGATGCGGCGGCGTGCTCGAGTCTGGAATGAGCCTCAAATCGATCAATCAGAGCGAATACAGCTGCGCCCTCTGTGCCGCCGGATATGAGCCGACCCTCGACGAGATGGTCGAGGTCACGTTCACGGTAAGCCCGCGGGTGCGCAAGATCGCGGCCCACGATCCCGACACCCTTCCCATGCATGAATACATGCGCCAGATCTTCTGGAGCTCGGGCATCGATCTCCCTGACGATTTCGAACGCCTCCTCGAGGAGATCGTGCTCGATGCGGTGGAACTCCCGCCCGGTGAGAGAGCGATCCTGTCGTTGCAGCTCCCGGCGGAATTCGTGATCGTTATCGAGCCGGTCACGCATGCGGCTCAATTCATCGACGTGAAGGGCGAGCCGACGCGCGAGCGTCAGAGCATCTCGCTCGTTCTCAACGAGAGCCATCCGCAGAACGATACCCTCATCATGCAGCCGGGCCCGTTGCGGATTTCGCTCGAGAACCGCACGAACCGGCGCGTCCTGCCCTCCGTTTGGGTGGCCGGCAACGAACTGCACGACATGCTGAAGCGGCGACGTCTTTTCCTCACGGCAAAGCGCCTGCTCACGAACCAGACTTTTCGCGATCTCTACCGCACCGACACGCTCGACATCGATCAGCGCCTGAAGATCACCAGCCTGACCTTCCTGTTCACGGACCTGAAAGGCTCGACGGAACTCTACGAACGCGTCGGCGATCTCGTGGCCTACGATCTCGTACGCGAGCATTTCCGCGTTCTCCACGAGATCGTCGCGGCCGAGGCCGGAGCCGTCGTAAAAACCATCGGCGATGCCGTGATGGCGACGTTCCCGACACCGGATCACGCGATTTCTGCGGCGCTGCGGATGCGCGATGCGATGCACAGCCTCAACGAGCAGCGCGGCCAGGAAGACCTGTTGCTCAAGATCGGCATTCATGAAGGGCCGTGCCTCGCGGTGACGCTGAACGACCGGCAGGATTATTTCGGCCAGACGGTGAACATCGCCTCTCGCGTCCAGGGGCTTGCGGTCTCGCGCTCGATCTTCGCGACGGACAACGTTGTCGAGAATCCGGAGGTCTCGCGCGTCATCGCCCGCCAGGGTCTGCAGCCGACCCTGCAGAAGACATCGCTTCGCGGGATCAATGACGAGTTCCTGGTCTACGAGATCCCATGACCGGCTGGCGTACCGTTGTTCATGGTAGAGAGCGGAAGGATATGGTCGTCCCGTATCCTTCCGAACGAGTGTTGATCATCGTCAGTCGCGCCCGCTCACGTCCTCGCCGATATCCTTGAGCAAATGCGGACTGAGCCTTGCGCGAAGGGAAGCCTGCAGCTCGGAGGGAGGGAGAGTTTTGGCGGATGCCTGGCCGCGCTCGCGCACGGTCGGAATCAGATCAATGCGAATGGTCAGCCAGACGAGGGACAGTGTAATCTGCTTCATCGAAACCTGCAGCGTCGTTGAATGGAAGGATTGCGGCGTGGGTGCATGGAACAAAGAGCAAAACCATGTGACGCCTCCTTCGGCTGCGGTTGATGAAAAAAGCGGCCGATCGATCAGCCGCTGGAACATAATACTCCACCTTGGACGATTTTGCCAGACGGTTAGCTCAAAGTGCCTTCTCGAACCGATATTCCGCTGATTTGGAAATATCGGTGAGTTGGCGCTGCCCGTCGATCTGCGTGTAGCCCAATCGCTTATAGAGCCTGTGTGCGGTCGTGAACCGCGTGTCCGACCAGAGAACGATGCGATCTGCGCCCCTTGCGCGGGCATGGCTCTCGGCCTGGCGCACGAGCAAGGACCCGAACCCCTGTCCACGCCGGTCGGAGCGCACATAGAGCCGGCGCAGTTCCGCCGTTCCGCTCTTCGGAAAGTCGATGGCAACGCAGGCACAGACGCGTCCGCGCTCATCCTCGACCGCCCAGAAGGCGCCCTCCGTCTCGGCATAGGATGAGCTGGGAGAGATCAGGTCCGGCAGATCGTCGTGCGGATCGACGAAGCAGCCCGGATATTCCGCGTAGCACAGCGACAGGAGACCGAAGAGATCCTGTGCGTCGGCATTCACAACGGGCCGGATGATCGGCTGGTCTTCAACTTTTCTTGCTGGTTTCGTCATTGCCCCTCCGCGCCGTCGTTGCGGCGATTGTCGTTTCAAGCATGTCGTGCAGCAGGCGATAGGCCTGCGCCGACAAATGGATGCCGTCGGTCGTCATCCCTTCCCTCGCCGCACCGTTCCCGTCGGCAAAGGCGGTCTGCAGATCGACGATGCCGGCCACGCGACCGTCGGCAATCTGCACGATGCGGCGGCTCAGGGACGCTATGGCATCGGGAGAATAGAAGCTCGTCAGGCGCTTGGCCGGCTCGATGGGCGGCGGGGTCAGCACGACGACCGGAACGTTCGCTTCCTCGAAATGTCCGACGATCCGCTCGAAATGATCCGCGACGCCGTCGAGTGCGCTCTCGGTGCAATCCTTCTTGGAATCGTTGGTGCCGACGAGGAGCACGGCGATGCTGGGCTCCGCCGAATTCAGCAGAAGCGGCACCCGCGGCTCCAGCGCCTTGGTCCAGATGCCGGAATAGCCCGCATTGAGCAGCGGAAGCGCGCCGATACGGTTCCAGTAGAAACCTTCGACGATGGAATCGCCGACAAAGAGGAGCCCGCCCGGACCCACTGCGGACTTGTGCGAACTGATCACGATGTCGCGGATCAGCCAATGCGGGGCGAAGGGATTGGGCTGCGAGGTCACGCGATCTGAGCCTCCATGAGGCCCGGCGGAAGCTTTTGCGTTCCGCCGGTTGGCCGAATGGCCTTACTCGATCCCGAGCTTCTGCTTCAGGATCTCGTTGAGAGCCTGCGGGTTGGCCTTGCCGCCCGTGGCCTTCATGGTCTGGCCGACGAACCAGCCGAGCAGCGTCGGCTTCGCCTTGGCCTGCTCCACCTTGTCCGGGTTGGCGGCGATGATCTCGTCCACGGCCTTCTCGATGGCACCCGTGTCGGTCACCTGCTTCATGCCGCGCTTCTCCACGATCTCGCGCGGGTCGCCGCCCTCGGTGAAGACGATCTCGAACAGGTCCTTGGCGATCTTTCCGGAGATCACGTTCTCGCCGATCAGCTCGATGATGGCGCCGAGCTGCGACGCAGACACGGGGGATTCCGTGATGTCCTTGCCTTCCTTGTTGAGGCGGCCGAACAGCTCGTTGATGATCCAGTTCGCCGCGGCCTTGCCGTCGCGGCCCTTCGCCACTTCCTCGAAGAAGTCGGCGGAGGCACGCTCGGCCACCAGCACGCTCGCGTCATAGGGCGAGAGGCCGTAATCGGCCATGAAGCGAGCCTTCTTCTCATCCGGCAGTTCCGGCAGGTGCTGGGCCAGCTCGTCCACATAGGCCTGGTCGAATTCGAGCGGCAGCAGGTCCGGATCGGGGAAGTAGCGGTAATCGTGCGCCTCTTCCTTGGAGCGCATGGAACGCGTCTCGCCCTTGCCCGGATCGTAGAGGCGGGTCTCCTGGTCGATCTTGCCACCATCCTCCAGGATCGCGATCTGGCGGCGCGCCTCGACCTCGATGGCCTGGCCGATGAACCGGATGGAGTTGACGTTCTTGATCTCGCAGCGGGTGCCGAGCTCTTCGCCCGGACGACGCACGGAGACGTTCACGTCGGCGCGGAGGTTGCCCTTGTCCATGTCGCCGTCGCAGGTGCCGAGATAGCGCAGGATCGTGCGCAGCTTGGTGACATAGGCGCGCGCCTCGTCCGCCGAGCGCAGGTCCGGCTTCGACACGATCTCCATCAGGGCGACGCCCGAGCGGTTGAGGTCGACGAAGCTCAAGGTGGGGTGCAAATCGTGGATCGACTTGCCGGCATCCTGCTCGAGATGCAGGCGCTCGATGGGCACGGTGATCGTCTCGCCGCTCTCGGGCACGTCCACGATCACCTCGCCCTCGCCCACGATGGGGCTCTTGTACTGGCTGATCTGGTAGCCCTGCGGCAGGTCCGGATAGAAGTAGTTCTTGCGGTCGAAGGTGCTGCGCAGGTTGATCTCGGCCTTGAGGCCCAGGCCGGTGCGGATGGCCTGGCGCACGCATTCCTCGTTGATCACGGGCAGCATGCCGGGCATGGCCGCATCCACCAGGGAAACGTGGCTGTTCGGATCGCCGCCGAAGGCCGTCGAGGCGCCGGAGAACAGCTTGGCCTGGCTCGTCACCTGGGCATGGATCTCCATCCCGACGACGATTTCCCAATCGCCTGTCGCGCCTTTGATGAGCTTCTTAGGGTTGACCGGAGCGTTCATGAACCTTGCGCCTCTATCTCTCGCCTCTGCTGAAGCATCGGACCCAAAAGTGGATTTGCACTTTTGGGACCCATCCGATGCTGTCTCCATAAATGAGAGCATCATTGTGCGCGGAAAAACCGGGTCCACTTTTCCGCACGATGCTCTACCCGGAGTAAGAGCGCCCCTCGAACGGGTCAACCCTTTTCAAGATGAACGGGCGTTCAGATTGCTTAACCCAACGTTAAGATTAGAAACAATTTATGCACAGATATCGAAAATAATTGCCACGCTCGGATGAAACCCCATCCGACATACGGCGTTGTTCGGGAGGTAAAACGGTCAAGGAGTTTCAAAATGGCTATGGATCCTATGGATCGCGAACCGAATGTCTACAATCGCGAGACCAATGTCTACGATAACACGAAGCGCGGTTCGAACACTCTTGCTTATGTGATCGGCGGTCTTGTTGTCGCGCTGGGCCTACTGGCCTTCCTCTTCTATGATGGCGGCAGCAACGAACCGAGCACCACCGGCAGCACCGGCACCCAGACGCAGAGCTCGTCGCCGAGCACCGGCTCCACGGCTCCGGCTACCCCGACGACTCCGTCGGCTCCCGCAGCCCCGGCGAGCCCTGCTTCCCCGGCTGCTCCGTCGGCTCCGGCCAACCCGCAGTAACTTCGCGTCTCGCGTAACGCTGCGCATGATGGGTCTGACCTCCGGGTCAGGCCCATTTTTTGCGTGAGCTCCCGCCCGCTTCGTGAGGAACCAAGCCGAAGCGCGAACGGTTAGGCTTGATAAAACCTGCCCGACCGGCAACGCACGAGGAGGATTGCCATATGGCCAGCAAATCGAGCTTCACCCCTGAGGAATGGTCTCGTCTCGTCGCAAGCCCGGTCGTCGCCAGCATGGCGATCACCGCGGCGGACCCGGGCGGTCTCTGGAGCCTGCTGCAGGAATCCATGTCGAGCGGCTGGGCGCTCCTGGAGGCGAAGCAGGATGCGCAGGCCGCGCCGCTCGTAAAGGCCGTCGCCGACGACATCGCCAACACGGAGACCCGGAACGCCGTCCGCGAATCCTTCCAGGCGCAGTTCAAGGGCAGCCAGTTCGCCGACATCAAGCGTAAGGCCATCGAGGAGCTGCACGCCGTATCGACCCTGCTCGACGCCAAGGCCCCCGACGAGGCTGCCGCCTTCAAAGCCTGGCTGTGGAGCGTTGCGCAGAAATCGGCGGAGGCCGGCAAGGAAGGTGGCTTCCTCGGCTTCGGCGGCGTTGCGGTCAGCGATGCCGAGAAGGCGACTCTGGCGGAGATCGCAACCGCCCTTGGCAGCCCGGCAGGATCCGGCGCCGGACTGGCCGAGACCTGACGCCCTGCCCTCACGCAGCTTGAATGACCGCCTTCCGCTTTCCTTGTGGAATCGTCATGGCAGCCACGCCTGCGAGGATGAAGAGAAGCCCGAACCACGCCGCCCCGCTGAGGCTCTCGCCCAGGAAGTAGGCTCCAATGGCAATTCCGATGGGAGCCCGCAGATAGGCCTGGGCCGTGGTGCCCACCGAGCCGAGGGTATGGATCAGGCGGAAATAGATGACGAAGGCCATGGCCGTCGAGAACACGGCAAGCCCGACCAGGGCTAGGATCGACGCCTCCGATGGAGCCAAGGTCCATGGCCGGTCCACAATCAGGCTCAGGGGCAGCAGGATCATCGCCCCCGACAGGAGCGATCCGGCGGCCGGAGCCACGGGATCGAGGTTCTTGAAGTTGCGCCCGAAAATCGCGGCCCCCGCATAGCAGACCGTCGCCAGCACGACGGCGAGCTGCGCGGCCAGTTCGTGGCCGACATGGGTGAAGGCCTGACTTCCGACAATGATGCATGTTCCGGCAAGGCCGAGGACCACCCCGGCGAACTTGCGGAGCGAGGTCGCCTCGTGGCGGGACCAGAGCCATGTGATCAGGAAGGTGAAGACCGGCGTCATCGAGTTCAGGATCACGGCGAGGCCGGCATCGATGGACTTCTCCGCCCAGGCGATCAGCGTGAAGGGAATGACGCTGTTGAGGCAGGCCTGAACCGCAAAATTCCGCCAGCTCGCGGCATCCCGCGGCAAGCGGATCCCGCGCCACCTCATGATGAGCACGAGAATCCCGCCCGCAATCAGCGTGCGGGCGGCAATCAGGGTGATAGGCGGGATCGTGTCGATGCCGATCTTGATGAAGCTATAGGACGAGGCCCAGAGCGTCGCGAGGGTCGCAAGCAGTGCGAGCTCGACGGCGTGATTGGGCTAGAGGGGGCGCGTCGCCATGATTGAAGGTCCGAGCACTGCGATGGAAAGCGGCGCGAACCTGACATAGCTTGTGAAGATTGTCGCCTCATGATGCTTCGGCGCCGATCGAACTATCGCAGTGCCGAAACGGGGGTCTACCTTACCGCCGCGCCACCCGGCGGGCGGCATAGGCACCGCTCGCCCAGAGCATTGCGGCGATGAAGCGGACCGGGAACAGGGTGAGTGCATCGGAGCGCACGGGGGCGATCCAGGGCAGCCCCATGCTGCTGATCGCCCAGGAGACGAGCGCCGACACCGCCAGCGCCGCCATGCCGATGATCAGCACCTTGCCGAACTGGTCGGCCTTCCAGCCGAGCCAGACTGCCATGAGGATCAGGACCGGATCGAACGCCGCGGGCAGCCAGTCCCAGAGATGGATGACGGGAACGGTGGGGTGCACGTCGTCTACGCCCACCAAGCTTGAGGCAGCGTGATGCGGCCGGCAGAATCCTCGATCACCTGACCGGCGGCGAAGAGGGTCTCCTCGTCGAAGGCACGGCCGATCAGCTGGAGGCCGAGCGGCAACCCTTGAGCATCGCGCCCGGCCGGAACGGCGATGCCGGGAAGGCCGGCCATGTTCACCGTCACGGTGAAGATGTCGTTGAGGTACATCTCGACCGGGTCGCCCGAGCCCTTCTCGCCGATGCCGAAGGCGGCGGACGGCGTCGCGGGGGTGAGGATCGCATGCACTCCTTTAGCGTAAACCTCCTCGAAGTCGCGCTTGATGAGGGTGCGCAGCTTCTGGGCGCGAACGTAATAGGCATCGTAATAGCCGGCCGAGAGCACGTAGGTGCCGATCATGATGCGGCGCTTGACCTCGCGGCCGAAGCCGGCGGCGCGGGTCTTCTCATAGAGATCGACGATGTCCCGGCCGTTCTCGCGCAGGCCGTAGCGCACGCCGTCATAGCGGGCTAGGTTCGAGGAGGCCTCGGCCGGCGCCACGATGTAATAGGCCGGCAGCGCGTATTTGGTGTGCGGCAGGGAGACCTCGACGATCTCGGCGCCGGCGGCACGCAGCCATTCAGCGCCCTGATGCCAGAGCTGCTCGATCTCGGGCGACATGCCGTCGACGCGATATTCCTTCGGAATGCCGATCTTGAGGCCCTTCACGCCGCGGGAAACCGAAGCTTCGAAATCCGGCACGGGAAGGTCCACGCAGGTGGTGTCCTTGGCGTCAGGGCCGGACATGGAGCGCAGCATGATGGCCGAATCCCGCACGGTGCGGGTGATCGGACCTGCCTGATCGAGGGACGAGGCGAAGGCCACCGTGCCCCAGCGCGAGACGCGTCCATAGGTCGGCTTGATGCCGACGGTGCCGGTGAAGGCCGCCGGCTGGCGGATCGAACCGCCCGTATCGGTCGCGGTGGCGCCCAGGCACAGGTGAGCGGCAACCGCCGCAGCCGAGCCGCCCGAGGAGCCGCCGGGGACGAGGTGCGTGCCCTCGACGACGCCGGATGCGCCCGCGCTCACATTCGAACCCTCGCGCCGCCAGGGCGACACGACCGGCCCGAAGGCGCTGGTCTCGTTGGAGGAGCCCATGGCGAACTCGTCCATGTTGAGCTTGCCGAGCATGACCGCGCCGTCGTTCCAGAGGTTCCTGGTGACGGTCGATTCATAAGGCGGAATGAAGTTGCCGAGAATCTTGGAGCCGGCCGTCGAAACCGTGCCTTCCGTACAGAACAGGTCCTTGATGCCGAGCGGAATACCCTCGAGCGCCCCGCCCTCACCCCTGGCGATCTTCTCGTCCGAGGCCTTGGCCATGGCGAGCGCCTTTTCCGGCGTCTCGAGCACATAGGCGTTGAGCGCCCTCGCCTTCTCCATGGCGGCGAGATGGGCCTGCGCGAGTTCGGTCGCGGAGAAGGTCTTGGCCTTCAGGCCGTCGCGGGCCTCGGCAATCGTGAGATGGGTCAGTTCGGTCACGGGACTGGATCTCTTCATCGGCGTCGAAAGGGCGCCATAATCTTCACGGGATCCCCGGTCGCGCTCCGCGTGCCCGGGGATGATCGAATATAAAGACGGTCCGCCCTTTATTCGATCACCTTCGGCACCAGGAAAAAGTTGTCTTCCGTGGCGGGAGCGTTCTGGACGACCTTCTCCGGATAGCCGCCGTCGGTCACGCCGTCCTGGCGCTTCTTCATGACCATCGGCGTCACGGACGTCATGGGCTCGACGCCCTCCACGTCCACCTCGTTGAGCTGCTCGACGAAGGAGAGAATCGCGTTGAGTTCGCCCTGGAGATGAGGCACCTCCGCATCCGTCACGGCAATGCGCGCCAGATGGGCGATGCGGCGGACCGTTTTCTCATCGACCGACATGAATGGTCTAACCTCTTGGAAATAGCTTCCGCGGCCTATAGCACCCGCCCGCCTCGGGGGGCAATGTTGGATGTGCGGGGAAGGCCTTACTCTGCCACTGCCGGTCAGCGCGCCCTCGCGGGAAGGACACCTTCCCCGTCATGGCCGTCCCGGACGTGATCCGGGGATCAGTCCCGGCCATCCCGCTTTCAGACCCGATGGCCCTCATCCTGAGGAGCCGCGGCAAGCGGCGTCTCGAAGGAGGAGTTCAGCGCTGTTCCGGACCCTCCTTCGAGACGCAGCCTCACGGCTGCTCAGGATGAGGGCGAGCGAGACGATCGGGATCACGGCCCGTGACACCCTCTGCCGTCATGGCCGGGCTTGTGCCGGCCATGACGGCAGAGGGTGCAGTCAGAGGGTGCGAGGGCAGAACGTATCCACCGATTCACGCTGTCAGTCTCACAGCTCTCATCCTGAGGAGCCGCGCCGCGGCGTCTCGAAGGAGGCTCCGGAGAGCACCGGAAGCGCGCTGTCCTGCGCGACGCTTCGCTCCTCAGGTGCGGCCCAATCTGCGGCTTTCCTCGCCGTCATGGCCGGGCCTGTCCCGGCCATCCCGATCCGACGAGCGCCGCGTTTCCCTTCATCGGGATCACCGGCACCGATTCCCGGATCAAGTCCGGGGAGGTAATGACGGGGAGATTACTTTTGCACCGTCACGCCCACGGTCTTGTGCGGCACCACGACCTGAATGCCCTTACCGTCGAGAGCCGCGACGAAGCGGTCGGCGTTGGGGACCAGCGGGGGAAGGAGGCGTAGTGGCACGGGATGGCGGCCTTGGCTCCGCCGAAATACCGCTCGACCGCAAGCGCCGCGACCTCGGGGCCCATGGTGAAGCGGTCGCCGATGGGCACGATCACCACGTCGGGCTGATGGATCTCGGCGATCAGGGCCATGTCGCCGAAGATGTCCGTGTCGCCCATGTGATAGATGGTGGGCTCGCCCGGAGCCTTCACGACGATCCCGTTGGCGCTGCCGAGCGGAAAGTTCACGTCCATCTCCACGAGGCCGGAGGAATGGTCCGCGCGCACCAGGGTGACGCTGAAGCCGCCCTGATCCGTCGTGCCGCCCGTGTTCATGGGATCGAAGTTCTGAACGCCCTGCTTGGCGAGATACATGCAGAGCTCGAAGTTCGTCACGACCTTGGCGCCCGTCTTCTTCGCGATGTCGACCGCATCGCCCACATGATCCCCGTGGCCGTGCGTGAGCAGGATGTGCGAGATGCCCTCAGTGATCTTCGCCTTGTCGCCCTCGAAGGCCGGGTTGCCGGTGAAGAACGGATCGATGAGCATGGCCTTGCCGGCGAAGTCGAGCCGGAAGGCGGAATGACCGAACCATGTGATTTTCATGAGAATTCCCTCGTTTTCGGCAACATGAGATGGAGCAGAAGCGGCCCCTGACCACGTTCCACAGGAACAAAACGCCAGATGGGGCTTTAAGAAGCTAAGCAATAAACATCAAGCCTGCAGGAGGATAGCCATGTCCCGCCTCATCGCCAGCTTCGCCGCGGCCGCCGGACTTCTCGCATCCACCAGTGCCTGGGCTGTCGAGATCTCCATCTCGTGCAGCGCGCTCGGCAAGGAATACGAGATCTGCAAGCAGGGCGTCGACGCCTGGGCGGCTAAGACCGGCAACACGGTCAAGATCGTCTCGACGCCCAACTCCGCCACCGAGCGGCTCGCTCTCTTCCAGCAGCTTCTCGCAGCGGGCGCCGGCGACATCGACGTATTCCAGATCGACGTGGTCTGGACCGGCACCCTGGGCAACCACCTGCTCGACCTGACCTTCAAGGCGCAGGGCACGATCGGCGATCATCTTCCCGCCATGGCCGAGACCAGCCGCGTCGAGGGCAAGCTGATGGCCGTGCCGTGGTTCGCCGATGCGGGTCTGCTCTATTACCGCAAGGACCTTCTGGACAAATACAAGCGGCCCGTGCCGCAGACCTGGGCCGACCTCACCGAGACCGCCCGCCTCATCCAAGAGGGCGAGCGCAAGGAAGGCCGCGGCGAATTCTGGGGCTATACCTGGCAGGGCCGCGCCTATGAGGGCCTGACCACCAACGCGCTCGAATGGATCGCCTCCTACAACGGCGGCACCATCGTCGACGAGAAGGGTGAGGTCACCATCGAGAATCCGAAGGCCACCGAGGCGCTGAAGACCGCTGCCGGCTGGGTCGGTACGATCACGCCCGAAGGGGTGCTCAACTACACGGAAGAGGAGGCGCGCGGCGTCTTCCAGGCCGGCAACGCCGCCTTCATGCGCAACTGGCCCTATGCCTGGGCGCTGGCGCAAGGAGCCGACAGCACCATCAAGGACAAGGTCGGCATCGCGCCCCTGCCGATGGGCGGCGCGGACGGCCGCCATGCAGGAACGCTCGGCGGACAGCTTCTCGCCGTTTCCAAGTACTCCAAGAATGCCGAAGCCGCGACCGACCTCGTGATGTATCTAACGAGCGAGGCCGAGCAGAAGCGGCGCGCGGTCGAAGGCTCCTTCAACCCGACCATCGTGTCGCTCTACAGCGATGCCGACATCGCCAGGGCCAATCCCTTCATCGGTGATCTCGTCGACGTGTTCAGCAACGCGGTCGCGCGCCCTGCCACGGCGACGGGCCAGAACTACAACAAGGTCTCGACCGAGTTCTTCAATGCGGTGCACCAGGTTCTCTCCAAGCGCGCCGAACCCGCGCAGGCGCTGAACCGCCTCGACCGTGACCTGAAGCGGATCAAGCGCAGCGGCTGGCAATGATCATGAGCGGTGCCGTTGCCCAGGACGGCGTCCCAGCGCAGGCCGAAGTGCAGGGACGCCGCTCATCGCTGACGCGCTCGCGCATCAGGGCGGCGTGGCTCTTCATCGCGCCGAGCCTGATCGTCGTTGCGCTCATTGCGGGTTGGCCCCTGGCGCGGACGATCTGGTTCAGCCTCACCGATGCCGACCTCAACAATCTGAGCGTTTACGAATTCATCGGCTTCGAGAATTATCTCGCCAATTACGACGGCGAGTGGTTCGGGCTCCTGACCGAGCCCGACTGGTGGCATTCCGTCTGGAACACCTTGTGGTTCACTCTCGTGTCGGTTTCCATCGAGACGGTTCTCGGCATCGTCGTGGCGCTGATCCTGAACGCGGCGTTCCCGGGCCGCGGCGTCATGCGGGCCATTATCCTGATCCCCTGGGCGATCCCGACCATCGTGTCGGCCAAGATGTGGAACTGGATGCTGCACGACCAGTTCGGCGTCATCAATGATCTCCTGCTGCGCATCGGCCTGATCGCTGCGCCCGTCAGCTGGACGGCCAATTCCGACACGGCGTTATGGGCCGCCGTCATGGTGGATGTCTGGAAGCACACATCCTTCATGGCCCTGCTCATCCTGGCTGCCCTTCAGATGCTGCCGCAGGACATCTACGAGGCCGCGAAAGTGGACGGCGTATCGCCCGTTCGCGTCTTCTTCCGAGTGACCCTGCCGCTCATCAAGCCGGCGCTGCTGGTGGCGGTGATCTTCCGCTCCCTCGATGCCCTGCGGGTTTTCGATCTCATCTACGTTCTGACATCGAACTCGAAGGACACGGCCTCCATGTCCGTTTATGCGCGCCAGCAGCTCGTCGATTTCCAGGAGGTGGGCCTCGGCTCCGCCGCCTCGACGCTGATCTTCCTCATCATCGCCCTCATCGTCGTGATCACGCTCGCGGCTGGGCGCATCCGGCTCGGGGAGGATCCGCGATGAAGCGTCTCGTCCGGATCGGCTTCTGGCTGCTCGTGCTCGTCATCGCCTTCTTCGCGCTCTTTCCGTTCTACTACGCGATCATCTCGTCCTTCCGCTCTGGAAGCGAATTGTTCTCGGTGGCATACCTGCCGGAACGCTTCGATCTCTCGAACTACGTCGCCGTGTTCGAGCGCCAGCCCTTCGGCCTGAACATCTTGAACTCGATCATCGTGTCGGGCTCCGTGGTCGCCCTGTCGCTGGCACTCGGGATCACGGCGGCCTACGCCTTCGGGCGCATCGCCTTTCGCGGTCGCTCGCTCCTGCTCATGACGATCCTGGCCGTCTCGATGTTTCCGCAGGTGGCGGTGCTCGCCGGCATGTTCGAGCTGATCCGCGGCTTCGGACTCTACAACACCCTGCCCGGCCTGATCCTCGCCAACCTCATGCTCACCCTGCCCTTCACGATCTGGGTGCTCACCACCTTCATGCGCGAGTTGCCCAAGGAGATCGAGGAAGCGGCCTTCGTCGACGGCGCGACGCCCTGGATCGTGGTGCGGCGCGTCTTCCTGCCGCTCATGGCGCCTGCCGCCGTGACGACGGGACTTCTCGCCTTCATCGTCTCGTGGAACGAGTTTCTCTTCGCCCTCACCTTCACGCTCACCAACGAGCGGCGCACCGTGCCGCCTGCCATAGCTCTCATGAGCGGCTCGACGGCCTACGAGCTGCCCTGGGGTGCGATCATGGCGGCCTCCGTCGTCGTGACGATCCCGATCATCGCCCTGGTGCTGGTGTTCCAGCGCAAGATCGTGGCGGGCCTCACGGCGGGTGCGGTGAAGGGCTAGTTCAAGGAATGCTGTTCAATGGCTGATGTCGTCCTCAAGAATGTCCAGAAATCCTTTGGCCGGATCAAGGTCATCCACGGCGTCGATCTCGACATCCGTGACGGCGAGTTCGTCGTCTTCGTCGGCCCGTCCGGTTGCGGGAAATCCACCCTGCTGCGCCTCATCGCCGGGCTCGAGGACATTACCGCCGGCGATCTCTTCATCGGCGGCGAGCGCGTGAACGACCTCGTCCCAGCCAAACGTGGGATTGCCATGGTGTTCCAGTCCTATGCGCTCTATCCGCACATGAACGTCTACGACAACATGGCCTTCGGCCTGGAACTGGCGAAGTCCTCGAAGGCGGAGATCGACGCCAAGGTGCGCGAGGCCGCGCGCATGCTGCAGATCGAGGCGCTCCTCGAACGCAAGCCGAGGCAGCTCTCCGGCGGACAGCGCCAGCGCGTCGCCATCGGCCGCGCCATCGTGCGCGATCCGAGGGTGTTTCTCTTCGACGAGCCGCTCTCCAACCTCGATGCGGCGCTTCGTGTGCAGACCCGCATCGAGATCGCCAAGCTCCACCATGACACGCGCGCGACCATGATCTACGTGACGCACGATCAGGTGGAGGCGATGACGCTCGCCGACCGGATCGTGGTGCTCAACGCAGGCCGGATCGAGCAGGTCGGCACGCCGCTCGAGCTCTATCACCACCCGGCCAACCTGTTCGTCGCCGGCTTCATCGGCTCGCCGCAGATGAATTTCATGGAGTGCCAGGTTGCCGGCGTCGGGCCGAGCGAGGTGCTCGTGAGCCTTCCCAGCGGCGGCACCCTCTCCGTCCCGGTTGCGCCGGAGGGTGTCAAGCCGGGCGAGCCCGTCACCCTTGGCGTCAGGCCCGACCATGTGCGTGTGAGCCCTCAAGGCTCCCTCAGCGGGCGCGTCGAGCTGGTGGAGGAGCTTGGCGAGAACCACCTTCTCTATGTCGATGTGGGCCAAGGCCGCCGCCTGACCGTGCGCGAGCCGGGCGATGCACGGCATGATGTGGGAACCACCGTCAGCCTCGATCTCGCACACGAGTTCTGTCACCTGTTCGATCGCTCGGGCGGGGCGTTGCCGTCTCGCGCCGGCAGCGCGAGCCCTGCCCCGTCATCGCCAGATCTCACCAGCGCAGCTTAGGATGACATCGTCGTTCCCGGCCTGCAGCCGCCGGGGGTGGCACTGCGCATGCGACGACCTCTCCCGTCTCGACGCCGGGCCACTTCCCCTATACTGGCTGGGACCCGGCAGGTGCACGAGGAGGCAGCCCATGATCTCACGAGACGACGAATTGGTCGCCTTCATCGACGGCCTGGCGCCCCGCGCGCGCCTCATGGGCCTCGATCTCGGCACCAAGACCATCGGCGTTGCCCTGTCGGACGTGGAGCGGCGCATCGCGACCCCGCTCGAGACGATCAAGCGGGTGAAGTTCACCCCGGACGTGGGACGCATCAAGGATCTCGCTGCGCGGTACGAGGTCGGTGGCCTCGTCCTGGGCCTGCCGCTCAACATGGACGGCACGGAGGGCCCCCGCTCCCAAGCCACGCGCGCCTTCGTGCGCAACATGAAGCCCCTCCTGCCGCTGCCTGTCTTGTTCTGGGATGAACGCATGTCCACCATGGTGGTGACCCGCACACTCCTGGACGCGGATGCCTCCCGGGCCAAGCGAGCCGACGCCGTCGACAAGATGGCCGCCGCCTACATCCTCCAAGGTGCCCTCGACCGCTACGAGCGGATCGCCGCCGACGCGGAGGCGGCTGAGGACGAAGCTGCCTTCAGATCCGGCCTCGACATGGACACGCCGCCTGAAGGCGGCGCTGGATGAGGAAACCTGGTCTGCAGTGACTAGAGCTTTTTTCGGCGAAGTGGATCCGGTTCGCCATCAAAAAGGCGGCGAACCCAAGACGAGCGATCATTCCACGCACGTGGAAACAGCTCCAGTGGCCGATCAGACTGAGAAATCCTGCCTATTTCATCAAAAGGCGTCTATGAAAAAATCTTTATACGTAAGCTTTGTCCCAGCCTTCACCTTGGCAAAAGCCAAGGCCTCCGTTGCTCCCGTTCCATCCGGATCGTAGTAAATTACGCCAGTTTTATTGTTATAGATGAATCGATCATCGGCATCATGAGCCTTCGATCCTCTCCAGAACTCGCTCGCTTTAATATAGCTGATTGACCGCCCGCCCATTTCAAAAATGTAAGGCGCCAGCTCGAGACGATCATCTTTCGGATTGAAATCGGTGATCACGTCGATGTTCGATTTTGACAACTTACCATGAAATTCAAAGGCGTCTCGGCCTGCGCCGCCGACCAAGGTGTCACGACCCAATCCACCGTCGATTTCGTCGTTTCCATTGCCTCCGTATAGCTTATCATTACCAGCACGACCGTCCAGGTAATCGCCGCCTGCGTAACCATAGATTGTGTCGTTGCCACCTAATCCATGAAGGATGTCATAATACTTCTCAGTCCCATGGATGACGTCACTCCGGGAAGTTCCCCACGTGTGATCTTCCTCGCGTGCATAGATTGTCGCCATTGCTATTTCTCTCCTGCGTCGAAACAAGATGATCTCGCCGATGGACTTACGAGAGCGTCACCTATTCTGCGCAAGTTCCAAATCAACGAGACTTAATGAATGTAATGATATATCTTATTACTCAAACTGTGTGGCACCGTACGCGAAAACTTCAAAGGAAGCGATAGAAAATCTCCTTGGATCGAGAGATCGTTCGCGATACATTACTGCATTACATAAAACTAGCTCGCCTTCGCAATCCACGCTTTCGGCATCCGGCACACCTTCTCAACTTGAAGGCTTGACGACGCGTCAAAAGCCTCCTATTTCACCGCCAACCGCGACGCCGGTTTCGAATCCCGCCTGAAGTGCCTGAGACAAGTCTCAGAAAAAGGCGAAGGATTTCAATGGCTTCGGTGGGGGATAGTTTAATGGTAGAACAGCGCCGCTTCGGGCGCTTTTCCTTTGTGTGCAAGGCTTTCAGAGCCACAGAGTTTTTCAAGATGACCGAATACGGCCACGGGAAACCAAGGGTCTCCGGCTGAGATTGAAAAACTTCATTCACCCCTTCCTGCCAAACCCTCCGGATGAAATTATTCCGCAAAATCGAGCGTTGCACCGATCCTTTTGATTGGAGTGTGGTTATACTCCTACGGAGTTAACCCAAAAGGGGTGCTGCATGGTGATTCTCTATATGGCGGTGGCCTTCATCGGGGCTGGCCTCAGCTGTGTTCTGCTGTGGCCTTATGGAGCGGCCATCGCGCTTGTCAGCATGCCGTTCGGTGGCAGTCTGGTTGCAGTCATGGCTGCGGTCTTAGTTTACATGCGAACCTCAGATGAGACTGAGTTGAGCGATGATCACGCAAGCCATATCGATCAGCCTCAGAGTTTGCAGACCACCGAAAGCCGCCGATAGGCCAAGCTGAAGCTTAAATGGCAAATAGGCCCCGCCAGCCCGAATGCCGACGAAGCTGACACCCAACCAGGTGCTTTCTCGGAAGCGCGTGGCCACTTTTCACTCGCACCCAAGGCTGATAGGACTTCTGTCTGCGAGGAAAGTCCATGAAGGCTGACGACCCTATCCCGAGGGCTGCCAATCCAGAGCCAGCCCAGCACGATAAAGTGACCCGCTTCGCCTTAGGATTCGTCGCCCTCTTAGGCGTGACGGTTCTCGCCGTTGTGGCTGAGTATCTCCTTACCCTGGGCTGGACGCCGCAGGACATCAACAAGCGTCCCCTCGAGCTGCAGGCGTTTCGCTTCTGAAAGGACAAGGCCTACCCGACCAAGCACGATACCGCAGCAAAGCCCCACGAAGAGAGCGCTGCTCACATGTGAGGAAAGCATCAGGTGCAGCGCCCTAAAGAGAAAAGCCCCGCCAGCCGAAGCCAGCGGGGCCCATTCCTAGGAGCCCTATTCAGCGATCAAAGATCAGCGGGTTCGGCTTGAAGTAATGACTGACTGCCACCTGGATCAACTGGTCGACGGCCTGGGGGGTGATCGTCTTCATGCCAATCCGCTCCGATATCTCTCCCTTGTGGGACAGCTTCTCGGTTCGAACCCTCACACCGCCTTGGACGTGACCAACTTCCACCTCGAACCAGGTCGGCTTATCGCGGCTATCTTTCTCCGAGACACTGAACCTTACCGAAGGATTCCTGCGCCCTTGAGTGGGCTCCAGGTTCTCCTCAATCTGCATAATGAAGCCCTCCCCTGCAAAGCCATCGCGGGCCTGCTTGAGTTTGGGCACCAGGATCGTGATCAGCGGCTCCGATTTTACCCTGAAGTCATGGGTAGCATCTGCATTCTTATCGGCAATGCGCTGCTCGCGCTCAGCATCTTCCGCCCGTTTCTTCTCGCGCTGCTCGCGCACTATTTGAGCATAGGGATTGTCGTCGTTCAAAGGATATCTCCTGTTGGTTTTGGCTACCGCAGGATATGTGAACGACTAGACGGCCTTAAAAGGCCCTTAAGCTTATAGCAGGTCTGAAAGGACGCTCCAGCCTGTAGGTATAGGCTGGGGCGCAAAGTTTGGGAGGGAGCGCCCAAGGGGGCATCTCCGCCGGCGACGTGCCTTACGCCGGCAGAGCAGGTGCGAGCGGTCAGGCCTGCGGCTTGATGCGCCCGATGACATCCATTGGGCGGCGCCGGAAGGTCCGCCCAATGTTGTAGAGGCCCTGCGAGATCGACATGCCGAGCAGACCGCACATGAAGGCGGAGGCGTGCTCGAGTTGCGGCGTGCTCACCGTGGTGAGGTACGGCGACACGTAAGCGATCGCGAAGGGTGTGAGGTAAACCGAGGTCACGCAGCCGACGACGGCCGTGACGGTGCGCTGGAGAATGGAACCGCCTTGAAGCATAGCTGAAACAACGCCTCCGAAGAAGGAAGCCACGACAACCGATGCCTTCACACCGACGATGGCCTGGAATGGATCATTGATGATGGGATCGGCCATCTGTGCCCCCACTGGCTGATGGTTATGATTTGCTTTACGCGCCGATTCCGAGCCGGAAGGCCGAGGCCTCGGGCTCGAGCTCCAGACGCGCAACAATCATCTTGCGGACTGCGTCTGCCCCGCCGGCCCATCGGACCAGGGCCGGAGCGCTGTCGATTGCGTACTGCAGGATCTCGGCGATCACGGCATTGGCAAGGTTGATCGACAATACCCGCCCACGCACCGCGCCCGGCACCGCGTTGAAGCCGTAGTTGATTGCATGCTCCAGCAGCTGCTCGACCCGCAGGGTCTGGATTCCGGCATAGAGAGACACCGGCAGGGAATAGAGAACCTTGCGATAGAGCCAGACCACCACGACCAGCACAGTTTCCTTGGCATGCTCACTGGCGAGGCTGGCGATCCAATCGCCCCAGGGCACAGTCACCACACCGTCGGCCGCCAATGCAGGCAGCGTGAACACCACGGCGAGGAAGGCACCCATGCCCAGTGCCGGCACGAGATCACGCTTGATCAGGAAGTACACCGCCATGCAGGCGGCACCCAGGCCGGTCAGCCCAATACTGGTCACAGCCAGGTCAGGATCGAGCGGCGTCAGGAGGATGGACACGAGTGCACCGGCCAATGCCCAAAGAGCAGCGGTAAGGAGCTTGGAAGTCATGTGAGGGTTTCCGTTTCAGGAGGATGCCCGGCAGGCCCGGCCGGGTGCGGGATCTCAGGCTTCGCTGACGGACAGCTTGCCGCCAACCGTGGAAGTTGGAATGCGGGAACCGGCGGGCAGGGGAGCGGTGGACGGCCAGCGGATACCGTCGTCGAGCAGGCGATCGGCCGACAGCCAGGCATCCGAGACACTGTTGTTCTGGTTGCCGCCTCGGATCTCCAGCGACTTGCCGTCGGCGCTCACCGCTTTGATGAATCCGACATGACCGAGCCAGCCGCTCTTGCTGCCGCGCCAGAAGGCAGCAACGGCGCCGACCGCGGGCCGATCCAGCGGACGCCCGAACTTAGCCCAGTTGCGGGCACCAAGCGGGTTCGCCGGCAGGGGCTCATTCGGCAGGGTCGCGCCAATGCAATGAGCCACATACAGCCCGCACCAGGCGGTTTCATCGCTCGGATACCAGAGCCCGAGCTTTTCCGCCCAGCCCATGATGATGGGCGAATGCTTCTTGCCAACGACTTCGCGCGTTCCCATGAGGCGTGAGGCCTCGGCATACCAGGGTACGAGGATGGCGGCCTCAGGCTTGTCCGATCCTGTCGGGAACAGCCGGGAGAGAGTTGCAGATCCGGCAATCCCGTCCACGAACAGCTTCTGCTCCTTCTGGAATTCCTTGATGGCTGCAATCGTGCGGCGGCCCAGGATTCCATCTGCCGGTCCTGGGTCATAGCCGCGCTGCCGCAGCGCGATTTGAACATCACGCACGTTCTGCATGTGACTCTCCGTTGAAAAAGAAAAAGCCGCCCGGAGGCGGCTTGGTGAGGGATCAGATTGGAATATAGATCAGGCGGGGCGGTCGCAGCTGCGCGGGCCGATCGACCACAAGGAAGTCTGGCATGCGATCCGGAAGGCCGGCGCGGTTGCCCACACAATTTCACACGGCGAGATCGGATCCTTACCCACCTTGGCCCTAACCGCCATCTCAAATGGCGATCACAGCCTGTAGAGCAGCAAGGAGACGATCCCGTCGTGTGAAGAGTTCTTCAGCCACCTATGGCTGACCATCTTCACTATCGACAATTCGTTGAAATTCCGCGCCCAAATCTACGAACCCGGGCTCCCAGGGCTCAATTTCACCATCGGCAGCCTTCTCCTCAAGCAGGTCGCAAAACTGCACCGGGTTCTCCCAGGATGCTGCTTCGGGCCAATCGCTGAACTTGTACTGCCAAGGCCTCGCCCGCAGAAGGCGCTCAATCTCCCGCTCAGAGAATCGAAACTTTTTTACACGCGCTGGGGATCCTACCACCAACGCGTATGGCTCAACGTCCTTTGTTACAACCGCGCGCGCGCCAATCACTGCACCATCACCAATTCGAATACCACGCTTGATGAGAGCGCCCGCGCCAATCCAGACATCATTGCCGATCACGGGCGGTGGGCCGGACTCGTTAAAATGAACTGTGTGCCAAGCGGCACCAAACTCGCGCTGCGCAAAATCTCGCCACCGAGGCAGGTAAGTGACCGGTGATGTAATGACGCGCTCGACAGGATGGCGAGCAGTCATAATCTCTGCGCCAATCGCAAAACTGCAATATCTTCCGACCTTCACATCCCAGGGCAGTCCTGTTGTAGCGAATGAAAATGCTCCAATGCTGAAAAAGTGCCCGGGAACGAGCGTCCCATACCGCTCGATTTGAGTGGGGCCCCTGATTGTAATCTTGTCTCCGACCTTGTAGACGCCCCGCGAGACAAGCGGGTGGCGTAAATAGATCCGGTTTTGCTCACAGAAGTCGTCGAATGATCGGCGCCACGTGAAAGTTACCGGGTATTTCATGCTCTCTCGACCTCGTCTACGAACCCACAAAGCTGTCATGGGCGTACATCAAAGGCAGAAGCAATGCCACTTTTCAGAATCCAGCGGTCCGGCAGGGCCGTGGCCTTCGTAGGCGCCATCAGGGCCGATGAGGTAGAGGATTTAGTTGCCTCAACGCGATTTCGGGACGAGGTACTTGATCCGCTCGGCATCCCGTCGGACGGGCTGACGGTGGCGCGCGCGACAGCGGCCGAGGAGAGCGCCGTACGCGCGAGCGCCGGCGATCAGATCGACCGCACCGAAGAGTCCGAGGGACTGTTCATCGTGTTCGCCGCCTAGGATGGAACCTAAAACAGCGCGATACCCCGAGTCCCTAGCCGCGCCTTGGATCGCCCATAGACGCCTGTGAGCTCCGCCTGCGAGAGCGGATGATCAAAAACGATGAACTCGGCACACGTGATCGCGCCGGCAAATGAGGTGCCACCGTTGTTGCCGATACCGACCTTGCCAGGGGTCGGACTGACGAACTTGGTGACGGTCCGACTATCGTAGGCACCTCCGCCCCACATCACTGTGCGTTGCGTAGGAGAATGCGTCATCGCCAGCCAGAGCCAAGTATCGGCCACTGTCGTTGGCGGCGCAACAACGGTCTGCAGGGCACCAGTGTCATTTGGTGTAGTGCGTGTCCCGAATGTCCAAGCTCCGCTTGAGTTGTAGTAGCCGATGCCGCCGCCGACAGGCGCCGGCGACCAGTAGCCCATAGCGATCTGGGTGGCCGAGGGCGTGACTGGCAACTTGATCACCGATATCAGCGTCTGGTTGTTGCCGTCATAGAACGGCGACATCAGACCTGACTGGCCGGACACTGTGACAAAGCCGGCGCCGAGCGTCGGGGCCGCCGCGTTCATTGAGGCGGTGGCCGTTGCGCCGCTACCGCCGCCGCCCGTCAGTGTTACAGTGGGAGGGCTGGTATAGCCCGAGCCTGGGGCCAATATGTGGATGTTCGTCACGGCGCCAGTGGTGGTGTTGATGACCGCCACCGCCGCCGCCCCACTACCGCCGCCGCCGGTTAGAGTGACGCTCGGCGCACTCGTATAACCCGAGCCACCGGCTGTAACGGCCAACGTGAACGGCGGCTTGGCCAGCACGGCATCGTTGAGCAGATCCCGATACTGCGGGTTGTCGCCGCCGAAGAGCCAATGTGCCTGGGCCTGCACCTCCGCCGTGGAAGGAAACAGCGGTCCGATCTTGGTCTGATCGAGCGTGATTCCGGTCGCGTTTGGAACAGTGAAGGGCAGCTGAAAGAAGGGAACCGACGTCATGAGTTTGCATCCAGCTTGATAATTGACAATTCGAATTTCGGTGCGACGTGCCACATGGGATGCGCCACGCCGGCAATGGTGCAGGTGTCAGGGGTGCTGTCGCGCAGGTTGCCGGTGGCGCCATTCGCCAAGTTGACTCCTTGACCGAGATAGTCGAGCGCGTAGCGCACTTTCGGATTGCTCCCCAGAGCGCGGTCGAGCGTGATCACGACTGTGTCCCCTGCCCCGATCGCGGCGCCCGTCACCGTCAGGGTTCCAGTGTCGTCGACGACCTTGAAACCGCAATCCTGGGAGGACCCTAGCAGCGTCTTGTCTACGACGAGTGGTAGCGTCGGCACGCGGAACTTGACCGACAGCGTCGTGCCCTTCGCGGTCGCAGATATTGGCCAGATCGCGTCGGGCTCGTTGCCATCAACAACTATTTGCTTCCACGCTCGCCCGAGGTGGCGGCCGTAGCGGAGCTGACCGATGTTGGTCAGATGAACGCCGTCGGCGTTGTAGGGCAGATGCTCGATCGAACCGCCAAAATGGATGTACGGGCTTGCGTTGATGGCATCCAGTTGCGCTAGGGCGATATCGGCCATCGCGGCCCTCGTGCCTGGCGAGGGCGCTGAGGGCGTCTGGTACACTACGAGATGCACTGGGTTCGCTTGGCCCGTAATGGCCAAAACATCCGCATTGATGTCCGCGCGCAACTGAAGCAATTGGTCCCGGTACCAGGTGCGCGGCGACGCCGCGGTGGCGTCGGACTCGCCCTGCATCCAAACCACCACCGGCACGTTGTAGGACTTGCCAACCGCTGCGGCCCGCGCCTTGCCCTCGCTCACATGGTCGAGAAAGTTCTGATACCAGGGAGCACTTTTGCGCAGGTTCGCGATGCCGTAGCCGCCATGGCCCGGCGCCGAGGCGAGAATCACCAGTTGCGCCGGATCAATAGCGCTCTCGCGAGCAGCGGCCTCTACTGCCCAATTCGCGGCACCAGAGCAAACTGTCTCGCCACTGGCACTGTTGCCTTCAGGCGTGTTCGTATCCTCGACGAGAGGTTTGACGGTGTCTGTGCCTGGGTTTGTACCGCCAAATGTGTTGCCGGCCTTGGTTGAGCGCGGTCCTGCACCAAAGGTCAGGTTGGAATAGGGTTGAGACTGCGACAGCGGCGGATTGCCCTTGATACCAGCCGACAGCGATTGACCGTAAGAAATGACATGCATCCAGCCCGTGCCAAGCGCCAGAGTTGGGCGTACTCCCGTAAGCGCGACTTTCGGGGCTGCGACGGGTGTTTTCAGAGCACTGATACCGGATCCAACAAGCACCCCGGTCTGTCGGTCGACGCCAAGCACCAAGCCCAGCACCTCGTCGACCACAATCGGATAATACCGGGTGGCACCGTCGGCATTGTAGGACTGCAGCGCGCCGCCGGGGGAGAGTGCGGCGTCGACGGTGCGTTGGCTGGCTCGCTTCAGGCTCGGATCGTTGACCGGGATGCTGGCGACGATCTCGCCAGTTGAGCGCCGTGCGCCAAGGAGAACCGTGCCGTTTGCGTCTGCAAGGACCGGCAGAATATCGTCGGTTGCATCGTAGCTCTGCAGCTGGGTGGCCGAGCGGATCGTCCTTTCGAGGGGCCGCAGCCGGCTTTCCTCAAGGAACGTCGAACGCGTGTCGAGGCCGGGCAGTGTTGCAGTGCTCTTTCGAACCCACGCGGCACTTTGCTTTACGTAGAAGCCGTTGTTGGAGCCATCAGCGTTGATGTTGATGCCGGCGCCCTCGACATAGGTGCCGATGGCAGCGTTGGCGGCTGTGAGAGTATCAAAATTCGCCGCGACCTGCGAAACTGTCTGGTTCGCGAGGTCGAGCATTTGCTCTTTGCTTTGCTGGATCGTGGCCAGAACTTGGCCCGCGCCCTCCGTAACATCCGAAAGAACTTGGTCCGCCGCTTGCGACACCTCTGCCAAGACCTCATCAGACTCTAGCTGGACCACCGTTAGCTTTTGATCGGCCGAGGCTGTGACGGCAGCGAGCTTTTGGTCCGCGACCGCGATCCGCTCATTCGCCGCAGCGATGCTTTGCGCGGCCTCGGTCACGAGTTCCTCGGCCTGGCCGCGGAAAGTCTCCGCGTCATTCCGGAAAAGCTCGGCCGCCGCGACCTGATCGGCAAGGTTCTGTTGCGCCTGATCGATCGTCTCGGTTAGTCCCTCGACCGCGGCGCCGACCCCCGCCACCTGCACCGCGATTTCGCTCACCTCGGCGGCCTTGCCCTCGACAGTCGCGCGCGCCGTCAGGATGGTCGCGAGGTCCTGGATCGCGCCGTCGGCTTGGGCCAGCAAAGGTTCGAGCACAGTCTTTTGCCGACCAGCTGCTTCCAGAAGCGTCATCGCAGTCTCTGCGGCAGCCAGCACTTTTACGCCTTCATCGGCCATGGATTCCTCGTCATTCGTCAGGATGAAAACAAAAAGCCGCCCCAGCGGGCGGCCCTGATGTGAGTGATGCGGGGCGCTACTCGTCGAGAACGCCTGTCCCGCCCGAAGATGGCGTCTTGCCCCGGCCGTCCTTGCCGGTGCCTTTGCCCGGCTGTTTGAGATCGAGGGTTGTGGTGAACCCTTCCGCGCGCGTCCACTTGTGTTCGACGCTGTCGATCCGATAGGTGCCCGACACGCCGGCGCGGATGCTGACGACGCATTCGGCCTCGGCCTGTGCGGCGGGCTCGCCGTCGATGGTGATGGAGCCGCCGCCCTTCTCGCGCGCGGCCTCTTTTTCCAGCGCGCCCGCCATCTGCTCGGCGGTATCCTGATCAGCCGCGCTGAACCGGGACGTGCCGGTGCTATCCTCGGCCCCGAGCGCCTTGACCTCGCCGCGCTGGTTCTTCCACTTCGCCTCCGTTGCGTCGTACCAGACCGCCTCGAACTTCCCGCGCTGCGGTCGCCCGACATCGGGCGCGAGATCCCAGTTGATGATGTTAACGCCCCGCGTGGCCTGGATTGTCTGCAGCGGCTGACCGGAGGCGGATTGCCCGGCATTGCGCGGCGTGAAGACCGCCGTCTTGCCAATGACCTTGAACGTGGCCCCGATCTCCCGCGCGGTCCTGTGTGCCCAGTGCAGAAAATTCTCGCGCCCCATGTGCCAGTAGTCACGCCGGATCGTGCCGAGATCGCCGCCGAACTTGATGCTGTACCCCTTGGGGACAAAGGTTTTCGCCGCCTCCTCCAGCGTGGCGTCGTCCTTGTGCTTTTCCTTGCGGTCTTTGAGCCCGCCGCGCATGTCGGCCGCCTTGCCCGAGATGATCACCACCTGCCCGCCGCCGCGCGCGCCCTGCGACCGGGGCTCGTCCAGGACGCCCTCGAACCCGGCCGCGCCCTCGGCGCCATCACGCCAGATCTCGACCTCCAGACGATCGCCGCTGGACGGGAAGGCAATCTGGTCGTCGGCATCGTCGAGCGTGATCTCGCAGGTGTCCGAGCTGCTGCCGGCGGCGTCCTTGATCGCGACCGAGATCACGGTGGCCAGCAGGTCGTCAGAGATCGGCGCGCCGTTGAGCGACACGGTGATGTGCGAAGCCATGGAGGGAGCTTTCAGTCGGTCAGGCGCAGGACACGGACGGGACGGGCCGGAGCAGCCGGCTCGGGCAGTTCCACCACGACGCGGGTGCCGATGGGCAGGAACGGACCCTTTCCGGCCAGGCCGGGATTGAGGGCATAGGTGGCCTCCACCTGGCCCGCGGTCTCGCGCCCGAAGCGGCGGTAGAGCAACTGGTCCAGGGTGGTGAACGGGTTCGCCACAGGGGGCAGGGTTTCGGTCGCCATCAGCCGATCAGCCTCATGATGGTGGAAAAGTAGCCGAGCGCAGTGGCGGCCTTCGGCGACTTCTTCAGGGCCACCTCGTAGTCGATCTGCCGCCCGACGCCGTTGGTGCCGAGATAGGAGTGCTGCTCGCGGTAGCGTGCGACCACCCACCAGCCCATGTTGCGGCCATCCCCGCGCACCACGATCTGCGGTTCGCCCGAGACGCGCATCCGCTCGAGGAGATCCAGGCTCGACGTACCGCCCCATTTGCGCGGGAACAGCCGCCCGCGCAGGGTGAGCATGCTCTCGCCTTCGCCCACGGATTCAAGCGGGCGCAGGACGCCGATCACATCCTTGGCGACATAATCGGCAGCAGCCTCCAACTCGACCTCATGGATGTTGGGCGTGCTCACGCGAAAGGTGAGCGCCCCGACCTGGTACAGCATGGGTGATTCCCTTTACGCGTGTTCGTAATCGGCATAGGAGCTGCGCCGGCGAGCCTCGAACTGACGGCCTATCTCGCGCGAGGCCATCTGCTGCGGAACGCCCCCGCTCAGGCGGGCCAGCTTGCCGATTGCGGCATCCAGCTTCGCGTTGAGCGTGTCGATACCCGCGGTGTTGACCTGGGGCGCGACAGTGGTGTTGAGGCCTTGAATGGCCTGACCGGCCTCGGCCGCCTTGTTCTTGGCGGCGTCCAGCCCGCTCGTATCCACCGGCGCTCCGCCCGGCCCGAAGCCAAAGGACGCGCCAGCGCCCAACGTAGGCGCCACCGTGTCCTTGGATGGCGTGCGGGTCATGCTGGGCAGGCTGCCGATCTGACCGGCCACCGCCTCCACCTGGGCGCGCAGGGCGCGGAAGGCGCCGAGCGTGCTTTCCAGTTCCGCGGCGGCCGCCTCGGCTTGCGCCAGGCCCGTCACGCCCTTGCGCTCCAACCCCGCCCCGGTGACCGAGCGCGTGCCGAAGTTCTGGCGGTTCGAGTCGAGGAACGCCCGCGCCCGGGCCACCTCAGCTTGGCGGTTCTGCAGTTCCGCGATCGCGTCCTGCTCCAGCTTGTAGGCTGGATCATCGGCCATGCGGCGCGCGCGCTGCTGTGCGGCATTGATCGCCAGAGGCATATCCAGCGACCGCTCCAGGCGGTCGTCACCATAGAGAGCCTGGCTGCCGGGACCGACCGCCTGCTGCTCGGCGCGCAGCTGATCGCCGTGGCGCTTCTCGTTGGCGGCGTCGATCCGTTGCGACTGACGCTCGAACTCAGCCCAGGCGGCATTGTGGTCGCGCAGGTCCTGGGTTGCGCCCTTGAACAGAGCAACAAAGAGGCCGCCAGCGCCCTCCTTGTTGTATTTCTCGCGCAGCGCATCCACCCGGGCCTCGGCCCGGTCCAACCCTGCCAGGATCTCCTCGGCCGCCCAGCCGGCACCGAGCTTGAGTGGCTTGCCCAGGCGGGCCATGAGAGCGTCCACCGCCCGCTCGGCCCGCTCGATTTTGGCGAAGTCCTTCTGCTGCCAGAGCTCGAAGCTCTGCTGCACTGAACCCAGATACTTGGAGCGATCGCCCATGGTGCCGAGCAGCGTGTTGAGACGCGGCAGGGCATTCATCAGCTTTTGGATGTCGTCCTGGTATTCCTTGCCGAAAATGTTGGTCAGGATCTCGGCCCGCTTCATCGGGTCCGCGACCTTGTTGATTTTGTTCAGCAGGCCCAGCGTCGCTTCCAAGGGTTTGGCGACGAACTGCTTGCGCATCTTGTCGGACGAGATGCCAAGACCGGCCAGCCCCTCGCCGGCCGACTTGGAGAACTCCGAGCCCAGTTTCATCACGTTGAGCAGAGATTCAAAGCCCGTGGCGGCAACCTCCATCGGCGTGCCCGTCTCGCCCATGGCGGCACCGAAGGCCAGGACCTGCTCGGCGGACAGACCGGCCTGCTTGCCGGTGGCGCCGGTGCGCTTGATGAATTCGAGCAGGTCCTTCTCGCCCGTGGCCGAGACATCCGCGGCGGTGTTGATGGCGTCGCCAATCTCCTCGATGCGCTGCTGGTTGGCGCCGTAGATATTGCCGATGACGGCCATGGCCTGCCCGGTTGCTTCCGTGCTCGTGCCCCAGGCGCTGGTCGCCTTGGCGGCATATTCGGTGAAGCGGGCGAGCTCGTCGACGGGGCGGCCCGCATAGCCGGCCGCCGCCATCATGCCGGCGATCTCTTCCTTGGTCTTGCCCGTCTCCTTCGACATGCGAACGATCTCGTCAGCAAACTTCTGCGCCTGGCTGCCGCTGGAGTTCGTGGCCTTTTCCACCTCATACATGGCCTTTTCGAAGGAGAGGGCGGAGTCGGCTCCCTTCTTGAGGGTCGCGCCGACGGCCAACGCTCCCGCGATGACCGGCCCCCCACGCAGGGCGAGCGCGCTCAAACCCGCCCCGTCCAGCGCCGCGCCCGCAGCCTCAAGCCCATTCACCGAGCGGGCCAAACCATGCGTGCCGCCCTTGGCGTTCTTGGCCGCCCGGTCGAGTTGCTTGATGGATCGCGCTGCCTTGCCGGCGGGACCGGAAACACCGTCCTTGAGACGAACGGTGAGCTGGGAGGTCAGATTAGCCATTGATGGGCTCCACTCGGCCGAGCGCGACCGCCTCCACATACCAGCCGAGCAGGTCGTGCCAGTCGTAGGTCATGAGGTCGCGAAGGTTCTGGTTCAGTCCGCCTGCGACGGCAGCGACGTATCGTCGGCAGAGGGCGGGGTTGGCGCGAACACCGGTCGCAAGCGGCGGGGCAAAAAACTCTGCATCACCTCGAAGAGGCGGGCGTCGTCGTCATCCATCAGCGCCGCGATCACCGCGGCCGGGACCGGCTCGCCATCGGGGAAGGTGACCATGTGCGGCGCCAGGCCCACGGACTCGCCCGCCTTGAGTGCCGCCACGACCGCATCCACCTGCGCCACGGTCATGCGCCGCACCGTCAGGGCGCTCACATGGCGCTCGCCGTAGGTGAAGGGATAATCGAGGGTGACAATCTCCTCGATCGGTTTGCCTGCCTGGGGCAGATATTCGATCTTGATGGGCGCGCTTGTCATTTCCGGCATGAGGGCCACCGTGCCTTGAGCGATGTTGATGGGGAACCGATGCGATTGGCCCACTGCGGCGGGCCAGGGCCAGCGTTGTCAGCCTGGGAGGTTGTGAGGGGCGCCGGGGCTGGAAACCGCCCCAGCGCCTCATTGCTGGGATCAGTAGCGCAGGATCCGGCGCTCGTCGGCATTCTGGTCGACGCCGTCGACGCGCCAGGTGCCGGTCTCCCAATCGTAGTAGTACTTCTCCTCGCCGTCGTACCAGAGGCCGTAACGCAGGATCTCCTTGATCGTGTGATCGTGACCAAGCAGGCTGTCGCCGCGCTTGAACTCATCGCCTTCAATGCGAGTCAGGCGGCCCCACATGATCGCCTTGACCTCGATCGCCCGGTTCGAGATGCCCTTGTCCCGGAGCATGCCATAGCAGGTGAACGGCATGCGGCCGCGCCGGCCGAGGCCGAACTGACTCATGGTCTGTGGATCCCAGCCGGTTTGCTTGAACGTGGCCTCCAGGGGATTGAGGCCGAGGCCACTGATATCGATGGCACCGATCGCGCCGCCGGCGTGGTGTGTGGCGCTGATCTCTTCGAGCGTCGGCAGTTTGATCGAGTCGAGATTGTTGCGCTTGTTGGCGTTGGGTGTGTCGTCACCAACGTACAAGCTGCATGCTTCCTGGACGAATAGAGGCATGGTCTGTTTCCTTCGGACAGAATGACGGGAGGATGGGCACGGCCCGCGCGTCGGATATGACGCGCGGGCCTGTTAGCCCGCTTAGGCGGCGAGCCCGAGCAGCTGATCGGTGCTGGTGACCAGGTCATCGATCAGGAGATTGAGGGACTCGCGGTCGCGACGGCTGTCGACGGTGACGTGCTTGAGCGTCGGCGGCTCCTCAGCGGCATAGAACGTCCGGATGCGCCCCAGGCGCAGGTTTTCCGGATTGTTCTTGTCGACCTCGAAGCCGACCTTCCATCCCGGCAGGATCGCGCCCTTCCCCTCCAGGTCGGCCAGGAAAGTGATATGGTCGTTGAGCACCGCCTGCACCCCGTGCAGGGTGATGTTGGTGCGGCCGAGGCGACGCCGGGTCGTTCGCAGCAGCGCGAGATGCTCGTAGTCGCGCAGGCGGCAGACATTGATCATGCGCCAGGCCGGATCGTCACTGCAGGTGTCGGTGCAGATCAGCACGAAGCCGGAGCCGCTGATGGCCGTCTCCAGACCGAGCTCGCCGCGCTGTGTGATGCCGATCTGGTGCGCGAGCAGGACCTGGCCGTCCGTTGCGTCCGATGTCAGCGCGAAGGAATCGTAGCGCTTGAGGCCGACGATCCCCTGCACCGGTCGGTTGGCCGGGGCATGCAAGGGAAGCCCGCCATTCTCGAAATCGGCCGCGATCTGCTGTCCGATCGCCACCGTTGCGCCGTCCTCCTCCACATCAGACGTTCCGACCCGCACGATGTCCCAATTGTCGAGAGCAATGATGGTCTCGCTGTTGATCGTCTCGCGCCAGTCGAGGGCATCCTGCTTCGTGGTGCCGGGGCCGCCGACAAAGGCGCGGGCCAGCAACGTGTTGCAGATCTGGGGCAGGAGGGCGCAGATCGGGTTCGCCTGAGCAACACCCCCGGTCATGCCCACCGTCACGTCGAAGCCGTCGCCGATCGCAAAATCGCTCGCACCGTCGGCAATCGTGAACTTGATGTGGCCGCCGGTATAGGCCACGCCCACCGTCGCCTCAGCCAAGGCGACGCCGTCCGGATCCTTCACGGAGAACACACCGCCGTTGGCGGGAACTGCCGGCGCCACCGTGATCTGGAACTGATCGCCGAGAGCGAAGTCAGTCGCGCCATCGGCAATCGTGAAGACCACAGGGCCGGTGAAGGCCTGTCCCACCGTGACGACACCGATGGTCTGGCCGCCGGGGCCCTCGACCACGAAGGTGCCGCCGTTCGCGGCCGCGGCAAAGCAGGTGGCGGTATAGACGCCCGCTGCCGCACCGACACCGGCCGCCACGCCGCTGATTGCCCCGTTGCCGACATTGCCGACCTTGGCCTGAGCGGAGGCGGCGAAGGCGCCACCGACGCAGCGAACCTGATAGATTCCCTGCTTGACACTGCCGCCATAAGCCGGAGCCGATGCCAGGGTCAGGGTGCCGTTGCCCGTGTTGCCGCCACCCTTCACGACGCTGGCGACCGTCGTTGCGCCGGCCGTGCGGGTGAATTTCCCCGTGAAGCCGGGCGACCCGAGCAGGCGCGGAATGAGGCCGAGCCGCTGCCCGACCTGGAGCATCGCATGCCAGCCTGTGCCGGCCGCCGGATCACCGCAGATATTGGCGATCGTCTCGTCGAGGGTCGCGCCCTGGGGAACACGCACCATCGCCACGCGTGCGCCGATCTGGAGCGGCGCGAGCTGCGCGTTGATCTTGGCGACGACCCGGTAGGCCGGGCCCGTGCCGAGTTTGCTGAGATAGGCCAGATCGGTGGAATTGAAGCTCACCGCAACATGGTAGGGAAACACGCTCGGGTCTGCGTCATCGGACGGCAGCACGAACCCCGCGATCGACATATCGCCGGACCCGGCTGGGCTCGGCTCGCTGCTGTCGCGGATGAAGGTCATGCCGAAGGTCGGCTCGGTCATCGGTTTGCTCCTGTGCAAAGAGAAGCCGCCCTTGCGAGGCGGCTTGGGTGATCGCGACGGTCGAGCCGTGCGGAGGAAGTAGAATTCAGGTGGTCTGCAGTGTCTTAGGCCCGCCGCTCCTCGATCGCAGTTCGCCGGGCCTCAAGGCTCGTGACGCCCGGTTGTCAAGGAACCGCTATCGAACGAGCCACTCCTCGACCGTCGTCGAGATATCCCGCATCTTGAGCCATCGCGTTCCGGTCCGCTCCCCTTTGAGGATGCGGAGCTTTCCCACCAAGCCAACGGCGGCCCATTCCGGACGGAGTTCGCGCGGGACGTATTCGAGAGATGGATCGTAGTCTGGGCTCAGGATCCGGACCGCCTCTTCGTAAAAGGTCGCGGTGTCGGGAACGTCGACGCCCGCTGGAATCTCGTCGGACGGAAAGCGGATCGTTGTCGCCGCCTCGCCTTCTCCCTCGACCCATGAGACAAACTCTTTCGGCTCGGTCAGGTATGCGCCGAAATCGTCTTTCAGGTACTTGCCGCCCCATCGGAGAGCGGCCGCGTCGCCGAGGACCGACGGCAGTGCGGAGATGACGCCGAGGAGTTCGTTATCTCCCGATGTTGCTCTCCTGACCTTGCTTCCCTCAAGGACGACCGACCAGCCCCGCCGGTCCTCAGCGTCGGGATTGCCGTCCGCCCACTCGAACATTTCCGCATAGTCGCCGCCGTTGGGAACGAAGCTCCCATCAGCGGAAACCTGTCCGTCGCCTCGGACCGTAAACTGGTTATCGGGCGATCCGGCCGCCTCGGACCTGGCACGGATGAGCCACCATCCCGACCCGGCCACGCGGTAGCTTTGAAACGTTGCGGTATGGTCGTGCGCGCCAGACGTCATGGTCACCCAAAGACCAGAGGTCGATACGCCAGACTCTGCCGTTGTAATCGCGAGGCGACCGCTCAAATCGCCGCCGCCCGTGCCGAGATACGATCCGGCCGGCTGATATGATCCAGCCGGCTGATACGAACCAGCCGGTTGCTTCCCGTTGAGCGCCGTCTGGAGCCCCGAAACATCCCCGATGACGTGCCCGTGACCGACCGGAGACTTTCCGGCAAGCGCGCCGATCATCGTCGTTGCGAAGTTCGCATCGTTGCCGAGCGCCGCTGCAAGCTCATTCAGCGTGTCGAGCGCGGCAGGAGACGCGTTGACGACAGCAGCAATCGCGGCGCGGACGAAGGCCGTCGTCGAGATCTTTGTCGAGTTGTCTCCGGCCGTCGGCGTCGGCGCCGTCGGCGTTCCGGTGAGTGCCGGCGAATCGAGCGGCGCCTTCGTCAGAAGGGCGGCCGCCGAGGCGTCGATCGAAGTCCGTTGCGCCGAGGTCACGAACACCCGCGTCGCACTCTCGGTGACTTGCCCGGCTGGGAGGGTGGTGGCCAGGATCGAGTCAACGATGACCTGAGCTGCGGCCATGTCCTCCTCGAGCTGCGCGAGCTGCGCCTGGTTCGCCGCGATCAACGGTGCCAGCTCGCTGTCCAGCCGTGCGAGGCCGAACAGCTTGAGCTCGTCGATGACCGCCTGGACCTCGACGCGCTGGGCTTCGAGATCCTTGAGGCGGGTGGCGAGCGAGCCGAGGACCGCATCCCAGGTTTCGCGGTTGATCCGCGTGGTCAGGTCGGACTTGTAATCGTTGGCGGCGGAAGGAATCGTCATGCCGTTACTCCAGCGGAGCGACGAAATCGATCACATCCGCGCCTTCCTGTTCGATGATGGTCTTCAGAGCCGATCCAAGGATCGCATGCTCGGGACGAGGGAGAAGCTCCACCCGTCCGAACTTGACGACCCACATGAACTTGACCCGGTAGACCACATCGTCCTCGAGGTCGGTGATGGTGGCCATGAGGTTCTCCTTAGAGCGCGAACAGGGCCGCGTTTTGGATGAAGAAGGGATTTGGCACCTGCGTCGTGCCCATGCCAGGAGCCAGGCGCACGTAGCGCGTTCCGGCCGGCACCGTCCACGTGCAGAGGAAGGTCCGGCGCGTCGGCTTATCCGGATCGATCTCGCCGAGTGCCGGTGTGACCGTCGTCGGAGCGACCAACGTGGCCGGGATCGTCGTGGTCGTGCTGTGCATGATCGCGGGCGCGAAGGTGTGGACTCCGTTGGGGTCGAAATCATCCACCACGATGACTGCCTGGATCTGCGTGGTCGTGAGCCCGAAATCGATGACCTCGCTGACAGCGCGGGCCGATCCGGCGTTGCGCGCCGTACGCACCACCGCATCGGCCGTCAGTTCGATCATCGGCGCCAAGTCCGGCGTGGCGAGAAGAGTGCATCGCAGATCGACAGAGGCCGGAAGGCCATAGAGCGGATTCTGCGCGACCTCCGTCGGCTCCAGCACCGTCCAGTTGGCAACGCCATCCGGTCGGATCTCCCACATCAGGCCAGTGCCTTCGTGAGCCCAGCCGGGATAGAGCAGCCGGAACTCCGTCATGCCATCCGTCAACGTCATCGCCTTGAAGTCGATCACGGTGCGGGTGTTGGTGAAACGGCAGGAGTTGATGCGAAAGTGGAAGTCGAACGACAAGTCACCCTGCGCCCAGGACCCGTCCGTGGACAGGAACGAGGTGCCGCCCGAGAAGGCGTTGTTGTCCGACCCCTTGAGCTGGTGATTGCCGGTCGTGACCGTGTACCATGCATAGCGCGATCCCGGCGTCAGGTAGGTCGGCGGCAGCTCGAAGGTGTTCCAGCCCAGCGTCAGGTTGGCGTGGGGGATCGTGGCGCTCGCCAGCGCCGTGCTGAACAAGGGCTCGCCGGTTTCGGTGGTCTCGACCAGGAACAGGTGCACCGCGCCGTCGGGTCCGATGCGCGAGAACTCCAGCTCAACCGAGGGTACGATCATCGGCTGCGCCACCAGGAAGTTCTGGCCGTAGATGCTGCCGTTGATGCCCACCGGGGTGGTGTTGTAGTCGGTATAGGTGTCGTAGACCGTGAGCACCTTCATGGTGCGGACGCCGTAAAAGTCGTGCCCCTTGCCCTTCTTGTTCAGGGTCATGCCGACGGTCTGGTAGATCTCGCCATCCTTGGAGAACATGGTGCCGATGGCGGCGTCGATCGGAAAGCGGTTCCACTCCTTGTTGTTCTCGCAGATGCTGACGGTCGGGCCATACTCCCAGACGTTGCGCGCCACCGTGCGGATGCTGGTGGTGATCACCGTGTGGACGAGCTGCGAGATGTCGCGGGTGGCCGTGCCACCCTCATTGTAGATGCGCTTGACCGGGGTCCAGGCCGGCATCATGCGGCGACCCGAGAACTTCACCAGAGGCGAGTCCTCGTTCTTCATCTCCAGGCGCACCTCCTTGACGGAGGCGAAGGGGAAACGAATGCCTTCACTGACGCGGGCGAGCCAGGAGGCGTGGGTTGCATCCCACTGGGAGTCGGCATGACCTGGAGGCAACAGGCCGGAATCGTACCAGTCGCTGCGTGCTCCTGATGGAACGTCGAGCTGGCGCCGCATCGCCGCGACGTCACGCCGGACTTGGCGGATGATCTCCGGCCGCGGCACCGGCAGCGCATTGACATGCGCGGTCAGGTTGGCGAGATCCGTCTCCAACGTGGCCACGCGGATGAAAGCGCTGGAGAGCTGGACTTCGAGGGCGGTGACGCGGCCCTCGACCTCATACAACGTCTTGGCGCGCCAGGCCGTCCCGGGCGCGATGTCGAGAATACCGGCGGTGCCGAGCAGCACGAACGCGATGCACGACTGTCCGGCCGGAACGGCGGGTTTCGTCGGATTGTCGGCGATCTCGATCGGTCCCTGCTGCGGGATGATATTGACCTTGCGGTTGATGACCTTCGGCACCGACATGGGGACGGTTTCGCCACTGTCGGCATCCGTCTCGATCAGGCGGCTCTCGCTCTCCGTTTCCTCCTCGCCCTGGACGACGAGGCCGACCCAGCGCCGGTTGGCCGTAATCGTCGGCAGGTAGAGCATGAGATCGACCTCGATGGCGGCACCGGAGTCGTAGACGATCTCGTTGTTGAACAATCGCCCCGGACTGACCACGGCCACCGTCGGATTGGTGTCGTTCTTCTTGGCGACCGTGAAGGCGGACCAGTGGTTCGGATAGCCCACCGCACCGCCCACGACGTGATCGACGCCCTCGCGAGCGAACAGGCTGATGTTGTCGAAATCGCCCTGCTCGGCGACTTCCGCCTCGGAGAATTGGATGGCCTTCATCTAAGCCCTCGTTACAGCTTTTGGCGGGCGACGAAGCCGCCCAGGGGAATGTCGTCGGCGAGGCGCGGCTGATCCGCGAGAACCAGCGGCCGCTTGTGGCCGAAATCGACGCGGTATTGGGTTTCCGGGCTCTTGGCCGCGCGCAGCGCCGCCATCACGCGCTGGAACGGCTCCCGGCTCGGTGTCTTGAGCCGGTGGCGGCCGATGACCGCGCGCCCCATGACGAAGGCGCGCGCCGGCGCCGTCGTTTCGATCTTGATCAGATAGCGCGCCACCCACGGCTGATGCCCGACAGGCGTCCGCCCGATCACGCTTCGCCCGAGTATGAAGCGCGTCGGATAGGCGATGACGTCCAGCAGAGTGGCATCGACATACGACAGGAAGCCCAGCACCCCGGCGCGGGTGCCGATCTTGCGAGCCAGCACGGGCGCTTCCGCAATGACCTGGCGCTTGCGCGCCTCGGACCAGTCCGCATACCAGAGCCGCACCCCGTCATGCTGCCCCAGGAAGGGAAGGAAGCGCACCGGGGTCTTGTGCGGGTCGACCGCCTCCGCAAGCGGGATCGGCAGGGTGTCGGTCAGCGCCTCAGCCAGAGCCGCTTCCAGCTCTACGGGTCCCGGCAGAAGATCCTTGCCGGTTGTCATGCCAGGGCCTCAAGGTCGATGGTGATGCCGCCACACACCGGCAGCGTGTAAGGGTCGGCGGCCAGGCCGGGGAATGGGGTCACTGCACGGGCACGCACCACATTGGCACCATAGGCCGCCCCAACCGGCAGATTTGCAGGGATTTCCCCACCGATGGTCATCCGCGCCGCCGTGGCAGCGCTGACGCGGGCCAGCGCCTCCTGCTGCACGAGGATCGGATCGGGACCGATGCCGACGGCGATCGCCAGGTGCAGCGCGTAGGTGGCCAAGGTCGCCGGCCGCACCGTGACGGCCGTTGCTTCCGGTTTGACCGCGGACGCGGTGACCGCATTGCGCACCGCCAGGAGCTCGGCCGAAGTCGGCAGACGGCCGCCCTCCCCGGCAATGACGATGTCGGTGTCGCCGCGCCGGCCGTGGATGGCCCGGCCGATCACCGCCACATGATGCAGGGACGGGACCGCCGTGTAGGCCTCGAACAGATAGCGGGCCGCGGATCCCGCCGACGGCCGGTCGAAGGACGCGAGATAGCGGCGCAGCAGCTGCGCGTCGGTCTCCATCACCGCCGCCGTGGCCGGCGTCGCCGGAACGATCACTTTGCGCTCGACATTGGCCCGCGCCACCACGGTGTCGAGGTTCGTGCCCTTGGCCAGCGGCGCCAGCACCGCCTTCACCGCATCGTTGACACGGATCCGGTCGAGGGTGCGCAGATAGGCCATTGCCTCGGAGAACAGGACCGGCAGATCCGTCTCGAGCATGGCGACATCGTAGGGCGGCAGCGTCGGATCGGCCGCGCGCAGCTCCGCCCAGCGGGTCTGAAACCGGGCGAGGAACTCCTGGTGCTTCGCCTCATAAGTCACGTCCTCGAGAATGTTCGGCGCCGGCAGACGCGACGTGTCGATGACGTTCAGCATGGGAAGCCTTCCTCTTATCGGGAGACGGTGCGGTCCTCGCCTTCCGGCGTGACATCGCCCAGATGACCGCGTGGGCGGTACTGCCCGACGATCTGCATGGAGAGCCCGCCGAGCCGCAGCTTGTCCGGGGTGTTCTGGGTGCGCGCGAATGAGATCTGCCGGATGCGGAAGCGCGGCTCCCACAGCTCGACCGCCACGATGATCGCGGTGGCAAAGCGCAGCACGGTGGCGCGGTTGATCGGCCGTCCGAGCAGCGCCGGCACGGCCGAGCCGAACGTGCGGCGCATGACGCGCGAGCCCAGCGGGGTCGTGAAGATCACCTCGAGGCTCTGCAGGACATGATCCCAGCCCGACATCGGCTTGCCGGTGCGCCGGTCGAATCCATAGGAGGACATCAGCGCCTCCTGCGCCGCGCGCCCTTGCGGCCGTTGCCGTCGTGATCGAAGGGATGCTCTGGCTGCGGAGCCTCAGGGGTGGGGAGCGCCACGGCGCCAAGGTCGCGGGGCGTCTGGGCCTCCCCGTCGGTCAGCCACACCTCGGCGCCTGGCGCGAGCCGGCGGCCGAGCAGCCTCGTGGCCGCGACCGGATCGGTCACGACATAGCGCGTCCTGTTCATCGGACATCCTTTCGTCAGACGGTCTCGTCTTCGTCGTCCTCGACGGGCGGGTTGGTCCAGGCTTCAACGGCCTGCTGCATCGTCGCCAGCTTGTCCGGCTTGACGATGCGCTCGACCAGGGCGCGGGCGCGGGTGGTTTCGCCGCCCAGCAACGCCCCGTCCATCAGGCCCGCCGCAGCCTCCTGCACCAGCGCCACCGCTTCGCTGTTCGCCTGGAGCGCGACGAACGCGCTGACGCTCGACGACACCACGGTGGACAGCGCCCCTCGGTGTCCGGTGACGATCGCCAGCGCGGCCGCAGGAGTCAGCTCGTTCGCAATCAGCTGCGGCGCCAGCGCGGTGACGAACGCCTCGGCATCGGTCAGCCGCACCAGCTGCTCCAGCGGGGCGGCCGCCTGGTTGAACAGGGTGGCGCTGCCGTCAATCGCCAGCCCGAGCAGATCCGACAGGCCATGCTCCAGATCGCCGGGGAGCTGCACTCCGGAGAGAAGGTCGGTGTGATGCAGGAAGGATTCCGCGCTGCCGAACAGGCCGGTCCCGCTCTCGCCGAGCGCATCGACCAGCGCCTGGATGTCAGCGGGCAGGACCTGACTCACCGCCCCGGTTACCTCGTCGACCACATCTTGCAAGAAATGATCCTTGAGCTGGCTGATGGCGTCCGGGATCGCGCCCTGCAGGGCACCCGTGATGGCGCCAAGCGGGTTCTGGAACACCGCCCCCAGGCCACCACCCACGACGGCATCGACCAGGCCGCCGAGGCCGCCGAAGCCGATCTTGCGTGCGACCAGGAGACGATTGACGAAGACATTGACCGCACCGCGCAAGGGCGTGCCGCCGATGTAGCGCAGGATCAGGGCGATGCAGACCGCCCGGGTGATGCCGCCAGCCATGGAAAAATCCTCAATTCAGGTCGATACGGTCGGAGAGCGCCCGCACCCGCGCGGAGGCCACCCGGACCAGGGACGAGCCCACCTTGGACGAGATCTGCTGGGCCAGGATCTCGTGCACGGCGCTCTCGATTTCGTCGCGCAGCCGGTTCGTGCCGACGGTGGTTTTCGTCTGGCCGAAGGTGGCAACATGCTCGTCGCCCTTGTCGGACGGCGAGGGATTGGCATCCGACCAGGTGAAGGGCACGGCATAGCCCTGCCGGAAATCACCGTCCGGACAGCAGAACATCATCTGCTGGCCCGGGCTGGGCGGATTGTGAAACTTGAACGCGCCGGCCGTCTGCGCGTACGGCACCCATGGGCTGAGGAACGGCTCGGCCTCGCTGCCGCCGATGCGCAGGCGCACCCGCTGCTTGGCCGGGTCGACCTCGTGCACCGTGCCCGGGCGCTCGGCATTCTCGAACCGCCGCTTCATCTCCGCCAGATCGGCATCGAGCCGCAGCAAGGCGTCGATCAGGTCGGCCATGGGCTACTCCTCGGGGACGTTGAACGGGGCCGGCTGACCATGCGTCACCGTCAGCGCCAGGAAGGTGCTGCCGTCGGCGTTCTGATCCTCCACCGTGCCCTCGATCGCCACAGGTGCCTCGCCGGCCTCGGTCGTGTCGACCGGGGCAAAGCCCGCGTTGCGCACCCGGGCGTCGGTCCAGCCGCGGGAGGCCTGGAAGCGGCGCCAGGACGGCAGGTCGTTGCCGTTCTCGATCTCTGCCCGCAGGACCAGGGCAAGGTCCACGAGCTCGGCGTCCGCCTCCATCAGCGCGATCAGGCGGCCCCAGGGGCTGTCGGGCGGAATCGTCTCACCGAAATCCGGCTCGAAGATCGGGTCGCAGACCAGCACGAGCTGCTTGGCGGCGTAGCGCACGCCCTTCTCGGCACTGGCGCCGCGGCGGCCGAGGGTGCGGTTGATCCGCCCCATGAACTCTTTCAGCAACTCGGCCCAGGGATCGAGCGGATCCATGAGGGCGCGCATCACCTGGCGCTGCATGAAGCCGAGCGAGGCCTCCATGCCGGCATCGGTGTGCGGGATGATGACCTCGATCTGATCTGGCCCGCCCTTCGCCTTGACGAAAGTCGCCAGCACCATTTCGATCACCACCTCGAGGTCGCGTTGGCCGCGCAGCAGATCCCATTCCCGGATGTCGCTCTTGTCGTCATCGGTCGAGAGAATGATCAGAGGCTTCTGCCCCTTGGGAACGGTCTCGTTGGTTGGCGTGATCTGCGAATCGTAGACCCGCTCCTCGGCATAGGTCTTGTCAACGAGTGCACGCTCGAGGCAGATGCGGATCGCAAAGCTCACCAGGCTCACGGCTGCTGCTCCTCCACTACCAGCACCAGCACGCGATGGCCCAAGTGGAAGGGCCTGATCGTGGAGATGCTGAATCGGGGTTGATCCGGAACGACGACGACATCGCCGTCGGATAGGGCATAGGGGATCGTCGACCAGACATCGGCCCGGATGGACAGCTCGGCCCGCGCGACCTGGACGGTCGAGAAGCTCTCAAGCCGCGATCCCTTGCGGATGCCCTGAATGTCATCCGTGTCAGGCTTGAGCGTGAACTTCGCCTGGATCGTGACAGGCGCCCGCGCGGGGTCCGGCTGCGCTCCTTTGCGCTGGCTGACGATCATCGGGATGATCTGGACCGAGCCGCCGAAGATCTGGTCCAGACGCGGCCGTGCCTTGGACCAGGCCTGCGCGAACGTGGTCACTGCCGCCTCACTTCACCAGCAGGGCGATGATCTCGGCCTTGGTCATCTCGGCGGTCGCCGCCACGTTGGCCTCGGCGGCCTTGGCGAGCAGCTCGTCCTTGGTCAGCTTGTCGAGCTCTTTCTCGGCCTCGCTTTTCCCGTCGCCTTTCGCGGGCTTGCCGGCGCTCTTGGCCGGAGCCGGAGCTTCGACGGCAAAACGGTCGGCAATCAGGCTGCGGCCGTAGGCCTCCGGGACATCGATCGGCTCGTGCGGCGGCACCATTACATCCTCAGCGCCGGGGGCGGCTTTGCCGAGAACGGAAGCTGGAATGCGCAGGCCGCGCGGGCCGGCAATGGAAATCGTCTTAGCAGACATCGGTTGATCTTTCAGGCTGGACACCGGAGGGGCCGGGGCGGCGAACCGCCCCGGCGGTGGATCAGGTGAGGGTCAGCTTGCGCAGAGCCTTCGGATTGGTGCAGAGCGAGATCGCGTTCATCTGCACCTGCAGGTTACGACCTTTGCCGTCCAGCCTTGGGATCTGCCTGGCATAGAACGGCAGGCCCGGGGTGTTGACGGTCTCCTCGTAATCCGCCGGCGCAAACCGGGTGATGAAGAGATCCGGCACGCCGAGCGGCACCACGCGGGCCTCGTCGGCCGCGATGTAGGGCGCGCCGAGGTTGGCCGTGGCCTTCGCACCGGTGCGGTAGCGTTCCCAGGTCGCGCCGCCGAACTCGAATGTGTCCGGCACATCCTGGCGCAGAATGCCGGCGCCGGAACCGTACAGGAACGTCTCGCGGATGGCCTTATGCTGCCACATGGTCTTGTGAAAGGTCCGGCCGGTGAAGACGTGCAGACCATCGTATGGCTCGTCGAGATCGTCTTCGAGCGAGTAGACCACATCCTGCCAGAGATCGCCGACCTTGGTTGTGTCGACGTCGAGTTCGAGCGAGACCGCGGCCGGCACCGCAATGCCGAAGCGCGAATACAGGTCGTGCAGCACGGTACCGGACCGCGATGTCACGATGCCCTTGACCGCACCCACACGCTGGTGCTCCAGCGTCATGGTGAGATCGGCCGCATGGCGTTGGGCTTTGCGCTCGACGCGTTCCTGGATCGTCTCCAGGCGATCCTCGCTGCCGAAAGCGCGAACGCCCTGAACCTCGTCCGCCAGCACTGCATCGTCACGCTCGTAGTGATCGACTTCGAACGGAATCTTTGAGCGCTTCTCGTCGTCGGTCGTCTCTCCCGCACCACCGCGCTCGCTGGGCTCAACCAGAGAGAGCTTGCCTTCGCGCAACTCGATCGAGACGATGGTGGTGGTGACGCTGTCTTCGCCGAAGATCCCAGTCGCCGACACCTGGCCGGGACGGTAGGGCTCGCGGTTGACGGCGGCGGTCAGGCTCTCAAGCGTGAAGCCATCGCCGTCCCAAATATTCACTGCTGACATGTGATGGCTCTCCTTAGCGGGCCTTGATGCCGACCGCGCGGAGCTGGGTCAGCTTGGTGTTGCGCTTCGTCGCGTCGTTGACGGACGAGTGAACGAGGAGCATCGAGGCCTTCACCTCGACGCCGCCGACGCCGTCGACGATGACGGCCTTGGCGTCGGCGCTGGTGGCATCGACCGTGTAGCCGAGGATGGCCACGGCGGTTTCCGCGCCCTCCTTGCCGACCACCTCGGCATTCGGCGAAGCGACGTACTTGCCGGATGCGGTGACCTTGCCGAGCATCATGCCGGCTTCGAGGACGCCCTCGCCCGAGGCGATGGTGCGCACCTCGCGCGCCACGGTGCCGTGCGGCTCACTGAGAATGAACGCGAGGTTTCGCGCCTTTTCGGTCTTGGTATCGAGAGACATCAGCTCACGCTCCCTTCACGGCGTTGCGGCGCGAGGCGAAGACCTCACGCGGGCTGAGTTTGGCTGTCGGCTTGGCCGGCGGCGGGTTACCTGGAGCGGCGAGGCCGGCGGCGGCGGTGCGGCGGGCCGCATAGGCCTCCGGCGACTCGCTCGGCTGCTGCGGCTCGACCGGAGGCGTGGCAGCGGCAGTGGGCGCCTTGGCGAGCGCGGCGATGGCGGCCTCGGCCGTCATGTCGGTCTCGTAGGCGAAGTGTTCAGCGAGGTCCTGGCGGCCCTTGGCGGCATCGGCCGTCATGATCGCCTTGACCCGGGCCTGAGCCGCTTTCACGGCTTCGGCCACGGCACCTGTAATGTCAGCGGTAGGTGCGGCCGCTGGGGGGTTCACCGTCATGGAAGCTTCCTTCGGTTGACGTGGTTGGTGAGCGGTCGCGGCCGCTCGGGCGCTGGCCTCGGCAAGAGACCAGTTCTTGCGCTTCGACAGCGCGGTCAGGCGCTGCGGAGCATTGGCGAAAATCCGATAGTCGAAGGCGGCGACGGCCTTGGCCTTGGCGCTGTCGCTCTCATCGGCGTAGCCCTCCTCGACCGCCTCCTCGGCGGTGAGCCAGAGCTCGGCCTTCATGGTCTCGCGGACCTCGTCGGTGTCCTTGCCGGCACGCTCGGCGTAGATCGACGCCATCTGGGTTGCCATCTTGTCGAGGGCGTCCTTGGCCTTGGCGTGATCGTCGGCGGTGCCGTAGGTGATCCCCGACGGATCGTGAATCATCATCAGCGAGCCGGCGCGCATGCGGATGGTGTCGCCGGCCATAGCGATCAGCGAGGCCGACGAGGCCGCGATCGCGTCGACCTGGACGGTCACATGCCCCTTGTGGGCGGACAACGCGTTGTAGATCGCCAGGCCGTCGGTGACGTAGCCGCCGCCGGAGTTGACGCGCACCGTGACGTCGGTCTCGCGGCCGACCTCGGCCAGGGCCTCCAGGACCTCGGTGGCGGTAAAGCCTTCGTCCCAATAGTTATCGCCGACGAACCCGTACAGCACGAGCTCGCCGTTCTGCAGAACGGACATGGTGTGAATCCTCAGTAAGGGCGGAAGCCCATGCGTTTGGCGAAGCGGGTGCGCTTGGGCGTCTGGCCCTGCACGAGGGAGCATTCGCGTTCGTGAAACGCGATCATCCGCTCCAGGCGCTCCGGATCCGCCTTGTGGTAGCGGATCTCCTCATCACCGAAGCGCGCCGACGCAACACTCTCGCCGCTGGCAATCGCGGTGAGCAGCTCGCGCAGGCGGGCGGCCTCAGCGCAGGGATCGACAGGGCCGCTGCTCATGCTGTCCTCTTGGCTTTCGCTTTCGGTTTGGGTTCGGGCTCGGAAGCGCCAGAGCCGCCACCGCGCACGCGCTCAAAGATGTTGGGCAGGCCCGCGTCCTTGAGCTGCTGGGCCTCGGTCGCACGCACCGCGATGACGTCATTCGCGTCGAGACCAAGCTCGGCGCACTCGTAGGCCAACGTCGTGGTGCCGTTCTGCAGACGCTCGCTCGCCGCCTCGGCGCTCTTCTTGTCGTCGGCCGTGGGCTTGGCGGGCCCCTGCCACTCCGCCCAGGTCACCGCATGACGATGCGCGAGGAAGGCGCGGTAGCCGCCTTTGAGCGGAATGCGCCCCTCGCCGATCTCCTCGTCGAGCCAGCTCTCATAGGTGCCCTGATAGATCGGGGCTGCGATCCGCTTGCGCCGGCGCAGCACGATCGGCCAGATCGACGACGTTTCCATGCGGGTGCTGGAATAGGTCGCGTCAGAATGGTCCATCGAGTAGGACGCATAGGTCACGCCGATCGCCCGCGCCGTTTCGCGCTTCAGGTCGCTCGCGAACGGCAGGTAATCGTTGCCCGGCGTCTTCGCCATGTGCAGCTCGAGCTTCTCGCCCGGCGCTAGGTGCCCAACCTGCGGGCTGCCGTCGAGCGCCAGCCGGCTTTCGCTCGCCCTTTCCAAGGCAGCGCCGAAATAGCCGAGGAACTCCTTCTTCAGGTCCTGGTCGATCTCCTCCAGGGCATCGATCGCCTGGAAGGCTTCGGCGCTCGGCTCCGGTGATGTCAAGGTCGCGGCAAAGACCGTCTGCAGGATGGCCGTGGCGAGGGTCGCGTCATGCAGCTGCTGCGCGTTGGCGTGGGTGCGCAGGGCAGACGCGATCACCGAGATGCCGCGCACATCTTCCGCATCCCACGGATCGAAGGCATGCACCACAAGGGTGCGTCCGTCGACATCGCGCGCCGCGTAATCCCGCTTCACCTCGATCCCGCTCTGACGCTCCTTGAAGCGGTAGGCGACGGGACGGCCGTTCACGTCGTGGATGACGCCCGAATGCAGCCCCTCGATCTCGTTGGTGTCCCGCACCAAGCGGTGTGGCGAGGTCAGGCACAGCTTCGTGCCGGTCTCGATCCCATAGGGCCGGCGTTGCTCCGGAGTGAAGAAGTCGATCACGCCAATCGCTTCGCCGTAGGCGATCGAGTGGCGCAACGCGATATCCACCTGTTGGTCCAGGGTGAACTTGCCGCGAGCGTCGACCTCATCCGGGTTCTGGGCATAGCGGCGCCACCGCTTCTTGACCAGCTTGATCCACTCCGCCGCTTCGCTGGCGCTGTATCCGAGCTTGGACAGGTCCGGAACCGGCTGCAGCTGCAGGCCATCGCCGATGGTGTCGGCCAGGACCTGATCGACCGCGCCTTTCAGGTGACCCGAGTTCTGGATGAAATCGAGGGCGAGCGCCGAAATCCGATCCCAGACGCGCCGGATCTCATCGCGGCTCTCAACCAGATTGGTCCGGCGCGCGGCCAGCACGCCGGCGGAGCTGTCGCGCAGCCACTTGGCCGTCGGGCGGCGCGAAGACGCAGATCGAGCGGGAGTCTTCTTGCTGCCCTTCGATCTGGTCTTGGTCGCCACGCTCATCGGTTCTTCCACTTGTTGCGTCGTGCTGCCTTGTCGGCGTCTGTTGTCGTCGTGACCGGCTTCCTGAATGGATCCTTGTCCTCGACGACGGTCGTCTCCTCAGCGGCTTCGAACAGGTCCGGCTCCGGTGGGCGGCGGTGCACCTGGACGATCAGGTCCGCCCAGCGCTCGGCGGTGAGCCGCCGCTTGTGCTCGATGTGCCAGCCCAGCGCCGTGGCGTAGACCGTGACATCCCACCAGTCGTTCTTGCGCCCGACGATCTTCTTCCATTCGCGGACCGCCTTCGCCTTGATCAGCCGCTTGCGCTTTTTGCCGGTGGCCTGCGCCTCCTCGTCGGCATCGACCAGCCGCTCCGCCGTCATCTCCTTGGCGAAGTCCTCGTCGCAGAGATCCGACGTCAGATGGTACGTGTTGCGCGGCCACCTGCCGGTGGCGTCCGGGCCTTCGACGAGGTTCGCCAGACCTGCCGCAACCTCGGTTTTGACGTCGTACAGGCCCACCGGGTAGAGCATCACCTTGGCCACCACGCGCTTGCGGGCGTCCTTGATGTCCTTCTTCGTCGGTGTGCCGAGCCACGGCAGTCCCTGAGTATGGCGGCCGTCGAGGGCGTAGACGTTCGGGCGGCCCGAGCAGAACCGATAGACCCGGTCCGTCGCGAAGCCGGAGTCGACGCCGGTCAGGTCAATGCCTTTTTCGAAGGTGCCGGCTGTCGGATAGGTGCGCCCGATGGCGTCGGCGAGCTTGATCCACGGCTCGTCGGTCTGGTCGGGCGCGCCTTCGAAGATCTCGCGATCGACGAGCCAGCGCTGCCCGCGGGGGCCGAGTGCATACACGGCCCATTTGATGCCGTAGCCCTGCACGTCGGCGGCCGCGACCACCAGGCCCGCCTCGGCCGGGATGCGACCGCGCGGATACGGATGCTTGCGCGCCGCCTCGACGATCTTTTCCCATGCGATGGTGACGCCACCCGGATCGTAGGGCTCGGCCAGATCCTGCTGGAAGAACGTCCGCAGCTTGGTGGTGTCGCCCTCGGCGTCTTGCCAGCGCTTCAAAATGTCGGCCCACTTCTCGCGCGGCGCATAGGCCGCCCAGAGGTGATAGCTCGGCTGCCAGTCGCGGCAGCGGCCTTCGCACGGGGGACAGATCCAGCGCCCGATCTCGTCGGCCGGGATGGTTTCCGGCACCGGATCGGCACCCTCCGGAACGCGCGTCGCGATCCAGTGCGCGCGGACCATCATGTCGGGCTTGTGGCCGTCCCGGATGACCCCGTCGCAGGACAGGCATCGCATGTGCACCGGTAATCCCAGCTCGGGATCGACCGGTCGCAGCTGCTCGAGCGTGAGCGGTTGAAACACCGAGCAGTGCGGGCACGGCACATAGAGATAGCGTCGGTCGCCGGCCTCGAAATCCTCGGTGATGGCGCACTCGCCGGCGATGCCGGGCGTCGAGCCCTGCCATTCCTTGGCCATGTCGCCAAACATCTTCTGGCGCGCGCGGGCCTGATCGCGCGGAGAGCCGCGGCCGTCGACGTCCTTCGGGTAGCCGGTCACCTCGTCCATGGCGAGGTACTTGATCGACACCATCTGCAGGCCCTTCGAGGAGCCCGCATTGACGATCTGGCAGAAGCCGCCGGCGTAGCGCTTGAACGCCGACGTCGAGCCCTGCTCATCGCGGCTGTTGACCGGCAGAACCTTGTGGGCGATGCGCGGGCTGACCTCGATTGTCGGCTGCAACTTGACCCGGTTGAACTTGGTCGCCTCTTCCAAAGTCGGCAGCACGATCATCATCGAACCGGGCGCCTGGTCGACGATAAAGCAGAACCAATTCTCGATCGCGGTCGACTTGCCGAGCTGCGCCGCCCAGCGAGCCGTGACGCGCCGGGCCGGGTGATCGGGATGCAAGCAATCCTGCGGCTCGCGCAGATACGGCACGCGCTCGGTCCGGAACTCGCCGGGCCATGGCGAACCTGACTCAGGCGAGACATGGCGATAACGATCGGCCCATTCGCTGATCGTCAGGTCCTCGACGGGACGGCTCGCCGCCTCCAGGCCGCGAAGCAACACCTCCACACCGTCGGGCAGCAGGGGAAACTGCGTACGGGCGTCGTGATAGGTCATTGCAGGGCTCCCGCCTCGGAGTGCCCGAACGGCTCGCCCGAGGCCTCGGCGGCATCGCGGTCGCGCCGGATGGCATCGAGCCGGTTCAGGATCTGGCGGTTGAACACGTCCAGGCCGCGCCGCATAAACGTCTTGAGCGCCAGCCGCACCGTGCGTTCGTCCCAGCCATACTTCATCGCCAGGGTCGCGGCCTCGGTCTCGACCGCCCGCTCGAAGGCGCTTTGCATCAGGGCGATGGCGTCTCGGCCCGCCTGATCGACCTCGGAGACAGGCGCCAGCTGCTTGCGCCGCAGCGCCAGATCCATTTCGCGCAGTTCGGCGTCGGCATTGGCCTTGCGTGCTGTGCCGTTCGACTGCGAGCCCAGGAATCGCGGCGAACCCGGATCGGCATAGGACCGGCCCGGGGCCGGTCGGACATCGGCGGGCAGCGACCGCAGGCGAATGTTCTCGCCCCGGTGCGCCAGCAGCGCGGTGAAGTCCACCAGGTTCGATTTGCCGGCAGGCCGCAAGGGCAGCGCCTCGGCATGTTGCTTGAGGTAGCGCGACAGCGTCGAACGGTCGACGGGATCGCCGGCCGCGGTCAGCCGCGCCGCCGCCTCCGTGATCGAAATCCAATCCTCAGCCATCGTGCCTATCCCGTGCAGTGACACGTGCAATCACGTGTGTTCCGTGTACCGGTTGCGCGCCGACCTACTGGTGAAAAGCCGGGGGGTTTGGCCCCGTAAGAAAGGGTGCGCCCGGGTACGGTCCCTTGACCGGGGGGGTGGGGGTGCCGGGTGTTGCAGGGTTACAACGCCCCGATCTCGCTCGCGCGAAAACCCGAGCAGGACAGAGGGTTAGGCCCAATCTTTTTTCTAAGCTTCCCGAAACCCTTACGGCGCAAGGGTTTCAGCATCAGGTGCCGATGGGCCCTGTCAGCCGCCGCGCAAGCGCTTCGCGGCGCTCAGGCTCGCCCGCTTCTCGGCATTGGTCAGGACGTTCATCGAGCCGCCGAGGTAGGTTCCGAGCAGCCGCCCGACCTCCTCCGCTACAGCCGGGACGATGCGTTCGAACGCGGCCTTGCTCCTGCCCTCGACCGCAGCCCTGTCGAGCCGCACCTTGGACATGACCTTGCCGACCTTGCCGCCCCACTTGCCGCCCTCGACGTTCTGCAGAACGTGACCGCCGAAGCGGCCCGTGGCCTTGCGCGCGCCCATCTTGAACACGCGGCCGCGCTGGCCTTTCTTGCCGACGAAGCCGCCGACGCGCAGGAAGCCACCCGGATAAGGGTTCGGATCGGCCTTGGACTTGTGCTTGACGCCGCCGCGAACCTCGCGCGGATCGAAATCCTTGAGCGGGATCGGCGTGCCCTTCACCACCAGCATGTAGCTCAGGGTGTTGGGGCTGGCATACACCGTCCGGATGGCGCGGGTGACGGACTTGAGCTTCAAGCCGGTCTCATCCCGGATCGCGCGCTGGATCTGAGTGCGGCCCTTGTTGCCCTCTTTGTTGAGAGCCATCGCCATGATGAGCGGGGCCTTCTCGCCGACCGCCTCAAGCATGTTGCCGTAGCGGCCCATGACATGGTCCAGGGCGTTGATCTCAAGACGCATCGCGCCCTCCTGAAACAGAATGGGCTGGGACCTGCCCCCACCGGGATCTCCGCCCCAGCGTCTTAGTCCCAGCCCTCTTGTTCGGCATCACATGCCCGCCTCCCAGAAGCAGAAAAACCCCGGTCGCGGGTGCGCCGGGGTTTTTCTCTAGCCTTTTGAGGGTAGCCCAAGATGGTCAAGTTTTTGCCCCATCGTCAATTCCGCTCGATGGGCCGCTCTTCGCCAAGAGTACGATTATCTTGCACATCCAGTGGGTTAGGAGTGTGGATAACTTTTTCATCCCACGGCGAGAGCGGAGCGGCGGGCCCGGTGACGGTGAGGGTGTCGAGTTCCGAAATCTGGGCGGCGAGCAGCGCGAGCGCGCAATGCCAGACCTGATACTCGGCCCTTTGCACCGCGATCATCTCAGGCGAGATCAAATAGACCGGCTCATATCCGACCGGCTCTTTGCGCGCGCCGCGATAAATCGGGCGTTGATCCACGATCTCCAGGTCGTCGACGGTCGGCCGGATGCCTGCGCGAGCGTTGAGGATCACGATCACCGAAGTGCTGACTTGCTGCAGGCGCCGTGCCGGCGGCTCGGGCTCTCCCGCGCCCCAACGCTTGGCCCGCGCGAACCACTCGCCGTCCTGCTGCCAGATCTCAACGTCGGCCCGCGCCGCCGTCTCACGATCCCACACCATGCAGACATCCCGCGCCCGCTCGATAAAGTAGTCGTCGAGCGCCAGCACCGCATCATGAACGGCAAACAGATCCTCCGGCACAGCGGCCGCATCGGTGGCGCGACCGAGGATGTTGGCGCCGGCCGGTGAGGTATCGATCGACGTGCCATAGGCGAGGTGGCGCGCAACGATCATGTAGTTGCTCTCGGAGGGCAACATCGGCACCACCAGCCCCAAGATCTTTTCCGGCGTCGCACGATCCACCTGGTATTGCCGATAGGCCCGCACCAGCAGGGCTTCGATATCGATTGTCTCTTTCTGCGCCATGATTTTTGCCCCTCTTTGCCCGTTTGGGAGGCTAGGGAGGATAGACAACCAACAGGCCCCTACCCTCCCAAAGCACCGCCCTCTCTATCTCTTTGCTACCGCTTACTTTTTTCTTTCGTATGGGAGTCTAGGGAGGACAGGGAGGAAAAACGTCGCGCCTCGCCTAAGAAATACGACCCGTTCACCAGCCCCTCAGACCCCAGAGCCATCTTCTCATGTGTGACGCGCGGCTAGGCTCCCTACGCTCCCTAGCCTCCCTCAGAAGCCCCCATCTCGTTGAAATCCCTTGAACCCTTTGGTGGGAGGCAAGACGTTTCAGCGAGGCGCTTGCCTCCCTACCCTCCCGGAAATGCTCAGTAGGTGTGCGAGGAAGGCCGGAACTCATCGCGGATCCGAATGCCGTGGTAGACGGAGATCGACGACTTGCCCTTCTCGAAGCCGAATTGCTCTGCGGTCTTGGGCAGCCGCCGGGTGAAGGTGTTGTTCTTCCAAGCCGTGAGCGCCGATCTCTCGCAGTACGCGACGAAGGCTGCGTACAGGTCGCCGGCAGTCTCGGTGTCGTGCGATTGCTTGGTAATGTCGAGTGCCGCGCGGACGAACGCTCCAATCAGGTCGCTCTCGTCCCGGTACTCCTGCGTCGCCGCCAGGACCTCGTCCGGTGGGTCGAGCTGCCCGCGAGCGAAGTAGTCGAGCGCGCCCGCAATCATCCAATTGAGGATGCCGGAGCGTTCCTCCCACAGCTTCTCGGGCAGATCCTTGTCGCGCTCAGCCTTCGGGATCTGCACGTCGAAGGGAACAAGCGACACACGCCGCCAGATACCGTCATCGTTGCCCTTGATCGGCGGCTTGCGGTTCATCGAGATCACGAGCTTGAAGGTCGGATAGACCTCGACGAACTCTTCATTGAGCCGCCGGACCAGGATGGGCTCGCCGGACGTGAGTTGCTTGATCAGGCTTTCGTCGAAGGACACACCTTCCTTCGGCTCGGCCGAGCGCACCAGGCGCGCGCCTGGCAGACGCACAAGGTCCGGTGTGGCCTCGGCTCCTTTGCGTCTGTCTTCGCCAACGAGCGTGGCAATGGGCACAGATGTGGCGTAGTCGCCGCAGATCTTCGACACCACGTCGACCAGCGTCGACTTGCCGTTCGCGCCTTCACCATGGAACAGCATGAAGACCTGCTCTTTGGTGAGCGCCGTCAAGGAATAGCCGAAGAACCGTTGCAGGTACTCACGCACGGCCGCACTCGGCAGAACGCGGGCAATGAAGGCATCGAAGATCGGGCAGCCTGCTTGCTTGTCGTAGGCCACAGGCCCGAGCTTGGAAATCATATCGGAGCGGGCGTGTTCGCTGAGCTTGGCCTTCCAAACCTTGATCATCCGCTCGGCTTCAGGATTCGGATCTGGGTTTTCCGGATCGGGTTCTTCGACCTGGACGAAGCGCAGGGTGCCATTCTCCACGTTGAAGGCGAGCGGATCGGCATCAAGGTCGCGCACCGGATGCGACAGGTAGGCCGCCGCCTCGCGCAGCATGCCATCGATCTTGCCTGAGTTGCCCGAGGTGTTGGCAAAGCGCCGGCGCTGCGTCTGACGGGATTGCAGCGCCTTGGCTGCCATCTGACCGCGCTCGATCGCCGGCTTGAGCCGCTCCGCCTCTTCCTTCAGGTCGCGCTTCCGGCGGTCGCGCTCCGCCTTGGTGATGTCGCCATTGTCGTCGAGCTCGTTGCGCTCGCGATGGGTCTCGGCAAGACGCTCCCGTGCCGCCTCGGCCGCATCGAGGATCTCGCGTTCGCGCGCCGTCGGCTCCAGCACATAGGATTCGAGCGCAATGGCTTCCACCACCATATGGCACATCGGCCGTATGCCGCAGTCGTCGATGTCTTCGAGCCAGCGCCGGCCATCGTAGACATGCCAGCCGATGTTCTGCACATGCAGGATGTCATTGCCGCAGCGGATGCGCAGCCGCCGGCTGTTGCCGATGTCATTCTGAGGCTCGGCCGCACATTGGCGCACCAGGCTCCAGTCCGTGTTTTCCGGGATCTCGGTTTGATCCTCGAAGCTGTCATCGAGATCCGGAGCGGCCGAGGGGGAAGCCGGGGCCATACCACTCAGCGCCGGCGCATTTTCGACGATCGACACGATGCGCTTGTTCGGATCGTCCGTCACGCTTGCGTCTCCGCTCGGGCCGCAATCTGGCGAATGAAATCCTCATGGGGTTCAAGCGCCCGCAGCAGGTTGCTCAGATCGAAGTACACCGCGCATTCGCGCTGAACGGCCGTGATGGTGTTGAGGCCCACCTCGGTCGGATCCCGCAGAGCAAATTGGTGGAGTGCATTGAGACTGAATGCCGCCTGCTCAGCAGTGGAGATCAGCGTGTCCACCATCTCGCGAAACGTGAATGCGGACGGTACTTCTGGCGCCGGCGACGGCTCGATATCAGTGCGGAGTGCTACGACGTTGGTCATGCTGCTTGCCCCCTCAGCATGGAGTTGAAATCAGTACCCGTATCCGCCCATGCCTCTCGTATGATGCGGCCCGGCCGTTCATGGCGCAGGGCCGCCCGCAGCAGGGCGTTTCGGGTGAACTCAGGCTCGCTGTCGCCGTCGCCCAGCAGGAAGAGCTCCTCCACACTGTCGGGCACCGGCATGATATCGGATGAAAAGTCCGGCACCGCCGACGGAACCATGGTCGGATAGGACCGGCCGCGGCGATCGGTTTTGCGCAGAGTCGGATGCCGCACTGAGGTTGTTGCCTTGCCGCCAAGATTGAGCAGGTTGATTGACGACCAGAACGCAGCGCCCTCAAGCAACGGCGAGTTCAGGAGCTGCAGCGCCGTCCACACGGACAGCACGGTCTCGATGCCTTCGCCCACGAACAGGCGCCGCGGGTTCTTCACGCGCACCAGTTCGATCCGTCCGCCGCGCTGGCTGCCGCGAACCTTTTTTGCCGGCACGAATTCGCCGGTTTCCGGGTCTGGTACCAGGCCCTTGCCGCTCTCCGTCGTCAGATCGATCCAGGTGGCGTGGAGGCCAGCGAACCGGCCGTCAGGGCCAATGATGGCCGCCAGCATCGCAGGGCCGACATGAACCGGCTTCGCTCCCTTGCCGACCTGGCCGAAGAGGGGATGGCGGGGAGCAAAGCGCAGCAAGGCGCCGTCAGGGCGCTTCAGCTTGCGGTGACCCAGGTAGGCGTCGGCGGTGGTGCCGGCGATCGGCTTGGCCGCCGACCAGAAGTCCCAGCAGCGCTTGCGCTCCCGCTCACGGTAGTCCGCCTCGTCCTGCGCCTTGCGGGCTTCGTCCTGCGCGATCTTGGCTCGCCATTCCTGGACCTCGCGCTCGCGCAGCTCGCGGCGCTCCGGCGACTCGTGAGCCGTGCGGCCCGGCGGTGGCCGGTGGTTGAGGATCTCGCAGGCGGTGAAGAAATCGCAGCCTTCGAGGATCTCGCACAGCTCGATCACATCGCCGCCCATTTGGCAGACGCGGCAGTTCCACACGTTCTTGCGGGTATGGACTGAGAAGCGATCTTTCCCATCACGGCAGCGCGGGCATGGACCCGACTTGTCGACGCCGCCCCGCAGCTTCGACATGGCCGGGTGATCAAGCAGCACTGTGATCGGCGTGCGGCGAGCTTCCTCCATCCAGCGCTCGAGCTCGGGATTGGAAGCGCGGGCCATCACGCGCGCTCCCGCACCGTGATGCGCGTCCAGCATTTGCCGGCACCGCAGGAGCATTTCACGCGCTGGCGGACGGTGTTGTCGGTCGCAACCGACAATCCCACCGGCGTCGTCTGTGTCGGACCGCAGCCATAGGCACAGTCGTGCGGCCCGGCCCGGCGGGACGCGGCCTCGACCATGGTTGAGGGAACCCGCAGATCCGTCGCGACATCCTCGGCGCTCTCGCCCTGCGTCAGACGCGCAACGACCTGCTGCTCCCCTTCGGACGTGAGGCGAAAGCGCGGTTGTCTCGGCCGATTGTCCGGCAGCAATTGGCCGTCATTGCTCTTTGTCCGAGGACCGATCGGCGAGAGACGGATCTTGATGTAGTCCGGCGGCCCACCCGGCCCCCAGTCAACGTCCTTCCAGGACCAGACCGCCATGACGTCAGCCCTCCATGCACATCGCGCCAGGCGAGCCGAAGCCCGCTGCGCTGGCGGAAGAGGCCCGCATGGGGAGCCCGTCACCCTCTCGGATCGTCAGGTTTGGGTAGAAGGTTGGACAGTGTCGGTAGAGATCCGCCAGATGCAGCAGTCCGGACCGGGCATCCGAGGGTTTCACCCCATCGGCCATATCGAGAAGTCTGTCGGCACAACTCAAGAACGCCTTCGGCACGGCGCCGGCAGGCTTCACCTGTCTCTTACGCATGTCTTGCCCCTATGTCGTCGGTTGCGGTGCCGGACTTTGCCGGTCTTCCGCAGTGTCAGTGGCTGGGTTCGGCGGCAGTCGGCAGTTCGGGCCGGATCTCGCCAGCGCGCACGCGGGCGAGATCCTGACGGAACCGGTTCAAGGCAGCGATGTGATCAGCCGCTTTCCGGTCGGCGAGGGCGGCTTCCGTTGGCGTGAACACGTGGTCGCCCATGGCGATCGCGACAGTGCCGTGAAGGTCTGCGCCCTTAGCCATCACGTCAGCATGGCTTCGGATCACGGAGGCGGCCGAGGATTCGCTGACGCTCAGTTCATCCGAGAGACGCCGTCCGTTGAGTTCGGCCAGCACCGTCGTCAGAAAGGGCTGCCCGCAATAGGATTCCAGAGCCAACATAGCGGTCAGCGGAATGATTGAGCTGTCGGTGGCCGATTGCCAGCGGCTGACCTCGCTTTTGGAGACGAGAGCGATCTCGCCGGCGTTGATGACGCCGTTGCAGGCCTTCACGAGATCCTGGGTGGCGCTCTTGATGCGGAGAAACCAGGCGTCGGAGATGGGATGGTTCATGGTACAAAGCCTCTCTCACCGGGAAAAGCTTTTGGCTTTTCCCGAAGCGGGAATGGTCTAGGTTTGCGAAAAGGGTTGGGTCGGAACGCGAACGAACGTCAGATCACGAAGGGGCACCCCCATGAAGAACCGTTGCATCAGCGCTGAGCAGGAAACTCGGGTGGCGATCGCCAAGGCTCGCTTGCGCAATGCGCTGCGGACCCAGGCGGTCGCTCGCAGCCTCGCTGCCTGCGCCGAGGCCGGCAGCGATCAGGGCGACGATCGTCAAGCGGATGGAGATGAGCCGGTTCATGCCATGGCCCTCCAGCGCAGAAGCCACCGATCGTGAGTGAGAAACCAGACATGATCTTGAGGATACAACCGGTACCCGACACGCATTACAGACCTCCAACCTCACTCGCGATCGTCGCCGGGAAAGGGCGCGATGACTTCGCCTCCTCCGTACGAGAGGGGCGCGGGATGTCAGCAGGCCAGTCGAGATCAGCAGGCCAGTTGTCCGAGAACCACTGGAGACCGTTCTCAATCCTGGCCGAATGCATGTCGGCCCCTCCTCGAAGGCGCGACAGGGCATTTCCTGCCCCAAAGACAATCGTGGAAACCCGGGCCTCTGAGCGATGGATGGCTCTGGCATAGGCCGACGCGACAGCGAGTAGTTGATCTTTGATCCTCATACCCACCATGGTGCGCAATATTTATCTCATTTGCAACGATAAAGAATGCGCTCCGCAAAAATTCTCATGCGAGATAGATTTATCCCATGGAAAGAACTGAAATCCCGCAAGAGATTCGCGCGCTATTGGACCGCATCGCTCAGCGCCTTGGGGCTACTGGAAAGAGTGAGCGGGCCGCAGCAGAGGAAGCTGGCCTGAGCGGATCAACCATTAGGAACTTGCGTGAGGGTAAGGTGGCCTCGCCGCGGCTCGACACGATTCGAAAGTTAGCACACGTCCTGGACACATCCGTGGAATGGCTCGCGTTCGGATCTGAAAATGTCGGTACCTTGGGGGGCATATCGGCGAAATCGTCACCAGGTGCCCCGGCGAAGCACCATGTTGGGTCCGAAGTTACGCTCATTGATGAGAAAATGAGTCCTGTCCCAATCGTCGGTGACGTGGAGGCAGGCGCCTTTCGGGAGGCTCCCGAATTCGAGCCAGACGAAATCGAGTACGTGCCAGACTTTCCGGACCGGGAGTACCCTGACGCCCGCCGAATCGCATTTCGCGTCCGCGGCGATTCCATGAACGACCTTAAGCCCCGGCCCATGCTGGAGGGGGACAAGGTGGTTGGGCTCGACTTCCACGACATTGAGGGCCGGATCATCCTCCGGGACGGTATGGTCGTCGTGGTCGAACAAACCCGAGATGGTGGGCATACCCGGGAATGGTCGATCAAGCAGCTTGAGATCTATGAGGACCGTTATGAGTTCTGCCCGAGGTCGACCAACAAGCGGCATAAACCAATCGTGGTCCCTAAAAAGGTTGTTCATGATCCCAGTGAAGATGACGGTCGCCACGTCCGGATCTTGGCGCTGGTGCGCCGCCTTGTTAGCGATGTGACGATTTAAGTGTCGAGCGTGCTTAAGCTTGAAGCGAAATCACAGGAAACCAAGGGACTGTAAACGCCCTGAGTTTACGGGCGCACAGGAGCCTGATCCTGCCGCTCATTTTTCAGCCCTTCGCGATGTCTCAAGACGCGAAGGGCTTTTCTTTAGCTACTCCAGATCGGGCACATCGCCGTGGCGAGCAAGGATGACTGGCTCGTCAAAATCCCCCACCTCTGGATCGCCTGTCTGTGCAAATGCCAGTACGCCAGCCCTCGTCTCTGCCAATCGCTCGGCACGGCGAAGAGCAGCGTCCTTGCTGGCCGCCTGGATTGGCAGCTCGGCCCGTAAGGCTCCCCGCTTCTGCCTCGAAAATGGCTGGACGACGTAGAAAGTTTTAGGCGCTATAGCGGTCATAGTGGGAATCCTTTTCTCTGTCTGGAAAGAAGCTCACGAGCCTAGACGAATGGCTCTCGCAGCTTGGGCAGTTCAACTCGAGCCGGCGAGCGAACGCTATGACCCACGTTGTCACCTCGACAGCCGAAAGCCTCCTCATGCCAAGGTGGGCCACCGGATAGGTGTCGGTCAGACAGTCCGTACACCTCATCTGCAATTTGTATCGGTGTTCTTTGGGTAGTGGGCTTGGTGGCGTTGGAGGAATGAAGTGCCCCGGCAAGGTCGTCTCCTGACTCGTTTGTTCTCATCTTGTTCACGGTGATCGGACTGTCGACCCTTCCCTACTGTGGATAACGGGGAACTTCTCCCGGCGACCAAGTTCGCAGTATGAATGTTCTCCTTGCGCTAAACCTAGCAAAGTTTGCGAAAAATAACTCGCATGCTGATTGACGCGATAAAAATAGCGCATTAGCATTGCCTCTCAGCCATACTGCTAGGAGGTTCCATGACCCGCTCTGCTTCTCCGCCCACTGCGCCCGGGCTCGCACTGGGTCCACGTCGTCAGGCCGTGCAGATCCGCCTCCCCAAGCTCCAGTGCTTGGGTAAGTCCGATGCCCTCCTGACAACTATCCTCGAAGCCAAGGCCGTCACTCACGACGGCTATATTTGGCCTGTTCCCCGCCACGAAATGCGAAGCGCCGAATTCATTATCGCGCGAATGGCTGAGGACTTCGATCGCGTTGTGAAGTCTCAGAACCGGGTGACACTCTCCAGCCTTGGCTGGACTGCGGACCAACTCGCCAAGCACCGCGCTTCTGCTGTCACTCACTACAAGCGGTCGCAACCCGCCTCGTCTGGCTTCGCTTCCGCAGCTCGCAGCTTTGCCGCCGGCGCCGCTGAACTCGCCTGCCTCGCTCTCTTCGTTGGGAGTGTGGGTGTGTGGGCGATCATCCTGGGGGCCTAAGATGTTGGGCCGCAGGAATCTCTCGATCTGCCCGGCAGCGTCACTGCTTGAGCCGCGATTCTCTCGCATCCAGAAATTCGTATCCGCCCCTGAACCGGAGGAAGTTTCTGAGCGCCCGCTGGACTGGCGGAATATAGAGGCTTTTGAAGCTCAGGGCACAAAGGCTTGCCTCGCTATTCATTCACTGCACTTTGGTCGCCCGGGCGCGAGTCTCTTCGATGCTGCTGAAGCGATCCGGCGAGAACCGTCGGACGTGTCGCAAAAGGCGATCAAAGGTCGGCACCACGATAAGACAATCTCGATCAGCATTCTTGGACAAGCTGAGATAGGCTGCATTCCAAGCCAGTGCTGCAACAGCATGGAAGGACCCTGCCTCAACAGGGTCGATGCAATGACATTGCGCCTCGACCGTCCGAACGGCGTCGAGCCGGCGCTCGCATCGGGCAAGCTCAGCGCGAATCGCCTTAAATTTTCCGACCTGCGCCTCGTGCTTACGAGCCGAGCCGGCAAAATCCATCACCAGCTCCAGCGTGCTGACAATCGTCACCACGAAGCCCGTGACGGCTGCGAGCAGAGGTTTGTCACCCAGGGCGCCGCCGACGGTGGCCGTTCCCAGAATGGCAGTCAGAAATGCCCCGAACTTGTTGACGCGCAGCAGGAACGCTGCGCGGTCAGTGTGATAGGTCTCGCGGTAAACGAGCTCGAACTTGAGGTCGTACTCCGCCTCAATCAGCGCTTCGGCGGACGCGGCATCGCTGGGGCGTCCTTCGTCGTTCCCCCACCGGGCTTCGGGGACGGCGGGCTCGGGGGACGCGGCGGGGGTGGCGGCGGAGACGGTGGCTTCGGTTGGTTCGCCGCATTGCGCCATGGTGAAGGGCCTTCCATTCGTGATCTCCAATCGGTCGCTTCGGTTGGTGGTTGCGAGGCTCGTGCGGATCTGTCGTCCGCGCGAGCCACCATAACGTGTGAGCACGGCAATGCACTCGTCAGCCAAGCGCAATCCACAGCTGATGGGAGTGTTGTCCCATGACGTGGATCCCCTCCCTCTCCGGCCGACCGATCGACCTGCTGAGGCCGCGCGTGGAAGACGTGGACTTTTTCACGATGGCGACCGCGCTGTCGCAGATCAACCGGTTCACCGGCCAAACCCTGTCCCCGGTCTCTGTCGGCCAGCATCTCCTGATCGGCTGCGACATTGCCCCTGAGGCACTCCGCCCCTGGTGGCTCCTGCATGATGCGCCTGAGGAACGGCTGAACGACACGACAGCTCCGGTGAAGGAGACCATCAGCGCCCTCGCTACACAGATGTTCGGGCCGGAAGCCGCGACGATCATCAAGCAGATCCGGGATGAGCTCGAGCGCCGTCACGATCTGGTAATCCACCAGGCTGCCGGCCTGCCGCTCCCGACGGAAGAGCAGAAACGCGAGATCAAGCGTATCGATCTGATCGCTCTCGCCACCGAGCGACGGGACTTCGCCGCACCACAGAAACGCGAGTGGTTCATCGACAAACAGGGCGTCCAGCCGAGCAAGCGCATCTATCGCTGGCGGCCTCCTGTCGTCGTCGCGGACGATCTCTTTGAGCGCTTCCGCCGCTACCTCCCTCAACTTCCTTCCCGAATCGTCGCCTAACCAGAGAAGACATCATGGATATCACTCTTGACCGGGATCAACTCCTGATCGCACTCGGCGTGGTGCAGCGCATCGTGCCCAAGAAATCCCCAGTTCCTGTCCTGCAGAACATTCTGCTCGATGCCGGTCCGCTCACCATCACGGGAACCGATTTCGACATGATGGGATCGGCCGTGGTCGAAGGACAGGCCGGCACATCCGCGCAGCGCATCACCATCCCCGGACATACGCTCTACGACATCGTGCGCAAGCTGCCCCCCGGGGGCGCGATCAACGCGAGCCTGAAGGACGAGAAAGGTCCTCTGGTCATCAAATGCGGCCGCTCCCGGTTCACCTTGCAGACGCTGCCCGCAGCGGATTTTCCCGACTTCAGCGTCGGGGACATGAGCCATCATTTCAGCATCTCAGGACAGATGCTGGCCAAGTTGATCAGCCGGTGCGAATTCGCGATGGCCACCGATGAGCAACGGCACTACCTGAACGGCATCTACCTCCATGTGGTGTCCGGCCAGGATGGCCCGATGCTGCGCCTTGTCGCCACCGACGGCCACCGCCTGGCGCGGCTCGAGGTGCCCGCCCCTGAGGGGGCCGAGGGCATGCCCGGCATCATCGTGCCGAGCTATTTCACGGCGGAGCTGAAGCGGGTCGCCGAAGCCGCAGGCGATATCGATGTCTCCCTGTCGTCGAACAAGATCCGGATCAGCAACAACAAGGGCATTGTGCTTGTGTCCAAGCTGATCGACGGCAACTTTCCCGACTATGAGCGTGTGATCCCCGCCGGCAACGACCGCACTGTGGTCATCGAGCGCGCCGGGCTGGAAAAGGCAGTCGACCGTGTGCTGACGATCGCCGAGGCCAAGGCGCATGCCATCAAGCTGGCTTTCGCCAATGACCGGATCGAGATCACTCACCGCAACCAGAACGCAGACTCGTCGGCCGAGGAGATCGACGCGGCCTTCGACGGCCAGGCGATGACGGTCGGGTTCAACGGCCGCTATCTGCTCGACATCCTGGGCGCAGCCGGCGGCGAGCGCATCATTGCCCGCCTCGGCGACCCGGGAGCTCCGGGCATCTTCCTCCCCGAGGACGATGAGAGTGCCCTCTTCGTCTGCATGCCAATGCGCGTGTGACGCGCGCACTCCCCTCCCCTGAAACCTCCGTTCTCACCTGGAGCCATTCTTATGTCTGCCCCACCGCCCTCAAAGCTCGAAGCCGCACGCAAAGCTCCCGATCGCAAACTCCGGACCGAATCCATGGCTCAGGTAATGCGCGAACGGGAGGCCGCAGACGGCGCGTGTCAGTCCAACCACCTTCGCGCCGCCGGGTTCACGGAGGCGGAGATCTGGGCTTATGCCGACGATGCTCGCGCACTCCTCTCAGGCCGCAAGCTTCCCGCTCGGATTCCTCCTTCGGCTGCTCGCCGCGAGAGCACCATCCTCATCGCGCAGGCCAGGAAGATCCGTGGCCGCATCCATGCCGCCCAGGAGGTGAGCCATGGCTAATGCATCTCTCCAGGAAGAACATCTCTCCACCGCGTCAGTCGAGCTGCAGTGGCTTCGCTATGGCCACGACGAGCGAGCGCCGGGCGGTTTGACCAATCCGCGCAAGGCCAACCGGTCAGAAGGCATCGAGCAGCTGGCGGCCTCGATTCTCGCCCACGGTATCATTCAGCCGCTCGCCGTGGTCGCGGGTGATGGCGGGTATTTCTATGTCGCCGAAGGCAACCGCCGGCTGCGGGCGCTTGAAGGGCTGAAGGATGACGGACGGATTGACGCCGGCTATTCCGTACCGGTCCGAATCCTGGCCGCCGGCTCTTCGGTTTCAGAAGCGGCTCTCGCCGCCAATATCGTCCGCGTTCCCCTGCACGAGGCCGATCAGTACGAAGCCTTCAGGGCGCTCGCCGATGAGGGCCTATCAGAGGCCGCGATTGCCTCGCGCTTTGCGATCGACGCCAAGCGCGTGCGCCGCATCCTGGCGCTCGGCGGTCTCTCATCGATGATCCTGCAGGCCTGGCGCGATGGCAAGCTCGGGCACCACACGGAGGAAACCGTCAGGGCTTTCACGCTCGCGCCGAGCCTCAAGGACCAGGAGCGCGCGTTCAAGAAGCTGTCGAAGAACGGCAATCTTTACGCTTCCGCCGTTCGCCAGGAGTTCGGCGCCAACAAGGGCGATGCCGGACGCTACCTGACCTTTATCGGCAAGGAGGCCTATGAAGCCGCTGGTGGCGGCATCACCGAGGATCTATTCGGCACCAACCACGTGATCTCGGATGCACCGCTCGCCAAACAGCTTGCCGATGAAAAGCTGAGCCAGGAATGCGAGCGCCTGGTCGCCGAGGGATGGTCCTGGGCGGCTCCGCTCGATGACTTGCCTGTGGGCGCACGCTGGCAGTGGCCCACAATCCGCTGCGAAAAGGAACCGACGCCCGAGGAGGCGAAGCGTCTCGACGAGTTGCAGGCGATCATGGACGCCGACGATGACCAGGATGTCTGGGAAGCCGCCAGCACCGAGGTAGATGAGATCGAGGCGCGGATCGAATCTCGCGGCTTCAGCGCCGAAGCCAAAGCCAAGTCCGGTTGCATCCTCTCGCTTGGGAACAATGGTCAACTGGAGATCCGGGCCGGCGTGATGAAGCCGAGTGCAGATCGGCAGCCCTCACGAACCGAGACCAAGGTTGCGTCCAAGGACAAGGCTGACGCGATGATTTCCAATGCCCTTGTGCAGCGGCTATCGGCGCAGCTCACGCAGGCGGCCGCCAAAGCAGTGAGGGCCCGTCCCAGCCGGGCCTTCGAGATTTCGATCGCCGCCCTGATTGCCAACAAGAGCTTCGGCATGGGCGCGAGGCTGAACCATGGCGGTATGGCCAGCCGCGGCGAGAGCAAGGCCATCGAGTTCAAGAAGGCCTATCTGAACATTGCTGCCATGGATACTGAGCAGCAGCTCGCCGCATTGGCCGAGATCGTCGGTCAGTCGTTCGATTTTCAGACGCGGAACATCAACACCCTGCCGCTGAAAGATGAATCGGTCTCGCTGATCTGCGAGGTCCTCGGCCATGAGATGGTCGACGCCGTCGCGGAGACCTTCGATGCGGAGGATTACTTCCGCAGCGTCAGCAAGCCGCTGATCCTGAAGGCGATCGCGGAAGCCTTGGGAGCCGATGCCGCCCGCCGGGCCGGCACGAAGCCGAAGGCAGACCTGGTGCAGCTTGCCGTGAGCAACGTGCCGGCGTCAGGCTGGCTGCCCCCGGAGCTGCGGACGTCACATTACGCGGGACCAGGTGCAGCTGCGGCGAAGCAGGCTAAGCCGAAGGCAAAAGCGAAGCCGACAGCAAAGAAGGCTCCCGGCAAGAAGGCGCCCGCTCCGAAGGCTAAGTCACGCGCCAAAGGCGCTCCGGAGACGGCCCGTGCCTGAAATCTGCATGTGCATCTCCACGATCTGCCCGGCGCGGCGCAACTGCTATCGGCACTCCGAGAGCGGGACGCAGCCCACTGAGCGGCAGCCTTACTACCCGCTGGGAGACGAACACGGGCCCAGCGAAGACGAGCACTGCCGGCAGTTCTGGCCGGTAGGGCAGATCGAAATGCCGTTCATCACCCACCCAACGAATGAGGTGCGTCTGTGAGTGACACCCTCAACGACCGTCGTGAGCCATCGCCGAACGAAGGTCCCGACGCACGCGCACTTCGGGTGAGCGCGCATGCCAGCCGGGCCTTCGAGACCCTCCGAGCCGAGATCTTCTCGCTTTGCAACGAAGCCTGCCGAGATTCGGAGGAGAAAGGGCGGCGGGATGCGGCACTCGAGCTGCACCGAGCAGGCTTTACCGATGCCGCAGCATTCCTGATGGGCAATGCCGCCAACGGTGCGATGCGCTCATGACCGATTACCTCACCGTCGTCACTCTGCCGCCCCCCCATGCCTTTCCGATCGGCGCGCTTGTGCGGGCGGGAGAGTACTCGGGCGAGGTCGTGAAACTGTGCGGCCCCTACTCCGTCACGATCCGCGAGCCTTCGGGCCGACTCCTCACCACGACGATATCCGACATGGTGCCGGATGACAGCGCCGTGAAGGCTCAACCCGCCAAGCCGGCTGCTCCAGTCGACCTGTTTTCGTACCTGGAGCGGTAACGCATGTGCAGACCCTTCCGGCCGTTCAGAGACGTGCTGCCCGCCTGGTACCTCCGCCTGATGATCTGCACCGCGATTGCAGTCATCGTCTTCGGCCCACTTTGGTGAGGTGACAGATGCCGGTCTATGTCGACGACGTACGCATTCCTTATGGCCGCATGCTCATGTGCCACATGTGGGCCGACACGCGCGAAGAGCTGCACGCCATGGCCGATCGGATCGGTGTGCGCCGCAAGTGGTTTCAGCGCCCACCGAAGGCCAGCTGGGAGCACTACGACATCTGTCTGACGAAGCGCGCCCAGACCGTCCGCTATGGCGCGATCGTCACCGACAAGTACGGTCCCTCTGAGTTCGTCGCCAAGCAGAAGGGCGATCAGAAGATGCTCGACCGGATCGCTCATTTGCGAGCCCGTTTCGAGACCCCGCTGTTGCTCTGAGCCAAACCAAGAGGCCGACCCTATGAGTGGAAAGAAGAGAATCAATACCATGCGTCAGGCCCTTGAGGCTGATCGCAAAGCCTTCGACGGCATGACACGCGTGCTCGATGAGATCGAGCTCGAACGCCGCCGTCAAGTCGAAGAGGAAGGCTGGACGCCACGCCACGATGATCAACACGCACGCGGCGAGATGGCTGCCGCTGCCTATTGCTATATCGGCGAGGTCTGCTGGCGGCGCGACCACCCAGATGCTGGCCGCTGCGATCTTCCTCCACCGGACTGGCCGTGGTCGCGAGAGTGGTGGAAGCCGAAAGGAGATCGCCGCAACCTGGTGCGCGCGGCCGCCTTGATCGTGGCGGAGATCGAGCGGACGGACCGCGAGGAGGCACGGCAGTGCGGCTGATCATTTGGGCATTGTGGCTGTCATTCATTGTTGGAAGCGCTCCAGTCGGTGAGCCCCATTCAACGTGCCCTCATGTCCAGGCGGCGATGAAGCTGTTGGGTCTCTGTGACTGGTGGCTCACCTGGCGAAATGAACTGAATGAGCCTGCCTCCGATATCGATGCATGGCAGTGGGACCACACCTGCCGAGCCTATTACGTCGCCGACGTCTGACTTCTTTCCAAGCCGCCGTTTATGCGAATCCCCGTTAACCACGAGAGCCCCATGAGTCCCTTGAACACACAGAGCCCAGCCACCCTCGATGAGAAGCTCTGGGCGGCCGAGGCCGCGAGCAAGCGCCTGAAGGAGAGCCTCGATCTCTGCGAGAACGAGAACGATAAGGCGCGCCGCATCATCCTCTGGTGCGCCGAGCGCCTGCCGAAGGAGCACATGCCCGAGCTGCGCAAGATGATTCAGAGCGGCGTTTCCGTCGAGCAGGCGGAGGAGGATCGCGAGGAGTTGCTCCGCCTGCACAAGTCGATCGAGAAGATCACTGACCTGGTGCAGGAGGCGATCGACAGCAAGGGCGAGCCGCCGGCGAGCTGGTACCAGAAGGCCGACGCCCAGGCGGAGATCCTGCGCGGGTTTCTGCCGAGCGAACCACTGCCGAAGACTCTGCACGAGATCCGCAATGCTATCGGAGAGTGAGTCATGACGCCGGTAGAAAGAGCCCTAGAGGCCCTGTTCAAGCACCGCGACTTCCCGATCGGAGACAACGCCAAGGGTGAGCGCGATTGCTACGCCATCAGCATCCCGACGCTGGTGCGGACCATCGAGGCGGCGATCGCCGACGAGCGCGAGCGGTGCGCCCAGGTCGCGGAAAGCGGGCATGAGCGGTGGAATGCGCAAGTGCCCTGCCCTGTCGTGTGTGACGTCACGGCCTGTGAAGAGATCGCCGCCGCCATCCGAGGAATGTGAGATGATGAACAAGTATCGAGACGGCGGTCCAGCATTCCCTCAGTTGGATGTTGAGAGCGGCCAGCGCGATGGGCACGGAGATCTGATCGAGCCTTTCACAACATCGGCGGGAGGGATGACGCTGCGGGACTATCTCGCCGCACATGCCCCGATCTCGTTCGAGATGGCCGCTCAGGTCTTTGGCGATGTGCCACCCTTCAACGATGCCAACCGCGCAGCCTTCCTCGCCGTCTGGGCCCTCGTCCGCTACGAGTATGCGGACCAGATGCTCCGCGAGCGGGCAGAGGACAGGGCATGAGCACCGTTCTAGCCCGCCTAGCCGCCGCAGAGGCCGAGCTCGCCGCCGCCAAGCGAGCCGTAGCCGAGGCCCATTGCAGCGAGGCTGGCCACGACTGGCAGCATATCGGCGGCAGGAACTGCGGCTGCACCGACGGAGGCTGCTCGTTCCCGGTCATGCAATGCAGCAAGTGCGGCGATTGCGACTATGGCGACAATGCCGAGGGGCGCGAGACCGCATCACGGTGCGCCGCTCGCCGCAACGAAGAGTATTCCAAGGTCCCTCTCGATCCGGACATCCCCTTCTGAGGGCGCTGTACACTTTTACAAGTTACGAGCAACTGATCGATTGCCTCAACTGCTAAGCCATTGATCTTACCGTCTCTCAGACTGGTTCAATGAATTTATCTTAGCCTTTTCTATGCTGATAGGCCGCCCCATGACTGTCAGAAAAGCTGACCTTCCCCTGCCCTCCCGAACTCCGGCCTATGTGTCGCGAGAGGTTGGCTCGGCAGAGTTGCACATCTCGCCAGAAACCTGGGACAACTGGGTGGCTAGAAAGATTCTGCCGCCGGCAGCTCCCGGCCTGCCAGAAGGCACACCGCGATGGCGCTGGGCCGACGTGGATGCGTGGCTCACGAGGCGCAAACCTGAGGAACAAGAAAGCTCGGCCGTTGCACCTCAGCAGGAACAATGTACCGTAGCCGACCCGTTTGTTGCCAATGCTGGGAAGCTACGCCATGCCCAGACGAAGGGTCGCCGCCGTGCAACTGCCGCCTGAGGTCCAAGTCGTCCGGTCCAAGGGCCGGCTCTATTACTACTGGGCGCCTGGCCGGAATACAGCACGCGCTGGCGAACGCCATAAGCTCCCTCGGGACCCACAGTCGTCGGAGTTCTGGCGCGAGATCGAGCGCCTGGGCGGTAGCAACCCAAATGTGCCAGCAGGTTCAGTGGCTGATGTCGTCGGCCGGTACCGCTCCGGAGAAGACTTCCTGAGCCTCGCGGAGTCGACCAAGAAGACCTATGGCGTCCATCTCGACCGGTTCGAGAACCCGGATGCTTGGGGGTTGTTCCCGGCCAAAGGCTTGACCCCGGTCGCAGTCCAGACGGCCCGCGATGCGATGAAGGACACACCCGTCATGGCCAACCAAATGCTGGCTGTTGGGCGAACTGTCTGGGACTGGGCAATCCCGCTAGGTCTCGTGACCCTGAACCCGTTCGAGAAAATCAAAGATCTCCGCATCCCAGACCGCGGGCATGTGCCATGGCCAGAATGGGCCCGAGCTTACGTGATGGAGAGCGCACCAAGCGACATCGCCCGATTCGTTCGGCTCGGGCTAATGACAGGCCAGCGCGAGAGCGATATCGTTCGCTTCGGCCCTGTCCACCGGGAGCGCAACGGCTTGTGGTGCCGCCCGCAGAAGACGAATCGCGTCCGCAAGGCCTTCTTCATCCCGCTCTCGACGGCCGAGGCGATCGAGCTCGACCGCTGGGGCGAGACCCCAATCGGCTTCACCTCAACCCGCTGGAAGGCTCCGATCGAGCGCCACCGCGAGGACGTCTACCTCTACACGCCCCGAGGCCAAGTCTACACTCCGGAGCGAATCCGGTCGCGCTGGGGACGGTGGCTGGAGCAAACAGCTGAGGGCAAAACGCTCTGCAAGCGCTGGCGCACATGGTTGGCTGACCAGGTCAAGCGATATGGCTGGGAGATCGACCCGGAGGACAGCCGAGGCCCTACCCTTCATGGCCTACGCGGTGCGGCTGTGATGGAGCGCCGGCGGCAGGGCTACGAAGCCCAGGCAATCTCCAACGATATTGGTATGAGCCTGCCGATGGTGATGCGCTACACCCGCTTTATGGATCAAATGGAAGCCGCCGAGATGAACCGGCGGCGGTTCGAAGTGATCAATAGCTGAATAGTAGGCGGGAGCCGCCGCAACCCTCATAGTGCGGCGGCGCAGATAGCTTAGGTGCGATCTTGACGCGGCCAGGATGGCTGCAGATGAGGATCTATCTTCGGCTGCGAGCTCCGGTTCGAGTCGAGCTTGCTAGAATTAAGTACTTTCTCAGCGAACGCGCGCTTAGAAGACGTCCAGGAGTTCGTACGATTGGCAGCCTCACTCGCTAAGTTTGTCACCCAAGAAGTACTCTTCGCAGCGGTCATTGTGCCTCTCCCGTTTTGTTCTCTAAAGCCGCTTCCGACCAGTCGGCTCGACTCATGGAACTGAAATAGACCGATTCCAGTTCCGATGAAAATGATGCCACAGACACACCCTTAGGCCCACGTGAAGGGGCGGCTTCGGAATGTGCGTACCCGTGGCTATCCTTCCTCTCAATAAAATCAAAAAGGTCAAAAAAGCGTGTGGGAGATACCCCCACGAACGCCTCAAATTTCACCGCGTCATCGTCTGCATCTCGGTCCTCATCAACCTGGATCGCGCGCTTATAGAGCCTTTTTGCCCGGCTCTTCGGATACGGCTCGATGTAGACCACACGTTTGACTCCGGCCGCGATGATATGGCGAGCACACATATGGCAGGGGAAGGTAGTGCAAAACAGCGAACTGTCCTTGATTGCCACGCCCCGCATCGCAGCATCGCTGATTGCTGCCATCTCAGCGTGAACGATTCGGCCAAACTCCAAAAGGCTTGAGATCATCGTTCCGGCGAGAGGCTTCTTGTCCTCGAACAGCGCCAGCAATGCGAGATCTTCGGGCGTCTTCGAACTGTATTCGTCCTTGAGCCAACCGGCTCGCTGGAGTTCCTTCATCGCGCCAGACACGATTTCGATTTTCGCGGCGGCCGCAGCATCAACACCTAGCTTATAGTCGCGATAGTCCTCGTCCTTGCCGGCCACATCATCCCATTGGACGCCCCCGCCGGCTCTTGGCACTTCGTTGCAGCCAGTCGAAAGGATCTCACCCTTTGGCGTTGCTATGACAGCACCAACCTGCCGTGAAAGGTCGGCCGATCGTGCAGCTGTTGAACGGGCATGAAACATCAAAAATTCATCAGCCGTTGGCGTGATGAAAGGTGCACCAAACAGAAGCTGAATAAACCGCCTTACATCACTCCTGACCGAATTGCCGGCCTTGAGGAATACATCAGCCAATGGAAAGACATCTTCCAGGCGCTGGCCAAATGCGTCTCCGCGCTCCTTTTGATCGGTATCGATAATCTCTTCTGCGACAGACCGATATGTCCTCTCATCCGGTGCCTTCCGGCTTCGCGCTATTCTCCGAGATAGATTTTCAATTCGGCTTTCTCTCGGCTCATAAATGGAGATCAGGAAAACTTGCTTGCTGTAGATCTGCCTAAGCGTGTCGATCTCTTCCTTACGCTTGAGGGAGCTAATAATGTAGCAGACGCCTTCCGCTGGCACCGATACGTCGCTGTCCGCATTCGTCTCAGATCGCGTTCTCTGGACCTGAGCAATAGCAAGCCGAACGACTGCGTCAGCGGATCCCTCAAGCCGACGGATACGATTTCCAGCCTTGATGCTTTCACGGATCCGCTCATCATCAGCTTCGAGGCCTGCCAAGTACTCCAGGCCAGGAAGCGTCGCCATGAGTGAGCTGAGACGTATAGGCACCGGCGTATACCCGACACTTCGGAGCTCGGTTGAGAGGGCCTCGGTGACTGTGTGCGTGTCTGTTCCAGAGGCCGCACCCAGACAAAAGAACAACTCTGGGCGAATAATCTTCGCGACGTCGCCTGCACTATCCCCAGACTTGCCCATTCTACGCCTCGATGCGCCTCAAAAGCAACTTTATGACTCAACTAGCGTACTTTGCTAGTGGACGCCCGGATGACACGCCAGTCGATTCAAAACGATCCTGAATCGATTCTTATCCACAGCATCAACCAGATCTCCCGCATTTCATCTGCCAAACGTTAACGTCTTCAATCTAAGGCCGCGGGCGCTCCCGGCCACCCGTTCCTGAGACACAAAATCCCCATACATGATATTCAATTGGAGGCTTGACGAGGCGTCAAAAGCCACCTATGTCAGCGCCACTACAGACGCCGTTTGAAAAACTTTCGCCCTGGATTGAAAAACTCTCCGAAAAAGGCGAATGACTTCAATGGCTTCGGTGGGGGATAGTTTAACGGTAGAACAGCGGACTCTGACTCCGCTAGTCTTGGTTCGAATCCAGGTCCCCCAGCCACCTTGCTTTTCAAGGGCTTAGCGGCACCTCCTCACAATTTGGATCGCTCGTTTAGACAGCCTCTTTACGGCTGTTTAGACAAATGGGTTCGCGGTTCGACCCTCTCATGACAGGGAGGACGGCATGACCGAGCATACCTTAACCGATCTGATTTTCGAGGCCCTGAAGCTTCACTATCACGAGACAGACCGTAGGGCTGCCGAATACCTGGCGGGCCTCGTCCGCTATGCAATCCCGGCTGAGGTCCGAAAGACAATCATCAAAGAGTGCGCCAAAGCGGCGGACGAGGTTGAGCGCCAGCAGGACAATGACCTTGGCAGCCAGAACTCGGGTGGAGCATCTGCGGCGACCCACGCCATCCGGGCACTCCTCCCCACCCCTCTTCAGTCCTCCCTCTTTCCGGAGGATGGGGAATGAGCGAGACAATCGAGAAGCATCCACACCCTTGGTATGGCCCTTGCGATGACTTCGGCCCCGGTGGCGAATGTGCCGAATGCACCGGGCTAATCGAAAGTTCGGACGGCTCCATGATCAAGAATGACGACAGCGGAGCAATCATCCATGCCTCCCCTCCTCCTGCTTCTCTTCCAGAGGATGAGGGGCCACCTTCGGCCTAGAGCCCTAATTGGGGACATGCGTCAAAACTCGGCTGCGCTAGTTTATGTCTAGATCTTTTCGCCCTATGCTTTGCTAAAGCATGAGAGGCACCATGGAAGATCTTCCAGCATACGATCAGCTTTATGACATATTCAATCCTTACGCATTAAATAAACAACGTGAAATGAGGACCAAAGGCACACGCTTTGTCCATTATACCTCTGCAGAGGTCGCAGTTAATATAGTCAAGAAGAAAGAAGTGTGGATGAGAAAGTCCACAGCAATGAACGACTTCATGGAAATTGATCATGGCATAAGATGTTTATCCGGCGCTTATCATAGCGAACCTGGTGAACAGTTCAGGAGCATCCTGGATCGATTTCACCCAAATTTTTCGGATCAACTCAAGGCACAGTTCGATCCTTTGGAGCCAAATTTTCGGTATCACACTTATTTAGCATGCATGTCTGAACACTTAGAAAGCGAGGACGAAATTAGACGTCTTTCTATGTGGCGAGCATATGGCGGCACTACCGGCGTTGCGCTAGTTCTGAATAGCGGCCCGTTTCTTCGCCAGTCTAACGCATTGAAAGCCTATACAAGCCCCGTTGCTTACCTCAGCCCAATTGAATTCAAGCAGGAATTTCAGAAAGTTGTCGACGGGATGGAAGAAAATGAAGAAATGCTTAGAGCGTTGGATTTTCAAACGCAAATGGCTTTTGTCTTTCATGCTTTCCAGTATGCCGTTCTTGCAACCAAGCATCCTGGCTTCAAAGAAGAGAAGGAGTGGCGGATTATCCACTCCCCTTGGCCTGAATCGTCACAGCACTTGCGTCGAGATGTTGAAGTTGTTCGTGGCATTCCCCAGCCGGTCTACAAAATTCCTCTCAAGAATATCCCAGAGGAAGGCTTTACTGGCGCAACTATCCCTGAATTGCTTGACCGGGTCATTATAGGCCCAACGGATCACTCGTTCGCTGCATATGAGGCGTTTGTCAGCTTGCTAGATGAAGCCGGTGTAGAGAATGCAAACACCAAGGTTTTCACTTCACACATCCCGCTTCGCCAATATTGACACAACTTCAGGACAGCTTCCCTCCCCATCAACTACTCCCGCGACACCACCGCCGTCTCCGAGCTCAAAAGAAGACACGCAATGACGCTGCATCAGCACATACAGAAGCACTGGAAGACCGCCGCTGCGCTCGTCGTGGCAGGTATCCTTGCCTATAGCATCTCTTACTTTTGGTGATGCGGTGCCGCTTGGGTTAGCAGCCAATCCGCTGCTTGAGGCTTGTCCGGCAAAAAGGAGCCCCGCTGACCCTCGGTCTGGTGTGGCACACAGCGCTGAACCCGCTCTTCACCCTTCCCTGCCATACTCAAGGCACGACCTACTCCCGCGACACCGCTGCCATCTCCGAGTTCACCGGCTAGACTTTGCCCTAGCCGATTGTGGGCTCTGTCCCAGGCCTCAGCACTGCACAACGATGGAGCGTCGCAATACATTGACTCGCGACGCCCCGATTTCGCTTGCCCGCAGTTTCGCTTACCAGCAGTCCAGCGGATCGTTAGGACCAGGGGGCGCTTCGACAATATAGGGCATGATGACAGGGCCGCCGCTCGGACCAGGGGGCGTTCCACAGAAAGGAGGATCGCCGCCACCAGAGTCGCTGCTCGGCATGAACCAAGGTGTGGGACCTTCGTATAGAATGGACATCGGAGGCACGCCGGAGAGCATGTCCCCGTCGCCGCCAAAGTCGTAGGTGGGACCGAAGTTATTCATGAGACGTCCTTTTCAAGTTGGGCTGCTCGCTTCCACCGAAGATGCTCTCTGTCGGCGAAAGATGACTTTGCCCCACGATCAAGGGATCGAGCTGTGAGGTGCATCACAAGCGGTTGATTTCATATCATGACCTACCCCCGCGACACCGCCGCCGTCGCCGAGCCCACCGACCGACCCGTCAGCACTTGGTCTGAGAAATGGCCGCTCCACAGAATGGTCCAATAAACTACGAAGCTCAGCCGCATTCCAGCCAAGGTTAATCTTTAGCTAACAGCCTCCCGTAGGGGCAAATACGGGCCGGGGCCGCGTCTGAATCCGTCATAAGGATCAGGCGCGGCCATTCTCCGTGCCCGGTCCTCAATGCTGTTCCCCTGCATGACCTGCTCCCGCAGCCGCTCTACCACTTTAGGGAACTGGCCACTCGGTCGACGTGCATCCTAAAAATGGTGGCAAGAGCACACTTGGCTGACCTTGCCGAAGTGGCACCTTTCGTAGCGGGGCACCAATGGTTCACGGGGAATTTGAGAGGGACAGGCCGCTCAATCAGAAGCGACACGAGGTGCTGGCGCGCCTCGCTCGTGAGACCCGAGTTGGTTGGCCTACGCTGACAGCCACTGTGTTGGTCCTGGCAATAGGCGTGCTGATATCTTCGTACCTGCTGCTCCACGCCTGTGCAGGACGCTGACGGCTCGGCCTCGGCATCGCGCCAGGTCTCAAACGCTCATGTCAATCTGTTCCGGCGTGCATCGGTTCCGCCGGGAAACCAGCCGCCCATTCCTTTGCCGGCAGCACCCTTGATTTGCGAGCAGGAAGATGCCTCCAACGAGGTAGCCACCTATACTTTATAGCTCTTGGCCCACTTGAACGCCGCTCCTCACACGCCGTTTCCCCCGCAAGGTGGCTAACGATCAACTGTGTGAGTTCGAAATGCGTTTGTTGTCGCTTACAGTGTTCACTTTCACCGCTCTTGTTTCCCTGGACGTGTCGGCAGAGCCCGGAAAATGGGCGTCCACTCCTGAAGGCAAAGCCCGATGGGATGCCTGCTACAGAGAGACAAGACTGAATTACAAAACCTACAGTCTCTCGCTCGCAGATTATCGCCAGGCGATCAAGGCAGGCCGTCAGTCTCACATGAGGGAGTGCATGACCCGGGCAACCCCGCCTGCTCCCGTGCAGCTTGCCGTGCCGACCGATCGACATCCGGAGACGGCCCTCGTCAGCTGGGCGCGCAATCCCTAGGGCATCGGTCCCCAAAGCAGACTCCGCTTTTGGGACCACCCGATGTTCTGTTACTCGAGCAGCTCATCGGGTGGAGCGGGAAATCCGGATCCACTTTTCGCTAATGCGGGCCTCCGGTTCCGCACGATGCTCTAGACCGAGATGGCGCCTGGGTGAATGCCCCTGTCTTCCCAGTAACCATACCATTAGGAATACAGGTTGGAGCAATGCTGATGCCTTAAGCTGAATGCGTTCAGCATCGGTATCTCCTCCATGGCTCTAAACCCACGCGCCACACCAAGCGGCAATTTCGACCTGTCCAACTGGAAGATCGGCCTTCCCATCGATGGTGCCGGCAGTTTCACGGGCACGTCGCGCGAGGTGAAGAGCCTCTCGGGCTACGAGCATCCGAAATACTTCTATACCGCCGGGAGCGGGGCCATGACGTTTACGGCCCCCGTGGAGGGGGCCACCACAAAGGGCTCCAAATTCGCCAGATCCGAACTGCGCGAGATGAACGGTTCTGAGCGGGCCGCCTGGAGCCTAGCCAAAGGCGGCATCATGTCCGCGATCTTGGAGATCGATCATGCCCCGACCAAGTTCAACGGCACGCCTGGTCGGATCGTCGTGGGGCAGATCCACGGCCAGGATGACGAACTGATCCGCCTCAACTGGGACAACGGCAAGCTCTATTTCGTCAACGATCAGGCGGGACCCAACGACAGCGAGACAAAGTTCTACTTCCTGAACGCTGGAGGCAAGCAGCCACACGTGTCCTTGAACGAACGCTTCTCCTATACGATCAGCGCAAAGGCAGATCAGCTCGTTGTGACCATCAAGGCTGATGGCCAGACCTACAAGTCCATCAGCAAGATCAACAGCGTATGGCAGTCGGACGCCTTCTATTTCAAGGCAGGCACCTACCTGGGAGTGAACGAAACCCAAGGCGCCGGCTACGGGCAGACCTCATTCTACGCCCTTTCGATTTCTCACAATGTCTCCTCGACGACGAGCCTCCAGAAGACCGCGGCACCTGCAATCCGTGGCGATGCCGGGGACAACACTTTGCGCGGCAAGGCCGGTGCGGACATCTTCTACAGCGGGTCCGGCAACGACGTGCTCTACGGCGACCGCGGGAAGGATGTTTTCGTGTTCGACACCAAGCTGGGAACATCCAAAACAGATCGGAAGATAAACTTCGACACCATCAAGGATTTCGGCGCCGCGGCCGATGCCATCTGGCTCGACAACAAGATCTTCACCACGCTCGGCAAGGGTACGCTCACTAAGCCGGCTCAGCTCCAAAAAGGATTCTTCGCCATCGACTCCCAGGCAAGGGATACAGACGACTATGTCTTGTACGACAGGAAGTCGGGCGTTCTGTCCTACGATCCAGATGCGTCCGGATCCAAGGCCCCTCTTGAATTTGCACAATTGAAGAAGGGGGCAATATTGACGTACAAGGATCTGTTCGTTGTTTAAGGCCGGAGCGATCACCTTCATCGCACCTCGCGGCAGCGCCTTCCTGCTCTACAAGAGCCCGTGACCTCTTCCCGACGACATGCTCGAGATCATTGCTGAAGGATAAAGATTGAATCAGCCGGAGGCGGCGCAGATCGAGGTGGATCGAGAGCCCTGAAATGCGCATGGCTCTCGTCCGCATGGTCCGTGCTGCAGCAAGTTCCTCGTGTCTGGGCAGCAGCAAATGAGTACGGCAGGTATTCTAGGTGGCCTCCTCAGCGTCGTCCTCCCATCCAATGGCGGCCGGTAACACTGAGGTCGCGTCAATAGCTTCTTTCAGTCCACGGACGGACCTAATCTGCTCTTCAGTAAACTTCAGCGCAATATCCATTCCATGAGCCCAGAAATCGAGAACCATCATCTTCTCATCAAGACCCAACTCCTCTTTGCTTTGTGTCATGATTCACCCCACGAGACGGCGCGTCTCTATTTCTGATGCAGCAAGAGCGCGCCTACCGTCGCCGCGCATTTCCCGGAGACGCGACAATGTCCGATAATCGAAGGTAGCGGTGATGGCGACGACATCCTGGTCCCCGATCCGCTGTGGCAAACCGAGCGGAATCGTGCGGAAGTGCAATTGGACAAGTCGCAGCAACCACAGCGGATTCATCTCGATGATGATCGTGGAAATGCCGCTCTCCAGTCCCCATTCGACGATGCCGGAGAGAAGCGCATTGGCTACTGGACTGAGGGCCCTCCCCCTCTCCCGGTGGGCCGGCTCGACGCAATATCGAGTCCACTCCCAGATATGGGTCCCGACAGGGCGCTCGTCCTCGCAGAGTTGAGGCAACACATCGGAGAGAAGATGAGGCCTCGTGGACGGCAGCATGCGCTGGTAACCATGCACTTTGCCATCATCGACGTAGAGCATATGGACGGCATGTTCATTGTCGAACTGATCGATTTCCCTACTGTCGGGCTTTGCCAGGTCCGTCCATTTCATCTCTTCGACGAACACGCGATGCCGCAGTCGATACGCCTGCTCCATCTCGTCCCGAAACAGGTGCTGATTTTCTGGCGTAACGATATGGATCATGGGTCCTCCTAAGGTTGAGGACACCATCATATGATCGGATATTAGGAACATAAGTACGCAAAAGCGTACTATCTATTTGATGAGGCCTCGGCGAATGGCTTCGGCAACAGCATGCGTTCGGCTCGTGGTCCTGAGCTTAAGCCGAGCCGCACGCATGTGCTTGTCGACGCCATGCTGCGAGATCCCCATGATCTCGCCGGTTTCCCATTCCGATTTTCCTTCGGCCGCCCACTGAAGCGCTTCTTGCTCTCTGCTGCTCAGTGAAAGCATCGGCTTCCCGTCGTCCGCGCGCAGTAGGAATGATCTGCCCAGGGCATACGTTGCCAACAGGGTCAGCATTCCTCTGTCTGCGGGCGAAACCTCCAACTTCTCGCCCGCCAATGAGAAACCTGCGATATCACCTTCGAGTGTTACTAACGGAATCGTAAATCCTCGCTTGAGCCTGAAATCACCAGCCTCATCCATAACCCGCCATGCCGTTTGGTTATCTCTATACAGCGGCTCAAGTTCATCCCACATGAACGGACTCATGTTCGCTGTAACGCCTCGAATGGCGGGATCGCGGAAGACATAGCCATGGGCAAAGTAGCGGCGGGACCAATCAACAGGCCAATGATCAAGGATGATGTTTGAGATCTGCTGCTCACGACTTGTCCCAGGCGAAGGCATGGTTCCTGCCAGGACATACTCAGCCCCAAACCTGCGGACCTTTGACAGCAGCATCCCGCATACCTCGGCCGGCGTTCTCGCTCAATCAAGATCCTGAATAAACTCAATTGTCTGCTCGAAGTCTTTCCGCGACATGTTCCCGCTCCTCTGGAACATTGTTACAATATCTTCGAGGTCGTCAACCTGCCCAATAGAAGACCAGATCCGGAAAGCGGTGCCTGGATTGGCCGCGACAAAGATTCCGCCGGTACGAATCACGATATCGCAGCCTCAATGGAAGTGTTTCCGATCGCCGGTCAGTGTCTGCCGTTTCTCCCCAAGGGTCTGGAGCAGCTCCGGACCTCTAGCGTTCGGCAGGCTATAATCGGCAGTTCCCGTGGTCGGCGACGTGTCCCCCGATGCTCTCCTCAATGAGAATATGGGCAAAACATAGTTGCAGGCCGGGAATTGAGCGCATCGTGCGGAATCGGGTCCGCATCAGTAAAAAGTGGACCCGCTTTTCCACGAGGAAGGATGCACCAGCCAAGAGACGGAGCATCCCGCGACACGGCGTTAAGACTTTTGATGTACGTAGAAGCCGTAGAATTCGCTTGCCCGATCATGAGACCGTGAATACGCTCCCTCGACAAGAAAAAGGGCCGCAACAATGCGGCCCGAAGTTTAGGGAGGAAACGCCCAAGAAGGGCGAGCAGCGCGGTAACGCCAATTACTGCGCTGCATTGCAATAAAGTACTTTGTGCATCAAAAACCGGCAAGCACAAAAGGGCAGCATCGCTGCCTTTCTCTTTTTCTGTATCCAATTCGACACACCCGGATCTGCGGCACCTCCACGGCCTGCAGGTCCTGCCGGATAGTCCAGGAACCCGATTGGTCGAGACCTGGCTGTTCGCGAGCGGCGATCCTTTCCGTAGAGCCTCGGATCCTTGAGTGCTCACGAAAGCCATGCGCGGGAACCCGGGCAAGGGACAGTTGCAGGCTCGGAACAAACCACTGGCGAGGCGCCGCACCCGGCCTCATAATCAGTGAAATGCGACCGCTACGGGTCGAGGGCTTTCGATGATTGCCTTGCCTTCCGTCTTGACGCACCGCACGATCACTGCCCCCACCTTTCCAGCCAGCATCCGGCGAGACAGGCTGAAGCGCATGTGGTCATGATCAGGCACCGTCTCCGGTTCAGTGGCCTCTTCCAGAAGTACTTCCTCGTGCTGTTTCTGGCCGTGGTCATTCCACTGGCGACCAATGGTGTCAGCGAGGCCTGGTTCGGCTACCGCGACCAGCGGACGACGGTCGAACAGTTGCTAAGTGTCGAGGCGAGATCCGCAGCCGCCAAGATCCAAGGCTTTCTCGACGGCATCACCAATCAGCTCGGCTGGCTGGTTCAGCTCCCCTGGACCGAGGAACCGGACGAGCGGCGGCGGATCGATGCCTTGCGCCTGCTGCGGCAGGTGCCTGCCATCGTCAGCCTCACCCTGGTCGACGGCACCGGGCGCGAACGACTGTATGTCTCGCGCATCGGCCTGAACCGAACCGACAGCCGTGCGGACCGCTCCACGAATGAGGCAGTCACCGGAGCCCGCTCGGGCCAGCTCTGGTATGGCGAGGTCCGCTACTATCGAGACTCCGAACCCTACCTGACAATTGCAATGTCCGGCAACCGACCGTCCGTCGGCGTGGTTGTCGCCGAGGTGAACCTGAAGCTGATTTGGGACGTGATCTCGGCCATCAAGGTCGGGGAAACTGGGCATGCGTTTGTGCTCGACGTTCCGGGGCGGCTCATCGCTCATCCGGACATCAGCCTCGTCCTGCGAGGAGCGGATGAGGCCACACTCGCCCCTTTTCGGGCTATCCGGGAGGTGATCAGGCGTGCCGGGGCAGATGTCGCAACAAGCCGGGACTCGCAAGGAAACGCGGTTGCAGCTGCCGCCTCACCCGTTGCCGGCCCTGACTGGACGGTCGTCGTCGAGCAGCCACTGTCCGAAGCCTTTGGGCCCATCTATGCCGCCCTGTGGAGGACAGGGGGCCTCCTTCTCGCCGGTGCCGCCTTCGCAGGTCTGCTAGCCTATGTCCTGGCCAGCCGGATGACCGAGCCGATCCGGCGGCTCGAGGAGGGTACCGAACGCATCGGCGCCGGACAATTCGAACACCGCATCCATATTGCAACAGGCGACGAGTTTCAGCGGCTGGCTGACAGCTTTAACACCATGGCCGCCGAACTCGCCATCTCCCAGGAGCGTCAGGAGCGCATTGCCAAACTCAAACGGTTCTTGGCGCCCCAAGTCGCCGAACTCGTCGACCGCAAAGGCGACGACGGCGTGCTCGAGGGCCGCCGCACCGAGGTGGTGGCGGTGTTTTGCGATCTGCGAGGATTCACCGCCTTCTCCGCGAGAGCAACGCCCGATGAGGTGATGAGCGTGCTCTCGGAATATTACGATGCCCTTGGCCGGATCATCACGAAGTATGCCGCAACCCTGACGACCTTCTCAGGGGACGGACTGATGGTGCTCGTGAACGCACCCGTTCCGGTCGATGAGCCGGCCGTCCGGGCGGTCGACCTGGCGGCGGAGATGCAGCAATGTGTGCAGGAGCTCATCGTCGGCTGGAGAGAGCGAGACCACCGGATCGGTTTCGGAGTGGGTCTGGCCATCGGGCCGGCCACGGTCGGGAGGATCGGATACGAGAGCAGGTTCGACTACACCGCCATCGGCACCGTCGTGAATCTCGCTGCCCGCTTGTGCGCCTCGGCGGCCGACCGGGAAATTCTGGCAGATGTTGCCATTGCCGAGGCTGTGAACGGCAAGCGCGCCATGATCTCGCTCGGGATGAGATCCATCAAGGGCTATGATGAGGAGCTGCCCGTGTACGGCATATCCTTCGAAGAGAGGCACCATACCGCCTAAGCTGGTCGTCGGAGCAGGGATGGTGCCTGCAAACATTCGCCATCATTGAAATGGCAGATAGAAACCGGACTTGAAGCAAGTCGTCGAATATAAATTCGTCTATTACAAAGAGAAATAATTGCGGCTATCATGCCGCCAAGTCGTCGGGTTCACATGAGCACTTTAAGGTGACCTCGTGATGGCGGTTGGAAGCACAGCACACTTCAAGTTTCGAGCCCTCTATCGCCTGAGGATGCTGGTCGAATGAGGCGGCGTGACATCCTCACAGTGATCGGCGGTGCGGCAGCGTTGACGCTCCCCTTGCGCGCCCAGCCGCTGGCGGTACCACTGATCGGATATATCGGCCCCGAGTCGCCCGAGCCGTTCACCAGCCGCCTTAAGGCCTTCCGTGAAGGCCTAAGCGAGAGCGGCTTTGCCGAGGGTCGCAATATCGCAATCGAGTATCGATGGGCGCAAGGCCAGTACAATCGATTGCCTGCACTCGCGGCAGATCTGGCCAGTCGGAAGCCCGCCGTCATCGTCGCGGCGGGAGGCGCTCCCGCAGCCCTCGCGGCAAAATCGGCAACCAGCAGTATAACGATTGTCTTTGAGATGGGCGGCGATCCCGTCGCACTCGGAGTCGTGGACAGTCTGTCACGGCCAGGAGGCAACCTCACGGGCGTATCGAGCTTGAGCGTGGAAGTCTCGCGTAAGCGGCTGGAATTCATGCACGAGTTGGTCCCATCCGCTACCGAATTCGCCATTGTCTCCAACCCGACCAGCCCGACCGCCGATTCACAATTGAAGAACCTCCAGGCGGCAGCCGACGCTCTCGGGGTGCGACTTCATGTTCTGACCACCAGCGACGAACGAGAGTTCGACGCCATGTTCTCATCCGCATCCCAGCTCCGGGCAGGAGGGCTCGTGTTTACCTCCGACCCCTACTTCGCATTCCGCAGCCAGCGGCTTGCTGCGCTGGCGACCCGCTATGGGGTGCCTGCCATCACACAATCACGCGACTTCCCGATTGCGGGCGGCTTGATGAGCTATGGAGGCGATTTCACGCAATCGCATCGTCGCGCCGGCATCTATGCCGGACGGATCCTCAATGGCGAGAAGCCTGCGGATCTTCCAGTCCAACTGGTCACGAAAGTGGAACTGTTCGTCAATCTGAAGGCCGCCGGCGCCCTGGGCGTCACCTTGCCGCCCTCACTGATCAGCAGCGCCGATGTGGTGATCGAATAAAAAATTCGAGATCGCGGTTGGATACCTATTTGCATCTGATCCGACAGAGCCATTCTCCGACTGCCGTCTCTGAGCGCGCGGTTATGCTACCGTCGGCTTGGCGTCCTAGCGTCCCTGCCGGAACCGTTTTCAGCATCCTTGGACCGCCTGTCGTGGTAGAATGAACCTGTTCAGAGCAGGACCTTTCGCCATGGCACAGGTTCAGATGAACAGCCCTCATCGCTCGAATCGGCTCTTAGCCGCTCTGGACGATGAGGATTTTGCCTATCTGGAGCCGCATCTGGACGTCGTCGATTTCCAAAGAGGTCACGTGGTCTATGAGGCCGGAGAGACGATTCAGCATACCTATTTCCCGCACGGCGTGGTCGTCTCTCTCGTAACCGTCATGTTGGACGGGAAATCGGCCGAGATGGCCACCTTCGGGTGCGAGTCCCTTTTCGGTCTCGTCAGCGCCTTTGTCTCCCGAAACTCGTTCGGACGGTATATCGTGCAAATATCCGGCACGGCTTCCCGGATCGAGCTGGATCGAATGCACGATGCATTCAGGGAGCGCCCCAAGATTCAGCAGCTTGTCCTGCGCTTTACGGAGGCTCTGTTGGCGCAGACGCTTCAAAGTGTGGCCTGCAATGCCACTCACAGCGTCGAGGCGCGCTGCTGCCGCTGGATACTCAGCACGCGCGATCGCTGGGCTTCGGACGAATTGCCTCTGACCCACGAGTTCCTCTCGGAGATGCTGGGCGTCCAACGCTCGACGGTCAGCGCGGTCACACGCACACTTCATGAATCCGGCCTCATCAACCAGAGCAGAGGCGTCATCACGATCACCAATCGCCGCGGTCTCGAAGAGACGTCCTGCGAGTGCTACGAGGTCATCCGTCAGAAATTTTCGCAGCTGCTGCCGGCTCCGATGACATAGGAGCCATCGGATGAAATCGTTGACTTGCCGGTCACCCGCCACATGTAAGTCAGCCTGTGGCCCCTGCAAGCGAGCCGTGACGTGATCAACCGAATGCCAAATCGCACCGCCCTGCCAGAATATTTCATCGACAAGGGGTTGATCGCTACGGCCGTGACAGCAGCTCTGGCAGCCTTCCTCTTGTGCTGTCAGCTTCCATGACGCAGTTGAGATCCATTTGCCGATCCGACCAATTCAGCGACGCTGATTGCGCATCGACCATGCCGCGCTCATTAAGGTTCAAGCCGCAGGGCTCATGAAAGCGCCATGAGAGGAAGAAGGCTTTTCCGACTTTAGTCGCAGTTCAAAGACATATCCCACACCAATCCATGAAGTGGTGGAGCAAAAGTGGATCCACCTTTGCTCTGGGCCCCTTATCGGGACAGAAGTGGTCTTAAGCAGTTATACTCTTCGAGTGAGCCAATACTCACAACGCGAGCACTGCCCATGCGTCATATAACTCTTGGTATACTGGCTTTAACTGTCCTCACCTCAGGCAGCGTTTCGGCACAGGAACATAGCTGGGCTTCCTCTCCTGAAGGGAAAGCTCGCTGGAATGCATGCTACAGGGAGACAAGGTTGATCTACCGAACCCGTAATTTGTCACTCGCCGATTACAGGGCCGAGATCAAAGACGTTCGCAAGGTTCATATGCAGATCTGCATGACCAGAGCCAACCCTCCCGCTCCGGTGAACGTAGCAACTCCCCTGGACAGGAACCCCGAGAGTTCCCTGGTGAGTTGGGCAGGCAGCCCATAGGATTGATCGCGCAGCCGGTTTCCGCTTTCCGTTTAGGATCGAATTCTAAGGTGCGGCGTTAATCCTGCGCCGCTTGGAATAATCCTAAAGGGGGTCGCATGAACATTGAGTTGGCCGCGCAGGACGCAGGGACGGCCCGGGTCATATCCAAGGCCGCCTTGACGCCGCGGCGGCCCCAAGCTTCAAGCAGCAGATCACGACAGCGATTGCCGAGGGCAATGTCAGACCTGCACTGCATCTTGCGCATGTTTCGTTCATGGACAGCACGGGTCGCGGCGCTGAAAGCCGCGCGGAAGGCCGATGGCGACTTCAGTATCGTGGCTCCCGGCACTCAGGTTCAGAAGCTGTTCCGGCTGACTGCGGTGGATCGGGTCTTCAGAATTTTCGAAACGCGCGAAGAGGCCTTGCGTCAGCTCAAGCCGAGCTCACCGTAATGCCTCGAACTATTCGGAGATTGGCAGTTGGATATCCGAGCATGGGATGATCAGGACAGGGCGAAGATCCTCCCCTACGATCTCGATCATGATCTCGCTGCTGTAATTTGGTGACATCCCGGCCCAGCTTTTCAAGAGCTTTTCGGCCACCCTCAGGGCTTCGGTCCTGGCGGCCGCTACATCGGGCAACTCAATTCCACTTGGATCTTCATCGATTCCGAAATGGCTCCTGATATCTATGTAATAGCGGGGCACGGACACATCCCCTCGGCAACTCAGAATTGGATCGGACTGATCCCATCCTCGTATTCACCTACGTTAATTCACAATCACTGATCTTGAAATTGACTCTGAATCCCAAAGCACTATTCCGGACAGGCCCGATCCTCCATGGAACCACATGGCGCCACTTTGATGGTATAGCTCCCTTTTTTCTCGCGTTAGCAGATCGGATGCCAAAGTCCGAAGCTGCCAATCCGCCGTCCCCTTTTCAGGAGTTCCGATGCTTTTGCCCTGGATGAAACTTGCGACAGACACCACAATGCTGGCCTTCGAGGCTCAGATGGTGATCTGGACCCGCGTGTCCCAAGCCGCCATGGGTCAGGGGTCAACGGCGGAAAACCTGCTGATGGTGACGGAAAAGGTCACCGCCTTTGCAGAGGCGGCGGCGACGCTTGCAACGGGCGGATCGGCTCATAAGGTCGTAAGGGGATACCGCAGGAAGGTCCGTGCCAATGTGAAGCGCCTGAAGCGCTAGATGGCCTTTGCTCCCGCTGGAGCATCGGATCGTTCGGCGCGGGAACCCGGATCCACTTCTCGCTGACGCGGACGTCCGGTTCCGCACGACGCGCCAAGACATTACCGTCGCATCTGCTCGCCAGCCGATCTTAATCCTATTCACCGAGGTTCTACTCCATATCGGCTGATTGGTGGTAGTTTTCAGCATACGTGCGTTGAAAAGTTCATCCATGCGAGATCGTCGCCAGAGCGAACGTCTACCCTCGATCCTGGAGGAGCGGCGCGGCCACGCAAGCACCCAGTCTGACGGCATGCTGGACGACGGTCAGCCACTGGAGCCCCAACGTGCTTTGGAGAGTATCTCGAAAGGCCTTGCCGCGCTGACGGAGAGCGTTCTCGAAGATGCCCGCCAGCACCTTGCCGAAATCTCGACTGCCAGCCGAGAAGTTCAGCTAGAGGCTCGAAATAGACTCGTGAGCGGCTTTCCTTTCAGTCGCCACGTCTCACGAGCCGGTTCCGCATTTCGGAGACAATTCCCAGCAATAAAGCGCCGGCGCTCGTCGCCGCAAAGAGTTCGCCGAAGATGTGAACAACGGCGTTGTTCTCAGAGAGATCGCCGATGTTCACATGATGGATGTGATGGGCTGTTGCGAGCGCAATGCCGAGAAAAGCCCCGAGGTACGCCAGCCCAGGTGTGTTCCAGGGCCTGACCGCCTTCTTCTCAATGCGACCGGACGACATTCACCCTTATCTCCTGCCGATGTCTCATCAGTCTCATTCAGACTCGAACTCCAACGAATCTGTTCCAAGGCTCCGGGATTTTGCGGATGGCATGGAACATTGCCTCCCTATCCATATGATCGGACGAAAGATCCCTAAAGCCGAGCTTTAAAGTGAAATCAATATTCTTCAAAAATCTTAACGCAGGACAGGATAAACATCCATGAACTTGGCAATACGCAGCTTACCGTCAAGCTTGACCATTCGCGGTACGTATTTTCCACTATTTCTTTTTCCGAGTGCACTGGGTTATAGACTGAACCCATTGATGCGGGGCAATTCAAAACAACAGTCACCAAATATATATTCAAAAACTACCGTGCTTGGGGGCTTCGCACGGATACAAGCCGCGGTTCTGGTTGAAAGATCAGACGCGGCTTTTTCTTTTTTCTCGAATTCAACTGAGCTCATCAGGAAAAATTGGCAAAAGCGCGCTCAAGACGTCGCCAATTCTCCTCCGAACCCGGCAGCCCGAACCGCAGGAGACGCGGATCGTATTGGAAGCGGCGGACCCAGATGCCAAGACGCCCCAGATGAGAGAACAACTCCGGCGCGCGGCTACTGTCCATGAGACGGTAGAGGATCGTACCTCTCGGCGGCCGATCCGAATGAGGCGCAAGCAGCGCATCCAAGCGGCTGGCATCGTCGGTTCGCGCGCGCTGCGCAGTCTGTCTCCATGAGCGATCACGTAGCGCCCGGCGTCCGACCTCCATGGCGGGGCCTGATACAGACCACGGGCCGAGCGCTTTTTTTAGTTTCTCGGCAAAGCCGTCGGCTGCGATCGCAAATCCGAGCCGCACACCCGCAAGTCCGTATGTCTTGCCGAAGGAACGCAGAACGATGACGTTCTCCGGCAGAACGGGAGCAAGCGTCTCGCACTCAGCGAAGTCGGCGAAGGCTTCATCGACCACGAGCCAGCCCCTGCGCTGCCGCAGGTGACTCGCTATATCGAGCAACGCCCCCCGTCGGAGCATGCGGCCATCGGGATTGTTGGGGTTCACCACAACGACGATATCCGCATTGCCTACCCCGTCGGTCGAGCCGATCTCCGCAACCTCGTGCCCTGCCCCATGCCAGGCGTGCGCATGTTCCGCATAGGTGGGCCCGAGGATTGCGACGCGCGACCGGGTCCACAGGGCCGGCAGCAAGCTGATGAGAACCTGGGTTCCCGGCGCGGCCACCACCGTTGTGGCATCCGATGCCCCATAGGCTTCGGCGGCAGCCGCTTCCAGATCCTTATGACCGGCGGGCGACGGCAGTCGCTCGAACAGGGAGGCTGGCAAGGAGGGCATGGGATAGGGTATGGGGTTGATCCCCGTCGACAGGTCGATCCACGGCTCGGGTGCTTCCGGAAAGAGCCGCCGGGCTTCGTCCAGATCGCCCCCATGCCAGATCCGCGCCTCACTCATCCGATTCACCCATGCCCCTCTCCGATAGCCTGCTGATACTGAGCCTCGCCCTCGCGGCCGAGGCGGCATTCGGCTATCCCCACCGCCTTTACACGTGGATCGGGCATCCCGTCACCTGGATCGGACGGCTGATCAAAGGTCTCGACCGAGTCTCGAACCGTGAGAACTGGTCCTTCAGCCGGCGGCGCGCTGCCGGCATTCTGGCTCTGCTGATCCTCGTGACCGTCACGGGCCTGGCGGCGTGGATGCTGGAACGATCGCTTTTGCCGCTCGGCATCGTCGGTGTGGGACTGCTCGCCCTTCTCTCCAGCACTCTCATTGCCCAGCGCAGCCTGCATGAGCATGTCGCAGCCGTGTCGAAAGGGTTGCGCGAGGGTGGACTCGGCGGTGGGCGTTCGGCCGTCTCGATGATCGTCGGGCGCAACCCACAAAGCCTGGACGAGGCCGGCGTCTCCCGCGCCGCCATTGAAAGTCTGGCCGAGAACTTCTCCGACGGGATCGTGGCGCCCGCCTTCTGGCTCGGGCTCGGCGGCCTCGCCGGAGCGGCTCTTTACAAGGCCACGAACACCGCCGACAGCATGATCGGCCATCGCACCCCCGGCACGAGGCCTTCGGCTGGGCTGCCGCACGGTTCGACGACCTCGTGAACCTGCCCGCCTCGCGCCTGTCGACCCTTCTCATTGTTGCAGCCGCCGCCCTGAACCGGGGAGCCTCGCCTCGCGGTGCCTGGCAAGCCGTCCGGCGCGACGCCTCGTATCACCGCTCGCCCAATGCCGGCTGGCCGGAAGCCGCAATGGCCGGAGCGCTGGGGCTGCGATTGGCCGGACCGCGTGTCTATGGCGATGTGCGCGTCGAGGATCGCTGGATGGGCAACGGGCGTGCCGAGGCGACGGCGGATGACATCCAGCGCGCCCTCGCCCTCTACCGCACGGCCTGCGCACTGCTTTTTGCACTCGCGGCGGGATTGACGCTGTTGACCTGGATTATCGCGCGCTGATGGCGAGGAGCTGCTCGCAGTCGAGATGCATTTCCAGGTGATCGGCAAAGCGGTCGAGGATATCGTCGACGAGGGCTTCATAGGCGAGATCGCTCGTTTCGGCTCCAAGCAGCTTGAGCCACCGCGCCCGTTGGTGGTCATCCGCGAAGAGACCGTGGACATAGGTGCCGACGACGCGCCCGTCCGCTGAAATGGCGCCGTCGCGTTGCCCGTTCGCCAATCGCGAGAAAGCGCGCGAAGAAGCATCCGGCCCTGACGTCTCGCCGATATGCATCACGTATCCGGAGAGCGGCGCGCCATCTGTGAGCGTGGTCCCGGTCACGGCCTCAAGCCGCTTCTTCGCGGTGAGCGTCGTCGCGACATCGAGCAGACCCAAGCCCTCGATGGAGCGGCCCGCCTCGCCTTCGATCCCGAAGGGATCGTCGATGCGCTGCCCGAGCATCTGGTAGCCACCGCAGAGACCGAGGACCCGCCCTCCCCGGCGCACATGGGCTTTGAGATCGATGTCCCAGCCCTGTGCCCGGATGAACGTGAGATCGTCGATGGTGGTCTTGGAACCCGGCAGCAGGACGAGGGCAGCCGCAGCAGGGAGCGGTCGACTAGGCTCGACCAGCACCACCTCGACACCCGGTTCCTCGCGCAAAGGATCGAGGTCGTCGAAGTTGGAGATCCAGGGCGTCACCGGGACGGCAATGACAACCGAGCCCTTGCGCCCCTCGCGCCGCAGCCCGAGACCGTCCTCGGCCGGAAGGCGCGCGGCATCGGCGAAATGCGGCACGAGGCCGAGAGCCAGCCAGCCGGTGCGCTCGGCCACAAAGCGCATGCCGCTGTCGAACAGGGCGGGATCACCCCGGAAGCGGTTGACGATGAAGCCGCGGATCATCGCGGCGTCCGCCGCGTCGAGCACCGCTTTCGTGCCGACGAGGCTCGCGATCACGCCGCCTCGGTCGATATCGCCCACGAGCACCACGGGCACATCGGCTGCGCGGGCAAAGCCCATATTGGCAATGTCGCCGGCGCGGAGGTTGACCTCGGATGCCGAGCCCGCGCCTTCGACGAGGACGAGATCGGCCTCTTCCGAGAGCCGGCCGAAGCTGTCGAGCACCGCCTCCATGAGGCGCGGCTTCCAGGATTGGTACTCCCGCGCCTTGGCGGTGCCGACCACGCGGCCCTGCACCACCACCTGAGAGCCGATCTCACTCTGCGGTTTGAGCAACACGGGGTTCATGTGGACGCTGGGCGCGACACCGGCCGCCCGCGCCTGCAGCGCCTGGGCGCGGCCGATCTCGCCGCCGTCGGCGGTGACGGCGGCGTTGTTCGACATGTTCTGCGGCTTAAAGGGCCGAACCCTCATTCCTTTTCGCGCGAAGACCCGGCACAGGCCAGCCACCAGGAGCGACTTGCCCACATTGGAGCCGGTGCCCTGCACCATGAGTGCGCGCATCAGAACTCGACGCCTTCCTGCGCCCTCACGCCCGCCGCGAAATGATGCTTCACCAGATTCATCTCAGTGACGAGATCGGCCGCCTCGATGAGTTCCGGCTTGGCGTTGCGGCCGGTGACGACCACGTGGAGATCGGGCCTGCGCTGCCGCAGTGTTTCGACAACCTGCGCCAAGTCAAGGTAATCGTAGCGAAGGGCGATGTTGAGCTCGTCGAGCACCAGCAGGCGGATATCCTCGCGAGCCATCAAGTCCTTCGCCTTGTCCCACGCGCGTTCCGCCGCCGCCACGTCGCGGGAGCGATCCTGCGTCTCCCAGGTGAAGCCCTCGCCCATGGTGTGCCACTCGACCTGATCGGAGAACCGGTCGAGGGCCAGGCGCTCGCCGGTTTCCCAGGCGCCCTTGATGAACTGCACCACGCCCACATGAAAGCCGCGCCCGAGCGCCCGCAGCATGAGTCCGAAAGCGGCGGTCGATTTGCCCTTGCCAGACCCCGTATGGACGATGAGGAGCCCCTTCTCGACCGTCTTCGAAGCGACCTCCCGGTCCTGGACTTCCTTGCGCTTGATCATCTTGGCGCGATGGCGCGCCCCTTCGTCCTGGGTCATCCCAACCTGCTTTCAGCATGAGAGGGCCGCACCATGAACAGGCTTGGGCCCGATTTCAAGGCCGGGCCGTTCTCAATACTCAGGCTTGAAAGATGCCCCTCGCCCCGGTAAGCATGTAACGGACGGTGCCCCGGAAACGGGGTGAAAAGGGAATGCGGTGAGACACCGCGGCTGCCCCCGCAACTGTAAGCGGCGAGCCTTCGCTCCAAATGCCACTGGGTCATGACGCCCGGGAAGGCGGCGGCGAAAAGCATCGACCCGCGAGCCAGGAGACCTGCCGTCAGCCTTTGCTTCTATCGGGTCTGTCGGACGGGGTGTGCCGACGGTGACCGTAGTCGAATGACGTTTCGTCGTTCGGTTCCGTCCGTGGAAGCGCAACAGACTCAGAACCAGAGTCTCCCGACGGAGAGAACGATGACCGCACCGATCCTGCCCAAGACCCGCCTCCTTGCCCTGACGCTCGCCGGCCTCGTCGCCGCGACCCCCGCCCTGGCGCACCATGCCATGGACGGCCAGACGCCTTCCACCTTCGTTCAGGGCCTGCTTTCGGGCCTCGGCCACCCGGTCATCGGCCTCGATCACCTCGCCGCGCTCATCGGCGTCGGCCTCGTCGCCTCCCGCTTCGCACGCGGCTTCGCCCTGCCGGCCTTCTGGGTCGTGGCCATGGCGGCCGGCGTCGGCCTGCACCTGGCGAGCGCCGACCTGCCCCATGCGGAACTGCTCGTAGCGCTGAGCGTCGTCATCATCGGCATCGCAGCTACCGTGCGCACCACCCTTCCCTATGCGGCGATCGCCGCTCTCTTCGCCATCGGCGGAGCGGTGCACGGCTATGCCCTGGGTGAATCCATCGTCGGCGCAGAATCCACCCCGCTCGTGGCCTATCTCGTCGGCCTCGTCGTGATTCAGACCGCGCTCACGATCGGCATCGCCTTCGCGGCTCGCCGCTTTGCGAACGCTTCGCTCCAGGCGCCTTCGCTGCAGCTGCGCCTTGCCGGTCTCGCCGTCACGGTGATGGGCGCGGCAACCCTGGCCCTGGCCTATTCGGCATCCGCCTGATCGCATCGGCCAGAAGCCATGACCTCATCCCATGAGGAGATCTGCCTGCACGTCTGCGTCACCTGCCGTCAGGCGGGTGGCCCGGACGACAAGGCGCTCCGGCCAGGCGCAATCCTTCACCGGGCTCTCACGGAGGCACTTGAACACCCTGACGCGCCAAAGGTGCGCGTGGAGGCGGTCGAGTGCCTTTCCGTCTGCAAGCGCCCCTGTACGATTGCGGTCTCCGGCCCCGGACGCTGGACCTACATCTATGGCGACCTGAACGCAGAGACCTCAGTCGAGACGATCCTCGACGGATTGCGCCGCTATGCGTCGACCGCCGACGGGCTCGTGCCCTGGCGCGAGCGGCCCGAGGAGTTCCGCAAGGGCGTTGTCGCCCGCATTCCCCCTATCAAGACACACGACGCGGCCTGAACGAAGCCGCCGAAAGGCTCAACCGATGAGCGATCTCAAAAAGATCCCCTGCACCATCGTCACCGGATTCCTGGGTGCCGGCAAAACCACCCTGGTGCGCCACCTGCTCGAAAATGCGGGCGGACGGCGCCTCGCCGTTCTCGTCAACGAATTCGGCGATCTCGGCTTCGACGGCTCCTTCATCGAAGGCTGCGGCATCGAAGGCTGCACGCAGGAGGACATCGTCGAACTTTCCAACGGCTGCCTGTGCTGCACGGTGGCCGACGATTTCGTGCCGGCCCTGAACACGCTGCTCAACCGGCCGAACCCGCCCGAGCACATCCTGATCGAAACCTCGGGTCTTGCTCTGCCCAAGCCACTGGTGCGCGCCTTCAACTGGCCCGACATTCGCTCCCGCGTGACGGTGGACGGCGTGATCGCCGTCGTCGACGGACCTGCCGTCGCGTCCGGCGCCTTCGCAGAGGACCCGGATGCGCTCGAAGCCCAGCGCGCAACCGATGCCTCCGTCGATCACGAGAATCCGCTGGAGGAAGTGTTCGAGGACCAGCTTCTCTGCGCCGACCTCATCATCCTCAACAAGACCGACCAGATGGCGGCCGGCGACAGGGGAAAAGTCCTCGCCGCGATCAACGAACATCTCCCCCGCGCCGTGAAGGTCATTGAGACTACTCACGGCAAGGTGGACCCGACCGTTCTGCTCGGCCTCGGCGCTGCAGCGGAAGCCGACCTCGAATCCCGTCCTTCGCACCATGAGACCGCCGAGGATCACGACCACGACGATTTCGACAGCATCGCGTTTCCGGTTGCGCCTGTCGCCACGCCGGAGGTGCTCGTCGCCCGTGTCGAGCGCGCGGCGGAAGCGGCCGGCGTGCTGCGGATCAAGGGCTTCGCGCCCGTCGATGGCAAGCCCATGCGCCTCGTGGTCCAGGGCGTCGGCCAGCGCGTCGGGCACCACTTCGACCGGCCGTGGAAGGCCGGCGAAGCCCGCGACGGCCGCATGGTCGTGATCGGTCTGAAAGGGTTCGACGTGAAAGCCGTCGAGGCCGCTTTGAGCAACGAATGACATGCACCTCCTTCCGGTCACAGCAATTTCCCTCGACGAGGGCGGGGAGGCCACAGACCTCCAGCAACCGCCGGGGGATATCGTCGTCCTCTCCTTCGCGGACAGTGACCTCGGAGCGCTGGCGGCCGCCCATCGGCTTGCGGCAGGCGGACCTTCCCTCCGCCTCGCTTCGCTTCGTCGCCTGCGCCATCCTCTCTCCGTCGATCTCTATATCGACAAGACCGCCGTAAAGGCGCGCTTCGTCCTCCTGCGCTGCCTCGGCGGTCTGGATTACTGGCGCTATGGCATCGAGCACCTCGCCCGGGCTTGCCGCTCCCATGGGGTGAAGCTGGCGGTGCTGCCGGGCGACGACCGGCCCGATCCACGCTTGTCGGCCTATGCCACCGTACCGCAGACGCTCTGCGACGAACTGGAAGCCTATTTCCAGGCTGGCGGCATCGACAATATGAGCCGCCTTCTCGTGCGCATCGGCGTTGAGATTGGTGTGTCCGATACGGCCGTCTCTCCGCCGCGCGCAGTTCCCCGCGCTTTCGCGTGGGTGCCTGCAAGACCGCTCATGGGCCGATATTCGAGCCACGCCCCTGATCCTGGGCTGATGGCCCTAGATGAGCCAGCACGCTCCTCCAGTCATCACCGGGCTTGTCCCGGTGATCCCGATCGGACAAGCGCTGCGTCCCGCAGCATCGGGATGGCCGGGACGGGCCCGGCCATGACGGCGAGGAAAGCGCATGGCGCGTCATCCTCCGAGAATGAAGGCTCCAGGGTCGAAGTTGAAATTATCGCCGAACCAGAGGTTGCTCTCACCAACCTTTCCATCGAACGCCCCCTTGCCTACCTCCTCGTCTATCGCTCTGCCGCTCTCTCAGGCGACACGCGGGCCGTCGAAGACTTGGCGGGGGCTCTCGCAGAGCGAAGCATCGACTCGCTCGTGCTCGCGGTGTCGAGCCTGAAAGACCCGGAAGCCGTCGCTGTCGTTCGGCGCGCGATCCGGGCGCGCCGCCCCGACATCTTCGTCACGACCACGGCCTTCTCATCGCGCGACGACGGAAGCTTCGTGCTCGACGAAGCCGATTGCCCGATCCTGCAAGCGATTCCCGTCGGCAGTGCCAGGCAAGCCTGGGAGACCTCTCCGCGCGGGCTATCCGCCGCCGATCTCGCCATGCAGATCGCCCTGCCCGAGTTCGACGGCCGCATCGCCGCTGGTCCTGTCTCGTTCAAGGCCGAAGAGACTGCCGATCCGGCGCTCGCCTTCTCGCGCCGGGTGCAGGCGCCGGACGAAGCTGGCATCGATGCCGTTGCAGACACGGCCGCCGCATGGGTGCGTCTGGCTCGTACCCCACATCACGAGCGGCGGCTCGCGCTGGTTCTCTCCGATTACCCGGCCCGGGGCGGACGTGCCGGTTTCGCGGTTGGCCTCGACACTCCGGCCAGCGCCTGCGAGATCATCGACGTTCTCAAGGAAGCCGGCTATGCGGCCGAACGGGATTTTACGTCCGCCGAACTGATGCCGCGTCTGACTGACGGCCAGACGTCGTTCGAGGTCCCGCTATCCAGCTATCGCGCGTGGCTCGACACGCTGCCGGCAGAACAGCGCGTTGTCATCGACGGGCGCTGGGGACATCCCGAAAACGATCCGACGTTCGACGCGGGAGCCTTCCGCTTTCGTGCGATCCGTGCCGGAAACGTCCTCGTTGCGCTTCAGCCCGACCGAGCGCGCGGGCTCGACCGCAAGGGCTTCTACCACGATCCCGAATGCCCGCCGAGCCACGGCTATCTCGCGTTCTACCTCGGCCTGCGTGCTTTGGAGAACATCCACGCGCTCGTGCATCTCGGCACACACGGCACCACCGAATGGCTGCCCGGCAAGGCGGTGGCATTGTCCTCCACCTGCTGGCCGCGCCTCGTCATCGGTGCCGTGCCGGTGATCTATCCATTCATCGTCGACGATCCGGGCGAGGCCGCTCCCGCCAAGCGCCGCATCGGCGCGGTGACCATCGGCCATCTCACGCCGCAGACGGGCGAAGCAGGCCTGCACGGCGAGGCTGCGGCGTTGCGCGACCTGGTCGAGGAATTCTCGTCCGCTCAGGTGCTCCATCCCGGCCGGGCCGAACTTGTTGCGAACGAGATCCTGGAGCGCGCCAGGGCCAGCGGGCTCGCATCGGCCTGCGGCGTCGATGGCCGCATGCCTATGGATGAGGCGTTGACGCGCCTCGACGCCCATCTCTGCGATCTCGGCGAGGTGACGATCCGCGATGGGCTGCATGTCTTCGGCAGCGCTCCTGCCGGGCTTGAGGCCTGCGCCACCGGCGAGCGCGAGGGATTGCTGAAGGCGCTCGATGGCTGCTTCGTGGTGCCTGGCCCTTCCGGCTCGCCGTCGCGCGGTCAGACCAACGTGCTGCCCACGGGACGCAATCTCGCGACCCTTGATCCGCGCGCGATCCCGACCCGCGCAGCGACCGAACTCGGCTGGCGCGCAGCAGCCGAGGTGGTGCGTCGTCACCTGCAGGAAGAAGGCGACTGGCCGCGCCGGATCGTGATGGACCTGTGGGCCTCCCCCACGCTCCGTTCCGGCGGCGAGGATATCGCCCATGCGCTGGCTCTCATGGGCGTGCGCCCGACCTGGGACCATGCCTCCACCCGCGTGACCGGCTTCGAGATCGTGCCACAACCACTCCTCGACCGCCCGCGCGCCGATGTGACCCTGCGCGTCTCCGGCGCGTTCCGCGACACGTTTCCGGATCAGATCGCGCTCCTCGACCAGGCTGCCCGCGCGGTCGCCGCGCTCAACGAGGACGGTGAGTGGAACGAGCTGGCCGCTGCGCGCCGGCGCGGCGAAGCGTTGTCGCGCGTCTTCGGCTCCGCGCCGGGCACCTATGGTGCGGGCGTGTCGGCTCAGGCGCTTGACGGCGAATGGACGACGAGAAGTGATCTCGGCCGCACCTATCTCGAAGGCACCTCCCATGCCCTCAGTGTCAGTGGCCAAGCACAGCCCGACCAAAGTTTCGCGCAGCGTGTCGAGCAGGCGGAGGCCTTCGTGCATGTGAGCGACGTGGCCGAGCGCGATATTCTCGACGGCGACGCCGCCGCCGATGCCGTAGGAGGCTTCGCGGCTGCCGCCCAATCACTCGGCACCTCCCCGGCCTTCTACAGCCTCGACACGAGCCGTCCGCAGCAGCCGAAAGCCCGCACGTTGACGGAGGACGTAGGTCGCCTCGTCCGCGGCCGCCTGACGAACCCGCGCTGGATTGCAGGCCAGTTGCGCCACGGCTGGCGCGGCGCGGCCGAGATCGCGCAAGGAGTCGATGCGCTCTTCGCTTTTGCGGCAACCACGGATTCGGTTTCGTCAGCAACCCTCGATCTCGTCTTCACGGCCTTGATCACCGACGAGCAGATCTGGCACCGTCTTGAGAAAGCTAATCCGGCCGCCGCGCAAGCGATCCGCGCCCGCCTGTCCGATGCGCGCCAACGCGGTCTATGGGAGAGCCGCCTCAATTCCGTTGCAGCCTTCTTCGACGATGAGCGAAAGGAAGCGGCCGAATGAGCGCGCAGCCTGTCAGCGAAAGGCGTCGCGGATGGTGCCCGGGCGTGCGCCGCCCTATGGCAACCGGCGACGGCCTGCTCGTGCGCCTGAGTCCGTTCGGCGGCAGACTCACCGCTGACCAGGCGCGCCTCATCGCCGAGGCTGCACGCGAACACGGCAACGGCCATCTCGACATCACCGCCCGCGGCAACCTGCAGATCCGCGGCGTCAGCGACGGGACCTATCCCGAACTGCTCGCCCTCCTCGACCGTCAAGGCTTGGCCGAGCCCGCTGGCGACGGCCCGAACCGGCTCACGGTTCTCTCGCCGCTGGCCGGTCTCGACCCGCACGACCGCTTCGACGCCTTCGCCATGGCGCAGGCGATCGAGAGCACGGCGGCTGTACAGGAAGGATTACCTGCAAAATTCTTCATCGCTGTCGATGGCGGTGGGTCCCTGCCGCTCGATGCCATCGGGGCCGATCTTCATCTGACGGCGGGCGAGGACGGCACCGTTGCTTTCAGCATCTCCTCATCCGGGAACCTGCATGGGATCGGTGCGGCACCCCATCCGGGCGCGCCAGATGCGGCCTGCATTGTCCTCTCGGGCTTCTCGGACATGCGGCGCACGCGACGAACGGAGGCGCGGCGTCTTCGTGATCTTCAGCCTCACCTCGTTCAGGAATTGATCGCATCGGCGGCTCTCGAACCGGCAGTCGCCATGCTGCAGCGCCCAGTGTCCCCACGCGTGGGAGTCATCCCGATCGAAGGCGGGCATGCCGTTCTTCTCGCGCTGCCTTTCGGCCGCTGTGGGACAGAGCAATTGTTGCAGGTGGCTCAGTGGTGCGAGCGCTTCGGCGCGGCCGAGATCCGCCTGTCCTTCACGCGCGGCATCCTGTTGCTGGGCATCGCGGACGAGCACGTATCAACGCTCATTGCAGAAGCCTCCGGTGCCGGCTTTATCACCGACGCGAACGATCCCCGCCTGTCGCTGCTTGCCTGCCCGGGCAAGCCGGACTGCGCCAACGCTCTGACGCCTGCCCCCGCAGACGCCTTGCGGCTCGCGAGCGCCCGCAGCGATCTTCTCGCCCAGGGCACCAATCTTCACGTCTCGGGCTGCCCAAAAGGCTGCGCCCATCCAGGCAGGGCCGATCTAACGCTGGTGGGCCGCGCCGATGGCCGCTATGACGTCGTTCCCGGTGGCTCCACCCGCGATGTTTCCACTCTTCACCTTTCCATCGACGAGATTATGACCCGTTTGTTGCTGTCAAAGACTTCTGCCGACCTGCGTCGTGCCTTTCCGGAGCGCGCCCGATGAGCGGATCGCGCGATTACATTCGCGAAGGTGCGGAGATCTATCGCCGCTCGTTCGCGATCATCCGCGCGGAGGCCGATCTATCGCGCTTTTCCGGCACGGCGGAACGCGTCGTCGTGCGCATGATCCATGCCTGCGGCATGACAGACCTGCCGCGCGATGTCGATCTCTCGCCCGAATTCACGGATGTGGCGGAAGCTGCCTTGAAGCGCGGCGCGTCGATCCTGTGCGACGCCAAGATGGTGGCGAACGGCATCACCCGCGCGCGGCTGCCGACGGGCAACGAAGTGATCTGCACCCTCGACGACCCACGCGTTCCGGCACTCGCCGCTGAACTCGGCAACACCCGCTCGGCCGCCGCCATGGAGCTCTGGCGCGAGCGGCTGGAGGGCGCTCTCGTGGTGTTCGGCAATGCACCCACGGCTCTGTTCCACCTTCTCGAAATGCTCGATGCCGGGGCGCCCAAGCCTGCCGCCGTCATCGGCATTCCGGTCGGCTTCATCGGCGCGACAGAATCCAAGGAGGCGCTGGCACGGGACGGACGCGTGCCGTACCTCGTCGTCCACGGAAGGCGCGGCGGCAGCGCCATGGCGGCCGCGGCTGTCAATGCCCTCGCGAACCCGGTCGAGTGAGCCGATGACCACGCAAGTTCCCATCCGCCTCTTCGGCCTGGGGCTCGGCCCAGGCAACCCCGATTACATGACCGTGCGCGCCCGCAAGGTGCTGGAGAGTGCCGATCGGCTCGTCCATTTCTGCAAGCGCGGACGGCGCGGCAATGCGCGCACCATCGCGGATGCCATCGTCGGCCAGAACCCGGAGCGGGAGATCGCCCTTGCCTATCCGGTGACGACCGAGATCCCGGCCGGCCATCCGGATTATGCGGCAGCCCTCAACCCGTTCTATGAGGAGGCGGCCGCGAGGCTTCTCGCCGAGGTCGAGACGGGGCGCACCCTTGCGGTTCTCTGCGAAGGCGATCCCTTCTTCTACGGCTCCTTCATGCATCTCTGGTGGCGCCTGAAGGACCGCGTCCCGATCGAAGTGGTACCCGCTGTCACAGCCATGTCAGGCGCCTGGACCCGTGCCGGGGCGCCGATCACCTGGGGCGACGACGTGCTCACCGTCGTGCCCGGTACGCTGCCCGAGGCCGAGCTGACACGCCGTCTCTCCGGCACCGATGCCGCCGTGGTGATGAAGCTCGGAAGCCATCTGCCGAAGGTCCGCGCAGTGCTAAAGTCCACCGGCCTTTTCGAGCGCGCCATCTATGTGGAGCGTGCGACCATGGCGGAGGAGAAGATCGTTCCGCTGCCCGACCTTCCGGAGGATTTCGACGCACCGTATTTCTCGCTCATCATCGTGCCGGGACAAGGGAGGCGCGTATGACGGGCCTCCTTACAGTCGTCGGACTCGGCCCGGGCAATCCGCGCTTCCTGACGCCATCCGCATCCGAGGCGCTCGCCTCAGCCACCGACATCGTCGGCTACGGTCCTTATGTGGACCGGGTACCGGAAAGGCCCGGCCTGCGGCGGCATGCCTCCGACAACCGCGTCGAGCTCGACCGCGCACGCTTTTCGCTCGATCTCGCGGCGAAGGGAGCTCGCGTGGCTGTCGTCTCCGGCGGCGATCCCGGCGTCTTTGCCATGGCGGCGGCCGTGTTCGAGGCCGTCGACAATGGCGATCCGGCCTGGCGCAGCCTCGATATTCGCGTCGAGCCCGGCATCACGGCGATGCTTGCGGCCGCGGCCCGCGTCGGCGCACCGCTCGGCGGCGATTTCTGCGCCATGTCGCTGTCGGACAACCTGAAGCCGTGGGAGGTTGTCGAGGCACGCCTGAGAGCCGCTGTCGCGGCCGATTTCGTCGTGGCGCTCTACAATCCGATTTCCTCCGCCCGGCCCTGGCAGCTCGGCGCAGCGTTCAAGATCGTCGCCGAGACGCGTGGTCCCGGCACGCCCGTCATTCTGGCCCGCGCAGTGGGACGGCCCGACGAGGGGATCAGGATTCTGCCACTCGCCGAGGTGGAAACCGCCATGGCCGACATGTCGACAATCGTGATCATCGGCGCCACCACCACACGGCTGATCGAGCGGCCCGACGGCGAAGAGTCTTACGTCTATACACCGCGCTTTTACGGAGTGCGCCCATGAAGACGCTCGAGCCAAACGAGCGCCGCCTCGGCGCTGGCGACTTCTTCGACACCGAGCGGCTTCTGCGGCCGGGCCACGACGATGACCGGCAGGCCCAGAGCCCGCGCGGCCCCGATCTTCGGATATGTTGCAGCACCGCCGGAATTCTTCGTCACCACCACGTCGACGCGCTCGCGCTCCATGAGCGCGCGCTCGGCAGCCTCGTCGAACGGCGCACGATCCTGAATGGCAATGACCTTCGGAATCGGCAGCGCATCGCCGATGGGCTCGATGGTGCGCACGAGATATGTATGCTGCGGCGCAGTCGCGAAGGATGCGAGTTCGAGGCGGCCCACGGTGAGGAACACGCGGCGGGGGCTATCTCCCAAGGCATGAACAGCCGCATTCATCGAATCCACTTCGATCCAGCGATCTCCCTCCTGCGGCATCCAGGCCGGGCGGCGCAGGGCGAGCAGCGGCACTTCAGCCTGCGCGCACGCCTCTGCCGCGTTGCGGGACATCACAGCGGCGAAGGGGTGCGTCGCGTCGATCACGGCCTCGATCCCCTCGACGCGAAGAAAGCGAGTAAGCCCATCTATGCCGCCGAAGCCGCCGATGCGGGTCGGGATCGGCATGGGACGCGGCTCGCTGGTGCGACCGGCCATGGACAGGAGCGGACTAAAATCAGGGTTGCTGGCCAGCCGCGCCGCGAGTGCGGAGGCCTCGGTCGTACCGCCCAGAATGAGGATGCGCATGAGCTCCTTTTCCCTGAATTCTGAGCAGGAGTCGAGCATGACGAAGAACCGCCCCTGGCTCACCATCGTCGGCATCGGTGAGGATGGGCGTGCAGGGCTCTCCCCTGCGGCTCTGGCCGCTCTCGATCAGGCTGAATTCGTGATCGGCGGAGCGCGCCATCTCGCCCTCGCCGCTCCTCTTTCCGCCGAAACGCTCACTTGGCCGAGCCCTTTGGCGGACGGCTATCCCCTGATCCTCGCCCGCCGCGGCCAGCCGACCTGCATTCTCGCGACCGGCGACCCGTTCCATTACGGCGTCGGCGCGGAGCTTGCGCGCCTTGTCCCAGCGGACGAAATCGCCTGCTTTCCGCAAGCATCCGCCTTCAGCCTTGCGGCCGCACGCCTAGGCTGGTCGCTGCCCGATTGCGATTGCGTGAGCCTGCACGGCCGCGCGCTGGAACGGATCATTCCCCATCTGCAACCGGGCGCCCGCATCCTTGCTCTGTCATGGGACGGTTCGACGCCGGGCAAACTCGCCAACCTCCTGAAGGCACGGGGCTTCGGAGGCTCGATGCTCACTGTGTGCGAAGCCATGGGCGGCCCGCGCGAGCGCATCCGCCACGCGGTTGCGGCCGACTTCGCCATCGCCGAGCTCGATCCGCTCAACACGGTCGCTATCGAGGTCGTGGCTGCGAGCGATGCCAGAGTCGTCACTCTTGCACCGGGTCTGCCCAATGCTTTTTTCGAGAACGACGGTCAGCTCACGAAGGCGGAGATCCGTGCGCTCACCCTTGCCGCGCTCGCACCCAAGGCCGGTGAGTTGCTATGGGACATCGGCGCGGGTGCAGGCTCCATCGGCATCGAATGGTGCCTGCGCCATCCACGCAACCGCTGCATCGGGATCGAGGAACGTTGTGAGCGGGCCGAGCGGGCGCGCCGCAATGCGCTCGAATTCGGCGCGACGTCGCTCGATATTCGCATCGGACGTGCACCGGAAGCATTGGACGATCTTTCGGCGCCGGATGCCATCTTCATCGGCGGCGGCGCATCGGAAGCCGGCGTGTTCGACGCCGCCTGGGCCGCGCTGAAATCCGGCGGGCGTCTCGTCATCAATGGCGTCACGCTGGAAACCGAGATGCTGCTCGGCGCACTTTACGAGCAGCATGGCGGCACGATGCGGCGCTTTGCGGTCTCGCGCTTGGAGCCCGTCGGCGGCATGCACGGCTGGCGGGCGGCGATGCCCGTCACGCAATGGGTGGTGACGAAGCCATGATCGTGGCAGGGGTAGGATTCAGGCGCAGCGTCGCCGCCGATGAGATCGTGATGCTCGTGGAGCTGGCGCTGAAGCGCGCTGCGTTGACGCACGGTGCATTGGCAAAACTCGGTACCATCGAGGCCCTTGCCGACCTGCCTGCATTCACTGAGGCCGCCCACCGACTTGCGGTTGCTGCGATCGCGGTTGGGGAGCGGGACCTGTCTGCCGCCGCGCCGCGCGTGCGCATGCAATCGGCGCGCTCCCTCGCCGCTCACGGCGTCGGATCGGTGGCGGAAGCGGCCGCCCTCGCCGCAGCAGGCCCCGGAGCTACGCTCGTTCTCGAGCGTATCGCGTCAACCTCCGTCACCTGCGCCCTCGCCCGTCCGGAGACCGCGCCATGACAGTTCACTTCATCGGAGCCGGCCCCGGCGCCGCCGATCTCATCACCGTGCGCGGGCGCACCCTCATCGAGCATTGTCCCGTCTGCCTCTATGCCGGCTCCATCGTGTCGCCGGAGATCCTGTCATGGTGCCCGCCCGGTGCGCGTCTTGTCGACACGGCGCCGCTCGATCTCGATGCCATCACGGCCGAATACGTGCGGGCGCATGAGAATGCCGAGAACGTGGCGCGGCTCCATTCCGGCGATCTTTCGATCTGGAGCGCCATGGGCGAGCAGTTGCGGCGGCTCAATGCGCTCGGCATCCCCTACACGATCACGCCCGGTGTCCCTGCCTTCGCGGCGGCCGCGGCGGCATTGGGGCGTGAGCTCACCGTGCCGGAGGTCGGCCAATCTGTAGTGCTCACCCGCACCTCGGGGCGGGCGTCGGCCATGCCGGAAACAGAGCGGCTTGCCACCTTCGCTCAGACCGGGTCTACGCTCGCTATCCATCTCTCGATCCATGTGATCGAGCAGGTGGTCGAGGACTTGCTGCCGTTCTACGGCGCCGATTGTCCCGCAGCGGTGGTCTGGCGCGCGTCCTGGCCGGACGAGCGGGTGATCGAAGGCACGCTCTCCACGATTGCCGCCATGGTTCGAGCCGATAAGCTGGAACGCACCGCGTTGATCCTGATCGGACGGACGCTGGCAGCCAAGGACTTCCGCGACAGCGCACTCTACTCGACCGATTACGACCGCCGCTTCCGTCCCGGCATCCGCGAGGACAACCGATGAATTACGCGGCGTCAGGCAACCGGATGGAACGGCATGCGGCCGACGAGTTGTCCGTCGCGGTCGAACACCGCGATCTCGAGAGCGATCTCGGTACCGCGCAAGGCCTTGGCGGCCGTGCGCCAGGCATGCTGCGCCACCATGTCGCCGAGCGGAAGGCCGAGGTTTTTCGCGGTCTCCAGCACTTCGAGCGCCGTGTTTGCGCCGCGCGCCTGCTCCACAATGCGTGGCTCCGCACCAGCCTCGGCAAGGCGCTCGGCCAGCCAAGCGAGATCGACTGCGCCGGAGCGCGAATGCAGGTCGAGCAGCCCTTGACCGAGCTTCGTCATCTTGGCGATGCCGCCCGCGATGGTGACCCTCGGGACCGGGTTGCGGCGCAGGTATTTCAGCATGCCGCCGGCGAAATCGCCCATGTCAATGAGGGCATGGTCCGGGAGGTCGTGCAGGATCTGCACGGCCTTCTCGGAGGTGGAACCCGTCGCTCCCGCCACATGGTCGAGGCCGCCGGCGCGGGCCACGTCGATGCCCCGGTAGATGCTGTGGATCCAGGCCGAGCAGGAATAGGGTACCACCACCCCCGTCGTGCCGAGGATCGACAGTCCGCCCATGATGCCGAGACGCGGATTGAGGGTCTTCTGCGCAATCGCCTCGCCACCCGGAATGGAGACCTGAACCTCGATATCCAAGCGCCCGCGGACGCTGCGCGCCGCCTCTTCCAGGTTGTCGCGGATCATCTGGCGCGGCACCGGATTGATGGCAGGCTCGCCCGGCGGCAGGGGCAGTCCGGCGCGGGTAACCGTGCCGACGCCCTCGCCTGCATGGAACGTGATGCCCGAGCCCGGAGCACCGGCACGGACGGTCGCAACCACCAGGGCGCCATGAGTCACGTCCGGATCATCGCCCGCGTCCTTGACCACCCCCACCCGGGCGCCACCATCGCAAGGCTCACTCATGGCAAGGGAGAAAGCGGGCCGCGCTCCGCCCGGAAGCGCGATCTCGACCGGATCGGGAAAATCGCCTGTCTGCCAACCAAGATATGCCGCCTTGGCCGCCGCCGTGGCGCAGGCGCCCGTGGTCCAGCCCCGGCGCAACGATCCGGCGGGTTTACTCTCGTCCATACGCCCTCTTACATCGTCCCCATGAATTCCAACAGTCATCCCGTCACTGGCGTTCGGAAGCGGAGGCCCGCATGATCTCCCTGTCCCGCCTCTCGCCTCCTTTCGCTCCCGGCACGGTCTGGCTCGTCGGCGCCGGCCCGGGCGACCCCGGCCTGCTCACCATCCATGCGCTGAATGCCCTCGCGACGGCGGATGTCATCGTCTACGACGCCCTCGTCGACCCGGCCGTGCTGTCGTTTGCCCGCGAGGGGGCCACGCTCGAATTTGCCGGGAAGCGCGGTGGCAAGCCCTCCGCAGTTCAGCGGGATATCTGCGAGCGGCTGATCCAGCTCGCCCGCGAAGGCAGGCGGGTGCTGCGGCTCAAAGGTGGCGATCCCTTCATCTTCGGTCGCGGCGGCGAGGAAGCACTGGCTCTCTCTGACGCCGGCGTTCCGTTCCGCATCATCCCCGGCGTGTCGAGCGGCCTTGCCTCGCTCGCCATCCATGGCGTCCCGGCGACCATGCGCAAGACGAACCATGCGGTCATCCTTGCCACGGGCCATGCCGCGCCCGACTCGGAGATCGACTGGAGAGGCCTTGCCCGTACCGGTGCCCCTATCGTGCTCTACATGGCGGTTTCCAGCCTCCCCTCGATCGTGAAAGGGCTCCTCGAAGGCGGGCTTGCGGGCGACACGCCCGCGCTGGCTGTGCATGGGGCGACGACCGCCAAGGAAAGCGTGGTGGAAGGAACACTCGAAACCTTGCCAAAGCTCGCGGAGGAAGGGCTCATCCGCTCGCCGGCTATCGTGGCTATCGGGGCGATTGCGGCCTTCCGCTCAGCCATCGCCAACCATCTGCTCGAATTCGGCAGCGAGGCGGCCCAGTGAGCGTCGGACCCGGCCTTCTCGTCGCAGCACCGCGCTCGGGCTCGGGCAAGACGACAATCGTGCTCGGGCTCCAGCGGGCGCTGGCCCGCCGGGGCCTGCGCGTGCGCGGCATGAAATGCGGGCCGGATTACATCGATCCCGCCTTCCACGCCGCCGCGACCGGCGCGCCGAGCTTCAACCTCGACAGCTTTGCCATGAGCCCGCCGCTGCTGGACGCGCTCGCATCCGAGGCGGCCGGCGATGCGGAGCTTGTCATCGCGGAAGGCTCGATGGGCCTCTTCGACGGGATCTGCCAGGAGACCGGCCGCACCGGCGCGAGCGCAGACATCGCGGCCCTGTTCGGCTGGCCGGTGATCCTCGTCCTCGACGTGTCGGGCCATGCGCAATCGGCCGCCGCCGTCGCGCTCGGCTGCGCCCGCTTCGACCCACGGATCGAGGTGGCCGGCGTGGTGCTGAACAAGGTCGCGAGCGAACGCCACCGCAGGCTGGTCGAAGACGGGATGGCGCGCATCGGCTTGCCGGTTCTCGGAGCTCTGATGCGCAGCAGCGATCTGACCCTGCCCGAGCGGCATCTCGGACTCGTCCAGGCAGGAGAAACCGACGAACTCGACGGACGCCTGGAACGTCTTGCCGATGCGGTGGAAACTGCGCTCGACATCGACCGGCTCATCGCCATGGCCCGTCCGACCCGGCTGCAATCCGCCGGTGGCGCAAGGCCTCTTCCTCTGCCGCCGCCGGGGCAGCGCATCGCGTTGGCCACGGACCAGGCCTTCTCCTTCGTCTATCCGCATGTGCTGTTGGGCTGGCGCGCGGCCGGTGCGGAGATCGTGACCTTCTCTCCCTTGGCGAACGAGCCTCCGCCGCCCGATTGCGACGTCTGCTGGCTGCCCGGGGGATATCCCGAGCTTCACGCCGGCTGCATCGCCGGAGCGGCGCGCTTTCTCGACGGACTGCGCCGATTTGCCGAGAGCAGGACAGTTCATGGCGAGTGCGGCGGCTACATGGTGCTGGGCCGCTCCCTCGAGGACGGAGACGGCCACGCGCATGCCATGGCGGGTCTACTCCCAGTCGAGACGAGCTATGCCAAGCGCAAGATGCATCTCGGCTACCGGGTGGCGCATCTGCTCGGTGACGGGGCGATGGGCCAAGCCGGCAGGCGCCTCGTCGGCCATGAGTTCCACTATGCCTCGGTCACGCAGAGCGACACGTCGCATGAGACCGCCTTCGCCACGATCACGGATGCGGAAGGCAACGATCTGGGCACCGCCGGGCATCGTAGGGGGCTCGTGACGGGGAGCTTCTTCCACGCCATCGCCCATGGATGATCGGTCGGATACGCGTTTGGGCCCAAGCTGGTCAGTGAACATCCCGGCAGGCGGGGAGTTGAACAGCACCAGACGAGGAGACCATCATGCGCCTTCGAATGATCTTGCCCCTGGCTGTCCTGCTGGCTCTCGCCGCCTGCGGGGATGACGGGTCGGACCAGACCGGCAGCACGGACAACGCTAATCAGCCCGGTAACAACGCAGCTCCTGCCAATCCTCGCAGCAACCCGCCGCCTCCGGCCCAATAACGCTCACGATTCATATGCGGATTGCGGCCGGATACCGCTGGCCTTGTGGCCGAGCTTTTATCGCAATTATCCCATGTTAATGCGCCCACAGCCTGTTCGCGATTTCCTCGACTCGCTTGCGGATCGAGAGACGGCATCATGCCGCGGGACTGGGAAGAAATGGAACAACGCCATCGTTTCGCCTCAGCCATTCGTCTTGATCCGGTTCGAATCCTGAATGGGGTCGGGGAGAGCATGCAAGCTTGACGGATTGGCAGGCGACATTCCTCGCGGTGCCGCCCATCGGCCAAGCTCCTGTTCATCGCATCCCAGGGGTGTTGGAGGCGCTGATGAAAGAGGCATTCCATATCGGACAACTCGTCCGGATCACCAGGCCCTCCTCGGGCCATGCGGACCGCCGCACCTATTGCATCGTCTGCCTTGTATCAGACGAGGATGACACTCTGCTCTATCGCGTCAAGAACACGGTCGGCATCGAACGCCTCGTCAAATCCGACGAAATCGAGCCCGCTGCCCTCACGGCCGTACCATGACGATCTGGCCTGCCGGAACCAGGGCCGCGTAGGCTCTCCTGCTTCGGGGCCGTCCGCCGGTGTATTAGCCCATGGTAGCGGTGACAGGCACCTTGCCGTCCCCTGATGGGCACGACAGAATACCCTCCAACACTGCCCGAAACGGGCAAGCCGGCACAGATCGGCGGACGAATGGAGAAGCATCTCCATGCGCCAGAGGAAGCGAAGCCATACCACGCGTTTTCAAGGCGCGCGGCTGCCAGGGAGGTTGACGTCGTTGACGACGGCTGCGGACGCGCGCGCGGATACATTCCCGAAACTGCTGACGCGCAATGCGCGCCTACGCCCGAACCGCACCGCGTTTCGGCACAAGGATCTCGGGATCTGGCAATCCTGGACCTGGGGCGAGGTCCATGACATCGTCCGCGCCTATGCCTGCGGCCTGCAATCCCTCGGCCTGGAGCGCGGCGGCAAGATCGCCATCATCGGCTACAACCGCCCCTATCTCTACTGGACCATCTGCGCCGCCCAGTGGCTCGGCGCGATCCCGATCCCGGTCTATGCCGATTCCGTCGCGGAGGAGATGGCCTATGTGCTCGCCCACGCCGAAGTGACCCATGCGGCGGTGCAGGACCAGGAGCAGGTCGACAAGATCCTCTCCGTCTCGGAGCAACTGCCGCAACTGGGGCACGTGCTCTATGACGAGCAGAAGGGCCTGAGGGACTACGATCACGGCCGGCTCCATTCCATCGCGTCCGTCGTGGAGGAAGGCCGCGCGCGGCTAGCGGATGCGCAAGAGGCCACTGCCACCGAGCGAGCCCTGCAGGAGGGCAAAGGCTCCGATCTCGCCATTATTCTCTACACCTCCGGCACGACCGGACGGCCGAAGGGCGTGATGCTCACCTCCGATGCGGTGATCGCGGCCGCAGAGATCGGCTGCGACTTCGACAAGCTCGACGAGACGGACGAGATCATCGCCTATCTGCCAATCGCCTGGGTCGGCGATCACATCTTCTCCTATGCGCAGGCGATCCTGTCGGGTCTGTGCGTCAATTGCCCCGAGAGCCCGGAAACTATTGCGGAAGACCGTCGCGAGGTCGGCGCGACCTATGTCTTCGCACCACCGCGCGTCTTCGAGAGCATGCTCACGCTGACCATGGTGCGCATCGAGGATGCGGGTGCTCTCAAGCGGCGAATGTTTCACTTTTTCATCAACCACGCCAACAAGGTGGGCGAGAAGATCCTGAACAGGGAGCCGGGCGTGGGAGCCTGGGACCGCCTGCTCTGGAACATCGGCAATGTGCTTGTCTATGCGCCCCTGCGCAATCGCTTCGGCATGACCCGGGTGAAGGTCGGCTACACGGCGGGCGAGGCCATCGGGCCGGAGATCTTCCGCTTTTACCGCTCCATCGGAGTGAACCTGAAACAGCTCTACGGACAGACGGAGGCTTCCGTCTACATTACCATGCAGCCGAACGGCGAGATCCGCGCCGATACGGTGGGCCGCCCCGCACCGCAGGTGGAGATCCGCATCGCCGACAATGGCGAGGTTCTCTATCGCTCGCCCGGCGTGTTCGTGGGATACTACAAGGACGATGCGAAAACGGTGGAGACGAAGACACCGGACGGTTTCGTGCATTCGGGCGATGCCGGCTTCTTCGACCAGAACGGCCATTTGAAGATCATCGACCGGGCGAAGGACGTCGGCAAGATGCGCGACGGCGCGCTCTTCCCGCCGAAATACGTCGAGAACAAGCTGAAGTTCTATCCCAACATCAAGGAAGCGGTTTGCTTCGGCGACGGGCACGACCATGTCGCGGCCTTCATCAACATCGACCTCGTGGCGGTGAGCAACTGGGCCGAGAGGAACGGCGTGACCTATGCCTCCTATCAGGAACTCGCCGGCCACCCGCTGGTCTATGACATGATCGAAAAGCACGTGGACGATGTGAACCGTTCGCTGTCATCCGAACCGCGCATGGGCGGCGCGCAGATCAAGCGCTTCCTGATCCTGCACAAGGAGCTCGATGCCGATGACGGCGAGCTCACCCGCACGCAGAAGGTGCGCCGCGGCTTCATCGCCGAGCGTTACGCTCCGCTCATCAACGCGCTCTACGACGGCTCGTCGGAGGCCGACATCTCGACCGAGGTCACTTTCGAGGATGGACGCAAGGGCGTGATTTCGGCGCGGGTCAAGATCAGGGATATGAAACTCTACCCCACAACAGAGCCAGGATCGGTACTGGAGGCGGCGGAATGAGAGCGCCCGATCACCCTGTCATGAGCAAGGGCGACGTGCTGCTCGCAGTCGAGAACGTGTCTCTCGGCTTCGGCGGCGTGAAGGCACTCACCGACGTATCCTTCGACATCCGCAAGAGCGAGATCCGCGCCATCATCGGACCGAACGGCGCGGGCAAGACCTCGATGCTCAACTGCATCAACGGATTTTATTACCCGACCGAGGGACGCATCACCTTCAAGGGCGTCAAGCGCCCGAAGATGCGCCCCTATGTGGCGGCGCGTGGCGGCATCGCCCGCACCTTCCAGAACGTCGCACTCTTCAAGAGCATGTCGACCCTCGACAACATCATGGCCGGCCGTTCGATCAAGATGCGCTCGAACTTCTTCTGGCAGCTCTTCCGTCATGGTCCAGCCATGACGGAAGAGGTCGAGCACCGCCGCTTCGTCGAGGAGATCATCGACTTCCTCGAAATCCAGCACATCCGCAAGGTCCCGGTCGGGCGCCTGCCTTACGGCCTGCAGAAGCGGGTCGAACTCGGGCGCGCGCTTGCCATGGAGCCGGAGCTTCTCCTGCTCGACGAGCCCATGGCCGGCATGAACCTCGAAGAGAAGGAGGACATGTCACGCTTCATCCTGGAGGTGAATCAGCAATACGGCACCACCATCGCCCTCATCGAGCACGACATGGGCGTGGTGATGGATCTCTCCGATCGGGTCGTGGTGCTGGAATATGGGCGCAAGATCGCAGACGGCACGCCGGCCGAGGTCAAGAACGACCAGCGCGTCATCGACGCCTATCTCGGCGTGGCGCATTGAAGGGCTGAACGATGGACATGCTGTACAAGGTCTTCATCGAACCCTTCGTCTTCATGGGCGAGGCGCCGGATCTCCTGATCCAGACGCTCTGGGAAGGTCTCGTCTCGGGCGTGCTCTATGCACTGATCGCGCTCGGCTTCGTGCTCATCTTCAAAGCTTCGGGCGTGTTCAACTTCGCGCAAGGGATCATGGTCGTGTTCTCGGCTCTGATCCTGGTAGGCCTCTATGAGAAAGGCGTGCCGGCCTTCCTGGCGCTGATCCTGGCGGTTTTCGCCATGTTCGTCCTCGCCATGGTGGTGGAGCGGGTGGTGCTGCGGCCACTGGTCAACCAGCCCGACATCATCCTCTTCATGGCGACCTTCGGGCTCACCTATTTTCTCATCGGCTTCGGCGAGCTCATCTTCGGCGGCAGCCCGCGGGAAATGATAACGGAGCAGCTCTTCCTGCCGCAGGGCACGACGGAGATCGATGCGCTTGGCGGCTCCATCCGCCTTCAGCATCTCGATATCGCCGCCGCCGTGATCGCCTCGATCATGATCGGCCTGCTCGCCGTGTTCTTCTCCAAGACCCGCATCGGCCGGGCCCTGCGGGCAGTGGCCGACAGCCACAAGGCGGCGCTCTCCGTCGGCATCTCGCTCAACCAGATCTGGGTCATTGTGTGGTTCGCCGCCGGTATCGTGGCGCTGGTTGCCGGCATCATGTGGGGGGCGCGCTCGGGCGTGTCGTTCTCGCTCCAGATCATCGCACTCAAGGCCCTGCCGGTCCTCATTCTCGGCGGCTTCACCTCCATCCCCGGCGCCATCATCGGCGGCCTGATCATCGGGGTCGGAGAGAAGATCGGCGAGTTCTACTGGGGGCCGCTCGTCGGCGGCGGTATCGAGACCTGGCTCGCCTACGTCATCGCCCTGCTCTTCCTGCTCTACAGGCCGCAGGGTCTGTTCGGCGAAAAGATCATCGAACGGATTTAGGGAGACATCTCAGTGCTCTACCGCGAGGCCGGCCAGTTCAAGACCAACTACGTCGCGGACAGCGCGATCTTTCCCCTGCGGGAGGACCGGATCGGGCTCACCCTCATCATCCTGGCGGCCTATGCGCTGGCCTTCCTCGGCAACAGCTTCCTGCTGCAGGCGGTGATGATTCCGTTCCTGGTGTTCTCGCTCGCTGCAATTGGCCTCAACATCCTCACGGGCTATACGGGCCTTCTGTCGCTCGGCACCGGCGCCTTCATGGGCGTGGGGGCCTACGCCTGCTACAAGCTGATGACGGCCTTTCCCGGCGTGAACGTGATCGTCTGGATCTTCGTATCGGGCTTCTTCTCCGCGGCCATCGGCGCCCTGTTCGGCCTGCCCTCGTTGCGCATCAAGGGCTTCTATCTGGCCGTGGCGACACTCGCCGCGCAGTTCTTCCTGCAATGGTGCTTCATCCGCATCCCGTGGCTCGTGAACTACAACGTCTCGGGCGCCCTCGATGCCCCCCTGCGCACCCTCTTCGGCATCCCGATCATGGGGCCGAACGCGACACCGCAGACACGCTATCTCGTGGTGCTCACCATCGTGATCCTGCTCACCTGGCTCGCCTCCAACCTCGTTCACGGCCGCATCGGGCGCATGTGGATCGCCATCCGCGACATGGATCTCGCGGCCGAGCTCATGGGCATCAGGCCGCTCCAGACGAAGCTCCTGGCCTTCGCCGTCTCGTCCTATTACTGCGGCGTCGCCGGCGCTCTGCTCGTCTTCCTCTGGTATGGCGGCGCGGAATACGACGTGTTCAACATCAATCAATCCTTCTTCATCCTGTTCATGGTGATCATCGGCGGGCTGGGCAGCCTGATCGGCTCGTTCTTCGGTGCGGCGCTCATCTTCATCCTGCCGATCGTCCTCGGCATCGTGCTGCCTGCCATCCTGTCGCCCTTCGGCATTTCGGTCGGCGCGGATGTCATCGAGCATTTGCGTTTCATGATCGTCGGCGCGCTCATCATCTTTTTCCTGATCGTCGAACCGCACGGCCTCGCGCGGCTCTGGCAGATCGGCAAACAGAAGCTCCTGGTCTGGCCGTTCCCTTACTGACGGTGGACCGCCAAGGAGACAAAACGGAACAAGAATTCGGCCTTCAGCCGATACAACGGGAGGAAACGCAATCATGTCGTTTCGCAAATTTGGTCTTGGATTAGCCGCCGCGACGATGCTGGCGGGTGTTGCCCTGCCTGCCTTCGCGCAGGATTCGATCTATGTGCCTCTCTTCACATACCGCACTGGCCCCTTCGCCGGGTCCGGCACGCCTATCGCCGACGGCATGCACGATTACCTGCGCATGCTCAACGAGCGTGACGGCGGCATCGGGGGCGTGAAGCTCGTGCTCGAGGAATGCGAGACCGGCTACGACACTAAGAAGGGTGTCGAGTGCTACGAGTCCGTGAAGGGCAAGAACCCGGTCGTGGTCAATCCGTGGTCGACGGGCATCACCCTGCCGCTGATCCCGCGCGCCTCCGTGGACAAGATCCCGATCCTGTCCATGGCCTATGGCCTCTCGGCCTCCGCCCGCGGCGACATCTTTCCCTGGGTCTTCAACCCGCCGGCCACGTACTGGGACGGCCTGTCGATGATCATCAAGTACATCGGCGAGAAGGAAGGCGGCCTCGACAAGCTGAAGGGCAAGAAGATCGGCTTCCTGCATCTCGATGCCAGCTTCGGCAAGGAGCCGATTCCGCTGCTCACGGAACTGTCGAAGGAGCTGGGCTTCGAGGTCGCGCTCTATCCCGTGGCCGCGCAGGACATGCAGAACCAGTCCTCGCAATGGCTCAGCGCTCGCCGCGACCGGCCCGACTACATGATCATGTGGGGTTGGGGCTCCATGAATGGCGCAGCCATCAAGGAAGCGGTTCGTTCTGGCTATCCGATGGATAAGTTCTACTCGGTCTGGTGGCCGGGCGAGGATGACGCGAAGAGCGGTGGCGCAGGCGCCAAGGGCTTCAAGATGCTCAACTGGCATGCGGTGGGAACGAACTTCCCTGCCGTCCAGGACATCCAGAAGCACGTGGTCGACAAGGGCTTCTCGAAGGCTCAGAAGGATAAGGTCGGCGAGCTTCTCTACAATCGCGGCATCTACAACTCGCTGCTGATCGCCGAAGGCATTGCCACGGCGCAGAAGCTCACAGGCAAGAAGGCGGTGACCGGCGAGGACGTGCGCCGCGGCATGGAGAACATCAAGCTCGATCCGGCCCGTCTGAAGGAGCTCGGGTTAGAGGGCTTCACCGATCAGCTCGTGCTTTCCTGCTCGGACCATAACGGACACCGCGCCGCCTTCATGCAGGAATGGGACGGCACGAAATGGGTGAAGATCTCCAATCCCATCGAGCCGATGACCGACCGCGTGAAAGGCCAACTCGAAGCGGCCGCGAAGGATTATGCCGAGAAGAATACCGGCTGGCCCAAGCGCACGGAAGCCTGCGACAAGGCAAGCTGAGGCCAACCGCAACCTGCCCTCCTCCCCCGTGTGGGGAGGAGTTCGAGGCGGGGGTGTGAGCGCTAACCTGTCAAGGTTCAGGCCAGCACCTCCGCCCTGACCCTGCCCACAAGGAGAGGGAAAAGGAGAGAACCGCTTATGACAAGCGCCGTTCAGATGCACGATCAGAACAAGCCGCAACCGGCGGAGACTGTTCTGAACGTCAATAACATCGAGGTCATCTACGACCACGTCATCCTCGTGCTGAAAGGCGTTTCCCTCAATGTGCCCAAGGGCGGCATCGTGGCGCTGCTCGGTGCGAACGGGGCCGGCAAGACGACGACGCTCAAGGCCATCTCCAACCTGCTCCGCGCCGAGCGCGGCGAGGTGACGAAGGGCTCGATCGAGTTCAAAGGCGAGCGGATCGATCGTCTCTCGCCCAACGAGCTGGTGCGACGGGGCTGCATCCAGGTTCTTGAAGGCCGCCACTGCTTCGGCCATCTTACCATTGAGGAAAACCTGCTCACCGGCGCCTTCACGCGCAAAGACGGCAACGCCGCCATCCGACGCGATCTCGAGGCGATCTACGAGTACTTCCCGCGCCTGAAGCAGCGGCGCTCATCCATGGCGGGTTACACCTCCGGCGGCGAGCAGCAGATGTGCGCCATCGGCCGGGCAATGATGTCCCGTCCCTCCATGATCCTGCTCGACGAACCTTCCATGGGCCTTGCGCCGCAGATCGTGGAAGAAATCTTCGAGATCGTGCGCACGCTCAATGCGACAGAGGGCGTGTCCTTCCTGCTCGCCGAGCAGAACACCAACATGGCGCTGAAATACGCCACCTACGGTTACATCCTCGAAACGGGCCGTGTCGTCATGGACGGGCCCGCGCAGATGCTGCGCGAGAACGAGGACGTGAAGGAGTTCTATCTCGGCGTCTCGGAAGGCGACCGCAAATCCTTCCGTGCCGTGAAGAGCTACAAGCGCCGCAAGCGCTGGTTGGCTTGAAGAAGCAACGTGCCCAACCGCACTTGACGTTACGTGATATCTATTCCTACGGTTGAATCCGTGAGCGATGAACGACTCACCTAATTTCTTCTGGGGGCAATCCATGGACTTCGGACAAGCGATCAAGACCTGTCTCAATAAATACGCGACCTTTTCGGGACGGGCACAACGCTCGGAATACTGGTACTTCTTCTTGTTCATGATGATCGTCAACATCGTAGCGAGCGTTCTGGACTCGGCGATCTTCGAAGATCTGCCGATCTTCTCCATACTCGCCACTCTCGCTCTTCTCGTACCCAGCATCTCAGTCAGCGTGCGGCGCCTGCATGATACCGACAGATCGGGCTGGTGGCTGTTGCTCGGCTTCATCCCGGTTGTTGGAGTCATCGTCCTGATCGTATTTTTTTGCCATCGCGGAACCGTCGACTCCAATCAGTTCGGTCCCGATCCGTTGCAGGGCTCCATTTCAAGCTCTCATACGGCTCGCGCCTGAGCCTCTTGCCGCGTGGAATGTGCACGCCACTTCCCGCATATCGTCAGGTCTCACTTCGGCCTGACGATATGTTCAAGTTATCGATCTTTGTTTGATGAGGGACAGGCTCTTGGCAGATCACTACGACGATCTTGAAACCCTCGATCCTGCCAAGCGCGAAGCCTCTCTCTTCGCGCGGCTGTCGGAGATTCTGAAACGGGCCGCCAAGGCCCCGGCCTATGCCGAGCGGTTTAAAGGTATCGAACTCGAAAGCATCAGGAGCCGCGAAGCGCTCGCCGCTCTTCCCGTGCTGCGCAAGGCCGAATTGTCAGCTTTGCAGAAAGAAGCCCTCCCCTTCGGCGGCTTCGTGGCCGAAGCACCGGGCTCGTTCGGCCGTCTCTTCACGTCGCCTGGCCCGATCTTCGAGCCGGAAGCAACCACATCCGACCCGTGGCGCTCCGCACGCGGGCTCTTCGCCGCCGGGTTCCGACGCGGGGACGTGGTGCTCAACACCTTCAGCTATCACCTGACGCCCGGCGGCTTCATCATGGATTCCGGCGCGCGGGCCTTGGGCTGCGCCGTCATTCCGGCAGGGCCCGGCAACACCGAGCAGCAGTTCGAGCTGATCGAGACCTACCGGCCGGTGGCCTATTGCGGCACGCCGGACTTTCTCAAGATCCTGCTCGACGGTGCTGCGGCGGCCGGGCGGGACATCTCCTCCATCAGGCGCGCGCTCGTGTCGGGCGCGGCCTTTCCGAAGTCACTGCAGGAGGAATTCTCGTCCAAGGGCATCGAGGCCTATCAGGCCTACGCCACGGCGGATCTCGGCTTCATTGCCTACGAGACCTCCGCCCGCGACGGACTCGTCGTCAATGAAGACATCGTCGTCGAGATCGTGCGGCCGGGCACGGGCGATCCGGTGCCGGAGGGCGATGTCGGCGAGATCGTCGTGACGACGCTCGATCCGCATCGTCCGTTCATCCGCCTCTCTCGGAGACCTAACGGCGGCCGTGAGCGGGGTCAGCTCCTGCGGTCGTACCAGCATGCGCATCAAAGGCTGGATGGGCCGCGCAGATCAGGCCGCCAAGGTCAAAGGCATGTTCGTTCGGCCCGAGCAGGTGGCGGAGATCGGCCGGCGCCATCCCGAACTCGGCCGACTGCGCCTCGTCATCACCCGCGAAGGCGAGACGGACGTCATGACGCTCGCTGCCGAAACGGCCGAGCCGAGCGACGACCTCTCGGCAGCGGTAGGCGCGACGCTTCAGATCATCACGAAGCTGAAAGGGTCGGTGACTTTCGCGACGCCTGGAAGTCTTCCGAACGACGGCAAGGTCATCGCGGATGATCGCAAATACGATTGAGCGGCTCTTTTCAGAATGGCAATCCAGCTTTGCGGGATTGCAAAATAAGCCGAGCCAAGATGCCTTGAACGCAGGACTCGCGCTCCATAAGCTCAAGCTCATAGGTGATTCGAACTGAGAAAAGTCAGGAATTACAAAAAGAAAGAGCACCCATAGGGTGCTCTTAAGGTGTCCGGCCGTAGGGGCAAAAAAGACCGGAGATGCCAATAAACGCCCTTAGTTGAAGTTGGTTCCAAAGTTTTTCAAATTTCTTATGGCCAAGCCTACGCCTCATTGAGGTCACGTTTCCGAGGTCTAGGCCAAAGCTTCCCGTGGGGGCAAACACGGGCCGGGGCCGCGACCACAGATCCTTCAAAGGACAGGGTCGCGGCCATTTTCATTTTCAAAGCTTGGCTATTCGGGATTAGGCGCGAGGGTCTGTTGCATCGATCATCGCCGAAAGCTGAATCCACTTCCCCGCACGATGCACAGAAAAAAGGCCCGAGAGGATCCCTCGGGCCTTTCTGTTGTTAGGTGAAACGTCTCAGTAGGTGCCGAACTTGAAGTTCAGCTTGGCACGAGCGACGAAGAAGTCGTTGTCATCGCTGCCTCCGGCGGGAGCAACGACGTCGATCGGCGGTCCGCCGGCGGCCGGCTGGAAGGAGCCAACAACTCCACCGCCAAAGTCGTCGTCGTCATCGAAGCTGAGCCACAGGCCTTCGAGACCGAAGGTGACCGCGGAAGAGCCGAACCAGTTCACCGGCAGCGCCCACTCGACACCAGCGCCGGCCACCCAGCCCGTATTATCGTCGGTATAGGCCAGACCGCCTGTGGCGTAGATCAACACGCGATCGAACGCGACACCGGCACGGGCACGCACCGTGCCGAACCAATCCGACAGGTCGTTATTGAATGTTCCGGGCACGAAGGTGCCGGGCACGCCCGCCGGAATGAACGCAACATTCTCTTCCTGATCGGTGTCGGCCCACTGGATGTCGGTTTCCAGACCGATCACGAAAGAGCCGATCTGGTAGTTGTAACCGATCTGACCGCCGCCGGTGAACCCACCGTCACCATTGTCCGGGAAGAACAGGGTGCCCGGGACCGCACCGCCGAGGACGGCGGTTTGCCGATCATTGTCACGCCAGCCCCAGCCGGCGTTCACACCAGCGTAGAATCCGGTCCACGTGAAGATCGGCGCCGTGATGATCGGTGCAGGAGGTGGTGCCTGACTTGGAAGATCGGCGGCAGAGGCAGCGGCTGCAGCAAGCGTGACGCTTGCAACCCCTGCGAGGAGGCTAATTACGCACTTTCTCATAACCGTAACCCCTTAGTGTGAGGACTCACGGTGAAAACTTACGCTCGTTCCGCTTGGGAAAGCTATTGCAAAGGGGCAACACCTACATGTTCGATCAGTATTCAATGGGTGCAAAAGTAGTACTACTTTCGATGTAAAGAATTTTATCCAATACTGCAGAAAATAAGTCTCTTAACAAGACCTTTAAAGTTATTTGACATTACTTGGAAGGCATGTCCTAATAATCGTGTTTTCGGCTTGACAACCGAAGGCGAGGAGATCACTCAACCCTGCCCTTTGGGCGGGGTTTTTTCTGGAAATGAAGGCGCTAGAGCATCGCTTGGCGCGAAAACCGGGACTACTTTTCGCCGACGCGGGCCTCTGGTTCTTCACGATCCACTAAAGATCGCCCAGCAGAAGCTGCGCCTGGTTGCTCGGCTTCAGCTTCGAGCTCTTTTTCTGAGATGAAGAGACGGTTTTCATTGCGCGATGTTCGGGCCGCTTTCGGCTGCTCTCACCGGCCATCCGCGCCTTGGCCTTGTCTCTAGCAACCGCCTCCGGTGAGGTCGGATCGTCATGAAGCCACTTGCCGCGCTTGATGACCTCGTTGACCCGCCCCTGATTGACGCCCAGTTGGAAGGCGATTTCCTGCTGCGTCATCTCCGTCGTTCCATGAAGCTCCAGGATCCGTCGGGCGAGTTCAGGCGTCATCTTCCGGCCGGCGATGCGGCGAGCGGGAGCTACCGACCGCTTGGTGCGATCCCGCTCCCGAAGTTTCTCCAGGATGGCGAGGGCCATATGCATTCCCTGCTCACGCAAGGCATCCTCGAATTCTTTGAGCGTGGCCAAATCGAACGCACTCCTTCGAAGAAATGGAACCTAGCGCATTGTGCGGAAAACCGGATCCACTTTTCCGCACGATGCGCCAACTTAAGGGTCCGATGCTCTGGACCTCGCGAGACAAGACCTTCTCAAAACTCAACGGCCACGCTGCAGCTTGGTTTCACCAGAAACAGCAGCGTCTCAGTCCTCTTCTTCCTTACAGGGCCAGGCTTTCGGTGGATTGAGGCCAGCGGGAAGCTTCGTCTGCGCCGTCCCGCAGGCAATATCGACCTGCGCTTGGGTGAGCCCAGTGACCCCACTCAAATTCGCACCGCCGATTTGTGTCAGGTACAGATACGATCCCGTGAGGTTCACGCCCTGCAGATCCAGGCCATCCAGACGGGCTCGAGACAGGTTGGAATAACTGAAGTCGACACCGGTAATTTTTGCGCTCTGAAAGAGAACCCGCGCGAGTTCCGCCTTCGATATATTGGCGCCTGAGAGATCGGCCCCGCTGAAGTCGGACCTGTTCAGCTCGGCCTTGCTGAAATTCGCTCCTGCGGCTTTGGCCTGGGCAAAGTTCGAGCGGTTCATATCCGCCGCGCTGAAGACGGCACCGGTGAGATTGGCCTGTCCGAAATTGGCCCGCCAGCCGAGCGCCTTGGTGAAATCCGCCTTTGTCAGGTCGGCCCCTTCGAAGCGGGTGCGGCTGACCTCCGTTTCGCTCAAATTGGCACCGGCCATCTTCGAGGACGCAAAATCGCTCAGGGTCAGAAGGGAGCGCTGGAAGATGGTGCCCGTCAGATCCTCGTTGGTCAGCATGAGGCGCGCCTTGGAGCATCCGGACCAGTCAATTCCTGGGCCCGGGCCATCCTGACACTTGGCCCAGGCCGGACCGGCACACACGACAGCGGTGATCAAGGCTCCTGCAATCTTCACGCGGAAACGATCCTCCATAAAGTCCTCTCAAGTTTCTCTTTCAATATTTAGGCATCACGCCCGTCCGGAGGAGCCCTTTCGATGCAACTTTCCTTGCGTAAGCCACAGAAAAGCGCCTTCGATTTGCACGCTGAACCACGTCTCGGTGAAAAATCGGAGCATCGATACAGGACTCGACTTCCATTTCTTATGGTCTAGCTTCTGCAGCGATCCCTGTGGAGTAAAACTATGCGTCTTTCCGTAACGTTTCCTGCCGTTGTGCTTGCCGGGCTTGTCTTGAGCGGCTGCGTCGCCTCCACGACCCCCGTCGGAGTCCTGCCGCGTGATCCCGTTCCACTCCCACCATCCGTCTCGGGTGAGGCCGTAAGGCGTCCCTCCGCCACGCCCCGGACCGGTGCCACGTCTCAGCGTCAGGGCCTGAGTGTGCCTAGCCAAGCTTCCACTCCCCGCCCCTGACCCCTTGGAATGCAAGCATTGGCCTCTTCGGATTCGCCAATGCTTCCGCCCCTGGGCAGGCACTCTCCTAAAGAGCCGTTGATACTGCGCCAATGCCTAGCTGGCGCACATTCCTATCTTGGTGCTATATGCCGTAACGATAGATCAGAATGCGGGGATGAGTGTTCATGACTTGGTTTGAAGCCATCGGCTGGCTCGGAGCGGTCCTTGCCGTCACGGGCAGCGCTATGAGGACCATCATCCCGCTGCGCTGCATCGGAATCGGGGCCAATATCTGCTCCCTGATCTTCTCCTCCTTCACGGGCAATTACCCGAGCCTCGTCGTCAACCTGATCCTGTTGCCGCTGAACGGCATGCGTCTGTACCAGATGCTGGGCTTGATCAAGCGGGTGAAGCACGCCTCCAGGAGCGACCTGTCCATGGATTGGCTCAAGCCCTTCATGACCCGTCACAAGACGAGGACCGGGGAATTGCTGTTCGCCAAGGGCGATGTGGCCGACTGCATGTTCTTCACGATTTCCGGACGCTATCGCCTGAAGGAGATCGATATCGAGCTGCTCCAGGGGCAGGTCGTCGGCGAGATGGGCTTCATGTCCCCGAGCAACACGCGCACCCAGACCCTCGAATGCCTGGAAGCCGGTGAGGTGCTCAGCATCTCATATGACGAGGTGCGCCAGCTCTATTTCCAGAATCCCGAGTTTGGCTTCTACTTCCTGCGCCTCACCAGTGAACGACTCTTCTCCAACATGGAGAAGATGGAAGAGGAGATCGTCCGCCTTCGCGCCGCCCTCCCCGAGATCGAACCGATTCAGAAGGCCGCCTCAGCTTAGAATGTCTATAAGGAAGTTGCAGTTTAGAATTCTTAGAAGGTATTGAAATCACTTGATTTTCAATTGACCCGATATCCCGATCATGGTTCTAGCAACGTCAACGCGGCAGGATGAAACGCCTGCCCGGCACGGTTGCTGGAGGAATGCATAATGGTGAACTTTTCGTTCGGACGCGGGCTCCTTCTCGGTGCAGCGGCTCTCGGTATCCTGGCAGGATCGGGGCTCTCGGCCTCGGCTGAAGAGGCGCTGAACATCTACACAACTCGCGAGCCTGGCCTGATCAAGCCCGTCCTTGACGAGTTCACCAAAGAGACCGGCATCAAGGTCAACACGATCTTCATCGCCAACGGTCTCGAAGAGCGCATCCGCACCGAGGGCCAGAACAGCCCTGCCGACCTGATCATCACCGTCGATATCGGCCGCTTGGCGGCCGCGAAGGATTACGGCGTAACGCAACCGGTGAAATCCGAGGCGCTCGAGAAGGTCATCCCGGCAGCGTACCGCGATCCGGAGGGACATTGGTTCGGCATCGCCTTGCGCGGCCGCGTCGTCTACGCCTCGAAGGAGCGCGTGAAGCAGGACAAGATCACCTATGAGGAACTCGCCGATCCCAAGTGGAAGGGCAAGGTCTGCATCCGCTCGGGCCAGCACCTCTACAACATCAGCCTGATCGCCGCCATGATCGCCCACAAGGGCGAGGCGAAGGCGGAGGAGTGGCTGAAGGGCGTGAAGGCCAACCTTGCCAAGAAGCCCTCGGGCGGCGACCGCGAGCAGGCCAAGGACATCCTCGCCGGCGTCTGCGACATCGCCGTCGGCAACACCTACTACGTCTCGCTCATGCTCAACGGCAACGATGCCGAACAGAAGAAGTGGGGCGAGGCGATCAACGTGATCCTGCCGACCTTCGAGGGCGGCGGCACGCACGTGAACGTTTCGGGTCTCGCTCTGGCGAAGCACGCGCCCAACAAGGCCAATGCCGTGAAGTTCATGGAATACATGGTCTCGGATGCGTCCCAGCAGATCCACGCCGAAGCCAATTCCGAATATCCGATCAAGGCGGGCATCAAGATCCACCCGACCATCGCGTCCTTCGGCGAGCTCAAGGCCGATAACGTGCCGGTCGCCGAGATCGCCAAGCTGCGCAAGAAGGCGAGCGAGCTGGTCGACAAGGTTCGCTTCGACCAATAAGACAAAGGGCAGCATTTCCAGCTGCCCTCTCCTGCTCCCAGGAGGCGTTGCCGGCGACGGTAGCGCCGTTTCCATTCGATCGTGATCGCAGAAACGCAGACCGCATTCCGCCTGTCAGCCCCGCGAAAGGCAACGCGCCTTCCCTGGTGGCTCTCGGCCGCCGTGGCTGCGATCGGGCTTATCGTTCTTCTGCCGCTTGCCGCGTTGATCGGCATCGCCGCCGAAGGCGATACGGAGATCTGGCCGCATCTCATCGCAAACGTTCTGCCGACGAGCACCCTGGACACCCTGGCCCTGCTGACCGGGATCGGCGTCGTGGCGGGCTCGATGGGCATCACGGCGGCCTGGCTCGTCACCGCTCACCGCTTTCCGGGTCGCGGCATCCTGGTGTGGCTGCTGCCGCTGCCGCTCGCCGTGCCGACCTACATCACGGCTTATATCTACGTGGAGATCTTCGACTCCGCCGGCCTCGTGCAGATGGCTCTGCGCGATGTCATGGGCTGGAAGTCGCGAAGCGATTACTGGTTTCCTGAAGTTCGCTCGCTCCCCGGCTGCATCCTCGTGATGTCTGCGGTGCTCTACCCTTACATCTATATCGCGGCACGCGCGATGTTCCTGACGCAGAGCGCGAGCATGCTGGAAGTGGCGCGGACCCTCGGCGCCAGCCGCATCAAGCTCTTCCGCATCATCGCGCTTCCCCTCGCCCGTCCTGCTCTCGCAGTCGGCGTGTCGCTCGCGCTTCTCGAAGCGCTAAACGACATCGGCGCGAGCGAGTATCTCGGCGTGCGCACGCTCACGGTGTCGGTCTACAACACCTGGCTCAACCGCGGCAGCCTCCCGGGCGCGGCGCAGATTGCCTGTGTGATGCTCGCTTTCGTCATGGGCCTGATCCTGATCGAACGCTACGGCCGGCGGGACCGGCGCTACGCCGCTTCGCCCAAGCGGCACCGCACGGTGCATCCTGTTCCTCTCCTCGGAGCACGCGGCTGGATCGCGACTGTTCTCTGCACCATGCCGGTTGTCCTTGGCTTCGTTCTGCCAACGGCCTTCCTGCTGCGCGAGACATTTCGCGGCAGCCTCTTCGATCAGTTCGATGCGGATTTCCTCGCTCATTTCATGACGACCATCGGCCTCTCGGTCGTGGCGACTTGCGCGGTGCTGATTCTAGCCGTCGTGCTGGTCTCGGCAGTCCGCCTGTCCAAGACGCCCCTGACCAGGGGAGCACTCTTTGTCGCAGGCCTAGGCTATGCGCTTCCCGGCACGGTGCTCGCGCTGGGGCTGATGACGCCGCTGGTCGGGATCGACAATCTGATCGGCACCCTCTGGCGCAACCTCACCGGGGAGCGCCTCGGCCTCCTGCTCATGGGAGCCGCGGGCGGCATCATCATTGCATACGTGATCCGCTTCCTGTCGATTGCGACCGGCTCGCTGTCGGCCGGGCTGGACCGCGTATCGCCGAGTCTCGAGGATGCGGCGCGCACCCTCGGCGCCTCAAGGCGGGAAATGGTCTGGGCGATTCAGATCCCGCTCATGCGCCCAGCCCTGGCCAGCGCCGCCCTGCTCATCTTCGTCGATTGCATCAAGGAATTGCCGGCGACCTTGCTGCTGCGGCCCCTCAACACGGAAACGCTCTCGACGCTCGTCTACACCTATGCCTCGCGGGGCCGCTTCGAGGATGGATCCCTCGCCGCCCTCGTCATCGTCCTCGTCGGCCTCCTTCCGGTGATCCAGCTCGTGCGCAGCGCCGAGGCCCGGCCGCGAGCGGCGGAGAGCCCGAGCAGTGCGGCATCGGGCTCTCCGAGCCCGGACGATCGGCATTGAGAGATCCTTGAAAAGCTACACAATTCGCCTTCGCAGCCATCATGTCTGATCAGACTGTGAAGAGGCGACGGCACTGAAGGAGACTCGGTGAGCCACAGCCGGAATACGGCCTCGCGCATCGTGCGGAACCGAAGGTCCGCGTCAGCGAAAAGTGGATCCGGATTTCCACCCCCTACGATGCGGTAACCAAGGAATTAAGCATCGGAATTGATCCCAAAAGTGGAGTCCACTTTTGGATCCGATGCTTTAGGATGTCTTACGGCAGGCTCATCGGAGCGTGAGTGGCATGAAGAAGCGGCTTGTCTTGTGGAGCGGTCTGGGTGTCGCCGCGCTCCTCGCGACAATTGGTACGGCTTGGGTCCTCTCCCTGCCTCCGTCGCCGGATGTCGGCGCCGCGCCGCCGATTGCGAAGGAAGAGGCCGATGCCATGCTCGCGGCCTTGAAGCCACCCAAGCGCCAGCGCCCTCTCATCGCGATTGTCGGCATCAATGACGCGACCGAGACCACCGATTATCTCATGCCCTATGGCATTCTCCAGCGCGCCGACGTCGCCGATGTGGTGGCGCTGGCAACGAAGCCCGGGCCAGTGACGCTTTATCCTGCATTCAAGGTCGTGCCCGACATGACGGTCGCGGATTTCGACACGCGGCATTCGGACGGCGCCGATTACGTCATCGTTCCCGCCATGAGCCGAGACGACGATCCGGTCGTGCTCCAATGGATCAGGAATCAGGCCGCGAAGGGCGCATTCGTCATCGCCGTTTGCGCAGGCGCCAAGGTCGTCGGCGCGGCCGGACTGCTCGACGGCAAAGCGGCAACGACGCACTGGTATTATCTCGATAAACTGCGCGAGAAGCATCCTGCGATCCGCTATGTCGCGGACCGGCGGCTGGTGGTCGACCGGGGCGTTGCGACAACGACGGGGATCTCGGCCTCCATGCCGATGGCGCTTACCTTGATCGAGGCCATCGCAGGCCGCGACAAGGCCGAAGCGGTCGCCCGCGATCTCGGTCTTCCCCACTGGGACGCGCGCCACAAGAGCGACGCGTTCACATTCACACGCCCCTTTGCACTGACGGCCATCGGAAACACGCTCGCCTTCTGGAGCCGCGAGCAGCTCGGCATAGATCTTCGACCCGGCGCCGACGAAGTCTCGCTTGCCCTCGTGGCGGATGCCTGGTCGAGGACCTATCGGTCACGCGCGGTGACGTTCGCGCGGACAGAAGATGCGCTTGAGACCCGCAGCCGCATCCGCATCATCCCCGACAGGGTTGCGACGAGCTGGTCTGCAGATCATCTGCTGCCGGCGATCGGCAGCCAACGGCCGGCCCAGGCATTGGACCAGGCCCTGCAGGGAATTGCAGCGCGCTACGGAATGCCCACGGCCGATCTCGTCGCTATGCAGCTCGAATATCGGAAATAGCGTTTCCAATTTTCAGGAGCAAAGAAAAGGCCTCGGGCGTACCCGAGGCCTATGTGGAAACGTTCGATCGCCGCGAATTGGCGCCTTGATTGCTATGCAGCGTTGGACTGACCGCCGTTCAGGGCAACCTTGAATTCGGCCTGGGTCTTGGCCTTGATCTCGTCCACCGTCACACCGTCGGCGAGTTCGATCAGCGTCATGCCGGTGCCGCCCTTCTTGTCGATGGAAAAGACTCCGAGATCGGTGATGACGAGATCCACCACGCCGGTTCCTGTGAGCGGCAGATTGCACCCCTTCAGGAGCTTCGGGTCCTCCGAGCCGTCCTTGGCTTTCGCCACATGCTCCATGACCACGACGACGCGCTTGACGCCCGCCACCAGGTCCATGGCACCGCCCATGCCCTTCACCATCTTGCCAGGGATCATCCAGTTGGCGAGATCGCCGTTCTGGGCCACCTGCATGGCGCCGAGGATCGACAGGTCGATATGGCCGCCGCGGATCATGCCGAAGGAATCGGAAGACGAGAAATAGCTGGTGGTCGGAAGCTCGGTGATCGTCTGCTTGCCGGCATTGATCAGGTCCGCATCCTCTTCGCCCTCAAAAGGAAACGGGCCCATGCCGAGCATGCCGTTCTCCGACTGGAGCTGCACGCGCATGCCCTTGGGGATGAAGTTTGACACGAGCGTCGGAATGCCGATGCCGAGATTCACGTAGAAGCCGTCGCGCAGCTCCTTGGCCGCGCGGGCAGCCATCTGTTCACGGGTCCAGGCCATCAGACTTCCTCCCCTGCTCCGGCAGGCGCGGCCTCGGCGCGCTTGCGGGTCGTGCGTTGCTCAATGTGTTTGACCGGGTTCGGCACATGCACCATGCGCTTCACGAAGATGCCCGGGGTGTGGATGTAATCCGGATCGATCTCGCCTGCCGGTACGAGATGCTCGACCTCGGCGATGGTGAGCCGCGAGGCGGTGGCCATCATCGGGTTAAAGTTGCGGGCAGTCTTGCGATAGACGAGGTTGCCCTCCGTATCGCCCTTCCAGGCATGAACCACGGAGATGTCGGCGAAGAGGCCCATCTCCATGACGTATTTCTCGCCATTGAATTCGCGCACTTCCTTGCCCTCGGCAATGAGGGTGCCCACTCCCGTCTTGGTGTAGAAGGCCGGAATGCCGGCGCCGCCGGCGCGGATACGCTCGGCGAGCGTGCCTTGCGGGTTGAATTCCAGTTCCAGCTCACCGGAGAGGTATTGCTGGGCGAAAAGCTTGTTCTCGCCCACGTAGGAGGAGATCATCTTGCGGATCTGACGGGTCTCCAGCAAGCGGCCGAGGCCGATGCCGTCCACACCCGCATTGTTGGAGATGAAAGTCAGATCCTTCGCGCCCGAATCACGAATCGCCTCGATCAGCGTCTCCGGAATGCCGCATAGGCCGAAACCGCCGGCCATGATGGTCATGCCATCCTTGACCGCCCCGGCCAGCGCGGCCCGCGCATCGCTGTAAACCTTATCCATCAAAACCTCTCCCCATGGGCATGTTCATGCTCGCTTGAGCGCCGGACCCAAAAGTGGATTCCACTTTCGGGATTGATCGATGCTCAATCCCTTAACTGGCGCATCGCCCGGGGCGGAAAACCGGTTCCACCTTTCCGCACGATGCGCTGGAAGCATCCGAAGAAAAACCTCGGGAGCAGCTTGCGACGATATGGCCGCGCGCCCGCTCAGGTACGAATGGCGGCCACCCTGCAACTTGGCCTCAATTTAGACAATCCCTTCATATGGATATATGGAAATGATTCATGATTTCGGTCTTGCCTGAGGACATCCCCTCACCTCCGCTTGCGAGGCAGGACTTAAGGTTTACAACATTCATCCCATGTCCCGCCGCGTTGTCCTCCTCATTGCGCTGATTTTGCTCGCCGTTCTCGGAACGGCGGCCTCCCCCTGGACGCTGCCGGGCGGCGGTCTGTCCGCGGAGCTGACGCAGCACGTGAAGGACAGGTACGGGCTCGACCTGGCGGTCAGAGGCCGCAGCACCTTCGCCATTCTGCCTATTCCGCGGGTCAAATTCGAGAACGTGACACTTCAGTTCCCGGATCATGCCCTCAAGGCCGAGGGCGGAACCTTGAGAGGCGAGCTCCGCCTCCTGCCGCTGCTCCTCGGCCGGATCGAGCTCTCCGATTTCGACCTGACCGAAACGCGCATCACGGGATCGTCCCAGGCGCTCCAATCGGTCAAATGGGCGGAAATTCTCAAGAACCGGTCGAACGAGACCTATGCCCGGCGCCTCATCGTGAGCAAATCGACCCTGCGCTGGACCGATCTGAAGGAAGCCAATCTGGACCAGCTCAACCTCGTCGTCCGTTGGGCCGACACAGCCGAGCCCATGACCATGACCGGATCCGCTCTCTGGCAGGATGAGATGGTTTCCCTCGAACAGGCGTCTGTTTTCCCGGATCTCCTGGTATCCGACCGGATCAGCCCCTTCACCCTGACCCTCTCCACCCACTCCGCACGCATCGCGGCGGAAGGCGAGGCTCAGCTCGGCGAAACCCCTCGGATCACGGGGGAAAGCAGCGTTCAGGCCAAGTCCGTGCGCGATTTCACCCGCTGGAGTGGCGTGGAACTGCCCTTCGGGTCGCTGCTGCGGGCAGTCTCCATCGAAGGTGATTTCTCCATGGATCGCCGCCGACTGTCCTGGCCCGCCGTTTCGGTGGTGTTGGGAGACGACAAGCTTGAAGGCACCATGGGCGTTCGCTTCGATACGGACCGGCCCGTTGTCACCGGCACGCTCGCCGCGGAAACGCTCAACCTGTCTGACCTGTTCGCCCCCTTCTCCCAGACCCGGACATCCTCCGGCTCCTGGAGCGAGGAGACCATCGACCTGACGCGGACCACCGGCACCGACCTCGATCTTCGCCTCTCGGCCGCGAGCGCCAGTCTCGGACGCCTCAGCCTCGACGACATGGCCGCCAGCGTGCTCGTGCAGCCGGGCCGGATCGAGGCCTCCATCGGACGGGCCGGCTTCCAGGACGGCAGCCTGAAAGGCCGCCTGTCGCTGGTGAGGCAGAACGGTCAGGTCGAATTCAAGAGTCAGGGCACCTTTGCGGGGGTGAAGATCGCCCCCTTCCTTGCCGCCATGGGAGAGCCGCGCTGGATTACCGGCCGGGCTGATGGGCAGTTCAGCTTCGAGGGACTCGGCAAGAATCCAGCAGATGTGATCCGTCAGGCGCAGGGCCGCTCGTCCGTTGAGATCACCGATGGGGAGATCGTCGGTATCGCCCTCGACGATGCCCTTCGCCGTGTGGAGAAGCGCCCACTGCTCGCCTCGCTCAACTGGAAGGGCGGCCGCACGCCCTTCGACAAGGCGCAGGCCCAGGTCGTTGTGAAGAATGGTGTCGGCGAGATCGCGGAAGCCCATCTCAGGGGACCCTCCGTTCAGGCCGACCTTCAAGGCCAAGTGCTTCTGGTGGACCGCACGCTCAGCATGACGGCGAACATTTCGCCGGCTGACGCTCCCGCGGATCAGTCCCCCGCCCTCGTCTTCAACGTCATCGGCGATTGGGACAACGTCGCGGTCTCCCCGCAGGTCCGCTCCCTTATCGAGCGCTCGGGCGCTGCCAAGCCCCTCTTCCCCTCCGAGCGGGTTCCGACCAACCAGCAGCGGCCTCAGGCCACCGCTCAGTGAGCATTGCGGCGCGAGCGCAGCACCGAGCGCTTGCTGAGCAAAGTCGCTGAGATCACGCCCAGCGTCACGATTCCGATCAGGATCGTGGAGGCTGCATTCACCTCCGGCGAAAGCCCGAGCCGCACCTGGCTGTAGATCTTGATGGGCAGGGTCGTCGCGCCTGGGCCCGCATTGAAGCTCGCGATCACCAGATCGTCCATGGACAGCGTGAAGGCGAGCAGGAAGCCCGCCATGATGGACGGCGCAATCAACGGCAGCGTCACGGAAAAGAACGTGCGCAGGGGCGGCGCGCCGAGATCCATCGCGGCCTCTTCGAGCGACCGGTCGAAGGTCATGAGGCGCGACTGCACCACCACGGTCACGAAGCACATGGTGAGCGTGGTATGCGCGAGCGTGATCGTCCAGAAGCCGCGATCGAGATCGATGGCCACGAAAAAGAGCAGCAGCGACAGTCCGGTGATGACCTCCGGCATGACCATGGGCGCATAGACCATGCCGGTGAAAAGGGTCCGGCCTGGAAAGCGTCCGTAGCGCGTGAGCGCGAGTGCCGCGAGCGTGCCGAGAACCGTCGCCAGCGTCGCCGACAAAAGCGCGATCCGCAGCGTCACCCAAGCCGCCTCCATGAGGGCCTGGTTGCGGAAGAGAGCGCCATACCATTGCGTGGAGAAGCCGCCCCACACGGTGACGAGCCGAGAGGCGTTGAATGAATAGATCACCAGCAGCAGGATCGGCAGGTAAAGGAAGGCGAAGCCGATCACCAGCGAGGTGACGTTGAAGAGGCTTAAGCGCCGGTTCATGGCCGTGCCTCCACGCGCCGCGCCTCGACATCGCGATAGATCACGATGGGCACGACGAGGATGATGAGCAGCAGGATCGCGACAGCGGAGGCGAGCGGCCAGTCGCGGTTGGAGAAGAACTCGCTCCAGAGCTGCCGGCCGATCATCAGAGTCTCCGAACCGCCGAGCAGGTCGGGGATCACGAACTCGCCCACGGCCGGGATGAAGCACAGGAGCGAGCCGGCGACGATGCCCGGCATGGCGAGTGGCACGGTGATCGTCCAGAACGAGCGCCAGGGCGTGGAGCCGAGATCGAGGGCCGCCTCGAGCAGCGTGTCGTCCATCTTCTCAAGCGTCGCGTAGAGCGGCAGCACCATGAAGGGCAGATAGGCATAGACGATGCCGATATAGACCGCCGTTTCCGTGTTGAGGATGTCGAGCGGCTCGGAGATGAGGCCAAGTCCCGTGAGCGCCTGCGTGAGCAGGCCTTCGGGTTTCAGGATCGCGACCCAGGCATAGATGCGGATGAGGAAGCTCGTCCAGAACGGCAGGATGACGAGGGCCACCAGCAGGGAGCGATACCGCTCCGGCGCACGGGCCATGCCGTAGGCAACGGGAAAGCCCACAAGAAGGAGTAGCAATGTCGAGATCGCCGCGATGCGCACGGACGAGAGCGTCGCGCGGAAATAAAGATCGTCCTGGGTCAGGAGCTCGAAATTCTCCAGATCAAGCCCGCTGAAGAAGCCGGCGATGTCGCTCCACTCGAACACAGGCTTGTAGGGCGGCTGAGCCACGGCCGGATCCGACAGGCTGATCTTGAGGACGATCAGGAACGGCACGAGAAAGAGCACGCCGAGCCAGAGATACGGCACGGCGGGCACGAGACCGGCGGTCAGGCGTCGCGTGAGGGTGCGTTCCATCATGGCTATTCCGCCAGGATCACCGCCGCATCCGGCGCGAAGGTGACATAGACCTGCTCGTCCCAGTCGATGGGGTTCTCGACGAAGCGCGAGGCGTTGGCGCGGGTGACGCGCAGGATCTCGCCGGTGGCGAGCTTGACGCGATAGACCGTCCAGTCGCCGAGATAGCCGATATCCCACACCTCGCCGGTGAGCACGTTGATCGCGCCGGGCCCCGGCGGGTCACGCTGGATCACCATCTTCTCGGGCCGCACCGCAATCGCCACCGCCTGTCCGGAATGCAGCACCTCGTCCGGATCGTCGATGGTGAGCGGCACTTGCGCCGATGACGTCTTCACGCGCCAGAGGCCATTCTCCTGACCCTGCACATGGCCTTCCAGAATGTTCACGTCCCCGACGAACTCGGCGATGAAGCGGGTCTTGGGCTGCTCGTAGATCTCACCCGGCGTCGCCACCTGGACGATCCGGCCATGGTCCATCACGGCGATCCGATCGGCCATGGTCATGGCTTCCTCCTGATCGTGGGTGACGACCACGAAGGTCATGTGGAGGTCGTGCTGAATGTCCATCAACTCGAACTGGGTCTCTTCGCGCAGCTTCTTGTCGAGGGCGCCGAGAGGCTCGTCGAGCAGCAGCACCTTCGGCTTCTTGGCAAGCGCACGGGCGAGCGCCACGCGCTGACGCTGGCCGCCGGAGAGCTGGCTCGGATAACGGCGGGCGAGCTTTTCGAGCTGGACGAGGCGCAGCATTTCGCCGACGCGCTCCGCGATCTGGTCCTTCGGCATCCCGTCCTGCTTGAGACCGAAGGCGATGTTCTTCTCCACGCTCATGTGTGGAAAGAGGGCATAGGATTGGAACATCATGTTCACCGGTCGGCGATACGGTGGCACGCCGGCAAGATTCTGCCCGGCCAGAGTGATGCTGCCCTCGCTCGGCGTCTCGAATCCCGCGAGCATGCGCATGAGGGTCGTCTTGCCGCAGCCGGAGGGGCCGAGCAGGCAGAAGAACTCGCCTTCGAAGACATTCAGGGAGAGATGGTCCACCGCCACCGCATCGCCGAACTGCTTCGTGACGTTCTCGAATCGGATGAGCGGCTTGGCATCGGGATCGGACCAGGGCGCAAAGGAGCGGCGCACGGCGCCGACGGAGGCGGATTGGCGAGACGGAGGAGGCAAGATGTTTTGACTTCGACCTTAGACGAGGAAACCACCCGGCAAGCTATGATGTTCGGCCTCCGAGAACAACAGCTTAAACGTCCCGGCTCATCGGCTTGAGAACCGCATCCGACGCAACCCTGCCCTGCTGGATCCGGGCCACGCGCTGTCTTGCGATGGGTATGCAGTTGAAGTAGCAAGCACCCACATTATTAGCATCCTAATAATATGACTCCTAGGCTAATGACGATGAGCCCTGCCAAAGCGGCGTTCTCCGAGGAACTCTGGAAGATCAGCCGGAAGATGCGCACCCTGTTCGATGCCCGCGTTCGGGCCAAGGGGCTGACACTGGCACGGGCGCGGGCGCTGATCCTTCTCGGCAAAAAGGACTGCATGACCCAAACGGAGCTTGCAGATGCGCTCGAGATCGAGGGTCCGACCCTGGTCCCGCTCCTTGATAGCTTGGAGAAGCAGGGCCTGATCGAGCGCCAGCCCGTGGACGGCGACAGGCGCGCCAAGCAGATCGCACTCACGGCGGCAGGACAGGAACAGGCTGCTTACGTCGACGCTCTCGTCAAGGAATTCCGCAGCGATGTCCTGAAAGATGTCAGCGAAGATGACCTAAAGGCTGCCATCCGCGTTTTCCACGCCATGGGCCGGAACATCGAGGCCGCAAGCTGATGACGGTGTGCTTCCGGTGACAGAAAACTCCGACAACAATCCTACCGGCACTGCCAACGCCCACCGGTCCGAGGTCGAGACTTCTTCGAAGCCGGTGGAGCCGCAGGCGCCGCCCGCCCCTCCGGCGGCGCCTGCTCCTATGTCCCGGTCGCGGGCTGCTCTCTATATGTTGGCTTCCCTCCTCCTGTCCCTCACCCAGGGGCTGGGAATGAACCTCGCCGCGGCGAACCTCCCTCAGCTTCAGGGGCCGCTCGGTGCCACCGCCAACGAGGTCACATGGCTGATCGCCGCCTATATGGCGCCGAATGTCAGCCTCTCGCTGATCCTCGTGAAGGTCAGAGCCCAGTTCGGCCTCCGCAACTTCGCGGAGCTGAGCATTCTTCTGTTCGTGCTCGTGATGCTGCTGCACATCTTCGTACGAGATCTGCAATCGGCCCTCATCGTGCGCTTCTTCAGCGGCATCGCGGCAGCGCCCATCTCGACGCTCGCCTTTCTCTACATGCTGGAGCCGCTTCCTCCGGCCAAGAAACTGAGCATCGGCCAGCCTCTCGTGCTCACGAACATTGCGATCGGCGCTCCTCTCGCCCGCCTGATCTCGCCGGATCTTCTGATGCTGGGCGATTGGCACGGCCTGTACCTGTTCGAGATTGCCCTCGCCATGATGGCGTTTGCCGCCGTGTATCTGCTGCCTCTCACGCCACCGCCGCGGGCCAAGGTCATCCACTGGCTCGATGTCGTCAGCTATCTGTTCGTTGCCGTCGGCTTCGGCCTCACGGCCATGGTCTTCGCCCTGGGGCGGGTCTACTGGTGGTTCGAGGCGCCCTGGCTCGGCGTCATGCTCGCCGTCGGACTCGCATCGCTCACCTGCGCGATCGTGATCGAGCTCAATCGCGAGACACCCTTTCTCGATATCCGCTGGCTCACCAGCAAGGAGATCCTGCATCTCGCCGGCACCCTCATGATCTTCCGCCTCCTCATGTCGGAGCAGACCGCAGGCGCCTTCGCATTCTTCCAAGCCCTGGGCTTGCAGAACGACCAGATGGCGACTCTGTCCCTGGTGGTCATCGGTGCCTCCATCGCGGCGGGCCTAGCCTATATCGCCGTCGTCAAGCCCGGCCGGGAGAATGCGGCCCAGATGGTGGCCCTGGGCCTGCTCATGATTGGCGCTCTCATGGATAGCAACGCGACGAGCCTGACCAGGCCCGAGCAGATGTATGCGAGCCAGGCGCTGATCGCCGTAGCCGGCGTCCTGTTCCTGCCTCCCGCCATGGCGGCCGGGCTGACGCTGGCGCTGAAGCGGGGGCCGACCTTCATCCTGAATTTCATTGTCGTCTTCCTGACGACGCAGAGCCTTGGCGGGGTGATCGGGTCGGCGCTTGTCGGCACCTTCATCACTTGGCGCACGAGGTTCCACCTCCAGGCTATGGCCGATCACCTGACCCTGATCGATCCGGTTGTCGCCCAACGTATTACCCAGCTTGCCGCAACCTATGGCCGGGTCATCACCGACCGATCGCTTCTCAACGCGGAAGGCGTGGCGCTCCTTGGCCAGCAGGTCACCCGCGAGGCCACCGTGCTCGCCTACAACGACGCCTTCCTGGCCATCGCCCTCTTCGCCGCCTGCACGATTGCAGTGATGATCCTCCATCTCGCAATCCGCGCGATCCGCAAAAGCATTTCACCCGAACCCCAACCGGCTGCCAGCTAACATCGTCATGACCAAGTTCTTCCGTTCCACCGCCACCATCGTTGCTGCGATCATCGGTATCGCCGGTGTCGCCCTCGTGCTCTATGCATGGCGGCTGCCGCCCTTCGCCAGTTCCGTCCAGACCACCGACAACGCCTATGTGCGCGGTCAGATCACGGTCGTCTCTCCCCAGCTTGCCGGCTATGTCGCCGAGGTGGCGGTGCAGGATTTTCAGCATGTGAAGGCTGGCCAACTGCTGGTGAAGATCGATGACCGGATCTTCGAACAGAAGCTGCAGCAGGCGAAAGCCACCCTGGCAAGCCAGCAGGCGGCCTTGGCCAATTCCGAGCAGAAGGAGCGCTCGGATCGGGCGCGGATCGAATCGAGCCAGGCGCAGGTCGACAGCGCCAAGGCGGCTCTGAGCGCTGCGGAGGCGAACTGGAACAGGATCGCGCCGCTCCTGGAGCGGGGGTCGCGACGCAAAGCCAAGCCGATCAAGCCCGTGCTTCCTTCGATCAGGCGACCGCCTCCCTCCATCAGGCGGAGGCTGCCCTGATCGTTTCCCGCCAGGATCTCGCCTCGACGCTCGTCAATCGTCAGTCTCTCGAAGCTGTGGTGCAGGGCGCGCAGGCCGCCGTCCGGCTGGCCGAGATCGACCTGCAGAACACGCGCATCGTGGCGCCCGAGGACGGACGTCTTGGTGAGGTCGGCGCGCGCCTCGGTCAATATGTGTCGCCCGGCACGCAGTTGCTGGCCCTCGTGCCGGAGCGGATCTGGGTGGTCGCCAACTTCAAGGAAACGCAATTGTCGGGCATGATGGTCGGCCAGCCCGTCACCTTCACGGTCGACGCCCTCGAGCATGCTCAGCTCGCAGGCCGCATCGAGCGCTTCTCGCCGGCCGCCGGTTCCGAGTTCAGCGTGATCAGAACCGACAACGCGACCGGCAACTTCACCAAGGTGGCACAGCGGGTGCCCGTACGCATCGCCATCGATCCCGGGCAGGCGCTCGCGGACCGCTTGGTGCCCGGCATGTCGGTGGTGGTGAGCGTGGATACGCGGGCGCAGCCCTCGTGAGGCGACTGCATGAAATTGTTGCTTTCCCGCAGTCCTCATCCTGAGGGCCGTCGGAGGCGGCGTCTCGAAGGATCAGGGCGTCTCCAGTGCTCTCTGGATCCTCCTTCGAGACGGTGCTTCGCACCTCCTCAGGATGAGGTCCGGGGCTTATGAGCCGGACTCTGAGGCAACACCCTGGCCCCCGCACCACCTTTCCCTGTGATCGAGCTTTTTTGAGCTGAACAGTCGGAACAACCCGCTGTCTCTGCCGTTCCGGTGCATCGGCAGAAGGAGCGTCAAGATGCCCGACAAACCCGACACCAAGCACGACTCGGCCGCCAGCGGCAGTCCCAAAGCCCATGCGCCCGATCACAAGGGCGGCAATCCGGTTCAGAACGCCGAGCAATGGGGCGGCGGCTCGAAGGGATCGAAGGGCGGGGTTCCTCCCGCCGACAGGCAGAATCCCAATTCCAGCGCCAAGACTTGAAGCCATGCGGTGACGGCACCGCCCTGGATGGCGCGAACGATTGCGAAGGCCAAGGAGCTTCGCCATGAGCGCAACCGGTCTCGATGTCTTTGATAAGACCCTTCAAACCACCCATACCTGGCTCAAGGAAATCATGGAGGAGCTCGGCTCCGACCGGCAGGTTTCCTGGCACGTGTTGGGGGCCGTGCTGAGAACCGTGCGCGACCGCATTCCAGTGGAGCTGGGCGCTCACTTGAGCGCAGAGCTGCCGCTCCTCGTGCGCGGGCTCTACTACGATCAGTGGCGGCCAGCGGCGCCACCGGAACGCTATCGCTCGCTCGACGAGTTTCTCGATATCTTGTCTTTCGACCTGAATTCGACGCGCCCCGTCGATCCGCAGGATGCGGCTGTCGCGGTCTTCAGTGTCCTGTCGCGACACATCCCCGTGGGACAGGTGGAGAAGGTGCGCCATGCTCTGCCGGAGGACATTCGGGCCCTCTGGCCTTCACCCGTTTCGGTCGACGTCGAAATCGAAGTCGACGAGGTGCGCTTCTCGCGCGATGTCTGAAGCGTAATCGTCCCCTCCGGGATGGCAAGCAGGCAGTGTGAAGCTGCCGCCGAGGATCGATGAAACCGGAGCAGCATGCCGTCGAAGAGAGCTTCTATCGAGAGGCGCGCGGCTGCTCGATGCGGTGCATACCTACAGACCGTGGATCGGCCGACCTCCCAATCGCTGGAACAACCGGCATCCCGGAAACGGACGCTTCCCCGACTTCGGCACCATTCGCATGCATGCACCGAACCACATCCACGTGGCGCTGCGCCAGCCCGTGAACCTGAATAGGGTCTGCCGATCAGTGGATGAGGTCTACGACCTCTTGCGCAAGCTCAAGCTGAAGGCACTTGGTCAATAAAAAAGCCCGGCTCGAAAGCCGGGCTGAAGTTTTGGAGGTCTCTTCTCAGTGCCCTCCCCCGCCTCCTGCGGGCGCCGCGCGGGGTTTCTTGATGAAGGGCAAGGCACAGACGAGCCCCAGAAACAGCACGGTCAGGAGCAGGAACACGTCGGCGAAGGACATCACCAGAGCTTCCTTCCTGACCATGTTCGACATGGTCTTGATGGCTGCCGCATTGGCATCCGTGCCGAGTCCCTGGAACCTCATGGTCAGGGCATTGAGGGTCTCCATCGCAGTGGAGCTGTCCCAGGTGACGCTCTCGCGCAGGCGCTGGAGATGCAGGTCGGTCCGGTTGTTCAGGAGCGTGTTGATGACTGCCAGCCCCACCGCGCCACCGAGATTGCGGGTGAGATTGTAAAGGCCTGATGCATTTTTGATCCGGTCCGGCGGCAGCGTTCCGAGGGCGATGTTGTTGATCGGCACCATGCAGATCATGAGGCCGACACCGCGGAGGATCTGCGGCACGAACAACTCCCAGAAATCCCAATCCTTGGTGAGGCCCGTGATCTGCCAGGTCCCGAGGGCGAAGGCACCGAAGCCGATGGCCATCATGAGCCTCGGATCCATCTTGCGCGACAGCATTCCGCCACCGGCGCCATGAGGAACATGGTGGCGCCGGTCACGAACATGGTCTCGCCGATCTGCAGGGACGAATAGCCCCTCACCCGTGCCAGATAGACCGGGTAGAGATAGGTGAGGCCGTAGAGGCCGATGCCCATGACGAAGCTGAAGGAAGAGCCCGCCAGGAAGTTCCGGTCGGCGAAGGCGCGCAGGTCCACGATGGGTTGCTTGGCGGTGAACGCCCGGTAGAAGAAGCCGACCGCCCCGACGATGCAGACGATAAAGAGGATCAGCACCGCCTCGTCCTGGAACCACTCGTTGTTGGGCCCCTCCTCCAGCACGTATTCGAGGCTGCCGAGGAAAGCCGCCATGAACCCGAGACCGGCCCAGTCAAAGGACTTGAAGAGGCTGAAATCCGGCTCGTCGAAATCGACCAGCAGATAGGTCGAGACCGTGACGAAGATACCCGGCACGATGTTGACGAGGAACAACCAGTGCCAGGAGAAAAGATCTGTCAGGTAACCGCCGAGCGTCGGGCCGATGGTCGGCGCGAGCGTTGCCACAAGGCCGATGATCGGCGAGATCACGGGCCGCTTCTCGGGCGGGAAGATCGTGAAGGCCGAGGCGAAAACGGTCGGGATCATGCCGCCGCCGATGAAGCCCTGCAGTGCACGGTAGACGATCATCTGCTCGATGTTCGTCGCGGTCGCGCACATGACGCTCATAAGCGTGAAACCGCCTGAGGCGATCACGAACATCCATCGGGTCGAAAGCACGCGCGACAGCGTGCCCGAGAGCGGGATCATGATCACTTCCGCGATCAGATAGCTCGTCTGGACCCAGGAGATTTCCTCGGACGACGCGGAGAGGCCCGCCTGGATCTCGGCAAGCGAGGCCGAGACGATCTGGATGTCCAGAATCGCCATGAACATGCCGAAGACCATGCAGAAGAACGCGAAGGTCCGGCGCCGGTCGAGCGGCACCGGCTTCGCGGCAGGCATGCCTTGAGGCTTTGCTTGAATGGCAGCCGATGCGGCCATGTTTCTTACTCTTTGATGCTGGCCGTCTTTTCAGGCTCGGACGAGGTACGCGTATCGACGTCGACGACCACCGACAGGCCGGGGCGCAGCAGACCCTGCTGGGCCACCTCGGGGCTGACAGTGACGCGCACGGGCACGCGCTGGACGATCTTGGTGAAGTTGCCGGTAGCATTCTCCGGCGGCAGCAGGCTGAACACCGCACCGGCCGCAGGCGAAACGCTCTCCACCGTGCCGACGATGTCGGAATCGGGGAAGGCATCGACCTTCACATGCACCTTCTGACCGGGTTTCAGGGAGACGAGCTGCGTCTCCTTGAAGTTGGCATCCACATGGACGCTGGTCAGCGGGACGAGGGCCGCGAGACGGGCGCCGGGCTGCACATAGGTGCCGACCTCCATGGCCTTGTTGCCGATGACGCCATCGACCGGCGCGTGGATCTCGGTGAAGGAGAGATCGCGTTCAGCCTTCTCGACGGATGTCCGGTACTCGGCGGCGAGGCGCTCGCCCTCGTTCTGCTGAGCAGCGAGAACCTGGACATTCGCTTGAGCGGCGGACAGCGCGGCCTGGGCGCTCTTGACCTCGGCATTGGCGCGATCGCGGGCGGCCTTGGCGTTCTCGAGCGCGGCGCGGCTGGTGTAGTCGGATCGGGCGAGCTGCTGCTGGCGGGCATAGTCGCTCTCGGCCCGCTCGGCCTCGGCCTGCGCGCTGACCACCTGCGCCTCGGCCTGCGCCGCAGAGGCGCGACCCGCTTCGATCTGGCGGCCGATGCGCGTGATGGCGCTCTGCTGGGTCGCAAGCTTGTCATTGGCAGATTGGAGAGCGAGGCGGTAATCGCCGTCGTCGATCTTGGCGATCAGGTCGCCTGCCTTGACGCTCTGGTTGTTCGTGATCGCAACGGAGGATACGTAGCCGGAGATCTTGGCCGACAGGATCGTGATGTCGGCCTGCACATAGGCGTCATCGGTCGAAACCATGAAGCGCCCGTCGGTCCACCAGTGGAAGCCCTCATAGCCGCCGAAGGCGAAAACGGTCGCCAGAACGGCCAGGATGACCGGCTTTTTACCCAACCTCTTCTTCGTGGCCTTTGGCGATGTCACGACGGGAGCGACCGTCTCCGGCCGGGAAGCCTGGACAGACTGCCCTTCCCTAGCGGTTTCCGGGCGGTCCTTAGCGCCCTGCTCAAACTCGTCCCGGTAAGCCATGTGAACCTCTGCAAGCCAACTTAAAGCCCTTGAGCCGAAAAGGTTCGGGCCTATCGTTGCAGCCTTGATCTCTGTTGAATACCTGCCATATATGAGTTGACCGAACCGTTCGGTCAATAGGCGAAACGCGAAAGGGGATAATAGAAGCTATGAGCGCCGTGCATGACCGCACCCACGACCAGAACCTTTCTCCCACCGGGGAGGACTGCACCGAAAGCGCCAAGAGGCGCCAGATTCTGGAGGGTGCCCGCAAGGTCTTCTTGGCGGAGGGCTTCGATGGCGCGAGCATGGGCGAGATCGCCAAAGTCGCGGGTGTTTCCAAGGGGACCCTCTATGTCTACTTCGACAGCAAGGAGAGCCTTTTCGCAGCCCTGACCACAGTAGAAAAACAGGGGCTGGCCGAGGTTCTGTTCAAGCTCGACGCCGACGATCCCGACGTGCGCGGCGTCCTGAAAATGCTCGGCATCAGCTATCTGCGCCGCATGGGCAAGCCCGAGCATATTTCTTCAATCCGAATGGTCATGGGCGCGGCGGAGAAGTTTCCCCGTCTGGGGCAGGCCTTTTATGAAGCTGGTCCATGCCAGGGCATTGCCCGTCTGAGCGCTTACTTCGACTATCAGGTCGGGGCGGGAAGGTTGTCCATCGAGGATACGAGCGTCGCCGCGCAGCATTTCCTCGACCTTTGTGTCTCAGGCATGCTGCGCCGTCTGCTCTTTTCCGTAGGCGAGCCTCCGACTGAAGCTGAGATCCAGAAGAACGTGGAGAACGCACTTCGGGTGTTCTTCGCGGCCTATTGCCCGAAAGACCCGGCTAGTGATCCGTTTGCAGGGCCTCGGCTACGCGGGCTTTGAGCACGTCCGGCTGCCGCAGGATCAGGGCGCCGCGCGTGCGCTCGATCAGCCCTTCCTGGGTCAGCATGGTGAATTCCCGGGTGATCTGCTCGCGGCGGCAGCCGATACGGGCTGCCACGATGTGGTGAAACGGCGGCGGCGTAATGACACGCTCCCCCGACCGGTCCTGCCGTGGCGTCGACAGGCGCAGGAGCTCCGAATAGAGCCGGTGCCGGAGGTCGAGGACGGTCTGCTCCATGAAGCGGGCGTTCAGTTCCCGAATGCGGGAGGCCATCAAGCAGAAGAGACGCTCGGCGACGGATTGGTGCGAGAAGAGAAGCTCCTTGAAGACAGAGGCCGGCATCACGCAGGCCTCGCCGCGGGTCAGCGCCGTGACATTGGCGGAGCGCGGCACACCGTCGAGGGCAGCCAGCTCGCCGAACAGGTCGCCGGGCCTCATCTCGTAGAGGATGACCTCTTTGCCGGAGGCCGTGCGCATGAGGACCCGAACCTCGCCCGAAAGGAGGAAATAGACGTCCGTGGAGGGCTCGTCGAAGTCGACCAGGACCTCCTCGGGATCGAAGCGGCGCCAATTGGCCCGCGCCTCGGAACGCTCAAGGTCGATGTCCAGTCCCTTGAACAGCTTAATCCCGGCGAGCCGCGCCATCGGTCTCCTCCCCTGAATGCTATCCTTGGCTATAGCACAAATTTTCCATGGCCAGTATGATCATGTCGGCTATCCCTTTCTCAGTCCTCGACGATTTTGTCACTGGCGATTCAGGCTAGGCGGCCGCTGCCAGCTCAGTCAGGGAATCGCATCCTCACCCTCCCCTGAGACGGCCTGGGACCTTGCCAGCGCCGCCATCCCACGCCAAAAGGCGGCATGCTTCACGTCAACGACCTGACCTACCGCATCGGCGACCGGCTGATCCTCGACCACGCCTCCTTCAACCTGCCCACCGGCGCGAAGGTGGGGCTCGTCGGGCGCAACGGTGCGGGCAAGACGACCCTGTTCAAGATCATCCAGGGTGAGCTCGCCACCGAGAGCGGCGGCGTCGCTCTGCCTCGCGGCATGAAGATCGGCGCCGTGGCCCAGGAGGCGCCGGGCGGGCCCGAGTCCCTGATCGACGTTGTGCTCGCCGCCGACAAGGAACGCAGCGCCCTCCTGGCCGAGGCCGAGACGGCCGACGGCATCCGCCGGGCCGAGATCGAAACCAGGCTCACCGATATCGGCGCCCATTCGGCGCCCGCCAGGGCAGCCACGATCCTGCACGGCCTCGGCTTCGATGCCGAAGCACAGAACCGGCCCTGCTCGGACTTCTCGGGCGGCTGGCGCATGCGCGTGGCGCTCGCCGCCGTTCTGTTCACCGAACCGGACCTGCTGCTTCTCGATGAGCCGACCAACTATCTCGACCTCGAGGGCACGCTCTGGCTGTACGACTATCTCGGGCGCTACCCGCATACCGTTCTGGTCATCAGCCACGACCGGGAGCTCCTCGACGCCTGCGTCAACCACATCCTCCATCTCGACCGGGGCAAGCTCACGATCTATCGCGGGGGCTACACCTCGTTTGCCAAGCAATATGCGGAGAAGCGCGAACTGACCGCCAAGATGGCGGCGAAGCAGGAGGCCGAGCGCAAGCACCTCCAGGCCTTCGTCGACCGCTTCAAGGCCAAGGCTTCGAAGGCCCGGCAGGCTCAGTCCCGCGTCAAGCGGCTGGAGAAGATGGAGGCGATCACGACCATCGTGGAAGACGACGTGCTGCCCTTCAACCTACCGGGGCCGGAGCGTCCCGCCGCACCGCCGCTGATCACGGTCGAGCGCGGCGCCGTCGGCTACGGCGAGCGGGTCGTGCTCGACCGCCTCAACCTGACGATTGCGCCGGACGACCGGATCGCCCTTCTCGGCTCGAACGGCAACGGCAAGTCCACCTTCTGCAAGCTCATCGGTGGCAGGCTCGAGCCCATGAAGGGCGAGATGCGCACGCCCACCCGCATGGACGTGGCCTATTTCGCCCAGCACCAGCTCGACGAGCTGAATCCCAAGGCGACCGCCTACGACCACGTCGCCGAGCGGATGCCGGACACGCCGATCGCCAGGATCCGCGCCCGCACGGCGCAAATCGGCTTTCCGGGCGCGAAGGCGGACACGCCGGTCTCTGCCCTGTCGGGAGGCGAGAAGGCGCGCCTTTTGATGGGACTGGCGGCCTTCAGAGGCCCTCACCTCCTCATCCTTGACGAGCCGACGAACCATCTCGACATCGACAGCCGCACGGCCCTGATGGAGGCGATCAACGACTATACGGGCGCGGTCATCCTGGTGAGCCACGACCGCTTCCTGATCGAGGCCTGCGCCGACCGGCTCTGGATCGTCGGCAACGGCAGCGTAAAGCCTTTCGACGGCGACATGGACGATTACCGCCAGCTCGTGCTCTCCGGCGATCTCGATCCGCAGAAGCGCTCCGACAGGCCGCAGGCACCCACCGCCTCCAAGATCGATGAGCGCCGCGCCGCTGCAGAGCGCCGGGTGGCGCTGGCGCCCCTGCGCAAGAAGCTGGAGGCGCTTGAGAGCCGGATGGCAAAACTCACAGACGTGATCGGCAAGGTCGACGCCGCACTCGCCGACGGCACCGCCTTCCAGAAGGATCCGGCCAAGGCCACCGAACTGTCGAAGATGCGCGCCGAGGCGGCCGCGACCCTGGCTTCCGCAGAGGAAGAATGGCTGATGCTCAGCAGCGAAATCGAGGAAGCGGGCGCTTAGAGCTGTTTCCACTTGCGCGCAATCACCTCTCCTTTGTGCCGTGCCGCATTTTTCGGCGAACCGGATCCGGTTCGCCGAAAAATGCGATAGAGTCAGTCACCCCGGGCCAAGGAAACCCGTTGTAAGACCGCCTACGAAGTCTATCCGTCGCAATGGATTTCTCGCCGTTATAACATCGTTCATCATGAGAGCCGTATATTGGCGTTCTTACCATGGAGAACGGACATGCTTCGTGCGGTATTGGCGACAGCGGTGCTAGCCACCGGTGCAATGTTTGGGGCGCTGCCGGAGGCCCAGGCACAGAGCCTGGTGCCCTGTGCGCGGGAGCACGGATTCTGCCGCGTCCCCTATCCGACGCGCGTCATCTACGGCATTCCTGGACGGAGCGCGGAAGCCTTCGTCCGAGAAGGCGGTATTCCCTGCTCGAACGGCGCCTTCGGCGATCCGGCTCCGGGCGTGCCCAAGCGCTGCGCCTATTTGGCCCGCCGCTATGATCGCGGCGACAGGTGGCGCGACGACGGCCATCGCGGCCCTCCTCCTCCGCGGGGTTATGACCGTGGTTTCAGGGACTATGATGACGGCTATGAACGGCCCGTCCGACGCTACAACGTCTACTGATGCAAGGCACGGGTCGGCGGACACTCAGCAGCGAAATCAACGACGCGAGCGCACCGTCCCGACCCGTACCCCCTCCTGCCTACTCCCCCAGGGCGCCGGGATTACCTACTCGGGGTCCACGCAGAATCGGAGCAGGAACGTATTCTCGAAAGAGCCTTATGGGGGAGGCTGACGAATGAGAATCCAGATTTCCGCCTGCACCGACAAAGTCTTTTCGGATGGCCTCTTGCCGATGGCCTATCTGACGGAGAGTTCCGCGCTCGCCGTCAACGACAATACGGTCCGCTGTCAGACCAAAGGAAAAATCCGCCTGCATTGGAAGCGCGTGGCCTGTCTCGCACAAACTGCCGTTAGGTAAATAGAAGGTGCGTGACAGCACATCTGGCTGACCATCCGTGAGGTAGCGTTCTGCTGCCCTTGATGGAGGCTACGATGAATCAGGTCCTGTCCTATTGCACTGTGCGGCTCTTCACGCACGCGCTCGTGCCGCTCGCCCCGCTCAGGGCCAGGGCGATCGAACCGGGCAACGACAACGATCCGCTGGCCCCGTTTCCGTGCGTGTGGCGATAAGGAGATCGTCCGGTTTCGAGAACCGGGAGCGTGCTCGCCCATGATGGCTGTTGCTTACCTCCTTTGGTCATTTGAACGCTCGCACCCTCGACTGCGACATTCCTCTGCCATGGACTGCACCCGCCCGCAGCCTGGATGGAGAGGACTTTGACCGCTGCTCATGATCTTGAAGAGATCGTCGACCTGTTCGTCATCGGCAGGCCATCCAAGAACCCCGAACTCATGCCGGTGAAGATCGCGACCCTTCCTCTCAAGAAAGCGGTTGTCCTGGTGATCGAGGATTGGGCTGACGACAAGTTCAAGCAATTGAGCGCGATCATTCAAAGACGATCGGGTCCGGCCATCCGCAGCCTCGACGACATCAAGCATCTCTACGATTGCGCCATTGCAGGCACCGGATGCTGCGGCAAGCCGGCACGCCGAAGCGATTCCTGACATTCCACATGCTCAATCCATCCGGCCGACAGCATTGCTCGCGTTGGGCTTGCTGCCTTTGAGCTATGCGTTGGATCGGCGGTGCCATGCAATCGGTGATGCTCGACTCTTGTTCCGGCTTGAGATCTGCTCCCCATAAAAATCCGGAGGAACAAAAAATCCGCTATGGACGAAGACGACGACATTTCCGAACCTCCTCACTCCAATCCGGCCGACGACAATCTGGCTCGTGCTTTCCGATGGATTGGATTGTTGTGCGGCATTGCGATGCTCGGATGGACGGCTGTCCTTCTTAGCTGATCGGCACAGATGGACGGAGCGTCGACAGGCATCGCCCGCTCTGGCATCGTCTCGCAGCATGACTATATGCAGTCATGACAGCGTCGGATGCATCAATCGACGACATCGTCTACGGGGAAACATCGTGAAGACCGGGTTCATGAGCTACGGGATCCTTGTGCTATCGCTGATCCCGGCCTGCATTGCGGGTGTCCATGGCGGCTGGCCTGCCGCCGCCGTCGCTTGGGTCGCGATCGTGTTCATCGGCGGCGGCCTCTACGGTCTCTTCGCACAGATCTTCGGCTGGCCGAAGCTGCGGCTGGATGATCTGCCCGTCATCGATGGCTGGCTGCCATGACGACTGCAAACCCTCCGGAAGATACGGATCCCGGCGCGGAGCCGGGCATCAGGCACTTTGATTACGGCTTCACCACCCGGTCGAGCCTGTTGTTCACGAAGAAGTAGAGCTCGCGGCCGCCGGGCTCGGAATAGAGCACCTGCACTTCGCGCTGCCCCTTGCCGCTCTCCCCGACAAGCACATCCGTCGCGGGCTTGCCCTTCAGGCGCACGAGATCGCATTCCGTGATGCCCGGTTCGATGGCCGTCGCCGTCCCGAATCCCGTTACGGTGCAGCGTCCGTCCGGTCCGAGCGTGGGCCCGTCGATGACGGGACCCAATCGGGCGGACGGCGCAGGAGCCGTTGCCACCGCCGAAGCAGGCGGCGCGCTGCTCGTGCTGGTGCAGGCCGCCAGAACCAGCGCCGCGAATGCGACACTCGAGAGAACTTTTATACGCATCACCGTCAATCCCTGTTATCGGCCGCCCTCGCCTGCAGGGCCTCTTCGAAAAGCCGCTGCACATCGGCCTTGAAGGCCTGCCGTGACGCCTGTCGCGAATAGAACATGTGGCCGCCTTCGTAAACACTCAAAGCCACACGCGTCTGGGGGCCGAGCTCGGGAAGCTGGTTCAAGAGGAGCTGTGAAGCGTAGTACGGCGTCACCAGATCGGTGAAGCCGTGGGCGACGAGCACACGCAGCTTGCCGTCGAGGGAGAGGGCTTGCCGCAGTTCATCGAGGTTTTCGGGACCATTGCGCCCGCCGCCCCAGCGCCATGCGCCGTTGATCGATCCGTTCAGCAGGTTGTAGCGCCCCTCAGCCTTGTAGTTCAGGGTATGCGTCAGGTGATGGATGATCGCGCTCGACAGGGGCGCCGTCATCGCGTCGAGCACCGGATCCTCGAAGCGGGAAGATTGGGAGGTCGGATTGGGATCGGCGATGGCCACATTGGTATCGTAGGCACTGACGATCTCGGACGATCCGCGCCGGAGCTCTCTTTGAACGGTGCGCATGTCGACGCGCCCCGCAAGGCGACGCGTCAGTTCGGGATCGAGCCCGCTCAATTCCGCCACGCGTCGGCTGACCCGTTCGACGGCCTGCCTGTCCTGTAGCCCCCGCATGAGATCGACGAGATACTCGCCCGACGCATAAGCCTCCGCCTCCTTGAGCGCGTCCCGCGAAACCGGGCCCGTGCGGGAGAGTTTCGCCGCGGCAAGGGACGGAAGGAGCGCCGCGTTGGTCCAGGGCGCTCCTGCGGTTCCCTGCTCGAGCCAATCGAAATCGAACACCGGCGAGACGAGAACCAGACCGCTGAAGCCGACGCCCTGATCGCTCTGCAGCTTCTGCGCCAACAGGGGTCCGCGGAAACCGCCATAGCTCTCGCCGACGAAGAATTTCGGCGAGGTGAGCCGGTTCTTCTCCTTCAGCCAGCGCATGACGAAAGCCGCCAACCCGTCGATATCGCCCTGTACGGAATAGAACCGCTCCCGCACCTGATCGCCGCCGACCACGCGGCTGTAGCCCGTGCCGGGCGGGTCGATGAACACGAGATCGGTGAAGTCGAGCCAGGTTTCGGCGTTGGGCACGAGGGCCGGCGGAGCCGAGGGGCTGATCGTCGACCCATCCATCGGCAGGAGCCAGGGGCCGACCGCAAGAAGATGAAGATAGGCGGAGGATGCACCCGGACCGCCGTTCACGGCGAACGTGACCGGCCTGGTCACCGGATCCGCATCGTCGCGCGTATAGGCGACAAACCCGATCTCGGCCTGTGGAGTGCCCTGCTGATCCGTCAGCGCCAGATGGCCTGCGGTCGCCGTGAAGGACAGGGTCCGTCCCGGAAGCTGCAGGCTGTGGCGCGTCACCGATTCCGGCGGCAGGGCCTGCGCATCCCTGGCTTCAGGCCGGGGCCGGCGCGCCTCCTGCTGCTGACCTTGAGGTGGCTGTTCCCGATTGCCCGCCTGCTCCTGTGCTCCGGCCCCAAGAGGCATCGCCAGAGACAGGGCAAGAACAGCATACAGAGGAAGGCGCATCGCTCGTTTCATCAGGACATCCTTTTGGCCTTCCTGAAACTGGAGAGCATCCCTCCCGTTGCAAGTTCCGAGGCGATGAAGAGTTCGTGTCCGGGCGCCTTGTATCAATCTCAACCCTCATCCCGAGGGTCTGGGCGGACATTCAGCACCTTCGTCGTCACGGGCCTTGTGCCGGTGATCCCGATCCGAAAAGCGCTGCGCTTCATATCCTCGTCATGGCCGGGACAGGCCCGGCCATGACGAGGAGGCGGCCAACCCATTAGGAAAGGGCTATCCAGCGTGCAGTCCTGTGAACGCGATCACGCCTTCCGCTGCCAACGTCCGCGCTCGTCCTGCTGCCAATAGGTCGCGTCGTGGCCACCCTCCTTCACCGCCCGCCATTGATCGCGGGCGAAGGCGAGAGCCTGGATGTCGTTGCCGTCGAACAGGATCGCGAGCCGCTCGTAGGAGGCGATGTCACCCGGCAGATCGGCGCCTTCCAAGAGGAAGCGGATCGAGGCGCCGTTGGCGTTGTCGCCGGACAGGGTGATGAGAATCGGCTGGTCCGCCGCATGGGCCTCGCGGTCCGTGCCGTGCGGCAGGAAGCTTTCATCGGTGAACGTCCACAGGTGATCGTCGAGCGCGGACATGCGCTCTTCAGTTGTCACCTGCACCACCGCGCGCCAGCCCCGCTCCAGGGTCTTCTGCAGGAGCGTGGGCAGCACGGACTCGAGCGGCTGATGCTGGAGGTGATAGAAAAGGACCTCGGTCATCGATGATCACAATCCCTTGCGACCGCAAAGGGTTGCACTGCGTGCGAGGCCCTTTTCCGCTCTCATCATCGAGCCTCGTAATGGTCGCGCACAAGACGGTCGAGAAGGCGCACGCCCCAGCCGGAGCTCCAGCCCTTGTTGATCTCGTTTTGCGGCGAGCCCATGGCGGTGCCAGCGATGTCGAGATGCGCCCATGGCACGTCGTTGACGAAACGCTGGAGCAGCGCCGCGGCCGTGCTCGAGCCGCCGAAACGGCCGGCCGCGTTCTTCATGTCGGCGAACCGGGATTCGATCATCTTGTCGAATTCCGGGCCCAGCGGCATGCGCCACACGCGTTCGCCCGTCGCTTTGCCGGCGGCCGTCAGGCGCTCGGCCAGCTCGTCGTTGTTCGAGAAGAGGCCCGCATATTCCTGCGCCAGGGCGACGAGGATCGCGCCGGTAAGGGTCGCGAGATCGATCATGAACTTCGGCTTGAAGCGGTCCTGCACGTACCAGAGCACGTCAGCCAGCACGAGGCGTCCTTCGGCATCCGTGTTGATGATCTCGATGGTCTGGCCCGACATGGTGGTGACGATGTCGCCGGGACGCTGGGCATTGCCGTCCGGCATGTTCTCGACGAGACCGATGGCGCCCACCACGTTGGCCTTGGCCTTGCGGCTCGCGAGCGCATGCATGAGGCCGACGACGCAGGCGGCGCCCGCCATGTCGCCCTTCATGTCCTCCATGCCGGCGCCCGGCTTGATGGAGATGCCGCCGGAATCGAACACCACGCCCTTGCCGATGAAGGCGATGGGCTTGTCGTTGGCCCTGCCGCCGTTCCAGCGCATGATGGCAACCCGTCCGCCGCGCACGGAGCCCTGCGCCACGCCGAGAAGCGCATGCATGCCGAGCTTCTTCATGGCCCTGTCGTCGAGGATTTCGACCTCGACACCGAGCTTGCTCAGGGCCTGGGCGCGAGCGGCGAATTCCTGGGGACCGAGAACATTCGGCGGCTCGTTGACGAGGTCGCGGGCGATGATGACGCCCTGCTGGATGCCCTCGCGAGCCTTGTAGATCTTCTTGACCGCGGCGGGATCCGCCACGCTGAGAACGAGGCGGCCGCCATTCTTGGCGTCGTTGTCGTCCTTCTTGGTCTTGTAGCGGTCGAAGCTGTAGCGGCGCAGCTGGACGCCGAGCGCGATGTCGGCGACAGCGTCCGGCGTGACCTCGATCTCGGGCAGATCCAGCACCACCGTCGCGAGCTTGCCGTTCACCTTCCCGGCAATCAGGCCGCCCAGCTGGACGAAATCGACATTGGTCCGATCTTTCTCGCCGCCTACGCCGATCACGAGCAGCCTGTCGACCGACAGGCTGGAGGGAACGACGATGGACATGGCGGACTTCGCCTTGCCCTTGAAATTCTCCGCCGCCGCCGCCTTGGCGATGAGATCCACGGCTTTCGGGCCCAGCTGCTTGGCAACCGCCGCCGTGGGCTTGAGATTCTCCCCGACGAAGACGATGAGATCGCCGGATTCGACCTTGGCATGGACCTGGAAGTCGATCTTGAAGCTGTCGGCCATGAAATCCTCTTTGTTGTGATGCACATCGCCGGTCTTCGAGCCGGCTGCGACGCTGACGATTGGGACATATATCATATGGCGGGTTATGGCACGGGGAAGCCGCCGTGAAATCGGCGCAATTCCAGGCTGTTGAAAACAGCCGTCTTGCCTGAGATCATGTGACACGATACCCAGGGCTCCACCGCCCGGGGGCGAAGGGCTTTATGACACTTCTCGAACGCTACATCCTGAAAAACACTTTCAATGCCTTCGCCGCATGCCTCGTCGCTCTGACGGGCGTGATCTGGATCACGCAGGCCCTGCGCGAACTCGACCTGCTGACAGGCAAGGGTCAGACCCTTCTGATCTTCCTCACGGTGACGGGCTTGTCCCTGCCCGCCCTGATCAATGTCATCGCTCCGGTCGCCCTGTTCCTCGCCACCCTCTATACCCTGAACAAGCTGAACGGCGATTCTGAGCTGATCGTCATGAGTGCCGGCGGCATGCCGCCGCAGCGCCTCCTGCGGCCCTTCATGGCCCTGGCCGCCTTCGTCTGCGCCGTCGTGGCCATCATCTCGGTCTATCTCATGCCCGCGAGCTTCCAGGAGCTGCGCCAGCTGTTCACGAAGATCAGGGCGGATTTCGTTGGGACCATGGCCAAGGAAGGGCAGTTCATCACCCTGGAGAACGGCATCACCTTCCATTACCGGGAGCGCTCGGGAGACGCCCTCCTCGGGATCTTCATGGAAGATCTCCGGGAGAAGGACAAAGCCATCGTCTATCTTGCCGAGCGCGGCCAAACCGTCGAACAGAGCGGAAACGCCTATCTCGTGCTCCAGAAGGGCAGCGTTCAGCGGAAGGAGCCCAACAGCCGCGATTCGTCGATCGTGGCCTTCGAGCGCTACGCGGTCGACCTGTCGGCCTTCAACAAGGAAGGCGGAGAAGTCATCTACAAGCCGCGCGAGCGAAGCACCACCCAGCTCCTGTTCCCTGACAAGAACGAGCTTCTTTACCAGGAGCAGCGGGGGCGCTTCCGGGCCGAGCTGCACGATCGACTGTCGTCCTGGCTCTACCCGCTTGCCATGATGGTCATCGCCTTTGCCGCCCTTGGTGAAGCCCGGACGACCCGTCAGGGACGCAGTCTCGCCATTGCCAGCGCGGTCGTTGCGATCGTGCTCTTGAGAATTCTCGGCTTTGCCGCATCGAGCGCCGTTGCGCGAACACCCGCAGCGGTGATTGCGGTCTATGGCGTGCCTCTGGCAGGCATCCTCGTCAGCCTGCTGTTCATCTTCAAGGGACCGGCCATGCGATCCGCACAGGCGAAGTTTCATGCGGCGATCCGCAATCTGCTTCCGTCGCGCTCCCCAGCACCTCAGAAGGCCTGACCATGCTGATCGGTCGCACCCTCGGGCTGTATTTCTCGCGACAGTTTATCAAGACTATTTTCCTGGTCTTCGCGACTGTCTTCACGCTAGTCTATACCCTGGACTTCGTGGAGCTCATGCGCCGGGCGGGCGACGCGCCTGCCGCAACGCCCGCGGTGATAGCCCAGCTCGCCCTGTTCCGCACACCGGCCATCGCCGAGCAGGTCATGCCGTTCGCCGTGTTGTTCGGCAGCATGGCAGCGCTCCTTCAGCTCAGCCGCAAGCTCGAACTGGTGGTGGCAAGAGCAGCCGGCATTTCCGCATGGCAATTCCTGCAGCCCGGGCTCTTGATCGCTCTCTTGATCGGCGTCGTGTCCGTGACCGTCTACAACCCGGTCTCGGCCGTCCTCAAGCAGCGGGCATCCGTCTTGGAAACACAGACTTTTTCCCGGGCCGTTCAAACCCGGGAGAAGCCGATTTGGATCCGCCAGAGGAGCCAGGACGGACAGGCCATCTTCCGTGGCGACGGCTCGGCCACCGACACGGCAACCCTTTACGGGGTCACGGTCTATGCCTTCGATCAAGCGGGAACCTTCACCCATCGGGTCGAAGCCAAGGAGGCGACCCTGCATGAGGGCTTCTGGGAATTGAAGGATGCCCGGATCCTCTCGGCCACCGAGGAGCCCCAGGCCCATGACCGCTACCTGATCGCCTCAAGCCTCCAGCCCTCGCAGGTTCGACAGAGCTTCATCGATCCCGATGCGGTCCCATTCTGGGATCTCAAAGAGACAATCAACCGCATGGAGCAGGCGGATATCAACACCACCACCTACCAGCTGCATTACGACCTGCTTATGGCCCGTCCTCTTTTGTTCATCGCCATGGTTTTTGTGGCCGCATCCGTATCGTTAAGATTCTTTCGATTTGGCGGTGTAGCGATAATGGTTCTGGGTGGCGTCGCGGCCGGGTTCATGCTTTATGTCGCCACGGAGCTTATGGCGGAGCTTGGCGCGTCCGGAATCATCAGTTCCCTTGTTGCGGCCTGGTTCCCGGCTGTAGTAGGCAGTCTGTTAGGGACCTTGGCGTTATTGCACCAAGAGGACGGCTGACCGGCCTCGATAAGAAGGTTTGCGAAGGAGTGGGGATGCGGCGGCTTAAGACAACGATCGCAACGTCTGCGGTCGCAGTGGCGCTATTAGCTGCTGGGTCTATGCCGGCGCTTGCCCAGGCAACCCTGAACGAGGCCATTGGCGCTCGCGCCCAGTCCGGATCGGGCCAGGACCGGCTTCTGGTCGATGCCAAGGAAATCGTCTACGACAACGACAAGAACACGATTGCCGCCTCCGGCGACGTCCAGATGAACTACCAGGGTCGGACGCTCCAGGCTGACCGGGTCACCTACGACCGGAATACCGGTCGAGTCTTCGCCGAAGGCAATGCCCGCCTCACGGATGCCAGCGGCACCGTCGCCACGGGCGATCGATTCGAGCTGACGGACGACTTCAAGAACGGTTTCATCGATTCCTTGAGGGTGGTTCAAACCACCGTCGAGCAGGGCCGTCCCCTCACGACCCGTTTCTCGGCCCCTCGCGCCGAGCGCGCCGAGGGCGAGACGACGGTTTTCGAGCGCGGCACCTATACGGCCTGCGAACCCTGCAAGGACAATCCGGAACGGCCCCCGCTCTGGCAGGTCAAGGCCGCGAAGATCATCCACAACAACAGCGAACGGACGATCTATTACGAGGATGCAACCCTCGAGCTCCTCGGCATTCCGGTCGCCTACCTGCCCTATTTCTGGACCCCCGATCCGACGGTCAAGCGCAAGACGGGCTTCCTGTCGCCGCGCTACATCTATTCCAGCTCAATCGGCTACGGTGCCACCGTCCCGTTCTTCTGGGCAATCGCACCGAACTATGACCTGACGATCAGCCCGACCTTCCTGAGCCGGCAGGGCCTCCTGGCCCAGGCCGAGTGGCGCCACCGGCTCGAGAACGGCGTGTACACCGTTCGGGCTGCCGGCATCTCGCAGCAGGAGCCCGACGCCTTCCTCCAACCTCCTTACGGGGCCGGCGACCGCGACTTCCGCGGCTCGCTCGAGACGACCGGCCTGTTCTATATCAATCAGAACTGGCGTTGGGGCTGGGACATTGCCCTGCTCTCGGACAAGTGGTTCCTGTCGAACTACAAGATCCGCAGCGAAAGCCTCAGCGCATACTACATCAAGGAATCGATCTCGACCCTGTATCTCCAGGGACAGGGTGACCGCTCCTTCTTCGATGTGAGGGGCTATTACTTCCAGACCCTGTCCAGCAACGAATGGCAGAAGCAGCAGCCGATCGTCGCTCCGGTCCTGGACTATAACAAGCGCTTCACGCCCTCGACCATCGGCGGCGAGTTCGCCCTCGACGTGAACGTGACGAGCCTGTCGCGCCAGGCTGCCCAATACGATCCTCTGTCCATCGCCAATACGACCTATTACGGTGTGGCCCAGACCTGCGTGATCTTCGATCCCGCCTCCTGCCTCGTCCGTGGCATCAGCGGTTCGACCTCCCGCGCATCGGTCACCGCGTCCTGGCGCCGTGAGTTCGTCGACCCTATCGGTCAGGTCTGGACGCCTTTCGCCTATGTCAGGGCCGACCAGTTCTGGATTTCCCCGGATTTCAACGGGTACCAGAACGCGCAGCTCGGCAACTTCATCGACACGGACGACGATTATCTCTTCCGCGCCATGCCGGCCGTCGGCGTCGAGTACCGCTATCCCTTCATCGCCAGCCTCGGGACCTCCGGCAAGCAGATCCTCGAGCCCATCGCGCAGGTGATCGCCCGCCCGAACGAGACCGGGATCGGCAGCCTCCCCAACGAGGACGCCCAGAGCCTCGTGTTTGACGACACCTCCCTGTTCGATTGGGACAAGTTCTCCGGCTATGACCGGGCCGAGGGTGGCGTCCGTGCCAATCTCGGCGTCCAGTACACCGTGACAGGTGCCGACGATTTCTATGCCAACGTGCTGTTCGGTCAGTCCTATCAGATCGCCGGACGCAACTCGTTCCGGCAGGGCGATCTCGCCAATGTGGGATTGGACTCAGGGCTTGATGACCGTGCCTCCGATTATGTCGGTCGTTTTCAGATCTCCCCGAATTCGAATTTCGCTTTCGTGACCCGTGCGCGCTTCGACCAGGAAGACTTCGGCGTCAACAGGATCGAAGCCGGCTTGAGGGCGAATTTCAATCCATACCTGCCGGTGTCGACATCGCTGACCTATGCCCGCTACGAGGCTCAGCCGGCCATCGGATTCCCGCTCCGCCGCGAAGGCCTGCTTGGCTCGGCCCGGTGGGACATCTCGCCGAACTGGTACGTGACCGGCTCGGTTCTCCTCGATCTCGATCGCTATCTTCTGGTGCGTCAGCAAACAGCGCTCGTCGACCAGAGCGCGAATGTCGCCTATCTCAGCGGCATGTCCCTCGGGCTGGGCTATATAGACGAGTGCACGACCTTCTCGATCAGCTACAGCGTGACCCCGCGCGAGGTGGTGCGGAACTCGGGTGAGAAGAACCAGAACCACACCATCGCCTTCAGCCTCGAGTTCAGATCTCTGGGCGAAGTGGGATATAGTCAGAACCTGAACGGCACTGACGATGAATGATGGGGCAGCGGCCCGGTGTCAGGTTTAAACCAACGCCCTCTCCTGCTTACCCAAGGTGATCCGGCAGGGATCGGGCCAGAACTCAGCCTGAGGGCTTGGCTCGAGCGGGATCGAGCCGCCCTGCCGCCTTTTGCCGTCATCGGCGATCCCGACCATTTCGCCCGGGTCGCCGACACATTCGGATGGACGATTCCCATCGCGCCTGTCGAGCCGCAGCAAATCCAATCCGCCTTTTCAAGCACGCTTCCCGTTATTCCGCTGAGCGTCCCGGTTTCCGCCGAGCCGGGGATGCCCGATGCAGCCAATGCTCCCTCGGTCATCGAAGCCATCGAGACGGCGGTACGGCTCGTTCGAGCGGGCTCCGCGGCCGCTGTCGTGACAAATCCCATCGCCAAGCATGTGCTCTATAAGGCCGGCTTCCGGCATCCGGGGCATACGGAGTTTCTCGCAGCTCTCGCTGCGGAAGGTAGCGACCAAACCTACCATCCGGTGATGATGCTCTGGAGCGAGCAGCTCGCCGTTGTCCCTGTCACAGTCCACATCCCCTCTCGGACGTGCCCTCGGCTCTGACCACGGACCTGATCGTCCTCACCGGGCGGATCGTCGCTCGGGAGCTGCAGGAGCGGTTCGGCATCGCCAATCCACGGCTCGCCCTCGCAGGGCTCAACCCTCATGCCGGCGAAAACGGCGCGATGGGAACGGAGGACGAGACCATCATCGTCCCGGCCATCGATATCCTGCGCGCCGAGGGTATCCGAGTGGCAGGCCCCCTGCCTGCGGACACCATGTTTCATGCCCGTGCCCGGAGCCGCTACGATGCGGCCCTTGCCATGTATCACGATCAAGCCCTGATCCCGATCAAGACCATTGCCTTCGACGAGGCGGTGAATGTCACTCTCGGGCTTCCTTTCGTGCGGACCTCGCCTGACCATGGCACGGCCTTCGACATCGCGGGCAAGGGCGTCGCCCGCCCCGCCAGTCTCATGGCGGCCCTTAGGCTCGCCGCCCGCCTGGGATCCCCATGAGCCAGATCGACGACCTTCCCCCTTGCGCGAGGTGGTGCGCACACATGGGCTGATGGCCAAGAAGTCGCTCGGCCAGAACTTCCTGTTCGACCTCAATCTCACCAGCCGCATTGCCCGCTCCGCGGGACCTCTCGAAGACGCGACGGTCATCGAAGTCGGCCCCGGACCGGGCGGCCTGACCCGCGCGATCCTCGCGGCCGGTGCGAAAAAAGTGATCGCCATCGAGCGCGATTCCCGCTGCCTGCCCGCGCTCACCGAAATCGCCGAGCGCTATCCGGGCCGACTGGAGGTTGTCGAAGCCGATGCCTTGGAGTTCGACCCGCGCCCTTTGGTCGGCGACGGCATCGTCCGCATCATCGCGAATTTGCCCTACAATGTCGGCACCGCCCTGCTGACCGGCTGGCTCACCGGCGAGGCCTGGCCGCCCTGGTGGGCGTCGCTCACCCTCATGTTCCAGCGCGAGGTGGCCGAGCGCATCGTGGCGGACGAGAGCGATCCGAAGAACTATGGCAGGCTTGGCGTTCTCTGCGGCTGGCGGACGGAGGCGCGCATCCTCTTCGACGTGCCGCCCTCCGCCTTCGTGCCGCCGCCGAAGATCACCTCGAGTGTGGTCCACCTGATTCCGCGCGCCAACCCGCTACCCTGCCGCATCGGCGCCCTGGAGGCCGTGACCCGCGCCGCCTTCGGTCAGCGCCGCAAGATGCTGCGCCAAAGTCTGAAATCCATCGCTCCGGACCCTGCCCCGATCATCAGTGCGGCGGGGCTCGAGGAAACGATCCGCGCCGAGAACATCCCGGTGGAAGGCTATGTGGCGCTCGCCAATGCCTATGATGAGATGAGAAAGCAGCCGGGCTGAGATTTGCGGCTGTCGCTCGTCCTCACGCAATCCTCGCCTATATGGAGCCGCTGGACCGGCGCGGGCGGCCCCTCTTCATGAGACCTTAACCGCGCCTCTTCCAAGATCGGCCTTATATGTGCGGCCTTTGGCTGCGAGAGGAGGAAGCGGGCATGTCGCAGCCGCGCAAGACAATCGGACTTCTGTTCGGGGGACGCTCTGCGGAGCATGAGGTCTCGAAGCTGTCGGCGGCTAATGTCCTGCGGGCGCTCGATCCGGACCGTTACGACATCGTCCCCATCGGCATCGGCCGGGACGGACGCTGGCTCCTCTGCGACAACGGCAATGGCGGCGGAAGAGGTGCTCAGTCCCTGGAGATCCCCGAGGGAGCCCCGCAGGTGACCTTGCTTCCCGGCGGCGGCGGCGAGACGATCGTGCTGAACGGCGGCGCGCCGTCGCGTTCCCTGCGCCTCGATGCGGTCGTTCCGGTGCTCCATGGGCCGAACGGCGAGGACGGAACGGTCCAGGGCTTTCTCGAACTCGCCAATGTTCCCTATGTCGGCTCCGGCGTGATGGGCTCCGCCGCCGGGATGGACAAGGACATCGCCAAGCGCCTGCTGCGCGACAGCGGCCTGCCGGTGGTTCCATTCCTGACGCTGACGCCGCGCACCCGTGTCGACTACCGGGCGGCCGCTGACGCGCTCGGCACGCCCGATCTCTTCGTCAAGCCGGCCAATATGGGCTCGTCCGTCGGCGTGTCCCGCGCCTCGTCCGCAAAGGAGTTCGACAGCGCCTGCGAACGCGCCTTCCGTTATGACGGCAAGGTGCTCGTGGAGCGCAGCGTCACAGGTGCTCGCGAGATCGAATGCTCAGTGCTGGAGGATGCCGCCGGCGAGGTGCGTGCGTCGCCACTGGGCGAAATCGTGCCCGCCGGCAGTCACGGCTTCTACAGCTATGACGCCAAGTACATCGACGCGGACGGCGCGCTCCTGCGCATCCCGGCGGACCTCTCGCCAGATCAGGCGCGCCGCATCCAGGCGCTTGCTGTCGAGACATTCAAGGTTCTGGCCTGCGAGGCCTTGGCCCGCGTCGACTTCTTCCTGGATCCAAAGAATGAAGACGGGCTCTTCGTCAATGAGGTGAATACCCTGCCGGGTTTCACGGCGATCAGCATGTATCCCAAGCTCTGGGAGGCCGGTGGCCTGCCTCAGAACGAGTTGATGGAGGTATTGATCGGCCACGCCATCGCTCGCCACCAGCGACGGAATTCGCTGGCTCTCGTCTAAGAGGCACGTGGCCAACAGCGGGGCCTAGTCGATCTTTTCCGCCAGCAATCCCTCCACGAAGTCGGAGAGGCCGACGAGGCGTTCGCGCTTCAGGCGTTCGGCAGCCTGAATGGCCTTGAGGCTCTGGAATGAGCGGTCGAGGTCCTCATTGACGATCACATAATCGTACTCGACCCAGCGCTCCATCTCGACGCGAGCATTGGCAAGGCGTTTGGCGATAACCTCGGGCGCATCCTCTGCCCGCCGCTCCAGGCGCGCCTTCAACTCCTTGAAGCTCGGCGGCAGGACGAACACGGTCACCACATCGTCGGGCAGCTTCTGCCGCACCTGACGGGTGCCCTGGTAATCGATGTCGAAGATCATGTCCTGGCCGGCGGCAAGTGTCTTCTCCACGGGCTTGCGTGGCGTGCCGTAGAAATTGCCGTGCACCTCGGCCCATTCCAGGAGTTCGTCGCGATCGCGCAGCGCCTTGAACTCTTCCACGTCGATGAAGTGATAGTGACGGCCTTCGATCTCGGACGGGCGCTTGGGGCGCGTGGTGACGGAAACCGAGAGAACGCCGGCCTGCTCCTCCACGAGGCTGCGTGTGAGCGTGGTTTTCCCGGCGCCGGACGGCGAGGACAGGATGAGGATGAGGCCGCGACGGCCGACCGGACGCTTCACATCTTGGCTCACCGCATCACTCCACGTTCTGAACCTGCTCGCGGAATTGCTCGATCACGGCCTTCAATTCAAGCCCGATCCGCGACAGGGATACATCATTGGCCTTTGCACACAGGGTATTCGCCTCGCGGCCGAATTCCTGGGCCAGGAAGTCGAGACGCCGGCCGACCGATCCGCCCTCCTGCAGGAGGCTGCGGGCAGCGTCCACATGGGCGCGCAGCCGGTCGAGCTCTTCGCGGATATCGGCACGGGCCGCAATCAGCACCGCCTCCTGATGCAGGCGGGCCGGATCGAGATTGGCCTTGCCGTCGAGCAGCTCGGCAATCTGCGCTTCCAGACGGGTACGAATGGCATCAGGCTTACGGGCCGGTGCCGCTTCGGCTTCATCGACGAGGCGGGAGATGAGATCGAGCTGCTGTCCGAGAACGACGGCCAGCGCCTGCCCTTCCTTCAGCCGTGCCGCCTTGAGAGACTCGATCAGCATGCCGATCCCCGCTCTCAAAGCCGCCGCAAGTCCTTCGTCCTGCGACGGATCGGCGGCATCGTCGTCGAGCTCGACCACGCCGCGCACGGACAGCAGACCATCGAGCGAAGCCGGCTTCACATTGTTCGGGAGGGTCAGGTCGCCGATGGCCGAGAGCAGCGATTGCAGCACATCCTGGTTCACGCGCAGCTTGGGAGCGGCCGATGCTTTGCTGAGAGAGGTTGAGCTGGCCTTGGCCACGGGTCAGCGCCTTGAGGATCTGTCCTCGCGCCTCTTCGCCGATGGCATCGAGGCCGGAGGGCGTCCGGACGCGCACCTCGAGCCCGCGTCCGTTCACTGTCTTGAGCTCCCATGCCCATTGATAGGAACCGGTGACGCCGGTCTCGCGGGCAAAGCCGGTCATGCTCGCAATGGACATGCGCTAACCTCAAACGGAATGAAAAATCGGCGCGACCATAATGCGCGCCGATCCAAGAGTCGATTACAAGGATTTAGAATTGCGTCCTGCAGCTTAAGGCTGCCGCAGAGCCGGAACGTTCTTCGGATTGTTCAGGTCGAAGGTCTTGTTCTTGAGCGGGTCCTTATCGGTCCCCTCGCTCGCATCGAAGCCGCGTCCCGGCCGCCCTCCAGCGGCGGGCAGCGCACTGGCCGTCCCCCGCAATCCCGGCACCATGGGCGTTCCATTCTGGCCGCGGACATCCTCAGCATCGGGCACCACCCGGTCCACATCCGCGGCATCGGGAGCCGGGCGGCTCTTCTCGATCTGCCGCCAGCGGGTCACGTTGCGCTGATGCTGCTCATATGTCTCGGCGAAGGAATGGCCTCCCGAGCCATCGGCAACGAAATAGAGATCCTTGGTGCGCGAGGGGTTGGCCACCGCCTCGAGCGCGGCGCGACCCGGATTGGCGATGGGGCCTGGCGGCAGGCCCTCGACCACATAGGTGTTGTAAGGCGTTGCAGCCTCGATCTCGCTGCGCAGGATACCGCGCCCCAGGGTGCCCTTCCCGCCTACGAGCCCGTAAACGATGGTGGGATCGGACTGGAGCTTCATCCGCTTCATCAGGCGGTTGATGAAGACGCCTGCCACACGGGTACGCTCGTCCGCCCGGCCCGTCTCCTTCTCCACGATGGAGGCCAGGATCACGAGTTCCTGCGGCGATTTGATCGGCAGCTCGTTGGAACGGCGCTGCCAGATCTGCTCGATGGCCTGGCGTTGGGCCGTCTGCATGGTGCTGATGATCTGCTGACGGGTCGTGCCGCGCTCGAACTTGTAGGTATCGGGCAGGAGTGAACCTTCACGCGGGGTGTCGGTCACATCGCCGGTGAGGATCTCATGCTCATAAAGGCGGGCGATGATCTGTTCGCTGGTCAGCCCCTCGGGAATCGTCACCGTATGCAGGATCGCCTTGCCCTGAATGAGGGTGTCGATGGCGTCCTCAATGCTGGTACCGGCCTTGAACTGGAACTCGCCAGCCTTCAGCTGGCCACGCTGCCGGTTGATGTGGGCGTAGACCTGGAACAGCAACGGCTGATTGATGACGCCTTCTTCCTTGAGGATGTTGGCGATTTCGCCTGTGCCGGTGTTGCGGGGGATGACCACGACCTTGTCGCTCTGCAGCGGCCCCTGGGCCGTCACCTCCTGCTGCAGCATCGAGAAGCCGAAGATGCCGGCAATCGCCAGGGCGACGAAAAGGGTCAGCAGGCCGCTCAGGAGCGACAGCATGCCCCTGCGGCGGCGGCGGAGCTTCGGCGGCGGCGGAGGCGCCATCGATGGTTTGATGGCCTCGTTTGGAGATCGGGGTGACAGACGGGGCTGCGCCGATCCGTGGTCGGATTCGTCTGCAGGAGGGAGAAGGATCTTTTTCTTTCGTCCGAACATCACGCCGCTTTTCTGATATAGGCCGGCGGTCCTGCCGGTCCGCCGACACCCTAACAGGGATTATGGCGAAAAGCCGTAACGTGCCGTCGCCAATCGAAGCCTCGGACCCGAAAGTGGACTCCACTCTTGGGATCGATCCGATGCTCAATCCCTCAAGCGGCCCATCGCCCTGAGCGGAAAACCGGGGCCACTTTTCCGCGCGATGCGCTAGGATACACGACGAAGAATGATCGAAGCGTTAGTCCCGCCGAACCCGAAGGAGTTCGACAGAACCACGTTGATCTCCTTACGCTTGGCCTGCTTGGGCACGAGATCGATAGCCGTTTCCACCGACGGATTGTCGAGGTTGATGGTCGGTGGAATGATGCCGTCGCGCATGGCCAAGATCGAGAAGATCGCCTCGACGGCGCCCGCAGCACCCAGAAGGTGGCCGATCGCCGACTTGGTGGAGGACATGGAGAGCTTGCCCGCCGCATTGCCCATGATGCGCTCGACGGCCTTCAACTCCAGCTCGTCGCCAAGCGGTGTCGAGGTTCCGTGGGCGTTGATGTAGTCGATTTCGGAGACGTCGATACCGGCGCGCTTGATAGCCGCGGCCATGCAACGATAGGCGCCGTCGCCATCCTCGGACGGCGAGGTGATGTGGTAGGCATCGCCCGACAGGCCGTATCCGATGACCTCGGCATAGATCTTGGCGCCGCGTGCCTTGGCGTGCTCGTACTCTTCGAGCACGACGACACCGGCGCCCTCGCCCATGACGAAGCCGTCACGGTCCTTGTCGTAGGGACGCGAGGCACGCGTCGGATCGTCGTTGAAATTCGTGGACAGGGCGCGGCAGGCGGCGAAGCCGGCGATGGACAGCCGGTTGATCGGCGATTCCGTTCCGCCTGCGACCATCACGTCCGCATCGCCAAACGCGATCAGACGGGCCGCATCTCCGATGGCGTGCGAACCGGTGGAGCAGGCGGTCACCACGGCGTGATTGGGACCCTTCAGGCCATGTTCGATGGACACGTAGCCGCCGGCCAGGTTGATGAGACGGCCGGGGATGAAGAAGGGCGAGATGCGGCGCGGGCCGCGCTCGATCAAGGTCGCGGAGGCCTCGTAGATGCCGCCGATGCCGCCGATGCCGGAGCCAATCAGCACGCCGGTCGCGCACTGGTCCTCATAGGATTTGGGCTCCCAGCCGGAATCCCGCAGCGCCATGGTGGAGGCGGCCATCGCATAGACGATGAAGGGATCGACCTTGCGCTGCTCCTTGGGCTCCATCCATTCATCGGCATTGAAGGTGCCGTTAGAGCCGTCGCCGCGTGGGATCTGACAGGCGATCTGGCAGGCCAGGTCATCGGCCCGGAAATCCGTGATCCTGTTGGCGCCGCTTTGCCCCTCGACGAGGCGGGACCATGTGGCATCGACCCCGCTGCCCAGCGGGGTGACCATGCCAAGACCTGTAACAACTACCCGGCGCATGAATTCCTGCCCTATCGATCAATAAAATTCGGGCGTCGAATGAGTCATCCGACGCCCTTTCAGCGCTTTAGGCTGCGTTCTTCTCGAGGAAGCGGATCGCGTCGCCGACCGTCACGATGGTCTCAGCCGCGTCGTCCGGGATCTCGACGTTGAACTCTTCCTCGAACGCCATCACCAGCTCGACCGTATCCAGGCTGTCGGCGCCCAGGTCGTCGATGAAGTTGGCATTGTCAGTCACCTTGTCGGCTTCGACGCCGAGGTGCTCGACAACAATCTTCTTCACGCGATCAGCGACGTCACTCATCGTATTTTCCTCAGTGGCTGCCGCCTCAGGAATTGGGCGGGTTAAGAAATCAAATTAGATCAGCTGTTCAGCTGACAACGCTGAAACGGCTACCCTGCGCCGTGCAAAGCCGCATTTTTAAGCGCCGGTCAACCCCTTTGACCTGATCGGGATCATGCTTAACACAAGCTTATCCTGTCTGGCGAGGGGTGAACGACACCTGCAAACAGATTCCCGAAAGGGCGATAAGTTCCTTTAGAACATAGCCATTCCGCCGTTTACGTGCAGGGTCTGGCCCGTCACGTAGGCGGCTTCGCCGGACGCAAGATAAACCACGGAGGAAGCGATTTCCTCGCCCTGGCCGAGCCGCCCCATGGGGATCGTGCCCAAAATTCCTTCACGCTGCTTTTCGTTCAGCACGTCAGTCATGGGCGAGGCGATAAAGCCCGGAGCGACGCAGTTGACCGTAATGTTGCGGCTCGCCACCTCGGCGGCGAGCGCCTTGGTCATGCCGATCAGGCCCGCCTTGGAGGCGGCATAGTTGCCCTGCCCCGGATTGCCGGTGGATCCCACGACCGAGCCGATGTTGACGATACGGCCATAGCGGCGGCGCATCATGCCCTTCACGGCGGCCCGTGACAGGCGGAAGGAGGCGCTCAGATTCACGGCAATGACCGTATCCCACTCCTCGTCCTTCATGCGCATGAAGAGGTTGTCCTTCGTCACGCCGGCGTTGTTGACCAGGATGTCGAGCCCACCCATGGCGGCCTCGGCCGCCGGAACGAGGGCCTCGACCGAATCCTTGTCCGACAGATTCGCCTCGACCACATGGACCCGCTCGCCCAGGGACGAAGCCAGTTCGTCGAGGGCTGCCCGCCGGGTTCCAGACAGGGTGACGGTGGCGCCCTGGGCATGGAGAGCGCGGGCGATTGCGCCGCCGATGCCGCCCGTGGCGCCGGTGACGAGAGCCTTGCGGCCGGTGAGATCGAACATGCAGGGCTCCTCTTATCCGTTCAGGGAGACTTTGAAAGCGGCGACATCCTCAGGGGTGCCGATGGCCGTGGCCGAGGCGCCGGACGCAATGCGTTTCACGAGCCCGGTCAGGACCTTACCTGAGCCGATCTCATAGAATGCTTCAACGCCCTGGGCGGCCATATGGGCCACGCTCTCGCGCCAGCGAACGGTGCCGGTGACTTGCCGGACCAAGGCATCGCGGATCGCCGCCGGGTCGGTGATGGGCGCAGCTTCCACGTTCGCAACTACCGGGACGGCGGGGGCAATGACGGTCACGCTGCCTAAGGCCTCGCGCATGGCATCGGCCGCAGGTTGCATGAGCGCGCAATGGAAGGGGGCAGACACGGCCAGCATCACGGCGCGCTTCGCGCCCTTGGTCTGGGCAATCGCCACGGCCCTTTCCACGGCAGCCTTATGGCCCGATACGACAACCTGGGCACCGCCATTGTCGTTGGCCGCATCGCAGACCTCGCCCTGCGCCGCCTCGCGGGCGACTTCGAGGGCGGCGTCGTATTCCAGGCCGAGAAGCGCCGCCATGGCGCCCTGCCCCACCGGAACGGCATTCTGCATGGCATTGCCACGAATCCGCAGAAGGCGGGCCGTATCGGAGATGGAAAGGCTGCCGGCGGCGGCGAGCGCCGAATACTCGCCCAGCGAGTGGCCGGCGACGAAGGTGGCATGCTTCTTGAGGTCAAGGCCGGCCTCAGCCTCCAGGATCCGGATGGCCGCCAGGCTCACCGCCATCAGGGCCGGCTGTGTGTTGGCCGTCAGGGTCAGTTCCTCCGCCGGTCCTTCCCACATGATGGTGGAAAGTTTCTGGGAGAGAGCCTCGTCCACCTCGTCGAAAACGGCCTTGGCCTGCGGAAAGGCATCAGCAAGGGCTTTGCCCATTCCGACCGCCTGGCTCCCCTGACCGGGGAAAATGAATGCGCGCTTCATCAGGAACGGAACCCTCAATTAATCGAATTCCGCGCGGGACTCGCACCGGGAAGCCGAGGAGTCAAGGCGGAGAGCACGCAGCCCCGCATTTGACCTGTTTATCAGATGAGACGCCGCCACCCAGTGAGGAGCCTTCTGTCGACAGCGCTCCGTCGGAAGCCCAACCTGGCCAAGACCCATTCGAAGGAATATCCCAGCGCATGCAGACCCTTGCGTAAGATTGTCAACGAGCACCTATTAGATGATGTTATAATACAACATAATATAGACGCTGCGATTTGAGACTGGGGTGTGCAGACGCACTTCAGGTTAAGTCCCTGCCGGAGAACGCTTCCTCTTGTTTTCTCCTGCCAACCGGTGTATCCGGTCCCTCTTCCGATATTCTCAATGACTCAAGAAGGAGCCCCGCATGGCTCGCGTGACCGTCGAAGACTGCATCGACAAGGTCGACAACCGGTTTGAGCTCGTTCTGCTGGCCAGCCACCGGGCCCGCCTCATTTCGTCGGGCTCGCCGCTGACGATCGACCGCGACCGCGACAAGAACCCGGTCGTGGCTCTCCGCGAGATCGCGGACGAGACGATTGCTCCCGACGATCTGAAGGAGCAGCTCATCCACTCGATGCAGAAATACGTCGAGGTGGACGAGCCGGAGGCCGAAGCCGTTCCCATGCTCAGCAACACGGCTGCCGCGCCCGCGACCGGGGGCGACAACGATGCGGACGTCCAGTTCGACCGCATGAGCGAAGACGATCTGCTCCGCGGCCTCGAAGGCCTCGTGCCCCCGAGCAGCAGCGCGGACGACGACGACCGCGAATAGGCGCTCGCACCGATTTCAAAAGCCCGGCTCGATGCCGGGCTTTTTTTATTGGCCGGCTTAACCACGCCCCCGCATAGCCAGCCTGCGGCAAGCTATTCGCCTTGCGGTTGGAGGACGTTGTACAATATCTTCGATAACTTCGTGATTTCAGCCAGATAACGGACCAAAAGGAGAATGCGGCCGCATGATGCGCCAATATGAACTCGTCGAGCGGGTCAAGCGCTACAACCCCTCGGCCAATGAGGCGCTTCTCAACCGTGCTTACGTGTACGCCATGATGGCCCATGGCAACCAGAAGCGCGCATCCGGCGACCTGTTCTTCGGCCATCCCCTCGAAGTGGCTGCCATCCTCACCGACCTCAAGCTCGACGAGGCGACCATCGCGGCGGCGGTTCTCCACGACACGGTGGAAGACACGCAGGCGACGCTGGAGGAGATCAACAAGACCTTCGGCCCTCAGATCGGTGCTCTCGTCGATGGGCTGACGAAGATCAAGCGGCTCGATCTCGTCTCCAAGCGGGCGGCCCAAGGGGAAAACTTTCGCAAGCTCCTTCTGGCCGTTGCGGACGACGTGCGGGTGCTGCTGGTCAAGCTCGCCGACCGCCTACATAACATGCGCACCCTCCAGTTCATGCCGCCGGACAAGCGCAAGCGCATCGCCGAGGAGACCCTCGACATCTATGCCCCGCTCGCCGGACGCATGGGTATCCAGGAGATGCGTGAGGAACTGGAGGAGCTGTCCTTCCAGAACCTCGATCCGGAAGCCTACGAGGCCATCAAGCGTCACCTGCACGAACTCTCCACCAAGAGCGAGAAGCTCGTCGACGAGATCGAACGGACGCTTACGACCAAGCTGCGCGCCCAAGGAATCGAGGCGACGGTGACAGGGCGCCAGAAGCGGCCCTACTCCATCTGGCGCAAGATGGAGCGAAAATCCGTCTCCTTCGAGCAATTGTCCGATATCTTCGCCTTCCGGATCATCGTGAACACCATCGACGAATGCTACCGGGCGCTCGGCGTCGTCCATACCAGCTGGCCGATGGTGCCGGGGCGCTACAAGGACTACATCTCGACGCCTAAGCAGAACGATTACCGCTCGATCCACACCACGGTGATCGGCCCCGGCAGCCAGCGCGTGGAGCTGCAGATCCGCACCGACGACATGGACGAGGTCGCGGAATACGGCATCGCCGCCCACGCCCTCTACAAGGAAGGCGTCAACGACAACTCGCGCCTCGCCACGGAGAGCCGTGCCTATCAATGGCTGCGGCGCACCATCGACCTCCTGGCCGAGGGCGACAATCCGGAAGAGTTTCTCGAGCACACGAAGCTCGAACTCTTCCACGATCAGGTCTTCTGCTTCACGCCCAAGGGGCGCCTCATCGCCCTGCCGCGCGGCGCGACGCCGATCGACTTCGCCTATGCGGTGCACACCGATGTCGGCAACACGGCGGTAGGCTGCAAGATCAACGGCCGCATGTCGCCCCTTCTGACCGAATTGCAGAATGGCGACGAGGTAGAGATCGTCCGCGCCGAGGGTCAGACGCCCCCGGCGGCCTGGGAATCCCTCGTGGTCACCGGCAAGGCGCGCGCCTCGATCCGCCGCGCGACCCGCGCTGCTGTGCGCCGGCAATACACCGGACTCGGCCATCAAATCCTGGAGCGCGCCTTTGAGCGGGCCGTTCGTCCCTTCTCCGACGAGAAGCTGAAAGGCGCCCTGCCCCGTCTGGCCCGGGTGTCCGTCGAGGACGTGTTGGCGGCCGTGGGCCGGGGCGAAATGTTCTCCGGCGACGTGGTGCGGGCTGTTTATCCCGATTATCTGGACGAGCGGCGAGCCAGCTCCGACGGCAAGGGCAGCGGGCAGCCTGACGGGGCGGGCAAGAAAGCGGCGAGCGAGCATCCGGACGGCATTCCGGTCCGCGGGCTCAACAAGGACATGCCGATCCGCTTCGCTTCAGATGGCGGCGCCGTGCCGGGAGACCGCATCGTCGGCATTCTCACTCCCGGTGAGGGTGTCACGATCTATCCGATTCAATCCCCGTCGCTGGCCGCGTTCGACAACGAGCCCGATCGCTGGATCGATGTGCGCTGGGATCTCGAATCGGGCTCCACGCAGCGCTTTCCCGCGCGGATCAAGCTGCAATCGATCAACGAGCCCGGATCGCTCGCCCAGATCACCCAGGTGATCGCCGATCATGACGGCAATATCGACAATGTCTCCATGAAGCGGCGCACCCAGGACTTCACCGACATGACCATCGATCTGACGGTGTGGGACCTGAAGCACCTCAACGCCATCATCGCGGAGCTGCGCGCCAAACGCGTCGTGAGCCGCGTCGACCGCGTCACCGGATAGGACCCTCAATGTCGCGTAAGCCCCGCATCGCCGTCATCATGGATGAAAACACCACCGCAGGCGGCAGCGGATACGAGATGCCCAAGACCTATTTCACGGCCGTGCATCGCGCGGGCGGGATGCCGTTCGGGATTCCCTATCTCCCCGATATGGTCGAAAGCGTCGTCGCGGAATTCGACGGATTCGTCAGCGTCGGCGGACGCATCCGGTTTCCTCGTGAATGGTACATCCCTGGTGACGAATCGCGGTATCCGTCGTCGGAGCGCCTCGAGGTCGAGCAGGCGCTCATGCAGGGCTTCCTCGAGCGCGACAAGCCAGTGCTCGGCATCTGCAACGGTATGCAGATGCTCGCCTGCCTTCACGGCGGGCGAATGGTGCATGAGGTGCGAAAAGCCGGCCCGCATATCCTCGACCATGACAATCGGAATGCCATACATTCCGTCGAGATCGTGCCGGGCACGATGCTGTCGCGCATCCTGGGCACGACACGGCTCGACGTGAACAGCCGCCATCAGGAGGCGGTTGTCGAGGCGTCCGATCGAGCCCTCACGTCGGCCCTGGCGGATGACGGCGTGATCGAAGCCATCGAGATTCCAGGCCGGCGCTTCGCCATTGGCGTTCAGTGGCACCCGGAGGCCTTTGCCATGCAAGATCATCCCTGCAACGGCCTGTTCGGCGCCTTTGTACAGGCGACGCGAAGCAACCACTGAAAACGGTCACGGCAGGGACTCCGGATGCCCATCTCCGTTCTAGGACTCGATGCCGACGATACGCTCTGGCACAACGAAACCTTCTATCGGATGACGCGTCAGCGCTTCAATGAGCTCCTCGCCGATTTCGCCGATGCCGAGACGCTCGAAGCGGAGATCGAGGCGACCGAGAAGCGCAATCTCGGCCTCTACGGCTATGGCGCCAAGGGCTTTACGCTCTCGATGCTGGAGACGGCGCTCGCAGTCAGCCAAGGCCAAGTGCCCACTCACGTCATTACCGAAATCTTGGCGGCCGGACGGGAGATGATGAGGCATCCGGTAGAGCCCTTCCCCGGCGTCCATGAGGCTCTCGAAGAACTCTCCGCGCAATACAAGCTGATCCTGATCACCAAGGGCGACCTCTTCCACCAGGAATCGAAGCTCGCCGCATCGGGTCTCGGCAACTTCTTCTCAGGTGTCGAGATCGTGAGCGAAAAGAAGGCGCAGACCTACACGCGAATCTTCTCGCGGCATGGCGCAGGCCCGGAACATGCCGCGATGGCCGGAAACTCCGTGCGCTCGGACGTCCTGCCCGCTCTCGAGGCCGGCAGCTATGCCGTCCTCATTCCTTACCATCTCGTCTGGGCCCACGAGGATGCCCCACTCCCGACAGAACATCCGCGCTTCGCGGAACTGCCGTCGCTTGCAGACCTGCCCAGATGGCTGGCTGAGGTTGCGGATTCTTCGTGATAAGGCATCCTGTTTCCCCTTGCCTCGCGCCGGTCTGCCTGCCAAAGAGCGCCGACGCAGGAGACTCGAAGCCATGACCCCGAACGAAGCTCTCGACGAATTCCGCTCCGCAGGCGCGTTGCTGGAGGGACACTTCATCCTCTCGTCGGGGCTGCACAGCCCGGTCTTCCTGCAGAAGATGTTCGTGTTCCAGGATCCGGCACGCACCGAACGGGTCTGCCGGGCGCTGGCGGAGAAGGTCAGGGAGACATTCGGAGCCGTCGATTACGTGGTTTCGCCGGCTGTCGGCGGCATCGTTCCAGGCTACGAGACGGCCCGGCATTTGGGATGCAAGGCGATCTTCGTCGAGCGCGAGAACGGGGTGTTCGTCCTGCGCCGCGGCTTCACGATTCCGGAAGGAGCCCGCGTCGTCATGGTGGAGGACATCGTCACGACCGGTCTTTCCTCTCGGGAATGTCTGGCGGCCCTGCGGGAGCATCCCGGCACGATTCTCGGCGCCGCCTGCCTCATCGATCGCTCCGGTGGCAAAGCCGATCTCGGCGTTCCCCTGGTGTCCCTCGTTCAGCTCGACATTCCGGCCTATGCACCGGGCCAGTTGCCGCCGGAATTGGCCGCCCTTCCGGCCATCAAGCCGGGCAGTCGCAATCTTAAATCATAAAAAACTGTTTATTTGTGTCACACAGGCTTGACTGCCTTGGTTCTGACAACTTGACTCTTGGAATTTACACGCCATTAAGTAATTGTCATTGTCGTTTTTACTCGTCCGAAGGGTTAATAGCAGCCTGGTTTAAGGCGCGTCATAATTTTTCCACGCAATTTAATTGCCTGCGTAAATAATAGATGTCGCTTGAATAATGAAGGTTGTTACGCCGCTCCGGCAGACACTAACAGAGAATACTTATGTCAGCCCAGCAGCGGATTGCGCTTTTCATTGACGGCGCCAACCTTTACGCGACCACTAAAACCCTCGGCTTCGATATCGATTACAAGCGGCTCCTGAAGGAGTTTCAAGGTCGGGGCACTCTGGTTCGGGCTTTTTATTACACCGCGCTTGTAGAAGATCAGGAATATTCTTCCATCCGTCCGCTGATCGACTGGCTCGATTACAATGGCTATCGGGTGGTGACGAAACCGACCAAGGAATTCGTCGATTCCGCCGGTCGCCGCAAGGTGAAGGGCAATATGGACATCGAGCTCGCTATCGATGCGCTCGAGCTCTCCCCTTATATCGACCACATGGTCCTGTTCTCCGGCGATGGTGATTTCCGCTCCCTGGTTGAGGCCATGCAGCGCCGCGGCGTTCGAGTTTCCGTCGCCTCCACGGTCACGACCCAGCCGCCGATGGTGGCCGACGAGCTGCGCCGCCAAGCCGACGAGTTCCTCGACCTGTCGCAGCTGGCGTCCCGCATCGGACGCGACCCTTCGGACCGTCCGCAGCGCGTCGGGAACGAGAACGGCGAGCGCTCACGCCCGCAACAGCCGCGCAACGGCGCGCTCGAGAGCCGCTACGGCATCCGGCAGCCGCAGGACGGCGACGTCGATATCTGAGTTCCAGCCTCTGGCTGAATGCGCATGATGGCCGGTCATGTCCCGGCCATTTGCTGTTAAAGCGAACTCTCTTCGACCTGACAGCTGAGGCTGAGAGATCCGGCCGTATTGCTGACAGTCGCCAAGCAGAGATCCGTCTGCCCGGCGGGGATAGAAACGGCGAACCGGGTCACGTAGAGGCCTCCCTCGCTATCCGGGAGCTTGCGCGCCTCGAGGCGCACGATATTGGCCTCGTATTGCTTGAAGACCTCCGAGAGGCGGGCCACGAGGCCGAGCTGGTCGCCGCCGCTGATGGTGATGCGGTGGGTGATATTTCCCGCAGGACCGGGGCTCGGGTCGAAGGCATAGGGAACGGCCCGGATCTCGGCCCCGTCCAGCTCGGGAAGCAGCTTCAGGCCTGCCTCGATGTCAGCGGCCGTCAGATCCGCTGGAAGCTCGCAGAGCGCGACGAATTCGGCGCCGGAGCCTAGCGCAGCAAAGGTCGTGTCCCTCAGGTTCACGCCCACGTCAAAGAGGTGCTCCGCAATCGCCGCGACGAGACCGACCCGATCGGGGCCAAGAACCGAGACCAGAGCAACGGACGCCATGTCTTCCCTCCCAAGCCGAGAGGAGAAATCTAGCGCGGAAGAACGCTCCGTCAGCCCTTCTCGCGCATGAGACGCGCCTTCTCCCGATTCCAGGAGCGCTCTTTTTCCGTCTCGCGCTTGTCGTGTAGCTTCTTGCCGCGGCCGAGGCCGAGCTCCACCTTCGCCCGCCCGCGATCGTTGAAATAGATCTTGAGCGGGATCACGGTGAACCCTTCGCGCTGGGTCGCGCCGATCAGCTTGTCGATCTGGCGCTTGTGCAGCAGCAGACGGCGCGGACGCTTCGTCTCGTGGTTGAAGCGGTTCGCCTGAAGGTATTCCGGAATATAGGCGTTGAAGAGGAAGAACTCCTCTCCCGACGGACCGGCAAAGGCCTCGCCGATGGTCGCCTTCCCCTGGCGCAAGGATTTCACTTCCGTGCCGGTCAGCGCGATTCCCGCCTCGTAGGTATCGAGGATCTCGTAATTGAACCGCGCCTTCCTGTTGTCGGCGACGACGCGGTTGGCACTCTTTGGATCTTTTGACATGAGCTCTTAAGCGTTGATCAGGCCCGCATGGACCATGGCCGAACGAACGGCCTGCTTGGCGCCCGCGGAGGCGGGCACCAGCGGCAGGCGCACCGTATCCTCCATGAGGCCGAGCAGGGACGCGGCATATTTCACGGGCGTCGGGTTGGTTTCGATGAACAGGTTGGTGTGCAGGGGCATGAGGCGGTCCTGCACCTTCAGCGCCGAGGCGTAGTCGCCGTTCAGGCAGGCATTCTGCATCTCCGCGCAGAGCCGGGGCGCGACGTTCGAGGTGACCGAAATGCAGCCATGTCCGCCATGGGCCATGAAGCCGAGCGCGGTCGCGTCCTCACCCGAGAGCTGGATGAAATCGGGCCCCAGCACCTGCCGCTGCTGGCTCGCGCGCGCCATGTTGGCGGTCGCATCCTTCACGCCGGCGATGTTCTTGAGCTCATAGAGCCGCGCCATCGTCTCCACCGACATGTCGATGATCGAACGGCCTGGGATATTGTAGATGATGATCGGGATCCCGACGGCATCGTTGATGGCCTTGAAGTGCTGGTAGAGGCCTTCCTGCGTCGGCTTGTTGTAATAGGGCGTCACGATCAGCACCGCGTCGGCGCCGACCTTTTCCGCATGCTTGGAGAACGCGACCGCCTCCGCCGTGCTGTTGGAGCCGGCACCCGCAATCACCGGTACCCTGCCCTTCGCCTCCTCGACGCAGATCTCGACGACCCGCTCGTGTTCCTTATGGCTCAGCGTGGGGCTCTCACCCGTCGTTCCCACGGGAACGAGGCCGTTCGTCCCTTCCTGGATCTGCCAGTTGATGAAGGACCGGAACGCCGCCTCATCCACGGCTCCATCCTTGAAGGGGGTTACCAGAGCCGTGATGGAGCCTTTGAATTGCATCATGGGGTTATCCTCGAAATTCGCGCCGGGCCTTCTCTTGGGCCACAACGGTTTTACACATAGGAGGTGCGGCGCATGCGCGCAAACGTTCGTTCGGGGAGTTGTCCTAGCTCGGCTCTTAGTGTTTCCTCAAGAGAAACGTCGTCACAATGAGATAAAAGGCGGCAGCAAAGGGGTTAGCGGGTGAGCCTCAACATGCGTCCTCTCATATGTCTTGTGACATCCGTCGCGCTTGTCCAATTTTCCGTTCTCACCGCCCACGCGATTGAAACTCCTCCCACCACGCCGGTACCGGCACAACCCACCACTCTGGAAAGCTTCGTGCCCACCCCGCCGGTGCCGGGGGACCTGGATCACCTGCCGGGGATCTTCAAGGCCTATCGAGACAACGATCTGACCGAGGCTCAGATCCTCAAGACCAAGCTCACCCAGCCCGCCGCCCATGCCACCGTCGAATGGTTTGCGATCCGCAGCGGCCTCACCATGGGCCTCGATCGCATCCTCGCCTTTCAGAAGGATTACCCGGACTGGCCGGTCACCAGCCAGCTTCGGAGACGGAGTGAGGATGCGCTGCTGGCCGAGCGCAGGCCTCCTTCCCAGGTTCGTGCCTTTTTCGCAAAGCAACCTCCTGGAACCCCCGCCGGGCGGATCGCCCTCGCCCTCGCTCTTCAGACGGAAGGCCTCGCACAGGATGCGAACGAAAAGATCCGCCATATCTGGCGGGAGGACACCTTCGGCGCCGACGCGGAGCGCCGCATCCTCGACCGCTTTCCGGATGTTCTCGCAAAAGCCGACCATCGCTTCCGCATGGAGCGGCTTCTCCTGAAGGAGAATTGGGGGGGAGCCCAGCGCGCGGCCGGCTATGCGGGCAAGGAGTATGAGTTGCTCGTGAAGGCGCGAATGGCTGTCTTCCAGGGCAAGAAGAAGGCCGAGAAAGCCTTTGCCGCCGTGCCTGCCTCCCTGCGCAGCGACGCTTCCTATCTGTTCTCCAGGGCGCTGCTCCAGCGCCGGAGCAACAACCTGGTGGAGGCGGCTGCGATCATCATGGAGGCGCCGCGAGATCCCGAGTTGCGCGTCGACGGCGACGAATGGTGGGCCGAACAGCGCCTGATCACCCGCGCCCTGCTCGACAAGGGCAATCCCAAGACGGCCTATGAGGTGGCAAGCCATCACGCCGCCGAATCGCCGGTGCAGCAGATCGAGGCGGAGTTTCATGCAGGGTGGATTGCACTTCGCTTCCTGAGCGATCCGGGAACGGCCTCGAACCACTTCGCGACAGTCGCCAAAACGGCCTCGACGCCGATCTCCATCTCCCGCGTCGCCTATTGGCAGGGACGCGCGGCGGAGGCGGCCGGCCAAGGGCAGGACGCCAGAATCTACTATGAACGGGCAGCCGAGCAGCCCACGACCTATTATGGGCAACTGGCTCAGGCGAAGCTGGGTCAGGCCATCTCGCTACGAAAAGTCGATCCGCTTTCGGAGGAGGAGCGGAAGGGATTCGATGCCCTCGTTCCCGTCCAGGCAGTGAAGCTGCTGCAGCAGATCGGCGAGCAGGATCTCGCCCTCAGCCTATACACCGATCTCGCCCAATCCTTGAGCGATCCGGGACAGCTCGATGCTCTGGCCAGTCTGGCCACGTCCCAGCAGAATCCTCGCGCGGTGCTCTCCATCGGCAAGATGGCCCTGCAACGCGGCTTCCCGCTCGATCAGCATGCCTATCCGCTTGCGGCCATTCCCGATTTTCAGCCTGTCGGCGACGAGGTCGAGCCTGCCATGGTCTATGCCATCGCCCGGCAGGAGAGTGCTTTCAACCCGCGCGCCATCTCGAGCGCAGGAGCGCGCGGACTCATGCAGCTCATGCCCGCCACAGCGAAGAGAACGGCGCAGCGATTCGGCGTCGGCTTCGATCTGAAGCGGTTGATCGAGGACCCGTCCTACAATGCAAAGATCGGCTCGGCCCATCTGGGCGAGCTGATGGAGGACTGGAAGGGCTCCTATATTCTCGCCTTCGCGTCCTACAATGCGGGCGGCGGCAACGTGATCAAGTGGATCAAGAGCTATGGCGATCCTCGTAAGCCCGATGTGGACGAGGTCGATTGGGTCGAACGGATTCCATTCTATGAGACGCGCAACTACGTCCAACGCGTGCTGGAGAACTTGAGAGTCTACCGGCAGCGCCTGAACGAGAAGTCCGCGCCGCTCGTCCCAGCGACAGCGGATGCGACAAGCACCAATTGATGATGCGGGATGCGGCTCGCCAAAAATTCACTGAAACCGGACTGAGATGAGTTGCTCCTACCGCGACCTTTTCGTATCCGCCGCAGACGGATTACGGCTCTACGCCCGCGACTATGGCCCGCAGCGGGCCGATGCGTTGCCCGTCATATGCCTGCCCGGACTTGCCAGAACGTCCGAGGATTTTCATGACTTGGCAGAAGCACTGAGCCAAGATCCTTCTCGACCACGCCGAATTCTGTGCCTTGACTATCGCGGGCGCGGGCGCTCCGGATGGGACCAAGACTGGCGCAACTACGACATCAAGATCGAACTGAACGATACCCTGCAGGTTCTGGCAACCGCTGGAATTGGAAAGGCGATCTTCATCGGCACCTCCCGCGGAGGCTTGATTGCGATGGCCTTGAGCGCGGTTCATCCCGAACTCATCGCCGGAGCGGTTCTGAACGATGTCGGTCCCGTCTTTGAAGCCGGCGGACTGAGACGGATCCGAAGCTATGTCGGCAAACTCCCCACACCTCGAACCATGGATGAGGCTGCTGACATCCTGCGGCAGCGCTCGGAAGCCCAGTTTCCCGGCCACACGGACGAGCAATGGGAGAAGATGGCGCGGGGCACTTGGCATGAGAGTGAAGATGGGCTCGTTCTCAATTACGATCCCAATCTGATGAAAACGCTCGAGGGTCTCGATCTCGAAACGCCCTTGCCGGATCTGTGGCCGCTCTTCGAGGCCATGAAGCCATTCCCCGTCCTCGCCATCCGGGGCAGCCACTCCGATCTGCTGACAACTGAGACCTTGCAGATGATGCAGGAACGGCATCCGCGCCTCACGGCTATCACGGTGCCGGAGCAGGGCCACGCCCCCTCACTTGAAGGCGATCTCATCCCAATCGTCAGAGATTTTGTCGCTGGAGTTGATCTCCGGGACTGAAAGGCAGCGTCTTCCCCGTCGGGTCAGGCGGAAAAGCTTGCGGAGCTATTTCGCAGCCGGGACCTATTCCGCTTTCTTGATCTACGGCTTCCGTCGCGATTACCCGAGTCCCCTTCGCCCAAACGCTTCAACTGCGTAAGCGACCCAATTGTATCGTTTGACCGGCTAAAACGAAAAACCCCGGTGTTGCCACCGGGGTTCTTCTATCCAATCAGGATAAGCCGATTAGAAGTCGCGCTGAACGCGCAGGCGGCCTTCCCAAACGTCGTTCTTCAGGTTGACCGGATCCGGGCCACGCGGGTCGATGTTGGCGTAGAGAACCTCAACACCGAGATCGAGGCCAGCCACCGGCGACCAGATCACGTTCGTGCCAGCGCGCCACTCGTTGAAGTCAGCCGCGATGCCGAGACCGCCCGGGAAGGCAGCCGGAGCCTCGTTGCCGTACTCGACGCGAGCGTACGAACCGAACACGTTCTGGCGGATGGTCGGGGTCCAGTAGTGACGCAGACCACCGGCAAGCGACCAGCCGCGGCCGGTCTCGATGTCGCCATCAGCCGTCACGAAAGCGTCGACAACGGACTCGGTGAGCGCACCAACGGTGACGTTCGAACCGAAGCCGAGGTAGCCGAGAGCGCCGTCAGCGTAGGAGGCAGCGAGCCAGAGGGCGTCACCAGCAGCAAGCATCGGCAGGTTAACGGAGCCCTGGAGCGAGACCGACCAGCCGAGTTCGCTGTCCGGGTAGTCGAAGGCGCCAGGAGCAACTTCAACCAGGTTGTCGCTGCGCAGCTGGTGCAGAGCACCGGAGAGCTGAGCCGAACCCCAGGTGCCGGCGTACTTCAGGTTACCGACGAGGTCAGGATAGGTCTGACCGGCTTCGGCGAACACCGAGGTGGCGCCGAACTGCGTACCGGCGAAGCGGCCTTCTTCAGCCGCGATCGTGGCCGAGAAGCCGTTGCCGAAGGAGAAGGTGTAGGCGAACACGTTCACCGTCGGAGCGTCCGAGAAGCGGAGCGTGCCGAAGTGGCCCGTGGGCAGGTCGCTGTTGTCGTAGAACGACACCGTACGACCGGCGGTGAGGCCGCCGAACTGAATGAAGGCCTGGTCGACGTTGGCCGTCGTGGAGCTGAAGCCGTACACGCCGGTGTCGCGGGTCATCTCGAAGCGCACGAAGGTGCGGAGCAGACCGTAAGCGGTGGCGGTGCGGGCATCGATGTTCAGACGACCACGAGTACGGAAGCCGATGGCATCCTGCGAGCGGTCGGTCGGCTCGACATAGCGGAACTCGGCGCGAACACGGCCGCCGACGCGGAGGCAGGTTTCGGTGCCGGGGATGTAGAAGAAGCCTGCGCCGTAGGTGGAGCAGACGCGAACGTATTCAACAGCAGCGGCCTTCTTCGCGGGAAGGTCGGCGGCTTGAGCTCCGGCAACAGCCGCGAGACCCGCGACCGATCCGAGGAAGAGGCTCTTAGCGAGCTTCATGGTTAAACCTCCAAAGTTTCGAGACCCTGGGGGGCCGGGTTTTTGTGCTTCGAATGCTTCAACGAAGCCCTAAACACGTCCCTTTTCCCCTAAGTACCCGGCGGCCCGCCTTTTCGGTCGAACCCACCAGGAAGACGACTGGGGTGCCCCCGTCGCTGCAGCCACATTATCCAGGACTGGATCGCAAGCAACTGAATGAAGGCGCAAAACGGGCAAGAGACGGGGCTTTTCAGGGGCATGTTGCACAAACGCAACGTTCAAAGCTGAGTTCTTTACTTTTCGTTAAGACTCTGACCCTGGAGTTCACAAATCCTTAAGGGGAAAGGGTTTGGACTTTGTCTGATCACCACTCAGGTGGCTCGAATGGAAGTTTTGCGGAGGCAGACGATAAACCGGCCCTGTGAATAACGCCCGTCACAATTTCGATAGTTCGCTCTCCCAGAGCCAATGAAAAAGGCCGAGCGAGCCCGGCCTCTCTCGAATCGTCGGCCTGTCAGAGCTTAGGCAACCTTCGGACCGATCACGCCTCGGCGAATCTGGTCTTCTTCGATCGATTCGAAGAGGGCCTTGAAGTTGCCCTCGCCGAATCCGTCATCGCCCTTGCGCTGGATGTACTCGAAGAAGATCGGCCCGATGGCGGTCTTGCCGAAGCGCTGGAGCAGCACTTTCGTGAAGCCGCCCTCGACCACGCCCTCGCCATCAATCAGAATTCCGTTTCTCTTGAGGCGATCGAGAGGCTCCTCATGGCTGGGCAGGCGCTTGTCGATACGGCCGTAATAGATCTCGTTCGGGGCGGGCATGAACTCAAGCCTGCCCTCGATGAGCGTCTCGATGGATTCGTAGAGATCGTGCGCGCCGAGAGCCACGTGCTGGATGCCCTCGCCCTTGTATTCCTGCAGATATTCCTCGATCTGCCCCGTCTCGCCCGCGTCCTCGTTGATCGGGATGCGAATCTTGCCGTCCGGGCTCGTCATGGCGCGGGAGTGCAGACCCGTCAGCTTGCCTTCGATGTCGAAGTAGCGAATCTGGCGGAAGTTGAAGAGGCGCTCGTAGAATCCTGCCCATTCGTTCAGGCGCCCGCGATAGACGTTATGGGTCAGGTGATCGATGTAATAGAGGCCGACGCCCTTCGGCTTCGGGTCGGGCTCGCCCAGCCATTCGAAGTCGACATCGTAGATGGAGCCTTTCGCGCCATAGCGGTCGACGAAATAGATCTGCAAGCCGCCGATTCCCTCGATGGCCGGGATCTCGAGCTCATTGGGGCCGATTTGCGTTTGAACGGGTCTGGCACCCATGGAAAGCGCGCGGTCATAGGCGTATTTCGCATCGGCGACCCGAAAGGCCATGGCCGGAGCCGACGGACCGTGCTGGCTGGCGAAACGCTCGGCAAAGGAGCCCGGCTGCGCATTGACGATGAAATTGATATCGCCCTGGCGATAGAGAATGACGTTCTTCGAACGGTGCCTGGCGACGGCGCTGAAGCCCATCGTCTTGAAGAGACGATCCAGAGCCTGCGGGTCGGGATGGCAGAATTCCACGAATTCGAAGCCGTCGGTGCCCATGGGGTTCTCTTCGGAAATGGCGGCTGGCGGCGCATCGTGCGGGAACGGACCCATGATTATCCTCCTGTTGTGCCTCTGCCGATCGAGAGGCCTCCGGTTGTGAAAACAACGCATTCGCCCCTGTGACGGATGCGATTCTTCTTCAGGTTGCGTCGGGCTGATTGGCCGGAGCGGCGTCCTGAAAGGCTTTGTGCGCGGCGCAAGCCGCATCCACCGCGGCGATCTTCGGATAGGCATCGAGCGGGACGTCGAAGCGCCGAGCGTTGAAGACCTGCGGCACGAGATAAACGTCGGCCAGCGTGATCCGGGGACCGAAAGCATAGGGTCCTGGCCCGAGCAGGGTCTCGATAACCTCGAAACCCTCCCGCACCCAATGGGCATACCATTCGTCGGCAGCTGCCTTGTCGTGCCCGAGCCGGTTCTTGAGATAGGCCAGCGTTCCGGAATTGTTGAGCGGATGGATATCGCAGGCGATCAGGCTGGCAATCGCCCGCACCTTGGCGCGGTTGACGGCACCGACCGGCAGCAAGGGAGGCTCCGGATAAACCTCGTCGAGATATTCGAGGATGGCCGGAGACTGGATCAGCGTCGTGGCGCCGATATCGAGGGATGGCACGCGCTTCTGAGGATTGACGGCCTTGTAGCCCTCCTCGCGCTGCTCCCCTTTCAACAGATTGATCGACACCGATTCGTACGTCACGCCCTTCAGGTTGAGGGCAATCCTGACCCTGTAGGCGGCAGACGAACGGAAATAGGTATAGAGCTTCACGCGTCACCCTCCTCGACACTCTGAGGCGCCAGCGACCGGGCCTGCTGGGTGAGCTTGTCGATCAAGGCGGCAAGCGCCTTCTGTTCCTGAGGCGTCAGGACCGACAGGAGACGCTCCTCGACGGCAAGAGCCTCAGGAGCCACCGCCTCGTAGATCGCCCGCCCTTCCGGTGTCAGGGCCAGCCACTCCTCCCGGCGGTCCTCGAGATTGGGGCGACGAACAATGAGGCCGCGCTTCTCGAGCGCTGAGACGGCCCGTGAAACCGTGGACTTATGCATGACGCCATCGGGTGCCATGTCCCGCGCCGTGCGGGCCTCATATTGCCCAAGGGTCACGATGACCCGCCAGGCCGGGATCGAGAGACCGAAGCGCTCGGCGTAGATCTGGGCGAGCGCACTCGACGTCAGTCCGGCCAGAACATTGAGCCTGTACGGCAGAAACTGCTCCAGAACCACCAGCGGCTCGGGCTCTCTCTTCTTCGCTGCAGATCCAGTTGCCATCGTCACGTCAATCGTTGCATAGGCAACCAATAGCAGAATTCGTTGCACGGGCAACTAGATTTTCTGACCTTAGGTCAAGTGCGATCAAACAAAAACGGCGCGGTCGGTTGATCCGACCGCGCCGTTTTTGGAATCTTGCGATTATGCCGAGCCGTTAGTACTGACGAAACCTAAGGCCCTCGGAGCATGGCCGCTCTCGGCCTACGCCCGCCCGCGGGTGCGGATCATGAAGGTGTCGAAGGCGTATTCGTTGAGCTGCCACCAGGGCAGAACATCGTTGCGATAGGCCACCATGGAATCGTAGGCCTTCTTGAAATCCGCGTTCTTGGCCGAAAGCTCGGTATAAAGCTCGTTGGCAGCCTTGAGAGAGGCTTCCATGATGGCCGGAGAGAAGGTGCGTAGCTCCGCGCCGGCGCCGACCATGCGGCGCAGGGCTTGGCCGTTCACCGCGTCGTACTTGGCCAGCATCCAGTTGTTCGCCGCTTCCGTCGCCTGGTTCATGATGGCTTGGTACTGCTTTGGCAGCTCGTTCCACTTCTGCTGGTTGACCACGAGGTGCAGCATGGCGCCACCCTCCCACCAGCCGGGCGCGTAATAGTATTTGGCAACTTTCAGGAAGCCGAGCTTCTCGTCGTCGTAGGGACCGACGAACTCGGCCGCGTCGAGGGTGCCGCGCTCCAGCGCCGGATAGACGTCGCCGGGAGCGAGCTGCTGCGGCACGACGCCGAGCTTGGCCAGGACCTGCCCGCCCAGGCCGCCGATGCGGAACTTGAGGCCCTTCAGGTCGTCGACCGTGTTGATTTCCTTACGGAAGAAGCCGCCCATCTGGGTGCCGGAATTGCCGCAGACGAGGGAGGTGCAGTTATACTTGCCCATCACCTCGTTGATGATCTCCTTGCCGCCGGCGAAGTGCCACCAGGAATGGAGCTGACGCGCGTTGAGGCTGAACGGCAGGCCCGTGCCCATTCCCAGAGCCGGCTCCTTGCCGATGTAGTAATAGAGCGGGGTATGGGCGCATTCCACGGAACCGTTCTGCACCGCGTCCATGGCCTGCAGGCCCCCGACGATCTCGCCGGGGGCGAAGACCTGGATCTGAAACTTGTTGTCGGTCGCTTCCGCCATGTACTTGGCGAAGGTCTGGGCGGTGCCGAAGATCGTGTCCAGGGATTTCGGGAAGCTCGAGGTCAGACGCCAGCGGATCTCCGGCATGCTCTGGGCAATCGCCGGAGCGGCCACCGTACCGGCCGCAACTGCCAGCCCTGCCCCCTTCAGGAAGTTTCTTCTCTTCATCGTCGTCATTGGCGTTTCCCCGGAAAGCATTCTGTTGCAAGTTGAATGGACCATAACAACCTGGTCGGTGGCAATGAAGCTCTCTTCCCTCAACCAAGGCCGTGACGGCCGCCTCGTCATCGTGTCGAAAGACCTGACCCGCGCGACGGATGCTTTTTTCATTGTTCCGACGCTTCAGCAAGCCTTGGACAATTGGGAAAAAGTCGAGCCTCAATTGCGGGATCTCGCGGAGCAGCTGGAGCACGGCTCGATCCCGGCCTTCCGCTTTCACGAGCACGACTGCGCCTCGCCCCTGCCCCGTTCCTATCAATGGGCGGACGGCTCGGCCTATGTGAACCACGTCGAGCTGGTGCGGAGGGCTCGCGGCGCCGAGATGCCGGACTCCTTCTGGACCGACCCGCTCATGTATCAGGGCGGCTCCGACTCCTTCCTCGGGCCGCGCGACCCGATCCAGGCGATCGACGAGGCCCACGGAATCGACTTCGAGGCCGAAATCGCGGTGATCACCGACGACGTCCGGATGGGCGCGACGCGGGAGGATGCAGCCCGAGCCATCCGGCTGATCGTTCTGGTCAACGACGTCTCCATGAGAAACCTGATCCCCGCCGAGCTGGCGAAGGGCTTCGGCTTCTTCCAGGCCAAGCCTTCCTCGACCCTCTCGCCCGTGGCCGTCACGCCCGACGAGCTGGGCGACGCCTGGGACGGCGGCAAGCTCCACCTGCCCCTGCTCTCCAGCCTCAACGGCAAGCCTTTCGGCAAGCCCGATGCGGGCGTCGACATGACCTTCGACTTCCCGACCTTGATAGCCCACGCGGCCAAGACCCGGCCGCTCGGGGCCGGCACGATCATCGGCTCCGGCACGGTCTCCAACAAGGACGAGGCCGGCGGACCGGGCAAACCCATCGATCAGGGCGGCCTCGGCTATTCCTGCCTCGCGGAGCTGCGCACGGTGGAGATACTTCTCCACGGCGAGCCGCGCACCCCCTTCATGCGCTTCGGCGACACGATCCGCATCGAGATGAAGGACAAGGCGGGCCACTCGATCTTCGGCGCCATCGAGCAGGAAATTCAAGCCTATCAGAAGGAAGGCTGAAGCCTCGAACGGTCGGGCCTCAACCAAAAAAGCCGCCGGAACTCTCCCGGCGGCCTGACTTAGGAACAGCGGAAACTCTTACATGGCGCGGGCTGCGCCGCCGCTGAGGCTCTGGACATGTTCGAGATGCATTTCCAGGACAGGCAGGGTCGCGCCGGCGAACTGTGCAAGCTGCGGCACGTCGCCGTTCTGCGAGTAGGACGTGAACAGGGCCACGGCCTCCTGGTGCGCCATGAGCTGGGCGTTCACATAGGCCGCATCGAAGTTGGGGGCGGCTTGGACGGTCGCCAGCATCTGCTGGTGCTTGGCGTTCATGGCGGGGGGCGGCGTCGGCAGGCCGGCGCGGCGCACCACCGACGTCATGCGGCGCGAGGCTGCGTTGTGATCACGGATCATCTGCTGGGCGAAGCGACGAACCTCGGGGTCGCGCGAACGCTGCAGGGCCAGGCGGCTCGACTCGATCTCGAACAGGTTCGAGGACGTCGCCGTAGGCACGAATTCGGCCGCGCTGGTGACCGCAACGGGTGCAGGAGCCGAGGCCATCGGGGTCATGCATCCGGCAACGCCAAGCGCCAGGGCGCTCGAAACAAACAATATCTTGAGGTTCATCGCAGAAAGTCCTTCCTCCGCCCGACCCCGTATGGTCGAGCTGACGGCTCCCCAACGACGGCACATCCTCCTAAGTTCCTAATGCCCCGGAGTTTTTTGCTTCAGCGGGGCTCATAACTTTCAAGGACGCTCGGAACGGTAGGCGATTCTCCAATGCGCTCTAGTTTTGCTCTTCGACGAAGAGAAATGGAGCGCCTCATGGATGATCATGTCTACAAGATCGTCGAACTCGTCGGCTCGTCCGAAACCAGCATCGAGGATGCCATCCAGACGGCGGTCCGCCGCGCGAGCCAGAGCTTGAGAAACCTGCGCTGGTTCGAGGTCGTCCAGACCCGCGGCCATGTCGCGGATGGCGAGGTGCGCCACTATCAGGTGGTGCTCAAGGCCGGGTTCACCCTGGAGGCGGGGGAGTAATCCGCCGTTTGCCCATTCGACTCGAACAGCGGCACCGGACACTCCACAGTCATTCCCGCGAAGGCGGGAATCCATAACCGCTGGCGTCTCAGGACAATGTGCCAAATGTTGTGCATCGTTCTTCACCGGTTGCGGTTATGGATTCCGGGCTCGGCTACGCCGCCCCGGAATGACGGGAGAGGGTGTCATTCCCGCCCGGAGATGGCAAAAGCCATCGGAGGGGAAGTGAATCCACTCGTACCCTCGGCACGATGGACCCCCTTCCCGCATTTCGTGCGCCGGGGGTGACACACGACCACGTCATGGCGGCCTCGTGCCGGCCATCCCGATCCTGTGAAGCGATGCGCTTTTCCAATCGAGATCACCGGCACAAGGCCGGTGATGACGTGAGACTGAACACAAGGCCCGCACGACCTTTCCCCGTCATGGCCGGGCTTGTCCCGGCCATCTCGATTGCTTTGAGGGCAGCGTTCATCATGATCGGGATCACCGGGACAAGCCCGGTGATGACGGGAGATTTGCAGCGCGATCCGCCCGCTACTTCACCTCGGTCTCATAGATGTAGAGCGTGGACTTGTCGTCCTCGGGCATGAAGTAGCCGCGGATCCCCGCATCGCTCGTCTCCATCCAGACCGGATTGTGGGTCATGTCGAACCCTGAGGCGGTCCAGAGCAGCACCGGCGTCTGGAAGATCGGGCGGCCATCGGCGAGGTTGACGAGATCGAGCCCGCCGAGGCGGAACGGGGCGGCCTCAGGCGTCATCCGCATCTCCGTCACGCCGGAGCACAGCATCCGGCTTTTGCCGGCATATTTGCAGTCCTGGTAATCGAGATAATGAGACGTGTTCAGCGCCCTCAGCTTCTCAGGGTTTTCGCTCGCGTTCGTGGGCTTCCCATTCGCATCGAGAGACCAGCGGTAGAAGCGGCGCGAGCCCCAGCTCACCCCATGCAGGCTCTTGTCGTCGGTGTTGTGCACCACGCCGCCGACATGATCCGGAAAGCGGAACATCTCCTCGGCCTTCATGGTCTCCGGATCGACGCGATAGACGATGGAGCGGCTGTTCGGCCGGTACTCGGCCACGGGAACCCAGATATGCTTCCCGTCGAAATCGATCCCGCCCGGATGATAGATCGTGCCTTCGCCGAGGGTGATGTCGGCAATCAGGTTGCCTTTCATGTCGATCTTGAACAGGTGCCCGACGCCGGCACCCGTATCGCGGTCGTATCCGTCGACCGGCTGCGGGAACCGCTTGGTCGGCTCCTTGATCTCGACCGAGGACACGAACAGCGTATCGCCGATCTTCACCATGCCCTGCGGGTGATGGGTCAGGAAATTGATCGGCACGGCCGAAACGGGCTTCCACTGGGTGCCGCGCGACAGTTTCGTCACACGCTCGGCCAAGGCGTCCCGGTCGGGCTCCGCGGCCATGAGAGCCGCGGGCGCGACCCCGAGGCAGAGCATCGTCAGAATCGTGGTCAGGCAACGTCTCGAAAAGCAGTCCATCGCGTTCCTCCGTCAGTGACGATCCGCTTCTAGCGAGCGGGTGACGTCACTTTAGTGAAGCAGAGGATCTTGTCAGCTTCTCTCTTCACGTCATCACAGGCCTTGTCCCGGTGATCTCGGCTGGAAAGGCGCTGCGCTCCAAACAATCGGGATGGCCGGGACAGGCGCGGCCATGACGTGGAGGGGGTGCAACGGCGTCATTCCCGTCCGGAAGCGGCGAAAGCCGCTGGAGGGAAGGGAATCCATCAGCTCTGAGCGTGGAATTGGATCCCCCTTCCGGTCCTTCGCACCGCCGGGGATGACGGCAGATGGAATGATAGCGCCAGCAATCTCCATGAGGGCTGAACGCCTTCCCCATCCTCTCACGTGATGGCCGGCCCTGTGCCGATGATCTCGCTTTCAACTCTCTCACACCTCATCCTGAGGAGCAGACCCAGTCTGCGTCTCGAAGGAGGATCCAGAGAGCACTGAATCCTCCTTCGAGACGGTCGCTTCCGCGACCTCCTCAGGATGAGGGCAGTGCGTCTTAAAGCACGGATGACCGGCACAGGGCCGGCCATCACGTGGTGACTGACATTCCTCGAAGGACGCACAGCGGAGAAGAGGTCCATAGCGCCGTACATGGCCTGCCCGGCCCTACCCCTCCAACTCCTCCCGCAGCATCTCCAGCTCCAGCCACCGCTCCTCGGCCGCGTGCAGCTCCGTCTGAAGCTGCGTGAGCGCATCCATGGCCTTCTGGAAGCGGGCCGGATCGCGGGAATAGAGTTCGGGATCGGCGAGGATCTCCTGCACCTTGGCGATCCTGGCTTCCATCTCGCCCATGCGCTTCGGCAGCGTCTTGAGGTCGTGCTGCTCGTTGAAGGAGAGCCTGCGCTTGCCTTGCGCCGGAGCCGAGACAGCCGGCCTGTCGGCGCTCCTCGGCTTCGATTCCTTCTCGACGACGCGGGCCTGAACGCCCCGGCCGCGCTGGGCCACCATGTCCGTGTAACCGCCCGCATATTCGAGCCAGCGCCCCTCGCCTTCCGACACCAGGACGGAACTCACCGTGCGGTCGAGAAAGTCGCGGTCGTGGCTGACCAGGATCACGGTGCCGGAATAGTCCTGGATCATCTCTTCGAGGAGGTCGAGGGTTTCCAGATCGAGATCGTTGGTCGGCTCGTCGAGCACGAGCAGGTTGGACGGTTGGGCCAGGGCGCGGGCCAGCATGAGGCGGTTGCGCTCGCCACCCGAGAGCACGCCCACGGGGGTGCGGGCCTGCTCGGGCGAGAACAGGAAATCCTTCATGTAGCCGATGACGTGCTTGGTCTGCCCGCCGATGGTGACCGTATCGCCGCGCCCGCCGGTCAGGGTCTCGACCACGGTGGCGTCGGGGTCGAGGCTGGCGCGGCGCTGGTCGAGGGTGACCATCTGCAGGTTGGAGCCGAGGCGAACCCGACCCCCGTCCGGATCCAGGACACCGGTGAGCATATTGATGAGGGTCGTCTTGCCGGCGCCGTTCGGACCGATGATGCCGAGGCGGTCGCCGCGCAGGACGCGTAAGGAAAGGTTCGACACGATGGCGCGGTCGCCGTAGGTCTTCGAGATGCCCTCCGCCTCGACCACGAGAGTGCCGGACTGCTCCGCCTCGGCCAAACTCACATTGACCGTGCCAACGGCGCGCGTGCGCTCGCGGTATTGCTGGCGCATGGCGTGGAGGTTGCCGAGGCGCCGTACGTTGCGCTTGCGCCGTGCCGTCACTCCGTAGCGCAGCCAGTCCGCTTCGGCCACGAGCTTGCGCCCGAGCTTGTGGTGCTCGGCCTCCTCCTGCTCCAGGACCTGATCACGCCACTCCTCGAAATGGGCAAAGCCCCGATCCATGCGGCGCGTCCTGCCCCGGTCGAGCCAGATCGTGGCCTGGGAGAGGCTCTCCAGGAAACGGCGATCGTGGCTGATGAGCACCATCGCCGAGCGGAGGCTCTTCAGCTCGCCTTCGAGCCACTCGATCACCGGCAGGTCGAGATGGTTCGTCGGTTCGTCGAGCAGCAGGATGTCGGGCTGAGGCGCCAGCACGTGGGCAAGCGCCGCGCGGCGGGCCTCGCCGCCGGAAAGGTCGGCGGACTTCTCGTCTCCGGTCAGACCCAGCTGCTCCAGCAGATAGCGCGCCCGGTAGTGGTCGTCGCCCGGTCCAAGCCCCGCCTCCACATAGGCGAGCGTCGTGGGATAGGCGGAGAGATCCGGCTCCTGCGCCAGATAGCGCACGGTTGCTCCCGGCTGCACGAAGCGCTTGCCACGGTCCGCCTCGATGAGCCCTGCGGCGATTTTAAGCAGGGTGGACTTGCCCGAGCCGTTGCGGCCGACAAGGCAGGCCCGCTCGCCCGGGGAGACGGAAAGCTCGGCACTCTCGACCAACGGCGTGCCGCCGAAGGTGAGCGCGATATCTTGAAGGAGAAGAAGAGGAGGAAGCGCCATTCCCGCTCACCTGACACCTCTCAGTCGCAGATGCAAGACCGCCCGCCTCCGTTAAAGCATCGGACCCGAAGTGGATGGCACGTTTGGGATCGATCCGATGCTCACTTTCAGCTGGCGCATCGTTCGGCGTGACCCGAAGGGCCGCGTCAGCGAATAACCGGGCCTCTTTTTCCGCACGATGCGTGAGAAGGGTGGACGGTCATCGAAGTTTGTGATCCCCTTCCGATGTTAAGCTGAGCGTTTGAATGACACTGACGAGGCGTCTGCTTCTTCTTGCTTTGATCTCGGTTCTGCCGGCGATCGTCATCTGGACCTACACGGAAGTCTCATTGCGCCGTGCCCGGGAGGCTGAGGTGAATGACCTCGCCATCAGGCAGGCGCAGCTGGTGGGCGCGGAGCTCGAGAGGGTCTTCGACGGCATCCACAGCCTGCTGCTCGCCGTGGACGAGACCCCCTCCATCCGCGCCTTCGACACGGCTGCGTGCAGCCCCTATCTGAAGGCCATTCAGGAAAAGGTTCCCTATATTCTCTCCTTCGTGGCGATGGACATCAGCGGGCATATCCGCTGCCGCCCGCTCGGGACCATCGATACGCAGCACTATTTCGCCGACCGCGCCTATTTTCACGAAGCCCTGAGCAGGCTGGGCTTCGTCGTCGGGGATTACACCCCCGTCTTCGAGGAGGGCGGGCTTGCTCCCCAGCCCGTGCTGCCTCTCGCGCTGCCGATCTGGAACGACAGAGGCGACGTGGTCGGCGTCCTGGCGGCGGCCCTGGATCTGGCATGGCTCAACCAAAAGGTGAAGGAGCGCACCGTGCCGGAGAACGGCTCGGTGACGGTCGCCGACCGAAGAGGCATCATGATCGTGCAGCATCCTCATCCGGAGCGCATGCTCGGAAAGCTGCTCCCTCAGGAATATTTGGCGCAAGCCAGCGCAAAGACCATCGGGACCGCCGAAACCATCAGCGCCGACGGCCTCAAGCGTATCGTCGGCTACATCCCGCTCGCGGTTCCGCCGCGTGACATCTACGTCAACGTGGGCCTCTCCACGAGGGCTGCCTTCGCGTCGATCAACCAGGCGGCGAGACGCGGCTTCATGCTCATCGCGGCCGCACTCATCCTCGCCCTTTCCCTCTCCGCCCTGCTCAGCCGCGCCTTCATCACCAAGCCCTTCGAGATCGTCACGGACGGCATCCGGGCCTGGCGCCAGGGCGATTACCAGGCGCGCATCGACCTTCCGGGAAAGTCCGGGGAATTCGGCATCCTGGGGCGGGCGTTCAACGATCTGATGGACGACGTGGCCGAGCGGCAGCACGCGTTGCAGGCCAGCGAGGAGCGCGCGCGCCTCGCCCTGGAAGCAGGCCATATGGGGACCTGGTGGTACGACCCCAACAAGGGTGTCGGCGGCTGGTCCACCCAGGCGACCGCCATGCTCGGGTTTCCGCATGCCAGCGAGGTCATGGATCACCAGCATTGGCTGGACATCCTCCATCCCGAGGACTTGGATCGGGTCGTTCGGAAATGGCACGATTCCGTCAAGAACCAGGGCGACTACCAGGACGAGTATCGGATCCGGCTCCCGAACGGCGATCTTCGATGGATCAACTCCAGGGGACGCGTCTTCTTCGATATTCAGAAACGGCCGGTCTATTTCATCGGCATCTTCCAGGACATCACCGAACAGAAGCACGCCGAAGAGCAGCAGCGCTTCTTCCTCGACGAGCTGAACCACCGGGTGAAGAACACCTTGACCACCGTGCAGTCCATCGCGTCCCAGACCCTGCGCACGACGGAGACCTCGGCGCAGTTCAAGGAAGCCTTCGAGGGCCGCCTGCTCGCCCTCTCGAAAACGCACAACCTGCTGACCCGGAAGTCCTGGCGCGAGGCGGAACTGCGCGACGTCGCCGAGCAGGAACTAGCGCCTTATCGCAAGCAGGGCGACGAGCGGGTCGTTCTCGACGGGCCGAATGTCAGGCTGCCGGCGCGCTACGCCATCAACCTCGGCCTCGTGCTGCACGAACTGGTGACGAATGCCGCCAAGTACGGGGCGCTCTCGACCAATGCGGGGCATCTCGACATGAACTGGACCGTTGTCGAGAACGAGGATCGTCCGGATCAGCTGCGCATCCACTGGACGGAGAGCGGCGGGCCGCCCGTCGCGCCGCCGAAACGCCAGGGCTTCGGCTCGCGCCTGATCCGCCGCAGCATCGAGGGAGAGCTGGGCGGCTACATGGTGCTCAACTTTGCGGAAGGCGGTGTCTCCTACGACATTTCGGTGCCGCTCGCCCAGGCGTCCAAAGCATCGGATTCGAAAGTCGATTCCACGTTCGAGATCAATCCGGTACTTCCTTCGTAAGGTACGCATCCTCAGAGTGGAAAACCGGGACCGCTGTTCCGCACGATGCGCTAGCGCAGCAGCATAGACAGGAGACGGTTCATGCGGCTGCCATAGGGCGGCCTCGTCATGCCGGCTCCGTTGAGACGGGCCTGGTGGAAAACGGACCTCGCATGGCTGAAGGTTCTAAAGCCTGCCTCGCCATGATAGGCTCCCATGCCGCTCGCTCCCACGCCACCGAAGGGCAATTCCTCCTGCACGCAATGGAGGAGCGTATCGCTGACGGCGACGCCGCCCGACCGGGTGCGCTCGAGAACGCGATCGATCGTCTTCCGATCGTGGCTGAACGGATAGAGCGCCAGCGGATGCGGCCGCGCGGCGATGAAGCGGCAGGCCTCATCGACATCGTCATAGACCACCACGGGCAGCACCGGACCGAAGATTTCCTCGCTCATGACGAGCGCATGATCCGGCACGTCGGTCACAATGACGGGAGCGATCTTTCGTTGCGCCGGATCGAACGTTTCATGGCCTGGATTGATCTCGTGCAGGCAGGCGCCACAGGACCGGGCATCCGCCACGAGATGGTGAAGGCGCTCATAATGCCGCTCGTTGATGATGGCGGTGTAATCGGGATTGACTGCAAGCGTCGGATAAAGCCGTGCCACGGCATCTCGAAAAGCCGCAATGAAAGCCTCTTTCCTGTCACGCGGCACCAGCACGTAATCGGGCGCGATGCAGGTCTGCCCGGCATTGAACAGCTTGCCCACGGCAATGCGCTCCGCCGCCTTTTCGATGGGATAGTCCGCCATCAGGAGCGCGGGAGACTTTCCTCCGAGCTCCAGCGTCACAGGCACCAGATGGTCGGCCGCCGCCTGCATGACCTGACGCCCGACCGACGTGGAGCCGGTGAAGAACAGGTGATCGAACGTCAACCTTGAGAAAGCCTTCGCCACATCCGGCCCGCCCTGCACCACCGCGACCTCGGCCGGATCGAACACCTCGCCGATGACCTGTTCCAACAAGGCGGATGTGCGCGGCGTGATTTCGGACGGCTTGATCATGACCCGGTTGCCTGCCGCCAATGCTCCGGCGAGCGGCGAGAGCGTCAGCTGGACCGGGTAATTCCACGGGCTGATGACTCCGACGACGCCGAGGGGCTGATAGAGAATGCGCCCCGTTCCGGGCTGGAACATCCATTCGATCGGCCGTCGCCGCGGCTTCATCCATGTGCGGAAATGCTTGCGGGCATGGCGCAAGGCCGCAACGACGGAATAGACGTCGGCGAGCTTCGTCTCGTGCACGGAGCGATGCCCGAAATCCGCCGCGATGGCGGTCGCGATATCGTCCGCATGACGGATGAGGGCGTTCGCCAGTCCATCGAGACACTCGGCCCGCCGCTCGGGCGAGAGAGGCCCGTGCTCGGCCGAGGCGGCGCGCTGCGCGTTCAGGCAGGCCTGCAGCCGGTCTCTCACCGGATTGGGAACGGCATCGTGCACGGGGTCGGGTCTCCGCTTGATGAACGTCATGATATGGCGGAGCTGAAACCATTCTCAACATGGCATCGGCCAAGACGGATTGACGAAGCGGCAGAGATCGCAAGGATGAGCCTTTCCCTCCAGCAGGAGCATGATGTTGAGCAGCCCCTCCCCCGTGCTGTCGATCCAGAACCTCTCCATCGGCCTCCCCGCCCTGGCCGACCGTCGGCACGCGATCAAGGACCTGTCGCTTTCCATCAATCCGGGCGAGACCCTTTGCGTCGTGGGGGAATCCGGCTCCGGCAAGTCGATGACCGCGATGGCGGTCATCGGTCTCCTGCCCGGCGGCGTCCAGGTCCTGTCCGGCTCGATCAGGCTCGGCGACCGGGATCTCTTGAGCCTGGACGAGGCGGGCTGGTGCGACGTTCGCGGCCGGGAGGTCGGCACCGTGTTCCAGGAGCCGATGACCTCGCTCAACCCGGTGATGCGGGTGGCGGACCAGATCTCGGAAACCTTTCGCGCCCACAATCTGCTGAAGCCCGCCGAGCGCGACCGCCGGGTGCTCGACCTCCTCACCGAGGTCAACCTGCCGAACCCCGAGCTGATCGCGAAGGCCTATCCGCACGAGCTCTCCGGCGGCCAGCGCCAGCGGGTGATGATCGCCATGGCGCTTGCCCTGGAGCCGAAGCTCCTGATTGCCGACGAGCCGACGACCGCGCTCGACGTGACGACCCAGGCCCAGGTGCTCAAGCTGATCGACAACCTGCGCCGCAAGAAGGGCACGGCGGTGCTCTTCATCACCCACGATTTCGGCGTGGTCGCCGAGATCGCCGACCGGGTCGCGGTGCTGCAGCATGGTGAACTCGTCGAGCAGGGAACGGCCGAGGATGTGCTGACCCGCCCGCAGCACCCCTACACCAAGCGCCTCCTGGCGGCGGTGCCCTCTCTGACCCCGCCGGCGCCGAAGCAGCTCGCGGGACAGCCCATTACCCTGAAGGTCGACGCCCTGACCAAATCCTATGGTGGACGCGGCTTCTTCCGCAAAAGCCGCGAGGTCCAGGCTGCCGACGCCGTGAGCTTCGATATCCGGCGCGGCGAGACCCTCGGCCTCGTGGGCGAATCCGGTTCCGGCAAATCGACGGTCGGGCGCTGCGTGCTGCGCCTGATCGAACCCGACGGAGGCGCCATCGAGATCGGAGACCTGAACTTCGGCGCCCTGTCCCAGCGCGAGCTGCGTCCCTACCGGCGCCGGATCCAGATGGTGTTCCAGGACCCCTTCGCCTCCCTCAACCCGCGGCGCACCGTCGGGCGCATCATCGCCGAGGGACCGATCACACAGGGAGAAGACCCGGCCAAGGCCCTGGACGAGGCCCGCATCCTCCTGGAAAAGGTCGGCCTGCCCGCCCGTGCCATCGAGCGCTATCCGCACGAGTTCTCCGGCGGCCAGCGCCAGCGCATCGGCATCGCCCGGGCGCTCGCCATGAAGCCGGACGTGCTGGTGGCGGACGAGGCCGTCTCGGCCCTCGACGTGTCGGTCCAGGCCGAGATTCTCAAGCTGATCCGGGGGCTTCAGGAGGAGCTCGGTCTTGCCATTCTGTTCATCACCCACGATCTGCGGGTGGCAGCCCAGATCTGCGACCGCGTGGCAGTCATGCAAAAAGGGCGGATTGTGGAGATGGCGGAAACCGCGCAACTCTTCGCCCACCCGCGGGACGCATATACGCGCCAGCTCCTGGCCGCCGTGCCGGGCATGAACAAGATGATTTAGGGAGACGACGACCATGAACGATCAGGTCAGCGCGACGCTCGCGCCCAACATGGTGTTCCAGAATCTCATTGGCGGACGCGACCGCCCGGCTTCGGACGGCATGAATCTCGACGTCCTCTCGCCGGTCGACGGCTCGCTCCTCGCCCGGATCGCCGCCGGGACGGCCCAGGACATCGACGAGGCCGTGAAAGCCGCCCGTACTGCCCTCGAGGGCCCATGGGGCAAGCTGACGGCGACCGAGCGCGGGCGCCTGCTCATGAAGCTCGCGGCAGTGGTCGAGGCCCATGCCGACGAACTCGCCATCCTGGAAAGCCGCGACAACGGCAAGCCCCTGCGCCAGTCGCGCGCCGACGCCATCGCGCTCGCCCGCTACTTCGAGTTCTACGGCAGCGCCGCCGACAAGCTGCACGGGGACGTGATCCCCTATCTCAACACCCATTTCATCGGCGTCGAGCGGGTGCCGCACGGGGTGACCGGGCATATCGTGCCGTGGAACTACCCGATGCAGATCTTTGGCCGTTCGGTCGGCGCGGCTCTGGCCGCCGGCAACGCCACCGTGGTGAAGCCTGCGGAGGATGCGTCTTTGACGATCCTGCGCGTCTCTGCGCTCGCCCGCGAAGTCGGCTTCCCCGATGGCGCGATCAATGTCGTGACGGGCCTCGGCCGCACGGCGGGTTCTGCGCTCTCTGCCCATCCTGGCATCGACTTCCTGTCCTTCACCGGCAGCCCGGAGACCGGCACGGCGGTCCAGACGGCGGCGGCGAAGAATCATGTGGGCGTGACCCTCGAACTCGGCGGCAAGTCGGCCCAGGTCGTGTTCGACGATGCCGATCTCGAGCGCGCCCTGCCGACCCTCGTCAATGCCATCATCCAGAACGGCGGCCAGACCTGCTCGGCGGGCAGCCGCCTTCTGATCCAGCGCGGCATCTTCCAGGATGTGGTCGATGCGGTGGCGGAACGCTTCCGCGCACTTCGCGCCGGACATCCAGAGCACGAGCCCGATCTGGGTCCGATGATCAACCAGGCCCAGCAGCGCCGCGTCCTCGGCTACCTGGAGCGCGGCCGCAACGAGGGGCTGAACGTCATCGGCGAAGGCGCGGTGGCGTCCGATGCGCCTGCGGGCGGCTATTACGTGGCTCCGGCCTTCCTGGCCCCCGTCCCGCACGAGAGCATCCTGTCGCAGGAAGAGGTCTTCGGCCCGGTTCTGGTGGCGACGCCCTTCGACGATGAAGCCGAGGCGATCCGGCTGGCGAACGGTACGCCCTTCGGGCTTGCCGCGGGCGTGTGGACCCGCGACGCCATGCGCTCGACCCGCGTCGGCCGTTCCATGCGCGCGGGGCAGGTCTTCGTGAACTGCTACGGCGCCGGCGGCGGCATCGAGCTGCCTTTCGGCGGCTTCGGCCGCTCGGGCCACGGCCGCGAAAAGGGCTTCGAGGGTCTGATCGAGTTCACCACCACGAAGACGCTCGTCATCGCGCACGGGTAGGCGTCTCAGCTCACCCTCCCACGTCATCACCGGCCTTGTGCCGGTGATCTCGATTGGAAAAGCGCATCGCTTCACAGGATCGGGATGGCCGGGACAAGCCCGGCCATGACGTCAGAGGACGTTCCGTCCGTCTCACCACCCCCACCCCTGCCTACAAGGGGAAGGGACACGAAAATGAAGCGCCTCTCCAAACGAGGGGAGGATGAAATAAGTTGACGTATGAAAGGGAAGAAACATGAATCGCCTTGAAGGCAAGGTGGCGCTGGTCACGGGCGCCGGCTCCGGATTCGGTCTGGGCATCGCGGAAACGTTCGCTCGCGAGGGCGCCAAGGTCGCCATCATCGACATCAACGAAGTGGCGGCCAAGAGCGCCGCGGAGAAGATCGGTTCTGCCGCCATCGGTCTTGCCGCCGACGTGTCGAAGGCCGCCGATGTGAATGCCGCGGTCGAGAAGACCGTTGCCGCTTTCGGCAAGCTCGACATCGTCGTCAACAATGCCGGCATCAGCCATCGCAACCGGCCGATGTTGGAGGTGGAGGAAGACGAGTTCGACCGGGTCTTCGCGGTCAACGTGAAGTCAATTTATCTCTTCGCCAAGGCGGCGGTTCCGCTGATGCAGAACCAGGGCGGCGGCGCGATCATCAACGTCGGCTCGACAGCCGGCCTGCGCCCGCGTCCCGGCCTCACCTGGTACAACAGCACCAAGGGCGCCGTGCACACCATGACCAAGTCCATGGCCGTGGAACTCGCTCCCAACAAGATCCGCGTCTGCGCGCTGGCCCCCGTGGCCGGCGAGACGCCGCTGCTCGCCACCTTCATGGGCGAAGACACGCCCCAGAAGCGCGAGCTGTTCGTCAACTCGATCCCGCTCGGCCGCTTCTCCACCCCGCAGGACATCGCCAACGCGGCGCTCTATCTCGCGTCCGACGAAGCCAGCATGATCACCGGCGTTGTTCTGGAGGTCGACGGCGGGCGGTGCATTTAGGACGAGTTCCCTCCGACGTCATCACCGGCCTCGTGCCGGTGATCCCGATTTGAAAAGCGCATCGCTCTTCACATCGAGATGGCCGGGACAAGCCCGGCCATCTCGATGTGAAGTTCTCTCCCGGTCGGTCCCTCCTCAGGGGAGGGAAAGAGCACGTCATCCCTTCGACCACTCGAACGGAAGCGGAGCCTCCTTGAAAGCGAACCGGTCGAGATGGGAGGCGACAACGCCTTTCATCCGCTGGAGCGTCTCGTGGTCCTGCGCTTCCACTCTCACGGTCAGCGCCTCCGGGTCTGCCTTCATGGTCGCGACGGCGGCCGGGAAGCGGACGATCCCTTCGTTCTCCGAGAGCTGGACGTCCAGCTTGTGGCTCCAGTGCTTGCAGAGCTGCTGGAGGTATCTGGCGCCGTTGGCGGTGGGCACCCGTGCGGTCTCAAGAACCATGATTTCAAGCCTTTCATTCCGCCTGCGGCCTTGAACAGGCCGGCGTCCGGCGGATCCGTTCACTCCCGATGCTTAGGCTTCGGTCACGCTGAAGTTAAGTGAAGAATCGGTAATGAGCATCTTCCATCCGGCGCGGTCCTGCGTAAGCTTAGGCCCACCGCGACCTGTCGCAGCCCATACCTGATGGAGTTCAAGCCCTGATGACGAAGCGCCTCCTGACTGCCGCCCTGCTCCTCTCCGTCAGCGTCATCCCGGCCTTTGCGGCCAAGACCTCTCTCGTGGTGGGCATGCCCATCGAGCCGCCGGGCCTCGATCCGACGGTTGCGGCTCCCGTGGCCATCCGCGAAGTCACCTGGGTCAACCTCTACGAAGGCCTCGTGCGCATCGACCGGACCGGCAAGGTTCAGCCGCTCCTGGCGAAGAGCTGGGAGGTCTCTCCCGATGGCCTGACCTATACGTTCCGCCTGCAGGAGGGCGTGAAGTTCCATGACGGCTCGACCTTCGATTCAGCGGACGTGAAGTTCGCCTTCGACCGCGCCCGCGATCCGAAATCGACCAATGCGCAGAAGCAGATCTTTGCGCCCATCGCCTCCATCGAGACGCCCGACCCGGCGACCGTGGTGATCAAGCTGAAGGAGACGTCGGGCAACTTCCTCTACTATCTCGGCTGGGGCGACGCGGTGATCGTGGCGCCGGAGACTGCAGCCGGCAATGCCGCCAATCCGGTCGGCACCGGTCCCTTCAAGTTCAAGTCCTGGACGCGCGGCGACCGGGTCGAACTCGTGCGCAATCCGGACTACTGGCAGAAGGACAAGATCAAGCTCGACAACGTCACCTTCCGCTTCATCAGCGACTCGCAGGCCCAAGTCGCCGCCGTGAAAGCGGGCGATGTGGACGCCTTCCCGAATCTCGCAGCACCCGAACTCTTCGCCGAGTTCCAGAAGGATCCGCGCTTCAAGGCGGTGGCCGGCAACACGGAAGGCGAGACCGTCGCGGGCCTCAACAGCGCCAAGAAGCCCTTCGACGACGTGCGCGTGCGCCGCGCCCTCATGCATGCGGTCGACCGCAAGGCGCTGGTCGAAGGCGCTTATTCCGGCTTCGGCCAGCCCATCGGCAGCTTCTTCTCGCCGAACCATCCGGCCTTCGTCGATACGACCAATATCGTTCCCTACGATGTGGAGAAGGCCAAGGCCCTGCTGAAGGAAGCAGGCTACGGCAACGGTCTGTCGATCACCATCAAGTCGCCCCAGATGGCCTATGCCAGCCGCTCGGCGGAGCTGCTCTCCGCCATGATGGCCGAGGTCGGTGTGGACCTGAAGATCATTCCGACGGAATTCCCGGCGAAGTGGATCGAGGAGGTCTTCAAGAACAAGGATTACGACGTCACCATCGTGTCCCATACGGAGCCGCTCGACATCGATATCTTCGCCCGCGACAGCTATTACTTCAATTACAAGAACGACAAGTTCAAAGCCGTTCTGGCGGAAGCCGCCAAGACCACGGACGAGAAGGCACGCTACGCCAAATACGCGGAGGCGCAGAAGATCCTGGCCGAGGACGTCCCTGCCCTCTTCCTGTTCCAGCTGCCGAAGCTCGGGGTGTGGAACGCAAAAGTGCAGGGCCTGTGGGAAAACTCCCCGATCCCGTCGAACGACGTGACGGAAGTGTCCTGGACGGAGTGAAACCGGGGCGTATTCTCGCGCCGTCCTCCAGGAGGATTCTCCACGTCATCACCGGCCTCGTGCCGGTGATCCCGATCTGAAAGGCACGGCGCTTTTCCAATCGAGATGGCCGGGACAAGGCCGGCCATGACGCCGGGAGGGGTGTCGCCGCATCCAGTCACGTCACCCCTTCCCCATGTGGGGAGGGAAAGCCGGGTTCATGAACTCATGCTGCGTCTTGTATTATCCCGACTTGTCTCGCTGGCAGTCACCCTTCTGGCGGTCTCGCTCGCAATCTTCCTGATCCTGGAAGTCCTGCCGGGCGATCCGGCCGCGATCATGCTCGGCACGGCTGCCCGCGAAGATACGCTCGCGGCCTTGCGGCAGGAGCTCGGGCTCGATCAGCCGGCGCTCGTGCGCTACCTGCAATGGATCGGCGGCCTGCTGCACGGCGACCTCGGCACCTCGATCACGTACAAGATGCCGGTGTCCACGCTCGTGGCCGAGCGCATGAACGTGACGCTGCCGTTGAGCCTGCTCGCCATTCTCATCTCGACTGCGCTTGCGCTTCCGCTCGGCGTCGCGGCCGCGGCGCGGCGCGACGGAGCGGTGGATCGCGCCGTGCTCGTGTTCAGCCAGCTCGGCGTGGCGGTGCCGAATTTCTGGATCGGCCTTCTGTTCATTCTCTTCTTCTCGACCTGGCTCGGCTGGTTTCCGGCCGGAGGCTTTCCCGGCTGGAGCGCGGGGATCTGGCCTGCCTTCCAGGCGCTTCTCCTGCCCGCCGTGGCCCTTGCGTTGCCGCAGGCCGCTGTGCTCACCCGCGTGACCCGCTCGGCGACACTCGAAGTGATCGGCGCCGATTTCGTGCGCACCGCCCGCGCCAAAGGCGTCGACAGGGAGGAACGCTGCGCCGGCACGTGGTGCCGAACGCGCTCATTCCGGTCACCACCATCCTCGGCTTGCAGCTCTCGTTCTTCTTCGGCGGTGCGATCCTCGTGGAGAACGTGTTCAACCTGCCGGGCCTCGGACGGCTCGCCTATCAGGCGCTCAACCAGCGCGACCTCGTGGTGATCAAGGACATTGTGCTGATCTTTTCCGGCCTCGTCATCGTGGTGAATTTCATCGTCGATATCGGCTATGCCATCCTCGATCCGCGCCTCAGGGGACGGTCATGAGCAAGCGCTCCCGCATTCCCTTGAACACCGCCCTCGTCGTCGGCGGCATTCTCACCGCGCTGCTCATCGTCACCGCGCTCGTGTCGCTCGTCTGGACGCCGGAGGTGCCGACCCGCGTGCGTGTCGCCATGCGCCTGAAAGGCCCCGGAGAAGTCGGCCTTCTCGGCACAGATCATTTCGGTCGCGACGTCGCTTCGCTCCTCATGGTAGGTGCCTGGAATTCGCTCGCCATCGCCTGGCCGGCCGTTCTGTTGGGAGCCGCCATCGGCACCGCCATCGGCTGCGCGGCGGCGGCCTGGAAGGGCATCGCCGACGAGATCGCCATGCGCGTGTCGGACGTGGTCTTCGCTTTCCCCGCCGTGCTGTCCGCGATCATGATCGGAGCGCTCGTGGGCTCCGGCCCTCTCGCGGCGATCCTGGCGATTGCGGTGTTCAACATCCCCGTGTTCGCCCGCGTTACGCGCGGCGTCGCGCTCCAGGTCTGGACGCTCGACTACATCGCGGCAGCCCGCGCCATCGGCAAGCATCCCTTGCGGATCACCTGGGAGGACGTGATGCCGAACATCGCGGGCGCGCTCATCGTCCAGGTGACGATCCAGCTCGCGCTCGCCATCCTGACCGAAGCGGGCCTGAGCTATCTCGGCCTTGGCGTGCGCCCGCCCAATCCGAGCTGGGGCCGCATGCTGAGCGATGCGCAGACCTATCTCTCGCAGGCCCCTCACCTCGCCATCGCGCCCGGCATCGCCATTGCGCTCTCGGTGCTGGGCCTGAACCTGTTGGGCGACGGTCTGCGCGATGCACTCGACCCGACGTTGAAAGGCAGAGGCGCCACCGCTTAGGAGCACCCAACAAAATCATGTGCCGCCCTCATCCTGAGGAGCAGACGCAGTCTGCGTCTCGAAGGAGCTTCCAGCGAGCACTGGATCCTCCTTCGAGACGGTCGCTTCGCGACCTCCTCAGGATGAGGGCAGTCGTTACCGAAACACTCTAAGCCGCCGTCTTCATCGCCCCCCGCACGTCGCTGAGGATCTCGTAGGAGCGCAGACGCTTGGAATGGTCGTAGATCGCGGCCGCGACCATCACCTCGTCGGCGCCGGTCTCCGCGATGAAAGTCTCCAGCCCGCCCTGCACCGTCTTGGGTGACCCGACGAAGGAGCGGGACAGCATGTTCATGGCCTGCGCCTTCTCATGCGGCGACCAATAGCTCTCGATGTCGTCGATGGGCGGCTGGAGCTTGCCGCGGGCGCCGCGGAACAGATTGGTGAAGGATTGCTGCGCCGAGGTGAAGAGATGGCGCGCCTCGTCGTCCGTATCGGCAGCGATCACGTTGACGCCGACCATGGCATAAGGCCGGTCGAGCTGGGCCGAGGGCTGGAAGCGCTCGCGATAGACCTGCAGCGCCTGCATCAGGGCACCGGGCGCGAAATGCGACGCGAAGGCATAAGGCAGGCCGAGCATCGCCGCGAGCTGCGCGCCGAACAGGCTGGAGCCGAGGATCCAGATCGGCACGTTCGAGCCCGCCCCCGGCACCGCCTGGATCGCCTGATCGGGCTGCACGGCCGCGAGGAGCGCCTGCAGTTCGAGCACATCCTGCGGGAAGGTATCGGCGGAGGTCGGATCGCGCCGCAAAGCCCGCAGCGTTCGCTGATCGGTGCCTGGGGCACGGCCGACGCCGAGATCGATGCGCCCCGGGAACAGGGCGTCCAGGGTGCCGAACTGCTCGGCGATGACCAGGGGCGAGTGGTTCGGCAGCATGATGCCGCCCGCGCCGATGCGCATGGTCCTGGTGCCGCCGGCCACATGGGCGATCACCACGCTCGTCGCCGCACTCGCGATGCCGACCATGTTGTGGTGCTCGGCCAGCCAGTAGCGATTGTAGCCCCACCGTTCGGCGTGCTGTGCCAGATCGAGGGTGTTGCGCAGGGCATCGGAGGGCGTGAAGCCTTCGGGAACGGGCGCGAGATCGAGAACGGAAAAGGGAGGCATGGACAATCTTTCTGGTGCGGTTCAAAGCCGAACGAGGGTTGCCATGAGATCATCATTCAGAGCCCCGGATGCAACCCGTGAAGCCGCCCGCTCGGGGCACGGCAGCCCTGCAAAGAAAAACCCGGCGCTTTCGACGCCGGGCTTTTCGATGGCTCGATGGAACGGGGATCAGCCGCGGGTGCGGGCGCGGATCATGTAGGTGTCGAAGGCGTATTCGGCCACTTGGAACCAGAGGTATTCCTCGTTGCGGAAGGCGCGAAGCGAGTCGATCAGCTTCTTGAAGTCCGCATTCTGGGCGGAGATCTCCGCATAGACCTCGTTCGTCGCCTTGTAGGCGGCGTCGAGGATCTCCTGCGAGAACGGACGCAGCTGAGCGCCGGCACCCACCAGGCTGCGCAAAGCGGCCGGGTTCTTGGCATCGTATTTGGCGAGCATGTCCATGTTGGCGGCCATGCAGCCTGCCTGCAGGATCGCCTGATAGTTCTTCGGCAGGGATTCCCACTTTCCCTTGTTGAACATGAAGTGCAGAGTCAGGCCGCCCTCCCAGAAGCCCGGATAGTAGTAGTACGGGGCGACTTTCTGGAAGCCGAGCTTCTCGTCGTCGTAGGGGCCGATCCACTCGGCGGCATCGATGGTGCCGCGCTCCAGCGACGGGTAGATGTCACCACCCGCCACCTGCTGCGGAATGACGCCGAGCTTCGCCATCACCTGACCGGCGATGCCGGCGATGCGCATCTTCAGGCCCTGCAGGTCTTGAACCGTTTTGATCTCCTTGCGGAACCAGCCACCCATCTGGGTGCCGGTGTTGCCGCCGGGAAGAGCGTAGAGGTTGTGCTTGGCCATGAATTCGTTCACGAGGCCGATGCCGCCGCCGTGATACTGCCAGGCATTGAGCTGGCGGGCGTTGAGCGTGAACGGCACCGCCGCGGCAGCCGCGAAGGTCGGGTCCTTGCCGACATAGTAGTAAGCGGCCGTGTGGGCCATCTCGACCGTGCCGGAAGACACGGCGTCGGCAGCCTGGAAGGTACCCACGATCTCACCGGCCGAGAACGGCTGGATCTGGAACTTGCCTTCCGTTGCCTCCGAAACGAATTTCGCCAGGAAGTCGGCGCCGCCATAGATGGTGTCGAGCGACTTCGGGAAGCCCGAGGTCAGACGCCAGCGGATTTCCGGATTGGACTGAGCAATGGCGGGCTTGGCGACGGCGCCTGCGGCGAGGCCGGCGCCAGCCGTGGCGAGAAAATTACGGCGTTTCATGGGTGCCTACTCCAGTTCGAGGGCATGTCGCGCTTTGAGGAAGGCTCGGTAACAAGCGATGGATGACCCTGAGTAAAGCTAGACGAAAGACGAAGGTCGCATCGCTCTATCCATGGCAACCGGATCTCCCTCCCCCTGTTCCTTGGGCCGCTTCGGCGTCAAGTCGTTGATATGACGAGGGTGTGGCTCCGGACGCTGAACGGGATTCCGTCCATGTGTCGCCGCGATGGGCCATTGGGCATGATCTCAGCGCAGCCCCAGCCCGCCAAGCTTGCATGCCAAACAGGGAAAAACGTTGCAAACAAGCCGTTCTGCCACCTCTCCAGAGCCGTATTACAATGATATAAAGTAGATGAACTTAGTCATCCCGAAGATAAATAATCCTCATTAGTAACCGATGTGAATCCTGTAGCATTTACTTAAAAAGCATCAGTATTACGGAAGCATACCTCGAACGAGTCAGCGCATTACTTACTGTCGACCACAGATTCGCCACAGTTATTAAATGAGTTTGACTCGAGCAAGGGGAAGAGCCAATGCGCTCTTATAGGCCGATGAACAAGACGCTTATGTTGCTTGGTGCCTCCATCGTCGCGCAAGGGATGATGTTCGGTGGGGCGGAGGCCCGGTTGGTCCGCTACGAGATCAACGGAAAACAGTATTCCTACAGCACCAACAATCACGCCCAGACGGCCGAGGCCAGGAAGCGGATTGCGGCTGCAAAGACGGCCGAGGCTGCAAAGGCAAAGGCCGATGTGGAAAAATCCAAGAACCCTCTCGCGGCAGCCTTCGGATCCTCCACGCAGAAGGAGGCCAAAGAGGCGGATGAGCGGCTTCGGCAAATCCTTTCCGGCCCGACGGAGTACATGGCGGTTTCCCAACCCGTCCCAGACCGCGTCGGCGATTCCGACAAGAAGCCTCAGGACAAGCAGCCACAGGACAAGCAGCCACGTCAGGCTTCCGCCGCCAAGGATGCTCAGAAGCCCATCGTCGTGGTCCGAGCGCCGGCCAAGCCAATCCGAATGTCGGCGTCGACGGCATCCCTCGTGATCGCCGAACCGGTCGCCCCGCAGCGTCAGACGAAGGTGAAGTCCGTCTCCTTCGATATGCAGACGGGCATCAAGACGACGATCATGATCGACGGGACGATCGAGGAGGAGCCGTTCGACAGCAGCGCTCTTGTCTTCCTGGCTCCCGAACCGGAAAAGGCGAACAGTCTGACGGCCTTCGTGAACCAGCTGCGCAAGAGCGCGCCTGAGGAAGCGACCGGCTCGATTAGAACCAGCGTGGCCGAGCCGGACGACGGCTCCCTGATCCGGCATCGTTAGAATGCTGGGGAGGCCGTGAGCCGAAAGAAAACGGCGCCGGTTTCACGGCGCCGTCCCTATGCTTCCGATGAAGCCGGAGCTCTTAGAAGTCCATGCCGCCGGCCGGCATCGCCGGAGCGGTCTCCTTCTTCGGCTTCTCGGCGATCATGGCCTCGGTGGTGATGAGAAGGCCCGCGACGGAAGCGGCGTCCTCGAGGGCGACACGGACGACCTTCGCCGGATCGATGATGCCGAACTTGTAGAGGTCGCCATACTCACCGGTCTGAGCGTTCCAGCCGGCGGAGTAGTCCTCGGCTTCGGCCACCTTGCCGACGATCACGGAGCCGTCTTCGCCGGCATTGAGAGCGATCTGACGCGCCGGAGACTGAAGCGCGCGGCGCACGATTTCGACGCCGGTCTTCTGATCGTCGTTGGCAGGCTTCACCGTCTCGAGAGCCTTGAGGGCACGCAGCAGGGCCACGCCGCCGCCGGGCAGGATGCCTTCCTCGACGGCTGCCTTGGTGGCGTGCATGGCGTCGTCGACGCGGTCCTTCTTCTCCTTCACCTCGACCTCGGTCGCTCCGCCGACGCGGATCACTGCGACGCCGCCTGCGAGCTTGGCCAAACGCTCCTGGAGCTTCTCACGGTCGTAATCCGAGGTGGTCTCCTCGATCTGCGCCTTGATCTGGCCGACACGGGCTTCGATGTCGCGCTTATCGCCCGCGCCATCGACGATCGTGGTGTTCTCCTTCTCGATCACCACCTTCTTGGCGCGGCCGAGCATGTTGAGGGTCACGTTCTCGAGCTTGATGCCGAGATCCTCGGACGCAACCTGGCCCTTGGTGAGAACGGCGATGTCCTCGAGCATGGCCTTGCGGCGGTCGCCGAAGCCCGGAGCCTTCACGGCGGCGATCTTCAGGCCGCCACGCAGCTTGTTGACCACCAGGGTGGCGAGAGCCTCGCCTTCCACATCCTCGGCGATGATGAGGAGCGGCTTGCCGGTCTGAACGACGGCTTCGAGGATCGGCAGCATCGGCTGGAGCGACGAGAGCTTCTTCTCGTGGATGAGGATGTAGGGATCCTCGAGCTCGGCCACCATCTTCTCGGCGTTGGTGATGAAGTACGGCGAGAGATAGCCGCGGTCGAACTGCATGCCCTCCACCACCTCGAGCTCGGTCTCAGCGGTCTTGGCTTCCTCGACGGTGATGACACCCTCGTTGCCGACCTTCTGCATGGCATGGGCGATCATCTCGCCGATGTCCTTGTCGCCGTTGGCCGAGATGGTGCCGACCTGGGCGACCTCATCGTTCGAGGTCACCTTCTTGGCGTTCGCCTTGAGGTCCGCCACCACGGCTTCGACGGCCATGTCGATGCCGCGCTTGAGGTCCATCGGGTTCATGCCGGCAGCCACGGCCTTGGCGCCTTCCTTCACGATGGACTGGGCGAGCACGGTCGCGGTAGTGGTGCCGTCGCCGGCGCGGTCGTTCTGTTTCGAGGCCACTTCGCGCACCATCTGGGCGCCCATGTTCTCGAACTTGTCGGCGAGCTCGATCTCCTTGGCGACGGTGACGCCGTCCTTGGTGATGCGCGGCGCGCCGAAGGACTTCTCGATCACCACGTTGCGGCCCTTGGGCCCGAGCGTGACCTTCACGGCATCGGCGAGAATGTCGACGCCACGGAGCATCTTCTCGCGGGCGTCCAGGGCAAATTTGACTTCCTTAGCAGCCATTGTCCGTCACTCCTGATGAGACGTAACGATGTGTGACTCTGAATGGGATCGGCCTTACGCGGCCTTCTTCTGGGCGGCGGCCTGCTCCAGCACGCCCATGATGTCGCTCTCCTTCATGATCAGGAGATCCTCGCCATCGATCTTCACTTCCGTGCCGGACCACTTGCCGAAGAGCACGGTGTCGCCGACCCGGACGTCGAGGGGAACGAGCTGGCCCTGCTCGTTGCGGGCGCCGGGACCGACAGCGATTACCTCGCCCTGCTGGGGCTTCTCCTTGGCCGTGTCGGGGATGATGATCCCGCCGGCCGTCTTCTCCTCGGCATCGATGCGCTTGACCACGATACGGTCGTGCAAAGGACGGAACTTCATGAAGCTTCCTCCAATGATATCAGCATGTTAACTGTTCACGCGGAGCCTCTGCGGGCCTCCGCGGCCGATGATTTGGTTGAACAAGCTTTACCGTTCAAGAGGAGCGATAAAAAAAATTTGGCACTCCTGGGAACAGGGCGGCAATTCGCCTATCGGGCGCAAAACTGGGCGCTTCTCTCCCCGTCGTCATCGGCCTCGTGCCGGTCATGAAAAGCGCTACGCTCCAGACAATCGAGATGGCCGGAACAAGCCCGGCCATGACATGGAGAGTTTGAAAGCGCTCCCGGGTTCTGTTCCGCAGCCCCGGTATGATCTTTCGATCGGCTAGTAATGCGGCGGCGGAGGCTCGGGCGCCGATGGTCCACCCGCATTGTCCGCGACCTCCTGGACGCGGTCGAGCAGTTCGTTGAGCTGGCGCTTCAGGCTGTCGATCTGCTTCCACTGGGCAATGACGGTCTGGTTCAGATCCTCGATCATCTGGTCCTGATACGCGACGCGCACCTCGAGCGCTTCGATGCGGGCCTCAAGATCACTCATCGGATTGTCCCGTCTCGCCCGCCTGCTCCACGAGCCCGTGGCCAAGCGCGACCCGCTCGTCGAAGACGAAGCATCCGCCATTCCAGCGGCTCTCCGCTTCCGGAACCTCTTCAAGGTATTTGAGGATGCCGCCTTTGAGATGGAACACCTCCTCGAATCCTTGCGCCAGCATGTAGGAGCTGGCCTTCTCGCAGCGGATGCCGCCGGTGCAGAACATGGCGACCCTCCTGTGCTGCGCCGGATCGAGCTCGTTCCTCACGAAATCCTTGAACTCGCTGAAGCGCTTGATCCGCGGGTCGACCGCCCCTTCGAAGGTGCCCATCTCGACCTCGAAATCGTTGCGGGTGTCGAGCAGGACAATACCAGGCTCTTCCAGCAGCCCGTTCCACTCGGCCGGCGTCACATAGGTTCCGACCCGGCGCAGCGGGTCGGTCTGCGGATCGCCGAGGGTCACGATCTCCTTCTTGAGCCGCACCTTCATCCGCTTGAACGGCATCTCCGTCGCGGTCGAGAACTTGAGCTCGAGATTGTTGAGACGGCCCATGAACAGCGTACCCTCGCGCAGCTCGATCATGAGCGCATCGACGGCCTCATGGCTTCCGGCGACCGTCCCGTTGATGCCCTCGTGGGCAAGCAGGAGCGTGCCCCTGACCCCAAGTTCCAGGCAGAGCTTGTGCAGCGGGTCCTTCAGCTCCCGGAAGTCCGGCAACGGAACGAACTGGTAAAGGGCGGCAACTTCGTACGTCATGGCCGCTGTTTATCAGCCGGAGCCGAGGCGGGAAACCCACACATCCCGTCCTTGGTGTCGCCCCGTGTCCCGTCATGGCCGTCCCCGGACTTGATCCGGGGATCAGTCCCGGCCATCCCGATACGGAAAGGCACAACGCTTCACCCGATCGGGGTCACCGGCACGAAGCCGGTGATGACGACGGAGATTGCACGTTCTTACCGCCTACAGCTTCGGCCAGGGCCGCCTGTCCGGGCACATCGTCTCCCAGGCGTGCGAGAGCCGCAGCACGCCGACATCGTCGAAGCGGCGGCCGATGATCTGGAGACCGATGGGCAGTCCCGCCGTCGTGTAGCCCGCATTGACGGAGGATGCCGGCTGGTCCGACATGTTCAAGGCGACCGTGTAGCCGATATGCTCGAACGGTTCCTCGGGATTGTGGATGGGGGACGCCAGCTCCGCCGGATAGGCGACGCAGGGCGCCACCGGCGAGATCACGAAGTCGAAGCGATGCGTGGCGGCGACGGCTGCATGCCGCATCACCATCATCTGGTTCATGCCGCTGTAGACTTCGGCGCCCGTCAGCGCCTTTCCGCCTTCGGCCCATTGTAGGATGTAGGGCAGGATCTTCGCACGATCCTCGTCGCTCAAGGGAGCGATGTCCATCCACGCCCGCTGGCGCCAGAAATCGTCGAGGCCGTCGAGCATCTCGCGGGTGATGAAGGCAGGTACCTCTTCGACGATCGCGCCGGCCTCGGCAAAGGCTTTCGCGGCGCGTTCCACGGCCTCTCGGACCTCCGGGTCGAGAGGCATGCCGATGCCCGCCTGCATCATCACGCCGATCTTCAGGCCTTTGATGTCGATGTCGAGATCGAGCCAGGGCAGATCCTGGTAAGGCAGGCTCATCGGATCGCGCACGTCAGGACGCGTTAGGCTTTTCATCATGAGAGCCGCGTCGCGCACCGTGCGCGTCATCGGTCCCGCGACGCGGCCGTAATAGGTCGGATCGATGGGGATGCGACCGAAGCTCGGTTTCAGGCCGAACACGCCGCACCAGGAGGCCGGCAGGCGGATCGAGCCGCCGATATCGGTGCCGATATGGAACGGCCCATAGCCGGCCGCCGCCGCAGCGCCCGCTCCCGCCGAGCTGCCGCCTGGATTCTTCGAGAGGTCCCATGGATTGCGCGCGAGCGGGTGAAAGCTCGACAACCCGGACGAAAGCATGCCGTAATCCGGCATGGTGGTCTTGGCGAGAATGACCACGCCATCCTCGCGCAGGCGTGCCGCCGACGGCGCATCCTCGGTAGCCGGGATGAGCGGGCGCGCCGCCGTGCCGAGCGGCACCGGCGTTCCTTTGGTGGCAATGTTTTCCTTGATGGTCGCGGGAATGCCGTCGAGCGCCTTCGCCTGTCCCCTCATCCAGCGCTGCTCGGAGGCGCGCGCATCGCGAAGCGCCGCGTCCGGGTCGAAGGCATAGAGCGCCTGGAGCCGCGGCTCATAAGCATCGATGCGTGCAATCACAGCCTTCGCGACTTCGACGGGAGACACCGCCTTGCGGGCAAAAGCTTCGAGAAGCTCAGGAGCGGACCAATCGGCCAGATCGGCCGATGAGCTGCCGCGTGTCTGATACGAAGATGATTGCGTACTCAATGCGAAATTCTCCTCAAGGAATCGGCCCGCAGCCATGCTGGAGCCTTCCGTGAGACCGGTAAACCGGTTTTGTCTTTGCCCGCGCGCATAGGCCTATGCCACCAACGCAGAGGCAGGGTGTGAGGGTGACAGAAAGAGCCTCCGGCATGATACTCTTTGGAGGCATGCCCGCCGGATCATGGCACAAAGCCGAGGCCTTCTCGTTTCCCAGTCACCGAAGAGTTGTTGCCCCGATCCCGACCCTTTCCTGCAAGGAGGCCTCATCAACGGGTGCGAAACGCCTGTTCATAAAGGTACGCCGAGATTGCACACTCTGAAGTTGTGTAACTATTATCCTGTAGAGGTGCCCGGCTTCTTCCCCGGGGATCTGCAACGCGGTGATACCCTGCCATGAAGAATGGTACGAAGGCCGCCATTCATCGGAGAAACCAGCTCCTCGCTGCTTTGGAGCCAGATGATTATTTGTGGCTCGAACCTCATCTCGAAGTCGTGGACTTGCCTCGGGGCAAGGTCGTCTATCAGACCGGCGAGTCGCTCCGATACTCTTATTTCCCCCATGACGCCGTCGTTTCACTGGTCACTGTTCTGCGGAATGGCGGCTCTGTCGAAATGGCCGTGTTCGGGAGGGAATCCGTATTCGGCTTCGTGAGCGCGCTCGTCACCCGTCAATCCTTCGGACGTTACGTTACTCAGATTTCCGGAACAGCGTCGCGTGTTGCTTTGGATCGCCTGAGCGAGGCTCTTGAAAAGCGCCCGAAAATTCGACGTGTGCTGTTCCGTTACACGGAAGCCCTTTTGGCGCAGACCCTGCAAACCGTCGCCTGCAATGCGGTTCATAGCGTGGAAGCCCGGTGCTGCCGCGCCATCCTGAGCACCCGCGACCGAACCGACAAGGACGACATTCCGCTCACCCATGAAACCCTGGCAGAGATGCTCGGGGTTCAGCGCTCGACCGTGAGCAGCGTCACGAGCGCGCTCCAGCGGATGGGCCTGATCAGTCAGGGCCGTGGGACGGTCAGGATTACCGATCGGACCGGACTCGAGGAGACGGCATGCGAGTGCTACCACGCGATCCGTCAAAGCTTCGAGAGGCTCTTTCCGGGAGGCCCCGAGCGGGCCGAGCCAATGGCGAAGCCTCGCCTTGCTCCGGCAAAGAATCGCAACACGGCGAGGTAATCGGAAGAAAGATTTCTTCTGGTTTTGTCGGGTTCCCAACAGACGGGGTAACCCTACCTTAGTATTCTTAAACTCTATTAACGCAAAGTTAATACGAGGGACGAGATGAACGATACTAAGTTTCATAACAATGAATCGAACAACGGGGCTCTCCTTCCCAGAATGTATTCACCCACCTTCCAGCCTTTGCTTCAGTCCCTTCTCGCGACCTTGGCCGACATCGATTTCGACTACGAGCAGGAACGCGAGAAGCTGAGCATCAACTCACCGGACACCAACATCAAGATCCGCGCTCTCGAGAAGCTGAAAGCCCGCCACTACGAGCGCCGGCAGCCTTACATCCAGCAACTCGCCATTCTGCAGAAACGCATGATGGAATTAAGAGCGTAGTCAAACGTCTCACTATTAGGCGCGATTCAAACGCCAGGCGTCGAGGTCAAGAACAATATTCTTTGGGGCATAAGCACTCAACGAGTCAGGTCAGATGAGTGCGTTCACAAGACCTGAGCACACACCACCTGCTCACGAGGGATTGTAGCCAATGACTGAGGAAGAAATCGAAATCGTTGCGGAGGAACTGGCCAAGATCGGTGGCGTGACTTGGTATCCCGGACGTGAAAAGGGAACCCTGATGAGGGTCGTCTGCGACCGCTACCGCGATAGGGCCAGGGTGGCGATCGAAGCCCTTGATCGCTACCGGTCCGGTCGGCAAGCGTCTCTCTCGCAAGACAACGGACAGGCCGACAGGCTCTCGACGAGCAGCAAGCCGCATGCCAAGACGCATGCATCGACTCATGACGAGATCAGACCTGGGACGACCGTCATATACCGTCCTCCGGGGGATCGGAGGGCCTATTCCTGCCGAGTTGTCGAGATCGAGGGCAATCGTGCGTACCTTGCCCCCATCCTTCGGGCCTGCACGGACTGGGTTTCCATCGAGCACCTCGTCCCGGCGCAGGAACCCGACAAGGCTGCGGCCCACGACTGAACCATCTCCAAAGACCGTCAGGAAACACCGTCAGGGCGGCTCTGTAGGGAGCCGCCCTCGCTTTGTCCGACCAAGCCTCCGCTTACTGGGTCAGCTTGCTGTACGTGCCGCCCTTCCAGACATTGATGTTGTATTTCGGGTCCTTGATGTCGCCCTTCTCGTCGAAGGTCACCGGCCCGAGCACCGTGTCGACATTCGTACTGCGCAGGGTCTTTGCCACGGCCTTCGGATCCGCGCTCCCGGCCTTGCCGATTCCGCCGGCGATGGCCTGAACGGTCGCGTAGGAGAACAGGGTAAAGCCCTCCGGCACGAAACCGATCTGCTGGAACTGGGCCAGCGCCCCCTTGGCCGCCTCGCTGTCGCGACCGTCGGGCGGGAAGGTGAACAGGGTTCCGTCAGCCGCGGGACCTGCCACGGCGCCGAATTCCGGCGTCGCGATGCTGTCGCCCATCATCAGCTGGAATTTGTAATTCTGATCGGCGGCCTGACGCATGATGAGGCCGGCCTCGGTGTGATAGCCGCCGAAATAGAGGAACTCGACGCCCTGGCTCTTGAGACGATTGACCACGGCCTTGTAGTCCTTTTCGCCCGGGTTGATACCCTCGTACATCACCTCCTTCACACCAGCGCCGTTGAGGGAGGCCTTCACCACATCGGCGAGTCCTTTGCCATAGGCGCTCTTGTCATGAAGGATGGCGATCTTCTTGGCTCCGTAATTCTGCTTGATCCACGGACCGATGAACTTGCCCTGCGCGTCATCGCGGCCATAGAGGCGCATGATGGTCGACCAGCCCTGCTCGGCCGCCTTGTCGGTCATCGCCGGATTGCTGGATGCCGGGCTCATCATCAGAACGTCAGCCTCGGCATAGACCTCGGAGGCCGGGATCGAGGAGCCGGAGCAGGCATGGCCGTCGACGAACTTGATGCCGTCGGCGATGATGCGGTTGGCGATGGCGACGGCCTGCTTGGGATCGCAGGCATCGTCATAAAGGACGACTTTGAGGGTCTTCCCGTTGACGCCGCCATTCTTGTTGATGGCCTGTGCCGCAAGTTCGGCGCCGTGCTTGAGCTGCTCGCCGATGCTGGCGACCGCACCGGTCATCGGTCCGGCCACGGCGATGGTGATATCCTCTGCGCGAGCAACCCCGGTTCCCGCCAGCAAGGCCAGGATGGACAGACGATAGGCGGACCCTCTCTTCATGGCAGTGCCTCCAGCTTTCTGCTTCGCCGCTTCAGGCCGATTGCCGCCGGAAGCGTTCGAGCTTGAAACGAGAGATGTCGTTCGCAGGTGTTTTTCCAAGGGCGAGGTCGGCCAGCACCTCTCCGATCACGCTGGCGAACTTGAAGCCATGCCCCGAACACGGCGAGGCCAGGATAATCCGCGGATCGGCAGAAGACCGGTCGATCACGAAATCCTCGTCCGGGGTCCGAGTGTACATGCAGGTCCGCATGGCCCGGAGCGGCCCGTTCGCCTCCGGCATCGCCAGGGCGAGCATGCGCCGGATCTGCGCCTCGTCGGCGGCTCCGCCGTCCTGGCTCAAATCGTCGGCCGACGGGAGATAGGCACCCTTGCGGTGGGACGCCGCCTTGACGCCCGTGCCGGCGAAATCCGGAAAACCGTAGCAGGCATCGTCCTCGGATTCGAGAATGAAGACCGGGCAGCGATCCGGGGCGTAATAGGCCGGTTGCAGAGGCTCGAACCAGCCGAGCACCTGGCGCGTCAGCTTGAGATGCGGCTTCAGCTCGGGCGCGAAATCGCCGATCCAGGCACCCGCCGCAACGATCACGGACCCGGCCTCGATCTCACCGGCTTCCGTCCTCACACGCACGCCGGAGCCGAGCGGCTCGATGGCCAGGACACGTGTCCCCGTCCTGACTTCGGCGCCATGTCTTTCCGCCAGTCCGACGAATTGCTGGATGGCGAGCTCCGGCCGCAGGAAACCGCCTTCAGGCTGATACAATCCGGTCCAGTGGGGCGGCACCTTGAAAGCCGGAAACCGCCGGTTGATCTCGGCCGCGTCTAGGACCTCATGGTCGAGGCCATGCAACCTGGACGCTTCGAGGGAGCCCTCGACGATCGGGCAGCCGGGATAGCCCGCCTCGAGGATTCCGGTGACGGTGAGAATGTTGTGGCCGCAGAGCTGCTCCAGCTCGCGCCACTTCTCCATCGCGCGACGCGCCAAGGGAACATAGGACGGGTGCTCGAAATAGGAGAGCCGGATGATCCGGCTCTCTCCATGCGAAGAGCCCTTGTCATGCCCCGGCTCGAATTGTTCGATGCCGACGACGCGCCGTCCCTGACGAGCAAGATTGAAGAGGGCGGCGCTCCCCATCGCGCCAAGCCCGATCACCGCCACATCGAACGTCGTCATCGACCCTACCTTTCAAGACCCTGCCGAACGCGGGCGCCTACATTCCGCGGCGCGCAATGGTTCGTCAATCCGGCCCTCTGAGAGCCGTCCTGAGCATGGGTTACGGGCCTTAAGCAAAAGCCCCGGTAGTTTCCTGCGAGGCCGATGAGCACACCTTAGATGATGAAAAAGTCCTTCTCGCTGATGGATGCCGGTGCTGAGCGCCGTGTTACGTGTCGCGCCGACAGGCCCATTCCGGGCCGTGCGCAGCCACACACGACACTGAATATTATTCCGCATCTTTATTTGATATCGCTCGCGAACGACTATCTGGATGAAGAATCCTCTGTCACCCGGCATCGCGAAAAGACCCTGCCCTCCTCGGTGATTCATTCCGACCTATAATGGATCGGCAGGCTGCGGCGGGACGCAGATATTGGAACCCTTTTGACGCGGCTGCTGTTCTCGTGGATCAGACGAGGAGGAACACATGAGCCGAGGCTTTCCATCCATGACGGCCCTCTTGGGGCTTCTTGCGGTCGCAGGATTCCAGAATAGGGATAAGATTGCTGAGATGCTCGGCGGCCTTACATCCAACCCAGGCGGGGCTCCGGGTGGCCCGGGACATCAACAAGGCGGCCCGGCCGGCGCAGGTGGCCTAGGCGGTTTAGGCGGCCTGGGCGGATTGCTGGGCGGCTTGGGCGGACAGAATCCCGGCGGTCTGCTGAGCGGCGGCTTGGGTGAGTTGGTCGACAGCTTCCGACAGAATGGCCAGGGCGATGTTGCCGATTCCTGGGTTGGCACCGGCCCGAACAAGGAGGTCGCTCCACAGCAATTGGAGCAGGCGATCGGACCTGACGTCTTGGCGGCTCTGACGCAGCAAACCGGTTTGTCGCGAGAGGAGATCCTTGCGCGACTGTCCAAGGAGCTTCCGCAGGCCGTTGATCAGTATACGCCCGAAGGACGGATCCCCAGCGCATGACGGAACCGCTTGGTCATTCGAAAGGTGAGCGCCGCCCATAAGGTCAACGGCACTCACGAATACTGACCATGGCAGAGCGCCTCGGCTTTCTTGCAAGGCCGGGCGCTCTATCCTTTTGACCTGCCCCCTACCTCCATCGCCTCGTTCCTGAAAACCAGTAATCAGGTAGCCTTCCCTCGCTCCGTTGCGAAGCGGAGCGTGGGAGGGGCTGATGCATACTGACCGCTTTGTCGTCTTCAAGTTTCAAGACGAGTGGCTGGTAACCTACGCAGACCGGGAACAGACGGCATTCGCAACGCGTCAGGACGCGGAACGGTCGGCTTTCGACGCGGCGGATACGCTCGCATCCAATGGCCATGCCGTTTCCGTGCTCATCATCCCGGATGTCTCGGAGAATGTCCCCAAACCCTATCCGCACATGGAAAGATCCATCCGGAAGAAGAGCCTGAATTAGAGCCGTCCTCGCTTCGACGCGGTCTCCCACCTTCTCTCGATCCCCTAGCCTCGCCTTCGAGCATTCGCTCGCTTGTGTGCCGATAGTAGCGCATCGTGCGGAACCGGTGGTGCGCGTCAGCGAAATGTGGATCCGGTTTTCCGCGCGGGACGATGCTTATCCCAAGGGTTTAAACATCGGATGGATCCAAAAGTGGTTTCCACTTTCGGGTCCGATGCTCTAGGTTAGGATTATACTGGATGTGCTCCTTGGGAGCGGGACGTCGGCGATGCTCTGGGCAAAGAAGGCAATCGGTCCCGCTGAATGGGGCCCGACTCAGGACCAGTTCGAAGAGCTTTTCGTCAAGCTCGGAAGCCCGAAGCAGATGATGCTCGCCGCTGCGTCCGACCCGACGTCCGGCCAATCGATCTTCCTCATGAGCCTTCCGAATACGACGTTTCTGGGCTCCTTTTCAGGCTTTGAATGCGTGACCGAGGAGGCACTGCCTTCGGAGGCTGCACTGCTTGTCGGTCACAACGACGAGTTGCTCAAGCACTTCAAATATCCGGCGCGAAGGCCGTTGTCTTAGGCCGAACGGTTTTTTCCGCTGAACTTCCCCTCCTCAAGCAAGCCTACGGCAAGCTTGGGCATTGGGTTGCCACAATTCGCTGCCAATGGCCGAGATTGTTCGAGCCTTTGCAGTGGAGAGCATCGTGACCGCAGCCCACGATTTCGATGAGATGGTGGATCTACTCGCATTAAGCCGGCCGTTCGAGCGATCGGCGGGCATGAACATGGCGTGCAAGATCGCGACATTGCCGCTTCGGGATGCCGTCACCCTGGTCGTCGAAGATTGGGCCGACGACAAGTTCAGGCAGTTGAGTGCCGTCATCCTCAGGCGGTCGGCCCCGGCCATCCGCAGCTTCGAGGAGATCCGGCATCTCTACGAGACGGCTGAGATGGCGCCGGCGACATGAGCGAAGCGGAGTGACGCTCCCTCGGCAGTCATGATGCCCTGCATTTGGGCTCACCGGCTCATATTTCACCACCCGCCCCCCTTCCCTCCTGGGCCAGCAACCGCTTTGATGGGCTCGGCTCAGCAACCGATTGGGGGAACGGGGTGGAATTCAACGAAGCAAAGTGCTCATGCCCGAAGTGGTTTCCGGTCTTCCTTTCCGGCATCGGGCTTGCGAGTCTCGCCCTTTCCCATCTGTTCTGGTGAAACCCGCCCATCGGGTGCCTGGGGGCGGCTTTTCCCTCTGCGACTGATGCGATCGGGCGATTTTGGACCTTGACGAAAAGACCCTGTTCGCGTCTATTGCGCCACCTGCGAAGCGGGATCTCAGATCCGGTCTTTTCGCCTGGAGACGTGGCCGAGCGGCTGAAGGCACTCGTTTGCTAAATGAGCATACCCCAAAAGGGTATCGAGGGTTCGAATCCCTCCGTCTCCGCCATCATTTCTTTCTAAAGCGTTGTAAAGTCTGAGCTATTGCGAGGCCGGCCCAAGGCTTCCCCACCCTATTCCCCACCTTCGCTGTTGGCTTGGCTATTAAAGCTATCGCGCCTGTTCAGCCCGAGATCTGTGGTCCTGCGGTGCTTACCCAATGGTCGGTGCTTCTGGGTTTCTCCCCAATTCAGCCTTGTCTTTCTTGGGAGCCATGGGCAGGTGCTTGAAGGTCACACCCTCGGCCGCACTACGTACAGCCTCCGGGCTGACGCCGTACCCGTGGGCGAGTTTGCTCCATTTCAGTTCGCCAGCGGCATAGCGTAATCGTGCCTCCAAGACCTGCTCCACCGTTAGCTTGGTTTGCCCATCCACGTGCCACGCTCAAAAGAACATAAAGCGAACATCTACTTGAATAAGCAGAGCTGTCGAGAGAAGTTCCTCCCTTGCAAGTCAGCGTGTGAAGAGTGTGGATCAGGCACCCAAGGACTCCTGTGGGCGACCAAGTGAGAACTCTGCTGCAGCGGAAAGGCGATTCACCTTCTCCAAGAGTCTGGCTGGACTTGTTGCTCGCAATGGCTACGGTTGCGGAGTCTATAATCCTGGGGGGATTATCCTTGAAACATGTCATTCTAGTGCTCCCATTGATGGGAGCTTTGGCTGCTTGCGCAGGTGCTCAAGCAACCCGCACTTCCGCGAACACGATGGTTATTGACGCTGGCGCGGCTCCAGCCTGTGGCTCTCAGGGCGCAGCAAAGGTGGCGGCGAAGAGCGCCGCCGTTGAAACCATCCGTGCAGGCTACGACAGGTACATCATCACCGGCGCTGCCTCACAGAATAATGTCTCGACCACCCAGATGCCGGGGCAGTTCAACACGGTCGGCTCCAGCACCTACATTGGTGGCGGCTATCGCTCCTACAGTGCAACAACCACCTACGCTCCTGGCCCGACTATTGTTAGCGGCAGCCATGACAGGCAACTCGGTGTTGTGATGTTCCGCAATGGCGAGCTTGGCGCTGAGAACGCCATTGATGCCCGGCAGACGCTTGGGGTTGAATGGGCTGACCTCGTTAAATCAGGCATTCACACTTGCTTGTGACCACACTTGATGGCGGGCAGTAGGAAACTCTGCCTGTTCTCAATCTTTCACCACTCTACGGAAGTCAGCAGTCGCCCAGGCTGCCAATTGAGCCTTGATTTTGCATCGAAATCTTTTGGCAAAAGTCGAGCGAAAACAGCAAAGAATCAAAAACCCACGAGCGCCTCATGCCAAATCAAGACCCCAAGAAGTCGATTAGTAATCTCAGTGAAAATGATGAATCGTTGATAGATTCAAACGCGAGGCGCTATCGCGAAAGCAAAATCATCGCTGATGAAATAATGAAATTGGATGAAATAAATAAGATAACGAAAAATACGCTTATATTAATTGACCTACAAGGTTTATACTTATCATCCATCAAATGGCTAAATGATAATGACTTCCCTATACATGATGGGCGAATCCCAAGCAGGTTTGCATTATACTTAATATTGGACGTTATTTCTAAAATAAAGAACGATATGCTTTCTTTATCAGGGAAAGGAGCAATAGATTATCAAGATTTAATTAAAAAAATTGCCAACAGAGAGGGGGACAACATCAACGTCTCTGGCGCTGTTATGACAAACAATTTTGCGATTGAGCTATTCTACGCTCCATCTCCGCTTAAAGATCTTAAGTGGGAGCTGCAGAAGAACAAATCCAGCCGAAATTCTGAAGTATCTCGGCAATTCGCAGACGTTTCAAAGGGCAAAGTAAGATTCAAATCTATGGACCGCGACTATAGGGTGTACGCTGACTTTATTTCAAAGCTGAAACGCGAGCCCCTAGTCGTTAGATCGGAAGAAGGATTCTTTAATTTCCAAGTAGATCAAAACGGCATCAAGTTTTTCGATGAGAAAGAGGTTGACATAAGGATTGCAATACGCGCCATGGAACAATGTATCGATAAAAAATACGATAACGTCTGCATTGTATCTTCAGACCAAGACTTCTTTCCACTTCATGCCCGTCTCAAGCAGACAGGTATAAAAACATATCACGCTGATGCCGCCAAATTTTCCAATCATCGTAATATCGGAAGAAAAATAAAAGGCATGGGAGCAAACCACATAACTGTTGATATGGACAGAGCGTGGCCACTCAGAGTTATTACAGAGCTAGTTGAGCCCGCGCTCTACAATGTTTCCAAGGATGAGTTAGGCGCGTTGTGTAGAATATTTAACAGCCTAGATAACAATTTTGAGATCCACATGTTCGACAACGACGACGGAACAGCGGGGTTCAGCTTATATAAACCGCTGCGTCATTGAACTCTCGCCTCCTGGACAAGGGCATCTTGTGGCCCCAACTGCGCCCACTAATGAAAGCTCTCACGCACCACCTCATCCCAATCCGTGTGGCTCTGCTGGCGCTTGCAGCCGTTCCTTCTGCCATAAGCCCAGCAGTCGCTGACAACATATGGGTACCGCTCGGCAAAGGATGGGAGCGGTACACGAATGAGCGGTTTGGGACGGTCGCGGATGTGCCGCGTCACGTGTTCAGGCTTGTCGAGCCTCCAGCTGCCAACGGGGATGGCCGAGAGTTCAGGGCTGATGACGAGCAGGACTATGGATCTCAGGAAGCTACGGGCCCTCCGTCGTTACAGACACCTTCCAAGAATACAAAGCGTGGTTGCTCAAGCACACTGACTTGGACCGTGTGACCTACAAGGCAGAAGGGAAGAACTGGCTCGTCCTCTCTGGGACCAAAGGCACCTATATCGTCTATAGGAAGGTCGTTGAGGGCTGTGGCGCAGCCCATGAAATCCAAATCGAGTACCCTGCGCAGAAGGAGGCTCGATATGATCCAGTTGTAGCTCGCCTTTCACATTCGCTTGGCTGCAACGCTCAACGGCCCTAGCTCATCAGCGCAGGCGGCTACCGCCACATTGTCGGTTTCTGAATCGAAATCTCTTAGCTAAAGCCATCTAAATTGCTTTCAGAACGGATCGGCAATGCCCCTCGACCACTATGTATCCCAGGTGCATCTCAAGAACTTTGCATCTCCAGCGCTCGACGGGACTAAGATGTATGGAGTGCGGAAGCGCGACCTGCGCAAATTCCCATGCAGCCCCAAGGACGTCTGCCGCATAGAAAACGGCAGCACCAATGCCTATCTTGAACATGATAGGGTGATTGAAGAGTTCCTGAAGGAGATCGAGCCCCGCTACAACGGCGCGGTCGAGCAACTCAGGAACGGCAGAATCGACCATGACTGTGTCTATGTTATCGCAGGGTTTGTGGCCTACGTGGGTAGTTGCGCCCCAGCGGCCATGCGCCTCCTTTCCGACACGCTTCGCCATCCTGTTGCAGTGACGGCAGGCATACTCGAAAGGCGTGGGGATCTACCGCCAGTTCCACCCGAACTTGGAGGAGGATCGCTGTCCGACCTCTTACAGACCGGGCGGGTGAATATCGAAATTGACGGAAAGTATCCGCAAGCTATTGGGATCAGTTCTATCCTCGACTTGGTCGCTCGATTTGGAAACTTCCATTGGGAAGTTCTCATCAACACCGAGGAAAACAGCCCATATTTCACTAGCGACTTCCCGGTCACATTTGAGAAGACCCAGGATCCTCGCATTCTGAACCGCGTCGTGCCACTCGCGCCGGATTTGGCTATACGGATCCGCCCAATGCTCGATTCCGAGAGAGCCGACCGGGACATTAATTTTCGTCACTTCAGATACCGCATCCGAAAGCCCAAGCTCGACGAGATCAGGGGCATCAATGCTTTGATTGTTCAATGTTCGGAGGAACTCGTGTTCTACCGCGATGAACATGACTGGATTGCAAGGTTTATTGCCAAAAACCAAAGATACCGGCTTGAACCGAAGACCCAGCGTATCGCCGTCGACAACAAGGACTTCCTTTGGTCCACTGTGAGCGTTCAGCCAGTGGCTGCCCCAGCTTCTCACACGGACGGCGCGACAACTTAAGATGCAGCAGCATTACCTGATGACATAAGGTCCCTGTCTAGAGCTGGTTCATCAGCTGCGCGCCATCCGGCGTCTCGCTTCGCGCATCTCTCCAGCACTGTCGTGTCGAGCCACTACGTGACCCAATGTCACTACAGACCGCTATAAAGAATGTTAGCCTTTTGATAGGAATAATAATACGAAAGACCCGGAAATAACCTATTCCGACACGTGCTTCGTAGAGAAGTTCGTGCGATAGCTTTTGTTCTTTCATAAAGGCCTAGCTTAAATGGCAGACACAACACCGCCTGTTCTCACCGGACTCAGCTTCTCTTCAGTGTACGATTTCTCAAATACGGACCTCTCGGGTACATTTAATGCGTCTGCTTTAGACGCAGAATCAGGTGTCAAAGAAGTTGTTATATGGCTTGATAGGTCGTTCACTGACAATATCGGCACTTTCGCGCTCGTTGGTCTTTTTGGCTACGGTGATAGTTGGGCGGATGGTCATTCCAGCACGACAAGGAACGTTTCGCAGTGGAATGCCCCTGGCACCTATTCTGTAACGAGCGTGGATGTTCGTGATGCAGCAGGGAATACCCGTACGTATAGTACTTCGGACCTACGCGGTTTAGGCTTTTCTACCGGTTTCGAAATCTACACGGCGGGCTACCGTCCAACGGCTGGGGCAGACGTTCTTCAAGGCTCCAATAAAGCTGATGCTCTTCACGGGCGTGAGGGGAACGATGCCATCTATGGGCACCTCGGCAACGATGAACTTTGGGGCGAGGCGGGCAATGACAGATTAGAGGGAGGGGAAGGTATCGACAGTGCTGCCTTCATTGGGAGCAGGTCGGAGTACACGGTAGTTCAAACCGCTGACGGAACGATTGTTGTCTCTGATGGTGCAGCAGAACGAGACGGAATTGATACCATCGTGGGAGTGGAAAACTTCAAGTTCAGTGATGGTACTGTCGACCTTGCCACTCTCTTGAACAAAGCACCTACGAGTATCTCACTTACCAGTTCCTACGTCTCAGAGAACGGCTGGTGGGCCAAAGTCGGACTGCTATCTGCTACTGATCCAAACGCAGGCGATAATGTTAGGTTTGAACTGCTTGAAGATGCGGGTGGGCGGTTTCAGCTTTGGGGCAACAGTCTTGAGGTCGCACCCAGTGCCACGCTCGACTATGAGCAAGCTACAAGCCACACAATCAAGATCCGAGCTGTCGACCAAAAAGGACTGACCTTCGACCATGTTTTCACCATCAACGTTCAAGACGTGATGGAGACTAGCACCGGCACCTCTAGGTCTGAGTCACTTATTGGCAGCATAGGAGCCGATAGGCTTGTTGGTGCAGGCGGATCTGACAGACTGAACGGCGGCGCTGGTGACGATATTCTGATAGGCGGCATGGGCAACGACACTCTAACTGGCGATGCAGGACGTGACGTATTTATCTTTGACACCAAGCTCGGCACGTCTGCGACCGACCGTAAAGTGAACTACGACACCATCAAGGACTTCTCGGTGGCAGATGATAGCATCTACCTCGATAATGCTATCTTCAAGAAACTGGGTTCCGGCTCAGCGTCCAAGCCCAAGCTCCTGTCAAGCAAGTTCTTTAGCCTCGACAAGGCGAAGGATGGAAAGGATTACCTCATCTACAACAAGAAGACCGGCGTGCTGTCCTATGACGCAGATGGTTCGGGCAACGGGCAAGCGGTCGAGTTCGCCCAGCTTAAAAAGGGCCTCGCCCTGAAATACAACGACTTCTTTGTCATCTGAGGCCGATGCAAATAAGAGTGCTCCAGCTACAACTGGAGCACTCTCCTATTTCCGTCTATAACCGCTTCATCAGCCGTGCCGCTGCCATGACGAGCTGCGCATCCAGCATTTCCTCAGCCGCATCGTATTTCGCCACCCATCGCTTGTAGGTCGCCCATCGCATGCCCTTCGGCTTCGGTGGCAGATCCCATTCGTCCGGATCCTCATCCCCGAGTAGAGCAGCTTTCACCTTCGCCTTGGTGCGCCACGCCCGCCCGATTGGGTCAAGGAACTGTGAGGCATAAGCAGCCCTGCGGCCCCAGGCATACCGACTGGCAAAGAACGCCGCTCCCAGTGGTCTGTAGAGCACCCGCACCCGCCGTCCGGTCTTTGGGCAGATAGCGTACCATTGCAGGCCGCCAAAATTCCTCGGATCCGACACCAGAGAGAAAGATTGTTGGCGCTCCCGGCACGATAGCTGCATGAGCCCACCATGCTTATGCAGCCTCAACGTGGCAGTGATGGTCTCGCCCGAGCCATAGGTGAGCAGGCATTGGATATGGCTACCCGGCTTACCCGCACCGCTCGGAATGAGCTTGGCGAGATCCATCTTGGGCCCGCTCTCCAAAGTGAGGCGCTGCCGGTCAGGAGGCATGGTGATGTCCTCTCGGCTGCAGTTTCACCACGACACCTGACTGCTCGCTCATTCCCTCCACCTCGGACCCCGTCTGGTAGATTATATGTGTCCCTGTAGTCGGACCGCTGGAGGGCTCATTGGAGGGGGCACGGTCCCTCTCATCAGACCGTAGGCGGTAATTTTCTTTCGTGAGATTAGTTACTGTCCCTGAGGTCGGACCGGCTGTCCCTCCCATCGGACCGGCTACAGATTTAGGCTTACCCGCCTGCCAGCGCATGAAGGCTTTTGAGGCTTTCTCGCCTGTACGGTCGCAGGGATACAATGTCAGCCGATACTCGCTCGCATGAGGGCTCTTGCGGTCGAAGTGGCCCCGTGAGCAGCAGACGATGAAGCCTCTCTCCGTCAGCTCTACGAGTGCCCTTGCAGCTGTGTCCTTGGAGCAGCGGACGTGTTTGGCGGCATCGCGGGTTGAGAGAGCGATGAAGCCATTGTTGCCGCCGTTGTAGATAGCTGCCAGTTCAAGAAAGACGCTGCGAGCGACTGATGAAAGCGACCGCCAAGCATGTGAACGCAGCATGTGATGAGGAAGGGAGACGAAGCGCTCTGTTGTGCTTCGGCCCTTGTGGTTGTGACGTCTGGGCATGAGGTGCCTCTCAGCGGCCCTAAGAAGCTCAAGGGCGCCATTTCTGAAGATTGATGAGAAAGGTGCAGCCGGGGCCTGTCTCCGGCTGCTGGGCTTTAAAGAGTCAGAAACCGCTATGGGGCGCACGACCTGTCAGGCCGCACGGCGTCTCTCCCCGGCAGAAGTTGCCTTGAGCACCCGCAAGGGCGTGCGCAGGATGTAGCGCCCGTGCGTCCCGGAATATGGACCAGCGTGGGGCTCATCGATGGTGTCGATGACAATCCCGCGCTTTCGCAGAGAGTGTACATATGCTGACCAGCGTGGGGCTGGTCTTTCCAATGGAATCACTCCGTGCTCACGCACCTCCATGAGGCAGGCGAGCGTCCATGCCTCACGCCCCTTCAGACGCAAGGTTTCGGGGGTGTCGAGCCGCTGCACGAGGAGTTCAACAACATCGTTAAACATTGCTACCCTCCGTGCTTAGGCCCGCCAGTTCTGCGATGGTCAGCGCAAGCGCTGGAGACAGTCCGAACCGCGCGGACAGGCTCTTGACGACACGAGGATGAGATCGGAGTGGCTGTGATGCCGCCCAAGCAAAGAGCGGAAGCAGGCACAGGTTCTCATTGCGACGCAAGCGCCGCTTGTGTAGGCTATACATAATCGATGTCCTAAGCCCCGTGCGAGAGCCCCTCGGACGGGGCTTTCTTTTGCACGGTCATGAATGCGATGGGTTCAGAAGGCGAGAGCTTCTAGCTCTCAGCAGTCGTTCGCGGCCCCGGCAATGAGGCGGCGGATGTCCTCCACACGCCACGCGGTTATGCGTGGGCCGAGTTTCACAGGCTTGGGATAGCGCCCATCTTTGATGCCTGCCCACCATGTGGACTTGCTGACAGGGATGGGACCAATTGGAGCGAGGATGCCAGGAAGCCGGACAAAGCCAGTCGGTGGGAGTTCTGTTGCTGCTGAAGAGAATGTCTTCAGGCGTGCGTCATCTCTCTGCAAAGCCATAGGGCTCGCGTCCTTTCATCGTCCATTTATGAAGGAAACGACTGGCGAAGCTGGCGAGATCTGATTGACTCTCACACTAAGCCCCCGGTAGGCTTAGCCCGCTCTTGAAGGAGTACGGGTTTCGGCCCACCAGAACCGCTTTGACCTTGCCGGGTCGGGCGGTTCTCTTTTTCCACATCGCTGTACCGAAGCGCCTTGGACTTAGGCGCTCGGGACTGGACGAGAAGGTATGAGTGTTGCGAGCCTAACGTCAAGAACTTGTGTCGCGGCTCACGGTTCCAACTATATATAGTGTGAAGATTGTTAAGAGTGTGGACAACCAGCTAAGACACAGAAACTCCTCGGAAAATCCGTTCCGGGATTCTGCAACGGCCAAGCTTAATCGGCTCAGAGTCGCCTTGAAAAGGGGCGGGATGTTTGTGCCGGCAGATCTATATTCACACAAATCCACACACCTTGTCCCCAGCTTACACACTGCTGCGCAACGCTATGGCTGGCGTAATAAACGCTCATGGAAATGCAGTGCCTGCATTCAGCAACACGACGTTGCTTCGAGCTTGCTGCTCAAGAAAGTTAGCCCAAGCATCCATCAATTTGCGTCGCTTCTCCAACGCATCACCGCGCCGGTATGCCCGCTCGACCGCATCGCCCACAAGATGTGCCAGAGCGGCCTCAGCCACTTCCCTTGGAAAGTGCGTGCGCTCGCCCGCCCAATCACGGAAGGCGCTGCGAAAACCATGAACCGTCACATCAAGCTTCATCCGGCGGAGTACCATCTCCAGCGCCATCACCGACAGAGGCCGTCCAGGCTTAGTGCCGGGGAAAACAAGGGCGCTGAGCCGGTTCTGCTTCATTTGCTGTAGGATCTCGACTGCACGGGCTGAGAGCGGCACACGATGCTCCCGACCAGCCTTCATGCGAGCCGCAGGAACTGTCCAGATACACGCCTCAAGGTCGAACTCCCCCATAAGGCTCCGAATACTTCGCCGGACCGGGCTGCCGTGAGAATGGCGAACTCCAGCGCCCGTGGCGCGATGCCATCTCGCTCCCGCAGAGCAACAACGAACTCAGGCACGTCATCGAATGGCATCGCCTTGTGATGGCCTCGTGTGAGCTTGGTTCGCTTTGGCAGAACGGCGTCCAGATGCCCTCGCCACCGGGCCGGGTTCTCGCCCGTTCCTTGCCCCCGCGCACGGGCAAAATCTAGTACCCGTTCTATTCGTCCTCGCAGGCGTGAGGCCGTCTCGGGCTTTGTGGTCCAAAGAGGCTTCAGAACTTTCAGGACATCCTCGGTGCCAATCTCGGTCACCGGCTTGGTCTGGAGCGGCTCGCAGTACACGGTGAGGGTCATCTTCCACTGGGCGCGGTGCTTCTCGTTGCGCCAGGAAGACGACATGCTCTCAATCAGACCATCGGCAGCCTCGCCAAAGGTCATTACTTTGGGCTTGTCTCGTGCCGCGATGGGGTCCATCCCATCCGCAAGCTTCTGCCGGACTTCGGCAGCTCTTTCGCGGGCTTTGGCGAGAGGCACATCCCGCAAGGCGCCAAGCCCCATTTCTCGGCGCCTGCCGTCTACCTTCCACATGAACACCCATGAGCGAGCACCGCTGGCGGTGATGTTCAGGTACAGCCCTCCGCCATCCGAGTGCCGCCCTGGCTTTGTCACTGTTGCGACCGTCCTGGCGCTCAACGTGTGTAGCTGTCGTGCCATCTTCCCCTGTCCTTCCCCACCTTCTTCCCCACCTCTGAGGCTGGATTGTAGCGGATGAAGATGGACACCGTAAGATACACGGCAGTGCAAAAGCCTAGTTTTTAACGACTTTTCTGGATGCGGCTAAATGTGGCTGGACACTAGTATGGCGGACTCCGTCTCCGCCATCCTTCTGCTCTAAGTCATTGGACCCATTGGGACTTCATACCAGCGCCCTGGGGCTCCCGCACCATGACGAGGCTTAGCGTCTTGCCAACCGCGGGACAGATACCGATGAGGGCCAGGGCCGCACTAACAAGCACTGCCTCAATCCGCGTCCCTATCGGATCCGGCGATCATTGCCCGGTGTCTGCCTCGCCTGCTTCTCCGTTGAGCTTTTCATCGTACCACTCGGCCAAGTCGGAGGCGAAATTCTCATCCTGATCCAGGCGCACCAGGAAGGCTGAGGCCAGGAAGTAGTGGAACGGAATCTCGGATTTCTCATCATCGAGCATGGCGTCGACTTCCGGACTGGCGAAAAGCTGGCGGCTGATCTGGCCGTCTTCCATGCCCAGGACGATGGCGACCTGTCCAGGCTCCAGGGTGATCGTGGTCTTCTTGTCCTTGCTGTCGGTCATGCTGACGGTTCCCTCATGAGAAGCTCGGCCCCAATCACTCAATCGTATGAATGTGGGCACGTTCCCGTTGTAGCGCCCCGACTTGCCTCGAACCTGCCCCGCCATGTCGCGGTGGGTCGATCAGAACGAAGCGGAAAGAGGAACATTAATCTCTCGTCCTAGTTGCCTGTGTCCGGTCACACCACCTTGGAGAAGGTAGATGGCACAGAACGCAGGCGCCAATCAGGGCGGGGTCAACAAAACGCAGGACAAGAGCGCGGATAGCAAGCGCCGGCAGGACAATGAAACCGGAGCCGGAAACACGGAAGCGAAGCCGCTTGATCCTGGGACCGGAACAGACGGTCGTGCGCCGAGCAACATGTCCGGTGGCCGGAGCTAGGCGCATTCAACATTCAACGATCACTGCAGATCAAAGGAACCATCATGGCCAAGAAAGCTCGCATGCGACCATCCTGGAAGAAGGCAAAGCGGATCAAAAGCCAGCCGTCCGGATCGCGTGCGGAGAAGGTCACCCAGAAGCGCAGCTAGATGGAGCGCTGTTCTTTCACAACGATCGCCCGACTACTGGCAAAAGCCACGCGAACGAGAACGTGGATAATCGCAAGCGGAGCCGCGGTCACGGGTAGCAAACATACCGGTCGCTTGACGGTCCGGACCCAAGGAGACCTCCCATGCCAGATCCAGACGATCCGAACCGCGATCCCTCGTCGGCCGGGGCGCGAAGAGAGCCTGCGCAAACCGAAGGTGACGTCCCAAACCTTGGACCGGCGTCGGATCCGGCGGGACGCGACTTCGGCGACTCCGCCGGGTACGGCAGCGGCGGCTCGACCCGCGATTATCAGGAGGTTGTCGGTGAGAACCCGGTGACTGCCGGCAGGCCCAATCCACTCGATGCGGTGATCCCGCCCGAGCCGCAAGGCTCGGACACGGAGGACCCGAACGCTACCCGTTGATTGAGCGGCGGCGAACCACCTTGCGAGGTCTATTGGTGGGAGCGCACGGGCGGGCGTTCCAGTTGGGCCTGGGCGAAAGCCGTCAGGGGTTTCGCATCCGGATTGAAAATGGCTGCAACCCAGCCATCCGGGAATGCCCGAAGTTCCTGATTGTGGGCCCGGACGGCGCTGATGAGGTCGCTGCGCGCCACAACGATCCTGTCCTCCCGCCGCTGGAACTCCGTCAGATGCGCTGCGAAGCGCGTGTCGCCGGTCAGCTCGGGATACCGCTCGATGGTCTCGTACAGGTCGCCGAGAGCGGCAGAGAGCCGGCGCTGGGCTTCCACATAATGCCGGAAGCGCTCCGGCTCGGCGATGAAGCCGTCCGCGTTCAGGATGGCCACGACTTCATCACGGGCCGCCATGACCTCGTCGAGCACCTCGCGCTCGCCGGGAGCTTGCCTTCGCACAGCCTCGACCAGCGGCGGCACCTCGTCGGCCCGCTGGCGGTATTGGTTCTGCACCTCGGTCCAGGCCTGCTGCGCCCGCTCCTTCAGAGCGGGAACTTGGCCATGGCCGCATGCCGCCACGGTCAAGGCGAGCCCGACAGCAAAACTCCACCGTACCAAGCGCGTGAGCAATATCTCCTCCGGCCGTGCAGGGCCTGGTTACTCGTCGATGTCGCGGTCGCTCGCCTTGACCGTGGCGGCACTTTCTGGTTGCCAACCTGTGCCACTCCCGGAACAGCTGCGGCGGACGCATTCTCCACTGGGGCTTCAGAGCGCTCTCGCGTGGTCTGGCTCAGCTCACGCCCCGCTCTGTACCAATTCTGCACCAATGATCCTGCGGATCGCCTGTGCGGCTCTCACGATGAGGCATGGATGAAAAGGCTGGCCCTAACAAGCCGGTCCGGCCCAAAGTCCTCACCAGGGCAAAGGTCCAGCAATTCGGCCAGCCGGGCACGAGCGCGGTTGATGCGGCTTTTGATCGTGCCGAGATTTGTGCCGCAGATCCGCGCTGTCTCCTCGTAGGACAATCCCTCCGCCCCGACCAGCAAGAGCGCCTCGCGCTGCTCGACGCTGAGTTGGGCCAAGGCCGCCTGCATGTCGGTGAAATCCAGGCGTGCGCCCTGTTCAGGCATGACAGCGAGCTTCCCAGCCATGGACCCATCAGGATCGGCTACTTCCCTGCGACGTCTTCGTATCTCGGTATAGAACTGATTGCGCAAAATGGTGAAGAGCCAAGCCTGCATACTGGTACCCGGCTGAAATTTATCGAGATTTTCAAGCCCCCTCATCAAGGCCGTCTGGACGAGGTCGTCCGCATAAGTGACATCGCCTGACAAGGAAATGGCGAACGCGCGCAGATGCGGGATCGCATTCAGCATCGCCTGCCGAACCGGTGGGTCAATGACCATGGCTTGCCCTCCCCTTGTTCAGAGGACCAAGGATCTGGAGCAAGGCGTCAGGAACAGGTTCCTTTACCAACTGCGCGTAAAATGCTCGGAGCCGTTCCCCGAGACAGGCGATAACCTGAGGTGGGAGGCTCGGCTCTTGATAGCCTTCGCGCGCAGTGGACTGAGGTTCGTAGAGTTCGCCAGGTGTCTCCTGTGCGACTTCGGGTAGTACGGTGAGCACGCGGGTTCCTCCGCCTCTCGAGAAGATCATCCATCCCTAAGCGAGTCATGCAGGCCTGCCATTAACCTATGATCAGCTTGAGAGCATGGATGGTCTCGAACCGTGTTTCCCGTATCTACCGGTTAATGGGCCCTATGAACCGGGGACACCTGCTGACGGGATGTCTCCGCGACTATGAGATGGCTCGACATCTTGTTGAGGAAGATCGCCTGGTAGCCGACAAGACAGGTTTGCTCGAGATCCACTGCCCCGGCCACATGGCCATGCAGCATGGCATTCACCCCCTTGGCTCGCCTGTTTGCGTCATTCCGGCAGGTGCCGTGCCGGAACAGAGCTGAATTGAGCTTGTTGGGAGGACACGCGACGATCAGTGGAAGTTGCACCATGAAATCGATCCTCATGACCCTCGTCATTGCATGCATGTCGACGAGTGCATGTGTGTCGACTAGCGCCATGGCCCAATCGGGTTCCACCACCCTCACCATGACCTGTGCCCAAGCCAGAGGGATCGTCTCTTCCCAAGGGTCCGTCGTTCTGCACACGGGACCGAACACCTTCGACCGCTACGTTCGTGATGGAAGCTTCTGCGCGCTTCAGGAAGTTGCTCGCCCCACCTGGGTAAGAACGTCCGATAGCGCTCAGTGTCCGATCGGGGGCGTTTGCAGATCCGTCGAGATCGACAACGGACGGTAGCTCCGACAGGGATTCAGAGGAGTTGTCTGGTTTCTTGCGGAGGTGCTCGGATCGGCACGTCCACGTCGTCAGACCCAGTCACGATGGCGGGCATGATTTCGATACCGCTCGACGCAAGCCGGTGCTCGCAGGCTCTGAACTCCCTCCCCTGCACTCTTGTTGACTTTCGAGACACCAATTGCGGTGCTCTTGATCGTACGGAGGAAATCATGCGGAAGACACAGTTTGCAGCAGGTCTCGCCACTGCCGCACTGATCGCCAGCACAGCCCTGGCCCAGACATCCGCTCCCACCCAACCCGTCGGGTCGGGTCAGGTCATGACGCAGATGCCGCCGGGGCTCATGCGAGGCTCGCAATTGATGGGCATCGATGTCTATGGAGCGGACAATCAGAAGATTGGCGACATCGACGAGGTCCTGGTGGACCGGCAGGGTAAGATTCACGGCCTCGTCGTCGGCGTCGGCGGCTTCCTGGGCATCGCTCAGAAGGATGTGGCTATTCCGTTCGACCAGGTCCAATGGATGTCCAACCAGGAGATCCAGGCCTCCGCGAACGCCAACCAAGGTGGCGCAAGAACCGCCGACACGACGGTGCCGAGCACCGCAACCGGCGGAGCTGGTCAGCCGACGAGCACCGGCAGCACCGCAGCAGGTGGTTCGGGTGGCATGACCGGGGGCACCGCTCCGGCCGGCAACGCTGGCGCGGCGGCAGGTGCAGGCAACGATCCCAACACGCCTGCGCGGGCCATGGTCAAGATGACCAAGGCGGACCTGCAGAACACGCCCGAGTTCCGCTACGCGAACGACCAGAATCGGGCAGGATCCGCAGGCAACACCAATCCGCCGCCACAGAACGTCAATACGCCCGGCAACACGCCGCCGAACACGCCACGGCAGTAGGAGCGGTGAACCAGAGCTGGCAGGGCCTTGTCGCCGGCTGCCAGCTCGTTGCATTTCGTAGAAATGCTCAGGTAGTTCGCTTGCTCCGGGATCTCTTCCGGACAACTTCCTCTGCAGCGGTCGGGACACTGACGGCTCCCATTGCCTCTGCTGCCGCGGCGGGAGAAGCATTCTCGACAGTGGCTTCAGAGCGCTCCTGCGTGGTCTCATTCAACTCACGCTCGGCTCTGTACCAGTGATCCTGCGGATCGCCTGTGCGCCCCCCGCTTTCCCAGAGCTCGTAGGCTCTCTGTCGGATCATATCCTCACTTGCACGACGGTGCTTCTCGTCCTGATCACTGCCGCCCTGATCGTCGAAGATCTGACGACCGAGATCGAGACCCATGCGCGGCGTCGCATCCGGACCGGTTTTCTCCTGGGCCATGCTGCCTCCTATCCTGAACCTTCGGAGATTAATGCTGAGTGCGAGAACATGTTGCCTGTCGAATGGAGCCATACCCGATTTCCGGCTCATGGCGCCTTCAGCACCTGAAGGGCGGCGTCCGCCAGGCGCCGGTGAGCCTGCGTCGTGGGGTGAACATCGTCCCAGAACAGATATCCCTCGCAGCGCCGATGCTGTGCGCATGGACTGGTGATGTCGACGAAGCCCGCCGCGGCAGGGTCCGCTTTCACCCGCTCCGCCAGTTGCCACACGTCGAGACGGTACAGACGCAGACCCGTATGGCTCGAAAACCCGGAGAGAGCCTGATCGAGAGCTTTATTGAAGCGCGCCGCCAGCCCATTCGCTGCCTCGACGGCTTGGCCGCCCCGAGCTCGCACGGCCGGAGCAATCCCGATGGCGGGAAGATTGGGCACCAGAATGTCGGTCGCGCCCTGACCTACCAGATCCGCGACGATGCTCCGCAACGACGCCACGGCCGACGCAACCATCGTCTCTCCGCCAGGATCTCCAACAGCAGCCAGCAGGTCGTTACCTCCACCGTAGACGATGTTGAGACTGCGTCCGGGCGGACGGGACGTGCGCAGATAGGCACTGGCCTGGGCGCGCAGACTTGTGTTCCCGGAACGCGGATCGAGCCGGGCCCCGCCGACCGCGAAGTTCGTCCCGCCCGCCTGGCTCGGCCCGAGGGAGAGGCCGAGCTGTTCGGCGAGGTGCTCGACCCAAACCGGCCCATTGGAAGAGCGTCCCGCGTTGCCGTTGTCCGAAAGGCTGTCACCAAAAACCACGATCTGATCAAAGGCAGGCTGAGCTTGAACGGAGACGTTCATGAGAGAAATCACGGCAATGATGATGAAGGAACTAAGGGAGCGGAGCATGGCGGTTACGGCTTGCGATCGAGACGTCATGCTGCCTGCCGGCCCGCGGAGGAGCCTCTCTCATGCAGCTGGCGACGCCGCTGATCACGACCTTTTCATTGTGCAGCCTATCCGCCAACGCTGCCGTCCTTTCCCAGGTTAGGTTTCCAGCGTATCTCACCAGAACTCCGTGACGGAGCGAATGTGCCCGAGAAGGCTCGCTCCCGCGGAATTGCACCCCCGCCTATGGATGCTCTCGACGGGGATCCCGGATTCCAGGCGGCGTTCCTACGCATGGATCGTTCGGCAGACTGTGACGCTCGACGGTCGACGACCGACGAGTAACCTCGGCGGAGGGTGCTCATCGATAAATAAAGCCAAGGTTAACTTGGGTGAGTGAGGGGATCCTCTCCCGCAGGCAAGATGTGTGACAGTTGAGGTTACGCCCTCAACGGGGCTCTCTTCGTTGCCTTAGAAGCGTATCACGAGGCCTAATGTGATAACTCCACCCTGTTGCATGATCGTTGAAGACCAGGCGCTCATTGGCATGGCGCTTGAAGCCTACCTGGAGGACGCCGGGTTCTCCGTGGCCGGCCCGTTCCCGTCCTGCGCCGACGCGCTCCAATGGTTGGAGCACAACACGCCGCAGGTTGCGGTGCTGGACGTGTCCCTCCGAGATGGCACCTCCCTGCCGATCGCCCAAGCCTTGAAGGGCCGGAATACGCCTTTCGCCATCTATTCGGGCCTGCCTTACACCGCGAGCCTGCCGGAGGAGCTCAAAGGCGTGCCGTGGCTGGAAAAGCCTGTTCCACGTGAAGAACTCACCCAAGCTCTCACCCGCCTCCATGGAACTGACGCCTGAACGGCGATTTCATTTACACAGGAGGAGCGATGTTTACTCTTGAAATCGGCGGCAAGCCCATTGCGATCACGGATACCGAAGAGGCTCAGGCACGAGAGATCTTCGAGAGCGACGAGTTCAGGCAGGACCTGACCGTGATGACCAGCGAGGGAGCACCGTTGTGGGACGGGCAGGCGCCACTGCGCATCCGGCCTGCGTCCCAGGAGGAGGTTGCTGCGTTCGAGGCTCCTGAATTCGACGTCGACGATGATGATGAAGACGAGGAGGATGACGGCGTCTTCGTGACCTTCCTCGTGCCGATCGATCACGATCATGAGGAGACGTTGGCGGTCCCACCGGAGCTTCAGAGCAAGTAGGCCAAGGTCGGCCGTGCGGGTCGCGCTGTAAAGTCCGGTTCGACCTCGCTCATGTCTAAGCTGAAGCAGCAATCCAACCAAACGGCCCAGTCGATGATTTCAACTGGGAAGCGGATACCGCGGCAGGATTGGACGTTGTACCCATGCCCGACGCTCGGGCACTGCCATCGACCTGTCATTACCTCAATGGTTTTTCGCGTTTCCGCCCTTGAGTCTCAGAGGTTGTTCGCCGCCTGATCAGTATCGTCCAGTCGTCTCGGGCGCGGCAGACCCGCGCGAGTGACCTGAAACTTTTTACGGCCCCGGTTGTTGAGTGACGATCCAGTTGCTTTCTGGTTCCTGCGGATCGCACAGAATACCTCGTCAATGCCGGTGGCTCCGTAAGATCCGGAAGGCAAAGCTGCCGTGCAGGGATCTTCGAACGGCTTCTAAGCGAGGGAGCGCATAATTGATCTTCTCCTACTTGGGCCCCTGATCGGAGGAGCCTGGGGCTTTGCCCGAATGTTCTATCGACGCCCTATCAAATGGCGGCGTCACGGCGAGCGACGGGACGACAAGGCGAATTGAATGCCTCAAAAATAGGAGCATTGTTCTTGGTGCAGTCCGAACTCAAGGCGAAGCCTACCTATCGCACGGCTCCTGCTTCCGGTCCTTACGAAACACCCGGGCGCTCTTATGAGGACCGTGAATGGACTACGCTAGAGATCCAAACGCCCGGAAGCAGAAACCCTCGCCCTCTCGTGGTGGATCTTGATGGAACACTCATCGCCTCTGACCTGCTGATCGAGACCGCATTTTCGGAACTGGGGCGGCACCCTCATTCCCTGATCGAGATGCTGGCTGCCCTCTCTCGTGGCAAGGCCGCTCTGAAGCACCGCTTGGCTGCACCTTCAGCCTTCGATCCGGCTACCCTGCCCTACGATCCGGAAGTGCTTGAAGCGATCCGCAAGGCCCGCGCCGGCGGGCGGTCTGTCTACCTCGCCTCGGCCAGCAACCGCCGGCTGGTAGAGAGCGTAGCCGACCATTTGGGGGTGTTCGACGGCTGGTTCGCTTCCGACGAGACCACCAACCTGGCCGGCATCCGGAAGGCCGAACAGCTCGTCACGACGTTCGGCGAGCGCGGCTTCGACTATATCGGCAACGATGCCGCCGACCTGCCGGTCTGGGAGAAAGCTGCAACGGTCATCGCCATACGTGCTCCAGCCGGGGTCAGGAAGAAGCTCGCCCTCCGTGCTGCCGAAGAGGTGGAATATCTGCCCTGCAGCCTTCCCAACTGGCGAACCTGGGCAAAGATGCTACGGGTGCATCAATACGCCAAGAACGCCTTGGTCTTTCTGCCCCTGATAACCTCGCACCTCTTCACCCTGCAGGGTTTTGCGAACGCTGTTCTGGCCTTTATCGCCTTTTCGCTTTGCGCCTCGAGCATCTACATCCTCAACGATCTGGTGGATCTACAGGACGATCGCGGCCACCGCAGTAAATGCAAGCGCCCTCTAGCCTGCGGGGCAATCCCTCTCAAGCACGGGATGGCCGCAATCCCGATTCTCTTCCTTGGTGCGCTCGCCGTCGGATCTGCCATCTCGCTGCCCTTCCTGGGCGTTCTGCTCGGCTATTTCGCTCTGACGACGGCCTATTCGTTTGCCCTCAAACGAATGATGGTCGTCGATGTGATCACTCTGGCAGCACTCTACTCAGTACGGGTGATCGGCGGAGCCGTAGCCACGAGCATTGTGGTTTCGGAGTGGCTTCTGGCCTTCTGCATGATGATCTTCATGTCATTGGCACTCATCAAGCGCTATGTGGAACTCGCCGCCCGACGGGATGCGAACTTGCCCGATCCGACCAGCCGCGACTATCGGAACAGCGATCTCGACATCGTGGCGGCGCTGGCGGCGGCGGCAGGGTTCAATGCCGTCACGATCTTCACGCTCTACATCTCCAGCCCTGCTGTGAAGCAGCTCTACAGCCACCCTGGCATCCTCTGGTTGGTGGGCCCGCTCCTCCTGTTCTGGATTTCCCGCGCCATGATGCTCGCCAGCCGGAGGCAGATGGATGACGACCCGGTGGTGTTCGCCATCAAGGACAGAACCAGCCTCATGACGATTGGGGCAATCGCCGCCCTGCTCTTCGCCGCGATTTAGAGCCTGGCGATGATGTTCATCCGGTATGTGGTGTTTGCCGGCATCGCAACGCTTGCCAACCTCGCAACCCAAGAGGCTGTGGTCCGTGTCGCCCCCTTGTCTCCGCTCGCCCTGTCGATCCTCATGGGCACTGCGACGGGCTTCATATTGAAATACCTGCTCGACAAGAAATGGGTGTTTGACGACGGTTATAGCGGTCATCGACAGGAATTGCAGAAGATCACCCTCTATGGCGTCTTCAGCGTGTTCACCACCCTGGTCTTCTGGAGCTTCGAGGTAGTTTTCTGGGTCATCTGGCGTACAGATTTCGCCAAGTATACTGGCGCCGTGATTGGGCTCGCAATCGGTTATGCTGCGAAATTCGTGCTCGACCGAGCCTTCGTTTTCAAGGAGCGCCAGGCATGATGGAACTCGCCGGCTGGGGGCGATACCCCCGCCACCCATCGCAGGTGATCGGCCCTTCAACGCCTGCAGCCATACCTGCACTCATGGCGTCCTGTTCGGGCCTTGTGGCGCGCGGGAACGGGCGCGCCTATGGCGATGCGGCCATCGGCGAGAGGGCCACACTCACGACGTTAGGGCTGGACCGCATCCGGGCCTTTGATCCGTCAACAGGCCGCATCCGACTGGAAGCCGGTGTCCTTCTCGCGGATCTCCTGTCGGTCGTGACGCCCCGGGGCTTCTTTCCACCCGTCGTGCCGGGCACGAAGTTCGTCACCATCGGCGGCATGATCGCTTCGGACGTGCATGGCAAGAACCATCACGGGGATGGGGGCTTTGGCGAACACGTCGAGGAACTCATGCTCGCCTTGCCTGACGGCAGCACAATCAAGTGTTCTCGGGACGAAAACCCTGAACTTCTGATGGCCACTATCGGGGGGATGGGCCTCACCGGCACGATCCTTGAGGCGTCCATCCGCCTCCGCCCTGTCGAGACGGGGTGGATGCGGCAGAAGACCACCGTCGCGACCAATCTCGAGGACGCGCTGCGCGTCCTGCAAGAAGCCGAAACTGCCACCTATTCAGTTGCCTGGATCGACTGCTTGGCCCGCGGTGCTTCGCTCGGGCGTTCGCTGATCTTTGCCGCCGAACATGCCACTCACCAGGATCTGGAGAGGCTTCGACCCGGCGCAGAGCGCTTCCCCTCCTCCCGGCCCGGACGGCTTTCCGTACCGGTCGATCTCCCGTCATTCACCCTCAACAGGCTGTCGGTTTCCGCGTTCAATGAAATGTACTTCCGCATCGGCGCGATGAAAGCCGGGTATCCCCATCTCGTGCATTGGGATCCCTACTTCTTTCCCCTCGACGGAATCGGCGACTGGAACCGCATCTATGGCCGCCGGGGCTTCCTCCAGTACCAATGCGTGATCCCGACGGCGAAGGCTCAGAGCGTGCTCGGCACGATCCTTGAGCGGGTCTCCCATCGCGGCACAGCATCCTTTCTGGCTGTGCTGAAGCAGCTGGGGCCGAGCCACGGCGATCTCTCGTTTCCTCTCGAAGGCTTCACGCTGACTCTCGATCTGCCCGTCGGTGACGATATGTTTCCCCTGCTCGACGAGCTCGACCGATCGGTGGTCGAAGCCGGAGGTCGGCTCTATCTCGCCAAGGACGCGCGGCAATCGCCTGAGACCTTCGAGGCCGGCTACCCCGGCCTTTCGCACTTCCGGGACATCCGGCGAAGCATCGGGGCAGCAGGCCGGATTTCTTCACGTTTGTCGACAAGGCTCGGGATTTGATGGCGCCCTCCAAAACCCTTCTCCTCATCGGCGGCACCTCCGACATCGGCCGGGCCACGGCGCTCTGCTACGCCAAGGCCGGGTGGCGGATTCTGCTCTCTGCGCGGAATGAGGAGGAAGCCCGTCGCAATGCCGAGGACATCGCGGCCCGCACCGGAGCGGAGGTCACGACCCATCGCCTGGACATTCTCCAGACGGATCGCTTCGGGAGCTTCCTCGACAACCTGCCCCAGCCGCCGGACACGGCCGTGTGCGTCGTCGGCGAGCTCGGCGACCAAGTGCGGGCACAGAGCGATCTGGCCCACGCAACACTGCTTGTGCGCACCAACTTCGAGGGCCCGGCTCTCCTCCTTGGGGCGATTGCCGAGCACTTTCTCGCGCGCGAATCCGGCACCATCGTGGGTGTCAGTTCCGTGGCCGGTGACCGCGGGCGCGGATCGAACTATCTCTACGGCGCAGCGAAAGCGGGCTTCACCGCTTTCCTGTCAGGTCTGCGCAACCGGCTCGCGCCTAAGGGCCTGCGGGTGATCACGGTGAAGCCGGGCTTCGTGCGTACGCAGATGACGGCGGGCATGAAGCTGCCTCCCGTGCTGACGGCAGATCCTGACGAGGTCGGTCGAGCGATCTTCAACGCGGCCGAAAAGGGCGGCAGAGACGTGATCTATGTCCGACGCATCTGGCAGCCGGTGATGATGGTGATCGGCGGCATTCCCGAAACGATCTTCAAGCGCTTGAAGCTCTGACTCTGGTCTGTGGAGAATGAGTACGATGTCGATGGGAGCGGTACGGATGCGATCGACGGGTCTGCTCCTGCTCGCGCTCGGTGCTGTCTGCGCCCTTCTGCTTGCCGTTCCAGGCGAGACGGTTACGACGAACTACCTGAATGACCTTTTCCTCTTCCTCGACGGAGTTCACCGCATCGCGGAAGGCCAGGTGCCCAACCGCGATTTCCATACAGCCCTGGGACCACTCGTCTATTATGCGCCGGCCGCAGGATACTGGCTTTCGGGCAACTTCGGTGGCGCCATGCCGACTGGAATGGCCCTCCTGGTGCTCGCACTCGCGCCGGCTGCCGCGTATATCGTCAGTTCGCGCCTCAGGCCGGCCATCGCCATTCCGCTCGGGGCCTATCTGATCTTGGTCGCAGCAGTTCCGATCAACCTGGGCGAGAGCATCGGAGCCCTTTCCTTCGCCATGTTCTACAACCGGATCGGGTGGTCCGCGCTCGGGCTGCTGCTGGTTATGTATCTTCGGCCCGAGCATTCTCGCCGTCATCATCAGTGGATCGATACTCTCTGCGCGGCCTTCCTGATCCTCCTGATGCTGTACATCAAGATCAGCTATGGCTTAGTGGGATTGGGCTTTCTGGCCCTGATGCTGCTCGATTCCCGTCAGCGTGGCTGGGCAGTTGCGGCATTCGCTATCGTCTTCCTTGCTGGGCTGGTGATTGAACTTTTCTGGGGCGGGACAGCGAACCACATCGCGGACCTTCTGCTCGCCGGTCGAGTCAGCGGCAACGTCGACACCCTCGATGAACTGGCTACGGTGCTCTTCAGGAATCTTGCCGATTATGTCCTGTTCGCGATCTTCACCGCTCTGGCGCTCCGGCGCACGAGGAGCCTCCGCGATGCCCTTTTCCTTGGCTTCTGCGCAAGCTCCGGCTACGTGCTCATGGCACAGAATTTCCAGAACTGGGGCATCGTCACACTGGTGGCCGGAGCGGCCGTGGCCGTGGAAACCGCCGCCCGGAAGGACGCTCTCGAAGCGGACGAACGTCGCGCATCCATCACGGCGGGTGCCCAACTTCTTCTTTTGGCCCTTCTGCTGCCGGCGATGATCCACAATGCTGCGGCCCTGAGCCTTCATGCAGGTCTCGCGTTACTGAAACAGGGACAGGCCGTGCCGTTAGTGAACTTCGACCGGATCCGGCTCGTGAAGTTATGGAGCAAGGGCGAGTACGCGATTTTCAGCCGCTACCTGGCAAGCCTGGAAGATGGCGCACACGCGCTTTCGAGCCTCGAATGGAAAGCGGACCATGTGTTTGTGCTCGACTTCGTGGGTCCGTTCTCGGCCGGTCTTGGCCTCAAGTCCCCCCATGGCGACGGCACCTGGCATCATTGGGGACGCACGGTCAACGAAGGTAATCACTTGCAAGCCCAGACGCTCCTGCGCGACGTGCATGTGGTCATGGTACCGAAATGGCCAATCGAGGTCTCCACCGCCGAAGGCCTTCAACGGCTTTATGGCGAGTATCTCGACGAGCATTTCAAGCTCGGGCGCGAGACGGCGGACTGGAGCGTCTACGTGCTCCGTGACCCGTCTTCCGAGACGGTGAGCCGGTCCTCCGGCTCGGATCCAGACAAGCGACAGGACAACCTTCCGCACAGCGGCGGCTAGACTGGCGACTTCGATCAGGATGTGGTGCCGGAATAGCGCTGCTCGGGCACGGCCGGACTGGTCCGGCGCAATCCTTCGCCTCTCATACGCCGGGCTTCGACCGCGGATGCAGCTATCGAGCTGGTCCCGCCGGTGGCCGACCGGAGGGGCTCCGCCATTTACCTATAATCGGCGTGAGGCAGTCATGAGATGCGCACCGTTCAGCAGCGGGTGCGTGCCCGATGGAGCGTTCAGCGCCGTTCCCTTCCTGGGAAACACACGGACGCGTATCCCTGACCTGCCTCTTCTTCGATCTCGATCGTCAGGCTCTCCTGCCGCAGGTGACGGGGCAGATAGACCCAGAAATGGTCGGCGACATGCCGAGCTGCAGCACGGGCGGCTTCGAGACTGGGCAGATCCTGGACCTCGAAATCCTGCGCAAAGCAGATCCCGCTGTAGGCATGGAAACAGTAGCGCGCCATGGCTGCACCCTGATGGCTCAAGCTCTCCTCAAACAACAAGCAGCCGTCGGAAGTTCGGCGGGGGTCATCGTGCCGAACCAAGTTCGTACGATTGCTCTTGTCACGTTTAACTTAAGTGATGGGAGTTCACCTCTGGCGGACTATCTTGGAGATGTGTCGCAAGGCACGTTCCTCCCTGGACTTGAGGTCAATTTCTGACCCTGCTCCCTCGTTGGCAATCGTCAACGAGGGAGCTTTTTTGTCTCGTATCGTCCCGCAATGAGAAGACGCTGTGCGATCCAGTCCTGGGCGGTGTCGAGGCAGATGTCGCGCAGGGTCTCGAGCACTTGGCGCTCGTTCTCGGTGAGCGCGAAGACGCTCCCCAGCTTGCGGATGAGCGGATTGCCGCGGGGATGCAGAGAGGCATGCATGCGGCGCTCCTCCTGTTGCAGGCGGGAGCACGTCGGATCTCTCAGCTATCAGCGCCTAAAATCGGTTGCCGATAATAAACGACTTAGTGCACGGAAATGGAGCTCTGTCATTGATCTATGTTGTGTTTAGAAAAAACATGACCCGTTCCTGCAGATCCTCCAATCATCATGGCGAAATCAGCATTATTTACAGAGGGGAGAACAAGCCGCACCGTAGCGTTAACATAGGTTTGCGCTTAGCTGTGCCGCACTATGTAAGCTTGATGATACGATCTTCTTTTGAAGTCCCGTCAGCTATGACTCCTGATCAGCCAGATCCCCCTGACAGCAAGTCCGAACAGGGACGCAACGCTCTCAATGAAACCATCGATCAGGCCAATCGGGCGATTGAGGGATCACGTGCCGAGATTGCTCGTTCGCAAGCCTTGGGCCAGTCCGTGGCCGATCTGAACCGTGAACTCGAACGGATCAGTGAAGAAGAGAACAATGCCTCGCGGACGCTAAAGGACGAGCGGTAATTCCGATGGCGCTTTTATGGACCTATGGTGAACCCTAGCTCATGCTCTGCCTCAAGCCAGTGATCCTCCGGACTGCCACTGCGGCCCTGACGCTCCCAGACCTCATTGGTTCTCACCCGGATCTTCTCTGCGCGACCGCCCATGGCTCGCCTCCAGTCGAGGATCGCTGACGAAAACTCTGATCCCGGTCAGAGCGCCTCCTTCTTCACCAGATGCAGATAGGTCGGATCGAACTCGCCGGCCTTCTTTAACCCCTGCCAGTTCAGCACCTTCAGGGAGCCTCCGTGCAGGGTGATCAGGCCGTCGCCCCGGAGATCCTGGAGCACCCGATTGACATGCACCGTCGAGAGCCCAAACGCATCGCCCAGCTCCGCCTGGGTCACCGGCAGAGTGAAGGCATGATCCTCCACCAGCTCGACGGCCCGCAGCCGCACCAGCAGCTCGCACAAAACGTGCGCGATCCGACCATAAGCGTTGCGCCGCCCGAGCCCCACCATCCATTGTCGAAAGACTGCCGCATCGATGAGAGTGTCGCGCCAGAGCAGGTCGCCGAGACGGGGGTAGCTAAGCATCAAGGTGCGCAGGTCATCAGGCTGGATGAAGGCGAGGATGGAGGGGACCAGCGTGGCCAAGCTGTGATCCATCGTCTCCAGGTGCAGAGTCTGAAGATCGAGAATGTCGCCACTGATGTGGAACGACAGGATCTGGCGTTTGCCCTCGGCGGTGAGGCTGTAGCGGCAGGCGAAGCCCTCAACCAGGAGGCAGCACTCGGAGGAGGTGTCGCCTTCACGGACGATATCCTGGCGTGCCGCGACGGTTTTCAGCCGCAGCGGCAGGCGCAGCAGAGCGGCCTTCTCCTCAGCCGTGAGTGTAGCGATGCTCTCCAGCTTGCGGACCAACGCGGCGGTGTGGTGAATGGCGTCCAAGACAGTCTCCCCTGGTGAGCAGGCGGGAGCGCAGGTCTCTCAGTCGTCAGCGCTACAGGATCGCATGCTGACAATCCCGAGATTATCATAGGTTAATGCGGTGAGAGCAAGGCATTGGAACGCCAAGCAGTGGCCTTCGTTGAACCGCATGCCTCGCTTTTATTTCGACGTGCGGGAGGGAGGGCGCTTCGCTCCCGATGACGAGGGCACCGAGTTCGACAGCCTGGGTGCTGCCGAGCACGAGGCGGCCTGCATGGCGGCTGAGATCGGACGGGACCGGCTGCCGCACGGCAACAGCCGTGAGGTCACGGTCGAGGTCAGGAACGAACACCGCCACCGGGTGCTGACCATCAAGGTTTCGTTGGCAGTCGACCGAGTTGACCCGCCGCCACAACCTCCGCGCACGTAAAATCAAATCGCGTCATTCACGGAAGTGCCTATGGGAACCGGCCCCGCTGAGACGATCCGCTCTCATCCGTGTCATGTGAACGGGGGTGACGATGTTGTCATTCCCCATGCTCCGAAAGCAGATCCTCGCACGAACCGGCTCCGGGCCGCTCTGGAGCCCGAGGATTTTGCGCTGCTCTAGCCCCCTCTTGAAGTTAACGACCTCAGGCGCGGTCAGGTGCTCTACGGAATGGGGGATATCGTTCACGACACCTACTTCCCGCATGAGGTCATCGCCTCCATCGTCAATGGATGGCGACACCGTTGAGACCGGGGAGTTCCGGCGCTTTGTGGCGCAGATGCCCGGCACGGCCTCACGCATTTCGTTCGAGCGTCTGAGCGAAGTCAGGAACGCCAGTCCGAACCTTCGGCAGATGATCGATTCCCATCCACACAGGCGCCGAACCGACGGCGATTGGCTTGGACTCCTGGATCAAGAGAGCATAATGCTGCGATAGGGTTCTCTGTCCCCTCCCTTGGCGAGCCATTCCTTTGGGACAGCGTCTTCAAGGAGCTTGAACCGTGCCCCATGAGCTGACCCGCGTTGAGACGGGTGTGGAAGGTCTTGATGTGGTGCTGCGTGGCGGCCTAGTCTCCGGCTCGTCCTACATCATCCAGGGCCCTCCTGGCGCCGGCAAGACCATCCTGTCCAACCAGATCGCCTTCCATCAGGCCGCATTCGGTCAGCACATCCTTTACGTGACGCTGCTCGCCGAGTCACACGAGCGGTTGTTCGAGAACCTCTCCACCATGACGTTCTTCGACCCGGAGCGGCTGGGCAACGGCATCGATTATGTGAGCGCCTTCACGACCTTGCGGGACGAAGGCCTGACCGCGGTCGTCAAGCTCCTGCGCCAGGAGATTGCACGCAAGAAGTCGACACTGCTGATCCTCGATGGGCTTCTCAATGCCCGTGAGAAGGCGGAGAGCAACCTGGATGTGAAGACATTCATCGCCGAGTTGCAGGGGCATGCGGCCTTTGCCGGCTGCACCGTGGTCTTTCTCACCAGCGCGCAGGTCGACGAGTCCAGCCCGGAGCACACGATGGTCGACGGCGTGATCCAGCTCAAGGAGGAGCTTGTCGGCGTCCGCTCGGTGCGTCGCCTCCAGATCCGCAAGTCCCGGGGCGTGAAGGCTCTGCACGGCCACCATCAGTTCGAGATCCTGGACCGGGGTGTGGTGATCTACCCGCGGCTCGAAGCGGTTCTGGGCTGGCCCTCCGTGCCGGACAGCCCCACCATGGCCCGAACCACCTCGGGCGTTGCCGATCTCGACGCGATGATCGGCAGTGGTCTGCAACAGGGCTCCGGCACGCTGGTGATCGGTGCTTCGGGAACCGGCAAGACCACCCTTGGGTTGAACTTTCTGGCCCGATCCACTCCCGATGAGCCCGCGCTGCACTTCGGGTTCTATGAGACACCGGAGCGTCTGAAGCTCAAGGCACGCTCCATCGGGCTTGATCTCGATCCGCTGCTCGCCTCCGGGGCCCTGGAGATCCTGTGGCAGCCTTCAACGGAGAACCTGCTGGACGGGCTCGCCCACAAGCTTCTTGACGCAGTGGACCGCCGCGGCGTGAAGCGGCTGTTCATTGACGGGTTTGGCGGGTTTGAACGAGCCGCGATCGATCCCTCACGCCTGGTCGACTTCTTCACCGCGCTGACGAACGAGCTGCGCGCCCTGAGCGTCACGACGCTCGGCACCTGGGAGCTGACCGACCTGTTCAGCCGGCAGATCCAGGCCCCGACGCCTGAGATCTCCAGCGTGATCGACAACCTGATTACCCTGCGCTTCGTGGACCAGCACGCCCAGCTCCGCCGCCTGATTTCGATCATGAAGGTTCGGGACAGTGCGTTCGATCCCTCCTTCCGGGAGTTCGCCATCAGCGACCATGGTGTCACCCTCCCCCGATCCTTCGACAGGTCGGAGCAAGTGCTGGCAGGCACCGCCCGGCCCAATGATGGGACCCGCTCATGAAACTACACGTTGTCTGAGCGGGAGCAGGGCCGGAGAATGACCACCATCCTCGTAGTCGATGACGAGTTCCTCATCACGGACATTCTCGTTGATGCCCTGGAGGAGGAAGGCTTTCGGGTGCTGACGGCCTCGAATGGCCGGAAAGCCCTGGAGATCCTGGACAAGGAAACGCCGGCACTTGTGGTAACCGACTTCATGATGCCGCTGATGAACGGGCTGGAGCTCGCCCAGGCGATCAAAGCCAACCCCGGTTGGGCCCAGATCCCGGTCATTCTGTTGAGCGGGGCGCAAGGAGCGATCGCCCGTGGCTACCCGGATTTATTTGTAGCTGTCTATGACAAGCCTTTCAGGATCGAGACAGTCGTCGCCATGGTCAGGGAGATTATCGGCAACCCGTCACGCTCATGAGTTCCTGATCAGCACGCAGCATGCTGAACCAAAGCCCGAACCGACCGCCCTGCAATCAGGGCAAATGCCGGCTGCGGGGCACGTCGGTATCGGTCTCTGGCAGCGTGGATGTCATGGCAGGGAATGGCGCTCGGCCCCGACTTCGGTCGATCCTGAAACAGCGGCTTCCATGTCGAAGCCGGACCGGATATCGATGATCAGGAAATCGCCGTCGGGCGAAGAACGATCTCATTCACATCCACCTCCGCAGGCTGGCTGATTGCAAAGGCGATAGCCTGGGCCACCGACAGCGCAGGAATCGCCAGCGCATGTTGCTCCCGGGTCGCCGCCGCAGCGGCTTCATCCGTGACGCTGCTCGGCAGATCAGTTTGAGTCGGCCCTGGCGAGATGATCGTGCTGCGGATGTTGTAGAGCGTCGCTTCCTGCCGCAGTCCTTCGGAGATGGCCCGCACGGCAAACTTGGTCGCGGAGTACACCGCCATGGTGGGACGGACCCGCAGTCCTGCGGTCGAAGCGATGTTGATGATGTGACCGCTCCTTTGTCGCTGCATGATCGGAAGCGCGGCGGCCATGCCATAGAGCACGCCCTTCAGGTTGATGTCGATCATGCGCTCCCAATCTTCCACCCGGGTCTGATCGAGCCGGGACAGGGGCATCAGCCCGGCATTGTTGATCATCACGTCCAGCCTCCCGAAGGCGGTCTCGGCCGTCCTGACCAGTGCCTCCACCTGATCGCGCCGGGCCACATCCGTCGCGGCGATCTCCACCCGGCCTCCCTCGGCCCGGATCTCGGCGGCAATCGCCTCCAGGCGCTCCTGCCGACGTGCCCCGAGCACCGCATGCGCGCCCATGCTGGTCAGGAGCCGGGCCGTGGCCTCGCCGATTCCGCTGCTGGCGCCCGTGATAACGACGACCTTGCCGGCGATATTGGGGCTCATCGCCATCCTCCAGTCTGTGCCAGGTCGGTCTCCTGTCTCAAGCGCCCTGGCCCCAGTTCATCTCAAGGCCACCGTCGATCGTGAAGCTCTGTCCGGTGACGTAGTCGGCATCTTCGGAGACGAGATAAAGGGCGAGCTTTGCAATCTCCCACGGCTCGCCCGGCCGGTTCCAGGGAATGTTCGGCATCTCCTCCCGCCGCTTCTCGGGATCGTCCGTGCGCTTCATCGTCATGGGTGTCCTGATCAGACCCGGGGCGATGGCGTTCACGTTGATCCGCTCTGGCGCGAGTTCGAGCGCGAGGCTGCGGGTGAAGGTCAGGAGGCCGCCTTTGGCGGCCCCGTAGGCGGCGTTCATCGGGCTTGGGATGGCCTCGTGCACAGAGGTGATGTTCAGTATCTTTCCGCCGGGACCAACGGCCTTGCGACGGCGGATGAACTCCCGGCAGCAGAAGAACGGACCGTAGAGATCCGTCCTGATCACCTTGTCAAACTCCTCGGTCTTCGTCTCGGCGACCGTTGAGCCGCTGGAGCCCACGCCGGCATTGTTGACGAGGATGTCCGGAGTTCCGAGTTCGCGCTCCACCGCTTCGAACAGGGCCGCGACACTCGCTTCGTCGCGCACGTCGACCTGCCGAACGAATGAGCGTTGCCCTGTAGCCTCAACCCGCCTGCGTGTTTCCTGAGCTCCCGCCTCGTCCGTGTGGAAGATGACGGCAACGTGAGCGCCCTCTTTGGCGAACTCCTCGGCCATGGCTTGCCCCATCCCTGAGTCGGACCCGGTGATGACTGCAATCTTGTCCTGGAGCTTTGGCATGAGACCGTTCCGTGAGGTGAGAAGTTCATCGGAGAAGCAGCCCGAGCTGGAGTTGTTCCCACGGGGCATAAGCCGGTTTGCCGCAAGACAGATTGGCAACAAGCACCATAAGACCGGGCACGGAGGCAGACTCGCACAGAAGCGGGTGGGGCTTCCTGACACGGGTCGCTCGGCCGCCAATGTCATAAAAGGTTCGAGGAAAAACTGCGGTCTGGAGGTTGAAACGATGATTGTGATTGAGTGCACGGGCGATGGCCGCAGCCGGGGGCGCATGCATGGAGAGGCGGCAAGAGGTTTGATCCGCGACGGGCTCCAGCGCTGGGCTGATGCAACCGCCGGCGCCGCAGGGATCCCGATCACGCGCTATGTCTCGGCTTTTCTGTCGGACACCGCGCTCCTCGCCGCGATTGAGACCCGGCTCCCGGACCTTGTCGAGGAGATGCGTGGCATTGCCGATGGCGCCGGCGTGCCGTTTGATCAGGTTGCCGCCTACAACCTGATGGATGAGCAATGGTGGTACGATCTGGAGCGAACCCCGAACGCGGAACCCGGATGCAGTGTCGTCGCCTTTGCCGATCAGGGCACAGGGGCCGTTCTCCTGGGGCAGAACATGGACCTTCCCGCCTACATGGATGGCGGCCAGGTGGTGCTCCGGATCCAAGCGCCGGGACAGCCGGAGGAGTTGGTGTTGTCTGCCGCGGGCCTGCTGGGCCTGACCGGCGTCAACCAGGCTGGCTTGGGGCTCTGCGTCAACACGCTTCTCATGCTCCGGCACAGCCGCAGCGGCCTGCCGGTCACGGCTGTGATCCGAGGGGCTTTGCGTCATGAGCGGCGCGATGCTGCCTTGGCCTTCCTGCAATCGGTGTCGCACGCGAGCGGCCAGCATTATGCGGTGGGTGATCCCGGCGGCGTCATGGGCCTCGAATGCTCGGCGACCGGCAAAACTCTGAGCCCGCCCGCCTCAGAGTCAGCCCTCATCCACACCAACCATCCCTTGGCAAACCATGAGATCGATCCTGTCGCCGAGGCCGCGCTGGAGCAGCGTGGCAGCATCGCCGACTCCAAACGGCGCCTTGAGTTCCTGAACGAGCAAAGCGCATCGATCCGGCAAATAGCCGACATTAGGCGCGTGCTGGCCGATCGGTCGGTGCCAATCTGCAAGACCCCAACCCGCGAGCGGAACAGCACAACGTTCGGCTCCGTGATCTTCGAGCTGACCCCGTCACCTCGGGCTCACTTCTGTCCCGGCCTGCCGACGTCGGATCAGTGGGAGCAGCTTGGGTGGAGCTCGGCCGCCCAGGAAGGACCGGCTGGGTGACCTCCACGGGGACGATCGAGTGCGGATGGTGCCCTATCCAGCCAAACTCAGGCCGATCCGGAGGCGGGCCTTCCGGCTGTCGCCAAGGGCCTGACCTGTGGTAGGAGCCGGAATGGTGCTCGGATATGAGGAGAGCGGTATCGTGACAGACATCCGACGGATCGGCATTGCCGCACGCTACAGCGACCTCGTGATCCATGACGGAACGGCCTATTTCTCGGGCTACGTGCCCGAGACGACCCTGGGCCTTTCGGTTTCGGAACAGACCCGGGATATCCTCGGGCAGATCGAGCAGTCCCTCGTCGAGATCGGCAGCGACAAATCCAAGCTGCTGCAGGCGACGATCTGGCTGGCGGACATCGCCTTCTATGACGAGATGAACACGGTCTGGGACACTTGGGTGGCTCCTGGGCAGGCTCCGGCGCGCGCCTGTGTCGAGGCGAGGCTGGCCAACCCGGATTACAAGCTCGAGATCCAGGTCATCGCCGCCCTCTGATCCTGCAGCCCCGCTTAAGCCCGCTCCGTCCGGGCGGTCGATTTCGCGAGTGCTCCCAGGCGCTTGCGCTCATAGTGCTTTGCCAGGCGCAGGTGACGCCACGTGGCGTAGTTCATAGCGATGAGGAAGCCGTAGGTGCCGCGCAGAAAGTGCAGTCGTCCGAAATAAGCCTTCAGGAATGCGGCGGGAAACTCGAAATAGACGCGCCATGTGGGGATCGAGATGCCCCTCACCTCGAGGTCGACGGCCTGCTGATCAGCGTAGCTGTTAAGCTTGGCGAGCTGGTCACCGAGGGAGCGCACGGACCGGTGATGCACGAGCCCCTTGAGCTTGCCGACTTTGGTTCCCGGCTTCAGGTCGACCCGGTCATGGACGAGCGAGGAGGAATATCGGCCGGCGTCTCGGCGATAGAGCCGCACGGGCGCAATCCGGTAAGCCAGGAGATGGGGAGCGCTCTCTCCCGGATAGGTCTCGGCGATGCGGATCCCATAGGCTTGGCAGGATGGCTCTCCATGGGCGAACAGCGCGCGCATCTCGGCCAGCAGTTCCGGAGAAACCTCCTCGTCCGCATCGAGGTTCAACAGCCATCCGTGCCGGCATTGATCTTCCGCGAAGCGCTTCTGGAGCCCGTAGCCGGGCCAAGGATTGAAGATCACCCGGGCGCCGAGTTCCTGGGCCACCGCCTGGGTTCCGTCCGTCGAGCCTGAATCGACCACGACGAGATCGTCCGTCAGCCCCCGGATGGCGCGGATGGTCGCTCCGATCCGGTCGGCCTCGTTCTTGGCAATGATGAAAACGGAAACAGGAACCATGGCAACGGGTGCCTAGCCGCCCTGAAGTTCCATGGCAAGGGCTTTGGGACTCTTCATGGGCTGTGGTGCAGTCGTCCTGCGCCCACTAAGGCCGGTTCCGCAATCGCGTGACCAACTCTCGCTTGCAGACCCGTCGCATGAACCGGCGAAAGAGATTGTCAGAGGAGTTCGCCCTCACGGGCTTGGCTTCCCGTGGAAACCCCGAGTCTCTTGCGTACGCGCAGCTCTGCCAGGAGCGGAAAATGATCGGATGCCACCCGGGTCAGAGGGTTCCGAACCGGCCCGGCATCGACCACTTCGATGGATTTCGTCACGAAGACATGATCGAGACGCAGAACGGGTGCTCTCGTATGAAATGTCGGCTGAGGTTCGCCAAAGGAATTGGAGAGCTGGGCATCCTGCATCCGGTCTGCGATCAGCCGGTAGGAGCGTGAGTACGGCGGCGCATTGAAATCGCCCAGCAGCACGGCCGGATCGGCGCAATCCGGATGGCCGACCCAATCCGGCCCGATCAGAGCTGCGGCCTGCGCCCGCCTCTCGCCGGAGCGCAGCGACAGGTGAGCGTTGACGACGTGGATCGTCTGGCCATCGACCTCGACGGCGACCCAGAGGGCGCTGCGCTTCTCGAAGGAGGGCCGTGTCGATTGCGTGGGGAGCCGCTCCGACCTCACGATTCTGGAGGAGTGGCGGGTCAGGACGGCAATGCCGTATTGCTCGCCCAGGATGCGGATCGTGGGCTGGAAATGCAGATCCATACCGAGCCTGGATGCCACGGCAGCGGCCTGATCGATCTCCCCTGCCCGCGCGCGGCCGACGCGAACCTCCTGCAGCGCGACGACGTCCGGGCCACAGGACGCGATGACGTCCGCTATCCGGTGCGGTGATATCTGCCGGTCCGTGCCGAGCCAGCGATGGACATTGTAGGTGAGGATCCGAAGGGTTTGCCCCTGTTTGTCGCTATGCTTCAAAGGTCAGTACCGGCTCAATTCGTTCGTTACAGGTAAAGGCACCGCGTCATTCGGCACAAGCAGGAAATCGTCCTCGCCACCTAAGCGGCAAACGTGTCGGATCAATGACCCAGGCTCGAGCATGGTTCCCCTGGGCGAGGCCTCGGACCCGTCGGATCCGAACCTCCCCGAAGTACTTTCCGTACCCGCTTGACCTTCCCATGATTGGAAGGATTACACCCTCTTCCCATATGAGGATCAGGAGATTCACCATGGCCGCCGGCAAGCTTGCCCCTATCGACAGCATCGACATTCCCATTCAGGGCATGACCTGTGCCTCCTGCGTCGGCCGCGTGGAGAAGGCGATCCGCTCGGTGGAGGGCGTTGCGGTTGCAAACGTCAACCTGGCGACCGAACGGGCGCATGTGGAATTCGCCCCTTCCGAGGCCAACCCTGCGGCCGTCGCGGATGCCATTCGGGCTGCAGGCTACGAGCCCTTCGAGAACACGATCGAGTTGAAGATCGATGGGATGACCTGCGCCTCCTGCGTCAATCGGGTCGAGAAGGCGCTCGGGCGCGTTCCCGGGGTGGAGAGTGCATCGGTCAATCTTGCCACTGAGCGGGCCTCCATCCGCTATCTCGGCAACGCGGACATCGTGGACCGCCTGATCGGCGCGGTCGAGCAGACGGGCTATGAGGCAAAGCCGGTCCAACGCGTGGATGCTCAGGCTGACGGCGAGCGAGAGGCTAGGGCTACCGAGATCGCCGGCCTCTGGCGCTCCGTGCTCATTGCGGCGATCCTTACCCTGCCGGTGTTCGCTCTGGAAATGGGTTCCCATTTCATTCCCGCCATCCATGACTGGGTGATGGGGACGCTCGGACACAGCAACAGCTGGTATCTGCAGTTCGCCCTCACCACCCTCGTCCTTTTCGGGCCCGGACTGCGCTTCTTCCGGAAGGGCGTCCCTGCCCTCCTGCGTAAGTCGCCGGACATGAACTCGCTGGTCGTTCTCGGTACGAGCGCTGCCTATGCCTATTCGGTGGTGGCGACCTTCCTGCCTGGCTTCCTGCCCGAGGGCATGGACAACGTCTATTACGAGGCGGCGGCCGTCATCGTGACCCTGATCCTGCTGGGTCGCTATCTCGAAGCAAAAGCCAAGGGACGGACCTCGGAGGCGATCAAGCGCCTCGTGGGGCTGCAGGCGAAGACCGCCCGCGTGGTGCGCAGCGGCGAGGCTCGGGAGATCCCCCTCGACCAGGTCTTGGCCGGCGATTTCGTCCAAGTCCGCCCCGGCGAGAAGATTCCGGTCGATGGCGAAGTGGTGGAAGGTTCTTCCTTCGTCGATGAATCCATGATCACCGGCGAACCGGTTCCGGTGCAGAAGTCTCAAGGTAGGGAAGTGGTAGGCGGAACCATCAACAGGACCGGCAGCTTCACCTTCCGCGCCACCCGCATCGGCGCCGATACGGTGCTGGCCCAGATCATCCGCATGGTCGAGCAGGCTCAAGGGTCGAAGCTGCCGATCCAGGCTCTTGTCGACAAGGTGACCGCCTGGTTCGTGCCCGCCGTCATGGCGGCAGCTTTCCTCACCTTCCTGGTCTGGCTCGTCCTCGGTCCCGATCCGGCCCTCACCTTCGCGCTGGTCAATGCGGTCGCGGTGCTGATCATCGCCTGCCCCTGCGCCATGGGTCTGGCGACCCCCACCTCGATCATGGTCGGCACGGGCCGGGCGGCGGAGCTCGGCGTGCTCTTCCGCCAGGGCGAAGCCCTGCAGAGCCTCAAGGAGGTCGGCGTCGTCGCTTTGGACAAAACCGGCACCCTGACCCAGGGACGTCCCGAACTGACGGATTTCGTGACGGCGCCCGGCTTCTCCGAAGCCGAGACCTTGCGGCTCGTCGCTGCCGTGGAAATCCGCTCCGAACACCCGATCGCGCAGGCCATCGCCGCGGCCGCTGAGCGGCGGGGACTGAGCCTGCCCTCCACCGAAAGCTTCGAGGCGGTACCCGGCTTCGGCGTTTCGGCCATGGTCGAGGGACGGAAGGTCGATGTGGGGGCGGACCGCTTCATGACGAAGCTCGGTCTGACCGTTTCCACCTTCGCCGATAGTGCGGCCCGTTTGGGCGTCGAGGGCAAGAGCCCGCTCTATGCCGCCATCGACGGCAAACTCGCCGCCATCATCGCGGTCGCCGATCCGATCAAGCCTTCGACCCCGGAAGCCGTCGCGGCTCTGCATGCGCTCGGGTTGAAGGTCGCCATGATCACCGGCGACAACCGCAAGACCGCCGAGGCCATCGCGAAACGGATCGGGATCGACGAGGTGGCGGCCGAGGTTCTGCCCGACGGCAAGGTGGCGGTCGTCAAGCGCCTGCGCCAGCAGCACGGCAAAATCGCCTTCGTGGGCGATGGCATCAACGACGCTCCCGCGCTGGCGGAAGCCGATATCGGTATCGCCATCGGTACGGGCACGGACATCGCCATCGAGAGCGCCGACGTGGTGCTCATGTCCGGCGACGTGCGCGGCGTGGTCAATGCCATCGCCCTCTCGAAGGCGACCATCCGCAACATCCAGCAGAACCTGTTCTGGGCCTTCGCCTATAACGTGCTGCTGATACCGGTCGCGGCGGGTGTGCTCTATCCTGTCAACGGCACCCTGCTCTCGCCGATCTTCGCGGCCGGCGCCATGGCGTTGTCCAGCGTGTTCGTTCTCGGCAATGCCCTGCGCCTGCGCCGCTTCAAGGCTCCCATCGCATCGGCGCAGGCAGCGCCTCACACTCAAACGGTCGAAGGTGTCGCATGAACATCGGACAGGCAGCAGCGGCCTCGGGCGTTTCGGCCAAGATGATCCGCTATTACGAGTCCATCGGGCTGATCCCGAAGACCGTGCGCACGGAATCGGGATATCGGGTCTATTCAGATCACGACGTGCATACCCTGCGCTTCATCCGCCGGTCGCGGGATCTGGGCTTCTCCGTCGAGCAGATCGCGGATCTCGTCTCCCTGTGGCAGGACCGCGAGCGGGCGAGCAAGGATGTGAAGGCCATCGCGCTCGACCATGTCGGCGTGCTCGAGCGCAAGATCCGGGAACTGCAGGAGATGGCTTCGACCTTGAAACACCTCGCCAGGAATTGTCATGGCGACGCCCGTCCCCATTGTCCGATCATCGAAGAACTGGCGAACGACGACGCGGCGGCTCCTCCGGTGAAGCCGGATGCGAAGTTCGGCGCTTTGGGAAAGGCTGCGGCCCGTTGAACGGGCTCACCGGCCGTAGGCAAGCTTCAGACGTGATCCTCTCTTCCGTCGTGGCCGTCTTGATGGTCTGAAGCGCAGCGCCTCACCGATCGGGATCACCGGGCTTGGTCACACCCTCGACGTCATGGCCGGCCTTGTGCCGGCCATCTCGATTGTGTGGAACGCCGCGCTCTTCGGATCGGGATCCCCGGGACAAGCCCGGGGATGACGGGGTGGGTGTCAGGGTCGGTTTAACGAGGCAGGTCAGTGATTTGTGAGGCGGCCTCACGCCGCCATCTCGACCTCGCGGCCGCGGCCGAGATCGTGCATCAGCTGCACATAGTTTGGTATGCGCTGGATCTGGCGGCCGTAATGCCGGCGCAGGGCTTCGGTGAGGCGCCCTTTGCGCGACAGGAGTTCGTCGGCGAAGTCGACCATGAGGGAGTTCGGCCAAGCCTGCGGCCGGATCTCCACCAATCGCTCGAACAGCCTGTCCTCGCTCTCGTCCGGATTGGCCTGGGCCATGAGGGTCAGCATCGCGGCGGTCGAGCGCGAGACGCCCATGTGGCAGTGGACGAGCAGGTGCCCCTCCGCATGCTCGGCCCGTCCGTCCGCCACTTCGTCCCCGAAACGGAGGATCGCCTCCACATCCTTCGGTGCCGGCAGGATCATGCCCGGGGTCGGATGGATGATGTCGTGGAAGCGCAGGATCGTCCTGTGATGGGGATCGTAGGCCCCGAATGCCTCCGGATCGGGATGATCCGGGTCGAGGATTGAGAGAACATGGGTTACGGACCGCTCGCGCTGGTCCGGCAATTCCGAGATGCCGCAGATCGTGAGCATCTGAACGGGTATGCGGTGCATGAAAAACGCTCGTTCGACGGCTGGAATGGGACAAAAACCTTAACGAACCTATCGAATGAGTTAACTCGCCGCGACCGAAATGGATCGAAGCGTTCAAAATACTGTGTCTTGCAAATCACAGTTGTCCTTTGCCACATTTTCGCCACGCGAGATCCACCTTGTCGTCACCGCCAAGGCTATGTCTCTTCAAGAGTAGCGCTGCCGCTCCTAAGCGTCGGCAGATGAAACCAAAAACAGAAACTGCAGGTCACCCACTGATGTTTGCTGCCACGGCCTCGAGCCCGTCACCGTTGAAAAACGCAATCCGCTTCTTCGCGGTTCTTCTTCCGTTGGCCTTGGCGGCCTGTGTCTCGACACAATCACCTCAGCAGCAAGCCCTGCGCCGCATCGATCCCGCCTATGTGGCCATGTACGGGCCGCGCCCCGACGAGTCGCATCCTCTGCCGGCCACCGACATCTCCGAGGTCGATCCACGCTTCCTGCGCCGCGAGGTTGCCTATTACGGCCGTGAGGAGCCCGGCACCATCGTGGTCGATACGGCGGCTCGCCATCTCTACCTCGTGCGCGAGGGCGGCCGGGCCATCCGCTACGGCATCGGCGTCGGCAAGGAAGGCCTCGCCTGGGGCGGTCGCGCGCGGGTCGGCCGCAAGGCCATGTGGCCCAGTTGGACGCCGACTGCTGCCATGATCCGGCGTGAGCCCGAGCGGAACGGCAAGTGGGCCGGCGGCATGCAGGGCGGTCTGGACAATCCGCTCGGTGCACGCGCTCTTTATCTCTACGATGGCGGCCGCGATACGATGTACCGCATCCACGGCACCACGGAGCCTTGGTCAATCGGTCAATCGGTGTCGAGCGGCTGCATCCGCCTGTTCAATCAGGACGTGATCGATCTCTACAACCGTGTGCCGGTGGGCTCGCCCGTGGTCGTGCTCCAGGGACAGCGTCTGTTCGACGTCGACGATGAAATGCGGGTGTCCTCAGCCTACTGAGGTTGATGGCATATAGATCAAAAGGGCTGGCCGCAGGCTGGCCCTTTTTCTTTATCCCCGTTAGGCTTGATGTAAGATCGAGCGGTCTCTGATGGAGGCATGGTCATGACCGTAGAACGCGCGATCCTTCTGACTGTCGGCGGGCTCATCATCGTCAGTGTCCTGCTCGCCGTTTATGTCAACATCAACTGGCTCTGGCTCACCGGGCTCCTCGGCGCGCATCTGGTGCAGGCATCCTTCACAGGCATGTGCCCGGTCGTGATGATGTTCAAGCGCATGGGGCTTCCGAGCAAACCGGGATTCGCCTGATGCCACGGACGAACGGCTCTCTTCAATCTGGCCCATCGATCTCGACCTCACTCTGAAAGTTTAGCCGGGAATTCACCTCGGTCGTCATCACCGGCCTTGTGCCGGTGATCTCGATTGGTTGAGGCGCTGAGCCTCAAAGTATCGAGATGGCCGGGACAAGCCCGGCCATGACGACGACGGCAGCACGTTATGATTCGGAGCCTCAGAATGAGGGCGTGGAGCAGTGCCGAGTGGAGCACTGGCTCGAGCGTCCTTCCCCTGGAGGCTTTGCCGTGTATGTCCTATGAGGCAATGTTCACGGGGCATGCGAAGGATCGCTCATGGACGACTGGTTTCCCTCGGCGCTCAAACTGACGACACGCGCCATCGAGGTCGGCGGGATTGCCATCATCGTCCTCGGTCTCCTCGGGTCGAGCGTCGCGGTCCTCTGGCAGGTTCTGCACGGCCGCTCGGGATCGGAGGCGTTCAACCTCTATCGCTCGAATGTGGGACGCGCCATCCTGCTCGGCCTCGAGTTCCTCGTCGCCGCCGACATCATCAACACGGTAGCCATCGAGCCGACGCTCCAGAGTCTCCTCATCCTTGGCGGCATCGTCCTCATCCGGACCTTCCTGAGCTTCTCGCTCGAAGTCGAGATCGAGGGGCGCTGGCCCTGGGACCGTCACAAAGGTGATGGCGACAGCGTCTCACGCCGCACGGCCTGATGCCGGAACGCAGGCCTCGCAGATGGCCGCGACATGGCGGTGATCGGTGCCGCAGCATCCCCCGAGCACGGCGAGCTGCGTCATGCGCTCGCGCAGACCTCGATAGCGGCGGGCAAGATCGTCGGGATCGCCCGGATCAAGCTCGGTGGATTCATCGAGTTCGGCATGGCTTTTCGCCGACGCATTGGCCCGCAGCCCGCGAATGCGTCGAGTCCATTCATCGCTCTCCGATAAGATCCCGTCGAAATGGGTCGGGTGCGCGCAGTTGATCATGTAATAGGCCGGAATGTGGCCGGTCTCGCGGTCTGTTCTCTCGATCGCGGACTGGAGCGTCTCGCCAGAGGCCAGCTTGCCATCCGTCTCGACTGTGAACGAGATCACCGCCGGCATGCCGAGAGCCTCTGCCGCACGCGCGATGCCGATGGCCTCCTCCGCATAATTCATGGTGATGGCGCTCACCATGTCCGCCCCGCCCTCGCGAAAGGCTTCCGCCTGCGGCGCATGATAGACCTGCGCCTCCTCCGCATTCATCTGCGTATCGGCTCGATAACCATCTCCGCGCGGACCGATCACGCCGTTGATCAGGATACGGTCCTGATGATCGGGGAGCCTGTCGCGAAGACTGGACGCCCAGCGCACGGCATCCTGATTCACATCCGCCAGATCGTCGGGCGAGACATTGAGCTTCGCGCCCCAATCGGCATTGGCCCGCCAGGTGGGTGTATCGAGAATGAATCCGACATCCCGCTCCACGGCAGTGCGGATATAGGGCTCGAAATAACGTTCGAGCCTTTCCCGTCCCTCCGCGCTGCGCAGAAGCGGAAACGCAGCAAAGCAGGGAAGATCGACACCATCGAGGAAGACGAGCGTCGTCTCGAGACCGCCATCGGTCAGAAAGACCGCATCGCTCGAGGGTGGAAAGGCAAATCGGCTGCTGGTCATGGAAGTGCTCCCGCATTTCTTGCGACAACGGTGCCCCGACAGCCCGACCCGAGAGGACAATCGGCTTTATGGTTTGTTCTGTCGACACAGGATCGCGGGCTGCGGCAGGCAGCAAGATTGCCCGAATGCCCATGATCTTGATGTGCCTTTCCTCACGTTAGGGCAATCGCAAGACCTTTCCCCATATCGTCCTGTGGAATTCTTCAAAGATCGGAATGGAAGCGTCAGTGAATACGAAGGTGGGATGCCAGGGGTGCAGGAGCAGTGAACCGCTTCCGTTCGACTTCACCATGGCTTTCCACCCGATCGTGGATCTCGACCGGGGCGTCGTCTGGGGTTACGAGGCGCTGGTCAGGGGAACGCAGGGGCAACCCGCAGGGCAGATCCTGAGTCAGGTCGACGAGGGCCGGCAATACAAGTTCGACCAGGCCTGCCGCGTCAAAGCCATCGAACTGGCAGGCCGTCTCTTCCCGAGAACCGATGAGACACGGCTTTCCATCAACTTCATGCCGAACGCGGTCTATGAGCCTGCAGCCTGCATCAGGACATCCCTCGAGACCGCTCGCCGTGTGGGCTTCGACACCAGGCGGATCATGTTCGAATTCACCGAAAACGAGCGGATGGTGGACACCAAGCACGTCGCCCTCATCATTGCGGAGTACAAGCGCCTTGGGTTCATCACGGCCATCGACGATTTCGGCGCAGGGCATGCGGGCTTGAATCTCCTCGCCAATCTCCAGACCGATCTCATCAAGATCGATATGGAGATCATCCGCGGCGTCACGGATTCCGCCGCGCGTCAGGCCATCATCGCGGGCATCCTGGTGATGGCGCGCGCCCTCGATATCACGATCATTGCCGAGGGCATCGAGACGGAGGCGGAACTCGCCACGCTGCGCGACGCCGGCATCGACCTGTTCCAGGGTTTCCTCTTCGCCAAGCCAGCCCTCGAAGATCTTCCGACAGTTTCGCTCCGCACCTGATCCACCCTGCGAACAACACGAACTCGGCAGTTGACGTAACGGTCGTGTCCCACTAGGAGAATTGTCCCGGCCGCCAGCCGCCGCCACTCTTCCAGTGTCCGTCGGCTCTCATTCCTGCCCTTTCCTGCCGCTCCAGCCGCTCCAGCCGCGTGGTTGGCGCTCCCTGTCGTTCGAGTACAGCAGCGGCAGCCCTTCAGGCAGGTCTTTTCGAGAACCCTGCGCAGCACGTTCGGAGCAGCCACAGACGCTGCGGCACGCTGCCTTCCGGCGATACGTCCATGAGAACATTCGAAACGGGTCTGTTCCTCAACAGAATCCCCTTTGTGAAAACGGGTTCGGGTCCCGCCCCCATCGTCGTCCTGAACGGCGGCCAAGCCTTCGTCAGACGTCCAACGCCTGCCCGTGTCCAGCGGGACGCCGAGCGCATTGCGCGCCTGCTGCCCGCAGGCCGATCGGTCTATGTGCTGGGCTACGATCCTGCGCCTTCACCCGATTATTCCATCGGGACGATCGTGAGGGATGTCGCGCAGATCCTTCGAGAGGAGATCGGCCCCGCGACCGTGATAGGCGTCTCGTTCGGCGGCTTCGTCGCCGCGCGGCTCGCGGCGGATCACCCCGATCTCGTGAAGGAGTTGATCCTGATGGTGAGCGCGCACCGGTTTTCGCCGGAGGGGCGCCGCAGCATCGACCGGCAGATCGCATGCGCCTGGGCCGGAGACTTCGAGGGATTCTTAGACGAGTTCGGCCTGGTCTTTCGCCGCCCCTGGCTCAACTGGCTGATCCGTCTGCGGTTCAGGCAGGAGCGGAAGCGACTGCATGAGACGATGAACGATCCTGCCGTGATCGTCCGCGGCCTCAACGCCGTTGCGGGAGAGGATTTCGGCGGCGATCCGTCATGGCTCGCCCGCATCGCAGCGCCGACGCTCATCGTCGGTGCGACGCGCGACCCATTCTTCGACGTCGCTGCCCTCGAAGAGACGGCGCGGCTCATCCCGTCCGCACGGCTGCACCTGTTCGAGAATGAGACGCACATGCTTCCCGTCGAGCGGGCCAGGGACGTGACGAAGGTGATCACGCGGTTTCTTCGGATGCAGCAATGCGCGAAGAGCGGCGGCTCCGGTTAGAGCCACTGCACAGCGCTCCATCTGATCTCTCCACGTCATCACCGGCCTTGTGCTGGTGATCTCGATTGGAACAGCGTAGCGCCCCACAGGATCAAGATGGCCGGGACAAGCCCGGCCATGACGGGGAAAGTTTCACCCGGTCGCATCTCACCTCCTCCCCACACGGAGAACGAGAGCTTCTCCATCAATCGCTCACATGCACCAACACATGGCGCTTCTTGCCGGCCGTCAGCTTCAGGGCTCCATCGGCAAGATCCGCCGCGCCGACCTGGGCATCCGCGTCCTGCACGACACTTCCGTTGAGCCTTGCTCCGCTGTTGAGCACCAGGCGGCGCGCCTCGCTCTTGGAGCTTGAAAGGCCCGCAAGAACGAGAAGCTGCGCGACGGTGACGCCCGTTTCGAGCTCGGATCGGGCAAGACCGATGCTCGGAAGCCCGGATGCGTTCTCTCCCTCCTCGAAGGCGCGGCGCGCGATGTCGGCGGCGTCCCGTGCCGCCGCCTCCCCGTGGGCGAGCCGTGTTGCCTCGCTGGCGAGAATCCGCTTCGCCTCGTTGATCTCCGACCCTTTCAGCTGGCCGAGGCGATGCACCTCGTCGAGCGGCAGCTCCGTGAAGAGCCGCAGGAAGCGCGCGACATCGTCGTCCTCGGAGTTGCGCCAGAACTGCCAGAATTCGTAGGGGCTCAAGCGGTCGGCGTTGAGCCACACCGCGCCGCTGGCCGTCTTGCCCATCTTCGCCCCGGCCGAGGTGGTGAGCAGCGGCGTCGTCAGCCCGAAGAGCTGGCGCTGGTCGATGCGACGGGCGAGCTCGATGCCGTTGACGATGTTGCCCCACTGGTCCGAGCCCCCCATCTGCAGCTCGCAGGCATGGTGGCGCGCCAGTTCCAGGAAGTCGAAGGCCTGGAGCACCATGTAGTTGAACTCGAGCAGCGTCAGGGGCTGCTCGCGCTCCAACCGCTGGCGCACGCTGTCGAAGCTCAGCATCCGGTTGATCGTGAAATGGGTGCCGAAATCGCGCAGGAAAGGCAGGTAGCGCAGCGGATCGAGCCAGGCGGCGTTGTCCACCATCACCGCATCGGTCGGCCCGTCGCCGAAGGTGAGGTAACGGGAAAAGACCTGCTTCAGGCCCGCAGAATTCCTGGCGATCTGCTCGTCGTCGAGCAAAGGCCGGCTCGCATCGCGAAAGCTCGGATCGCCGATCCGCGTGGTGCCGCCGCCGATGAGCACGACAGGCTTGTGGCCGGATTTCTGGAGCCAGCGCAGGGCCATGATCTGCACGAGGCTGCCGACATGCAGGCTGTCGGCCGTGGCATCGAAGCCGATGTAAGCAGCAACCGGCCCGGCCGAGAGCCGCTCGTCGAGGGCATCCAGGTCCGTGCATTGGTGAATGAAGCCGCGCTCGGTGAGCGTCTTCAGGAAATCGGATCGTAGGGTCGTCATAAGGGTCTCCCTGGAGCTTGCGGAAACCGCTGCCCGGAGACCTGATCACCAAATGAAGATGCCGCCGGAGAGCGGCGGCATCGAACGTCTGGTCGCAACCGAACGGAGCCGCCCTATGGGGACGGCGTAAAATAATTCGTGAAGCTGTGGCGACCGGTGATCATGGGGTGATCTTATGGATGTGAGGCCGGATCGTCAATCGGCCTCAGAAATATGCCTTCAGATTCCGCCGCACCCGCTCCAGCACCGGCACGTCTTTCGGCGGCAGAGCAAAGGTCTGGCCCGTGATGCGCTCATAGGCATCGATGTAGACGCGTGAGGTCTCCAGCACCACGTCCTGCGGGATCTCGGGGATCTCGTCCTTGTAGGGATCGCAGCGGGCGACGACCCAGGTGCGGATGAAATCCTTGTCGAAGCTCTCCAGGCCTCTCGCCGACCTCGAAGCGCTGTTGGTAGCTCTCCAGGAACCAATAGCGGCTGCTGTCAGGCGTGTGGATCTCGTCGGCGATCATGATCTTCCCGCTCTCGTCGATGCCGAACTCGTATTTGGTATCGACGAGGATGAGGCCGCGCTCGCGGGCCATCTCCCTGCCCTTCGCGAAGAGCGCGAGAGCATAGTCGGAGACCGTTCGCCACTGCTCCTGGCTCAGGAGCCCCTGCTCGACGATCTCGGCAGGCGTGAGGGGCTCGTCGTGGCCACCGTGGAAAGCCTTGCTCGTCGGCGTGATGATGGTCTGCGGCAGCCTCGCATTGTCGCGCATGCCTTCGGCCAAGCGGATGCCGTACATCTCGCGCTGGCCGGCCTTGTAGAGGGAGAGGATCGAGGTCCCGGTCGTGCCGGCGAGATAGTCGCGCACCACGATCTCGACCGGCAGGATGGTGAGCCTGCGGCCAACCAGCACGTTCGGATCCGGATATTCGATCACGTGGTTGGGGCAGATATCCGCCGTCGCCTCGAACCAGAACTTGGCGGTCTGCGTCAGCACCTGCCCTTTGAGCGGGATGGCGGCCAGATTCTGATCGAAGGCGCTGATGCGGTCCGACGCGATGATGATCCGGCGTCCGTCCGGCAGGTCGTAATTGTCACGCACCTTGCCGCGATAGTGGTTCGGCAGTTCCGGGATGGTCGCGTCCTCGAGGACGTAACCGGCATAAGCTCCAAGGGCTGCTTTATCCACCATGCTCACCTGCCAAGGGATACGAGGGCCTCCCTTGGGAGGCGGCTGGGCGGAGTTCTAGACTGAAATCGCGCGTGTGCTAGGCCCTGTCAGCGAAAAACCTGCCCTGTCCACGAGAACAGGCCTCATTCCAGGCCCTACTGGCCAGCCCTGGCATCCCGGCGGTAGGTGGCGTTGAGACCAGACAGGGTCACGGAGGTCTCGTAGCCCTGGGCGTCGATGATGGTCCATTGCTTGAGCGCATTGGCCCGGCTGTCGAAGCGCAGAGTGATCTTCGACGTGCCGCCGAGGGTCGCGCTGTCGTCGAACCGGACCGTCACCATGCCGTCGCGGCCCACCTGCACGTCACGGACCTTGGTGTCCCGCGACAGGTCGATGTTGTCCTGGACCAGGAATTTCAGGGGCGTCTGCCCGACGGGATAGACATCGTTGGTGCCGAGCTTCTTGTCGCGGATCGCCACGTTGCGTCCATCCGAGACCACCTCGAGAGTGCTCGGCGGAGCATAGGCGAAGTGGAACTGGCCCGGCCGGCGCATGGAGAGCGTGCCTTCGGCCTGCTGGCCGTTCGGGTTCTTCTGCACGAAATAGGCCGACATCACGTCGAGGCTGTTGAAATAGGCATTGACCCGGTCGAGAGCCTCCTCGGGCGTGCGGGGCCCGGGCGGCGACGTCGGCGTCGGCGTGGAAGACGGCGCGGCGACGGAGGTCGGAGGAGGTGCGGACGGCGCCGGGGTGGACCGGGCAGGCTTTGGCGGCTCCGCCACCTTGGCCGGGGGCGGCGGGGCGGGTTTGGCCGGCTCGGCCGCCTGCACGGGCGCTTCGGTCGCAGGCTTCTGCGGTTCGGGGGCGGCCGGTTTCGCCTCCACCTTCTCGGGAGTGGGCGCCTGCGGCTCCGGCTTCGCTGCGGTTTGAGGCGTGGGTTGGGGCTGTGGTTGAGCAGTCCGCTGTGGCGGCGTCTTAGGCTTCTGCACCGTCGCCTTCGGCTTGGGAGCCTGCTGCGGCTGCGCCTGAGGGCGTGGGGCAGCCGGCGGCTGGGGTGCGGCCTGCGGCGCAGTCTGCTGCGAAGCGCTGGCGGCCGGGGCCGAGGGCTTCTTGAAAACGCCGTCGAGGAAGCGTGTCAGGGGGTCGGAAGGCTGCTGGGCAACGGCGGGAGATGCGCACGCGAGAGCGACGGCAAGACCAAGAATGCAACGCACAGACGAATTGAGCATGACGCCACTGCTAACCTGAAAAATCACCGATGCCCGTGCGCAAAAGCACGGCGCAGCAATGCTTTATGGCTTGGATAAGAGGCTGAATGAAGGCAGGAGCCTTGCAGGCAAAAGCGAGTCGTGTCTAGCGCATCGTGCGGACCTGGAGGGCCGCGTCAGCGAAAAGTGGACCCGGTTTCCGCCCGAACGATGCGCCTGCCAAGAGGAGCATCCATCCGATGCTCTAGAGCGAACGCACCTCATCTCAGGCGGCATCAGCCAGTTCGTCCTCATCCGCCATGGGGCGAGCTGGCGCTGGCCGGGGCTTCGGAGAGCGCGGGCGGGACGGTTGCTTCTTCTTGCCCTTGGCGGGCTTCGCCTTGCCGTTCATGCCTCGCCACCAGCCCTGCCAGCTCCACGCACCGGGGCCCGTCAGGCCGTAGAAAAGCAGACCGGCCAGAACCCCGAGATGAGACAGAAATACCGCCTGCTCGGCCTGGCGGTTCAGGCCGCCATAGTCCCAGAAGCGATGCAGGGTGCCTGTCGTCACTACCAGCGCCGCAATGAGAACGGAGGCGCTCAGACGCGGCGCGATCCCGAAGATCAGGGCCAGCGGCCCGAACACCTCGGCCAGAATGATCGCAGTCGCCACCACATCGCCATAGGGCATGCCCTTCAGGGTCAATGCGGCGGCAAGCCCGGAGATGTTCGAGAGGCGCCCGATGGCGACCGGCAGAAAGCAGCCTGCCAGCAGGAGGCGGTTCAGCAGCAGAATTCCATTGACGCCCGCGCTTCTGTCCTCGCCCATGCCTTCGCCCTCCAACTCGTCAGTTCCGGCGGCGCCGGGGATCGGCCGGCCGCCTGACGAGCATTTGAGACAGAGGTTCTTAACCCGTTCTTAGCGGCGGGCCACGATTCACTGGTCTTCAGAGCCTGAGGTTCCTTTCCCGGAGCATGGTCTCCCAGCGCAGGGTGTGGTCCACGATGGTGGCGAGATCGTCATGGCGCGGCTCCCATCCGAGCCTGGAGCGGATGCGGGACGGATCGGCCACGATCGTCGCCGGATCGCCGGCTCGCCGTGGCCCGATCCGTGCGTCCACCGATTTGCCCGAGACCTGTCGAACCGTCTCGATGACCTCGGACACGGAATAGCCGTGCCCGTAGCCGCAGTTCATGACGAGGCTCTCGCCACCCTCATCCAGATGGGTCAGGGCCTGCATGTGGGCCGCGATCAGATCGCTCACATGGATGTAGTCCCGGATGCAGGTGCCGTCCGGCGTCGGATAATCCGTGCCGTAGATTTCCATGTGCGATCGCATGCCGAGCGCCGTCTGGACCGCCACCTTGATCAGATGGGTGGCATTCGCCGTCGACTGGCCGTGGCGCATCAGCGGATCCGCCCCCGCCACGTTGAAGTAGCGCAGGACCACGTAGCGCATGTCATGAGCCGCCGCGACATCGCGCAGCATCACCTCCGTCAGCTGCTTCGAGCTGCCGTAAGGTGACAGGGGTCCCAAAGGCGCATCCTCATCGATCGGCTTGTCGGAGGTGTCGCCGTAGACGGCGGCCGTCGACGAGAACACGAACTTCCGAACGCCCGCAGCAACGGCCGCCGCCATGAGGGAGCGGCTCTTGACGGTATTGTTCAGGTAATAGCCGAGCGGATCGGACACGGATTCCGGCACGATGAGCTTCGCGGCGAAATGGGCGATGGCATCGATCCGATGCTGCTGAAGCGTCCGAAGGACCAGCTCGTAATCGCCCACGTCGCCGACGACGAGAGGTACGCCGTCCGGAACCGACCAGCGGAAACCGGTCGACAGATTATCGAACACGACCGGCTTGTGGCCCGCATCCAGCAGCGCCAGAACCATATGGCCGCCGATATACCCTGCCCCGCCTGTTACGAGAACGTTCATGGGATCTCCTGAAAAACCCTGCTCAACTTTTCGCCATGCTGGCTTTATTGGCTCTGAATTTCTAGATCAGTTTGATCCCAAGGGAAGGCCAGCGGGTCGATTTTGAAAGGATGCAGGATGGATGATCGCAAGGAATACTGGTGGGTTCATCATGACGGCACGGTTCAGCCGGCCGAGGTCGGCTTCGTCGGCGGAATTCCCATGAGCTTCAGGTTCATCGGAACGGCCGGCAGCATTGCCGCCGCATCGGCCGAACTGATCGAGCGCCTGCCTGCACCTCCGACACCCGTCATCAGACCTCATGTGCCCCAACCGCCGACCACCCAACCGCAGCGGAGAGGCTCCTGGCTGTGGTTCATCGGCATTCTCCTGCTGATCCTTGTCGCCCAATGCTCGGGACAGCTTTTCGATCTCCTCAAATGATCAAACGCCTGCGCAACCTGATCCATTTGGATATTAGGGCATTACCAAAAGGATTCCTCCCATTCGAGGTAGGCTTATACTTCAACAGCATTACACCTATTCATGACATCCGATTCATTAACTCCGAATTGCCCCACGAGTATAAAATAGATCCATTTCACTTTGGGTAATATGCCTATTTAATTCTGAGTAATCAGGCCGATACCGCAGAGGAAAACGCCCCGATGCTCATGACTTCAAGCGAGACGGAAGCCAATCCCGTCTCGAAGACCCGAATGGGTAACCTGCCCTTGTGGCAGCGTCGCTTTTGCAGATTTCTAGCGCCACACATCTGAACACCGCCGCTCTGCCGGCGGTCACCCCAGAACAATCGGCTTTCGCAATGCGCGCACTGGAGACGTTCCGGTGACGATGACGCTCGCGATCGAGCTGACACGCACACATTTGGATTTGCAAGGACATTATCATGATCTTCAATGTCGATACGCCAACCGGCGATGCCACAAAAGACATGGCGGCCATCAATAGCGCTATCGCGGCCGCAAACGCGTATTATAAATCTCATCAATCGGAAGGTCAGGTCACGGTTCAGCTTGCCACCGGAACGTATATGGTGAGCGGTGACCCAACGAACCCTTCCAAGGGTGCAGTTGAGCTCATGTCGGGCGTTGCTCTTGTCGGCGCGGGCACACGCGATTCCACGATCAAGCTAGTTGATAATTTCAATGAAAGAATCAATGGCATCGTGCGGACGGAACTAGAGACCGTCGAGAATGTCTCGATGTCCAATCTCGTCATCGACGGCAATCGGGAGAACAATACTGGACACCAAGCAGGGTTCATCTGCGGCATCAAGGAGGACGGCACCGGCCGCACCCAGTCCGACATCACCATTGATAACGTAGAGGTGATGAACTGTACGGCCTATGGGATTAACCCGCACGAAGTCACATATGACCTAACGATCATGAATTCCGAGTCTCACAACAACGGACTTGATGGCTTCGTGGCGGACGCGGTTGTGGGTGGCCTTTACGAGAACAACATCGCCTACGACAACGATCGACACGGCTTCAACATTCAGAACGAAACGACGAACCTCGTTCTCAAGGATAACGAAGCCTACGGTAACGGCTACCTGTATATGTACCAGGGCGCTCTGGCCGGAGGCGCCGGACTCACCATCCAGCGCGGCAACATTCCTCCCGCGGGCTCGATGGAGATCCCCTGGGTATCCGACATCGAGATCATCGGCGGCTCCTATCATGACAACGGCAAGGAAGGCATCCTTGTCAAGCTGTCGGAGCAGATCACCATCACGGACGTCGCCATCTACGGCAATGAGCGCCAAGGCGTTAAGATTGAGGGATCGACCGATGTGACGGTTCAGGACAGCCGTATCTCCAACAACTCGCAGGAACTCGACGGTAAGTATGACGAGATCAACATCCGCGAGCGCTTCGACGACGATTACTCGCAGAACACCTACTATTCCCACAACACGCAGATCCTGAACAATCAGATCTCCTCGACTGGGAACGTCAATTCCCGCTACGGCGTCCGCGAGGAGCCGACCAACGACGATGCCGGCCCGACCGGCACAAACGTTTCCGGAAATACGATCAGCGGCATGGACTCAGGTGATATCTCGGTCCCAGGTTACATCTGGACCGGCAATGCGGGCGATAACGCCATTGCCGGCACCGAGGGCGCCGATACCATGGCCGGCGCCGCGGGCAACGATGAATACACGGTCAACCACTCGGGCGACCTGGTCATCGAGAATGTTGGAGAGGGAACGGATCATGTTTATTCCTCCATTACCTACACCCTGACCTCCAATGTGGAAAACCTGACTCTGACGGATACGGCCACCGTCAACGGATATGGCAACGAACTCGATAATCTGATCGTCGGCAACGTGGCCAACAATACGCTGAAGGGCGGTGACGGCCAGGATACCTTGATGGCGCCGCCGGCGCGGACAGCCTCGATGGCGGCAACGACCACGACACGTATTATGTCGACAACGTGGCTGATCTGATCGTCGAGAAAGCCAGCAAGGACGCAAGTGGTAACGAACTGGGCGGTTATGATCGGGTGTTCAGCTCGGTCAGCTACGTCCTCTCTGCTCAGGTAGAGGAACTGACGCTCACGGGTTCGGCCAACCTGAATGCCACCGGCAACACGGGTGCGAACGTCCTGAACGGCAATGACGGCGACAACGCGCTCGACGGCCATGGCGGCGCCGATACAATGAACGGCGGACTGGGCAACGACACCTACTATGTCGATCACAGTGGGGACGTTGTGAACGAGGCTGCCGGAGCCGGAGGCGGAGTCGACACGGTGATCAGCTCGGTGTCCATTTCGAGCACCAAGCCTCTGGCGGCCAACGTTGAGAACCTCGTGCTGACGGGGCTTGCCACCGAAGGCACGGGTAACGGGCTAGACAATGTCATTACAGGCAATGCTCAGGACAATAAGCTGTATGGCCTTGACGGCAATGACACGCTCGACGGTGGCGCGGGAGTGGACTCGTTGACGGGCGGTGCGGGCGACGATGTGTTCATCCTCCGCAAGGGTGAGTTCCAGGGCGACACGATTGCCGATTTTACCGGCAACGACGCGCTGGCAGGCGACCGAATTGAATTCGTCGGCTTCTCCAGTCAGGCGATCCTGTCCTATGTCGGGAACGGTACCTGGACAGTCACCGACGGGAGCTACTCCGAAAGCTTCCGCGTCTCCAGCGGGGCTAAGGTTCACGCAAGCGATCACAATCTTCTGTCGGCACCAGGCCCGATCCTGAATGGGGATGCCGGTGACAACGAGATCACCGGCACCTCCGGGGCCGATACGATGAATGGAGGAGCGGGCGACGACATCTACCACGTCAATCATACGGGCGACGTGGTGAACGAGGCTGCCGATGCCGGAACCGACACGGTGATCAGCTCAATCTCCGTTCCCCTCGACAGACCACTGGCTGCCAATGTCGAGAACCTTACGCTGGGTGTTCCTGCAGATGCGACGAAACCTGACCTTCAGGGTGCGGGAAATGGGCTCAACAATGTCATTATCGGCAACGATCACAATAACAAGCTGTACGGCCTTGTCGGCAATGACACGCTCGACGGCGGCGCGGGAGCCGACTCGTTGTATGGCGGTGCGGGAGATGATGTCTTCATCCTCCGAAAGGGCCAGTTCGCGGGTGATACGATTTTCGACTTCACCGGCAACGGCGGGTTGGCAGGCGACCGGATCGAGTTTGTCGGGTTCTCCGGTCTGGCGGTCCTGTCATATGCCGCGAACGGGATCTGGACCGTTAATGACGGAAGCTACTCCGAGAGCTTCCACGTCTCCGGTGGCGCTCCGATTCATGCAAGCGATCACAACCTTTTGACGCCGCCCGAACCTGTTTTGACAGGTGACGACGGTGACAACGAGATCACCGGCACCTCCGGGGCCGATACGATGAATGGAGGAGCGGGCGACGACATCTACCACGTCAATCATACGGGCGACGTGGTGAACGAGGCTGCCGATGCCGGAACCGACACGGTGATCAGCTCAATCTCCGTTCCCCTCGACAGACCACTGGCTGCCAATGTCGAGAACCTTACGCTGGGTGTTCCTGCAGATGCGACGAAACCTGACCTTCAGGGTGTGGGAAATGAGCTCAACAATGTCATTACCGGCAACGATCACAATAACAAGCTGTACGGCCAGAGTGGCAATGATACGCTCGACGGCGGCGCGGGAATGGACTCGTTGACGGGCGGTGCGGGCGATGATGTGTTCATCCTCCGCAAGGGTGAGTTCCAGGGGGACACGATTGCCGATTTTACCGGCAACAACGCGCTGGCAGGCGACCGGATTAAATTCGTCGGCTTCTCCAGTCAGGCGACCCTGGCCAACGCCGGGAATGGGAACTGGACCGTTACAGACGGGAGCTACTCCGAGAGCTTCCGCGTATCCGGTGGCGCTCCGATTCATGCAAGCGATTACACCCTTGTAACGCCGCCCGACCCCGGCACTCCTGGCGGCACCGGCACTCCTGGCGGCACCGGCACTCCTGGCGGCACCGGCACTCCTGGCGGCACCGGCACTCCTGGCGGCACCGGCACTCCTGGCGGCACCGGCACTCCTGGCGGCACCGGCACTCCTGGCGGCACCGGCACTCCTGGCGGCACCGGCACTCCGAGCGATCCCGGAGTTCCCACAATTCCGACTGAAACCCGCAACGGCACGTCCAAGGGGAACACCCTCACCGGCAATGACAACATCAACATCATGAAGGGTCTAGGCGGCAACGACGTGATCAAGGGCCGTGGCGCGGATGACAAGCTCTACGGCGGCACTGGACACGACAAAGTCTATGGCGACAACGGTGATGACTGGCTCTACGGCGACAGCGGCAATGACCTGGTTTATGGCGGTCTTGGCAAGGATCGTGTCTATGGCGGCGCCGGCAACGACAAGGTCTATGGCGACGCCGGCAACGACCACGTGAATGGCGGCGGCGGTCGCGACATGGTCTACGGCGGTTCCGGCGACGACGTGATCGATGGCGATTCCGGCAACGACATCCTTTACGGGAATGCGGGCAGCGATGCCTTCGTGTTCAGCGACAAACTCGGGACGCCCAGCACGGATCGCAAGGTCAACTTCGACACGATCAAGGACTTCAGCGTCACGTCCGACAGCCTCTGGCTCGACAACGCGATCTTCAGGAAGCTGGGAAGCGGGACGTCATCCAATCCGGGACAGTTGAACAAGGAGTTCTTCGTCACCGGCACCAAGGCGCGTGAGAAGGACGACTACCTGATCTACAACAAGAAGACGGGCGTCCTCAGCTACGATGCCGACGGGTCGGGATCCAAGGAGGCCGTGGAATTCGCGCAGCTCTCGAAGAACCTCAAGCTGACCTACAAGGACTTCTTCGTGATCTAACGCGGCGGAATGAAAGAGGGCCCCGGCCAACGGCTATGGGGCCCTTTCTTTTTGATCTTTTGAGCAGAGCAAGAATGCGGCCGGCTTAAGCCGCTTCAGGATCGCTCGCTCACATGAGCTGCCCCTCAGCGGACGGCGGCGAGCCGTACCGGTTCACGGCTGCGTGTCTGCTCAACGCGCTGACCCAGCACGGTCGAGAGCTGCGCGGCGGCCGTCGAGGCTCGTTCGCGCACGGCGGCGTCCACGAGTGTGCCGTCGATGAAATTGCTCTCGCTCGCATAGACGGCGGTCGGGATGGTGAGCGCCTCGAAGAAGCCGAAAAGCGGGCGCAGGTAGTGCTCGACCACGAGAGCGTGGCGCAGCCCACCGCCCGTCGCGGTCAGCAACACGGGCACGTCCCTCAGAGCGTCGGGCTCGACGAGGTCGAACAGGTGCTTGAACAGGCCCGTATAGGATCCCTTAAAGACGGGGGTTCCCACGATCAGGGCATCCGCGGTCTCGATGTCCCTGAGGACGCGGGCGGCGTCCGGCGCCAACTGCGTGCGCGAGAAGGCACCGCCGAGACCAGGTCCGATTTCCACCAGATCGTGAACGACGAAGTCGACCGATCGAGTCCGCCCGATCTCGGCACCGATCGTTTCGACAAGAGACCGTGTCTTGGACGGGCGGCGGAAGCTGCCGGCGATGCCGACAATCCGAGGGTGCGTCATGGAGAACCCTTTCTGATGCGAGGCGTCCTTTGCCCCGCAGCACCTTGGCATCGGATCCAAATGTGGAATCCATTTTGGAATTGATCCGATGTTCCTTTTCCTGGCTGACGCATCGCTCGGCGCGAACTGATGGTCCGCGTCAGTGAAAAACCGTGTCCACTTTTCCGCGCAATGCGCTAGCGTCTGATCACGCGGCGCAAGTTGCTCACCTTAAGTCACCGCGGTTTTCGCAGGCTCCTGAGCCCTGAAAACAGAAGCAGGTTCATCCGCGATATCCGCTCTGTCAACGCAATTGTTCTTTAAACCGAACAAAAAGAAAAATTTTCTCTTTTGCAGTGCTTTGGGAGATTCTGCCGCGCGAGGTGCATCCGGCTTCGACCGAAGCGGGTCGGGCCGCCGGTCCCAAGGGACCAAAGGCAGTGGATCGAAGTTGAGCGATCAGAACGACAGGTGACAATCCACGGAAGGATCTGTAAGGACAATCCTGTTTCACGTCAAAAAAGAAACAAATAATCTATTCCACATTAGAAAGATGCGAAATGGCTGCCCATGGAGCCCTGGACCTGATCGGAAAAACGCCTCTCGTCGAGGTGACGAGTCTGGACACCGGTCCGTGCAGGCTCTTCCTCAAGCTTGAGAGCGCCAATCCCAGCGGCTCCATCAAGGACCGTCCGGCGCGCGCCATGATCGAAGCGGCGGAAGCCGACGGACGCCTGAAACCGGGCGGCACCATCATCGAGGCGACAGCCGGCAACACCGGCGTCGGCTTGGCGCTGGTCGGCGCCAGCAAGGGCTACCGCACGCTCCTCGTGGTGCCGGACAAGATGTCCCGGGAGAAGGTCCTGCACGCCAAGGCCCTGGGCGCCGAAGTCGTCATCACCCGGTCCGATGTGGGCAAGGGCCACCCGGATTATTACCAAGACCTCGCCCAGGCGATCACCGGCAGGACGCCCGGCGCCGTCTACATCAACCAGTTCGAGAACCCCGCCAACCCGGCCGCCCACGAGGCGAGCACCGGCCCTGAGATCCTGGAAGGAATGGAAGGCGACGTGGATGCCGTCGTGGTCGGCGTCGGCTCCGGCGGCACCCTCACGGGTGTCGGGCGCTATCTCAAGAAGGCTTCGCCCAAGACCGCCATGGTGCTGGCAGATCCTGCAGGCTCGATCCTCGCCCCGCTGGTCGAGACCGGACAGATGACCGAAGCCGGCTCCTGGGCCGTCGAGGGGATCGGCGAGGATTTTGTCCCGCCGAACTGCGACCTCTCGCTGGTGAAGAAGGCCTATTCCATCGGCGACAAGGAGAGCTTCTCGGCAGCGCGCGAGCTCCTGCGCAAGGAGGGCATTCTGGCAGGTTCCTCCTCCGGCACCCTCCTCGCGGCCGCCTTGCGCTATTGCCGCGAGCAGACGGAACCGAAGCGGGTCGTCACCATCGTGTGCGATACGGGCGCCAAGTACCTGTCGAAGGTGTTCAACGATGCCTTCATCGCGCAGGAAGGCTGGCTGGACCGCAAGACGACCGGCACCGCGCGCGATGTGGTGATCAATCCCTTCGGCGAAGGCGCGACCATCTTCGTGTCGCCCAGCGAGACCCTGCGCTCCGCTTTCGCCCGCATGCGTTCCTCCGACATCTCGCAGCTGCCGGTGATCGAAGACGGTCATGTGGTCGGGCTCATCGACGAAAGCGACATCCTCGATGCGCTTGTCGCCAATGAGGGCGCTCCCCAGAGCGTCTTCGACAAGCCGGTGCGCGACGTGATGGTGTCGCGCCTGCAGACGATTTCCGCCGATGCTCCCGTCAAGGAGCTTCTGCCCCTCTTCGCAGCCGGTCTCGTGCCGGTGATCATGGATGGCGACACCTTCGTCGGTCTCGCCACCCGCATCGACCTCATCAACTTCTTCCGGATCAAGGCCTCATGACCGCCCGCAACCAGCTCGATTTCGCCACCCGCTGCATCCATGCAGGCCAGTCGCCGGATCCCACCACGGGTGCGGTGATGATGCCGATCTACGCCACCTCGACCTTCGCGCAGGAAAGCCCAGGCGTTCACAAGGGCTTCGAATATGCCCGCTCGCAGAACCCGACCCGCATGGCCTTCGAGCGATGCATCGCGGATCTCGAGGGCGGCACCGCGGCCTACGCCTTCTCATCCGGACTCGCGGCGAGCGCGACCGTGCTCGACATGCTGGAGCATGGCTCGCACATCGTGGCCTCCGACGATCTCTACGGCGGCACGCGTCGCCTCTTCGAGCGCGTGCGCAGGAAATCGGCCGGGCTCGACATAACCTATGTCGATCTTGGGAATCCGGATGCGGTGAAGGCGGCTCTGCGTCCCAACACCAAGTTCGTCTGGGTCGAGACGCCCACCAACCCGCTCCTGAAGCTCGCCGACCTCGAAGCCATCGCGGCCGCCACGCGCGGGCACGGCACCTGGCTCGTCGCCGACAACACCTTCGCCAGCCCTTGGGTGCAGCGCCCGCTCGAATTCGGCTTCGACATCGTCGTGCATTCCACGACAAAGTACCTCAACGGCCATTCCGATATGGTCGGCGGTGTCGTCATCGTGGGCCAGAATGAAGAGGTTCGGGAGAAGATCGCCTTCCTGCAGAACGCCGTCGGTTCCGTCTCCGGACCCTTCGACAGCTTCCTGGCCCTGCGCGGCCTCAAGACGCTCTCACTGCGCATGGAGCGGCACTGCACCTCGGCGCTCAAGATCGCCCAGTTACTGGATAGCCATCCAGGCGTGGACGGCGTGATTTATCCGGGCCTCGCCTCGCATCCGCAGCACGAGCTGGCCAAGCGCCAGATGCGCGGCTTCGGCGGCATCATCACCGCCCGCATCAAGGGCGGCCTCGACGGCGCGACACGCTTCCTGGAGCGCTGCCAGCTCTTCACGCTCGCCGAGAGTCTGGGTGGCGTGGAAAGCCTGATCGAACATCCGGCGATCATGACCCATGCCTCCGTGCCGCCGGAGGTCCGGGCCGAGCTCGGCATCGACGATGGCTTGGTGCGTCTGTCGGTCGGCATCGAGGATGCGGACGACCTGATTCAGGATTTGCGCTCGGCGCTGTCGTAAGCGATTAGCTCCTTAGTCGTGGTCCCGTGCCTCGAAACACGCGCTCGTCATCACCGGCCTTGTGCCGGTGATCTCGATCGATTGAGGCGCAACGCTCTTCCTAATCGGGATGGCCGGGACAAGCCCGGCCATGACAGGAGGGTGTCATTCCCAGACGGAGCGTCAACGGAGGGGAAGGGAATCCCCTCCCACGCCCAGCGTAATGGATCCAGTTTCCTCGCCTGCGGCTCGCCGAGGATGACGAGGACCGTCACGCAACCGGCGAGAACCGCCCGACGAGCTGGTGACGGTCACCAGGATAGGTGATCCTCGCCTCGGTCACGAAGGCGCCCGCCTGCCAGGTGCGCCGCTCCAGCACGAGACAGGCGGTTCCCGTTTGAACCTGTAAACGCTTCGCCATCGTGCTGTCCGCATTGACGGCGCGCACGATGTGCTCCGCATCCGTCCACGGCACGCGCCGCAGCAGCCATGTGCCCGGCGGATCGTCCTTGAACGCCTCCTGGTCGGCTTCGGGCACGGTGGCCAGGTTGATCAGGCGCTGCTCGAAGGCTTGCGGCACGTCATCCATGACGTGAAGCGTGGAGAGGCAGAGCATCTTCGTCTCCACCGGCAGACCGGTACGCTGTGCGGCGGCGGCATCGATGGGTTCGATGGAGCGGTGCAGGATCTTGAAGCGATATTCGATGCCGGCCCGCGCCGCCTCGAGGGCGAAATCCTGGATCTGCAGCACGGCCTGCTGGCTGCTCGGCTCCGCCACCACCGAGCCCGCCCGGCGTCGCCGCGTGATGAGGCCGTTGGCGGCGAGCGTCGACAGCACCTTGTTCACCGTCATGCGCGAGCAGCCGTACTCGGTCATCAGCTCGTGCTCGTATGGAATGCGGTGGCCCGGGGACCACTCGCCCGACATGATCCGGGCCTCGATATCGTCGCGGATGCGCTGGTGCAGATGTTTCATGCCGCCTTCAATCTTCTCTCATGCCAGGATGCGGGCCATGGCACGTCCGTAGCGAGCGCGGAACGTTTCACGGTGGATGTGCCGGCCGCTCCTGACAACGGCATTGCCCGCAACAAACACCGTGTCGATGGCAGCCTTGCCCGCGACGAACACGTAAGAATCGATCCAGCGGTCCCCTGAGACGGCGGCGAGGTCCGGGTGGCCGGCATCGAGCACCACGAGATCGGCGCGCTGCCCTGCCTCGATGGCTCCGATACGACGGCCGAGCGCCTGAGCGCCGCCTGCCAGCGCCCTGTCATAGAGGCTGCGCCCAGTCGATTGCCCCTCGTGCTCGGCCAGGACATTGCGGGCGCGGTGCTTGAGGCGCTGACTGTACTCGAACTGCTTGAGCTCCGCCGACGCCGAAATCTCGATGTTGGAATCAGACCCGAAGCCGAACCGGCCTCCGGCTGCGAGATAATCGACACCTTCGAAGATGCCGTCGCCGAGATTGGCCTCGGTGATCGGGCACAGGCCTGCCACCGCGCCGCTCATCGCGATGCCTTTGACCTCCCGCGCATCGAGATGGGTTGCGTGGATCAGGCACCAGCGCCGGTCGACAGGCGCGTGGTCGAGCAGCCATGCGACGGGGCGCTGGCCAGACCATGTCAGGCAATCCTCGACCTCCTTCACCTGCTCGGCGATGTGGATGTGGATCGGCCCCCCGCCGGCCAGCGGCACGACATCGCGGAGGCTCTCGGGCGTGACGGCGCGCAGGCTGTGCGGCGCGACGCCGATGACGGCATCATCGAGCTCGGCCACGGCCTTGCGAGCACCTTCGAGCAGCCGGGCATAGCTGTCCACGTCATTGATGAAACGCCGTTGGCCCTCAGTCGGCGCCACGCCGCCGAAGCCGCCTTGCGCATAGAAGACCGGCAGGAGTGTCAGGCCCATGCCGGTCTCCTGTGCCGCAGCCGCGATACGATGGGAGAGCTCCGCGATATCGGCATATGGGCGGCCGTCGACATCACGATGCAGATAATGGAACTCGGCGAGCGCAGTGAAGCCCCCTCGAGCATTTCCATCATGGCGAAGGCCGCGATGGCCTCCACATCGTCCGGAGTGAGTGAGCCGAGGAACCGATACATGACCTGCCGCCAGGTCCAGAAGCTGTCCCCTTCCGGTCCTCGGGTTTCGGCAAGCCCCGCCATGCCGCGCTGGAAGGTATGAGAGTGCAGGTTCGGCAATCCGGGAAGCACAATCCCGGCGATGCGCTCGCGTCCGTCGGCGGAGGCCTTCGCATGGACGGCGAGGATCATCCCGCCGTCGATGTCGATTCCGACATTCTCCGCCCAGCCATCCGGCAGAAGGGCGTGATCGAGAATGAGCCTGCGCATGCTGACACCTTCACTGTCGATGGCGCCGGACCACAGCCGCCAAAAAGCCATGCCGACGCCGGACCATCAGAGCCGATCGAATACGTCTAGACAATATCGATCTTTCGCGATTATGTATAGACATTATCGCAACCTCACCGGAGCAGGAACATGCGCTTCGACCGGGTCTGGTTCAATGCTCGCCTTGCTACTCTGGCCGGTGACGGTCTCGGCATCGTCGAGAGCGGAGCCGTTGCCGCCAAGGATGGTCGGATCGCCTTTGCCGGACCGGCGAAGGATCTCCCGACCGGTTGGGATGCGGCCGAGCGGATCGACTGCCAAGGTCGCTGGATCACCCCCGGCCTCGTCGATTGCCACACCCATCTCGTCTTCGGAGGCGACCGGGCGCATGAGTTCGAGCTGCGGCTGAACGGCGCGAGCTACGAGGAGATCGCCCGCGCCGGCGGGGGCATCGTCTCCACCGTGAAGGCCACCCGCGCAGCAACCGAGGATGAGCTCGTCGCCAGCGCCCTGCCCCGCCTCGACCATCTCATCGCGGAAGGCTGCACCACCGTCGAGGTCAAGTCGGGCTATGGCCTCGACCTGCAGACCGAGGCCCGGTCCTTGCGCGCCGCGCGGCGTCTTGCCGACGTGCGCCCCGTATCCATCACGACCACCTTCCTCGGCGCCCATGCCCTGCCGCCGGAGGCGAACGGCGACAAGGAGGCCTTCATCGACAAGGTCTGCCACGAGATACTGCCGGCGCTTGCCTGCGAAGGACTAGTCGATTCGGTCGATGCCTTCTGCGAGGGCATCGCCTTTTCCCCTGAGCAGACCGCCCGCGTGTTCGACGCCGCCAAGGCGCACGGCCTGACGATCAAGCTCCACGCCGACCAGCTCTCCAACCTGCACGGCGCGAAGCTCGCCGCAGACCACGGCGCCCTCTCCGCCGATCACCTCGAATACACCGACGAGGATGGGGCCGCGGCGATGGCGAAGGCGGGCACGGTCGCGGTGCTGCTGCCGGGCGCTTTCTACATGCTGCGCGAGACGAAAGCGCCGCCGGTCGCCGCCTTCCGTAAAGCAGGCACGCGCATGGCACTGGCAACCGATTGCAACCCCGGCACCTCGCCGCTGACATCGCTCCTGCTCACCATGAACATGGGCGCGACCCTGTTCCGCATGACGGTCGAGGAATGCATCGCCGGCGTCACGCGAGAGGCGGCGCGTGCTCTTGGAAAGCTTGACGAGATCGGCACGCTGGAAGTGGGCAAGTCGTGCGATCTCGCAATCTGGAACATCGAACGCCCGGCGGAGCTCGTCTACCGCATCGGATTCAACCCGCTTCATGCCCGTGTCTGGAGAGGACAGTGACTCAAGAAGTAATGCTTCATCCCGGCTCCGTTTCGCTCGCCGATTGGCGCCACGTCTATTTCGGTGCCGACGTCGCGCTCGATCAGGATTGCCGCCCGGCTATCGAGGCCGGCGCCAGGACCATCGAGGCCATCGTGGCCAAGGGTGAGCCGGTCTATGGCATCAACACGGGGTTCGGGAAGCTCGCGAGCGTGCGCATCGGCACCGCCGATCTCGCGACTCTCCAGCGCAATATCGTGCTCTCGCACGCGGCAGGCGTCGGTGAGCCCCTGCCGATTGCGGCGGTGCGGCTCGTCATGGCCCTCAAGCTCGCCAGCCTCGCTCAAGGAGCGTCGGGCGTGCGCTGGTCCACCATCGAGCACCTGACGGCTTGCCTGCGCGCCAACCTCATTCCTGTCATTCCCGGGCAAGGATCGGTGGGGGCCTCGGGCGATCTGGCTCCCCTCGCCCACATGACGGCAGCGCTCATGGGCGTCGGCGAGTTCTTCGTCGACGGCGTGCGCATTCCGGCAGAAACAGCTTTGGCACAAGCGGGCCTCGCGCCGTTGGCGCTTGGTCCGAAGGAAGGTCTGGCGCTTCTCAACGGCACGCAGGTCTCGACCGCGCTCGCGCTGGCCGGCCTGTTCGAAGCCGAGCGCGTGTTCCGCGCCGCGCTCGTCACAGGCGCACTGGCGACCGATGCCGCCAAGGGGTCGGATGGACCATTCGACGAGCGTATTCAAAAGCTGCGGCGTCACCGCGGGCAGATCGAGGTCGCCGCATCCTTGCGCGCGCTGATGCAGGGCAGCGCCATCCGGGCGTCTCACCTCACCAACGACGACCGCGTGCAGGATCCCTATTGCCTGCGCTGTCAGCCGCAGGTGATGGGCGCCGTGCTCGACCTGCTGCGTCAGGCCGGCGAGACGCTCGGCACCGAGGCGAACGGCGTATCCGACAACCCGCTCGTCTTCGCGGAGACCGGAGAGGTCATCTCCGGCGGCAACTTCCACGCGGAGCCGGTGGCCTTTGCTGCCGACATGCTCGCCATGGCCCTCTGTGAGATCGGCTCTCTCGCCGAGCGGCGCATCGCCATGCTGGTCGACCCGGCCCTGTCGGGCCTTCCCGCCTTCCTGACGCCGAAACCCGGGCTCAATTCCGGCTTCATGATCCCACAGGTGACGGCGGCGGCTCTCGTGTCGGAGAACAAGCAGCGCGCCTACCCGGCGAGCGTGGACTCGATCCCGACCTCCGCCAACCAGGAAGACCATGTCTCCATGGCGACCCACGGGGCAAGGCGTCTCCTCCCGATGGCGGCGAATACTGCCAACGTCATCGGCATCGAATTGCTCGCCGCGGTCCAGGGCTGTGACTTCCACGCCTCCATGAAATCGAGCGAGCGCCTCGAGAGTGCCCGCGCGCTGCTGCGCGCGAAAGTTCCGCATCTCGATGACGACCGGCACATGGCGCCCGACATGCAGCAGGCCACGGCTCTCGTTGTTTCCGGCGCCCTTGCGGAAGCCGCCGGCGTCGACGTGCTGCCGCTCGTGACCGATGAGGTTCGAGCATGAGCGAGCATCCGGACTGGCTCACTGTCGTCCGTGGAGAAGCGCCGCTCGTGGTGAGCTTGCCGCATACCGGAACGGCGATTCCCGCCGCGTACGAACGCGGCCTCGTCTCGCCCTGGCTGGCGCGCAAGGATGCGGATTGGTGGATCGAGCGACTCTACGATTTCGCCGCCGACCTCGACGCAACCGTGATCCGCACCACGATCTCCCGCACGGTGATCGACGTGAACCGCGACCCGTCCGGCGTCTCGCTCTATCCGGGACAGGCGACAACGGAGCTGTGCCCCACCACCACCTTCGACGGCGAGCCGCTCTACGAGCCGGGAACAGAGCCGACGGAGGACGAGATCGCCGAGCGCCGCGTCCGTTTCTTCGATCCCTATCATGCGACCGTTCACGCGGAGATCGACCGGCTGCGGGCACGGCATGCCACAGTCGTAGTCTATGATTGCCACTCGATCCGCTCGGTCATACCTCGCCTGTTCGACGGCACCCTGCCTCATTTCAACATCGGCACCAATGGCGGCACCACCTGTGCCCCATCCCTGAGCGACGCCATCGAGAAGATCTGCATCGGCAGCGGCTTCAGCCATGTGGTCAACGGTCGGTTCAAGGGTGGCTACATCACGCGCAGCTTCGGCGATCCGCGGGCCGGTATTCATGCCGTCCAGATGGAGCTTGCCTGCCGCGGCTACATGAAAGAGCCGCCCGGCCCTGTAGCGGAAGGCGAGTGGCCCAGCGCCTACGACGAGGATTATGCCGCGCCCATGCGGACGGCACTCGCCCTCATTCTTCAAACCTGTCTCACCTTCGCCCGTTCCAAAGCCTGACCCGAGGATCCGTCCCATGACCCGCATCGACAACGCCCGCGTGATCCGCGCTCCGCATGGCACCGAATTGTCGGCCAAGAGCTGGCTGACGGAGGCGCCCTTGCGCATGCTGATGAACAACCTCGATCCCGATGTCGCCGAGAAGCCGGGCGAACTCGTCGTCTATGGCGGTATTGGCCGTGCCGCACGCGATTGGGACAGCTTCGACCGCATCGTGGCAGCTCTCAAAAACCTTGAAGCCGACGAGACGCTCCTCGTGCAGTCGGGCAAGCCGGTCGGCGTGTTTCGCACCCACGCGGATGCGCCGCGCGTGCTGATCGCCAATTCGAACCTCGTGCCGCACTGGGCCACCTGGGACAAGTTCCATGAGCTCGATCGTAAGGGGCTCATGATGTACGGCCAGATGACGGCCGGCTCCTGGATCTATATCGGCACGCAGGGGATCGTGCAGGGCACCTACGAGACCTTCGTGGAGGTGGGTCGTCAGCATTATAACGGCGATCTCTCCGGCCGCTGGATCCTCACCGGTGGCCTCGGCGGCATGGGCGGCGCGCAGCCGCTCGCCGCCACCATGGCGGGCGCCTCCTGCCTTGCGGTGGAATGCCAGCCGAGCCGCATCGAGATGCGCCTGCGCACCGGCTACCTCGACCAGCGCGCCGATACGCTCGACGAGGCACTCGCCATCATCGAGCAATCGTGCCGCGACAAGAAGCCGGTCTCCGTAGGCCTCCTCGGCAACGCCGCCGAGATCTTTCCGGAGATCTACCGCCGCGGCATCCGTCCCGATGCGGTGACCGATCAGACCTCGGCGCATGATCCGATCAACGGCTATCTGCCGAAGGGCTGGACGCTTAGCCAGTGGGACGCCAAGCGCGAGAGCGATCCCAAAGCCGTGGAGCACGCTGCCAAGCAATCCATGGCCGAGCACGTGCGCGCCATGCTCGACTTTCACAGGGCAGGCGTACCGACCCTCGATTACGGCAACAACATCCGCCAGATGGCGAAGGATGAAGGCGTTGACAACGCCTTCGACTTCCCGGGCTTCGTGCCGGCCTATATCCGTCCGCTCTTCTGCCGCGGCATCGGACCGTTCCGCTGGGCTGCGCTCTCGGGCGATCCGGAAGACATCTTCAAGACTGACGCCAAGGTGAAGGAGCTGCTGCCCGACAACAAGCACCTGCACAACTGGCTCGACATGGCCAAGGAACGCATCAAGTTTCAGGGCCTGCCCGCGCGCATCTGCTGGGTGGGCTTGGGCGACCGTCACCGGCTTGGCCTCGCCTTCAACGAGATGGTGGCCAAGGGCGAGCTGAAGGCACCCATCGTGATCGGCCGCGATCATCTCGATTCCGGCTCGGTCGCCAGCCCGAACCGCGAGACGGAAGCCATGAAGGACGGCTCCGATGCAGTGTCCGATTGGCCACTCCTCAACGCGCTGCTCAACTGCGCGTCCGGCGCCACCTGGGTCTCGCTGCATCATGGCGGCGGCGTCGGCATGGGCTTCTCGCAGCATTCGGGCATGGTGATCGCCTGCGATGGCACGCCGGAAGCGGCCAAGCGCATCGAGCGTGTGCTCTGGAACGACCCGGCGACCGGCGTGATGCGTCATGCGGATGCCGGCTACGACATCGCCATCGACTGCGCCCGCGAACACGGCCTCAACCTGCCGAGCCTGCGGTAATGGGCGCGCGCGTCATCCGCGAGCACGATCTCGTCCGGGTTCCGTGGAAGAACGGCGGCGGCACCACCGCGGAGGTTGCCGCCTTTCCGGAAGGCTCGGGTTTCGAGACGTTCGGATGGCGCGTCAGCATGGCGGATGTCGCGTCCGACGGACCGTTCTCGCTTTTTCCAGGGATCGACCGCACGCTGATCGTGGTCAAGGGCGACGGCATCGAGCTCGACGTGGAGGGTATCGCTTATCCGCTCGACAGGGTCTCTCCCAAGCTCTCTTTCTCCGGCGACGACGTCACCATCGGGCGGCTCCTCTCGGGCCCGATCCGCGACCTAAACGTGATGACGCGGCGCGGACAGTTCCGGCACCGGACGCGGTTCATTGGATCCGGCGTGGCGCTGCTGTCGGAGGACACGATTGTCGCCTTTCTCGTGCCGCTCGACGGTCCTTTCGACGTGACGCTCGATTCGACGATCCATTCGCTCCAGGTGCTCGATGCGCTGATGTTGGAGGCGACGCAGGAACTTGTCCTGCTCTCCGGGACCGGCCGTGCGATCCTCGTCGAGATCTCGCCTGAGCCGTCGACATAGGAGCCAATATTTGACGCGCGATGCCCAAAACAGCGGCAGGTCAAAATGTCTATACATTTGACATTGCCGCTCCGGCATGGTGCCATTCGCCCGCTCGAAAAGAATGCCCGGCGCCTGAATTCCTGGAACCTACCGGAGAGCGCGATCGGCGAAACGAGCCAGAGGATTTGGATAGAACGGAGGCTGCAATGAAGGCGGTATTGGGTAGTTTGGCCGTGTTGGCGCTGGCGGTCGGGTCCGCCTCGGCGCAGGAGACGAAGGTGGCCATCGGCATCTCGGGCTGGACGGGCTTCGCGCCCCTTACGCTCGCGAAGGAAGCCGGCATCTTCAAGAAGAACGGCCTCGACGTCACGATCAAGAAGGTCCCGCAGGCCAGCCGCCATCTCGCCATCCAGTCCGGCGACATCCAATGCGCCGCCACCACGGTCGAGACCTGGATCGTGTGGAACGCGAACGGCGTCCCCACCAAGCAGATCTTCCAGCTCGACAAAAGCTACGGGGCTGACGGCATGGTGGTGAAAAACGACATCGCTGCCATCAAGGACATCAAAGGCAAGCAGGTGGCCGCCTCCGCGCCCGGCACGTCGCCCTACTTCGCCCTCTCCTGGATGCTGAAGAAGAACGGCCTCTCGGTGAAGGATGTGACGGTGGTCAACATGGAGCCGGGCCCGGCCGCGCAGGCTTTCATCGCCGGCCAGAACGATGCGGCCATGACCTACGAGCCCTACCTCTCCTCGGTGCGCGCAGCCCTCAGGCCGGCAAGATCATCGCCACGACCCTCGATTATCCGATGGTCATGGACACCTTCGGCTGCACGCCGAAATTCCTTGCCGACAACCCGAAGGCTGCGAAGGCCTTTGCCGACAGCTATTTCGAAGCGCTCGACATGATCGCCAAGGATCAGGCGAAGGCTTATGACATCATGGGTGCGGACGTGAAGCAGACCGGCGAGGCCTTCGGCAAGTCGGCCCAGTTCCTGCGCTGGCAGGACCGCGAGGCCAACAAGAAGTTCTTCGCGAGCGAGTTCAAGACCTTCTCGGCGGAAGCCGCCGACCTGCTCCTGGAGACCGGCATCATCAAGCAGAAGCCCGACATGGAAGCGCTGGCCGATACCAGCTTCATCCAGTAGCGATCTCCCTAACGCGGCGGCGGCCCGGTTCCACGCGGGCCGCCGCCTGATCACTTCCTCACAAGCACCCTCCGGCACACCAGGTCCGGATGGCAGAGCAGATCCTTCATGCCTCGTCCTCTCGAACCCGTCAGCCAGGGCACGCGCGTCACGCTCGGCATTTCCTTCTTCATCCTTTTCCTCGCAGCATGGGCCGTCGCGACCCTTGGCGGCTTCGTTTCGCGGACCTTCCTCGCCGATCCGATCACGATGGTGCAGGACGGATGGCTGCTGCTCACCCGCTTCGGTTTCATGGGCGATATCGGCATCACGGTCTGGCGCGTCGTTGGCGGCTTCGTCCTGGCCGCAGCCGTCGCCGTGCCGCTCGGCATCATGATGGGCGCCTACAAGTCCTTCGAGGCATTCCTCGAGCCCTTCGTGTCCTTCGCACGCTATCTGCCCGCATCGGCCTTCGTGCCGCTACTCATCCTCTGGGCAGGCATCGGAGAGATGCAGAAGCTCCTTGTTATCTTCATCGGCTCCGTGTTTCAGATCATCCTGATGGTCGCGGTTGCCGTGGGCAACACCCGCCGCGATCTCGTGGAGGCCGCCTATACGCTGGGCTCCAAGGATCGGGGCGTGGTGAAGCGCGTGCTCATCCCCGCAAATGCGCCCGAGATCGCCGAGATCCTGCGCCTCGTTCTCGGCTGGGCCTGGACCTATGTGATCGTCGCGGAGCTCATCGGCTCATCCTCCGGCATCGGACACATGATCATCGACAGCCAGGCGCTTCTGGCCACCGGTCAGATGATCTTCGGCATCATCGTCATCGGCGTCATCGGCCTCATCTCCGACTTTCTGTTCAAAGCTCTCAACCGTTCGCTCTTCCCGTGGAGGCTCGCATGACCGGCACGATCCTCCAGATCGACAGCGTCTCGCGGGTGTTTCCGGGCGTGCGCGGCGGCGCGCCCGTGCGCGCGCTCGAGCCCACAAACCTGCAGGTCGCGCAGAACGACTTCATCACCATTCTCGGCCCCTCCGGCTGCGGAAAATCCACGCTCCTGCGCATCGTGGCAGGCCTCGACCGTCCGAGCGGCGGACGCGTTCTTCTGAATGGCCGCGAGATCAAAGGTCCGGGTGCCGACCGGGGCATGGTGTTCCAGTCCTATACCCTGTTTCCGTGGCTGACGATTGCTGAGAACATCGCCTACGGCCTGCGCGAAAAGGGCATGCCGAAAGCGGAGCGCCAAGACATCGTCGCGTCCTTCACCGAGAAGGTGGGCCTGCGCGGCTTCGAGAACCATTACCCGAAGCAGCTCTCCGGCGGCATGCAGCAGCGTACCGCCATTGCCCGCGCGCTCGCCAACGATCCGGAAATCCTGCTGCTCGACGAGCCCTTCGGCGCCCTCGATAACCAGACCCGCGGCCTGATGCAGGAACTGCTGCTGGGCATCTGGGAACGCGAGCGCAAGACCGTGCTCTTCGTCACCCACGACATCGAGGAAGCGATCTTCCTCGCCTCCCGCGTCATCGTCATGTCCGCCCGCCCCGGCCGCATCAAGGCCGACATCCCCGTCGACCTGCCTCACCCGCGACACTACACGATGAAGACCACCCCGGAGTTTTCAAGCCTGAAGGCGCAGCTGACGGAGGAGATCCGCGTCGAGGCAATGCAGGCGGAAGGCGTGCATTAGAGCCTCGGACCCTTAAGCGGCGCATCATTCGGGGTGAAAAACCGGAGCCGCTTTTCGCGGGCGCGGACCTCCGGTTCGGCACGATGCGCTCGCACTCTCTGCAGCCACAATGCGTACGGCGTAAGGCACTCCCGATATCCTTCCGGGTGAATTGACGCTTCGGCCTTCTTCAGGCGACGCTTAATGTCTCTGATGCGGGGAAGGCACGATGCTCAAACGCCTGTTAGCCGGATCCATCCTGATCGCCAGCGGCACGCCAGCCATGGCCGATATCGTCATCGATCAGGCCATGATCACCGCCGGCGAGTTGCGTGTCGTCGGTCGATTGAGCAAACCACGGCAGGTGTCGATCTTCCTCGATGAACGCTTCGAGACGAAAGCCGATGCCAACGGTCGGTTCACTTTCCGGATCGCCTATCATCCCGCCAGCTGCGTCGTGAACCTCCAGGCGGAGAATGAGCAGCGCCAGGCGGTTGTCGGCTTCTGCGGCCAGAAAGGTCCGGAAGGATCGGGCGCAGCACAGCAATCTGCGGCCGTTGAACCCGTCCAGCCTGGGCCTGCAGGCCTGCCCGGCCCTCAAGGCGAACCCGGGCGCGACGGCGCCCCCGGACCGAAGGGCGACCCGGGATCGGAAGGACCTCCCGGCCCACAAGGGGCTGCAGGTCCTCCCGGGCCGCGCGGAGAACCCGGACCGGCAGGCCCGGTTGGGGCACAAGGACCTGCCGGACCTCCGGGACCACCAGGGAATACGGAGGCACGGGCCGTCCCTGACGCGCAGCCAGGCCCTGCGGGACCAGCGGGTCCTATCGGGCCCGAAGGCCCGGCGGGGCCTCCCGGCCCGCAGGGGCCACAGGGTCTTGCAGGCCACCAGGGGCCGCAGGGACCTCAGGGGACGCCGGGGCCGCGAGGCGAACCCGGACCCGCCGGCCCACCTGGTCCGATCGGACTGGCTGGTCCTGTTGGCGCGGAAGGATCTATCGGGCCCGTGGGGCCTGCCGGGCCTCCGGGACCGCAAGGTGTTGCCGGAGGCATCGGGCCGATTGGACCTCCTGGCCCCATCGGTCCCATCGGCCCGGCTGGGCTCACTGGTCCTGCCGGACCTCCGGGTTCCATCGGTCCGGAGGGAAAGATGGGACCTGAAGGGAAGCCGGGGCTCGCCGGAACGATTCTGCGCGTCTTCGTGCAGGAATGCACATCCCAGGGCCGATGCATGGCTCGCTGCGACCAGGATGAATACCCGATCAACGGTACCTGCAACCGTGGCGACCGTCTCGATATGGATGAAGTGGGCGTGTATTGCTTCTCCACCAGCGAGAGCCCAAAGGGCATGATCGCTCGGGCGATCTGCGCGAAGAAGTGACCGACTGGACCGTTGGAAAAGGCCTGCAGAGAGCGCCGTCACGCGTCAAGGACAGAGGCGGGCGGCAGGACCGGTACAGCGGGACTATCGAACTGCGTGGCTGTCTTTGCGAGCCTGCATCGAGTTCTCATCCACGAGGCTGGGAGCAAAGGTGCCGCTGAGCGGATGCGGGTTCCATGTGTTGTCGGACGACGATACAACCTTGATCGCCCCGAACCAGCGATGCCTGAAGCGCGTCGCGGCTCTCAGGTCGTCGAAGCCCACCAAACCCCACTCATCGAGCAGATGATAGAAGTCCCAGGCCCCCCTTGCTCGTCGAGCCATCGGACGACCTCCTGGTTCAGGTCTCGCCCGCTCTCGTTCCAGACACGCCAGTCATTGACCATGAAGACATAGGGCCAGTGCTTCGAATAGGCGTCGACGCCGTAGCATGCAGACGATGCCATTTCCTCATCGCGCCACGTCGCGACAATGATCTTCTTCAATTCGTCCAGATCCGTCATCGCTTATGTCTCAGATCGCACAATCCGCGCTTCGGGACTGCGCCAAGAAGCTAATAATAGCACATAGGTGTAATCCAAGAGTAGTAGAGAAGATCCTTCAGAATGTCACATTCATTTCAAACCTGTTTCATGAGGAATAGCGGCAGATGTGCGCCAAAGAACAGGCCAAAGTTCACCTATGTAAATGTTCCTAAAATCATCCCCTGCTCGGAAAGGGTAGCAGGTTCAGCAATATCAATGACTTCCGACCTCTCGTAAGTGGTAATCCCAAAGAGACAGGGAACGAATGCCTCTCTAAGTACCTATCTGGTTAACAGGTGCAGGGAGACTTGCATGCCGCCAGACCAAGTCGAGCTTGTCGCGCAGGCGTTTTATGCCGCCGAGTATTCAGGCGACTGGGACGATGCTCCGGAGATCCTGCAGCAGCAGTTCCGGGATCTCGCCCGCACGGCCATCACGCTTTTGCACCAGCAGATCTCCCATTGCCGATCCTCTCTCACGCCGGCGAAGGTCTTGGAAGCCGCTCATGATGAGAATAGCGTACAACTCCCATCCTGATTGTAGCTGCAGGTCAATTGGGGCTAGCGGACAAACATGCTCGACCCTCTACGTTCAGATGGGAAGGCAAAGTCAGCGCCGTGTTAAGGTAGCAGAATAACGCTACGCTACCACAGGTCCGACCCATGTCATCTGCAGCAAGAAAGACCATAATTGCCGTGGCATCCCTCATGGCCCTCGTCGGGTGCCAAAGCACCGCGGGCTCGATGACCACCGCAGCCCCCCATACCGCAGGCATTGATGAGCCCGGATCCGCCTCAGCGAGAGCCCATGCCGAACTGGAGGCCGAGGCACGCGCTCTCGGCACCGCACAAGGCGTTGCCGCGATGGCAGCGTCCGTGGACAAAACGGGCTTGTCATCCATTCCGCTGATCGTAGGCGTGAATGCTTCAAATGCAGCTTATCAAGCCAGAAGCGATACCCGCATGAAAGCCGCCGAGGAAGAGGATCTGCAGGCGACATACAGGAAATACGGCATGAATCCTGACGGAACACCGTCCGGCAGACCAGGGCCGGGATCTGGTCCGGCAAACTAGCCTCAGGACCCGTTAATTGACGTAGAAGGCGACGGTGGCCGAGATGCAGATGGCCGAGAAGGTGTGAGCGCAGCGGTCGTAGCGGGTCGCAATCCAGCGACAGTCCTCGGGCTTAGCGAACGTGTTCTCGACCTTATGATGCTGGCGACACAGCGCCCTGTCGTATGCGATAGGATTTTCAGGTCCAAACAAGCCAAGTCACGCTGGGGCAAGCCGACTATAGTTTGGAAAGCAGAGCGTCTCTGGAGATTTGATCCGCTATAGCCGTTCTAGAGCCAAATGAATGAAGTTGTTCCCCAGTGCGCCCCAAAGCGGACAAGCACTCTCGAACCCTCAAGCAGGACACCAATAACCTTAGAAATATCAATGGAGATAAGTGGTGCCCAGGGGCGGGGCGAAAATTATTAATGTTTACCGCAACTTAGACGAAGTGGGAAACCGGCTAAGCCAACCTATTTTGGTCCTGTTTCGTCTCTAGGTTTCCCACTCCTAAGCAGCTATGCGCATCCCTCTGTAGGCTCTGACGGCACTAACCAGTCGAACCCGAGCCCGACATATTCGTTCTCTAATTGTTCTAAGCCCACTACCTCGCAAGGTCATGGTCGAACGGCTGTCCGACTTTCCATGAATAATCGTCCGGGTTGATTGTCCCCTCTGCCTGCACCGCAGAGGTCAGTACCGGTTGGCCCGACTGGTCGAGAAGTTTGGGGGCCGACATCCAGTTACGTCATCTAATCGATAGGATTGCCTTCGCTGCCCGAGAAAGTCCCTCCCGTGGGAGCGGCCTCCAGGTCAGTATAATCCCAGGTGCAAGGCCCGGTTCACCGACTTGGAGGCGACGAACCGCCCTCCTCCCGACCTCCCACCGATGATGCGGAAGCTGATGCCATTCAGGGTGGAAAGGGCTGAACGGAGCACAGGGAACCCTGATCCCGAACCTTTGTTGGCCTAGCACGCCCCGCCAACAAAAAGGCCAGTCCAATGATCTGCAAGTTCTGCCAGCAGGACGTGAAAGACCCCTGCCACGACCCGCAGGAGATGCGCCAGCGAGCCATGAGCCACGTGGAGCGCTGCGAGATGGCCCTGAAGGATGACCTCGGCGATGGGATCAATCCCAGTGACGGCCAGAGTGCCGGGAGCATCTGAAAGACTGAGGTCGAGATGGCAAAGAACCCTTGGATGAGCCTCTGGCTGAGTGCGGCAAACACTTGGGTTGGTGCGGCCCGTGGCTTCTGGACGGCAGAGATGCAGCGTCAGCAGAGGGCGATGCTGAATGAGATGACAAAGCCAAAACGGCAGCCCGCTGCCAAAAGCTCGCCCAGAAAAGCGTCAGCCGGGGCACGGAGGAAATCCAAAAGCTGATCTTGGCGCGTCGTCTTATCTGGTACAGCCCTCAGTAAGCTGGGACCAGCCGTTGTTCGATCATGGGAGCATCCATGCAGAACCGCAGGCCCGCCCTATCATAATTGACGCTGACCTCGGCATTGCATTGCATGGGGAGAACCCGCTGGAGGAGCGTCGAGCCAAAGCCTTGGTGCTGCGGCTTGCTCACGGGCGGACCACCAAATTCGCTCCATTCCAGATGGAGCCTCCTGGCACCCTCAATCTCGGCCACACTCCACCGAACCTGGACGTAGCCAGTCGGCACCGACAGAGCCCCATACTGGACAGCGTTCGTGGTCAGTTCGTGGAGGGCCATGCCGACTGGAACCGCCAAGTCAGCCGATAGCTCGATGGGTGGTCCGATCAGCATGAAGCGGGGCTGTCGGCTTTCCGCAAACGGTTTGAGTTCGTTGAGGGCGATCTCCCGCAAGGGTGCGGTTTGCCAGTAATCCTCAGTCAGGAGATTGTGGGTTCTCGCCAGCGAGGTGATCCGGTTTGAGAAGGAGCGGTAGAACTCGTCAAAGCTGTCGGTGGACCGGCCTGTAGCACCGACCAGCGCCTGGACGGTCGCCAAGGTGTTCTTCACCCGGTGGTGAAGCTCCCGCACCAGCAGAGCCTGCCGCTGCTCGATCCTGTGACTGGCATCCAGTTTCTCATCCCGTTCGGCTACGGCTCGGCGCAGTCCCAGGTGCGACATCACTTGTCGCGCGAGCAGTGTAAGGGTGGAAGCCTGCTCCTCCGTCAGATCACGAGGTCCATGATCGAGCACACACAGCGCTCCCAAAGGCACTCCGTCTGGCGTTCTCAGCACCGCCCCAGCATAGAAGCGCAGGTGCGGCTCCTCCGTCACCAGCGGGTTGCGAGCAAAGCGAGGGTCCTCACTCAGGTCGGAAACGATGGTCAACCCAGGCTGAAGCATGGCTGAGAGGCAGATTGAGCGGTCGAGTGGTGTCTCACGAACGCCGAGCCCCACCTCGGCCTTGAACCACTGCCTGCGTTCGTCGATGAGGCTGATCAGGGCAATCGGAGCCTGACAGGCACGGGTGGCAAGTTGCACCAGATCGTCGAACGCAGGTTCCGGTGGCGTGTCGAGCACCCGGTAGCTGCGCAGGGTTGCGAGCCGGTCACTCTCCGTCCAGGAAGGATGCAATTTGTCGTTCAACACGAGAGGATTACCACCGACACCACTCGTGAGAACGTGCTTAACCTATGTTAGTTCGAGCAAAGCGGTTGATTTCCTAAGCAATTTAGGGACTGCCGACCAGAAGCTGCTGGCAGGCTTGGACCAGAACCTCAGACGGAACAGGCTTCTCGATCCAGGTGACATGCTGGAACTCGGCCAAAAGGTGCTGGTCCTCTTGGTATCCTGAGTAGATCAGGAACGGCACATCGCGACGGGTTAGCTCCAGGGCGATCTCCCGACAGGAACCATCCGTCAGAGCCGCATCCAGAATGGCCATCGCAGGGGTGACTGTCTGAAGCCACTCCAGAGCAGCGGCACAGGCTGTGAAGGGACCAGCCACCTCATAGCCTGCATCCTGCAACTCGTCCTGAAGGTTGAGGGCAATGAGGGCCTCGTCCTCCAGAAGGAGGACGAGCGGTTTGCCGTCAACCTGCTTGGTCATCCCATAAGCCTTTGCCCCTTAGTCTTGAATCTAACCTGAACAGGCAAGCTTGGCCATCGAGATTATCGGTGAAGCGGCAGTATTCGTTGGTGGCGTGAACCAAGCGGCTGTCCCGTGATGACAAAAAAGAACCCGGCTGCTTTCGCAAGCGCCGGGTCGAGCAATCTCTCGCAAGTCTTGGACCCACTGCACAAGGGGAATGCGGGGATAATAGAGGGTCCGTATGTTCAACTAATTCTATAGCCGCCGATCAGTTCCGAATTTGCCAACCCGCTCATGTCTGAAGTTCCGAAGCTCATGAGCATCATTCCCGAGAATAGCAGGGCTGAACGTGTGACGCCGACAGAGCCCACAAGGATCGTGCTCATACTCCCCATAGCTGATCTCGTGTGGTAGGAGGAAATCAACGCGAAGTCCAAAAGTAACCACTCAAGATACGCTCTCTGGTTACCACCTCCGCATTCCTTAACCGATCACACAATGATTACCCTCCGACCGGCTCTTTCAGCCGACTATTCCTTTGCTCTCAATCTTTATGTTCAAACGATCAAACCTCTGGCCATTGCCTGGATGGCGTGGGTAGACCACGAGCAAGAAGCACAGTTTGCAAACCTGTGGCGTCCAGACGACACCTGGATCATTACGCTCAATGGTCAGGAGATCGGCTGGGTCGAGTTTCGCCAGACAGGCGACGAAACCTTCCTGAAGCAACTGTATGTCGCGCCCCTGCATCAACGGCGCGGCATCGGCTCACAGGTCATGCGGCGGCTGAACGAACAGGGTAGAGCAGCAAAGTCCATGGCCCTGTTCGTGCTGAAGAATAACCCAGCGTTTCGGTTCTATAAGCGGCATGGCTTTGAGGTCGTTCAAGAGACCCACAGCACATTCGTCATGCGTCGCAAGTTGGATCGTGCAGCCTGAACTCTGAAATCCAGCCCACGGAGCAGGACAATGTTGCTGGAACTGAACCAAGAGCATTTGGGTGTTCTCAGGCGAGCCCTGGAGGCGAGAGTGCGTGATATGCGCCTGCGCCTGGGGAGCGACCCAGGGGATGAAGGTTTTCAGCGCGAAGCGACACTGGCAACACAGCTTCTTCGGCAGGTGGAAGCCTTGGAGCGGCAGGCTGGTCACCGCGCCTGGAGAATAGGGCATATCGAATCCCTGCCGGAAGACGACGAGAACTGAGCAGCAGCCCTCCACGATGCTGATAGACTGTCGCCATCTGAACCTCCCAGACTGTTCTCCCGAAAGATCGGACAGGTAGGAGTTCGTCGAATGATTTGCATGGCCGGATCGAGGTTGGTTTGCGAGAATGGGCTGACGAGTGGAGGAGCCCATGTCCAAGGCTGGCACCCACATCCTTCGGATCACTCTCCAAGGCGAGCCCTCGGTTTACCGAGAGATCGAGATTGAAAGCCGTAGAACACCTAGTGATCTGGCCGAGGTTAGCGTCCACGCTTTCAACTTCAAACTCGGGCATCACTTCGGCTTCTACCCCAAGCTCACTGGACCGGACGTGCTGCGCGCGCAGCCCAGCTTTGAATTGTCCGCTGACGAGAGTGAGGAGTCTGACACCAGGAATGTACGACGGACTTGCTTGACCAACGCCTTCCCCAACGTAGGTCACACGATGCTCCTCATGCTTGATTATGCCGACAACTGGCGGTTCGTCATTGAGGTGATCAGGCGCGGCAAGAAGGCTGCGAAGACCTGTTACCCGAAGGTGCTCAAGACGATGGGACAGGCCCCTGAGCAGTTTGGCTCTTGGGACAATGAGGATGTCTTGGGACGGCGATGACGAGGCAGACGACCTGTGAGCCTGTCCCGGAAACAAGAACATGAGCATCACGCCGCTTTATGGCTGCAATGTCATGTCTGCTGCTACGCCCCGCACCAGCCGCGAGCACGTGACCAAGGACGAGGCGCTCCAATCTGAGAGCGCGAAGGCAAAATATGTGACGAAAGCTTGGTAAGCCAACAGCGTGGGTTTTTGTGGCGCACGACAGGGAGCGTTGCCGCCGTGCTGTCCTGACCGTCGCGAGGAACAGTCTGCGAGCTTCATAGGCGCAGAGTGCGTCTAATGACGGCGCACTGCCATTCTAACCTCGTCTAACAGGGTATCTGCCGGAATCGGATGGGGCAGAAAACATCCGTTGCCGGGAACCTCGTTGGGGCGAAGATGACGCACCTGATTTGAGGTCAGGACCAGTCCCAACCCAGGCCAGCGGTCATGGATGTACCGGCCCAGGTCAACACCGCCTGTTGGGCTGGAGATGTCGATGTCAGCGAGGAGAACGTCTACATCATCCTGCGCTTCCAATGTTGCCCATGCCTCATTCGGGTTTTGGACCGCGATAACCTCAAAGTCGGCCTTCACCAGGATCGAAATCGTCGAGGCGCACCGTTGCGCTGTCTCAAGAAGGAGGACCTTCGGCTGCTTCGCTTTAGGACGCGTCATCGAACTCACCGTCGTGTCCCGAAACACCACTCACCGCAGCATCAACCTTGATGCTGCGGTTGGTCAGGAACAGCTTAAAATGGAGATATCGGAGAATACGTAAGACAGTACGATCCACTCGCCAGGGGCTGTGACAAGCTGCACCACCTGATGAGGGAACACAGGACTTTACTGTTCTATGTGTGTATCTCGGTGCAGCATCTAGGATGCTGGTCTTGCATGCTGCACTACGTCCTGGACGGGCAATTATTCTTTGAAAATTATCACTTAGCCGGGACCTCCTGATCCACCTGAGGTTATTGATCTAGTTTATAATTTCAATCGGCCCCGCTTTGAACGAACCATCGTCAGTACAATTTGCACCGTCACTGAGCGGGCAAGCTTGGCAAACTGAGCGCGTGGCGGCCCTTTTAGCTGACCAACAAGGAGAAAACCCATGGCTTCTCGACATTTCAATTCGTCACCCGCGACGCCGAGCGGCGCTGATGCAACCCGCATGCCGGATGTTGCCGACGCGTTTCAGTTCGCCAGTGCCTTTCTCGACCAGCAGCAGCAGATGCTCGGACTTACCTCGTTAGCTGCCGATACCCTGCGGCTGATGCTGCGCCAGACGCAGAGACAGATGGAGTACATGAGTGCGCTCTCACGCTGTCGGGACTGGGCCTCGGCGGCAGCCCTGACCACGACCTTCGCACAGACCATGAGCCAAGAGGTGTCGCGGGAGTGGCAGGAGACGGCGCATCTAGCCGAGCCGTGGATGGCCACAACAAACCAAAATGCTCGCAAGACAGCGAACCGCCTTGGCCACCCCGGCCTGGAGCCTGACGAGTTGCCAATCGGATCAGGCTCTACGCAAGAACCATTTGCTCAGGCTTGGCCTGACCCGCTGGGGCTCATGAGGTTCTGGTCAGGCGAGGTGTTCACACAACACCAGCCGCCATGGCGGCAATGATGATCACCCGGCAGGAACGGCTTTGGGTGCAGGAGAGATTGGTTCCAGATGTAGGAGCAACCTTTGTATGGAGCAATCCATGAGGCACAAGTTCAAGGTCGGGCAGTCGGTTCTACCGGCCCATCCCAGGCGGTCTGAACCCGATACATACGTGATTGTGCAGATGCTGCCTGAACCCTCACCCGAGCCGCAGTACCGGATCAAGGGAGCGTCGAGCGGTGTTAGCATTCGCCAGGGCACTCCGATTCACCCTTGTCACGGCAGCCTACTTAGAAAAGTTGTGTCGCCGCGCACGTGCCCTCCTTGTGGTGGCGAAATCCTTGTTGGTGTATCCTGGGGAAGCTGGTGCTGAAAGGACAAAGCCATGTCACAGACACCTTCAGCAATATCTATCTCGGCTCCTCCTGGCACCCATCTCCCGAAGGATGGAGCCAAGCGTCGCCGGGAGCACCTGCGGCACATCCACCGCATGACCCACGAACAGCAGATAGTCCTGATTGAGGAAGCTCGCGCCGCCCGCTCACGGGCGCAGGATCAAAACCAATAGACCAGCAAAGAACCGGCCTGCTATTGTATGCTCTTGGAGCGGTAACTTACTGTATCACGTCTCCTGAACCGTTGGAGGGCTCTGCCATGGCACATCGCGAACAGCATGGTAATCGCGAGACCAAGAAGCCCAAGAAAGATAAAGGCAGCACGAAAATGCAGCCCAGCCAATGGGCTGTCAGCGAAGTGGTTGAAGCAAAAGCCAGTTCCAAGCACTAGGCGCATGGTCCTTCATCAAAAGCGTAGCGGCATCCCGTTGCTGCCTACTTCTGCCGATCCTAAGAGATTACGGTGGGTGCGCCCTTTCCCGTCTCTCCAAACCGGCTGTGAGGTTTAAGGCCCGACACCGGTCGGTCTATTTTCTTTTCAGCCATGCTGAAACTCTGGGCCAAGTGTGACCTTAGCCCTTAGATGGGCTTTACTGATCATTCGGGCGACCAATCGAGAGACGGAGGACATTATGTGCCACTATCGCGGATCGTATGTGTCCGAGGACAGAGCAAAGGCTGAGGCTGATCGCCAGAGGGAGCTTCAGGTCAAACGCACCGAGGCTGTCGATAAGCTGAGACACGATGCTGATGTAGCGGCGCAGAAGGCGGCGTCCACACCAGCAAAAGAGCCTGTCCCGGCAAAGTAGTCCTTGGCCCTGCGCCAAGCCATCTTGAGCATGTTCAACATCTGCCTCGTGGTCTTGGTCACGGAGCAGGGATCAGACAAGCCTCGAAAGAAAAACCCGGTACTGGGTAGCACCAGGTTCGCAGGGATTCGTCTGAGCGGCGATGGCTGATCCGCCTAGTGGCGGGATGTCATAGGGCGGTGAATATTGCCTGATTGTGGGCTTCGAAAATTCCCTAGCTGATGCCCCTGCCTTCACGTCCTGAGGCATGCTCCGGCCGTGCAGGTGCTCCCGCCGTCGTCGATGATCCCCTCCGAGACAATTCGGACGGGAGTGGCGCCGGTGATCCAGCTTGGAGAATTGCCTATGATCCTCGACCTCCATCGTCAGGGATTATCCATCTCAGCCATCGCTCGCCGCACCGGCCGCGATCCCAAGACCATCCGCAAGTACATCGCCCGCGGCCTCGAACCGCCTGTCTATGGCCCACGGCGGGGCAGTCGCTCCGGCAAGCTGGCGCCGTACCGCGACTACCTGCGCGAGCGCGTCACCGCCTTTCCCGACCTGAGCGCGGTGCGGCTCACCCGTGAGATCCGAGAGCGCGGGTATGAGGGTGCCTACACGGCCGTGAAGCGCTTCCTCTGCGCCATCCGCCCGGCCGATCGGCCCAAGCCCTTCGAGATCCGCTTCGAGACGCCTGCCGGCCAGCAGGCCCAGGTCGACTTCGCTCGCTTCGTCACGGTCTTCACTGACCAGCCGGAGATCACCCGCATCGTCTGGCTGTTCTCCCTCGTGCTCGGTCACTCGCGCTACATCTTCGCCCGCTTCGTCCTGCACCAGGATCTGCAGACCCTGCTGCGCTGTCACATGCTGGCGTTCGAGAGCATCGGCGGCGTGCCGCTCGAGATCCTCTATGACCGCATGAAGACCGCGGTGACCGGTGAGGATGGCGAGGGCCAGATCATCTACAACCGGGCGCTGCTCACCATGGCGCAGCACTACGGCTTCCTGCCCAAAGCTTGTCGGCCGTACCGGGCCAAGACGAAGGGAAAGGTCGAGCGGCCCTTCAGCTACATCCGGCAGGACTTCTTCCTGGCCCGTTCCTTCCGTAATCTCGACGACCTTAACGCCCAACTATGCGACTGGCTCGCCACAGTGGCCAATGCCCGCCTACACGGCACGACCCAGCGCATCGTCGCGGAGGCCTTTGCCGCCGAGCAGCCGGAGTTGCAGTCCCTGCCGGCCTTCCCCTTCGATGCCCTGCTCAAGCTCGAGCGCCGGGTCAGTCATGATGGGCTCGTGTCGATCGGCGGCAACTACTACAGCGTTCCGGATCGCACCCGACGCATCGTCGAGGTACATCAGCTTCCCGACCGGATCCGCATTCTCGATGCGGGCCGAGTGGTGGCCGAGCATCCGGTGCTCGAAGGGCGGCGCCAATCGCGGGTCGATCCAGTCCATCGCCAGGGGTTCATCGCAAACGCATCGCGCAGCGCGTCCGAGGCGATTATGGTCGGACGCCCAGGCGACCGGGTCGCGCGTCGCTCGCTGGCCTTCTATCAGGCGGTCGCGGATCGCCTGGCCGCCACGGGAGGCCGGGCATGACAGGCCATGGACACCCTACGATTGAGAGTATCCGGAGAAGTCTGGTTGGCTTGCGGATGCCCCGCGCCCTGGAGATGCTCGACGCAACGCTGCGGCGCATCGAGCAGGGCGAGATCGACGGGATCGCAGCGCTCGATCACTTGCTTTTGGAAGAGCTCACGGTGCGCGAGAGCCGACGCATCAAGGCGGCCCTGATGATGGCGCGGCTGACCACGGTCAAGACCCTGGCGAGCTTTGACTTTGCCTTCCAGCCCTCGCTCGACCGCAACCGCATTCTGGCCTTGGCCGAGCTGAAGTTCATCGACCGGGCCGAGGCGGTGCATCTGCTCGGCCCGCCTGGCACGGGCAAGAGCCATCTGGCGACAGCCCTGGCAGTGGAGGCGGTGAAAGCCGGCAAGAGCGTCTACTTTGCGACCCTGGCCGAGATCATTGCCTCTTTGGCAAAGGCGGATCGGGAGGGGCAACTGCGCGAGCGCATCCGCTTTCTGTCGCGGGCTTCCCTGCTGGTGGTGGATGAGATCGGCTATCTGCCGGTCACGTCCGGCGGCGGCAATCTGTTCTTCCAGCTCGTCAATGCCCGCTATGAGAAAGGCGCCATGATCCTGACCTCCAATCGCGGTTTTGCCGAATGGGGCGAGGTTTTTGGCGATCCTGTTGTGGCCACGGCGCTTTTGGATCGCCTGCTCCACCATGCGGTTGTGATCCAGATCGAGGGCTCAAGCTACCGCTTGCGTCAGCATGCCGAGCTGGTTCCCGAGCACGTGCGATCGAAAGCCCTAATTACGCCACCGCCGGCACCAAAGCGCCGCGGCCGACCACCCGGAGGGACATCGATGGATCATTCAACCGGCTGATCACCGGAAACAGCCCCACCCATCAGGTAGGGAAAATTGAAGGCCCACAAATGCGGAAGCTTCAACGCCCGTTGACACGGGATGAGCTAGGCTGCCCTTTTGGTGCGACGGCCCTTAGCGGGAGCAGCATCGTTGGCCACAGCTTCAACCGGAGCCTTGCCCTTCTTACGCTGCTGGCCGAGCCCCATGGTCTTGGCAAGCTCGGAGCGTGCCTTGGCATAGTTGGGTGCAACCATCGGGTAATCCGCTGGCAGGCTCCACTTCGCGCGGTACTGCTCGGGTGTCATGTCGTAAGTGGAGCGCAGATGCCGCTTGAGCGACTTGAACTTCTTCCCGTCCTCCAAGCAGACGATGTAGTCTGGAGTGACGGACTTCCGCACCGAAACAGCCGGGGTCAACTCAACCTTGGCTTCCTCCTGTCGCCCCTGTCCGGTGTTCGTCAGAGCGGCATAGACAGATTGGAGCAGGGATGGCAGATCAGCGGCCTGTACGGAGTTGTTGCTGACGTAAGCTGAGACGATGTCAGCGCAGAGTTCGATGTAGTTCGGAGAGGTTGCGCTCTCGCTCATGTTGTTCTTGTCCTCGGCTGCACGGGAATGGAAGTGGGAAGGTGTATAGAACAAGTTGATGCTCTAACAGGATCAGCAGGAACGACCCGTACAGCATAACAGATGCCTGTGATCTTAGTCTCACCTATGCTCCTTGCTTAGCTTTGGCAAGAGCGTTCTTCCGAAATCAATATTGGATGCTATGTCTGCGCCATTCAACTTTAGGATTGGGGTTTGTATACCCCGGAACCCTTCCCGCCAAGAAATGCCAAGCTGAAACACCTTGGTGCCGCAGCCGTTGAGTCGGCAGCAGATCGCAGTTCGCGATTGGCTCGTGTGGAGAAACAGTCATGCGTGTCGAGATGAAATATGCTGTTCTTGCAACCGCCCTCCTGCTCCCGTCCCTCGCTGTAGCCGATCCGGGTGGTGCAGCAGCCGGTGCTGCCGCAGGCGGCGCGGCGGGTGCTGTGGTTGGAGGTCCAGTGGGTGCAGCAGTTGGTGCGGGTGTGGGTGGCGCGACTGGTGATGCTGCGTCAGGACCGGACCAGAAGAATGTTGTCATTGAGAACCGGGACGTTGGCACGACCGGCAGCACCGGCTGCTCGACAACAACAAAACAGACTTCCGACGCAACAGGCACCACGACCAAACAGCAAACCAACTGCTGAAGGCATTCCCGTCAGGCGGTGCAAGCTCCTGCACCGCCTGTTCACTGGTCGTCGGCCCAACCTCTGTGTGCCCGTGATACTCCCGGTCTGGTCAGGAGGCATAGGGAACAGGATGTATACCTGATCCTTCAGTGCTGGTTTGGATCAGACGGCTGATCCGCAAACCTCTTGATCTCGAAGACCGCAGCGACGAGGAAGGCGGAAAAGACAAGGAACATTGTGATGGTCGCGAGCGTCCCTTCCTGCACTCCAGGGTTCATTCCAACCAAGGGGATCATCGACAGAACCGGAATGCCAAGCGTGATTGCCGCAAGAAGGTAAATCGGATTTGCTGGCTCCTTAGACGGGCGTGCCTTGTGAGCCTGACGTACCGGGGTCTTCTGTGCCACAGCTTTGATCTTGGTTGAGGCATCCAGCAGACCCGGAGCAGACACGTCCATCGCTTGCTGCGTCATGGTGATCCTCCCGTGATTTGTGCTTCACAGAAGTGTGTCGGGCAACCTCAAGCTTCGCAAGTGGATCAGTGAACCAGAGCCGAAGCAAAGGGGGTATTTTCGTCTCAGGCTTCTGCGGTTTTAGCCTCCGCCACCGTCCACAACCCCAGGATTACATCTGGATCGGTGATCCTCAGAAGCTCTTCCAGAGTCATGCCTGCTGAGAGGCCATACCGAAGCATCTTCTCACGGTCGGCCTCGAAGGTGTCCTGGTCGGCCCATTCGGGGCGAGCATCAATCAGAGAGTTCATCATGCGCCAGATTCTGTGCGAATGCGATTGGCCGAACACTACCGCTCTTCCTGTCTTCCGTGACTCAGCCGATGGATGCCAGAGAAAACCGAATGGACCGTAAAGCGAGATCGGATGGGACCGTATTCGACTGCCCTCGAAAATCCCTCCGGCGGAGCGTCCTTCGAACCAGGATGATCCCAGGTGCAAGGCCGGTTCACGGACTTGGAGGTGGCCAGCCGCCCTCCCCCGGAACTTCCGCCCGTGGTGCGAAAGCTGACTGCCATTGAGGGTGTGACGGGCTGAGCGTCGAATTTCCAGTTAATCGGACTGCCCCTCCCCAGGTCCTTTGGGCGGTCGCCCTTCATATCCGCTTCGAACCGAAAGCCTTTGTGGCAAAATGGGCTGGCCGGAACTCCATAGGCGGAGCGTGGGCAGACGTTAAACTCCAACCCTCGCACCATAGGAAGCTAGGACCAATCTAACTAGGTGTGTCTACAAGACGGATGTTCCCAGGATGATGCGTCCCAATCATCCGCTTAGAGAGAAATGCCGGTACGTCCGCAGCATTCATCGGTTTCGCATAGAGGTATCCTTGGGCATTCTGACACCCTAACGTGCGAAGACGTTGCGCCTGCCCCTCCGTCTCCACCCCCTCGGCTGTGACCTGAAGGTTCAAGCTTCTTCCAAGACCGACGACGGCAGCGACAATGGCCTCATCTCCAACATCCCGCTCTAGGTTCATGACGAAGCTGCGATCAATTTTGACATGATCGACCGGAAACTGCTTGAGATGGGTGAGAGACGCATAGCCCGTCCCAAAGTCATCGAGAGCAATGAGAACACCTTGCTGATGAAGTTGCTCCAGGGTTGCGGCTGCCACTTCAGAGCGCCTGCCGAGCAGCACAGTCTCGGTGACTTCAACCTCGAAATTCTTGATTGGGATGTCCTTCTCGGCGAGAAGAAGCAAAATGTAATCTGCAAGATCGGGCTGCATGAACTCAGCCGCTGATAAATTGACGGCAACCCGTCCGGGATTGAGCCCAGCATCGAGCCATACGCGCATGTCCGAGGCTACTCTCGCCATCAGGTGACGCCCCACTTCCATCGCAGGTTCAGGCTCGTTGAAGATTGCACCGAATGAGGCAGGCGTCAGAATGCCTTTGCTCGGGTGCTGCCACCGCGCCAGAGCCTCAAAGCCGATGATCTTTCCCGTCGAGAGACACACCTTGGGCTGATAGAACGGGATGATGTGACCTCTGGACAGCGCCTCACGCACATCGTGCCCGAGAGAAAGCCGCTGTTCGACCGCCGCCCGCAGTTCAGTGGTATAGATCACGGCGCAGTTGCGTCCCTGAGCCTTGGCGCGATAGAGGGCGATATCCGCATCCTTCAGCAAATCCTTGGAGGTGGAGCCATGATCCGGGAAGGCGGCGATGCCGATGCTTGCCTTACTGGCAAAGGTTCGGCCCTCGTAAACAAACGGTTCGCGGAGCTTCTCGATGATTTCCTGAGCCCTCTCATACGCACGCTCCACAGTTGGTAGCTGCGTGAACACAATCGCGAACTCGTCTCCGCCGAATCGCGCAACTGTATCACAGCCCCTGACACTGCTCTGGAGGCACGCGGCTGTCCTCTTCAGCAGGGCATCACCCGCATCATGACCAAGGGCGTCATTCACATCCTTGAAGCGGTCCAGGTCGAAGAGCAGAAGACTGACGCGACCGCAATTCTTTGCGGCCTCGTCGAGAGCATGGTCGAGCCTTTGCTGAAAGAGAGCGCGGTTCGGCAAGCCCGTGAGCGCATCGTGATTGGCGACCCGCCAAAGCTCCGCCTCAGCCATCTTTCGGTCTGTAATGTCGAATGATACTCCCACGATCCGGTCAGGTCCTGCCTGCTCTCCACGCGATCCCAGCCAGATCGTCTTGCCATCTCGGAGCAGGTAACGGAACTCCATCGTCTCAACGCCGCCTGCGTTTATGCGGTCAACGAATTGGCTGCGCGAGAAGCGGTCGTCGGGGTGGACCCTTTCCAGGAACTCTGAAAGCGGGCCAGACCCCACACCAAGCAGGGTCTGTGCGTGCGGGGAGCGCGTAACATAGTTCGTGGCAAGGTTTTGCTCCCAGGCAAACATTCTCCCGGCATACAGGGCAAGCCCGAGCCGCTCCTCGCTGCCGCGAAGAGCATCTTCCGCCTGCTTGTGTTGGGTCACGTCCTGGATTGTTCCGATCCTACGGACAGGCTGCCCATTGTCATCGGTGAGCGTTCGACCGCTGATCGTGACCCACCTCTCCTCGCCTGTATCGGCACGGAGGATGCGGTATGTGTCACTATAACCCCGCTCGCTGGTTGACGAAGCACCATAGTCTCGTTTCCCCACGCGGCCACGATCATCCGGATGGACACAGTTCATGAAGGTATCAGGCTTGATCGGAGCGTCAGGAGCAACGCCGACGATGGCTCTCGTTTCAGGTGTCCACTCGCGCTCACCCGTGACGAGATCAACGTCCCAGATACCGAGCCCTGTCGTTTCAATCGCCAGCCGCAGCCGCTGCTCACTGGCTTGCAGCCTCTCCTCCGCCAGCCTGCGGGCGTGGATATTCGAAATACCGCCAACCCACTCCAGGATTGTGCCATCCGGGTTCTTGCGCGGAACGGCACTGGCAAGCACCCAGCGGTACTCGCCATTGGGGTTCCGAACCCGAAACTCGCCCTGGTAAAAGCCCGCTGACGACAGTGCCCGTTGCCAAAGAGAGATGACGCGGCCCTGATCATCAGGATGGACGACGTTGAGCCATCCGAGATCGGCATACTCACTCTCGGTTTGGCCACAGAGCTTGGTCCAGCCGTGACTGCGCGTGATCATTCCGCTCGGTGCGGCGAACCAGACAACCACCGCGCTGGCCTCAAGCAGCGCACGATAGCGCTCCTCGCTCTCCCGCAGGGCTAGAGCTTCACGCTCTGCCAGAGCGGCGAAACGACGGTCGAACAGCGCCGCAACCAGGGCCAGGAACAGGATCGAAAAGGTCGTTGCCGCGACAGCGATGGCCAAGCTGGTCTGGCTGAGGCTTGCAAGCCCGTGAGCCTCGTCCACGGGCGAGTGTGCCGTAAGGATTGCCCCCTTCATAGCCGCGTAGTGCATTCCGGCGATGGCGAGGCCCATAACAGGAGCCGCCAGAAGCCTTTGGGCGAGGCCGACGTTCCGAAAGGCGAGCCAGAGCGCAGTCGTAGATGCCCCGATGGCAATCAGAACCGATACGGCAACCCACAGCGTCTCATGGCTGAGATCAGCCGCCATGCGCATCGCCGCCATGCCGGTGTAGTGCATCCCGACGATGCCCGCCCCCATGGCGAGGCCACTGCGGATCAAGGCTGGGAGACCACTGTCGGTCCACGCCACAAGGTAAAAGCTGAAGCCCGTGGCGAGGATCGGCAGGACAAGGGACACGGCTGTGAGGCTGAGGTCGTAATCGACATGCATCCCAGGAAGGCTGAAGGCGAGCATGGCAACGAAGTGCATCGCCCACACACCGCCGCCCATAGCGAGGGCGGCTGTGGCCAGCCATGCATGTTTGGCCCAACCGTGTGACGCGTGAACACGACCGGCTAGGTCAAGGGCGGTGTAGGATGCTACCGTTGCGATGAGGACTGAGAGGCCGACCAGCGTACCATCGTGGGTTCCAACGTGTGTCATTCTTGTTCCGGCTTGGCGAGCGGCACCAATACTGGACAGAGGCAATCATGGTGGCAAGCGGTGACCAAACTTTGCCTTAATAGTACCCGCTTGAGACCTGCTCTGCGGCATCTTGGTCACGGTGGCTGTTGAAATTGTCCTGACATTGGAAGGCGATCTGCCAATGCATCCAAGGGTCTCAGCGAGCAACGCGGCGGCTCAATGTCCTGTCAAGTCTTTATCTCTGACGTGATCCCTCTAGCTTGACGGTTCACGATTGATTAACGCAGGACAATTGAATGGACGAGTGGCTGCCGATGGAGACCGCGCCAAGGACCGAAGATGATGTCCTGCTCTGGGTGGGACGGGTTGAGATTGGATACTTCAGCAGTGTCTCTGGCCGGTGGCTGTCTCGGGATGAGCGCCATGTCCACGAGCGCCCGAAGCGTCTGGAACCCACGTATTGGATGCCGCTTCCCATTGCGCCAACCATCAAGGCGGAGGCGGCTTGAGCTTGCAGCCTTCAGCTAATGCTGGACCCAGCAGCCCGCTGAACCAAAACGTCCTGCCGCAGCATTAAGAGACAAGCTGAGGCGGGCTTTCGATTACAGAGCGTTCTGCACCTCTCGCATGCCAGTAGTCGCAAAAATGGGCAGCGATGCTGCCCATATGAGCTTGCCGATTGTTCAGGCGAGAACTATCTTTTGCAGTGCAGCACAGCGATTGGCATTGCCGTGTTGCTGCCCTTCTTGGGCGTTTCCTCCCTAAACTTCGGGCCGTTGGCAACAACGGCCTTTTTTCTTAGGTGGCGTGTTATAGCCAATGCCACAGGCGATCTGCAACTAGACTTCCGGATTATGCCAGTAGCCTCTGCCTGCTGAGGCGTCGCCACCTATCAATCACAGCACTGTCATTGTGTCTGTCTGAATGCCGACAAAACGAGAACTCCGTCCTGCTAATTCTTGGGAGGTAATTGCTGCTTATTTCTGTCGCCCACAGAGCGCGGCAATCAAGCTCTCGCGTGGACCGATTTCCTGACACTCACCCATGCTCTGGAATACTGGAGGAACGAGAGGATTACCCCTCATCGTTCGCTGGGCCGTTCTCTTCCCCGTCAGGTCTCTTGGTAAGAGCGTCGTCTATGGTCCTAACCATATCCTCAAGCTCTGAGGCGCTTAATCGTATAACAGCGAGTGTTCGGCCATCGACGATCACTGTTAAATCAACCCCGCCATCATTTCTGACGGCATGGAAACGCACTCGGCCATTCGTAGGGGCCATTTCCATCGCTCACCATCACGCCAGAAGAACACACCATGTCCCGTTCCACTCCCGATGCTGAGAGACTCGATCCAGAACCGAGCGGATAATCATGGATGCGGACCTTCCATCCAGGGGGTAAGCTTCAGAGCCGCTCCATCAAATGCGCTGGACTGCTGCCCCTCGCGGCGGCAAGTGCGTGGTGGCCCACATGGCAGCCTGGGTGCGGTTCGAGGCACCGATCTTGCGCAGGATGGCTTTGATATGGACCTTCACCGTAGCCTCGGCCACATCCAGTCGGCGCGCGATGGCCTTGTTGGGCGCTCCCTGCCGCAAGCAATTCAGGATTTGCGTCTCTCGCGTCGAGAGTTTGCAGCCCATCAGGTCAGGAGAGTTCGGCTCTTCTGACCCATGTTCGCGAAGTAGTTGTTGAGGGCAATCGAAGGCCCTGTCCGCGATGGAACGAAGGACCCCAGAGGGGATCAAAGGCTCGCCCAGCATGACCAGTTCAAGGGATTTGATCAGAACCTCAGGGGCACTGGCGGCGGAACAGAAGCCGTCCACGCCAGCCTGATGTCCCAGCCGCACGAAGTCGAGGTCGAACCGATCCGCCAGGGCGACGATCCGAGCTTTCGGAGACTGCTCTTTTACCCGCCTGATCACATCAAGCAGGTGACTGATGCTCTGACTGGCTTCGATAAGAACAAGGGCAGACCCCGACGCCACATCGTGGGCCTGAGTTGCATTGGCGGTTGAGGCTGTCATGGCAGGAGCAAACGGTCCTCCCCGCAGGATGCTCTGAAGTCCGGAACGCAAAAGGGAGTTGTCGCAGAGCAGGACTGTCGTCACCGTTGGCGCAGGATGATCAGACGGGTGGGATGCCCTAAGCGCCTGATTGGCGATAAACGGGGTCACCTGCTCGGCCATTTTGGTCCCCTCTTTCCTGGAAAACTCAGCAAAAACTTAAAAGAGAGTAATCATTCTGTCTGTCGGCTATCGGACACAACTCGGGAATAAAGCCCCTCAAGCTCGGAGTTCCAGCATTCACAGGCAAATAATCATAGAAATATGGAACTTTGACATTCCTATTAGAGCTTTCTTGTCTGCAAAAACTGGTGCGTTCTCCATTGGGTGTTACCGGCCTTAGTGAGGGCAGGTGCCAGCTATGGTATGGTGATCTTGTCCCTGATTGACAGGGAGGAAGGCGATGCGCCCTCAAAGCCCACCGATGAAGGTCCTGATCCGGGTCCCTTCCTGATGAACCCTCTCATCCGCAAGCTCAGCAACTACATCGATCTGCCACAAGCTGACAGAACAGTGCTGGAGGCCCTCTCGCGGAAACCCGAGCATATTGTCGCCCACACTGACTTGATGATCCGCGAGGGCGCTGCCCCGGACCGCGTCTACCTGGTCCTTACTGGCTGGGCTTGCCGCTATAAGGTTCTGCCGCATGGGAAGAGGCAGATTATGGACTACTTCATCCCTGGCGATCTAAGTGATCAGCGCATCTTTGTTCTGACGCGCATGGACCATTCCATTGCAACGCTGACCGCTGCCTCTGTGGTCACAATCCCAGCGCAGACCATGATTGATCTCACAGACGGTCACCCACGGATTGCACAGGCCCTGTGGTGGAACACACTGGTGGACGAAGCGGTCACCCGCGAGTGGGTGGTCAATGTGGGGCAGCGCAAAGCGCTGGAGCGGGTAGCACATCTCATCTGCGAGATGTTCGTGCGCACCCGAGCCGTTGGCCTCTCAGACGGATTGAGCTTTGACTTTCCGGTCACGCAGACCGATTTGGCCGACACGGTGGGGCTGACCCTGGTCCACACCAACCGAATACTCCAGAACCTTCGAGCCGAACGGCTGATCACCTGGACGCGGCATAAACTGACGATTCTCGACTTTGACCGGCTCGCGACCCTGTCGATGTTCAACCCGCAATACCTGCACTTGGAGCACGAAGGGAGAGATTGACCAGATAGATCAGGTTGAAGTCCGTAAAGATCACGTCTCTTCCCCGTGAGAGGCTCAAGCCGAGCCCATTAATGAGTCGCGACCTAATCCTTAGGCTGCTCGCGTCGTGCGAGCCGCTCCACAAGCTCTGCCAATCGGGCTGGGAGGGGAGCCTCGACCGGACCGTAGGCGATCCGCAAGCGCTCTTCAAGCTGCTGAAGGTCATAGGAGCCCCGCGCTTGGTTCGGCATGGGGCCGGATGGACGAGGATACCTAACTGGTGGGGTGGCTGTCGGGAGCAGAGCTTGCATTGAGACACTCTCGTTGAGGGCGCGAATGTGCCGGTGAATGCCCCTGTGTCCTTGCCCTTGTTCAGGGTCATTGTTTGGAAAACAGCGGGAATTTGTGGCGAATGTACGATCAACGTGTTGGGCGTACTCTGTGGCCGTACCGAGTTCAGTCTCGACTATGGATGAGGCAACCCGCTCTTACTGCCCCGGAATGGGTAGGAGCGGTTGGCGTTCATTCCTGCAATCCCGCGCACCAACCAACTGTGGCAGTCGCCGTAGCTGCGCTTCTTGAAAAGACCCTTCTGCCCTTCAAGAATTTCGGCTGGAGCGATGCCCCTGTGGCGACGGGAACGCTTCTTTATCGCCTGTCCACACGCGACTGGCTGTCCACTCCCAGTTTGCGCTTTAAGGACTCGTTTAGTCGGACACCCTATCGTTTCCGACCAGCGATGATGATGATCGCCTAGCCTCTGGGACTGGAGCTTAGCTCAGGAGTTCCCACGCATGAGCAAGACTTACAAGCGCCAGCCAACATCCCGAACGGGTCTCCTCCGACCAGACCCGCGCACCGTCTCTGCTGTCCGCGACAAGCTCGGGAAGGAGCTTCGCGCGATGTATGGAAAGCTTGAGGAGGAGCCTCTTCCCGACCGCCTCCTCGCCCTCGTGAGGCAGTTGGGTCAGCCTCGTTCAAGGGGAAAGCCATGACACTGCCCCCAGACCTTCGCGACGGCCTGCTCCAGTCCATTCCGTCGATGAGGGCTTTTGCCATGTCCCTCACCGGCAATGTCGATCAGGCTGACGATCTGGTTCAGGAAGCGCTGGTGCGCGGACTGGCTTACATCAATCAGTTTCAACCCGGCACCAACATTCAGGCTTGGCTCTTCACGATCCTGCGCAACCAGTTCCACACAGCGTTCCGGAAGAGACGGCGTGAAGTGGAAGACCCCGATGGCGGCATCGCTGCCCGCCTCGCCGTCCCGCCCGAGCAAGATGGACACCTTGATGTGGAGGACCTCAAGGCTGCTTTGGCCCAACTTCCCATCGACCAACGCGAGGCCCTCCTGCTTGTAGGAGCACAAGGGTTCTCGTACGAGGAGACGGCTGAGATTTGCGGAGCACGGATTGGGACGATCAAAAGTCGGATCAATCGTGCCCGGACCCGACTTGCCGAACTGCTTGGAATCGAAAGTCCGGAGGACATCGGGGCAGATCGGGTGCTGAAAGCAACGATCTTCAACGAGACGTGCTCCTGATAAAAACCTCCCGGCTGACACTGCTGTCTATTTGAATTTGTGGTTTGCAGGGAAGTCGGTTGCTACGGCTGCTCTACCCGGATGAGGTCGGGTCCGTCAGTTCGATGGGCTGCGCCGGGTTGATCGCCGAGATCGCATGTTTGAAGACGACTTGAGAGCTACTGCCTCTCGCAAGCTGGACCGTGTAGTTGTCGAACAATCTGATCTGGCCTTGGAGCCTGATTCCATTGGCCAAGAAGATGGTGACTTCAACGCTGTGATCACGAAGATGCTTCAGGAACAGGTCCTGAAGAGTCGAAGTGCTTGGTGCAGCCATTTCCTGTTCCTGTTGTAGGCGCACTGCGCCAGCGCGGGCTGTCATCGTTGAAGACAAATAGGCCGATGGACCGACAGTGCCTTCTGTTTCTGGGGATTACAACTCCTGCTGGATGACGTTCTGACCCTCAAAATACGCTTGGATAATGCCGCTGTCCTCTTTGCATGATGAGATGTTCAGTGAGCCTGATGCGCCACCGGCAATGACCTTCCCGTTCTCCAGATGAACGCGACCGGCGCTCACCACAGCGGCTGGCACTGACTGAGCCATGTGAGCGTGCTGCATGAACGCGGGAAAGAGCAGCGGGAGCAACTCGCCGCCATCGAGTCTGAGCATGACGTACTTCATGGCCATAGAGCACTCCCGTTCGAGATGCGGTAAACGTCTGGGTAGAAAGATAGAAGGACCTCTGAGAATAACTGAGGCCAGTATCCATATGGCCCAGTTTATCACCGAAAGGATACTTCTATTCTTGAGAAGAAGCAGAGCTACACACCCACAGAAGCCAAGCGGGCTTATGAGCAACTGGATCAGCTTGTCGCCAAGAAGACCCTCAAACCACGACAGGCCGGTGCCTATCGGCGACACGTCGCCAGCCGAGTTTAGGTCACGCTGAAGCCGTCCTACACCGCACAGGCGGCGCAACGGGCCAAAGCCGAGGTCGTGAAGCTCACCGAGGCTGGGACCATCACCATGAAGTCAGCCGCCGTGTACCGGGCGCATATTACAAAGCGCACTCAGGCAGTTTGATAAGTAGGCGCGATCAAGGTCGGTAGTATGGGTCGTGATCCATCCGGGCGCTTTAGGGCAACCGAGCGCTCGTCGGGCGGATCAGTCATAGTTCAGGACGGCTTTGCTGAGGTGACTCTTACGAGCAGATTGTCAGCCTACAAGCCTGATAAGGCAAGCGCGACGCTCGATTCATATGATGAAGCCAGAGAGTGCCTGTATCGCCGTCATCTCGGCTTCGCTGGCGAGGCAGGGATGTAGCCTCTTGAGGCCACAGGCTCGAAGAGCTTCGCCGTGATCAGCGACGAGGCTGATAGGTTGCCGCCAACAAAAATCCCGTCTGCGGACAGAGTTCGAGTTCAGGAGAAATCATGCTGTGTAAAGCATTGCTGCCCCACCCGCGCCAGTTCCTCGCTTGGAAGAAAGAAAGTTGAGCCGAACGAAGGGTTTAGCTTTCCGTTATTCTTGTATGCGCCCTATGGCGCGAACAAGACGATGGAGGAACACATGCTTGGTAAGCATCTGGCATTGGCTCTGCTCGGCACCACCCTGATCGCCGCCCCGGCTCTGGCTCAAACCAGCCCGCCCGCAGGCTCGACCACGGCTCCTGCCGCTGGTTCGACGGCAGCCCCCTCATCCGGGCCGATGAACACGGGCAACTGGATGACTCAGGAACAGCCGGGGCAGTGGCGGGCCTCCAAACTTGAAGGCTTGGATATCTACAACCAGAACAACGAGAAGATCGGCGACATCAGCGAACTGCTCGTGGACAGCAGCGGCAAAATTCAGGCCGTAGTCGTCGGCGTCGGCGGGTTCCTGGGCCTCGGCGAGCGTGACGTGGCCATTCCCTTCGACCAGATCAAACTCGTGAACGAGCCGCGGGCTGTGGCAACCACAGCCACTACGCCGGGTGGTCCCACGACAGCCAATCCGAATGCCCCGGCCACTCCAAGGGCCACAGCAACGGCTCCGGGGGCGGCCAGCCCGACTGCGCCGACCACCACCGGCACCGTGGCCACAGATCGGACCGCTGATGCGGCAGCCCGTTCGGCTCCCGATCATGCGATGCTGACAACGAACATGACCAAGGACCAGCTAAAGGCGGCTCCTGAGTTCAAATACGCTCGCTGAGAAGATGAATCCTACCAGGAAGGGGCCGCAAGGCCCCTTTCGCCCCTGCGCTACAGCCGCGCGATGCACAGAGCCATAACTCTCATCCGAGTCTGGCGAGGCGTTCCTCGATGATCTCGACGATCTGACGGTTTTGCGGATCAACCAGCACCGTGTGGTTGTTCACAACCCATTTAGCGTCAAGCTGGCGTAGGTTCTGACTGCCCCAAGCCACCCGTCCAGGGGACTTCGCGCTCCAAATTCTTGAGCGCTCGTCTGAGAATGCGTTTACCGCCATCTGTCGTCTGCATCTGCCCTGAAGTGCTGAACGCGGCATACAGTTCCAGCACAGCGGAATCCACAAGCCATCGGGCTCAGCAGTGGCCGCCCCGTCAAAATCCGTTATCTCCGCTTTCCGAACAGGGCTGTGATCAAGTTGGATCGCTTAGGTGTGTCCTGATGCTCAACCTCGATCTGCAACGGCTCAGGCTCTGCTTTCAACTGAGGTTCAGAGTCCGGTTCAGGCGTGGCCTCCACCTCTGGTCCCGGTTGGGACGTGGGCTCTAACTCGTGCTCTGGTTGATGCTCCCCCTCTGGCTCCAGTCCGTGATCTGGTGTGCGTCCAGGTTCCTGCTGTGCCTCGGACAGCACTTCGATCCGCCCTGGAAACTCCTCCCAACGCTCGTACAGAATGTAGTTCTGATAGCCATCCTTGATCGGCTGCTCGCGATCAAGAATGACCTCATAGGTCGCATCAACGACAAAGACCCGCCCGCGCAAGGTGGATACTTCGACCCGGCTTACCACACCCTCGACAAAGCTCTGCCTGGGGCCAGGAGGATGGTAGTACACACGGACCTCATCGCCGACTGCAATCTTCATCGTTGATCCTTCTTCAGCAAGCTCAAGTGCAGGTACTTAGGTCTCCGACACCTCTTCCTCCGCTGCGACCTGAAGTCGTTCGATGGACATCCATCCGACGCAGGTCCGGAGAATAGGAGCCAAGTAGGCACGGTTCCCCTGGATTTCCACGAGCCGGCACGGGTAAGCGCGCTGATCGCCGGGAGGACGGTAGATCACCGTCATCCCAGGGCGAACCTCACCGCGTCGGCTCTGACAGGAAATCCCCTGCGGCTCATTGCTTCGTGGAGCCTGAAACGCGGAGCCGCTGCGACGGGGCCTGATCTGATCCAGCGCCGCAAGGATCGCGCGAGCTTCAGCGCGGTGGCACTCGGTGACCACGTGGATCAGAGGACTGGTCTCATAGCCTGGAGCCCAGGGAACATGAACAAGCTTGGCAAGCTCCTCGGCCACGACTTCGACTTCCTGGTCAGTCATAGTGCTTTGCCTGCAAGGCAAATTGCTGGCTCAGGCCCACGCTCGTCGGATGCACTCCCGCAGAACAGTGAGGTGCTGATGGAAGCTTTCGCCACTGGCGGACTCCATCGGCGCTTCTCACTCAGCCCCGCCATGCGCATCTATCGTTGGCAGCATATCCCAGCCAGGATCGCCCAATCTGCCTCATCTTCGTCAAAGTGTTTCGTATTTAACATGGGTTAACACCCGGCGACACGGCCGAACAAAACAAAAAGCACCTTGAGGAAACACAATGCCCATGAACACCGAACGCCTGCGATCCACAGGAGGCGCACGCACGGCTCATCGGTCTTCGCTAGACATTCAGGCCCTGCGGGCGACCCTTGCCGAAATCGACTTCGCGTTTGAGAGCGATCTTGAGGTCGTAAAGAACAGCGCTATGGACGAGGGCTTGAAGCGAAAGGTCATTGCCACGCTTCAGCAGCGCCACCGCGAGCGGCGCGCTGCCTATGTTCACCAACTCGCGGCCTTGCGGGAGCGGACCGACGCGCTGGCGGCCTGATGCCTGAGTGACAGCCTTGCGCCGCCGATGAAGTTTGGTTTCGGCCCGCCACGCACTTGTGTGCGCTGAGGCGGACCGTTGGCCGGAACTGGCGGCAACAAACCGAAATTTTCCTATATGAGCATGTGTAGGGGTAGGCTCGTGACAACACGTGAATCTGTGATCAAGCCGACTGTCCTATTGGTGCAGAGTGAGCCTGCGGCTCGTACTGACGTGGCCGTTTCGTTGATTAGGACTGGGTTCAACGTCATCGAAGCAGAGAGCACAGGTGAGGCATGGACCACGCTTGAAGCCCAACCTGATGTCCGAGTCCTGCTCACTGATCTCGACGTTTCCAATGGAGCGGATGGCTTGGAGTTTGCTCGCAAGGTCCACGACCAATGGCCGTCCATTGGACTGGTGATCACATCGGGGCAGGTCCGACATCTGCGTCCGGACGACGTTCCTGGCGGCGGCTGTTTTCTGCCTCGCCCTGTTCCAGCGGAAACGTTGCTGCACGAAATCAAGGTGGCAGCACACCAGATTGCCGCTTAGGCCAGCTACATAATCAGCGAGCGATCCGCCAGCGCACAACAGAAAACCCGCTGATGTCACTACTGCTCGCCGTAGCCGCTGGGTATGCCTCAACCTGGATGATCCATGATCAGCGGCGCGGGCGGGACGACCACGTCCCGGATTATGGCAGGACCAGCCGAGGCTATGCTCCTCATCGTGATGAACAGCGCGGGCTATAACCGCGAGATCGCCACACCTCGCCCAGAGCCATTGTGGACCTCGGCACCTCAGTGCCTCAAATCGCGCAGGCTCTGGAACATCGCCGCCGTGGTGGTCTGCTGGTGCAGATCAGCAAGACGCCGAATAAGAGGCTCCCGCTCCTGAGCATGGTGAGCCTCAAGATGCTCACTAAGGCGCACTCTGATCGCTTCGGGGCCAGACCAGCCCTTGAGGCACTCCCGGTCACTTTCGTAGCAGGCTTCGACTTCGGACAACACAGCCAGCACGCGCTGTATTTCTGCCGTCAGAGCACCGCAATTAGATGGCGACAAGGCTGCTGGTTTGTGAACTGGAACGCGTGCCATGATGGCCTCCCTCAGTTCTTGTGCTTGAGGGCATTTTACACCTAGCGGGACATTAAGAACATCGGACGGTCCCGCAGCGCACCACAGCGTGCCCCAGCCAGTGATCAAGCAGGCTCTTCTTGCCAGCAGCAACTCAGGTAGTATCAGCACATTGATATGAACGGCCTTGCGAGTGGGCCAAGCGCAATGGAAGCCACCATGCCTTTTTTATTTTCATCTCAGAACGGCACGGGCTCTCAACCCTAACGAGATCGGGCTTGAGCTTCCCGATGCAGGAGCCGCCTATCTGGAGACGTTCCAGACGGCTCAGGACATGTGACGAGGTGAGAGGCTGTCAGGTGGTTACCAGTTTAGGGTGACGCGCCAGAGAGGGAAGCCATGGCTTATGTGATGTTCCAGTATGACCGTCCAACCGACACCCGGAACTGGAACAACTACAACCGGCACGTTCAAGACTGGATCGCCCAGCTTCTGAAGATGCCTGGAGGCGTTTCCTTCATGGCCTATCGCGCCGCTCATCAAAACAGCCCTGATACGTTCACCCTGCTGGAGTTCCACTCCATCGAGGAGGCGCGGCAAGCCGCAGCGTCGGAACCGATGAAGCATGTTCTCGACGAGTTGCGCGCCTTTGGCGCGATGGCCAAGGTGCTGCTGGTTGAGCGCTCGCCGTTCACACCCGAGCCCATCCTGGCGGAAGTCCAGCATTCAGCGAGCGACCCAGCCACACCAGTTTGACGTTGTCGCCTTTGCGCTGCTCGGCCACACCCTACCGCTGATGCCGGTCAATGCCACTCGATGGAGTCATGCCTGCTTCCTCTAAATGGCCAATGGCCTGAAGCCGGGTGCCCATCGTGAACCGATCAAGGCTGACCAGCGGCAGGTGGAGGAACGTGCCGATCTGGCTCTTCAGGAACTCGAAGGCGCGAAGGAAGGCTTGCTCCTTCTCGGCGCTGGGTCCTCGATGCCCCAATGCGCGATGGAAGGGTGTCCTGGCCACACCGGACAGGCTTCACCAGCCGCGCTGTCGCAGACGGTGAGCACGAAGTCCATGACAGGCGCTCCAGGTGCCGCGAACTCGTCCCAGCTTTTCGAGCGATATCCGTCTGTCGGATAGCCATGGTCGCCCAGCACCTTCAGGGCCAGCGGGTTGACTGTGCCTTTCGGCTGGCTGCCTGCCGAGTAGGCTGCGAAGCGGCCCTGCCCGTCCTTGCGCAGGATGCCTTCGGCCAGGATCGACCGGGCAGAGTTGCCGGTGCAGAGAAACAGGAGATTGTAGGTTCGTTCGGTCATGGGTGACCTCCCCGTGCCAGTCATTGCACCTCAGCCTCGTGCTCTGAAGCACCAAGCTCCTCCAGTCGGCTGCGTTGTCTCTTCTACAAAGCAGGCGGATGCTCCCGCTTGGTGCCGAAGGAGCGTGAGGGAGTGCCAGGGAACAGCGACACGTGGGTGTGCTGGGCGATCCATTCCTCGCCGACAACCTGCCGCCCGAGCACCACCGTCGCTCGTCCGGGCCGATCAAACGCTTTGCCGCCTTCGGTGTAGCCGGTAGACTCGAACACCGCCATGCCCACTGCCGTGAGCCGGTCACCAGAGATGATGGTGTGCAGATCATCCAACCGCCAGCGGAACTGGTCGATATGGCCCCAGACTTGACGCCACTGCTCGTGTTCGGTGGCCTCGCGCCCCATCGTGAACGCTGTGAAGGAGCCGAAGGTAATAATGTCGTCGGCGAAGAGCGGGCGCGAGCCCGCGAAATCCACCGTCTGGACGCAGAGTTGGAGCTTCTGGAACCAGCGGCGGATCAGGGCAACATCGTCATCATGTTCAGCCATGACAGCCTCCGCAGACTGAGGCTAGGTGACAGGCATGGTGCGCTTGCCCCCGCAGAGCGTCAAGCCGCCCGCAGGCTCTACTGTCGCCCTGAATTAGCTGGCCGACGGGCAACCGTAGGTGTATGGTGACGCTGTAGCCAAGGTGGAGCACGGCCATGACCCAAGCCGCTCGCCGACACAGCCATCCCGCTTCCAAAGCGACCGATCACAGTCGGTCTGCACGACGCAAGCAGGCACGGCTCCGTCACATCCATCCACTCTCGCACGTCGAGCACCTCGCGCTGGTTGAGGACGTCCGCGCGAGCCGCCGCTCGCAATACATGCGCGATCAGCTTCCCGCCTTTCTGCCCCACCTGCGAGCATTTGCGCTGCATCTGACCCGCGATCCGGTCCGGAGTGACGATCTCGTGCAGAGCACACTCCTGCGGGCGTGGACGAACCTGGATCACTTCCAGCGTGGCACCAACCTGGAGGCATGGCTGTTCACGATCCTGCGCAATTGCGTCTACTCGGAGCACCGTAAGCGCAGACGGGAGATTGAAGACCCAGAGGGCGGCTTTGCCAGACGCCTGATGGTTCAGCCCGAGCAGGAATCCAAGCTGATGCTGGACGACCTTCACGAGGCGCTGGCGTATCTGTCGCAAGAACAGCGCAAGGCTCTCCTTCTGGTGGTGGAGCAAGGCGAGACCTACGAGGACGCGGCGACTCTGTGCGGTGTTGCCGTGGGCACGCTCAAAAGCCGCGTCAACCGGGCTCGCACCCAGCTTGCCGCGATGTTGCAGATGGAAAACCGGCACGATCTCGGCCCAGATCGGCTGATGCAAGCCGCCCTCCAACACTAGAAGGTCGTGACTGCCATCTAAATCCATTCTCGGTTCCACCCAGAGGGAGGACCACATGCCGCCTTCAACACCGGAGAAACCCAAGCAGGGAAAGGCAGACCCGAGCGAAGGCAAGAGGGCAACTTCGGCTTTCCTCAAGCCGCTCCAACCGTCACAGGAGTTGGCTGCCATTGTCGGCTCGGCTCCCTTGCCGCGCCCGGAGGTGGTGAGCAAGGTCTGGGAGTACATCAAGAAGCACAAGCTCCAGAACCCGCAGAACAAGCGCGAGATCATGGCGGACGAGACGCTTCAGGCGGTGTTCGGAGGCAAGAACAAGGTCAGCATGTTCGAGATGAACAAGCACCTTGCCCAGCACCTCAAGTGAATTCTCTGAGCCGTGAGCAATGCAAGCCTGCAAGAGGGGAACTGCGTCACAGCTTTATGGCTGAGCCGCTTCTCTCAAGGCGGCGGCGTGCAGACGCTCGCGGAGCGCCGCGTGGCGCAGGTAACGGGCTGCGTAGCAAAGACGTGCAGCCTGTTTCACTCGCTTCTGATCAAGCAAGCGCTCGACCTTACGCTCCAGCCTCGCAACAGCACGCTCGCGACACTCAGCCCAGTGCTCAAGGGCCTTCGCGTGCTGAAGAGGTTCTGGCGGATGGCAGATTCTGATCATCCGCGCACCAAATCTCGGCATTCGGAAGAGAGGCAATCTCGCAGAACATTACGTCTGAACAGAGGTTGCCGAGACTGTTGTCTCATTAAGACAATGGCCGGGATTTGGCGTGTCTGCCAGTCTTGTATGTCCCCGCATTGCACTACGCTCCCTGGCAGAGACCGACAAAGTCGCAAAGCCGATCAGCATCGTGCTGCGATAATGTCTTGCTCAACTTGCCCCGCCGTCCCGCTCCTGTAAGCGGCGGATGAGGGAGGCAAGCTCTTCCGGAAGCGGCTCTTGGAGGGGCACCGGGTGCTGGGACTGGAGCCAGCGCCCGATCTCGGCTGTAAGCTCGGCAGGTGTCAGTACGCCTCTAAAGGGGGTGTTCGCCCCGCCGTTGGGCTTCGGGGAGTCAGGTCCGCCGTCGTCCGGTGTGTCCGCAGCCATTTCACTCTTCCGGCTGCCCCTCGCCCTCGAACCCGTTCAACGTGTTGTCAGGGACAACCTCCAGCAGGCGCTTCGGTTTCGGCGAGACAGTTTACATAGGTTAAGAAAAGTGCAACCGTGGCCGTCAACCGGATGCTGTCTTGCCGCAGAGCATTTGTGCGGCTTCATGCCCCTGTAGAGGGCTCCGACCAGCATCCCGTCGTCATCGTAGGTCCAGTCCAGATTCGAGTACCGGTGAGGTTGTCGAGGCGAGGTGTCCCATGGCGCAGAAATTCCAGGTTGGACAGACGGTGCTCCCAGCCCATCCCAGGGGAGCCAATCCTGGCTCCTACGTGATCGTCCAGGTGCTGCCTGAGACCTCGCACGAGCGCCAGTACCGGATCAAATCGCTCTCAAGCGCAACCGAGTGCGTCGTCGGCGAGACACAAATCAAAGGAATGAAAACAGAGGCAAGTCTCCCGTGAAGCTCTCACCGCTGCAAGGGGGAGCGCCATGCCTGTAGACCTGCCGCCGCAGCCAAGTGATCGTGAGATGGCTCCACGTGGACTTTTCGCTCGTATTCTGAACTGGACCGCCGTCGTGGTCGGCATCGGCTTGTGCTGGTGGGCTGCCGCCCTCCTGCTCTAGGAGGTAGGCTTATCGTCAGCGGGAGCGCGAGGCTCGACGCACATGGTGCTTGAACTGAATCAGGAGCAATTGGGCGTTCTCAGGCGAGCCCATGAAGCGAGAGTGCGTGACATGCACACGCGCTTGGGAGGCGACCCTGGGGATGAGGGCTTCCGGCGCGAAGCAAGACTCGCGACACAGCTTCTGCGACAGGTCGAAGCTTTGGAAAGGCAATCTGGTCATCGCGCTTGGAGAATCGGGCGGATCGAGTCTCTGCCGGAAGGAGACGAGAACTGAGTGGAAACTAGCCGTGAGGCTGACCTTCCTTTCGTCGGCTGTCTAAGCTGACTTGCCTCGCCAAGCCGTTCTCACGACTACTAACCCAATCACGCTTTCATGGAATGGTCACGTGTCGGCGGGGTGTTCCTCGACAAGGGTTCCGATCAGACGCAGCAATTCCCGCTGTTCCGGACCATCGCCTCGACTCAGGAAGGCGACAATGTCCTCATGGTCCACGTGCCCTCCGGACGCCGCATTGGTCTCGTGATGGATGAACAGAGCCCCTGAAGGGTCGCGGATCAAATACCAGCGGTCACCGTTTGCACCGTCGTAGAGCTTACGCGCCTTCTTCATGTGGGCTCCTATCGATCGACATGGCGCGTCCACTGTACAGATTTCGTGAGAAGCCAGAAAGTGCCCTCTGAGTGAATGAGTGTTTCCTCATTCGAACCTCAGCCACATCTTCAGCAGGGTCTGGGAAGGCTGATTTACCCGAATAAAGTTAGGTCAATCCGTTCGGCAGGTCTCACCGTGGTCCCGTGGATCGGGAAAGCAAGGTTGTGCTCAAACAGTCAGGATACTTTTGTCACATGGCAGCGCTTACCCTGCATAGCTCCTCAACCAGGGTCTTCACATAGGTTAAGCCTATCCTGGAACGGTGCTCGCAGCCTTGGCGTTACAATTGGTGCAGGTTGCCGACACACCTGCTCTGAGTGTCCTGGAGGGCTCGCATGGTGAACGCATCCGGTATCAGCAGCCAACCCACTCCTGACCAGGAGAAGGGTAAGTCTGCGGAGTGTCCCCCGGACAGCAAGCTGCCCGAGAACTCGCAGGAGAACCTCGATGCAAGGCTCGACCATGCCATCGAGGAGACCTTCCCGACGAGCGATCCGGTTTCCGTGACCATCACCAAAGGCCCTGAGCCTCATCGCCCTGATCAGGAAGCCAGTTCCTCATCGGCGGATGACCAGCAGAGCCAACCGAGGCAGGACTCAACCGCGCACGTTCTGGATCAGGTGCGGGAGGCGCTCAATGATGTTGCCGGGAATGCCGCTGAGGTCGCTGGGACTGTGTACCGCCAAGGCGAGAACTATGCGCGACAAGCCGGTGAGCGCTACCCCGAAGCTCAGCAGTATGCTCGTGAGGCTCAGCGGCTCGTCACCCGTCACACCACCGGGAGCCCTCTGCTATCGCTCGTCGTCGCTGGAGCCCTCGGCTATGCGCTGGCTTGGATGATCCATGGCGAGCGGCGAAACCGGGACAGACACGTGCCGGATTATAGCCGAACGGGCCGGGGCTATGCCCCACACCGTAGCCAGGAGCGTCGATAGATTTGCGAACAGCTATGGAGATAGACACAACATGGAGATCAAACAAAGGCTCTGATCGGAACCCTAACCAGACAAACACCTTATCGCCGCACAGCGAATTAGAGGTGATCAGGGGCATCGAGGTCCTCTGTAACTCGGAGAGGAGACGCCATATGACTCAGACGGATGCTACAACCAACACCAATGCTCCCGGCGTGATGACCGGCAAACCCTTGATCGAGAGTGATCGGGTTGAGGGCACGGCTGTGTATGATCCGCAAGGCAACCATCTCGGCTCGATCAAGCGGCTGATGATCGAAAAGATCAGCGGCAAGGTCGCGTATGCCGTGATGAGCTTCGGCGGCTTTCTCGGCATGGGCGAAGACGAACACACCATTCCCTGGAGCAAGCTCACCTACGACACTGGCTTGGGCGGCTACCGCACGGACATCACGGAAGAGCAGCTACGCGGGGCACCGACCTTCTACCGGGATCGTGATGACTACGACTGGTCCGACCGGGAGCGCGAGCGCGAACTGCACGACTACTGGAGAACACCATACTATTGGGGCATCTAAGCTTAGTAGAGGGCCTCTCGCAAGTTGCATGAGACAGGCATGGGAGCCGAAGCGCTCCCGTGGCTGTCGGCCAATTCCAGGTCAGTGACAGATGCCCGATCATTCCGAAGCGTCACCGCTCGATAGCATTGTTGCACTGGCACGCCAGATCGCCGATGAGTGCCCATCCTGTGCCAGCCGCGCATCGGACATTATCATGTGGGCGAGCGAAATCAGAGAGCGGCGACCCAGCAGGGAGGAACTTGCCGCACTCGTGGATTCCACCTGCAAGGGCTATCTCCCAGATGATTAGCGCGAGCTTCTGATCAACGGGCTGAGAGCCCTCGTCCGGTTTGCGGAGTAACTGCCGATGCATTTCTGCTGGCGGAAGCCTCGAAACTGCCCTCAATAAGTCGGCACCAGCCGCTGCTCGATCAGGGGAGCTTGCATTCGAAACCGTAAGCCTTCCGGATCATACTGGACCTCCACCTCGGCCTTGCATTGCATGGGCAGAACCCGCTGGAGCAGCGTTGTGCCAAAGCCCTGGTGCTGCGGCTCGCCCACGGGAGGTCCGCCACGCTCCCTCCATTCGAGATGAAGTTTTCTAACACCCTCCACTTCATCGACGCTCCACCTGACTTCGACGTGTCCGTCTGGAACGGATAAAGCCCCATGGCAGATGGCATTCGTGGTCAGTTCGTGAAGGGCCATACCGACCGGAACCGCCAGATCAGCCGATAGCTCCACGGGTGGACCAATCAACATGAACCGAGGCTGTCGGCTCTCGGCGAAGGGCTTGAGTTCGTTGAGGGCGATCTCGCGCAGGGGTGCGGTCTGCCAGTAGTCCTCGGTCAGCAGGTTGTGAGTTTTCGCAAGCGAGGTGATCCGGTTCGAGAACGAGCGGTAGAACGCGTCAAAGCTGCCGGTGGACCGCCGCGTGGCTCCGACGAGTGCCTGGACAGTGGCCAAGGTATTCTTCACCCGGTGATGAAGCTCTCTGACCAGCAGGGATTGCCGCTGCTCAAACGTGCGATTTGCTTCCAGCACATCATCCCGCTCGGCAATCGCACGGCGCAGTTCCAGTTGTGACATCACCTGCCACGCCAGCATCGTAAGAGTGGACGCCTGCTCCTGGGTAAGGTCGCGGGGCATATGGTCAAGTACACATAGTGCTCCCAAGGGAACCCCATCAGGCGTTCTCAATACAGCCCCGGCGTAGAAGCGCAGGTGCGGCTCCCCGGTTACCAGAGGGTTGTCGACAAACCGAGGGTCTTCAGTCAGGTCTGGAACGATGGTCAGCCCAGGCAAAAGCATGGCGCTAAGGCAGATCGAGCGGTCGAGCGGCGTCTCGCGGACGCCGAGCCCCAACTGGGCTTTGAACCACTGTCTGCGCTCGTCGATGAGGCTGATCAAGGCAACAGGCGTCTGACAGGCGCGAGCGGCAAGCTGGACCAGATCGTCGAATTCAGGTTCTGGCGGCGTGTCGAGAATCCGGTAGCTGCGCAGGGCTGCAAGCCGCTCACTCTCCGTCAAGGCAGGCTGCATTTTGTTGTTCACCACGAGTCACTTACTGCTGAGACCGCTCGTGAGAACGTGCTTCGTGTACTTGCGTTCAAACGAAGCCGTTGATTTCCCCTGAATAGTTTAGTCGCAGCCGACCAGAAGCTGCCCGCAGGCTTGAACCAGAATCGTAGGTGGGACTGGCTTCTCGATCCAGGCGATGGGGTGGAAGTCTGAAAGAAGCGGGTGGTCCTTCTGATGGCCTGAGTAGATCAGGAACGGCACCCCACGACGGCTTAGCTCAACAGCGACGCTATGGCATGAGCCATCGTTGAGTGTCGCATCCAGAATGGCCATATCCGGCGTGGCGGTCTGAAGCCACTCCAGGGCGGCAGAGCAGTCCGTGAAGGGACCCGCCACCTCATGGCCCGCATCCTGCAACTCATCCTGAAGGTTGATGGCAATGAGAGCCTCGTCTTCCAAGACAAGGACAAGCGGCTTGCTGTCTGTGAGCTTAGTCATGCGATGAGCCTTGGCCATCTGATTTGAATCGGACCTGAACGGCCAACCGTGACCATTGAGAGCATTGTTTTGTCGGCGGCATGAACCAAGCGGCTGGCTGGTGATGATAAAAAATAACCCGGCTGCTTTCACAAGCGCCGGGTCGAGCAATCTCTCGTAAGTCTTGGACCCACTGCACAAGGGGAATGCGGGGTATAGCGGGTCTCTCTGATTGACTAATCCTGCAACCACCGGAGAGTTCCATTCCTGCTCGGCTCAAGACATCTGACCGCTTGTTGATGCCACTGACGAAATGTACTCCATGCAAGCGTCGTATTTTCTTGCGCTGGCTACCGCTTCATTCGAGGAATCGGCCTGATTTCCGCGCCAGTATTGGCACTGTGCCTCCCCCGTCGCAGTCAGAAGTAGGCAAGTGCGCGACACGAGAAAATCCGATCTTCTGCCCGCTATCCACAGCCTCTCACAAATATGGTTAACGCATTCTCAACGCCCCGCTACTTCTACTGTGACGGTGACTTGGAGGCGGCGATGGGCAGCATGAGAGAGGGTGGAAGACGCAAATCGCTAATCTCTGATGAGGAGCTTCTGCGAACCATCAGCGAAGACCTCCGCAGCTTCTATGCCGATATCATCCGCCAGCCCTTGCCGCCGAGGATCGAAGCCGCATTGGCCCGCATCTCTCATGCACAAAGCCAAAATAGCAACTTGGGCCGACCCGCAGCGCACTGGGCGCGAACCTCGCTCGCGGTTTAGACGCTTGCAGCGACTGTGACAGCAATGATGGGTGACGCGGCGAGGATGCTGTACCCAGCCCATGTGTGCGATTGCGGCTTGCTGTGAAAGTTCACCTCGTCCCACATTCTGATCCCCCGCAAAGGCTCGCCCATGAGCCTTGCTGACTGGTATTCTCGCATCGTCCTCGATCTCAGCGGGAGCCATAAGAGCCAAGCTTCAAGTTACGTCCCGTACGGTAGGCTTGGACCATCCTTGCACAAGCGAGCTTGACGGTGAGGTCAGGCAACGCATCCACTCTAATCCGCCGCCAGTGCCGCTTTGGTCACATTGTCAGGTCCGAGTTCAGCTTCGCTGGTGACGTCCAGAAGGTAGGTCAGCTTCAGGCGAGCCCGATTGACGCGACTTTTAACAGTGCCGACCGCCACGTTGCACACCTGAGCGGCCTCCTCGTAGGACAGCCCGTGTGCTCCAATGAGGAGAAGCGCCTCGCGCTGTTCTTTGGGGAGTGTCGCCAGAGCCGCGCGGAAATCCTCGAAGTCGAGATGGCTCTGCTGATCCGGGTGCGTTTTGAGCCGCGCGGCATAGGCCCCATCCGCATCCTCGACTTCATGCTTGCGCTTGCGGTAATCGGAGTGGAAGAGGTTGCGCAGAATCGTAAACAACCACGCATTGAGGTTCGTGCCGGGTTCGAACTTGTCGATGTTGGCCCAGGCGCGCAGGATCGTCTCCTGCACCAGATCGTCAGCCCGGTCGCGGTTGTTGGTGAAGGAGATGGCAAAGGCACGGAGGCTCGGGAGAGCGGCGAGCAGTTCATCCCGCAGCGACGCTCCCTCAACCAACATGCTGCGGTGTCTCCAAGCACGTCTCGATCTCACAGGCCAGCTTCATCAGCGGAGGAGATAGCGGTTGCTGGAGCAATCCAGCATAAATCGCTTGCAGATTCGTCCCGATCCGGTCGCGTGTTTCCGCTTGGATGTCCTTCCACAGACTGTCGTCTCTCCACGCATGGGGAACGACAATGATCTGGCCCACGGGCCAATCTTCATCCGCAGCAGGTGCCATGAGGCGTTTCCTCTCAATCCGCTCTCTTGCTGGAGCACGACAATCAACAGCAAAGGTTCTGAGACGTTCCAGGAAGCGGAACACAAATTTTTAGCTTATGTTAATGTCACGTGTAGTGGGGCTGGACCGGTGAAATCGTCTGATGTCGCCATCGAAGACGGGACGGGTAATTGAGCTAAAAAGAACCCGGCTGCTCTTTCAAGCGCCGGGTCGAGCAATGTGTATCTCGTAAGTCTTGGACCCATCTGCACAAGGGAATGCGGGGCATTGATGGGTCCGCATGTTTGGATAATACTAGCAAAGCCGACTGATTCCTAAATATGCTGGATAGTTGCTTGGAGGGCTTTGCTCTTAGCCTGCGCCTGTCATCCACTTGGCGGCTCAATTGTAGCAGGGCTCAGAAGTCGATAAAGCTCGCTCCTTCCTCCTGTTTAGCGAGATGCTTACCCCCACGAAGGCTCTGGGCAAATTTCCTTGCTCGTTGTGCCCCAGCGTGCGGAACAATTCATGCAGAATCTATCATTATACGCAGGAGCACGAGAGGCTTTCCGGTGAGTGAGAGTCGGATTCAGACCTTTGGGAACCGCAGTACGTCATCTGCGCCACAGTCCTTGCCCCGCGATGGCATCCCCGACTGTGCCCCGACTGTGGGGAGGAAACAAACGGTCCTATTCAGACTCCAACCTTGTGAACGACAATGTGACTGGCGAGTTTAACTCCCCATAAGGTCGGAGGGTCACAACCCATGGCCGTGAAGTACGTCTTGATCTTCATTCTCAGCAGCGCAAACCCGACTGAACAACATGTCGCGCAGGCTTGGGATAAGCTGTTTCCAAGCTATGATGACTGCCTGAAACAGGCATCCACTCTCGAACCACAGAATGCGGTTCTGAAGGATTGCAAGACTGTTGAGGTTCCCGGTGAGGGACCGTCTAAGGAAGATGTTGTGCTCACGCCGGAAGCAAGCGTGCTTGAGGAACCCGACCAAACCGCTGCACCTGCACCGCCGTTGCAAAATGAATAGCCACGTCTAGCCTCGGATTTCGGTCAATAGGTTTGTGCGCGAGGAAGGCCGACGCTCAGGGGCCTGGTGAGGCGGTACGCATCGTGGGCGGGGATGAGGCAATCATCCCTGACTGGACACCCTGCCCGACCGGCAGCACAATTGTTCCGGAATGCCACCGAGGGTCCGATGGATCGGCAGGAGCACAAGGTCGAGCGGCTGCCGCAATCGTTCCGGCTCAGATAGCGAGTATTTCCTGGCGAGTATGGTAAAGCTGTACCCAGACCACAATACTGGCTGAGGACTCTCCCGTCAGATGCTCCACTCTATCCTGTCCCTGCGCTGGGTCACCCTGGTTGCTGCTCTTGGGGCCGCACTCGGGGCCATGCTGATGTTTTTCGAGGGTTGCCTGAAATTGGCCTATGCCCTGGAGATGGTGGTGCAGTCGAGCGCCGCCACTGAAACGTCGGTCATTGCCACAGTGATGCAAGCCACGGATGCGTTCCTGTTCGGCCTCGTCCTGATCGTGTTCGCCTATGCGATCACCTTCGGCTTTGCCTTCGACCTCCCGAATAGCGTTCGAGCCAAGGCACCGCTGTGGGTGCACATTGAGGGTCTCGGAGAAATCAAGATTACATTGATTCAGGTGGTCCTGGTCTACTTGGTGGTGGATTTCGTAACCGACGTGGTGGAGGCCGAGACCCGCGTTACCTGGGAGATGCTCGTGAAACCGACTGCCATTGTGTTGATCGCGGTAGCCCTCCGTCTGCTTAGCACCATGCACCTGAATGATCAGCCGGATGCTTCCGAACAACCTCGGCGAACATCCGAGACAACCCGGCACGTCGCTGAAAAATGATCGCCCGCCCTCCTACAACCGTTCACGCCCACCTGATCGTCTGCGAGCATTGAAAGTTCCAGGAGGTCACGTTCCTGTGCGGCACGTTGGATCATCTCAAACAAGCGTGAGACCTTGGTATTCAGCGCCCATTCGAAACCTCAAGACCGGGTGCTGAGCGCCACAGCACCTTTGCTTCGTGATAAACTTGGGGGCGCGACGAGGCGGTCGGACAAGTTCAGGAGTGATCCGTGACGGAGCTAACCTACGACGCCGGGGCTGCTGGTTATGACCGGATGTTTGCGCGGGTAACCCGGCTCTTCATCCCACCGTTGGTCCAAGCCGCCGCACTTGCCCCCGGCCACCGCGTCCTCGACGTGGCGACCGGCACGGGAGCGGCTGCCCTCTCCTGTGCTGAAGTGGTCGGACCAGCAGGGTACGTCGTTGGCGGCGATCTCTCCTGTGCGATGCTGGAGAAAGCGCGACGGAACCTTCGGAGCTTACCGGTCGCCCTTATGGCTTTGGACGGGCAGGCTCTCCCGTTCCGCGATGCGAGTTTTGATGCGCTGGTGTGTCAGCTTGGTCTAATGTTCTTTCCCGACCCGACACGCGGTGTGTCCGAGTTTCGGCGGGTGGTACGCGAGGGTGGGTGCGTCGCCGTCTCCGTCACCAGCGCTGCTCCTGAGCGTACGCTGTACTTCCGGGTGGGCTTCGCCATCGCCCGCCACCTCCCAGCAAAAGCGCAGGCGCTCCGTAGACTCTTTGCTTTAGGAGACCCACGTCGCCTCGGCGCTCTGTTGGAGCAGGCGGGCTTGGGCGAAACCGATGTGCGGAGCGAAAGGCGAAGGATCGCCTTCGCTTCGTTCAACAGCTATTTTAGACATGTCGCAAGCGGTGCTGGCACCGCAGGTCAAGCGTATCTTCAGCTTAGCCCAGATGCACAGCGTGACGTTCGGGAGGAGGTCTGGCGCGGTCTCCTTGGCTCAGGCTCGGATCGGCCATTCACAATCGACATGGAGGTCCTGATCGGGAGCGGACGCCGGTAGGGTGGCGGACCTATCCGTTCTGACCCTACTGGCTCGGGTTCAACTCTTCCGTAACTGCCCGCGCCCACCTGTTGCCGCGAGCAAAGCTTGGCGTTCGGACGCTCATCCTCCTATGGAGCGAGGCTGGACACCAGCCCCAACCCACATCAGAATCCTACCCAGAACAGCCGAGGGTCTCATGGATCGTCAGGAGCACAAGGTTGAGCGGCGGCTCGCAGCTATACTAGCGGCTGACGTGGTAGGTGCGGCGGGGCTGATGGAGGCGGATGAGGCAGGCACCCTGTCGGCTATTCGGACCATTCTTTCGCAGATCATCGAACCAGCCGCTTCCAGGCATCGAGGACGGATAGTGAAGACCATGGGCGATGGAGCACTCCTGGAGTTCGCCAGTCCGGTCGAGGCTGTCCTCTGCGCTGTCGAAGCTCAGACTGGGATCGCCCAATGGGTTGAGCCGCAATCCGGAGATCAAGCTGTCCAATTACGGATGGGTATCAATCTGGGCGATATTGTCATCACTGAAGATGGCGACATCCTCGGAGATAGCGTGAACATTGCCGTCCGCCTTGAGAGTATTGCTGATCCTGGCGGCATCTGCATCTCGGGAAAGGTGTTCGATGAACTTGAGGGCAAACTGTCGCTGCCATTCGAGGACCGGGGCGAGCATCGTCTCAAGAACATTGCACGGCCCATACACGTCTATGCTCTCAAACCTGCGGAGATATCGTCTCGTGAGCCGAAGGCAGCCCGACCGACTCCGAACCACACTGACAAGCCTTCTATCGCGGCTCTTCCCTTTACCAACCTGAGTGGCGATCCCGAGCAAGAGTACTTCGCTGACGGCATTACGGACGACATCATCACGGCCTTGACGAAGACTCGCTGGCTGTTCGTCACGGCTCGCAACTCGTCCTTCGCCTTCAAAGGCAAGGCCATAGAGACTGATCAGGTCGCCCGCCGCTTAGGGGTTCGTTACATCCTGAGCGGCAGCGTACGTCGGGGTGGCGATCACGTCCGTGTCTCAGCCCAACTCACCGAAGCGGAGACCGGCGGCTCGATTTGGGCCGAACGGTATGACCGCGACATCGGCGATATCCTCGTGCTCCAAGATCAGATCGCCGAAGAGGTCACTGGAGCCATCGAGCCCGAGCTTCTCAAAAAAGAGGGGCAGAGGGGTGCTGAGCGCCACCAAAGCCTAACGGCTTGGGACTTGGTTCGGCGCGGCATGTGGGAGTTCCACAAGATCAAGCCGGAATCGCATAGCAGTGCGCGCGCCCATTTTCTGAACGCGATTGAGATCGAGCCTAACTCAGCGGATGGGTACATCTGGTTGGCACGGGTCGAGGCTGGATTTGCCGCATACGGCTGGAGTAACGATCCTGATACGAACTTGCGGGACGGGATGGCAGCTAGTCTCAAGGCCGTTCAGCTAGACGAGCGGAACCCCTACTCACATTATGCAGTCGCCATCACTCATACCTTTTCAGGCGCGTTTGAGACAGCCATCCAGGCGGCGCAACGCGCCGTCTCTTTGAGCCACAGCTTTGCTCTCGGGTACCTCGTCCTTGGAGCCGCGCACTTGTATGCGGGGAAGCCCAAGGAGGCCATTGATCCTCTGGAGCATGGGCTTCGGCTTTCACCCTATGACCCACAGAACTTCAGTTGGCTGTTGCTTCTGGCATTGGCCTATCACTTCGCGGCTGAGCCTCAACAGGCACTCAGCACGGCTCGGCGAGCGCTGTCGCTGCGCCCGCACTGGCACGCTGCTCTTAAACTGGTTGTGTTGTGCTGTAGGGCGCTTGGCGATCTACAGCAGGCTCGATCTGCCGTCATGGAGCTTCAGGTCCGCGACTCTGGCGGCGATCTCATCCAGAGCATCGCCAGATTCAATTCCGCCTGGGCTGGAGAGATTGAGACGGCAGTTCATCAGACTGGGGATGAGCCGCCGAAACCATGAACGGTGCTCGGGAGCGCCGAACTACCCTGTTACCCTCTGGTGCAGGACCGAGCCCCGATGGGCGCAATTCCAGTAAGGCTTTATATTTGCGTTCCGGCTACAGGATGTGATTTGATAAATAGAAGAGATCGAGTGGAGGCACACACGCATTCGAACAAGATGCAGCGCCGCACCAACGACCGAGTGCGGCACTGACTAGCTCAGTAGGCCCTGTCACGACGAAGAAAATTACCGTCGCTTTCGAAGTCGCGCTGCGGACGGCGAATACTACCGGTCTCGTTCGGGTCCCATTCGCGCTGCTGGCGACGGACAACCGGAGGCTCATCATACCGACGACGTTCATAGCGATCACGGTCAAACCGTTGGCGCTGAACCTGCTGCCGTTCCCATTGTTTCCGGCGGAAGTAGCCAAGAGCGCAGCCTGCTGCCGCACCTTTCCAGCGATGACCACCGGCAAAATGACCCGCGACGGCACCACCGGCACCGTATTTCAGGCACCCACCGGGTTGAGCCTGCGCTGCCTCCGGGACAGCACCCAGAGTAAGCAGTGCAATCATACCGACAAAAATTTGCTTCTTCATAAAGGCAACTCCCATGATCGGATCAAACGCGCGGATCAAGAGCGCAGTTCCGACCAAATACCCGTAGGCAGATGCGCCGCTTTGCGAGCCTCATCATTGAGGCCGAGGACATTTCGAAGCTCGCGATCCAAGACGTGATGGTGGGCGTCGGATACTGCTATCCGTGTGTTCGAGTCTGGGGCTGGGCCGCTATCTACTGACCCAGTGCCTGTTCTTCGGATACGTCAGGGCGATACGCGGTCAGATCGTTTTCCAGAATAGTTCGGAGCCGGATTAGTGTATCGCGGTGACGCACGTCGATCTCGCGCGAACGTATCCTCTCCTCAATCAGTTTCAGCATAGAGGTGATCTCTGGTTCGGGCATGATCCAGCCACGCGATTTTCGGCTCATCAATGACCTCCGGGTGGTTACGGCGGCGATGTGGAGGTCGAAGCTTGGGTGTTCAAGAGGCCGAAAGCCACTCCCGCAACTTGGTCCAGCGGCGCTTCATGTTCCCACCGCGCACAGCCATCGCCACCGCTTTCCTTTGCCCTACCAACACCACCAGACGCTTGCCCCGTGTCACGCCCGTGTAGAGCAGATTCCGAGCCAACATTGTGAAGTGCTGCGTCACAACCGGGATGATGACGGCGGGATACTCCGAGCCCTGCGACTTATGGATCGTCGTGGCATAGGCGGGTACCAGGGTGTCGAGTTCGCCGAACGGATACGACACCTCCCGGCCATCGAAGGACGCGATCAAGGCACCTTCTTCGTCATCAATCCGCACCACGGTGCCGAGGTCGCCGTTAAAAACCTCCCGGTCATAGTCGTTCTGCGTCTCCATCACTCGGTCACCGGGCGAGAAGCGCCAGCCAAACCGCTCCACCTTAGTAGGAGGGTTGGGGTTGAGCACCTCTTGAAGCTGGATGTTGAGGTTGCGCGCTCCGAGCACACCCCGGTTCATCGGGCAGAGCACCTGGATGTCCTTCATCGGATCAAGGCCGAACCGGCGCGGCATCCGCTCCTTGATCATCTGAATGATCTTCGGCACACCTTCTTCGGGGTCACCGATCTCGATGAAGTAGAAGTCGCTCTCTTCGCCAGCCTTGGGCGGCTCGGGCATCTGGCCCTTGTTGATGCGGTGGGCATTCACCACGATCCGGCTCTCAGCCGCCTGCCGAAACACTTCGGTTAGGCGAGCAACGGGGATGCGGCCCGAGGCGATGATATCAGCCAGCACCTGCCCGGAACCAACCGATGGCAACTGGTCCACATCCCCAACCAGCAGCAGGCCCGCATGGGGCGGTATGGCCTTGGTCAGGGCGTTCATCAGTGGCACATCGACCATGCTGGTTTCGTCCACGACCAGCAGGTCGCAGTCGAGCGGGTTATCCTCCGTGCGTGAGAAGCCGCCGTGCTTGGGATCGATCTCCAGGAGCCGGTGGATGGTCTTGGCCTCTAGTCCGGTCTGCTCCGTCATACGCTTAGCCGCGCGTCCTGTAGGGGCCGCCAGCGCAACCCGGACCCCTTTGGCGACGAGCAGGCGCAGGATGGTATCCAGCAGGGTTGTCTTGCCGACACCTGGGCCACCGGTCACCACCGCTACCTTTGAGACGAGCACCAGCTTGAGCGCCTCGCGCTGGGAGGCTGCCAGGGTCTTGCCTGTGCGGCCCTCCACCCAGGGAATGGCTTTGTCGAGGTCGATCTCTGGCCAGGGCGGCGGACCAGACCCGCGCTCAGCGAGGCGGGAGGCGATGGCTTGCTCGGCCAGATGAAGCCCTTTGAGGAACAGACAGGTCTCGTCACCGATTGTGTCCGAGACGACCTCTCCTTTTGCAAGCTCTTCGGAGATTGCCGAGCGGATCAGGGCTGCGTCCACCTCAAGCAGTTGTTCCGCCAGCCGGGTGAGAGCCTCGACCGGCAGGGCGCAATGGCCCTCGTCGGTGGCGGTCTGAAGCGCGAACGAGATACCGGCCCGAATGCGCTGAGGCGCGGTCTTCTCCATCCCGAGCTTGGCCGCAATGGCATCGGCTGTCCGGAAGCCGATACCGCGCACGTCCTTCGCCAACCTGTATGGGTCCTCGGTCATGACCTGGACGGACTCATAGCCGTAGGTCTTGAAGATGCGCACCGCTCGGGCCGTTCCAACGCCGTGCGCATGCAAGAAAATCATGATTTCCCGCACCGCCTTCTGTTCAGCCCAGCCCGAGACAATCCGGGAGGCCCGCATGGGTCCGATCCCCGGCACCTCGGTCAGGCGCTCAGGACTGGCTTCGATGATCTCAAAGGTGTCCACCCCAAAGGCGGCAACGATGCGCTTGGCCATGGCTGGTCCGATGCCGCGCATCTGGCCCGAGGCAAGGTACTTTTCGATCCCTTCCACTCCGGTCGGCGGCGTGGTCTTCAGGACCTCGGCCTTAAACTGGAGGCCATGATCTCGGTCGCTGATCCAGAGGCCGCTGGCCGTGATCCATTCACCTGCCGAGACAGCCGGTGAGTGGCCAACGACTGTGACGAGATCACGCTTTCCACGGGTTTGGACCTTCACGACAGCAAAGCCATTCTCGGCATTGTGGAAGGTGACACGCTCGATGGTGCCTGCGAGGGTCTCCAGGACAGGTCTCTGATCAGCCTGTGCGGGTCGGAACATCTGATTCATGGTGCCTGCTGGGAGGATTCCCAGCCTCTTCGACTTTATCGCTGGATGGCGCTGCTGACGAGGTGGTGCTCCTTCGCTCCCATCCCCTTCCATCCAAGACTGTCAGTACCGGCCTCGCGGACGGCTCTCAGCAAGCTCGAAGGAAGACACAGGAGGTCAAAGCGTGACTTGACCCTGATGTATGTTCTATGTTTGTTCTTTTCGAGGCATAGATCAAGAGAGGTCCACCAGAACATGATTCGCACCGGATCAGACCGAAAGCTCACTGAGACGAGCGAAGCCGAGCAGCAGGCAAAGGATATGAAGCGGCTGCTCGCAAAAGCTGAGCAGCAGATCAGGAAGCTGCAAGAGAAGGTCGCGGATCAGAAGCAGCAGATTCGTGAGCTACAAGCTCAGGCCAAACACGAGGATGGCCTCGCTGCCGAACGCGAGGAACTCAAAGTTGAGATTGCTGACCTGAAGGGTGAGATCAAGGAACTGACCCGCGCTAATCGGGAGCATGTGGAGAAGGTCGATGCGCTCCGGGTCGAGAACGCGAAACTGAAAGCTGGAGCAAAGGTCCACTCACCGAGCAATAGGGCCACAGGGGCAGACCTACGGGGATCACCTCAGCCCTTGCTGTCCTGATGATCGGAGAAGCCGGTCGGTCTACGGTTCTCCCATTGAAGCTCCTGGATAGTCTCTTCCCGACTATCCATATCGAACGCATGGCAAAAACTTCAAAGAGCAACCCAGGCGGAACGCGAGGCAGGCGCAAGGCACCTGAGCCACCCAGCGCTTGGCTGCCGATCCGCATCAGCGTTGATCGGGAGGCACTGAACGCCCTGGACAAGCGAGCCATCGCTGCCCAGGTTGGGGTCGGTGTCGTGGCAGGCTGGCTGGCAAGCTGGCTTGTGGGCGGCTCTGGCCTCCTCCATTACGTGGTCACCGGACTTGCCGGATCGCTCGTCGGCGGCTTTCTTCTGGAGCGCTTTGGAATTGACCTCGGCATCCGCAATCAGACCGCCAGCCGGATTGCGACCGCAACCATAGGGGCGATGATCGTCGTCGTCCTCGCCCGCATCATCGGCTGAGAGGCATTTCCGCCTGCCACAAGGCGCACGACAGGCCAAGCCCGAGACAACCAAGCTCACCGAAGCAGGCACCATTTCAATGGTATCAGCCGCAGCCTGCCGCGCTCACATCACCAAGCGCACTCAGGTGGCTTGATTTCCGAGCAACCGGGCGGCTCCAGAGCCGCCCTTTTTCTTTCCCGGCCATAGGTGGATACAGTAAGTGAATACATCGGATCGAATTCCCGTAGGCGGCGCAGGAATAGGAGACCGTCGAGGCACTGCGGGATCGACAAGATTGGAGCCATTGCGAGCGTCACCATGGCAGCGGAAACCCACCTCATTCCCGCTTGGCGGCTTCTGGATCGAGAGGGTCTTCATGCGCTTGTGGGCGCACCAAGGCGCGGCCTACCTGAGGGCATTTTCCTCACTCCGAACCGAGCGCGGCACGAGATCAGCGCTGTCCCGTTGGTCATGGCAGCCCGTCAGGTGATTGAACGGGCTGCCGCACAAGGCGGCTTGCCCCTGACCGCAGCCGGTGCCCTGTCACGGGCTGATACGCGAGCCCTCTTTGACCTGATCGACTGGCCCGACTACGCCAAGAATGAGGTGCTTGCCGTCAATCGGGTGCTGAACGAAGCCGATGCCCTGCCGGTTCATGTCACCCGCATCGTGCTCCAAATGGCGGGCCTGCTGCGCCGTCGTGGAAAGATGCTGATCGCCACCAAGAAGGCTCAAGCCCTTCTTGATCCGAACGCATCTGCCGATCTCTTTGCGTTCTTGTTCGAGGCGACCCTGTGGCGGGTCAGCCTCAGCTACTTCGACCGGTTCCCAGTCGAGCACTGGCCGCAGGACCATATCGGCATTGTGCTCTGGTGTTTGTCAGCGGCGGCCAACAACTGGTTGGATGCCGACATGCTTGCTCAGGTCTGCACTGTACGCGACGAGCGTCTCGACCATACGGTCAGGGACTTTTCGGGGCCTGCTATGAGGAGCCGCGTACTCCGCCCGCTCACGTGGTTCGGGCTGATGGAGATGGCCCGCCGAGATGATGAAGTCCAGGCCGACTGGATGCGGCCTGCCGTATACCGGAAGACTGCCCTCTTCGATGCGGTGGTCGGATTCAAGGTCAAGGTGCCGGTGCGGACGGGAGCGGTCCACTGAGGAGCTTCAGGTGAAAGTGGGGAAGCGCTCGGATAATATGGCCCTGCCGTCTCCAGTACTTGCCCCAGGATTTGTCCCGAACCACACTTGATGACTGATCACTATCTCTCGGCTCTCTATGAATAGCCTCTGTGGAGGAAACTGATGAACGTCTTTGTACTGGCCGGGGCTGGCGTGTCAGCCGAGAGCGGCCTGGGCACCTTTCGGGATAAGGATGGGCTGTGGTCGCGTTTTGATCCGATGAAGCTCGCCACGCCAGCGGCTTTCGCCCACGATCCTGATCAGGTGTATGGCTTCTACAACATGCGCCGCCAGAACCTCCTGTCGGCGGAGCCTAACGCCGCGCACCTGGCGCTTGCCCACTTAGAAACCGGTTTAGTGGAGCGCGGTGGCAGCCTGTTCCTGTGTACGCAGAACATTGACGATCTGCACGAGCGGGCTGGATCAAAGCAGGTCATACATATGCATGGAGAGCTATTGAAGGCACGTTGCACAGCCTGCGGCGAGACGATGACATGGCGTGAGGATTTGAGCGTCGAGGTCCCCTGCCCGTCCTGCTGCCGCTCTGGAGGATTGAGGCCGCACGTAGTCTGGTTTGGCGAGATGCCGCTGGAGATGGATGCGATCTATGATGCTCTCCTCGCAGCCGACCTGTTCGTCGCCATCGGCACCTCAGGCTCGGTCTACCCGGCTGCTGGGTTCGTGTCAGAAGCGCGAGGGCATGGCATCCGCACTTGCGAGATTAATTTGGAACCCTCGGACAATGCCCGACAGTTCGACGAGAGGCGATATGGACCAGCGGGCGAAGCTGTCCCGGCTTGGGTCGAGCAGGTCCTCTCGTGCGGAAGAGCTTAGGGAGCGACGGTGCCTCGTTCGGCCCTCCAAAGCACCTCATCCAGAATAGTCGCACCGGGACGTTGGCGCACCGCATGATCGTGCGCATAGTTGATGCTGAGCAATGTCCTCATTTGCATCCTTAGGTGAGGTGTTCATGCCCAGCCTCCTTGTCCACGTCACCTGCGGGCCTGAGAACCCGACCAAGGCGACCCTCGCCTTCTTTGTCGCAGCGGCGGCGGTTGAAGCGGGACATGAGGTTCATGTCTTCCTGGCAGGGGATGCTGTCCAACTGCTGCGCGAACCCGTGCGGAATGCTCTGACAGGGCTCGGCACAGGTGCGCTGAACGAACACTATTTGAAGATTATCGCTGGAGGCGGTCGTCTCTACCTCTCGGGCGGGTCCTGCGCCGCACGAGGAGTAACCGATGAGGACCTCCAAGGTGTTCCCTATGAGAAGGGAGCCCCGCCAACCTTGGTTCGGTTGATCATGGAATGCGACCGGAACATCGTCTACTGACCCGGTGAGAACACGAGTCGGGATGGGAACTCAGATGCCAAACACCGTTTCCATTGCACTCCTCGACGACTTTGCGGCGGCTTGGAACCGGCACGACACGGATGCAATCCTGTCGATGATGACGGAAGGCTGTGTGTTCGAGGCCAGTCGTGGACCTGACGTGAAGGGGACCGTTTATAAAGGCCAGAGCGAAGTTCGCCGTGGGATCGAGGAGGTCTTTGCTACCTTTCCCGATGCGCGATGGAATGACCCCAGGCATTTCATTGCTGGGGATCGCGGCGTCTCAGAGTGGGTGTTCACGGCAACCGGGCCGGATGGCGCTCGCGTTGAAGTCCAGGGCTGCGATGTGTTCACGTTCAGGGACGGAATGATCGCAGTAAAGAACTCGTACCGGAAACAGCGGACCGGCTGATCCCGGAATTTCCCGGCGAGCGACGACCGTGCAAGATCGATCTCGACGACGCACAGGTTGCGAGCTTCTGTTCTGAGCATGCGTCGAACGACACCGCCTGCATAGCGGCGGGCACATTTCTCGCACGCAAGCTGTCCGCATCGGTGATCAGATCGGCATATTCCACCCATACATTAATTTATCATCGGAGTGATTTCTGGGTGGACTCAACCTACTGGAGGCAAACGGTTTAGCTTGCGTTGTCGAAGCTATAAGGCTGCTTGCTACACTCTGATAGCACGCTGCGCGAGCAGCAGTTTCCTAGCCAAAATCCTAACTAATGATAAGACGATCTATAGCTAGTGAGAAGCTGATGATCGACCTTTCTATTGTTTCGCATACTCTCCCCTCGCCTGACCTGATCAGGCTCGAACAAGACGCTGCCGAGATCGCCTCACATGCGCGTTCAGCCAACACTGTGCGCGCTTACCGGAATGACTGGGTGCACTTTTCCTCATGGTGCTGTGATATGGGCCTCCAGGCACTCCCTGCCCCACCTCGGACCGTCGCCCTCTATTTGGCAGCACATAAGGACCATTATGCGGTGGCGACTCTCAACCGTCGCCTGTCCGCGATTGCAGCCGCCCACCGGATGGCCGACTACCCCTTCGACACTCGCTGTCGTGAAATAGCACTCGTGATGGATGGGCTCCGTCGCACCAAGACAGTCCGTCAACGTCAGGTGACGGCATTGACCACACCATTGCTAGAGCGTGCGCTCAGCAATACGTCGAAATCACTGGCAGGTCAGCGAGATAAGAGCCTTGCATTATTGGGGATGGCAGGCGCTCTGAGGCGCTCCGAGATTGTCGCGCTGGAAGTCTCGGACCTTACTTATTCGCCCGAGGGAGTTCGGATCGTGATCCGGCGTTCCAAAGGAGATCAGCATGGGGAAGGTCAGGTGATCGCTGTCGCACGTACCAGTACAAACCTTTGTCCTGTCGCCAACTTGGAAGCCTACTTGGAGCGGGCTGGCATCACCGAGGGTCGTGTTTTCAGGGCCATTGACAGGCACGGCAATGTCAAAGCCGGTATGACGGACCAGAGTGTGGCCCTCATCGTCAAGAAGCTCACTGGACGGGCGGGTCTTGAAGGCGATTATTCCGGCCACAGCCTCCGCGCTGGCTTCGCAACTCAAGCCGCTCGCAGTGGTGTCGAAGAGCGCAAAATCGCCATGACCACTCGCCATAAGAATATGGACGTGCTCCGCAAATACATCCGCGAGGGAAACCTTTTTGCGAGTGCAGTTACCTCCGATCTGGGTCTGTAGTCTCTCGTGGTAAGTGCCAGGGCGAGCTTTGCTTCCTATCATCAATCTACTGGGTGATCGGCTAATCTAGACGCCATCAACCCGTCATCCGATTGGGGCCTCTTCCAGTTCGCCGCCTTGTTCGATGACGCCGCCGCTGTTCCTGCGCTAAGGTCGCCCGCGTAATTCTGTCGTTCACGTGTTTCCACGGCGGCTACGCCGCTGATATAGGATAGTTCTTTTGGTGACATGAAGCAGAGAAAGCTGAGGTGTGCTGCGGAGGGGCGCTTGTCGCCCGTCAGCAGGACATCTCAGCACCGCCACGAGACCTGAGCGACAAGGCGCGAGGGCTCGGTGGCGCGTCTGATCTCCTCGATGAACCTCCCGGATTGAACCTCAGTCCCTCACGGGATGGGTGCAGCCGCTCACGCGTCAGCACCCAAGGCCAAGGAGCAAGGCGAAGGCAGCCTCCGGGCCTCGGCAGCCGCCTCGGTCCTCGACTCCCTTTCTCCCTGCTCCTCAGCCAAACAATAATTCCGTCACGCTAATATTATATTGAAATAAACACGTGACGTGATTACATTTAGCTTATTGATTAAGAGCCATTTTTGAATAATGAAGATTAAAGTTGTTTCTGGCCCTCCCGGCTGCGGGAAGACATGGGCCTTATTATCCGAGATGATTGATCGTCCAGGCCGCTACATTCTCGCATCTCCACGCATCAGCTTGATCAAGGAACGCGAGCACGACCTGAAGACTTTGGCGGCAGCCTCCGAAACGTCACCCCTCGTACGCATGATCTATAGCGGCCAGTCCCGTCCCAGGCCCGTGCCTGAGCGGATTGTTGAAGCCATCGAGAAGCACCAGGACGACGAGCACGTCATCCTGCTCATCACCCATGAAGGCATGATGAGTGCCGACCTCGACAATCTTGCCGGATGGCACGTTAAAATCGACGAGATGCCGCTGGCCGTCTTGGCGGGCAAGATGGGAGTCGAGGCTGCGGCGAGCTACTTTAAGCAGAGCTTCGGCCTTGACCCGATTCCAGGCACCCCATGGTCCAGGCTCCAGGTTCGGGATGATGCGCCGGGAACGCGATCAGTGCTACACGATGATCTCCTGGGGAAACTGGTGCCGCTCGATAAGCGGGCACGTACCGCCCAGGGCGTGTATGTGGATGTCCAGGACTGGACCGATCTGCGCCTACGCGGGCGCAAGTTGCACTGGTGGTCAGTGTGGACGCCGCTTCAGTTGCAGACTGCCGACAGCGTGACGATTGCGGGAGCCAGCTATCACCACAGCATCTTCGCCAAGGCGATAGAAGCTCTCTATCCAGGGCAGATCGAGATCGAGGACGTTCACGTCGTTGGTCGCCCCCGCCAGTCTCGGCGGGTCTTGATCCACTACTTCACGCAAGCGCATCGTGGGGCGAGCACCTTCTGGGAAGGCAAAGGCAAAGGTAAAGGTCGCGAATGCCTCGCGAAGGTATGTCGGTATCTGGAGAAGGTGTCGCTTGGCTACTGGTCAGGTAATGAAGTGGTCACGGACTACTTCTACGAGCGGCTCTCAGGCGACATGGTGTCCCCCAAGGCCGAGGGCACCAACGGCCTGATGCACCATAAATCCTGCGCCTTCATCTACAGCAGCAAAGCACTTCCAGATGACGAGCCTCTCATCAAGGTGTTCGGGTTGAACCGTGAGGAGATCGAGCGGGCGCGCGAGATCGAGGACGTTTTGCAGTTTGTATTCCGTGGAGACTTGCGGAACCCGGACGCGACCGGCGATTACAATGTCTACCTCTATGACCGGTATCAGGCCGAGGCGCTGGCCGCCTATCTTACCGAGCACGGACTGGGCACTGTCGAACTCGTTCCGGTTGAAGAAGCAGGCTTGCTCGACATGAGCCGTTCTGGCCGTGGTCGGCCCCGTTCTGAACCCGAAGACCCGCGCAGCCTGAAGGAGCGCAAGGACCAGAAGCGGGCAGATGATGCAGAGCGGCAGCAGCGCAAGCGTAGCAAAGACAAGGCTGAGGAGGAGCGTCAGGGAATTTACCGGCGGAAGCCGGGTCGTCCGACCAAGGCTTCCAAGGAACCGACGACAATCTGCGGGCAGCCGGTCACACCGCCACCATCTCCGGACAGTCCTGTTCAACCGTGATCGACCGGGCAACCCGCATGAATGAGGTCGTGCTCGCACCGGTCTCGCGGGCCGTCTGACGGATACCTCGACCCGCCATCAACGCCCGCTTGATCTGCTCGACCTTCGCATCGAACATGGGTGGACTGTCCAAGCGCTTATTGCCTTGGGCGCGGTCCAGATGAACATCCAGGTGCGAGCTACCAGCACATGATCCGAATGATGATCCGACAATCACGTGGGAGGCTTTCGAGCGCCGCCGAATGCCCTTCGCCCAGCCCAACCCGCAGCCGCCCTCGATGTAAATCCGGAAGCAAAAGGGAAAGGAAGCTCGCAACGAAGCGGTTGGCGACCTTGCTCTCGAAGACTACTCGCGAACCGAAGCCGTCTGGTGGAGACCATCCTGAATTTCCGAGAGTCTGATCCTAATCGGCCTCTTTCCTAGAACCCAGCAATCCCTGCTAAGATATAGATGGGGGTTATCGTTTGATCTCCCTCAGGAGCATGGAGTGACCTTTAGCTCTTGAGTGTTCTTTGATAGAACCGCCGCCTGAAAATTCAGTCGCTTTTCAGGCTGGGCCTGACCACATGTATGACAAGAAGGTTATTGGCGCATCATTCCTAGAACGGGATGTCATCGTCGTCAGCCGCTTCACCCTTATCATCAGGCATGTACTCAGGCAGTCCGTAAGCGCTCAATACTTCGAGAATTTGCTCTCGTGTGAACAGGCCGCGCTGTAGAATTGCCTGGAGAAATTCCTGGAAGCCTGTACTACCCCTCAAATCATTCTGCTTCTTAGACGTGGCATCCAGGACATAATGGACGTGTTCTTTTGTGATCTTGGATATTATCGGGAAAATGAGGCGCTTGTAGCGTCCGAGTGCGACGTACCAATTCGAGGACTGTGAGAATAAATCGACACACCGGGTGATGACAGTAGGCTCCTGATAGCTGCTGAGGATTTGCTCCAAATCTTCGGTCGGCATTTCGCCAATTCGGACTTCAAGGGCCGCGCGCAAATCAGAATCTGCTTAATGTCGTCTAATCCTTTCACGAATATAGACAGTTTCTCATTCTTGACGAACTCTACCAGCATGTCTCGGGTTGATTGATTGCACGAGTCCCACACTTGAGGCACCATCACGATTACTGCCAGCAGGAATTGAACAACATTCTGTTCCGGGGTGCTTTTGATCTGTTTGTTTATGTTGGAGACAATTCGAGCCTCAGCTTGGGCGGGTTGAATCTTGGCGGCTGCCGCAAGTGCGACAACGGCTTTCCGCTTCAGGTAGAGCGGATTGCCTTTCTCGACGGCTCCAAACATTAGAGCGTCGATGAAACCATTGACCAGTGAAAGGTTAGGCCGCCCGAACCCGGACTCCAGAAGCTGTATTTTGGCGCGGCCCCCATCATCTGGAAAGTAATCAGACGAGACAACGGTGACCAGGGCGGCGGTGGCCGCTTTTCCGAGAACGGGAGGTTGGCTCAATACGTGCGAAATGGCATTACGGATGTGCAGACGTGCCTGCTCCGCACTGGGCAGGTAAGGACTGCCAGCAAGATGATATGTCGGATGTGCGCATCGGTTCCTATCATCCCGAAGGCGAGACAAATCTTCGAACTGTATCTGATCCAGAAGCTCAAACTTAGATTTTGCCGTTTCCAGGATTTCCCGTTCAACTTTCAATGCACGCTGAATTCCCGTGCTGCTCCCTTGGTGAATTTCCTCATAAATCTTGCTGAGGTCCTCAGCGAATTGCTTGGCTTCATTGTTGCCTGCAATTGCGACCTCTCTAATTTTACTTATTAAGTCGTAAACGACCGCCACCCATGTCGAAGCAATGGCTGACCTATAACAAGCACTTCTGTAGGCACCCACAGCTTCGGAAATATAGCTTTTCGCTTCGTCGTTTCGGCACCGAAGGACCAGTTCATCCAGGTCTGCCAGCCGTTCCATTCTCGCCCCGCGATATTCTTGTAAACTAGGTGATCACTGGCTCGTGAGTAATGCCATTCCTTCATTTCGAACAGTAGCAACGGGTTCGTTTAGTTGATTAATCGACATCTCCTCGCACGGTCGTTGCGACCGAGAATATGAACCTGGACCTTGTGTCCCACGAGACATGCCAGCGTCACCGATCACTGCACGCTTGGAAATGGCCCAGATGCGATGGATAAATACTTCGAAGCACCAGTTTCGAGGCTCGCAATGCAATCCTGTCAAATCGACAACCATCCTGCCAAACTCAACAGGCCCGACTGCGTCGTAAATCTATCCGTCTACAAAGCAGAAAGAGACGACCTGAAAGCTATTTGTGCCAAGCACGCGCCCGTCGAGATCATCGGGGTCAAGCAGGTTCCAATCATCCCAGTCCTAGAGATCGAGGTCCTTTGCCAGGATGCCCAAACCGCCCGCGCCCTGGATGACGCATAGTGGGCCTATACCGAGACAAGCCCGCACCGTCCGCGCTCGATGGAGGAGGCGCTGATCTGGGGAGAGCAGTTCAATCCCTTCCCAAATATCCCTCGCGATTGGAAATGCTGATCGAACTTCGAAACTAAGCTGCCGGAAGGTGACACGGCAGAGATTCTTGGTAGTCCTCCCAATCAGGTCGGTTCAGGTTGATCAAACCGCTGGATATTGAACAGCGACAGATCAAGGCTGCTCGACCCATTGGTGGCGAGATCAGCCAGTGCCTCTCCAATCACGCTTGCGAACTTGAAGCCATGCCCTGAACACGGCGAGGCAACCACAACCTCCGGAGCATCGGCAAGGGTGTCGATCACAAAATGCTCGTCCGGAGTGTTGGTGAACAGGCAGGATGCAAGCCGTAGCGTCGGGCCATCGGCATCGGGGAACATATGCCGGATGCCCTTGCGAAGAGCCTCTTCATCGGCAGGTGTCGGCTCGCGGGGAAGCTCGTCGGCGTGGCCGGTCTCATGGAAGTGGTGATAGAGCCCGATCTTGAAGCCGGGGATGCCCCAGGTTGGGAACTGATAGAAGTGCCCCACCTCGCTCGAAATATTAGAGACCGGGAAATTCTCTGGCCTGAACAGGTCCGGTTTCTGCGGCAGGAACCAGCCCAGGACTTGGCGTTCCGGCACGGCTTTGGTCTTCAGCGCGGGGATGAGGTCTGAAATCCATCCGCCCGCTGACACCACGACCCGCCCTGCCTCGTAGCGATCCCGGTCGGTCACGACCACCACCCGCCCCTGGGCAGGCTCGATGGCGAGCACCTTCTCACGCCCGTGGATTTCCGCCCCAGCCGCCACGGCAAGGGAGGCGTGGGCCAGGATGGCGCGTTCCGATGCCACGAAGCCCGCGTCAGGCTGGTAGACAACGGCATACTGGTCAGGGAGCTTGTAGCCGGGGAATCGCTGCGTCGTCTCACGGGCGGTCAGCACCTCGTGAGGGAGGTCGTGCTCCCGGCACGCCATCAATGCGCCCTGGACGATCCGGCTGTCTTCCGCTCCTGCATCAATCCCGCCAGTCACGAACAGGAGTTGCTCCTTGGTAAGCTGCTCGGTCTCCCGCCAAAGCTCGTAGGCCCTACGCAGAAGCGGCACGTAGTTCGGGTGCTCGAAATATGCCAGACGGATGATCCGGTTCAGGCCGTGCGACGAGCCCATGCTGTGGCCGAGATCAAACCGCTCGATGCCCAGCACCTTCTGACCCCGGCGCGCCAAATGCCACAAGGCGGCAGAGCCCATCCCGCCTACGCCAATCACAATGGTATCAAAGCTCTTCATCCCGATGTGACCTCGTTCGCGAACATCCTGGTTCTAACTGGGCGAGTTTATCCGCTCGTGGCCCCGGCGCAACGATCCTGCACGAGGGGATCATCCATGCCATAATTGCTGGACCAGGGGCCGGTCCGACGTTTCGGGCCAGCACAGATCAGGCAATGAACGCGCAATGGTTTGATATGGCGAAACTCACCCACTCCAAGTCCGTGCCGAAAGCCATGCAGGCGACCTACGACACCATCACCGCTCTGACGGATGCGTTCTGCCGGGATCATCTGGACGATGAGTACCTTGAACTGGCGCGGGATATGGTGGCCGCGCTCTGCCGAAAGCGGCCAAGCCCAGTCTCTTCTGGCCAGCCCCGTACCTGGGCCTGTGGCATCATCTACGTGCTCGGCCAAATCAACTTTCTCTCGGACAAGTCATTCAAGCCCTACATGACCATGGCCGATGTCTGCGCTGGATTCGGGGTTGGGCAAAGTACGGCGAGCGCCAAGGCACAGGTGATCTCGCGAGCGCTCGATGCCCACCGAATGAACCCGAAATGGTTGCTGCCGAGCCGTTTGGAGAAGAACCCGCTGGTCTGGATGGCCGAGGTGAACGGCCTGCTGGTGGACCTCCGCGACATGCCACGGGAGGTTCAGGAGATTGCCTTTGAGAAGGGTATGATCCCCTATATTCCCGCTGATCGGGAACAAGGTTAGATTGTTGCTCAAAACTCATTGATCTGTGGCGCGCCTGAATGACCGACTTCCATCAACAGATTGCCGATCTCGAAGCTGACATCGACGCGCTGTCTGATGCGGCGGAGCGATGCCGGAAGAGTATGATTGTGGCACGGCTGGCGGTCATAGCTGGTGTCCTGTTGGTCGGAGCGTCTCTATCCGGGTTTGTCCGGACCGATGCCCTCATTCTCGTGATCGGGATTGCTGCGACGCTGGCCGGGATCGGCCTGCTGGGATCGAGCCGAGGCTCCTTGGAGCATATCACCAGCAAAATCCGTGCATCTGAAGCGCGCCGGGACGAGCTTATCGATGGGATGAACCTTCAGACGGTGCAGGGTGGCTAAAGGGACGGTGAAAGCCGTTTCAGGCGAAAGAGCTTGTTTGGGTGAGCGCATATAAATGACGTGGTTGTTCTCGCCCTAATATTCTTTCCACAGTCCAGGCGTCGCAATCTCCAGCAGATGGTTGTCTGGATCACGGAAGTACACGCTTACCCCGCCTCTCGGCCACTGCGTCCGCCCCTCCAGTGCGACACCTGCTTTCGTGAGATGCCGCTGCCACTCCTCCAGTTCATCCGGCGGAATCGAAAAGGCGACGTGCATGGGACCGTGGCCGTCATGGGGCGGGATGGAGCCGCCAGGGGTCTCGATGCGCTTGAGCGATCCACCTTGTGGGAAGAGGAGAAGGACACCGTTGCCACCAACATCGTAGGCCCCCATCCGGTGGTCCTCGTGAATGCAGGGCAGCCCCAGTACCTCACCATAGAAGGCCGCAGCCCTGTCGAGGTCAGCAACGTAAAGGGCGGTTTCAAGAACTCGGGTCAGCTTCGGCATACGTGGCTCCTCGCTATCGTTGAACCAACGCTGTCCTGCGCTGTGCGATGCCAATCAGACCTGGAGAAGGTTTCTAATGGCAGCGGCGAGGTCATGGGGTGAAGGGCACAGGATGGTTGCCCCTGCCTCCATCAGTTCAGTCTCATTGCCGTAGCCCCACAGGGCTCCCACGCCGGGAATGGCATGCCGCGCGGCGGCCAGCATGTCATTGGCGCGATCTCCGACCATCACCATCCGGCTGGGGTCGATTTGCTCCACCCCGATGATGTGCTCGATCAGCAGGCCCTTGTCGTCGAACTTGCCATCAGGTTCCGCTCCGTACACCCGCTCGAACAGTCGCCCCAAGCCGAAGTGCTCAATGATCCGCTCTGCAAAGCTCTGGACCTTTGCCGTACAGACGAACAAGCGCGCCGGAAGGGCATAGAGATCGGTAAGCGCCTCCTGCATCCCAGGGTAGATTGTGCCGTTAAACAGCCCATGCTCCTCGTAGTGGGCACGGTAGAGGCGGACGGCCTCCTCCACGTCCTGGTCGGGCCGGATCAGCTTCGGGAAGGAGCGCCGGGAGGGTGGGCCGACAACCCAGGTGAGGTCCTCGGCAGGTGGGCAATCCACTCCCATGCACCGTAAGGCATGCTGGTACGAGCCGATGATCCCCGGCGCAGAGTTGATGATGGTGCCGTCAAGATCAACGAGGATGGCAAACACGGAGGCTCCTGGGTCAAGGCTGGCGGTACAATGTTCCCCACCTGATGAGAACCAACCGATGGAGGCAAGCCCCTCTCAACCTTGTTTCCCAGCCCATGTCCACCCTGGATGAGGAACTCGCGGCCCTCCGTGTGGATGGCATGACGAAGAGACTAAATCGCGGGCCTGATCGCTTGCGGACCCAATCCAAGCCAGCACACCACCCAGCTTTGGCAGTCCCCTATCGGCAACGGCTGCTTTTGAGATCGGGCAACATACACCAGCAGAGAAGAATTCCGAGCAGCCTGAAACAGCGTATAATGCAGAGTGGTGCCGAAAATCTCTTCAACTGTCCGATGGAGCCGACACCATGCGCCCATCTGAACCATCATCCGAAGGTGCGGTCTTAGCTCGGCGAGAAGCTCGTGGGCCAAGAGGGCTTCCGGTTCTTGGTCATCTCGGCCACCTTGCCCGCGATCCGCTGGGCTTCTTCACGCAATGCTATCGTGAATACGGCGATGCCGTCGCCCTGCGCCTGGGCACATGGCCCATGCTTCTGATCAGTGATCCCGAGCTTGTTGAATACGTGCTCGTCAAGGATCACCGTAATTTCGTCAAGAACAGATTCTTCTGGCGTCAGGTTACGGCTGTGTTCGGCAACGGTCTCCTGACGAGTGAAGGTGACTTCTGGCACCGCCAGCGCCGTCTCGCGGCTCCCGCCTTCACAGGCCAACGGCTTGCCCGCTACGGCGAGGTGATGGTCCGACAAACTCAACGCATGCTCGCCGGGTGGGAGGTCGGACAAGAGCGTGATCTTCATGCGGACATGATGGGACTGACGCTCCGGATCGCCGCCGAGACCTTATTTGGGTCAGAGGTCGAGGAGGATATTGATGAGATCGATCATGCAGTGAATGTCCTTGCCGAGGAGATTGCCACGCGCATGGCCCGCCCCTTCGTGATCTCCGATAGCGTTCCGCTTCCTGGTCACATTCGCTACCGTCGAGGTCTGCGCAAGATTGAGCAGGTGATCGCTCGGATGATCAGCAAGCGACGCTCCCAAGGCGAGGAGACAGCCGATCTTCTCTCTATGCTGATGCAGGCTCGGGATGAGCACGGACAGCCAATGTCGGATCAGCAGCTTCGGGATGAGGCAATCACGATCTTCCTGGCAGGGCATGAGACCACCGCACTGGCGCTCTCATGGACATGGCACCTTCTAACTGAGCATCCTGATTTAGAGGAAGAACTAGCGGCTGACGTGAGTGGCACCCTGGGTGGTGCACCGGCCACAGTAGAGGACCTCCCGCGTCTTCGTTCAACGGAGCATGTGTTACTAGAGGCCATGCGGCTTTACCCGCCCGCATGGCTTATCGGGCGAGAGGCGTTGTATGACTGCGAGATCGGCGAATACGCAGTTCCAGCGGGAACCACGATCTATATGAGTCCATGGGTCATTCACCGTAGCTCCAGCTACTTCGAGGAGCCCGAGGAGTTCCAACCCGGCAGGTGGCGAGGTGACTTGGCAAAGCAGCTTCCCCGCTTTGCTTACTTTCCCTTCGGTGGCGGGCCTCGGGTCTGTATCGGCAATCGCTTTGCAATGATGGAATCAGTGTTGGTTTTCGCGACGATGGTGCAGCAGTTCAGGATCGAGCGGGTTAAAGGACACCCTGTAAGACCTTTGCCCTCCATCACTCTGCGCCCGAAAGGCGGTGTTTGGGTGAGACCATATACACGTCCCTGAGTTTGCTCACCCAGTTACATCGTGAGAGCACCCGCTTGACTAACGTGCCATTGATCACCTGAACGTACGCAGAAGTACCAAGCCCTGAAGACGCTGCTTGCGAAAACCTCGGCTCAATGGCGAGATGTAGGCTGATTCACACCAGCAGTTTCGTTGACGAAATTGGGTTCTAGGCTACCTGTTAGAAGTTTGCTCGTGCGCAAGAGCGCGCACGAGTCACTATCGCTAAAGGATGCCTGAGCGGTCATGTATCATATCGCCCTCCTTGGAGACTCAATCTTCGACAACGCAGCCTATGTTCCTGGTCAGCCTGATGTGATCCAGCAAGTGCGTGCACGGATTCCCACCAATTGGAGCGTCTCTCTCCTCGCGCGTGACGGGGCCGTAACCCGCGAGGTGCGCAACCAGCTTCGAAACCTGCCGAGCGACACCTCTAATATCGTCATTTCCGTAGGTGGAAACGATGCACTCAATGCGGCCCACGTTCTGTTCGACAGCGTTCGGTCTGTTGCAGAGGCGCTGGTGAAGCTCTCGGCTGTCCAGGAGAAGTTCGCTACAGAATATCGAGCCATGCTCGATGCTGTCATGGAGCGGCAGCTACCGACAGCGATCTGTCTGATCTATGACGGATATGCCGATTCTGAGATGCAGCAGCGCGTGAACACGACTGCCCTCTCGATGTTCAATGATGTCATGACGCGTGAGGCGTTTCGGCGTGGTCTGCCTGTCATTGACTTGCGATTGGTATGCGGTGAACCCGACGATTACGCCAATCCCATAGAACCATCCTCGAAGGGCGGCGAGAAGATTGCTGCGGCCATTGTGAACGTGGCGACACGGAACAGTACCGTGCCGAAATCACTCGTCTACACATGCTGACTGCTGGCGAGCAAGCCCTATGGCCACCAAAGCCCGACGTAACCGTTCTAGGACGGGCCACCGCTGCAACAGGTGCTTTTCCAGGCTCCGCGTTGCCCCGAAGTTCTCGCTCATGCTGACCAAAGCTTCAAAGAGCGCATCGGTCAGGATGCCAGTCGGGCTGACCGGAGGTGCAATCCTCGAATGGTTCTCGCTCCCCTGGGACGAGGCAATCCGTCGAGACTCCTCTTTTTCGGAGCGGCATCAAAGTCGGCCAGTGGTGCTCAGGTCTCAAGTCGCGGGTTATCCGGCGGGCACGAGAGCCACGGTGAGCAGCGTCCAGATTGAGCCGGTACCGTCCTTCAAGATCAGAACTCCTGATGGCCAGCTTTTCACTGTGGGTGTCGCGGAAATCATATTTGACGACGCCTGATCGCAGTCCGGTTCTGCCAAGAAAGGGCTTTGCTATCTCAGGATACCGATGAGATGTGGGGTGGAATTGTCGGCGGCATCATCTGGGTGCTTTTTCGTCCTCTTCTGAAGCCGCTTCTGATCCTCGGCCTAATCCTTTACGTCCACAACTGGCTAACCAGCGATCCGGTCGAACACTACCACCAGATGGAGCTTCGTAACCAGGAATACGATGCGGTCCAGGACCAGAAGCGCAAGGTCCTGGCTCAGGGCCTTCAGATCGTCTTCGAGAAGTATGGGGATCGCGAAGCTATCGGTACCGTCTTCAACGGAGCAATTGCGCGGGTTTCCGATCTTCAATTGAAGTGTTCGTATGAACGGCCCGACGAGGACGAGCGTTGGAGACTCACGACGCCTGTGGCCTCGACGGGTTTCATCAATCCGAACGAAAGCAAACGCATCTCGTTCTGGCTGCGTGACGCAGCCTCGGACGCGATCCCGTCTTCGTTTCTGTGCGATCCCGTGGTTCGGCTTGACGAAGGCGATCTCATGCGAGCCAACATCGTGAAGCCGAAGAACAGCGGGGACGTCCTGATTGCCCAGACGGATGTCCAGATCAATGCGCGTGTGGGAGATCGCACCAAGATCGACCGGCGCAAGATCATTGCTGAGGGGCTGATCAACAATCATTCGAACAAGGTTTTGACGGCAATCAGCCTGACGTGTGCTGGCCTCGTGAATGAGCTTGGTCAGGTGCGTACGGTGTCCGGTTACACCAACGTGTATGTGCCTCCTGGCGAGGTGAAGAGTTTCGCTTTTCAGGTTGGCCTGATGCAGGAGGAAACACCGAAGTGGGGGATTAAGGACCTCGCATGCCGGGTTCTGACGGTGCATGACTCGTGAAGCAGCGTTCAAGGTCGGATGCATAAGTGCTGAACGAGGCCAATGAAGTATGGGGATGTGAAAGGCGAATGCACTGATACATTTGCTCAGCATGCGCTATATATGATAAAAGTAATTATCATTCAGCTTAAATATACTCTCAATTAAAAGCTAATATCAGTTTTATGATTTAGTTTCATTATTCCGAAACGGAATAATTTATTTGTTGCAGCCGTTTCGAACGCCGTCTATCTAATCGCCCAGCAGCGAAGCAAGCGCAGGCATTCTTCGAACACTTTCCTAATACGAAAAACCAACGGGCGCTTTCTCCAAGCGTTCTAACAATACGCTACGCCTAATGGTTATGGGGACCAAACATGCATGAAATTTCCACAATGACACCGGGTTTTGTTCCGATTACTGTTTCGCCAATGCACGTGTTCCTCTGGAACTGCTGCAACATGATGCAGGTCTGGTTCGCGATTACTGAAGAGGACTCAGATGCAGACATTGAATTCCTGCGTGGCTATCCGGGCTACACACATCATTTTTCGTTTTTATACCGCCTGCCGAGGCCGGATAATCTCGACAACAAACTTATCGCAACAGCAATCGAGTGCGCGCAGATAAGTGCAATTGAGCTTGATGCATGGGATGGCGGCAAGTCCATTTGGGAGGCTTGGCACTTTCTACGTGAAATTGTCATTTCGGAGACATCTGACGAGGATATCCTTGAATGGAAAGAGAAATACTTACTAATAAATCCCAACATATTCGAAGTAGACACTGATAATATTAATATTATAAAAAATTCGCTCCGTCTACATGCCGACATATACATGCGCCAAGTTTTCACTCACCTGACAACTATCTAAGATTACTCTGAGGCAAACGGAAATCGTACGTGTAGCATTAGAAGTCGCAGACAATGAATAAGATGCTCTGGAGCCGCCTCTCCGTTGAATCTCGAAGATTGGGTAGCCATTCCCGGTCCCGGCTTTTTGCCGGTGCATCTTCGAGTATTTTCATTGACGATTTTTGCATTGGCTGGCGGCATGCCGCTGAACCATCTCCCTCAAGGCGTCTTGCCGCTCGGGCTTACTCGGGAGCAAGCTGCCGAACTCGTTGGGGTGTCGGTATCCACCTTCGACCGCATGGTCGTATCTGGTGAAATGCCACGCGCCCGTATGGCCAGGGGCTGCGTCCGCTGGGATGCCGTTGAACTGGCGAAAGCCTTCCGCAAGCTCCCCGCCAGGGCGGCGAGACGCGGAATACCTCAGAGGATGACGACGATTGGAAGGTCGTTGCGTGAGCAAGCAGTATACCACTGAGAAAGGCCGGAAGGGGTTCAAGACGAAAGTCAAGAACCTCGGCGGCCAACATTGCTACGTAGATTTCGACCGCTATGGCAATGCGCGCGTTTACGTCTGGAAGAAGGTGGACGGTAAGACTGGTCCCAAATTTCGCATTCGGACAGCTATTGACGATGAGACCGGGTTCCGGCGCGAGGTCGCCGATGCCCTTGACGGCAAGACAGCACTGGCAGTGGCCAAGCCGCCCGAAATGCCTGTTATCGTTCCTGCGACCCCACAAACGTGGCGCTGGCTGGTGCAGAAGTTCTTCAGGTCGGAGGCACATCTCGGCCTTGGCAGCGCCCGTTATCGTGGCATCCAGCGTTCGATCTTGGAGGCGACTTTTGATCAACCAATCAAGCCGGGATCATCCAAAAAATTTGGAGACAAGCCCATCGCTTCGCTGACAACCCAGGATTTCGAAGAGTTGAAAAAGCGGAAGCTCAGGCACATCGAAAAAGCGCACGTGGACCCAGTCACCGGGCGTACAACCTTGCACACAGTGACAGAAGGGCACGAAGCAGCCAACCGCATGCTGATCCATTGTGGCTCGGTCCTGACGTTCGCCAAAAAGGCGGGCCTCGTCTCCACTAATTTTGCCAAGGATGCGGAGCGGGTCGCCTCGTCAAACCCGAACGGCTATCACACGGTCTCGATTGAGGAGATAGAGCAGTACCGGGCTTATCATCAACCCGGCTCCGTGGCTCGCCTGTCCCTCGAACTTCTTCTATATGGCGGTCCTCGGGCGAGCGATGCCAGCAACCTCGACCTGCGGCACATCCGGCAGGTCGGCGGTCGTAAGATGATCGTCTACGAGCAGAAGAAGAACCGGCACAAGAACCCGGTTACAGCTTTCATCCCAGTAGTGCCAGCCCTCCAGGCCGTGCTCGACGAGACGCCTCGGCCTGATGGCGTGACCGCTATCGTATTCAACCAGTGGGGCAAGGCGTTCACTGAAAAGGGCTTCTCGAACCGGATGAAGAAGTGGTTCACAGAGGCGGGCCTCCCCCACTGCAACTCCCACGGCATGCGTAAGGCGTGCGTGGTACGCATGATAATGGACGATCATACGCCGTTCGAGATCATGGCGGTGACGGGCCATCGGACGATGAAAGAGATCGAGCGCTATGGTCGTCAGTACCTCCGGGAGCGGGCCGCCGAGGCCGTCTTTGACAAGTGGCTCTCGAAGCATGGCGCTGCTGGAACCACCGATGAAGCCCGGATGAAGGCCCTCACAAAGCTGCTCGAAAGCGCCAAGGACAAGATCGATGACAGTATCCTTAAGCAGGTCGAGCAGTTGCTTGCTGCCGCATGATTCGGACTGGAGGATTGTGGAATTTCCGAAGCCGCCCTATGAGGCGGCTTTTTCGTACGCCATGCGAAATACGAGGACGATTTCAGAGGCTCAAAATTGACTATGTCGAGAACGGAAGGAGGTCAAAAGTTTCCCACTCAGTTCGCTCATCCCACAAAAGTGGGAAACTTCCCGGGATCAAACCCTTGAGACATAAGGCTTTCGGAGAAGGAGTGGTGCCCAGGGGCGGAATCGAACCACCGACACTGCGATTTTCAGTCGCATGCTCTACCAACTGAGCTACCTGGGCATCCGATGCGCGGCGAAGCCGTGCGCGTCGTGGAGGGGTGTATAGTCAGACATGGATCGCATGTCCAGCGGTTCGGGCGACAAAAATTGCGGGAAATGTACTCAGGCTTCCCGGTCGTCCTCGTCCTGATCGCTTTCCTCACTCTCGACGGCTGGAATCGCGTAATTGCCCGAGAGCCAGCGGTTCAGGTCCACGTCGGCGCAGCGCTTGGAGCAGAAGGGCCGGTACTCCAGTTGGCTAGGCTTGCCGCAGATCGGGCACTTGCCGGATGAAGCCAGGGGCTTGTTTTCGTTGGCGGCGTTCATGGCTCGCCTCCTTTCCTTGCTGAATGGCAACGTGGTCGCTGACTTGCCCTCTCGCAAGCCGATCTCATGCCGGAAAGGAAGCTCAGGCCGCGTTGAGCCAGCTGAACCGGACGGGATACCCCTCCCCGTCAAGCAGGGCTGCCGCCTCGTAGAGAGGCAGGCCCACGACGTTGGAATACGAGCCGACCAGCTTGACCACGAAGGTGCCGGCGAGCCCCTGGATGGCATAGCCGCCCGCCTTGCCACGCCACTCGCCCGAGGCGAGATAGCGTTCGAACTCGTCCCGGGAGAGGCGCTTGAAGCGGACGCGGGTTTCCACCAGACGCTCACGGACGGAGTCCTTTGGCGTGATCAGACAGATGGAGGTGTAGACCCGGTGGGCGCGGCCCGAGAGCAGCCTCAGGCACGCCGCTGCCTCATCCACGAGCTCCGCCTTGGGCAGGACACGCTTGCCGACGACCACGACGGTGTCGGCGGAGAGGATGTAGGAATCCTTCAGGTCGTCGCGGGTGCGGGCGACCTTCCGGGCCACCTCCGCCTTCGAGCGGGCCAGGCGCTTGGCCAGTTCCTTGGCGCCCTCGTTCTTCAGGGGAGCCTCATCCACATCAGCCGGCAGAAGGGCATCGGGCTCAATGCCGGCCTGCTGCAGGAGAGCGAGCCGGCGTGGCGAGGCGGACGCGAGAACGAGCTTCGGACGCCAGCTGGGATTCGACACCTCTGAAGAAGACGCCACTTTTCTCTCCACGCTCCGGGATCCTTTCAGGACCCCTCAAGAACACTCACAACGTCATCAGGTTTTACACGGCGCAACATGGCACCGGGGACCGTTGAATCAAGTCGATCAAGCGACAGGCGGCGGCTCGATTCCGGACGGGGACGGCTTGTCCTCGGCATCGCTCGTGGTGTCGTGCCGGTCCAGCTTACGGTAGCGCATTACGCTGATCGGGATCGTCAGGAGAAAGACGACCGTGATCAAGCTCAGCATTTCCCAGGGGAAGCTGACGAGCAGACCGAACGCTGCGACGGACAGGACGAAGATCGGCAGAACCCACTGGCGCGGCACATATTTGCCCATCGTCTTTCCCGAGTAGGTCGGGATCGTCGAAACCATCAGAAACGCGATGCCCACCACATAGATCAGGATGACGGGCGCAACGGAGGAGTCCTGGATGGGGATGCCAAGGAAGGACAGGTAAAGCGGCAGCAGGGCGCACATGGCGCCCATGGGGGCCGCCATGCCGACGAAGAAGTTCTTCTTCCATTCGGGGCGGTTGGGATCGTCGATCATGACGTTGAACCGAGCCAGGCGAAGAGCCGCCGCGATCGCGAGCACGATGGAGCCGATCCAGCCCACCCGCCCCAGTTCGTGCAGGACGAAACTGTAGAGGATCAGCGCCGGGGTGACACCGAAATTCAGGAAGTCGGCCAGGGAATCGAGTTCAGCGCCGAACCGGGAGGTCCCCTTGAGAAGGCGGGCGATCCGCCCATCGACGCCGTCCAGGAAGGCGGCCACGATCACAGCCACGACCGCCCTCTCGTACTGCCCGTCGAAGGCCAGCCGGATGGCCCAGAGCCCCAGACAAAGGGCAATCAAGGTGATGATGTTCGGGGCGATCATCCGGAACGGAACCGGCTTGAAGAGCCGCTTGCGCGGTTCGTTCGGGTCCGGGGCGAAGGGCGGGAAAAGGTCACTCATGGCAACAACCTAGGAGGAGCCAGCCCGAGCGGCAAGCAGAGCTGGGCAGTTTGCGGGTGATGGAAGAAGCGCAAACCGCGGTGGACGGTTCCGTCCAAAGGACCCGCAGGAAGGTCTTCTCCCCTGCAGGCGCAATGATCAGCCCACCCGGTACTGGCGCGCGGGCTCGTTGGCGGTCAGGTCCGCGAGCACCGTCTCGCCGGCGACCGCCGTCTGGCCAAGGCCCACGAGCACCTGAGCATTGAGCGGCACGAAGATGTCGAGGCGGGAGCCGAACCGGATGAGGCCGAAGCGCTCGCCGGTGCTTAAGGCCTCGCCCACCTTCACGAAGGACACGATGCGGCGTGCCACGAGGCCTGCGATCTGGACCACGCCGATCTTGGCGCCCGCCGTCTCGATCACGAGGGCGTTGCGCTCGTTGTCCTCGCTCGCCTTATCGAGCTCGGCATTGAGGAAGAGGCCCGGCGTATAGAGGATCTGAGCGATCCGGCCCGTGACCGGCGAGCGGTTCACGTGGCAGTCGAACACGTTCATGAAGACCGAGATGCGGGTCATCGGCTCGGGCGGGAGGTCGAGCTCGGCCGGCGGCACGGCGGTGGTGATGAGGTTCACCCGGCCGTCGGCGGGGGAGACGACGAGGCCTTCCCGGATCGGCGTCACCCGCGGCGGATCACGGAAGAAATAGCAGACCCACACGGTCAGGATCGTGCCGATCCAACCGAGCGGCGACCACAGCCAAGCCAGGACAATCGTCGCAAACAGCGCGATCAGGATGAAGGGATAGCCCTCCTTGTGGATCGGCACGAAGATGCGGCGCATCGATTCCAGGACATCGGTCATATCGGTAAAGCCTCAGAGAGTTTGCGTGGGGATGGCAGGCGGGAGCGTTTCCGTCAACCTGCCACGCTCTCGGGGCTGCGCTCTTCCTCTTCGGCCCGCTTGAGGGTCTCGCGCGCCTGATCCGCCTCGCGCTGGCGGTTCCACATGGCGGCATAAACCCCGCCATGGGCGAGCAGGCTCGTATGATTGCCGCGCTCGACCACCCTCCCCTGGTCGAGGACGATGATCTCGTCGGCGCCAATGACTGTGGACAACCGGTGGGCGATCACCAGGGTGGTGCGGCCCCGGCTGACCCGGTCGAGGGCGTCCTGGATCTCCTTTTCGGTAAAAGTGTCCAACGCCGAGGTCGCCTCGTCGAGAACCAGGATCGGGGGGCTTTTGAGGATGGTGCGAGCGATGGCCACGCGCTGCTTCTCTCCCCCGGAGAGCTTCAGGCCGCGCTCGCCCACAGGCGTGTCATAGCCCTCCGGCAGGAGGCTGATGAAGCGGTCGATCTGGGCCAGGCGGGCGGCTTCCCTCATCTCCTCCGGGGTCGCATCCCAGCGGCCGTACTGGATGTTGTAGCCGATGGTGTCGTTGAAGAGCACCGTGTCCTGAGGGACCATGCCGATGACCTTGCGCAGGGACGCCTGCTGCACGTCGGCGATGTTCTGTCCGTCGATGAGGATGCGGCCGCTGGTGGGTTCGTAGAAGCGGAACAGCAGGCGGGAGATGGTCGACTTGCCGGCGCCCGAAGGGCCGACGATGGCCACCGTATGCCCGGCCGGAACCTCGAAGCTCACGCCCTTGAGAATGGGGCGCTCGGGTATATAGGCGAAATGCACGTCCTCGAAGCGCACAACGCCCTCGGCCACTTGGAGCGGCTTGGCGCTGGGCTTGTCCTGGATCTCCGGGTTGCGCTCGATGATCGCGAACATGTCGTCGATGTCGATGAGAGCCTGTTTGATCTCGCGATAGAGCATTCCCATGAAGTTCAGCGGAATATAGAGCTGCACCAGCATGGCGTTGACGAGCACGAAGCTGCCGATGGAGGCCCGCCCCGCCATGATGTCCCGCGCTGCCAGAACCATCACGATGGCCATGCCGATGGAAAAGATCACGGCCTGGCCCGCATTGAGCACGGCGAGCGAAGTATAGGTCTGGGTCGACGCTTTCTCGTAGCCCGCCATGGAACGGTCATAGCGGGCGGTCTCCCGCTGCTCGGCGCCGAAATACTTCACCGTCTCGTAGTTCAGGAGCGAGTCGACTGCCTTGGTGTTGGCGTCCGTATCGGAATCGTTCATCTGCTTGCGGATCGAGATCCGCCACTGGGTCGCCTTGTAGGTATAGGCGAGATAGACGACCACCATCGCGAACACGACGGCGGAATAGAGCCAGTTGAACTCCCAGGCGAGCAATCCCAGCACGAGGATGAACTCGAAGATCGTCGGGACGAGGGTGAGCACCACGAGGCGCGACAGTTCCTCGATGCCCTCGCGGCCGCGCTCCAGCACCCGGGTCAGGCCGCCGGTCTTGCGCTCCAGATGGAAGCGCAGGGACAGGCGGTGCATGTGCTCGAAGGTCTGCAACGCGAGATTGCGCACCGCATGCATGGCGACCTTGGCGAAGAGACCGTCGCGCAGCTGGGTCAATACCGCCATGAGGATGCGGGTGAGGCCGTAGATCGCGGTCAGCAGGATCGGCGCCTTCCAGATCCAGGACCCGGCTGTGGCCGCTGCCTCGGCGCCCTGGCCCGCGCCGCCGGTCGCGGCGACGAGTGCATCCGTCGCCCATTTGAAGGCGAACGGCGTCACCATGGTGACGCCCTTGGCCACCAGCAGGAGCCCGAAGGCCAGGAAGACGCGGCGCTGGAGATCGGGCCTGCCATGAGGCCAGATATAAGGCCAGAGTTTTGTCCAGATGGCTGCCAAGCCGTTGGGCTTTGGCGCCGCAACGCTCGTCGTCGGGACGGCGGTGGAGGGAGGCATACGCGAGAATCCAATCGAAATATCGGACCTCGATATAGGCGATCGGCAGGATGAATTCACCCCGAGTCTGTAATTGTTCCAGTTTACCAGGACAATCGCATGGGATCGGAGGGCTTCAGCGGGGAAAGCTTCAGTTGCTCTTCGGCCCCTGCTCGCCTGGCAGCACGAAAACCTGACCGGGATAGATCAGGTCCGGATTGCGGATCTGCTCCTGGTTCGCACCATAGATCACTGTATACCGCAAGCCCTTGCCGTAGATCCGCTGGCTGATCCGCCAGAGATTGTCGCCGCGGGACACGATGGTGGTGTTGATGTTGGGGATCACGATCGTTCCGGCACTGGCCATTTGACCTTCAGGTAAGGCGGAGGCCACCTCTCGCGAAGGCTGGGCGGATGGGCTGGTCGACTGAGGCGATGCAGGAGCCTGCGGCTGCACGGACGCCACTTGGACCGGCACGTTGAAGCCGACCTCGGCACGGGACCTGACCTGACCCGAGACCGGATCCACGTCATCGAGGCGGATCCGGTAATCGCCGGGCTTCACGCCGTTGCCGATCGAGAAGGACACCTTGCCGTCGCCGCCCGCCCCGCCGGGAGCGATGAGGCTCTCGTTGAGGTAGAGGCGCACGGTCGCTCCGGGTGCCGACAGGCCGGATACGAAGAGTTTCCCCTCCTCCGCCTCGACGGTCACGATCTTGATCTCGGGCCGCGGGGCCGATGGCCCAGGAGGAGCCGGCGGCGGAGAAACCGTCGGCGCGACGCCGGCCTGCTGCGGCCCGGGCTGAGCCGGCTGAGGCTCTGCCGGCTTGGCTTCGGCCGTCTTCGTTTCAGGCTTGGGCTCCTCGGCCACCTTTGCCGGCAGTTCGGGATTGGAGAGAACCACCGTCGGCTTGTCCGGAGCCGTCAGAGTGACGAGCGGCCGCGTCTTGGCGTCGGTGATGACGACCGTCACGCTCTGGGCGGAGCGCTGGCGGGTGCCGTCCGGGGCGATGGATTGCAGCACCACCTGATGGGAACCGGGCGGCAGGGGCGGAGGCACGATAGCGAACAGGCCCGAGGCATCGGCCGCGGCGCGGGCGTGAACCTGATCGCCCCTCAGCAATTCGATGGTCGCACCGGGAGCGGCGCGCCCTGCGATCACACTCTCGCCATCAGGCTCGACGCGCACCAAGTCGAAGGAAGGCGCGAGAGGCCCACCCTTGGATTGGGCCGGGGGAGCCTCGCTCGGAGCTGCCGGCTTGGCCGCCGCCTGCTGGCCCGATGCCGCCTGGGTCGGAGCGGATGGCTGGGCCGTCTGGGCGGGAGCGGCGTTCTGCGAGGTCCCTGGCTTGTCGGACCAGGACCAGTAAAGCACTCCGAGAAGGACTGCGACAACGGCTGCAGCGGCGGCGGCCAGCAACGCAATTGTACCTTTGATTTCCTTCGGATGCGCCATGGTGCTTTTTCTCGAACGCGGCACTTTCGTGCATTTAAACCGTTTATCTTTCAAAAGGCTACGGCCATAAAGGACAAATAATGCTCTACGACTCAACGCGGGAGGCTCCCCGCCTCCCCGATATGCCCATGTCATCCACCAGATCGATCAAATCCATTTGCGTCTATTGCGGCTCCGGCTTCGGGGACGACCCCGTTTTCGCTGAGAATGCGGCGGTATTGGGCCGCTCCATGGCCGAACAGGGGATCAATCTGGTCTATGGTGGCGGCAATGTGGGCCTCATGGGCACGGTGGCTCAATCCGTGCTCGATCACGGCGGTTATGTCACAGGGATCATCCCTGACTTTCTGAAGTCCCGCGAGAAGCTCCTCGACGACGTGCAGGAAACCATCGTCGTGCCTGACATGCACACCCGCAAGCGGCTGATGTTTGAGAAGGCCGACGCCTTCGTCGCCCTGCCCGGCGGGATCGGGACACTGGAGGAGCTCGTCGAGCAGATGACCTGGTCGCAGCTCGGCCGGCACACCAAGCCGATCCTGATGCTGAGCACCAAGGGCTTCTGGAAGCCCCTTCTCACCTTGATCGCCCACATGCGCGAACAAGGTTTCGTCCGTCCCGGACTGGAGCTCAATTACCTCGTGGCCGAACGGGTGGAAGAGGTCATTCCCATGCTCGAAAACGCCGCCCGGCGGATCGGTATCGTGAGCAACGAAGAGGCCATCGAGAGCCAGTTCTAAAAGACCGTCCTCATCCTGCGCGCGACAGCACGAGCCCGCTCAGGATGAGGCCTGCTGCCAGCAATCGCTGCCAGGTGATCGCCTGCACGGGAAGGCCGAAGGCTCCCACGGCATCGAGAACCAGTGCGGCAGCCACCTGACCGAAGACCAAGGCCGCCACGGTGCTGACCACGCCGAGCTGCGGCACGCCCCAGATCACGATGGCGACATAGAAGGCGCCGAGGAAACCTCCGAGCCAGGACCACCAGGGCGCTGCGGCAATGGCGCCGCCGGACGGCCATGAACCCCGAAAGACGCTGATCGCCGCCAGGATGAGAAAACCGATCCCGAACGAAATGCAGGCCGCCAGCACCGGATCGCCGAGGGATCGCGCCAGGGCGGCATTGATGGGCGCCTGGGACGAGAGGAACACGCCGCCCAGAAGAATTCCTGAGAGCGGTAGCAGGATCGAGACGTTCATGGGATTGCCTGGAATGATGCTCGGTTTCAGCAGTGTCGGATGCGGACACTGACCTCATCGTGAGAGTCTGGCTCGTAAAGGGCCAGCGGCCTCCTCGCGTCATCACCGGCCTTGTGCTGCGCATGACGGCGAGGGAGTGCATGATGAGCCAGGCTCTCAGGATGAGGTCGCGCGTTGCAAGAGACTTGTTAGAGCGACGCTCCGCTTTTGAGAAGCTTGTAGACCATCGAATCCGTCAACGCCTGGAACGAGGCGTCGATGATGTTCGGAGAGACGCCGATGGTGGTCCAGCGCTCACCGGAGCCGTCCATGAACTCGATCAGCACGCGCGTGACGGCATCCGATCCGCCCTGATAGATGCGGACCTTATAATCCACCAGCTCCAGGTCCTGGATCAGGTTCTGATACTTGCCGAGATCCTTGCGCAGCGCCACGTCGAGCGCGTTCACCGGGCCGTTGCCCTCGGCGGCCGAGATCAGCACCTCGTCGCCCACGCGCACCTTCACGATGGCCTCCGATGCGGTGACCAGCTCGCCGACCGCGTTGAAGCGGCGCTCCACGTTGACGGAGAAGCGCTCCACGTCGAAGAAGGCCGGAACCTCGCCGAGCATGCGCTTGACGAGCACGTAGAAGGACGCGTCCGCGCCTTCGAAGGCGAAGCCTTGCGCCTCCTTGCGCTTCACCTCGTCGAGCACGCGCACGATACGCGGATCGCCCTTTTCGAGTTCGAAGCCGCAGCGCTTCAACTCGGCCAGGATGTTCGATTGCCCGCCCTGATCGGACACGAGAAGCCTGCGCGCGTTGCCGACGACTTCCGGCTCCACATGCTCGTAGGTGCGCGGATCCTTCAGCACGGCGGAGGCATGGATGCCGGCTTTCGTCGCGAAAGCGCTTGAACCCACGAAAGGCGCATGGCGGTTCGGCTGACGGTTGAGGATCTCGTCCACCTGCCGCGAGACATGGGTGAGCTGGCTCAAAGTCTCGTCCGTGACGCCGAGATCGAAGCGGGCGGCATAGCCGTCCTTCAGTTTCAAGGCGCCGATGAGCGTGATGAGATTGGCGTTGCCGCAGCGCTCGCCCAGGCCGTTGAGCGTGCCCTGGATGTGGCGTGCGCCCGCTTCCACGGCGGCGAGCGAATTGGCAACCGCGCAGCCGCAATCGTCATGCGCATGGATGCCGATATGCGCGCCGGGCACAATCTTAGTCACAGCCGTGACGATCTCGGTCACCTCGTGAGGCAGCGTGCCGCCATTGGTATCGCAGAGCACGATCCAGCGTGCACCGGCCTCGTAGGCCGTCTTCACGCAGGAGAGCGCGTAATCGGGATTGGCCTTGTAGCCGTCGAAGAAATGCTCGCAATCGACGAGCACCTCGCGACCTTTTGCGCGAGCGGCTTCGACGCTCTCCTGGATGCCGGCGAGGTTGTCCTCGAGCGTCGTCTCGAGCGCTACGCGGACATGGTAATCCCAGGATTTGGCAACGAAGCAGATCGCATCGGCCTGCGCTTCGAGCAGCGCCGCGACGCCGGGATCGTTCGAGACCGAGCGCCCTGCCCGCTTCGTCATGCCGAAGGCGGTGAACTTGGCATTCTTCGTGCGCTTCTCGGCAAAGAACGTGGTGTCGAGCGGGTTCGCACCGGGATAACCGCCTTCCACGTAATCGATGCCGAGCTTGTCGAGAAGCGTGGCAATCACTTTCTTGTCCTCAAGCGAGAAATCCACGCCGGTGGTCTGCGCACCGTCGCGCAGGGTAGTGTCGAAGAGAGTGATGCGCTCGCGGCTCATGACGACAACTTCCTGTCTTCCTGGGGCGTCAGACGCTTTTCCATGGTGGTGGTGCCGAGCCATTCGTCGCCGAGCGGCACGGTGTTGCGGCGCTGCGGCTGGAAGCCATGCTTCTGGAAGAAGGGCAGCGCATTGTCGCTGACCTCCGCCACGAGACGCGAGGCGCCGCGTGCGCCGGCGAGCTTTTCGATGGCGTCGTAGAGCATCGTGCCGATCCCCTGCCCGGCTGCTGCCGGATGCACATAAAACAGCTCGATCACCTCGTTGTCCTTGAGCGCAATGAAGCCGGCGGGAGAACCCTCGACGGTCGCAATCAGGGTTAGCCCCTTCGTCAGTTTCTCTGCGAAGGAATCATCCTCCGCGAGAGCCATCCAGGCTTCCTGCTGGCTCTCGCTGTAATCCTCGCCCGTCAGCTCCGCGATGCTCTCCTCGTAGATGTCGACGAGCACCGGCAGATCGGCGGGCAGGAAGGGCCGAAGCCCCGGTTTCGGCGATGCCTGTCCCATCAGCACGCACCCCCATTCCTGAATGTGCAGCACATTTCACGCACGTCATGGCCGAGCCTGTCCCGGCCATCCCGATGGGAAGAGCGCAACGCTTTACCGATCGGGATCCCTGGGACTAGCCCGGGGATGACGGTGGAGGGTAATGACGCACTCATCGCGCAACCTCCCAAGTGGTGGTGCCGTCCTTGTTGTCCTTCACCACCACATTGAGCGCCGCGAGCTCGTCGCGGATGCGGTCGGACTCGGCCCAGTTCTTGGCAACGCGCGCTTCCTTGCGGGCCCCGATCAGCGCTTCGACCTGCGCGGGATCGATGCTGAGCGAAGCCCGCTTGCGGGCCTCCCAGGCCTCGGCTCCTTCGAGAAGGAAACCGAGCGCACGAAGGTTCGCACCGAGTTCCTCATGAGCGCCTTGCCCGTCGAGAGCATGAAGCTCCGCCAGCATCTTCGGCGTATTGAGGTCGTCCGCGAGCGCGTCGATAATCTGATCCGAAAGGAAAACAGCCTCTCCCCGGCCGGCAAGTTCATACCAGCGGTCGAGAATCTTCTCGCTTTCCTCGAGGCCCTTGATCGTCCAGTCGATCGGCTGGCGGTAATGGGTGCGCAGCATGTTGAAGCGCAAAACCTCGCCGGGCCAATCCTGCAGCAACTCGTTGATCGTGAAGAAGTTGCCGAGCGACTTCGACATCTTCTCCCCTTCCACCTGCAGGAAACCGTTGTGCATCCACACATTGGCCATGCGCGGCGTGTCAAAGGCGCAGCAGCTTTGTGCGATCTCGTTCTCGTGGTGCGGGAAGACGAGGTCGATGCCGCCGCCGTGAATGTCGAAGATCTCGCGGGCCGTCGGGTCCGCGCAGGCGAGCCGCGTCTCGAAGGCCTGGACCAGGTGCTTCCAGGACATGGCCGAGCACTCGATGTGCCAGCCGGGACGGCCCGGGGTTGCGATGCCGGCCGGTGACGCCCAAGCAGGATCTTGCGGCCCCGAGGGCTTCCAGAGCACGAAGTCCATCGGGTCGCGCTTGTAGGGCGCCACGTCCACGCGGGCGCCGGAGAGCAGTTCGTCGAGGGAGCGCTTCGAGAAGGCGCCGTATTGCGGCACGTTCGGCAGCTTCTGCATCGCGGCGACGGAGAAGAGCACGTGCTCCTCGGCCACATAGGCCGCCCCGCGGTCGATCAGCCGCTCGATGATCATGCGCATCTCGTCGATGTGCTCGGTCGCCCGGGGTTCGACGAAACGAGGAAGCTTCCCTGCCTCGTTCACGTCCTCCGGCATGAGCACGCCCAGCGCCCGGATATCGGCGTGGAACTGCTCTTCCGTCTTCCGGGTGACGACGCGGATGGCCTCGTTATGGGGCAGGTCCGGGTAATCCCGGGCCGCGCGGGCGTTAATCTTGTCGTCCACATCGGTGATATTGCGCACATACGTGACGGCTTCCTTACCGTAAACATGCCTCAGCAGACGGAAGAGAAGGTCGAAGACGATGATCGGGCGGGCGTTGCCGATGTGGGCGTAGTCGTAAACGGTGGGTCCGCAGACGTAGAGGCGCACGTTCTCAGGATCGATCGGAACGAAAACGTCCTTCGACCGGGTCAGCGTGTTGTAGAGCCTCAAGCTTGCCGCCATGAAACCAAATCCCTGTCAGGCCGCAGGCCGGAGGGTGGTTTCGATCTTGGAATGAGAACGAGACGGCTCCAGCCAGCGAAATGCGCTAGCCGCAAATAATCCCGGAAATGAGGATCGTTGCCGTGTTCATGAAGCCATCAATGCCTTTTCAGCCTCAGAACGTCAAGATTTCCGATTTGGTAATCATGTTTAATTTGCACGACCGCATGAAACGGGTTCCGGCCAAGCGCGTTAGAGCTTTGTTCACGCACACTCGTGACATAATGGCACGAGTTCAACCAATGAGGTCTTCGATGCGCCGCGCATTCACGATGCTCGGAATGGGTACTGTTGTGTTTCTTGCAGCCGCGTCCCTGACGCTGCTCCCCAATGGCTCCCAGGCCTCTTCGACCGAAGCCACCTTCATGGTTCCCGCCGCCGACGGCTATGGCGTCGCGGAATGCCTGATCACAAACCAAGCTTGTGGCCAAGTTGTGGCAAACGCCTGGTGCGAGGCCCATGGCTACACCAAGGCTGTTTCCTACCGACAGATCTCGCCCGAGGAAGTCACGGGCAACATCCAGAAGGCATCGCTCGGCCCCAAGGAGCCGCCCGTCTCCGTGACCTGCTCGAACTGAGACGGATCCAACCTAAGACGACATCGGCGAAAGCATGGCCCGAGCAGTCGCGAGGACGGCTCGGGTCAGGTCCGCCAGCAGAGGACCGACGATCCGGCTCTGCTGCCAGTAAAGCGGCACCTCTAGAGGCTGAGACGGCTTCAACGCCACCAGCCGCCCTGCCTGGAGATGGTCCTGGACCAGCAGTTCCGGGTTCATGCCCCAGCCCAGCCCTGCCAGGGCCCCATCGACGAAAGCCTGCGACGACGGGAGCCAATGGAGCGGCGGTTGCACCTCGCTCCCGAGGGGCTGGCTTCCAAGGGCCTGTCGCAGCCATATCGCCTGCAACTGATCCTTCGGGTTGAAAACCAGACACGGGGCACGAGCCGCCGCTTGCCTGCTAAATCCCTCGGCGAACCAGTGCTGCACAAAGCCGGGGCTCGCCGTCGCCACATAGCGCAGGGCGCCTAAGGGATAGCAGTTGCAGCCCTGAATCGGCCTGCCGTGGGAGGTCACGGCCGCCACGACCTCGCCGCGCCGCAGCCAATCCGCGCTGTAATCCTGATCGTCCAGAACCAGGTCGAACAGCAAGCCCTCCGTCCTAGCCATCGCCGGGATGAACCAAGTGGCGAGACTGTCCGCGTTGACAGCAAGGCGCAGGGTCACCGGGCGGGTCTCGGATTCCAGCCCGGGCAGGTTCTGGCGCAGGGCGCTTTCGAGGAGGGCGACCTGCTCCACATGCTGGCACAGGCGCTGGCCCGCTTCGGTGGCCAGGCACGGCTGCCCCCGAATGACGAGAACGGTCCCGATGCGCTCCTCCAGCAGCTTGATTCTCTGGGAGACGGCGGAGGGCGTCACGTTGAGCTGTTGCGCCGCCCGCTCGAAGCTACCGGTGCGCACCACTGCAGCCAGGGCGGAAAGAAGAGCGTAATCCAGCATCGGATTAATTTTTCTAAATTAGGTTCAGGGACTTTAATTTCCCTAATCCTAGGACAGCACTTAGGAAACGTCGATTCCTCCTTGGACCATCGACATGACCGCTCCCCTTTTCGCCGGCTTCCTGCTCGGCCTCAGCCTGATCCTCCCCATCGGGGCGCAGAATGCCTTCGTGCTGCGCGTCGGCCTGCGCGGCGAGCACGTTCTCGCGGTGTGCCTGACCTGCGCCCTCTCGGATGCGCTGCTTATCCTGGCCGGCGTTTCCGGCTTCGCGCAACTCAGCGCGCGGGTGCCCTGGGCCGAAACGGTTCTGCTTTACGGGGGAGCCGCTTTCCTTATCGCCTATGGAGCGCGCAGCTTCGTGGCCGCTTTCAAGTCAGAGTCCTTAAGGCCATCCGACGTGGCACAGACCGGACTTGGCCGGGTGGTTCTCACCTGCCTGGCCCTGACCTGGCTCAACCCGCATGTCTATCTCGACACGGTGGTCCTGATCGGCTCGATTTCGACCCAGTTCGACGAGGGAAAGGCACTGTTCGCCACTGGCGCCATGCTGGCGTCCTTCACGTTCTTCTTCTCCCTCGGCTTTGGCGCCCGCCTCCTGAAGCCCCTTTTCGCCCGGCCCGTCACGTGGCGGATCCTCGACATCGCCATCGGGCTCATCATGTGGGCGACGGCCGCAAGGCTGCTACTAAGCGACGGTTCGGTCTGAGGGTGTGGTCCCTTACGACTTCAGCCATTCCCCGCATTTCGGCGGAACCTCGGTGCCCCAGGGCATCAGCGGGACCGTCGAGGTGGAGTTCTTGGGTGAGCCTTCGATGGGCCGGTCCGAATAAACCATGTAGACCAGGGTATTGCGCTTCGCGTCGCAGCCGCGGACGATCTGCATCTTCTTGAAGATCAGCGACCGGCGCTCACTGAACACCACGTCGCCCTGGCCGAATTTCTGCTTGAACTTCACCGGGCCCACCTGCCGACAGGACAACGAGATGTCGGAGACCTCCTCGGCCACGCCGAAGGTGCCGGAAATGCCGCCGCGCTCGGGAGTCGTATAGTGGCAGGCCACGCCATCGACTACGGGATCGTCGATCCCGTAGATTGCGAGCTTGTCGTCCGGAGTCAGCGCCCGCCAGACCGTCGATTTCTTGAAAATCAGGTCGGGCTCCTGAGCGGCGGCGCCAGTCAACGCGCCCATCGTCAGGGCCAGGGCCAAAGCAATTCGAGCAAGCATCTTTCCAATCAACTCCCACGGTTACGCTGTCATGTGGGGATGGTTTGAGCCTTTGACGAGAGGCTATTCGGCGTGATGACTGACGATGCAGATCTTGTTGCCGTCGAGATCCCGGAAATAGGCGCCGTAATAGTTGCGGTGATAGTGCGGTCGCAGACCCGGCCCGCCCTCGTCCGCTCCGCCGTGCTCCATGGCCGCGGCATGGCAGGCATCGACAAGACTGCGCTTCGAGGCCAGCAGCGCGATCATGGAACCGTTGCCTGGGTTCGGCTCCGTGCCGTCGAACGGGTGCACGACCAGGAATTGCGGTCGCCCGCCGGGAAGGCCCCAGCCGATGATGCCGTTATCCGAGAACCGCACCTCGAGCCCCAAGGGAGCCAGCACGGCATCGTAGAAGCCCCTCGCCCGACCGAGGTCATTTGCTCCGATGGTCGTATGAGAGTACATGCAGGGTCACTTTTCGGAGTCGCTGTTCCGGGAGAGCTAGACAGCTTTCCTCGAAGGGGACAAGGCGTTAATCACAATAGGGTCAAATTCCAGCGGCACATGACCAGCTTACCCAGGCATGTGACGCCGCAACGGACCGGTTCTGCGATCAGCTCTATGGCAAAGACATCATTTCTCCGCTCCCTCATCGCCGTGACGGCCTTCCTGGCCGCCGGACAGGCAGCCTATGCCCAGTCGGCGCAGTGCCAGCGTTTTCAGGCCGAACTGGCGGCCCTGGACCGCAGCAGCGGGAGCGCGCCGACCGGCCAGATGCAGGCCCAGCGGGCGGAGATCAACCGTCTCGTCGGCTATTACCGCAATATCGGCTGCGAGCGCGGACCGCTCGGCTTCCTCGCCGGCCCGGCGCCGGCCGAATGCGGCTCGATCGCCCAGCAGATCCGCCAGCTCGAGGCCGGCTATGCCCGCCTCGCCTCGCAGGCCGTCGATCAGAGCCAGGTCGACGCGCGCCGCCGGCAGCTGCAGGTGGCCGTCCAGCAGACCTGCTCCACCGATCAGCCGCGCGGGTTCTTCGAATCCTGTTCGGCGCTCCGCGCCAGCAACAGCAGCAGGAAATCATGCCCGAGGGGCAGCCCATCATCGCCGATGACGGACCACGGTCAATGGGCGGCGGACGCCTGATCTGCGTCAAGACCTGCGACGGTTCGTTCTTCCCGCTCACCACTCCTCCGGGCGGCGGTCAGAGCGCCAACGAGATGTGCCAGTCCCTCTGCCCCGGCACGGAAACCCTGGCCTTCGCCTATCCGGGCGGCGATCAAGGCCTCAACCGGGCAGCCTCGCTCTCCTCGAACCAGCCCTATACGTCGCTGGCGAACGCGTTCAAGTTCCGGAAGACCTTCGACGAGAGCTGCGCCTGCAAGAAGTCTGACGAGAGCTGGGCGGTGGTTCTGCGCAAGGCGGAGAGCATGCTCCAGCAGCGCAAGGGCGACATGATCGTCACCGCCGAGAAGGCGGAGGAACTCTCCAGGCCGAAGGTGCAGGCGGCCCGCAAGGCCGCCGACAAGAAGGCCGACGACGAGACCAAGGAGGCGGCCGAGATCGCCGCCGCTGCTCCGACCGCCAGCAAGGAATCGGCCGGTATCGGCCCTCAATCGATCGAGACCAACGCCGTGGTCAGCCAGGGCGAGGGCTCCAAGCAGGAAGTCGTTGCGGGCAATGGCCAGAAGAAGACGGTGCGGGTGATCGCACCCAACCTGATCCCGGTCCCGCACGCGCAGAACTGATTGCGTTCAGAACGGTGTCATTCCTGGCCGGAGCGCAACGGAGGGCAAGGGAATCTAAATCCGGACGCGTGGTTATGGTCCCCTTGCCGGTCCTTTCGGACTGCCGGGGATAACACCCTCCACGTCATGGCCGGGCTTGTGCCGGTGATGACAAGGGAGCGTACGAGCCCGCGCATTCCGCACAGCCTCCGGTCATGCTATCACCCCGGCATGAAACCGCTCGATTCCCTTGAGATGCCCCGGCCCGCGGGCGCATCGGATCCCATCATTGCTGTCTCCGGGCTCAGCAAAACCTATGCATCGGGCTTCCAGGCCCTGAAAAAGGTTGATCTGGAGATCCGGCGAGGCGAAATTTTCGCACTGCTCGGGCCCAACGGCGCCGGCAAGACGACCCTGATCAGCATCATCTGCGGGATCGTCAATCCGAGCACGGGTACCGTCACCGCCGACCGCCACGACATCATCCGCGATTATCGGGCTGCGCGCACCAAGATCGGCCTCGTCCCGCAGGAACTCACCACCGATGCCTTCGAGAGCGTCTGGGCGACGGTGACATTCAGCCGGGGGCTCTTCGGCAAGCCGCCCAATCCGGCCTATCTCGAGAAGATCCTGAAGGACCTCTCCCTGTGGGAGAAGCGGGACAGCAGGATCATGACGCTCTCGGGCGGCATGAAGCGCCGGGTCATGATCGCCAAGGCGCTGTCGCACGAGCCCAAGATCCTCTTCCTCGACGAGCCGACCGCGGGTGTCGACGTCGAGCTGCGGCGGGACATGTGGAACATGGTCCGTCGTTTGCGGGAGAGTGGCGTCACGATCATCCTGACCACCCACTATATCGAAGAGGCCGAGGAGATGGCCGACCGGATCGGGGTGATCAGCAAGGGCGAGATCATCCTGGTCGAGGACAAGAACGTCCTGATGCAGAAGCTCGGCAAGAAGCAGCTCACCCTGCACCTGCAGAGCCCTCTCTCGGTGCTTCCAACCGAGCTGCAATCCGAGAACCTGCAGCTTTCCGCCGACGGCACCGAACTCGTCTATACGTTCGATACGCAGACGCAGGAGACAGGCATCGCCGGCCTTCTGCGCCGCCTGAACGAGCACGGCATCGATTTCAAGGACCTGCAGACCTCCGAGAGCTCGCTCGAGGAGATCTTCGTCAGCCTGGTCAGGGGACGCCCATGAATCTCTACGGCATCAAGGCCATCTATCTCTTCGAAATGGCCCGCACCTGGCGGACGCTGATGCAGAGCATCGCCTCGCCGGTTCTCTCGACCTCGCTCTATTTCATCGTCTTCGGATCGGCCATCGGCTCGCGCATGGCCAGTATCGACGGCGTGAGCTACGGCGCCTTCATCGTGCCGGGCCTGATCATGCTCTCCATCCTGACGGAGAGCATCTCGAATGCCTCCTTCGGCATCTACATGCCGAAATTCGCCGGCACCATCTACGAACTCCTGTCCGCTCCCATCTCGGCGCTCGAGACGGTGATCGGCTATGTGGGGGCGGCCGCCACCAAGTCGGTGATCATCGGCGCCATCATCCTGATCACGGCGCGGCTCTTCGTGGATTTCTCGATCGAGCATCCTTTCTGGATGATCGCCTTCCTGGTGCTGACCTCCGTCACCTTCAGCCTCTTCGGCTTCATCATCGGCATCTGGGCCGACAGCTTCCAGAAGCTGCAGGTCGTCCCGCTGATGATCGTGACGCCCCTCGCCTTCCTGGGCGGCAGCTTCTATTCCATCAACATGCTGCCGCCGTTCTGGCAGACGGTCGCCCTGTTCAATCCGGTGGTCTATCTGGTGAGCGGCTTCCGCTGGAGCTTCTACGGCGTCGCCGACGTGGGCGTCGGGATCAGCCTAGCGATGACCCTCGTCTTCATGCTGATCTGCCTGTCCGCCGTCTGGTGGATCTTCAGGTCGGGGTACAAGATCAAGGCGTAACCACCGCACGTCATCACCGGCCTTGTGCCGGTGATCTCGATGGAATGAGGCGCGGCTTTTTCCGTATCAGACACCGGGACAGGCCCGGCCATGATGTGGATAGGGTTAAGCCGCCTGCCCCGACAACCGCGCCTTCGCGCGCTCGGGTCCGATCAGCGGAAGCAGCGCTCCCAGTTCCGGACCGTGATCGAGGCCCGTCAGAGCGAGACGCAGGGGCATGAACAGCGCCTTGCCCTTCACGCCGGTGGCCGTCTTCACGGCTTCGGTCCAAGCCTTCCAGGTCGCTGCATCCCACGGCGTCGGCGGAAGGACGTTTGTCGCCGCCTCGATGAAGGCCTTGTCTTCGATGACCGGCGTTACGGGACCGCGCACCACCTTCGCCCACTCGACCGCATCCTGAACCTTCGTCAGGTTGCCGCGCACGGCGAGCCAGAAGGCTTCGCCCGCATCCGCATCGAGCTGCGCCAGACGCTCGCGGGCGGCCTCATAGGGCATCTCGTGGATGAGGCGGGCATTCAGGTGCTCAAGCTCGCTCTCGTCGAACTTCGCGGGGGCCCGGGAGATGTGGGAGAAGTCGATCAGGCGGGCGAGTTCGTTGAGATCGGCCACCGGCCGCACGGCCTCCGCCGATCCGACCAGCACTGCGAGCGAGGCCACCGATTGCGGCTCCAGCCCGGCATCGCGCAGGCCCTTGATCGAGAGATGGCCGAGGCGCTTGGACAGGCCCTCGCCGCTTGCCGTGATCAGCAGGCTGTGATGGGCGAAGGTGGGAACGGCAGCGCCGAGCGCCTCGAAGATCTGGATCTGCACCGCCGTGTTGGTGACGTGGTCCTCACCCCGGATCACATGGGTCACTTTAAGCTCGATGTCGTCCACCACCGAGGGCAGCGTGTAAAGATAGGTCCCGTCCTCGCGCACCAGCACCGGATCGGACAGCGAGCTGCAATCCACGTGGCAATGGCCTCGCACGAGGTCTTCCCAGGTGACATTCGTGGGCTCGAGGCGGAAGCGCCAATGGGGCTTTCGTCCCTCCTGTTCGAGCTTGGCCCGGTCCTCGTCGGTGAGCTTGAGGGCTGCCCGGTCGTAGATCGGCGGCAGGCCGCGGGCGAGCTGGCGCTTGCGGCGGAATTCGAGCTCTTCCTGCGTCTCGTAGCAGGGATAGAGGCGGCCAACCGCCTTCAGCCGCTCGGCGGCGGCGTCATAGAGATCGAACCGATCCGACTGGCGCACGATCACATCGGGAGCAATGCCGAGCCACTTCAGATCAGTCTCGATGGAATCCGCATATTCCTTCTTCGAGCGCGCCACATCCGTATCGTCGAAGCGCAGGATGAAGGTGCCGCCTTCCCGTCGCGCATAGAGCGCGTTGAGCAAGGCGACGCGGGTGTTGCCGATATGGATGTGCCCGGTCGGAGACGGGGCGAAGCGAACGATGGGCTTGGACATGGCCAACCCTATGGCGAAGGGAGCCCGGCGGCGCAAGGGGTGACGGACTTTTCAGTGTCATTCCCGGCCAGCAGTCGCCCGGGATGATACCCACGACGTCATGGCCGGGCTTGTCCCGGCCATCCCGATACGGACAAGCGCCGCGCTTCGAGTGATCGGGATCACCGGCACAAGGCCGGAGATGGCGTGGATGGTATGTGGCGCGTGTTCTACACGTCCTGCGAACCCACCCGCGGCTTGCCGATGGCGCGTTCCAGGGCCTCGTCCTTCTGGTGAGCCACCAAGCCCTGGTCGCGATAGCGGTTGACGATGGGGTAGCGGCGGTCACGGCCGAAATTCTTGCGCGTGACCTTCACGCCGGGCGCGGCCTGGCGGCGCTTGTACTCGGCGATGTAGAGCAGCCGCTCCACCTTCTTGACAATCTCCGGATCGTAGCCCTTCGCGACGATCTCGGAGACGCGCAGTTCCTCTTCCACCAGGCCGCGCAGGATCTCGTCGAGATCCTCGTAGGGCGGCAGCGAATCCTGGTCCTTCTGGTTCTCGCGCAGTTCGGCCGTGGGCGCCTTGGTCAGGATGTTCTCGGGGATGACGATGCCGTCAGGACCTAGAGCGCCCTTCGGCTTCCAGCGGTTGCGCAGGGCCGAGATATGGTAGACCTCCATCTTGTAGAGATCCTTGATCGGATTGAAGCCGCCATTCATGTCGCCATAGATGGTGGCATAGCCCACCGACATTTCCGACTTGTTGCCGGTGGTCACCACCATGGCGCCGAACTTGTTCGAGATGGCCATGAGGATGGTGCCGCGGGCCCGGCTCTGGAGGTTCTCCTCCGTGATGTCGCGCTTGGCGCTGGCAAAGATCGGCTCCAGGGCCGCCTCGAAGCCTTCCACGGGCGCAGCGATCGGCAGGATGTCGTAGCGGACGCCGAGCGCCTTGGCGCAGTCCTCCGCGTCCTTCAGCGACTCGCCCGAGGTGTAGCGATACGGAAGCATGACGCAATGCACCCGCTCGGCTCCGAGCGCGTCGACCGCCATGGCGGCGCAGATGGCGGAATCGATGCCGCCGGACAGACCCAGCACCACGCCGGGGAAGCGGTTCTTGTCGACATAGTCGCGCAGGCCCATAACGCAAGCCGCGTAGTCCGCTTCCTCGCCCTCCTCCACCGTCACGACGGGGGCCTCGCGGCAGGCCCAGCCGTCCTCGCCCTTCACCCAGGTGGTGAGCGCGACGATCTCCTCGTTGGCGGGCAGCTGGCAGGCGAGTGAGCAATCGGCATTGAGCACGAAGGACGCGCCGTCGAAGACCAGTTCGTCCTGGCCCCCGACCTGATTGAGATAGACCAGCGGGAGCCCGCTCTCGGTCACGCGGGCCGCCGCAATGTTGAAGCGCTCTTCGGTCTTGCCGCGCCAATACGGCGAGCCGTTGGGCACGAGGAGCATCTCGGCGCCCGTCTCGGCGAGGCACTCGACGACATCGCCGGTCCAGATGTCCTCGCAGATCGGAAGCCCGAGCCGGATACCCCGGAAATTCACGGGCCCAGGCAGAGGCCCGGCATCGAAATTGCGCTTCTCGTCGAAGACCCCGTAATTCGGCAGGTCGACCTTGAAGCGCACGGAAATCGAGCCGCCGTCGAGAAGCGCATAGGCGTTGTAGAGGGCGTCGCCCTCCCGCCAGGGCAGTCCGATGAGCATGCCGGGCCCGCCATCCGCCGTCTCGCGAGCCAGCCGTTCGAGCGCAGCGCGGCAGGAATCCTGAAACGCCGGCTTCAGCACGAGGTCCTCGGCAGGATAGCCCGCGAGGAACTGCTCGGCGAACATCACGATATCGGCCCCGAGCCGGGCCGCTTCCGCGCGGGCGGCCCGCGCCTTCTCTTCGTTGCCGGCGACATCGCCGACGATGGGATTGAGCTGCGCGAGAGCGATCTTGAGCGTGTTCTGAGCCATGATACCTGAGCATCGGACTCAAAAGTGGAGGCCACTTTTGGGATCCATCCGATGCTCCCTTTCTTGATAGGCGCATCATCCGGCGCGGAAAACCGGGACCACTTTTCCGCATGATGCGCTTCGATTTAGCGCGCCCTGGGGGACGCAGCAATGCAAGGCTAAAGCTTTCCCATGAACTCTTAAACGCTCATCGAGCAGGGCTGATCCAGCGCCTTTGCATGAGGCTTGCTAAGGTCAGGGGCTCGCGATTCAACAGCTTCTGCAAAGCTCAAGCTTTGTGGGAACCCGGAACAGTCCAGTTCGTTGTCCCAACACGAATTGCATGGGAGACTGACATGTTTAAAGGCGGACTGCTTTGGCTCATCGGCATTCCTCTGCCGATCATTCTTATCCTCTTCTTCATGGGCTGGCTGAGCTAAGCTCATATTCTAGTAGAGTTGCGTATGCGTAAAGAAAAAGGGGCGCCAAAAGCGCCCCTTTTTCTTAATCGGCCCAATCGTTTATTCCGCCGCTAGGGCGGTCGGTTGTTCCCTTGACTGGCGCTCCCGCTTGATGAGCTCTGAGGTCAGGAAGGCGATTTCGAGCGCCTGCTCCGCGTTGAGGCGCGGATCGCAATAAGTGTGGTAGCGGTCGCGCAGGTCCGCATCGGTGAGCGCACGGGCGCCGCCAGTGCATTCCGTTACGTTCTTGCCGGTCATTTCCAGGTGGATGCCGCCCGCATGCGTCCCTTCCGCCTGATGGATGGCGAAAAAGTCCTGCACCTCGCCCATGACCCTCTCGAAGGGCCGGGTCTTGTAGCCCGAGGCCGCCTTGATGGTGTTGCCGTGCATCGGATCGCAGGACCACACGACGGTGCGCCCTTCCTTCTGGACCGCGCGGATCAGGCCCGGCAGGTGATCACCCACCTTGTCGGCGCCGAAGCGGCAGATCAGGGTCAGGCGGCCGGCCTCGTCCTCGGGATTGAGTGTATCGATCAGCTTGAGCAGCCCGTCGGCTGAGAGCGACGGACCGCATTTGAGGCCGATCGGGTTCTTGATGCCGCGCATGTATTCCACATGAGCATGGTCGAGTTGGCGGGTGCGGTCGCCGATCCAGACCATATGGCCGGAGGTGGCATACCAGTCGCCGGTCGTGGAATCGACGCGGGTCATGGCCTCCTCGTAGCCGAGCAGCAGGGCCTCATGGCTGGTGTAGAAATCCGTCGAGCGCATTTCGGGATGCGTCTCGGGATCGATGCCGATGGCCCGCATGAAGTTCAGGCTCTCGGTGATGCGCTCGGCGAGCTCGCTGTAGCGCGAGGATTGCGGTGAATCCTTCACGAAGCCGAGCATCCAGCGATGGGCGTTCTCGAGATTGGCGTAGCCGCCGGTGGCGAAGGCGCGAATCAGGTTGAGGGTCGCGGCCGACTGGCGGTAGGCCATGAGCTGGCGGCGCGGATCGGGCGTGCGGGCCTCCGGCGTGAAGGCGATGTCGCTGATGATGTCGCCCCGGTAGCTCGGCAGTTCGACGCCGTCGATGGTCTCCGTCGGGGCCGAGCGCGGCTTGGCGAATTGGCCGGCCGCACGGCCGACCTTCACCACGGGCGAGCCGCCCGCATAGGTGAGTACCACGGCCATCTGGAGGAAGAGGCGGAAGAAATCGCGGATATTGTCGGCCGAATGCTCGGCGAAGCTCTCGGCGCAATCGCCGCCCTGCAGAAGGAAAGCCTCGCCTTTGGCCACCTTGGCCAAGGTGCGCTTCAGCTTGCGGGCCTCGCCCGCAAAGACGAGCGGAGGAAAGCCGGCGAGCTGCTGCTCGACGCTCTCAAGCGCCTCAAGGTCCGGAAAGGCCGGAACCTGCTGGATCGGCTTGTTTCTCCAGCTGTCGGGCGTCCACCGCTCGGTCATGACACTTACCCCCGTGTCCTTTCTCGAAATTCTCGCCGTTCACCGCAACAAGCGGCACGGAACGGCACCTATACACGACATAAACAAAAAGGCGAGTGCGTTAGTGCACCGACGCGCACCAGGGGACTGCGTGTCGCGTCCCCTCGAACCGAGCCTGAAATCCCGCGAAATGGAGAAAATGCGTTCCTCAGCGTGCGTGGCGCTGACGGCTCTCGCGCCGGGACATCCAGAGGGCGCCAAACCCCATCGCCACGGCGATGACCGGGATGCCGAAGTAAACATAGGCTTCCAGGAGGGTCATGGCTTCAGGTCTCTCAAGATCAACTTCGCTATGGAATGTAGGATAAACCCGACGAAAAGCCAAATGATGCTGACCACAATGGCGATAGCATCCCTTGGCATAGCCTCCGATCCGTAACCAACGGCCACCATCGGCCCCACGAACCCGGCGATGACGAACGCGACGGCGACATTGTTGAGCGCCGTCGCGGTCAACTTGGTCTGCTCGTTATGGATCAGGCTCACTCGGCGCCCCCTGCAATGCCGTCCCGGCTTGTCTATCCCACCGCCACCGGCTTCTTGACCACCACAGGCGTGCGCATGGTCACCAGCTCCTCTGCTGCCGTTGGGTGAACCGCGACGGTGCGGTCGAAATCGGCCTTGGTGGCGCCCATGGTCACGGCGACGCCTGCAAGCTGGATCATCTCACCCGCATCGTGACCCATAATGTGGACGCCCACGACCTTGTCGCTGGCCTTGTCGACAATGAGCTTCATGAAGACTCGGTCCTTGCCGCCTGAGAGCGTGGCCTTCATCGGCCTGAAGGCGGTCTTGTACACGTCAATATCGCCATAGATCGCCCGCGCCGCGGCCTCGCCGCAGCCGATCACGCCGATTTCCGGAGTCGAAAAGACGGCCGTAGGGATCAAATCATGATCGACGATGGTCTCCTTGCCTCCGAACACCGTGTCCGCGAAGGCATGGCCCTCGCGGATGGCAATGGGGGTGAGGTTCGCCCGGTTGGTCACATCGCCCACCGCGTAGATCGAGGGCACGAGGGTCTGGGAATAGCCGTCGACCGGGATGGCGCCGACCTCGTCGACGGCAATGCCGGCATTCTCCAGCCCGAGCCCTTTCGTGTTGGGCCGCCGCCCCGTGGCGACGAGCACCTGATCGACCGTGAGCACGGAGCCGTCGGACAAAGTCGCGGCGATTCCTTCGGGTGTCTTCTCCATGCTCCTGAGGGTCGTGCCCAGAGCCAACTTGATCCCGCGCTGGGCATAGGCCTCGCCGAGCGCATCGCGCACGTCCTCGTCGAAGCCGCGAAGGAGCTTATCGCCCCGGTGAAGCAGCGTGACCTCGCTGCCGAGTCCGGCGAAGACGCCCGCGAACTCGACCGCGATGTAACCACCCCCGACAATCAGGATGCGCTTCGGCAGGCTCTCCAGATGGAAGACCTCGTTGGAGGTGATGCCGAGCTCGCCGCCCGGGATGACCGGCTCCAGGGTCGGATGTGCTCCGACCGCCACCAGGATGTAGCGGGCGCGGATGCGCTCCCCGGTCTTGAGCACATGAACCGTATGAGCGTCCTCGATCACGGCGCGGCTGTCGACGATCTCAACGCCGGCCTTCTCCAGATTGGCGCGATAGATCCCCTCGAGGCGGCCGATCTCCCGATCCATGTTGCGGATCAGGGTCGTCCAGTCGAAGTGCGTCTCGCCGATGCTCCAGCCGAAGCCTTCCGCGTCGTGGAAATCGTCGACGAAGCGGCTGGCATAGACCATCAGCTTCTTCGGCACGCAGCCGCGGATGACGCACGTTCCGCCGACCCGGTACTCCTCGGCCACCATGACCTTCGCGCCGTAGCTCGCGGCGATGCGCGCCGCGCGGACGCCGCCGGACCCGCCTCCGATCACGAAGAGGTCGACATCGAATGAGGACATGAGGCGGTCTCCGCTTAATTCTGCGTCTTCGACTTAGACATATAAGGATGGTTTCGGGCGAAGTCGCCCGCCAGCCCTGCTTCGCGCACATGGCTGCTCACCCGGTGACGAAGCTCTTACGCGAAGGTTCAACAACGATAAAGAACCAAGCGCTTGCCGCTCCCTCGTTCCCTCATTAGGGTCTGCCCGGACACGCTGACCCGATGTCAGCGTCAATGGAGGAAACTTATGAGCCAACTTCGTAAAGGTCTTTGGCGCAGCGCTCTCGCTGCGGCGGCCGTGGCAGGATTCGTGACGTCGGCGGCAGCTCAGATGGAGCTCAAGATCATGGCTCCGGCAGCGCCGGGCGGCGGCTGGGACCAGACCGCCCGCTCCATGCAGCAGGCCCTGACCCAGTCCGGCATCGCCAAGAGCGTGCAGGTCACCAACGTGCCGGGCGCCGGCGGCTCCATCGGCATCGCCCAGCTCGTGAACAATTCCAAGGGCGATGGTCATCAGCTCATGGTCATGGGCTATGTGATGGTGGGCGCGCTTCTCACCAACAAGTCGCCGGTAACCCTCGATCAGACGACTCCCATCGCCCGCCTGACGACGGAATACGAGGCGATCGTGGTCCCGGCCAGCTCACCGATCAAGGACGCCAAGGATCTCGCCGCGGCCATCAAGGCCGATCCGGCCAAGGTGACCTGGGCTGGCGGTTCGGCCGGCGGCGTCGACCACATCGCGGCGGCTCTCTTCGCCAAGGCTGCGGGCGCAGACCCGACCAAGATCAACTACATCCCGTTCTCCGGCGGCGGCGAGGCTCTGGCGGCCATCCTCGGCGGCAAGGTGACGGCGGGTATTTCGGGTTACGGCGAGTTCGAGAGCCAGGTGAAGGCGGGCAAGCTGCGCCTCATCGGCCTGACCTCGGCGACCAAGACGGCCAATGTGGACGTGCCCACCATCAAGGAGCAGGGCATCGATCTCGAGATCGCCAACTGGCGCGCGGTCGTTGCCCCTCCCGGCATCTCCGCCGACCAGAAGAAGGCTCTGACGGACGCCATGGACAAGCTGGCCCAGTCCAAGGAGTGGCAGGAACTTCTCAAGGCCAAGGGCTGGGAGAACGCCTACGTTTCCGGCGACGCCTTCGCCAAGATCCTGGCTAACGAACAGGCTCTCACGAAAGAAGTGCTCACTGCGGTGGGGCTGGTGAAGTCTTAAATTTCAAGCTAAAGGCCGTTGGAAGCGCCGCGTTTCTGAGCGCGGCGCTTCTTTTTGGGACATTCCATGGCTACATCTCCCCAGCGGCGCATCGACGTGGCAGGCCTCGTCATCGCGCTCCTTCTTCTTGTCCTTGCCGGCCTGGTCTGGTGGGACATGACCAAGCTCCAGATTCTCTCTCCTTATGACCTCGGCCCGAAGGTCATGCCCATCGTCGTCTCGGTCGGCCTGACCCTGCTCGCCATCGGCAACGCCATTGGAGCCTTGCGCGGCGATCTCCCGGCCCGCGACAGCCTCGACTGGAACCCGATCATACTGATCCTTGGCGGGCTCGCCTGCCTGATCATCCTGATCGCCATCGGCGGTGGCTTCATGATCGGCACGGCCCTTCTGTTCGCCACCACATCGGCAGCCTTCGGGCGTCGTGCGTTCCTGACGGATCTTCTGATCGGCGCGGTCATCGCCGTGTTCGTCTATGTGCTCTTCGCCAAGCTTTTGACCCTGTCCCTGCCGGCCGGGCCGCTCGAACGTCTGCTCTGAGGCTTGTCCATGGAAGCTTTCACATCCTTAGCAGGCGGCCTTGCCGTCGCCATTCAGCCGATGAACCTGCTGTTTGCGCTCATCGGCGTTCTTCTCGGCACCGCCGTCGGCGTGCTGCCCGGCATCGGCCCGGCGCTCACCGTTGCGCTACTCCTGCCGATCACCTTCAAGCTCGATCCGGGGGGATCGATCATCATGTTCGCCGGCATCTATTACGGCGGCATGTATGGCGGCTCGACCACTGCCATCCTGATCAACACGCCAGGCGAAAGCGCCTCCATGGCGACCGCCCTGGAGGGCAACCTGATGGCCAAGGCGGGCCGCGGCGGCCCGGCGCTTGCGACCTCCGCCATCGGCTCCTTCGTGGCCGGCACGATCGCCACGTTGGGGCTCACGCTGCTGGCCCCCTATCTCGTGGAAATCGCCGTAAGCTTCGGCCCCGAGGATTACTTCGCCCTGATGGTCGTGGCTTTCGTGACGGTCTCCGCCACCTTCGGCGATTCTCCGGTTCGCGGCCTCACGAGCCTGTTCATCGGTCTGCTGCTCGGCCTCGTCGGTATCGACATTCTCTCCGGCCAGTCCCGCCTGAGCTTCGGCGTCCCCGAGCTCTACGACAATATCGAGGTGACAACCCTGGCCGTCGGTCTCTTCGCGGTCGGCGAAGCGCTCTACGTGGCGTCCCGCCGGCATATCCACGAGGAGAAGCTCGAGCCCGTCCGCGGCTCCCTTTGGATGACCAAGGAGGACTGGAAACGCTCCTGGAAGCCTTGGCTGCGCGGGACGCTCTATGGGTTCCCGATCGGCGCCCTTCCGGCCGGCGGCGCGGAGATACCGACGTTCCTGTCCTACGCCACCGAGAAGCGCCTGACCAAGTACCCTGAAGATTTCGGCAAGGGCGCCATTGAAGGCGTCGCCGGTCCGGAAGCCGCCAACAATGCGTCCGCCGCGGGCACCCTCGTGCCTCTGCTGACCCTGGGCCTGCCGACCTCGGCCACCGCGGCCATGATGCTGGCGGGCTTTCAGCAATACGGCCTCAACCCCGGACCCCTGCTTTTTGCGGAGCAGCCCAATCTGGTGTGGGGCCTGATCGCCAGCCTGTTCATCGCCAACGCGATGCTGCTGGTGCTGAACCTCCCGCTCGTAGGGCTCTGGGTAAAGCTGCTCGCGATTCCGCAACCCTGGCTCTATGCCGGCATCCTGGTCTTCGCCACCATGGGCACGATCGCGGCCAATCCGTCGCCGGTTGAACTCATCATGCTGACGGTGTTCGGCGTGCTCGGCTTCCTGATGCGGCGCTTCGACTTCCCCATCGCCCCGGTCGTCGTGGGACTGATCCTGGGGCCGATCGCGGAGAGCCAGCTGCGCCGCGCCCTCTCGATCAGCCTAGGCGATCCGATGGTGCTGCTGCAGAGCCCGATCTCGGCGACGCTGCTTGGCATCGCGGTGATCGCCCTGGTCCTGCCCTTCTTCCTCAAAGGCATGGGACGCTTCAAGGCGGTCGAGGACTAACCCATAAAACAGAAAGGCCCGGGAAACCGGGCCTTTTTCATGTCGGAAGAACGATCGATCTCAGTTCAGCTGGTGCCCGCGCTTGCTCATTTCCTGGCGGGCGCGGTCCATGATGAACTCCGAGGTCCGCTGCGACCAGATGGAGAGATCGCGGACCACGTCGTCGAGGACACCGGGCTGGATCAGCACGTATTTCTGGCCGACCGGAGACTTGTAGAAGGCCGCAACCTCCTTCAGCTCGGCCTCGGTCATCCGCGTCGTGAAGATCCGAGCGGTGCTGTCGATCATCTCCTGCTTCTTCTGGTCGACCTCGGGCCGGAGGATGGCCACGACCTGCTCCAGATCCTGCCGGATCTCCGGTCGGGTCACGTTCATCTGCTGAAGCTGGTTGAGCAGCGGGCCGGTCATGGCATCGAAGGCGCCCGTCATCCCGGAGCTGATGGCGACGTCACGGCCAGCGGCAAGGTGGCTGGCGCTGGGCTGCTGCGCCTGCTGGGCGAAAGCCGGGCTCGCGAGCATGAACAATGCGACCGAGGTCGCAGCCAGGCGGGAGGCGTTGCGGATCATAGAAGTGGCTCCAATCGTCATAGCTTTAAGGTCAGAGCTGACCGAGTTCGACAAGCCTGTCGCCCGTTGCGAGGATCGCCCCGGTGGCAAGGCCCATGAAGAGACCGTGCTCCACGACGCCGGGAATGTTGTTCAGCGTCGAGGCAAGCACGTTCGGCTTGTCGATGCGCCCGAGATGCGCATCGAGAATGAAATGGCCCCCGTCCGTGACGTAGGCTGCACCGTCGGGAGCATGCCGCAGATGGAGTTCGCCGCTCATGCCCAGGCTGTCCAGAAGCCTGGCAATGGCCCGCTCGGTGGCCGTGAGGCCGAAGGGCACGACCTCGATCGGGAGCGGAAAGCGGCCGAGCTTCGCGACATGCTTGGATCCGTCGGCAATGACGATCATCCGCTGGCTCGCGGAGGCGACGATCTTCTCGCGCAGGAGAGCGCCGCCGCCGCCCTTGATGAGGCGTAAATCGTCGTCGAGCTCGTCGGCTCCGTCGACCGTCAGGTCGAGGTCGGGGGTCTCGTCGAGGGTCGACAGGGGGATGCCCTCGCGCTGCGCCTGGTCGCGGGTCGCCTCGGAGGTGGGGACGCCCACCACCTTGAGCCCGCTCCGAACGCGCTCGCCGATGGCCGCAACGAAATGCGCCGCGGTCGAGCCGGTGCCCAAGCCCAGCCTCATGCCATCCGTGACGAGCTCGGCAGCCCTCTCGGCTGCAGCGCGCTTGAGATTGTCGCTCACTGAAATCCTCTAAGAATGCATCCGCTCTGGTTTGCGAAAAGCTGTTCTGCTCGCCTCTAGCATGTCAGGACGGCTGGAAGAAAGAACGTTTCACCTTTGGTCGGTCGCAGAATTCCTCGCCGAGAGCATCGATCCCAGAAGTGGATTTGCACTTTTGGGATCGATTCGACGCTCAATCCCTTATGCGGCGGATCGTTGATGCGCCAGCGCCTCAGGGACGCTGCGGCGATGCCCCCATACCCGAGCTGACGCTCGGCGTGGCGGCCGTCGGTGCAGCCGTCGATGCGGCGGGCGACGGAGTCATCTGGGGGTGCAGACCACCCGCTCGTCGAAAACGTAGCAGATGCTCATCTGTCCGGTCCGGTAATTGACCCGAAACACCCCCCTTCCCGCTCGTGACGGGAGGCGACAAGCCCGTATTCCCCCGGCGGCTGGGCTCCGGCGCCCTCGCCTGCACTGTAGCAGAGGGTGACCCCGACCGTGCCTTCCTGGAGACCATATTGGCAGGAGCTCACCTCGCCGGTGATCCGATCGATCCTATAAATCCTGTTCAGGTCGGTCTGAGGCGCGGGCACGAAATCATAAGATGCGGCCAAGGCGGGGCCGGAGAGGCCTCCCAGCGCCAGGACTGCCAAAATCAACGCAGCGGAACCAAGGGGCCGCATTCACCACTCCATTCGGTAAGATCGAATCAACCATAGGCACCATATCATTCCAAGGCTTGATTCCCTTGCCTCCAGCAGGTAGCCGACCTTCATGGCCATTGATACCCCGCACATCGTCTCGCCCATCGCCGTCTTCGACCTCGATGGAACCCTGGCAGACACGGCCGGCGACCTCGTCGGGACTCTCAACGTGATCCTTGAGCGGGAGGGGCTCGCCCCCTTCCGGTCGGCAAGGCGCGCGACATGATCGGCGCCGGTGCACGGGCTCTGATCGAGCGCGGCTTCGAGGCCGCCGGCAAGGAGCTGACGCCCGCCCGTCTCGACGAGCTGTTTCGTCAGTTCATGGTTCATTACGGCGAGAATATCTGCCTCCGGACGCAGCTCTATCCGGGCGTGGCCGCAGCCTTGGACCGGCTGGAAGAGGCAGGGTTCATCCTGGCGGTGTGCACGAACAAGGTCGAGGAGCATTCGGTCAAGCTGCTCGACGAGCTCGGCATCGGCCACCGCTTTGCGGCCAATTGCGGCCGCGACACGTTCCCCTATTTCAAGCCCGATCCACGCCACCTGACACTGACCATCGAGCGTGCCGGCGGAAATCCCGGTCGGGCGGTGATGATCGGCGATTCCCGGACGGACATCGTGACGGCGCAGAATGCCGGCATCCCGGTGGTCGCGGTCCCGTTCGGCTACACCGACGTGCCGGTCCGTGAGCTGGGACCCGATCTGGTCATCGATCACTTCGACGATCTGTTCGGCGCCGTGCAGGCCGTCATGAGGCCGCTGGCGGCCTGACGCACAGAGGCTATCGTGCGTGCAATCGGTTGCACACGAAAAAGTGAAGCTTGGCTTATCAGGAAGGAATGGTGGGCGCGACAGGGATTGAACCTGTGACCCTTCGCGTGTGAAGCGAATGCTCTCCCGCTGAGCTACGCGCCCTGACAAGGGCCTTCTAAAGGCGCAGAACCCCTGGCGTCAAGCCAAAGAAGCGCAGCGTGAGCGAAGTATTTTGTTTCGCAAATTATGGCACCGTGACTTTAACCGGTTGCTTACGATGTGTCGGGAATGAGGCATTTCTGCACTAGGATTTTATAGCAAAACCTTGATAGAGCTTGGATCCGAAGCGGGGCTGTTGCGTTGAGCAATCGCAGAACCGGCCATCAACCATGTTCTATCTGAGGCAATAATGGGACGCACTCGCGTTGCCCTCTCCGGGCTCGCCTGCGCCTTCGTCGCTCTCGCGACGCCGGCTGCGGCATTTACGGCAATCGACCCTCTCACCCGCCAGCCGCTCTACGGCGCTGAAGAGGCCCTGAAGGCCCAGGCCGCGCCGGTTCCGCGCGAGGTCGTCGCCTTCACCGGCCGCTACGCGCCCGGCACCATCGTGGTGTCGACCAGCGAGCGTCGTCTCTGGTTCGTGCTCGGTAACGGTCAGGCCATTCAGTATGGCGTCGGCGTAGGCCGACCGGGCTTCACCTGGGCCGGAAGCCATTCGGTCACGATGAAGCGCGAATGGCCGGATTGGCGTCCCCCGGCATCCATGCTCAAGCGCCGTCCCGACCTACCCCGCTATATGAAGGGTGGACCGGACAATCCGCTCGGCGCCCGCGCCCTCTACATCGGCAGCACGATCTATCGAATCCACGGCTCGAACGAACCGGAAACCATCGGCGAGGCCGTCTCTTCGGGCTGCATCCGCATGACCAACGAGGACGTGACCGACCTCTACAGCCGCGCCAGGGTGGGCGCGCGGGTCGTCGTTCAGCGCTGAGCCTGCATAACTCCACGCGTCATGGCCGGGCCCGTCCCGGCCATTTCTGCTTCTGAACCGTTCTTCACTGTCATTCCGGGGCCACGCAGCAGAGTGTGGGATGACAGTGGCGATGTCCGCTTCAGCGCAACCGATCCCGCGAGAGTCCCTTGGCGGCCAGTTCCTCGAGGTAGGCCTGCCACTTCTCTCCCTGCTCGGCTCCGAGCCTGTAGAGATAGTCCCAGCCGTAGATCCCGCTGTCGTGCATGTCGTCGAAGACGAGCTTGACGGCATAATTGCCGACCGGCTCCACGCCGACAATCTCTACCTCGCGCTTGCCCGGCACAGTCTTGCGCTCGGCAGGGCTGTGACCCTGGACCTCGGCCGAAGGGCTCGTCACCCTCAAGTATTCGGCCGGCAGGTCGAAGGCGGTGCCGTCATCGAAGGCGATGCGCAGGCTGCGCCTGTCCTTGGCAAGGCGGAGTTCCATCGGCCAGCGCTCAGATGTCATAGGCCCGAGCCCCTTTTCTGGTTTGCGATTTCACGCTAACTGCTTGATCATCAAGTTGAAGGCAAGTCTTCGCGCGAACAAGGATTTCTCCGCCATGGGAGCCCTGCCGGCTCATCTCGAGAATTCCGATACCGGCCGGTCCCTCCTGGACCCGTTTGGCCGGGCGATCACCTATCTTCGCGTGTCGGTGACGGATCGCTGCGATTTCCGCTGCGTCTATTGCATGTCCGAGGACATGGCCTTCCTGCCCAAGCGCGACCTGCTCACCCTGGAGGAGCTCGACCGGATCTGCTCGGCCTTCGTCGACCGGGGCGTGCGCAAGCTGCGCATCACCGGCGGCGAGCCCCTGGTGCGACGGGACATCATGACCCTGTTCGGCTCCCTGTCCCGGCACCTGGATTCGGGTGGCCTGGACGAACTTACCGTCACCACCAACGGCTCGCAGCTCGCCCGCCACGCGAAGGAGCTCGCCGCCTGCGGCGTGAAGCGGATCAACGTGTCGATCGATACCCTCGATGCCGAGAAATTCCGCCGCATCACCCGCTGGGGCGACCTGACAAAAGTGCTTCAGGGGCTCGATGCCGCTCAGAATGCCGGCCTCAAGGTCAAGATCAACACCGTCGCCCTGAAGGGCGTCAACGAGGGCGAGATCGAGCCCCTGCTCGAATGGGCCCATGGGCGCGACATGGACCTCACCCTCATCGAAGTGATGCCCCTGGGCGAGATCGACGGGCAGCGCATCGATCAGTTCCTGCCCCTCTCGCTGGTGCGCGCCCGCCTCGCCGGGCGTTACACGCTGGAGGATCTGGCGGATCGCACCGGCGGGCCGGCGCGTTACGTGCGGGTGAAGGAGACCGGTGGGCGGCTGGGCTTCATCACACCGATGACGCACAATTTCTGCGAAAGCTGCAACCGGGTGCGCCTCACCTGCACTGGCCAGCTCTTCATGTGCCTCGGCCAGGAGGACGCCGCCGACCTGCGGGCACCGGTGCGCGCCTCCGAAAGCAACGAGCTTCTCGAACGGTCTATCGTCGATGCCATCGCCCGCAAGCCGAAGGGCCACGACTTCATCATCGACCGGCGCCACGCCCGCCCGGCGCTGAGCCGTCACATGAGCGTGACAGGGGGCTGAGCGCTTTTCGATGAGTATGAGACTTTCGATGTTCGGCAAAAGGCTGGCGATCCTTGCGGGCCTGCTGATCGCGTTCGGGAGCCATGCGAGCCTTGCGCAGGATCCTGCTTCCGCACCGAAGCCCACGATCCGCATCGCCATCGAAGGTGCCTATCCGCCCTTCAACTTCATCGACGCCAACAATGAGCTGCAGGGCTTCGAGGTCGATCTTCTCAGGAGCCTCTGCGACGCGATGAAGGCGGCATGCGAACTGGTACCCCATGCCTGGGACGGCATCATCAAGGGCCTCGCGAATCGCGAATACGACGCGGTCATGTCGTCGCTGGAAATCACGGAACGACGCCAGAAGCGGATCGCCTTCTCCGATCCGTACTACCGCATCCCGGCGGTCTTCATCGGTTCCAAGGAGACGGATCCCGGCGAGGTCACGCCTGCCGCGATGTCCGGAAAAAAGATCGGCACCATCGAGCGCACCGATCACGAAAGCTATCTCAAGACCTACTACAAGGATTCCGAGATCGTCCTCTTCGCCAAGGCTGAGGAGGCCAATCTCGATCTTCTCGTCGGGCGTATCGATGCCGTCTTCGCCGACGAACTGCTTCTCTCCAAGTTTCTGGAAAGCCGCGAGGGAGCCTGCTGCCACATCCTCGGCGACGCACCGGCAGAGCCCGCCTACAAGCGCGAGGCCTATGGCATCGGCCTGCGCAAGGAGGATGAAAGCCTGCGCGAGCAGTTCAACCGCGCCATCGCGCAGGTGAAGGCCGACGGCACGTATGATCGGATCCGCGCCAAATATTTTTCCTTCGACATCAAGTAAGGGCGTTGTTGCCCTCAGCCGTCTTGGCCGGCCTTGTGCCGGCCACCTCGATCCGAAAAGCGCAGCGCTTGACACAATCGGGATCACCGGCACGAGGCCGGTGATGACGTGAGAGGGTGGTATCGGTCTCTGTGTCATTCCCGAACCAGAGATCGTGAAAAACCGGGTCCACTTTTCCGCACGATGCGCTAGAACCGGCTGAACATTCAGGGAGCAGACGATGGCGAAGGTTGCATTCCTCGGACTTGGCGTGATGGGCTATCCCATGGCGCGTCACCTCAAGGCGAAGGGTCATGAGGTGACGGTGTACAACCGCACGGCGGCGAAGGCCGAGCAGTGGGTGGCGGAGAACGGCGGACGAGCCGCCAAGACGCCGCGCGAGGCAGCCGAGGGCCAGGAGATCGTGTTCGCCTGCGTCGGCAACGATGACGATCTGCGTCAGGTGACGCTCGGTCCCGATGGCGCCTTCCACGGCATGGGCAAAGGAACCATCTTCGTCGATCACACCACCGCCTCGGCTGAAGTGGCGCGCGAGCTCTATGCGGCCGCCAACGACAGGGGCTTTTCCTTCATCGACGCTCCCGTCTCGGGCGGCCAGGCCGGCGCAGAGAACGGCGTTCTCACGGTCATGTGCGGCGGCGATGGGGAGGTTTATGCCAAGGCCGAGCCCGTGATCATGAGCTTTGCCCGCGCCTCCCGCCTCCTGGGCCCGGCCGGCTCCGGCCAGCTCACCAAGATGATCAATCAGATCTGCATTGCCGGCCTCGTGCAGGGCCTCGCCGAAGGTATCCATTTCGGCAAGAAGGCTGGCCTCGACGTCGAGGCGGTGCTCGAGGTGATCTCCAAGGGGGCCGCCGGCTCCTGGCAGATGGAGAACCGCGGCAAGACCATGAACCAGGGCAAGTTCGATTTCGGCTTCGCCGTCGACTGGATGCGCAAGGACCTGTCCATCGTGCTGGGCGAGGCCCGCAAGAACGGCGCCAGCCTGCCGGTCACGGCCCTGGTCGATCAGTTCTACGCCGACGTGCAGAAGATGGGCGGCAAGCGTTGGGATACGTCGAGCCTGATCGCTCGGCTCGACAAGTAGTCGCTCGCTCGCAATCCGAGGATCGAAAACGAAGCGCCGGAACCGAGAGGCTCCGGCGCTTTCGTGTCAGCGGACTTCCTCGTTACAGGGACGTCCCGGCCGACAACGCTCCGTATTGCCTCCACCCTGGCGTCCAACAGAGGACCCCGGACCGGGACGGATCTGCGGCGGCCTCTCGAAATCGCGACCGGGACGAGGCTGGACCGATGGGCGCGGCGGCTCGCGGAAGGCGCGCTCCTCCCGAGGTGCTTCGATGCGAGGAAGAGGCCTAGGCTGGAAGACCGGCGCCTCCGGGCGCTCGATCCGCGGTGCGATACGAGGCGAAGGACGCTCGCGATCGAGCCTCTCCACCGCGACAGGCCGCTCGCGTTCGATTCGCGGACGAAGCCCGTCGTCCCCGCGAGAACGGCGCTCTTCAGGTTGCGGCAAGACGATAGCAGGACGACCGGCAACGGGGGCGCCTCGCTCGGGTCCGATGCGCGGATCCGGACGATTGAAGTCGCTCCTTCCGGGCCGCTGCCGTTCCATCTCGATCTGCGGCCTCTCAGGCCGGACCTGCCGTGGGAGAATTTCGCTCCCGTCGAGGCGCGGATCTCGCGGACGGGCGGCATCCCGCACGGGAGCCTCCGGACGAATCGCACGGGGATCAGGATCGCGCCCGGTGGGGCGCAGACCGCGCAGCGCTTCTGGACGCACCGCCGGTTCGCCGATATCGGACCGGCCCGGACGAGGCCGCTCCTGAGGCACATCCACGAGCGGGATCGGGCGCGCGGGAATGCGGCCGGGACGCCCTCGCGGCGGATCGCCGGGGCGAGCGCCCCTGTCCTCGCGCGGCGACCTCGGGACGACCGAGACCGGAATCGGCTGAACCGGCGCGGCGAGCCCAGGCTGCCGCGGAACGACCGGCGGCTCGGGACGCAGTCCACGGCGCGGGCGGGGACCACGCTCGTCGCCCATGAGAGCGCCGAAGACCGGCGGGGCGGCAACGGGAATGGCGACCGGACCACGCGGCGTGATCGGAGCGATGGGCTGGTAGAACGAACGGGGCGGCCGGGCGCGCATGGGAACCGGAATGGCCATCGGGATCGGCAGCACGCCCGCCATGATCGGTAGCGGCGGCGGCTCGCGGATGATCGTGACGAAGTCCTCGTCCTCGTCCCAAGACGGCAGGAGGTAGGCCGGAACCCGGGGCGGCGGCACGTCGCGGATGATCGTCACGACCTCCACCACCTCGACCCGCTCCACCTCGGGCAAGGGCGGGGGAAGGTCCTCGTAGACCACCTCCTCGAAAGCCGCCGGCGGCGCGTAGGGTGCGGACAGGCGCGCGAGCCGGCGCCGGCTGTCCGGCGCATGCGGGCCATTCGGGTAGCGGCGCAGATAGGTCCAATAGGCTTCCCGCGTGTTGCTCCCAAGTGTGCGGCGCCAGACGATGGCTTCGCGGCGGGCGGCGAGGAGCGCCGTCACCCGGCGAGCGAGGCGATGATCCGGGTAGCGGCGCAGGAAGGCCTGATAACCCTGGATCGTGTCGCGCTCGACTACGATGGCATAGGCCTCGTCGGCCGGCACCTCCTCGATCCGGCGCACCTCGCGCACCAGCGGCGCGGCCGCCTCCGCCTGCTCGAAGAAGGCGAAGGACGCATTGCCGAGATTGGCCGAATGCCAGGGGATCTGCAGGCCGTTCGTCGATTCGTGCGTCCGAAGCCGCGTGCGAGCAAAGACCTCGTCGAGCGGCATGCCCGGCTGGCGGATCATCTCCGCAAGGGCCGTCGCATAGGCGCCGTAGGGTCCCTGGCCGTCGGTCGCGGCGATGTTGGGGGCGGATGAGAAGGCCATCAGAAATCCGGCGGGCGGCTCCATGAGGGCAAGTCCCTTGGCGATCGGTTCGCCCGTGGAGCCGAGCGGATAATCCCGCGCTATGTCGGCGACGATCACCCGCACCTGCGCGGGGCTGCGCTCGAGGGAGCGGACGAGATCGGAGAGGCGGAAGCCCTCGATCGGCACGTCCACGTCGCGCTCGATGCGGGCATCGACCGGCAGCAGGTAGTTGTCGCCTTCAAGCTGGATCCCGTGGCCGGCGAGATAGACCATGACCGTTGAACCGGGCTCCAGGTCCTGAGCCTTGTCGAGAAAATCGCGGACGAGGCTGCGAAGATCATTGGCGCCGAGATCGCGCGCCTGGATGACTTCGAAACCGGCACTGGTGAGAGTCTGGGCGATCAGGCCGGCATCGTTGACGGCGGTCGGCAGCGGGCGGCCTTCATAGGCGCCCTGCCCGACCACAAGCGCAAGACGACCCTGAGCAGACGCAACAGACGCCTGCCCGGCTATGGCCGCGAAGGCAAGGCTGATGAAAACGATAGCACGTTTCAGAAGAGACACGGTCGACGCACCCTTTCACCCGCCTTGCGGGTCTTCGCGAGCAGATAAGGTCAAGGCAGTTGAATAGGCTGTGAACAAAACAGGACAATAGGCCCAAGCTGAAAGGTCAGCGTCGGGTCATCGTCAGATAGACGATGAACCCGCCGATCGCGATGGCGAGGCCCATGAGAACCATCTGACGTGTCTCGCCCGTCAGGGCCGCGTCCCGGTACATCTGCGAGAGCCGCTCGGCGCGCTCGGGATCGCGCGACATGAAGAGCCCGATCACGACGCTCAGGGTGGCGAGGCCCAGGATCCAGTAGGTGGGACGCATGGGTCGATCTCCTTATCGTCCCTCGAACCGGGGAGCTCGCTTTTCGCGGAAGGCCGCGACCCCCTCCATGAAATCGTCGCTCGATCCGGCCTCGGCCTGGAGCCTGGCTTCGAGATCGAGCTGCGTTTCCAGGTCGTTGGCCAGGCTCTGCGCCACCGCCTGCTTGGTGAGCCGATAGGCGAGCCCCGGACCCGCCGCGAGGCTTGCCGCGAAAGCCGCCACATCGACCGCGAAGGACGCGTCGTCGAAAACCTTGTAGACGAGGCCCATGCGCTGGGCATCCTCTGCGGAAATTGCCTCGGCGCTCAGCATGAGGGCGAGCGCCTGCTTGGGGCCGACGAGGCGCGGCAGGATCCAGGTGCCGCCGGCATCCGGGATCAGGCCGATCCTGGCAAAGGCCTCCTGCAGATAGGCCGAGCGCGCCGCCACGACGATATCGCAGGCGAGCGCGATGTTCATGGAGGCCCCGACCGCCGGACCGTTCAGGGCGGCGATGGACAGCTTCGCGTAGTCGGAGAGCCGCAGTACCAGTGGGTTGTAGTCGCGGGTGAGCGCGGGTCCGAGATCGATGCGGCCCTGCTCGTCGCGCTTCAGGTCCACCGTCAGGTCCTGACCCGAGGAGAAGGCCCGCCCCTCCCCGGTCAGCACGACCACGCGCACCGCATCGTCCCGTTCGCACTGGTCCAACGCATCACGCAGGTCCGCGTGCATGGCGGCGTTGAACGCGTTCATCCTCTCGGGCCGCGCGAGCGTGATCGTCGCGACCGGTCCATCGACGGTGCAGCGCAGGGTCGTCGGGCTCATGCCTCAAGCTCCTTGTCGTCGAGCTTGAACATAGTACGGATCTGGAAGCGGAGAACCTGGAAAAGCTCCGTTCAGACTAAGGACGGATGCTTGCGCTGCTGGCCCCTTAAATCGATGAGGCGCTTCTCTCTGGGACGTTGCGTCAGGGACCGGCTGATTGAGAAAGCTCCAGGCGGGCACTCAGCTGACTCTCCAAAGCTGCTCGACTGAAAGTTTCCCCTATCCCTTTGATTTCATACCGGGGCTCCTCGCCTCCGGAGGGTAGCAGCTTCGTGACGACGAACGCTCCTGACCACGGGCCAAAAAAGCGTTTGGCCGTGAATGTCACATGTTGACCACGGGCATAGAGATACTCGGACACAAGGAATTCCTTTCGAGATTCGGATGAGGTCTGCCGCAAGGCCTCGCGGCGAGCGGGACGGGAATAAGCGATGTCCGCCCGTTCTCTGTCAGAAGGGATTCTCGCTTGATCATGGCTGCTAGTGTCTGAACGGATGAGCCTGCTCGTTCTTGTGCTGGGCCCTGCGCGGCAGGCTTGGCCAAGGAACAAGGTTCAGATTGGCACGTTCGTTCATGCCGCTTGCACCAAGAAAGTTTGACGCACTTACTTCCCGAAAGGTGCTCAACGGCGAAGCGTCCCGGCTGAGTTCGTCCTCGCCGGCCACGCAATCACACGGTCGTGTGGCGGATCGTATCTGATACTGCGGCTCGGAACGTCTGGAATCCAGGCAGCCGACAACCGTGTAAGGCTGCCTGCAAACGAGGTGAGGAAAACGCTGCTCCGTATAAAGAACATGATCTCCGACAGCGAAATGGTGAGCTTTCATGGGGTTCACTCCTTCATGATGTCCGCGCAGGACCCGGTGCACGACGGGCGTTCGCCCCTGTGGCGGGCCGCGAGCCGGATCGATCAGAAGTGCCGGTCCGAATTCCAGATCTCGACGTCCTGAGCTGCCACTTCGCGATCCAGTCCGTACTGTTCCTGCACGCGGGCGATCAGATCCGCTTTCGTCTTGATCTGCGCGAGGTCCGACATGGACAGGCGATCCCATTTGGCTTGGACCTCCCGCATGTTGCGCCCTGCAAAAATATGATCGTCTTGAATTTGTGGCATGAATTACCCAAACTGTATCTTGATAACGGCCCATAAGATTTATCGTTCCAAAATATTTCTGCGCTTTTATATAATAATGATTACAGACAAATCTAACCTACATTTTGCTTTTATTTTGCGGTTATTTATCCTGCCGGAGCAGAGTGTGAATTTCAGCTTGCAGCACGGGCAACAATTCGGCTTCGAACCAGGGATTTTTCTTGAGCCAGCCGTTGTTGCGCCAGGATGGGTGAGGTAGCGGCAGGATGCGCGGTTTCTGCTGGTTTCCGAGAAGGTCCCGCCAGCGCCGGACGGTCTGGGTAAGGCCATCCTTGTACGCGTCGCCCAAATGCCATGACTGGGCGTATTGCCCGATCAGCAGGACGAGGTCGAGATCGGGAAGCGCCTCGAAGAGCGGCTGGCGCCAGGCCTCGGCGCATTCTCGGCGCGGGCCCAAGTCACCGCCCTTGGCATCCTGTCCCGGAAAGCAGGAGCCCATGGGCACGATGGCGACCTTTGACGAATCATAGAAGGTGGCCTTGTCGATCCCGAACCAATCGCGCAGCCGAGTTCCCGAACGGTCATCGAACGGAATGCCGCTGGCATGGGCCCGGGTTCCCGGCGCTTGGCTGGCGATGCACAAACGCGCGGTCGGGCTGCCCTGGATGATCGGACGCGGCTCATGCGGCAGGGCCGTTCCATAGCGCGGCGCATCGCGGCAGATCCGGCAGGCTCTCAACTGCGTGGCGAGTTCGTCGAAATTCGGAGAGGGATTCATCCCTATCAGATGGTGTCGGGATGGCATTTATTGAGATCGAGAGCTTCGGGCGAAACGTCTCAGCACGACTTGGCCATGCGCCATCCATCCGATTGCAGGCCACCTGAGGGGACGACAGTCTGTCGCCTCCTTCGGCGAGAGGGAGGCTCATCATCCGGCAGACGATGATACAATCCGATTACGGTTCTCACTGGGGATCCGGGCGTTGAACGGAGGTCACATGAAACCGCGAATTTCGGTGCTGACGCTTGGCGTGGACAATCTGGAGCGGGCCGTCGCCTTCTATCGCGACGGATTGGGGCTCGCGACCGAAGGCATCATCGGCAAGGAGTTCGAGCATGGCGCCGTCGCCTTCTTCGACCTGCAATCGCAACTGAAGCTGGCGGTCTGGGCGCAGGACGATCTTGCCCATGACGCCAGCCTTCCGAAGACGGCTCGCTGCCCCACCGGTTTCACGATCGGCCACAACGTCTCCCAAAAGAGCGAGGTCGATGACGTGATGGAGCAGGCGCGACGAGCCGGCGCTACCATTGTCAAGGAGGCGCAGGACACGTTCTACGGAGGCTATGCCGGTTATTTTCAGGATCCTGACGGACATGTCTGGGAGATCGTCTGGAATCCGGCCTTCCTCCCTGCAGATTGATCGCCTGCAGATTGAGCGGGAAGCCTTCAGCCGAGGTCAGCTTCCTTGGGCACGCCGCCTGCGCCAATCCTGTGGGCGCGTGAACTCGCCCGCCCAGAGGCCGGCCGAGCGGTTGCGGGCACGGGTTTCCTCATGGTCGTAGTCGCGCCCGTAGGAGACGGCCCAGCCCTCCTCCACCATGTGGGCTCCGATGTCTCGCCCGTTCACGGTGCAGCTGGCGAGAATGCGCTGGTAACGGTCGCGGCCGGTGGCGCGGCAGCGCACGGTCTCGCCGGAGACGAGATCGATCAGGGTCCGGCGCGAAGTCTCGCCACATGCATAGGAACGGCCGGTGCGGGAGCATCGCTGCTCCATCTCGGGCGCATCGATGCCTTTGAGACGGATGCGGGCCTCACCGATGCGAGATCGTGTCCCCATCGGTGACCTGGGCCCGACCTTCCAGGGAGCGTCCGCTGGGTTTCAGCACGAACCCGGCCCCGGCGGCGAGCGCCAGCGCGATCGCCAGGGAGGTGATGCCGCTCGACCGCGAGCGGCGCCCCAGCCGTCTCACGACAGGCGCTCGGAAACTCCCGCCTGCCCGAAGGTGGCCATGTCCCGGTGAACCGCCGCCGCCGCCTTCACGAGACCGGCGGCCAGCGCCGCGCCCGATCCTTCGCCGAGCCGCATGCCGAGCGCCAGAAGCGGGATCTTGCCGAGCCGGCCAAGCACATCCTGATGCGCACCTTCGGCACTCAGATGACCGGCGATGCAGTGGTCGATGGTCGAGGGATGAATGGCGTGGAGGATGGCGGCGGCGGAGGTCGCCACATAACCGTCGAGCACCACCGGGATCCGCTGCAGCCGAGCGGCCAGGATCGCGCCCGCCATGGCGGCGATCTCGCGTCCACCTAGGCGGCGCAGCACTTCGAGAGGGTCCTTCAGATGGTCGCCGTGATGAGCGATGGCCGCCTCGACCGCCGCGACCTTGCGCTTGAAGCCCTCGTCATCGACCCCCGTGCCGCGCCCGACCCAATGCTCGGCCGGCCCGCCATAGAGCGCCGTGTAGATGGCGGCGGCAATCGTCGTATTGCCGATCCCCATCTCGCCGATGGCGAGAAGATCGGTGCCGCCGGCAATCGCCTCCATGCCGAAGGCCATGGTGGCGACGCAGGACTTTTCATCCATGGCATCGGCCTCGGTGATGTCCCCGGTCGGCATGTCGATGGCGAGGTCGAAGACCTTGAAGCCCAGCCCATAGGCCGCACAGATCTGATTGATGGCGGCCCCGCCCGCGGCAAAGTTCTCGAGCATCTGACGGTTCACGTCCGAGGGAAAGGCCGAGACGCCCTTGGCGGTCACGCCGTGGCTCGCCGCGAAGACGCAGACCAACGGACGATCCACGCTCGGATTCGGCTTCGCCTGCCACGCCGCGAGCCACTCGGCGATCCGCTCCAGGCGGCCCAGGCTCCCGACCGGCTTGGTGAGCTGCCGGTCGCGCAGCCGCACGGCCTCGACGGCGGCCTCGTCCGGACCGGGCATGGTCGTGATCAGACGGCGGATATCGTCGAAAGGTGAGGACACGGCATCAGACATGGAGGGCTCCGGCCCATGGGGCATTGCAGAACGCGAAGAGGCGTGACCTATAACGATCCATGCACGCGGGGTGAAGCATGTCGGAGCAATTTGAACAGGGTGAGGCGGCGACCGTCAGTGGCTGGCAGGCCGTCACGGTCGACCTAGCCCATTGCGTGCGCTTCTATTCCCGCCTTCCAGTGCCAGCCCTGCCCTGGGAGCAGAATGCCCATGCGCTCCCGAGCTTCCCGCGCCTCGTGCGTGTGATCCCATTTGCGGGCCTCCTCATCGGACTCGTGCCTGCGGCGGTGCTGGGATGCGCTCTCCTTCTCGATCTCGGCCCCTGGCTCGCCGCCATTCTGTCGGTGGGCGCCATGGTGCTGGCGACCGGCGCCCTCCACGAGGACGGACTTGCCGATGTTGCCGACAGCTTCGGCGGCTCGACCCGCGAGAAGCGTCTGGAAATCATGCGGGACAGCCGGATCGGCTCCTTCGGTGCTTCGGCCCTCTTTCTGACCCTGGCGCTCAGAATCGGCGCCCTCGCCACCCTCGCCTCCCGCATCGATGGCGGAGCCGTCACGGCGGTGGTACTCCTTGTTGCCTCCCTGTCGCGCACGGCAGGGCTGATGCCCCTCGTCTTTCTCTCCCCGGCCCGTCGGGATGGCATGTCCCAGGCGGTCGGGCAGCCGGCGCGCGAGACGTTCTGGCTCGCGGCGGGGATTGCGGGCGGAATCGCCGTCGTCCTGGGTGCCCTCGCCGGCCTGCCGCCGATCGGCGTCGCCCTGACGCTGGTGCTCTCAGGGCTCTCGGGCGTTGCGCTCACCGGCTTCGCATCGCGGCACCTTGGAGGGCAGACCGGAGATATCGCAGGCGCGGCCCAGCAGGTGGCGGAGATTGCTGCGCTGATCGGCCTCTTGACCGTCATTCAACCGTGACGACATGAAGATGAGATGACCCGCGTTTCCAGCCCTTGCATCCGTGTCTGCATGCTCGATCCCGAAACAGGCCTCTGCGAAGGCTGCGGCCGCACGCGGGCTGAGATCGCCGGCTGGTACCGGATGAGCGAGGAGGAACGCCAGAAAATCATGGCGGAGCTGCCGAGGCGCATGCGTGAGGCCTTCGCCCTCGAGTCGCCCTTCGCGCCCGAACCGGACAAGGCGGATTGATGCCAGGAATTCGCGGCGCGGGTTTTCTCGTTCTCCTCGCGGCTCTCGTTGTGGGGCTGTTCGCCGAGGATCCCATCGGCGAGTTCGCGCCGATGGAGGCTGCGGGCCTGCTGAGTCTTGGCGGGCTTTCCCTCCTCATGGCAGCTTCCATCGTCGAGGGCTTTTCGCGTCATTGGACCTATGGCGTGCAGGTTGTTGCGGTCAGCGGCGGCATACTCATCGCCCTGCTGGCGACCTATGCGTCCCGGGGCGAACTGCAGACCGTGATCGACCGCGCCATCGGTGACATCGCGGTCGGTCGCACCGTCGTCATGCCGGAGGGCGAGGTGGTGGCCGCGCGCCGGACGGACGGAAGCTTCCTGGTGAAGGGCGAGGTGAACGGCCACGAGACCCGCTTCATCTTCGATACCGGCGCCAGTACCGTCGTTCTGCGGGCGGAGGACGCAGCCGCTCTCGGCTTCAAGTTGGACAGCCTCGACTATTCCATCCCGGTCGCCACCGCCAACGGCGGCGCCCTCGCCGCCCCTGTCGTCATCAGCCGCCTGACCGTCGGCTCGATCACCGAGCGCAACGTCCGCGCGCTGATCGCCCGCTCGGGCGTGCTCCACGCCAATCTTCTCGGCATGTCGTTTCTCGAGCGCCTTGGCTCTTATGAAGTGCGCGGCAACAGGCTGATCTTGAGAGCTAAGACGAGCCCTTGAACTCGTGCGGAGGCGGAGCCTCGGCCCCGCGATCGAGACGGGTCAGGATCAGTCCGACGTCGATCAGCGCTTCGCGCCGCAGGATACGGCCGTTATCGACCCTGATTTCGTATTCTGCGTTGTCCATTTCAGCATGTGCCCGCCGGACAAAAGCTGGCAGCATGGGAATTGAAACGAATGAAAGACAAACTCCAGTCGCAGCTGAAAGAACGTGTGGCCGTAGAGCCCCCGCTTGCGCGGAGGGCTAAATCGCTTGTTACTGAAGGTCGATCGTCGAGCCGTCCTGCAGGATCACGGCCTTCAACCCGATCGTGCCGGAGGAGGCATCACGAAAGCGCCCTTGGACATTCCTGCCGTTGATGGTGAGGCCGTTCGCCGTCAGACCATTAGCAGTCAGACCGTTAGCAGTTAGACCATTGGCGCTGAGGCCATTGATGGTAAGGCCGTTCGCGACCTGAGCCGCCTGCGCGACAGATACCGTTGAGAGTCCAACGGCGATGGCCAGGATGGCAGCGCATGAACGAAGAGACATGTACTTTTCCTCCAACGTGAGTAAGAGGGCGCCGGAGCTTGTCCGCTGCAGGGAGGATAAGGTGTATATTGTTACAGTAAAGCTCGGAGGCAAAGACTTGTGCCAAAATCGGCAAGACTCTGTGTGAATTCTCACATGGAGCATATATTCTTAGTTGTAGAAACAATTATAGATAGCAAAAGTATCAGGCTGAAAACAATCGAAGTTGCTGACAGTATTTATTTTTAACTTAGAGTTATGCGGGTCGAGTGCTCCCTTTTGTTTTCGTTGCGCGCGTAGATCATGCCATCGCGGAGCACCACGCCGATCTCCTCACCTGGACCTTTCTGGAGCGCCTCGCACCTGACCAGATGTGTTGAGACAGAATGATCTTAAATGCGCGGGACGTTGTCAGCCGATCGGATTGACCTTCACTTGCGAAGGGGAGCCACCACGGCCGACTGGTTGAAGATGAGGGCGTGCGAATTCGCCCGCATGGCGTCCTCGCTGCAGGCTTCCGGTCCCAGATGGCCCTCCAGGCGTGGGTAACGCTCGGCCAATTGTTCGAGGGTGATGGCGTCGGGGATGCGCGGATGAGCGACGCAGACGGCTCCTTCCGGTCCCCAGGCCGCCTCGAATTCCATTCCGGCAGCGGCCCCTGGATCCTGAATCCCGAAGCGGTCATAGAGGTTGATCAGGGTTCCGTTCCTCGTGCTCGGGCGGTCGTCGCCCCCGTAATCGGCACGAAGCAGATGGATGCAGGCCTGGAGGAGGTCGCGCATCGGCACGCCCTCCCTGGTTTCCCAGGGACGATATCCGAACAGGACGCATTTGCCCTCGGCGCCGCTGGTGCAGGTGAGATTGAAACCGCCCTTCCCGTCCGGAAATGCGAAGGCCGCGTGGCGCCCGCTCGGATCGGGGTGGCAGAGATCGCCCACACTCCCGTCAGCCTGGCGCACCGACAAGCGGTAGAGCGGCATGGGCGCGCGAAGAATGGTCCTGTCCTCCTCGAAACCGTCGATCCGCACCTCCACGTCCTGCTGACCGTTCCCAAGGATCAACTTCAGCCCGATGAGACCATCCCGGCGCAGAACGCGTCCGTCCTCCAGCCTGAGAACGAGCTCGGTCTCCTCAAGCCTGATCTGCCCCTCGAGGGCCAGCACCGGCTGAGCTCTCTCGAAGGCGAGGGCAAGGATCAGACCGAGAGCGATGAGAAACGATTTGTGCATGAGTTGACGGCTCCCCGGGCGACCGAGGAGCCGCTCCTTGTCGATGAGCTTACTTGAGACGGACGCGAGAGCCGTCCTTCAGGATGACGGCTTTGATCTGCACCGTGCCGGTGGCGCCCTGTGGTGCGAACCCATTGATTGTCAGACCATTTGCACTCTGGCCATTTGCGCCGTTCGGCGGCGGCCTTTCGTCATCGATCTCCGCGAACCAGGCCTGAGCCTCTGCGGTTGCTGCGAGCCCAAGCCCTAAGGCAAGGATGGCTGATAGAGAGCGGATCTTCATGATGGCCTCCCATGATGTTTGGTGACCACGGCCAAGCTAGGCCATTGCCACCGCCCAAATGGTAGGGTGAATATTGTTTCAGTAAAGGCCTCATATTGTTATTTTGTATCAAGAAGTGCGGAACGGCACATCGCTCCTTCAGAAAAGGGCTTTGCAACAATCATAGTCGTGGATGTTAGCAGTCTGGATCCACGACCTTAGAAGATCCGAGAGGAAGAATAAGCCTCTCCACCGCTTGAAGAGGCTTCTCGCTTCATATCAGCATTATTCAATGAGCAGGACCTGTTCGTCCTGCAAGACGATCGCCTTGAGCCTCAGACCGGCAGACTTTTCTGTGCCGTTCACGCTGAGACCGTTTACGCTCAAGCCGTTGACGCTGAGACCGTTCACGCTGAGGCCATTCACGCTCAATCCGTTGACGCTGAGGCCGTTTGCCACCTCGAGTGCGCTTGCATCTGTTGCAATCGAAAGTCCAAACGCGACCGTAAGAACCGAAATATAAGAGCGGATAAACATGTTCTTTCCCTTAGCTGTTGTTTCGCGACCTTAAAACGCCATTCCGTATAGAAACGCGAAGTAAAACTACGTAAATTGGTCCAATATCAAAGATTTATTTTCCTTATATTTAATACATACTTCAAATAAAGATTGCATATTGTCAATAACTGTCGACATAATAACACGATAAGCTTAAGTCTGCCTTATTTTGACTTACGTCTGAACCAGTAAAGCTTCATTGAATTTGAATATATATTGCAGCGAGGCGGCCGTGATGCACTGGCCGCCAGTAGGAAGTCTAAACGGTTACGAAAAGCCCAGGCACTAGGTCAGGGCAGCTGATATGAAATGGTTTTCCATGCTCAAACCGTCTGTCACAACTGACGCGAGCGTATCGGCCTGTAGAACTGCAGTGATGGAAGATGATCTTATGAGAAGGAGGAGCCTCTTTGAGACCTTAAGAGGCTCCTCGCTCCGTATAGTCACCATTCGATGACCGGAGCTTGATCATCCCGCAGGATGATCGTTTTCAGATCAACTCAACGGGGGAGTTGCTCCGGGTAGCGAGCAGGCAGCTGTTCAGGATAACGAACGGCAGGATAGACAGAAGTAGGATAAATGTGCACCAGCATAATATTCCCCTTTGTCATTTCTTTACGAGAGCTTCCCTAGAGACCATCCCCAGGGCTGTTCAAGCTCTCGTAAAGGAGAATAAATGTGATAACGTTTTTGTAAAGCGCAAAAACGAATGGAATATCATTTTGCAATCTTGAGTTAAGAAATACAACTTCAGCTGAATACTGAAGGGGGCTAAACGTAAACTGGATGTTGAGTCATGCAACAATCCCAACCCTAGATAAGTGGGGCAAACCTCAGAATCACTAATGTAATCTTATTACTATTATTGAGAGTTATCGCTAATACCCCATTATTATCAGGCACTTATTATCTATACCTCTAGGGAATCAGGCTGTTGCGAGCACCAAAGTCCTGCCAGCGTGAGATTGGTTTCCTCGATAAATCGGCGCAAGCGCGCCCAGCCGTGTTGGTGACGTTAGGAGTTTCGCATCTCCGAATGGCAGGCACGGCTTGTCCGACCAGTCAGGCTGCGTCCGCCGATGCATCCGCCGGGGCCAAGCGTTCCACCGCTCCGGAGACATGCGCCACCGCATCGCGAAGTGTGTTGAGATTGGCTCCCGGCTTCACCGCCTCTGTCGCCAGGTGGCGGCGGTAGGCCCGCGCTCCGGGGCGTCCGGTAAAGAGTCCCAGCATATGCCGGGTGATGTTGTGAAGCCGTTCGCCCTTCGCTAGCTGCTCCGCCACATAGGGCTCATAGGCCTCCACCGCCTCGAAGCTGTCGGCCACCGGCGACTCCTCGCCATGGAGTTCGCGGTCGACGCCGAGCAGGATCTCCGGCTCATGGTAGGCCACGCGGCCCAGCATGACGCCATCCACATGCTTCAGGTGCTCGTGGATCTCGGCCCAGGTCTTGATGCCGCCGTTGATGGCGATCGGCAGATCGGGCCGTGCTGCCTTGAGGCGATAGACGCGCGGATAGTCGAGCGGCGGGATGTCCCGGTTTTCCTTCGGCGACAGGCCCTGCAGCCAGGCCTTGCGGGCATGGACCGTCAACTCGTCGCAACCGGCCGCCACGACGCAATCGGACAGGCGGTTCAAGGCCTCCTCCGTGTCCTGGTCGTCGACGCCGATCCGGCACTTCACCGTTACCGGCAGGGACACGGCCGCCTTCATGGCCGCCACACATTCGCCCACGAGCACGGGCTCCTGCATGAGGCAGGCGCCGAAGCGGCCGTTCTGCACCCGGTCGGAGGGACAGCCGACATTCAGGTTGATTTCGTCATAGCCGAAATCGGCACAAATCCTCGCGGCTTCCGCCAGATCCGCCGGATCCGACCCGCCGAGCTGTACCGCCACGGGATGTTCAGGTTCGCTGAAGCCCAGCAGCCGTTCCCGCGGTCCATGAATGACCGCCCCCGTCGTGACCATCTCCGTATAAAGCCGCGCCCGGCGCGACAGGACGCGATGGAACGCCCGGCAGTGCCGGTCGGTCCAGTCCATCATGGGCGCAATGGAAATTTTAGCAATATCTGCAATCACTTAACTGTCTCAGTCGATCCAGGCAACATTCTCGTACATTCGCGCACGTTACGCTTTCTCCCCAGAAAACCTCAATGATTTCATTGGAGCAAAATGCGGAATGGCTGATTTTGGATTATTCCGTACAGAGATGGTGGCATAAAACCAAGGGGCAAGGCGACCATGGTCGATCACGTGATCAAGAGCTATGAGGACTTCCACAAATGGGTGTTCGACCACTTCTTGGATCATGGCTCCCTCTTCCGAGGACATGCCAACATCGACTACTTGCTGATGCCAAGCGTCGGCCGGCAGCTCGCGAAGTTTGTGGGCGACAAGAAAACAAAGCAGAATTTGCTCGACCAAGAGCGGTGGTCGTTCGACATTTTTGAGAAAGAGGCGATGGCCTTCGTATCCGGGCCGGAGCCGAATAGATGGGAGATGTTGGCGCTCGCTCAGCATCACGGGCTACCTACAAGGCTGCTGGATTGGACACACAATCCCATGGTTGCTCTGTACTTTGCTGTCCGTGATGACCAGCCTGCAAATGGCGTCATCTACGGGTTTGGAGCTAACATGATGCCCGATTTGGCAGATGCCGAAGATCCGCCACAAGATCCGCTTTCGATCTCACAAAACTGGCAGTTCATTTCCCATCGGATCTCACCACGCATCGTTGCTCAGGAGAGTGTATTCACGGCACATGCTGATCCGACCGAGATATTCTCGTCCCCTTTTATCTACAGGGCCGTAATCCCAGCAGAGCTGAAGCACAATCTCAGGATAATACTTCACCGATATGGGATGACTGCAAAGGTCTTATTCCCTGGGCTAGATGGGATAGCGAGAACTGTTTCGTACCTAAAGTTTGGCGGCGGCTCCTGACACTGGGCGAGCGGCAGGCGAAGCCGCGTGATCTCGTCGGCAGCTTCTTTCGTTAGCCTGCAGATATGGCCATCTCCACGAATGCTCCCGTAGCAAGCATTTGCCTGCCACCGCCCGAACACGCCGCCCCACTCGTGCTCCTCTTGCTGAGATCGGTAGAGAATGTCGCTCGCACCAACTCGCCCAATATTATTGTGCAGCGCAGAATCAAAAAGATGAGCTCAGTGTCTATGGAGCTGTCGCTGAAATCGCGGCCAGCAGACAAAGATGCGTGCAGCATTTGAATATAGACGACAGTCCCGATCCTACCCTTAAGTTCTCCTTGCTGCGGTTCGCTTCATCCGCATAAGCTGTCGGCAGCATACAGGCTGAACCATATCGCCATCCCAAGCGTCGGGGGAGTCATTGGTCGCGTACGATCTGGTCATCAAGGGTGGAAGCATTGCGACCACCGAGGGCGTCTCGACGATGGATGTGGCCATTTATCGTGGCCAGATCGCCGCGCTCGGTTGGGACCTACAGCCGGGGCGGCGCACGATTGATGCCACGGGTAAGCTCGTTCTCCCGGGTGGGGTCGATGCTCATTGTCACATCGAGCAACTCTCCGGTGGCGGTCTGATGAATGCCGACACGTTCGAGACGGCCACCCGCTCTGCCGCTTTCGGTGGCACGACGACCGTCATCTCCTTCGCAGCCCAGCATCGAGGAGACAGTTTGCTCGATGTCGTCCGGAACTACTCGGACCTTGCTGCGAGCGGCGCGGTGACGGATTACGCCTTTCATCTTTGGATTTCCGATCCGACGCCGCAAACGCTGGAACACGACCTGCCCCAGTTGATCGAGAGCGGCCATCGCTCGATCAAGATCTTCATGACCTATGATCGCGTGCGCCTTCTCGACGAGCAGGTCCTGGACGTGATGATGGTGGCCCGGGAGCACGGCGCCCTGGTCTGTGCCCATGCCGAAAATCATGGGATGATCAAGTGGATGGCCGACCGGCTCGTGTCGCGTGGCTATGTCGAGCCGAAGTTCCACGGTGTGAGTCATCCCCGCGTGTGCGAGATCGAGGCGTTCGAGCGCCTCATTCGCTTCTCCCGGCTCCTGGATCAGCCCATCATGCTGTTCCATGTCTCCACCGCCGAGGGCGCTGCCGTTATCCGGCGCGCACGTGGTGAAGGCATCAAGGTCTTCGCCGAAACGTGCCCGCAGTACCTGTTCTTGACTGCGCAGGACCTGGATCGCCCCGGCCTCGAAGGTGCCAAGTGGATGTGCAGCCCTCCTCCGCGTTCAACAGCCGATCAGAACGCATTGTGGCAGGCGCTTGAACTCGGCGATCTTCAGGTCGTCTCCTCCGACCATGCGCCATACAGGTTTGACGAAAGCGGCAAGCTTTCAGCGGGCCCCAACCCGGATTTCAAGCAAATCGCCAACGGTCTCCCAGGGCTCGAGACACGCCTGCCGCTTCTGTTCGATGCCATGGTGAGCCAAGGAAGATCGAGCCTGGAGAAGTTCGTCGAGATAACGGCGACGGCTCCGGCGAAGATCTACGGTCTCCATCCGCGCAAGGGCGCTATCGCGGTCGGTGCCGACGCCGATATCGCGATCTGGAACCCGGATCGCGAGGTAACATTCACCGATGACGGATTGCACGACAATGTCGGCTACAATCCTTTCGCCGGCCGCACATTGCGGGGCTGGCCCGAGATCGTCCTGCGTCGGGGTGATGTGATCGTCGCCGACGGAGAGCTCCAGGCCGCTCCCGGATCGGGACAATTGCAGGTGCGCGGACGGGCTGCCTCGATGAGACCAACCGGCGTCCTCAGTCCCGAGTTCGATCCGGCGAGCAACTTCGGCGCTCAGCTCCTGTGATCCACACCCTCGAGATCCCACTGGTCCGCCGGCCAGTCAATATTCAACACATCAGCATCGGCTCCAGATATCATGACTGAACCAGTAACGGTCGTTCGAAAGGCAGCTTGGGTCGTCGCCTGGGACGGAGGCGCATCTCAACACGTGTACATGCAAGATGCCGATGTCGCCTTCTCCAAGGCCGGGGTGCTGTATGTGGGGCCAACCTACGACGGTCACGTAGACGAGGAGATCGCCGGCGCATCCATCATGGTGATGCCCGGCCTCGTAAACATCCACTGCCACTCCGGGGACGAGCCCATTGCCAAGGGCCTGTTCGAGGATGTTGGAACCGCGGTTCTTTGGGGCAACGCCCTCTATGAATATTCGGCCCTCGTCGACTCCGATGCGGATGCGAAGGCCGCATGCCAGACGGTGATGCTGAGCGATCTGATGCGCAGCGGCGTGACCACCCATCTCGACATCGCGTCGCCTCATTCCAAATGGCTCTCCCTGGCGGCGGAAAGCGGAATGCGAGCCTATCTCGCCCCCGGCTTCCGCGAAGCGCAATGGCGCATGGCCGGCAGCCACCGCCTTGACTTCGAGTGGAACGAGGCGCAGGGGCGCGAGCGCTTCGCCGAAGCTCTGGCCTTCGTGGACCAGGCGCGTGCTCATCCCAGTGGCCGTATCGACGGGGTGATAGCACCATCGCAGATCGAAACGTGCTCCGAGGGGCTGATCCAGGATGCGGTCGCTGAAGCACGCAACCGCGGGATGCGGATCACCATCCATGCGGCGCAGACCATGGCCGAGCACGAGGAGTTGCTTCGGCGGACCGGAGAGACGGCTCCGGCCATGCTGGAGCGCCTGGGCGTCCTTGGACCGGACCTGATCCTAGGGCATTGCATCTTTCTCGATCATCATTCCTGGGCCCGGCAGCGTAGCCGCGAGGACCTCGCCCGCCTTGCCCGAAGCGGCACCTCCGTAGCCCATTGTCCCGTTACCTTCGCACGCAGCGGCATGACGCTCGAAAGCCTCGGCGCCTATCTCCGCGCAGGGGTCAATGTCGGTATCGGCACCGACAGTTATCCCTTCAACATGCTGGAAGAAATGCGCGAGGCCATGATCTGCTCGCGCGTTGCCGGACGCAGCGTGTTCGACCTGAATACGAGCGGCTTGTTTTCTGCGGCGACCACCGGAGGAGCAATGGCCCTTGGCCGCAGCGACATCGGGCGGTTGGCGCCCGGCGCCAAGGCGGATTTGGCTCTTGTGGATCTGAGCCACCCGGCCATGCAGCCGATCCACGATCCGCTGCGCAATCTGATCCATTGCGCTGCGGAGCGCGCCATTCGTGACGTCTATGTAGACGGCCAGGTTGTGGTCAAGGACCATCGCGTCGCCAATCTGGACTACGATGGCGCGGTTCGAGAGCTGCAGGACGCGCAGAGGCGCGCCTCTCGACGGGCGGAGCGGGAAGATCCGCAAGGCCGTCCCCTCGCTACTTTGGCTCCCTATTCCCTGCCGCTCGCTGCCCGAGGATGAAGCAATTATGGGATCTTCGGTTTATGTCATCAATCCGAATTCCTCACAGTATGTCACGGCAGAAATCGACAGGGCCGTGGCTCCCTTGAGGAGCGCCGATGGACCGGACATCGTGTGCCTGTCCCTGGCCGAAGGCCCACCCGGCATCCAGTCTCAACGGGATGTGGACGGCGTTATCATGCCCTTGCTTTACAAGGCGTCCGAGCTGGAGGACAGCGCAAGCGCCTTCGTCGTCGCGTGCTTCTCGGATCCCGGCCTCCATGCTCTGCGCGAACAGAGCCGCCGTCGCGTGTTCGGGATTGCCGAATGCGGCGTGCTGACGGCGCTCACTCTCGGGCAGCGCTTCGGCGTCATTGCCATCCTGCCAACCTCTGTTCCAAGGCATCTCCGCTATTTCGGCGCGATGGGTGTCATGGATCGCTTCGCCGCCGACCTTCCGATCGGGCTTACCGTTGCCGAGCTCTCCGACGAGGCGCATACGTTGGGCCGCATGGTCGATGTCGGCCGTACGTTGAAGGCTGCTCATGGCGCTGACGTCCTCGTGATGGGCTGTGCCGGCATGGCTCGTTATCGCGCTGCCCTGGAGGAGGCCGTCGGGGTCCCGGTCATCGAGCCGACGCAGGCCGCCGTCGCCATGGCGGTCGGTCATGTCCGCCTCTCGCAGGCTCTCGCGCCCTGACGGCGCTCTCACTTTTCTGCCTAACCCTTCTATGCCCTCATGGAGCCTTAAATGACTAGCGTTGTCGCCAAGACGACCCTCTTCCGGAACTGCGATTGGATCGTGGCCTGGGACGAGGCTGCCCGATCCCACGTCTACCTCCGCAACGCGGACTTCGTGATTCGAGGCGCGGACATCATCCATGTCGGGGAAGGCTATTCCGGCCCGGTCGATGCGGAGGTCGACGCCCGCCGGATGATGATCATCCCCGGCTTCGTGGACATCCACAGTCATCCCGGCCACGAGCCCGGCTGGAAAGGCATGCTGGAAGAGCTCGGAAGCCCGCGCCTCGGCCAGAGCTCGTTATACGAGTTCATGCCGGTCTTTCAGATCGGCCCGGAATACACGCGCCCGGCGCTTCGTGTCGCGGCGTCGGAGCTCCTGAAGAGCGGCGTCACGACCATCTGCGATCTCGGCAGGCCGCGAGAAACCTGGGCTGACGAATATGCGGAAACCGGCATCCGCGCCGTTCTCTGGGGGATGTTCCGGTCCGGCCCCTGGAAAACCACCAATGGCCACTCGGTGGATTACGACCTCGATCCTGCAACCGGCGACCGGTTGCTGCGCGAGGCGATCGAGATTGCGGACGCCGCCTCGAAGCATTCGAGCGGACGCATCACCGGATTCTTCGCACCGGCCCAGATCGACACCTGCACGGAGGGGCAGATCCGCGATGCCCTCGACGCCGCACGCGAGCGAAATCAGCCGATCCAGATCCACGCCGCGCAGAGCATCGTTGAATTTCAGGAGATCATGCGCCGCTACGGCTGCACGCCCATCGAATGGCTCGACAAAATAGGAGCCCTGGGGCCGGACACGATCATCGGCCATTGCATCTTCCTGAACGACCATCCCTGGCTGCATTGGCCCCACGCCAGCGATTTTGAGCGCCTGCGGGACAGCGGGGCTCAGGTCGCGCATTGCCCCGTCGTCTTCGCCCGGCGTGGCATTGCCCTGAACACCCTGAGCCGTTACATGAACGCGGGCATCCGCTGCGGAATCGGCACGGACAGCTTCCCCCACAACATGCTCGATGAACTCCGCATGGCCTGTTACGCGGGCCGGATCATCGCGGGAAGCTTCACGGCAGCGACCACGAGAGATGCGTTCATGGCCGCTACGGCCATCGGGGCGGACATGATCCGCCGGCCGGACCTGGGGCGCCTTGCTCCGGGGTGCAAAGCGGACTTCTCGGTCGTCGACATGAGCAATCCCTACATGCAGCCCGACTACGAGCCCATTCGCAGCCTCGTCTACTCGGCCAATGACAGGGCGATCAAGGACGTCTATGTCGACGGCCGTCAGGTCGTCCGCGACGGCGAGGTGCTGGACTTCGACATCGGTGAGGATCTCGAGATGCTGCGCCGGGGACAAGCCGAAGCGATTGCGGCAGCGCCCCAGCGCGACTGGGCAGGCCGCAGTCTCGAGCAGTTGAGCCCCCGCGTCTTCCCTGTGCGCAATTGATCGAGGGACGGCACATGACCCTGTCGACCATTCGCTCCATTGACGTCGATCCCAAGGCGGAGGCCGCCGTTCAGATGATCGACGTGCACAAGTGGTACGGCGAGTTCCACGTGCTGCGGGACATCAACCTCAACGTGCGCCGCGGCGAGCGCATCGTCATCTGCGGTCCCTCGGGCTCGGGCAAGTCCACGATGATCCGCTGCATCAACCGCCTGGAAGAGCACCAGAAGGGCCGCATCATCGTCGATGGCACCGAGCTTCTCAACGATCTCAAGCGCATCGACGAGGTGCGCCGCGAGGTCGGCATGGTGTTCCAGCACTTCAACCTGTTCCCGCACCTGACGATTCTCGAGAACTGCACGCTGGCTCCGATCTGGGTCAAGAAGATGCCCAAGAAGGAGGCGGAAGAGATCGCCATGCACTACCTGAAGCGGGTCAAGATCCCCGAGCAGGCGAACAAGTATCCGGGCCAGCTCTCCGGCGGCCAGCAGCAGCGCGTGGCGATCGCCCGCTCGCTGTGCATGAGCCCCAAGATCATGCTGTTCGACGAGCCGACCTCGGCGCTCGATCCCGAGATGGTCAAGGAGGTGCTCGACACCATGGTGGGGCTGGCCGACGAGGGCATGACCATGCTGTGCGTCACCCATGAGATGGGCTTTGCCCGCCAGGTCGCCGATCGGGTGATCTTCATGGATTACGGGCAGATCGTGGAGATGAACACCCCGGACGAGTTCTTCAAGAACCCGCAGCACGAGCGCACCCGGCTCTTCCTGTCCCAGATCCTGCACTGAGACGGATCCCCGAAACGCAAAAGGCCCCGGACACCCCCGGGGCCTTTTTCTGTTGGTACGGCACCTCTTCTCGAGACAACTCGTATCAGTGAGCCGTCTCTCCATGTCGGTCGAAGACAATCTCGCCCCCACGGATCGTGAGATCACAGCGAGTGTCATGGAGCACGTCCTCCGGGGAGGCTGTCAGGAGATCGCGCGAGAACACCGCAACATCCGCCGCGAGGCCGGGAACGAGGCGGCCCCATTCATGCTCGGCCTTGTTCACGTAAGCGCCGAACTCTGTAAAGGCGGTGATAGCCTGCTCGATGGATACCACTTCCCGCTCATCCATGACGGTGCCATGGGACGTCTTACGGGTGATCATAGAGAAAAAATTTGGGAATGGATTGATGCCGCAGACAGGGGCGTCACTGCCGGCTGCAGGCTTGAAGCCAAGATCAATCCAGGTTCTGAGTGGATAGGAAGGCTTTGCCCGCTCTTCGCCCACAACGGAAATGTACAGATCGCCGAAGTCATAGATGAACACGGGCTGGGGCACCGGCTGAACGCCGAGGCGTTTCATGCGGGTGTTCTGGTCGGCTCTTGCATAGCCCGCATGCTCGATCCTGTGGCGGCGATCGGGATCCGGGATCACTTCGAGGGCTCGCTCGAAGGCATTCAAAGTCTGCTCGATGGCCGCATCGCCGATGGCATGAACGGCCAACTGATAGCCCTTTGCATGATAATCATGCACGAGGTCATTCATCTCGTTGTCGTGCAGGAGCATCAGGCCGGTGGTTTTGGGCTCTCCGACATACGGCTCGGTCATGGCGGCAGTCCGGCCGCCGGCGCTGCCGTCGGTAAAGATCTTCACTGGCCCGACGCGCAGCATGGAATCGCCTACGCCCGTCACTACTCCATCGGCATAGGCCTGTTCCACGATGCCGCCCGGCCCTCCTAGCAGGCACTGGGTCGTCCTCACGGGCAGGCGGCCGAGGCGCTGGGCTGTGCGGTAAGCCGCAACCTCACGATAGCCTGCCCTCATGCCGACGCCGGCATCCATCACGCTGGTGATGCCGTAGGACAGGCATGCTCTACCGGCATCGTCGATGGCCTGAACGAGTTCCTGATCCGTCGGTTCCGGCAAAACCGCCTTCAGGCGGTCACGGCCGGTTTCGGCCAGCAGGCCAGTCAGCCGCCCGTCCCGCTGCTCGATGGCGCCGCCCTGCGGGACGGGGGTCGTCTCGTCGATTCCTGCCAGTTCGAGCGCCTTTGAGTTGCAGATCGTCACATGGCCGCAGGCTCTCACGATCGCAACGGGATGATCGGGCGCGACTGCATCAAGTTCCTCACGGAGGGGATGACGCCTGACATCAAGTTCGAACTGATCATAGCCACGCCCTTGGATCCACTGACCGGGCGGCGTGGCCGAGGCGCGCTGCCTAACCCTTTCAAGTAAGGCCGTAAGAGTGGGTGCGGAGGCAGGGCGCACATCCACATGTCCCATGATGATCCCGTAGGGCAGAAGATGCATGTGCGAGTCGCACAGCCCCGGCGTTGCGAGGCGACCCGCGAGATCGATCACGCGCGTCGACGGGCCGATGAGGGGCTCCATATCGGCTGCCGATCCCACTGCCAAGACGTGCCCGGCCCAGAGGGCCACCGCTTCAGTCACTTGCTCTGAAAGGCCGCGGAAGACCCGGCCGTTTGTGAGGACGATGTCGGCTTTGGGCAAAAAGGGCATGAACTACTCGCGCAACGAAGAACAGTGACAGCAGAGGCTGTCGCTGAGAACAAGTCGAGTTTGCATACCTTTTAGTCAGTCAGCAAGTTCAGAGATGTTTTACGGTGGGAAAATCTGCCCTTGATACGCTGGCTCTTTCGGGTCTAGCTTCAAGTGTCAGCGACCAAATAAGGCGCATGGAAAGAGGGAGTACAATGATACAATCCAAATTTATGGCCCGTTGGCTTGCGGTGGGCCTCATCGCAGGCGTTGCCGCTGTTTCGGCGGCACCTGCATCTGCGCAGGCGACACTCGATACGGTGAAGAAGCGCGGCAAGATTCTTTGCGGCGTGTCCCCTGTCGCTCCCGGCTTCTCCTATGCCGACGACAAGGGCGTTCGACGCGGCTTCGATGTTGATATCTGCCGGGCTGTATCGGCAGCGATCTTCGCCGACGCTGACAAGGTCGAATACGTCCCGCTCAACACCAACGTGCGCTTCCAGGCCGTTCAGTCCGGCGAAGTGGACATTCTGTCTCGCCAGAACACCTGGAGCTTCTCGCGCGACGCCTCTCTCGGTCTCGATTTCGGACCTGTCGTGTTCTACGACGGCCAAGGCCTGATGACGACGGCCAAGCTCAACGTCAAGAGTGCGAGCGAACTCGCTGATGCCGCGATCTGCCTGTTGCCTGGGACCACGACGCTCCAGAACCTTGAGGACTTCTTCCGGCCCAAGAACATCAAGTACGAGTCCGTCGTGTTCGAGAACTCCGACGAGTGGCGGAACGCCTTCTTTAACGGACGCTGCGACGCCATCACGACGGATCGTTCGGACCTTGCTTCCGTTCGCGCCATCGCCAACGATCCCTCGCAGTATGTGGTTCTGCCCGAAACCATCTCGAAAGAGCCTCTCGCTCCGACCATTCGCCAGAATGATCCCAATTGGCGCGATATTCTCAACTGGTCGGTCTATGCCCTCATTGGCGCCGAGGAGAAGGGCGTGACGCAAGCCAATGTGGACGAGTATCTCAAGAGCGAGGACCCCGAGATCCAGCGCATGCTCGGTGTAAACGGCGACTTCGGGAAGATGCTCGGCCTCGACAACAAGTGGGCTTACAACATCGTCAAGTCCGTCGGTAACTACGGGGAGGTCTTTGATCGCAATCTTGGCCCCAAGACCCGGCTGGGTCTATCCCGCGGCCCGAACGAACTCTGGACCAAGGGCGGTCTGCTTTACGCACCGCCGTTCCGGTAATCTGAGTTCAGCGGGCGGCCCTTCGGCCGCCCGCTTCGCCCTCGGCAGAATCCGGAAAGGATCATCATGCGCGTCGATGCGTCGAGCGGGACGAGTCTTCTTTACAATCTTCGCTTTCGGGCCATCCTCTATCAGGTGCTCGCCGTCGGCAGCATCGTCCTTGTCGGCCTTTACCTGTTTTCAAACGTATCGCAGAAGCTAGCGGAGCAGAACATCGCTACAGGCTTCGGCTACTTGGGCCGTGAAGCCGGCTTCGTCATCAGCCAGTCCTTGATCGACTACAAGCCCACCGATACCTATGGCCGAGCCATCCTGGTTGGCATCGTCAACACGGTTTGGGTTTCGGTCTGGAGCGTGGCGCTCGCCACGATCATCGGCCTTTTCGTCGGCATCGCCCGTCTTTCTCGCAACCCGCTGCTCGCCTTCCTGGCCTTCCTCTATGTCGAAGCGTTGCGCAATGTGCCCCTCCTGCTCTACCTCTTCCTCTGGTATGCCCTCATCGTTACGGGACTGCCGGCCGTGCGCGACGCATGGGAGATTTTGCCCCATGTCTTCTTGAGCAATAGCGGCCTGACCGTGCCGTCCCTGATATGGACGAGCGCCCATACAATCATTCTTCTGGCGTTGGTTCTGGGAGGAATTCTCGGAATTTTCGTGAACCGCCGCGCAACGGCCGAGCGCATCAGAACGGGTCAGGCGCGAGTGACTTGGCCTCTGGTTGCACTGGTTCTTCTTCTCCCACCCGTTCTCGCAATCCTCGCCGTTCAACCCGATATTACACTCAGCATCCCAGAGAAAGGACGCTTTCGACTGACGGGCGGTTCTCAGCTCACCCCGGAATTCACGGCTCTCCTCGTCGGTCTCGCACTCTCCGCCTCAGCCGGCATCGCGGAGATTGTGAGAAGCGGAATATTGTCGGTGCGCAAAGGGCAGTGGGAGGCGGCGCGTGCACTGGGCCTGAGGGACGGGTTGACCATGCGCCTCGTCGTTCTGCCGCAGGCGCTTCGCGTCATCATTCCCCCGCTCACCAGCAGCTATTTGAGCCTCTTCAAGAATTCGTCGCTTGCAATCGCCATCGGCTATCCGGATCTCGTCATGGTGTCGAACACAACCATGAACCAGACCGGGCAGGCGATTGAGGGAATCGCGATCTTTATGCTGGTCTATCTTGGCCTGTCGATCATGATCTCCCTGTTCATGAACTGGTACAACAGCCGCGTTGCGCTGAAGGAGCGCTAGGCCATGACGACCGCGACCGACATTGCCGAATCACAGTTGAAGATGCCGGCTCAGCGTGAGCCAAGTGTGGAGCGTCGCCTGCTCCATCGCACACTCAAGCCTCTATTCGGGACACCCGTCAATGCCATCGTTACGCTGGCTTGCTTGTGGATCCTGTGGCTTGCTGCCAAGGGCGCATACGGCTGGCTCGTGACCCGGGCCGTCACGGAGGGTGGAGCCCAGGCCTGCAAGGTCGGGCATGGCGCCTGCTGGCCCTATTACGAAGCGAAGCTTCGCTTCATGATCTTCGGCGTCTATCCTTATGACGAGCACTGGCGCGTGGCCCTCGCCATGATCCTGTTTTTGGGGGCTATCGGAATCACGATGATCCCGCGCTTCTGGAACCGAAATCTTCTCGTTCTCTGGAGCATGACGATCGTCGGGGCCGCAATCCTGATTTGGGGCGGCGTGTTCGGCCTTTCGTATGTACCGACGACGCAGTGGAGCGGACTGCCCCTCTCCTTCCTGCTCTCGGCTGTCGGACTCGCTTTCGGCTTTCCTCTGGGGGTCATTCTGGCCCTGGCACGCTCCTCGAAGCTCCCCGCCATTCGCGTGATCGCCATCGTCTTCATCGAGGTGATCCGGGGTGTGCCTCTCATCAGCATCTTGTTCATGGCATCCGTCATGCTGCCGCTCTTCATGCCGAGCGGGATCACGGTCGACAAGCTGCTGCGGGCACAAATTGCCATCGTGATTTTCGCGGCGGCCTATATTGCAGAAGCAGTTCGTGGTGGCTTGCAGGCGATTCCGCGGGGACAGCACGAGGCTTCCAGCGCGATGGGCCTGCATTACTGGCAGGCCATGCGCCTCGTCGTTCTGCCGCAAGCGTTGAAGATCGCCATTCCGCCGCTGGTGAACATTTCCATCGGCTTCTTTCAGGACACGACGCTCGTCACGATCATAGGCCTTCTGGATTTCCTCTCCACCGTTCGTACGGCGATGACAGATCCAAACTGGGTCGGCATCGCCGTCATGGAGGGCTACGTCTTCGCAGCCGTCGTGTTCCTGGTTTTTTCCTATGGAATGGGCGCCTATAGCCGCTTTCTGGAGCGTCGCATGCGTCTCGGACTCGATTAGACCAGCGAGAGCGCTGTCTCCACAGCTATTCGGACTGCTCGAAAGCAAAGGGCACCTCGATGGATCGAGGTGCCCTTCAAGTTAGTCCCAGGATGCCGTTGGCATCGAAAGCCTCTATCAGGCGGCACGTGCCGCACGTCGCTCTTTGGCGAGATCCATCGCTTGATAGGTCCAGTAGGTGAGTTGTGCCGCGGCAACGCCGAAAGGCCCCCCGTTCCACACAAGGCCGAAAGGTTCATAGAGGCGATAGCGATCGCTCCGGCCGAGAATCCCTTCCGCGATCACCCGCCCTCCGATGGCCGTAGTGTTCATGCCACGCCCGCCAAACCCAAAGACGTACCAGACTCCCGGCTGGAGTTGTCCGATGAGAGGCATCAGATGGCGAGCATATCCCATGAGGCCCGACCAGGCGGTCTCCACACGCACGCCTTCGAGTTGCGGATAGGTGGAGACCATCGTCTTCTGCATCATCTCAGCGAGGCGGCGAGGCTCGGTCGTGCGCGTCGTGATCCGCCCACCCCAGAGAAGGCGTTCTCCCTCATCGACGAGGCGGTAGTAGTCCCCAGCACGACGGTTGTCGCTAATCGCCATCGGCGTGCGCACCGCCTCTGCGATCCTCTCCGGTGCCGCTTCCGTAAGAAGCACGTAAGTCGCGATCGGCAAAATGCTGCGGCGTAGGCGAGGCACCAGATTGTCCGTGTACCCTCCCCCTGCCAGAATCACGTCACGCGCCCTCACCTCACCGCGTGCCGTCCTGACGGTTTTCTCCGCAGCATTGAGATCGCATCCGGTGACGCGGGATTTCTCGAAGACCCGCCCCCGTTCGCCTCGATGGCTCGCGCCAGAGCGCGGGCATAATTGAGAGGGTGAAAGTGAAAGCAGGCAGGATCGTGAAGCGCCTGGTAGTACTTTGGTGAGCGCAGGACGGATCGCACGGCGTCGGTCGGCATCACATCGAGATGATAACCGAATTCCCGCTGCATCATTTCGCACTGTCTCGCGAGGCCTTCCGGATCATGATATCGGAGCACGCTCATCTTGCCGTAGACCCGCTTGTTGTCGCTCACGGCAAGACTGTCGATGTTCTCCTCGACGATGCGCACGCCCTCGATCGATAGTCGGTGCAAAGCCTTCGCCTTCTCGCCCCCAACCATGCGGGCGATATTGGCATGGCTCGTCGCATAGCCTGGGCCGACGAAGCCTCCATTCCGGCCGGATGCTCCCCAACCGACCCGCTCCGCCTCCAGCACCACCACAGAGCGGCCTGATCGTGCCAGATCGAGAGCCGCCGTGAGACCTGCAAGCCCGCCGCCGACGATGGCAACATCGGCCGCCACAAGTCCCTCGAGGGAAGGATGTTGCGCCATATCCGTGAGCGTGCGGGCGTAGTAGGTATCTCCGTAGCCGTTCATGAAAAGCCCCCGATCCTTGCAATCGCCTCAAATCCTATCGAGATAGCCGGCAGCTTGAAAGCTTCCTTGGGCGCCTAAGCAGATGATCTAACCGTTCTATATGCTGCCTGAGCGCTCCGCCGCCTTCGGGATCACTGGAGAACATCGGCCATCGACCGGTCGAGAATCTGGATAAGCAGGTCCGCGTGCTCGCGCTTGAAGATCATTGGGGGGCGCAGCTTGATGACGTTGTCATGGGGACCGTCCGTACCCATGAGAACACCGAGCTCCTTTGCCCTGTTGGAGATCCTGGAGGCCGGGTCGCCTGCATGCTCCTTGGTTGCCCGGTCCCTCACGATCTCAATTCCGAGGAACAGACCTCGGCCGCGTACGTCGCCGATCGCCGGATACTTCTCCTGAAGGCGCTTCATCCCATCGAGCAAATAGGCGCCCTGCTCGGAGGCATTGGCGAGCAGGTTCTCCTGTTCGAGTGTCTCCAGAACCGCAAGCCCGGCGGCACAGGACACGGGATTTCCGCCGAAGGTGTTGAAGTATTCCATGCCGTTCGCGAAGGCCTCGGCTATCTCCCGGCGCACCGCGACGACCGCAAGCGGATGGCCATTGCCGATGGGCTTGCCCATGGTGACGATATCCGGAACGACCCCATGCTCCTCGAATGCCCACATGGAGTCACCGACGCGGCCGAGACCGACCTGCACTTCGTCGGCGATCACGACGCCGCCTGCGGCGCGAACACTGGCATAGACGCTCTTCAGGTATCCCGGCGGAAGAAAGACCTGGCCGGCCACGCTCGGAATCGTTTCCGCGATGAAAGCCGCTGGAGCATGGCCCGACGGGAGGCCGGAAATAAGCCTCCCTGCCTCCTCGGCGTAATAGTGACCGATCTCCTCTGGCGTCCCTACGATGGGAGCCCGATAGACTTCCGGGATCGGGAGCTCGTGGGTGAAGGAAGGCCGTCCGCGTCCCCCCTTTCGCTTGTACTTGTAGGGACTGATATCGATCAGAGCCTGCGTGTGGCCATGATAGGCCCAGTCGAGCACCAGCATGTCGTTGCGACCGGTGAAGGTCCGCGCCATACGCAAGGCCAAGTCATTGGCCTCGCTCCCCGTGCAGACGATGAAAAACGTGTCGAGCTCTTTCGGAAGGGACTGGGCCAGTCGGTCCGTATAGTCGATGATGGTGTCGTGAAGATAACGCGTATTGGTGTTGAGAAGCGCAGCCTGACGGGCAATCGCTTGCACCACGTTAGGATGACAATGACCGAGATGGGCGACATTGTTGTAGCAGTCGAGATAAGCGCGCCCTGCATCATCGATGAGCCAGACGCCTTCGCCTCGCACCATCTTGAGCGGTGTGCGGTAGGACATGCTGACATTGCGTCCCAGTCGCTCACGCCGCTTCTCGATTAACTCCTCCCTCGTGCGGCCGCTTCGCTCGAAGGCTTCGGATATCAGGCCCGCAAAATCGTACGGGCGTGGATACAGGTCCTCCCAGACCGGGACGAAGGCCTCTTCGCCGACACCGGGGATGATGCTGAGATCCTCGTAAGGGACCGTGATCAGCTGCAGGTGGATATGGGGCACCCAACCGCCGTTTTCCGCATAATCCCCAAGCCGGGCCACAAGGGCGCCCGCTTCTAGGCGCTCGCCGATACGGCGCTCACGGGCCGAGGCATGGTCGAGATGCCCCCAGAGCGTCCAGAAGCGCAGGCCAGGCTCCGGCTCATGCTCAAGCAGGATGAGCCCGCCATAGTCTTGTGGATCTGGGTTGATCGTGGTTGCAACGACCGTTGCGGCCAGGGGCGTGAACATCTCGGTTCCCGCCGGCGCAAAAATATCGAGCCCAAGATGCACGTTGCGACGCTTGCCTTCCGCCAGCACTGACTCGAAGAAGGGTGCCGTATAGATGATGCGCCGCTCCCCCCAGGGTCCGAGACCGAGGGTGAACCCGTGCTCGCGCACGAGCTCGGCATAGGCGCGCTCGGCACCGTCATTGTCCTGGGCCGCGCTTGCAGCAGCCAAGGGCTCGTCAAGGCTGCCGAGATTCAGAACATGCTTTGCCTGGCGCGCCGGGTGCGGTCTCATGAGAGGTGCAAGATTCCGGCGATTGGCGGAGAGCCACTCCCGGATGCGGCGGGCTCCCGGGGCGGCTTCGAGCCCGCACGCCTGCCGCAGAATGCCAGTCGCAATGCGATGGTCGATGACGGAGAGTTTTCGTAGAAGATCCCAAGCGGGCTTTTCACTCACGAAGAGATACGGATCCTGGGCTGCACCCAGCCGACGGGCGGCCGACATGGTGACGCTGATGGCAAGGCGGGCCATGATCAAATGCAGGATCACGGTGAATTCCGCATCCTGCAGAGGATACTCGGCATGATAACCGGCGACGATCCGGGCAGCCGTCTCGATGGGGCTGGCCTCGTCCAGCATGGCATAGGTACAGGCCACGGCGAGTTCGGCAACGATCGGCGAATGCACCGCATCACCGAAATCGATCAGGCCGTTCACGCGACCGTCGGCAACGAGGACATTCCAATCGTTGGCATCGTTGTGAATCACCCCACAGCGCAGGTGCTTCAGAAGCGGCGCGACACGGCTATCGTAAATGTCGAGAGCGCTCTCGACGAGGCGGCGCTGCTCGGGATCGGCGACCGCATGCAGGCGCGCCCGTGATAAGGGCGCCGTCCGGATCTCCCAATCGAAGGAACGGTGCGCTCCCGGGTGGCCGAAGCTGGCAAGCGCTCGATCGAGGCGCCCGAGCAGGCGCCCGGTGCCGTGGAGGATCTCCGGTGTTTTCGTTTGCTCGGCGAGCGGGCACCCCGCGAGATAGGTGACAAGACGCACGGCGTATCGTCCGTCCGCGCCATCGATAAGAGCATAATCCTGACCGCCGGTCGTGTGCACAATTCGCGGCACGGCCAAGTCCGGATCGCAACCTTCCAGGTGACGCAGGAGAGCAGTCTGAAACTCAATGGCGGAGAGCGGCTCTGCCGCGTTCATGATCTTGAACGTAAAACCCCGCCCGTCTGCCGTCTCGACACGGAAGTTCTGGTCGCGCTCGCTCGGCAGAGAGGTCAGCTCACCCTCGATGCCGAAATGCGCCCGCAGAAGCTCGCGCGCTTCGGCACTCGAAAAGGCAGGACGAGGGTTGTTGACGATGGTCACGACAGCATTCCGAGTTTGTGGCTTTCCCGAAATCTGACATTGACGGAGTGGCGACTGCACCAGTCAATATGGCGGTCCGGCCGCCATATTGGCGGCTCGACCATGGATCTGCACCACTCAGGCAGGCTTCTCGTCCTTGAGGACAATCGCCGTCGTAACATCCGCGACATCCGGCATGAGGGCGATCTCGTCTCGGGCGACATTGAGTCCCGACATGGCACCTGACTCGATCTCGACCACCAGATCCAGGTCGCCACTGACCGACAAGCACCGGCGGACAGCCGGAAGGGCTGTGATGCGGGAAACGGTCTCGCGCGCCGGCGTTCGCCCAAGCCGGATCATCAGCAGTGCCCGGACGGCCTGCCCGCCCCAATGGTCTGGCTGCACGTCCGCCTTATAGCCAAGAATGATGCCCTCTGCCTCCATGCGGGCAATCCGCTCGCGAACGGAGCTGCGCGCCAGCCCGACCTTGCCGGCCAGGGTTTTGAGGGGAAGCCGGGCGTTCTGCTGGAGAAGACGCAATATCTGGTGGTTCTTTTCGTCCATGCGGTGACATGCCTAGAACGGTTACAGGCAAAAATGTTGGCCCGCCTAAAGAGTTAAGGTTCGGCAGCCAATTGCCTATACCGTATCACGAGCGCCGGGAACCCATGAAATACGCTCACAACGGCTGGGTAAGCCTCGATGTTTGTGAAGGTCGCCTTGCCGCCCGAACGCGAAAAATCGCGCCAAAGTCTGCCCGATGACGGAGCGTTATTCACCAACAGTCGGATTGGGGCAGTGGCTAGGTAGTTCGATCATCCCGGCAGAGGAACCGCCAATCCGACTTTGACGCGGTCCATGGCGACGAAGGTGCGGAACCTCTTCACGTTGTTATTCCCGAAGAACAGGCGACGCGTGAGCGCCTCATAGGCCGTCATCGTCGACACCACGACCACCAGAACGAAATCGGCCTCTCCAGTGACGTAGTAGCACTGCTGCACCTCGGGAACCGAGGTGAACTCCCGCTTGGCGGCATCAATCAACTCCGCCGTCTCGCTGATCACCTCGACCTCGACGAAGATCGTGATGGCTTGCCCGACCTGAGCCGGATCGATGACCGCGACATTGGCCTGGATGACGCCTGCTTCCTCCATCCGCCGAATGCGGCGTTGTACGGCCGGGGCCGACAGACTGACGGCCTCGCCGATCACCCGCTGCGGGGTGGAGTTGTCCCGCTGGAGGATGTTCAGGATCGCCAGGTCGAAGGCATCAAGGGTGATCGAGGACGAAGACCTGGACACCGCGGACTCCACTTACACGAAAAGAACTTGCATTCGGCGGGCCGAAATAGAGCGCCTTTATCGTGCGAAGTGCAATATCTTCTCGCCGCTCTAGCCAAAAGGACGGCGATGTTTGTTTCCAACCAGCACTCCGACTACCGCAAGCCCCTCGACCCGGTCGTTGCTGCGATGTTGGGCATGACGGCCGCCGAGGAGGTCGAGCGCTACCTCACCTACCGTGACAATCATGCGCCGACGCCTCTCCACACCCTACCGGCTCTGGCCGCCGAACTCGGGGTCGGAACGATCCACGTCAAGGATGAGGGCTTCCGGCTGGGCCTCGGCAGCTTCAAGGCCCTGGGTGGCTCCTACGCGGTCATCCGGCTCGTGCTGGAGGAAGCCAGCCGCCGGCTCGGAAGGCAGATCGACATCGCCGAACTGCACGCGCCCGAGGTTCGTTCCATCGCCGCTGGCATGACGATGGCCTGTGCCACCGACGGCAATCATGGTCGCTCGGTGGCCCAAGGCGCGCAACTTGTCGGTGCCAAGGCCGCCATCTTCGTTCACTCCGGCGTCAGCGAGGAGCGCGTGGCGGCCATCGCCCGGTTCGGGGCGGACATGATCCGCGTCAAAGGCACCTATGATGACTCGGTGGCTGAGGCGGCCCATGTCTCCGCCGAGAAGGGCTGGATTGTGGTCTCCGATACCTCCTGGCCAGGCTACGAGCGCATCCCCGGGCTGGTGATGCAGGGCTACACCGCGATGGTGCGCGAAACCCTGCGCCAGCTTCCCGAGCCGCCGACCCATGTGTTCGTGCAGGCCGGCGTCGGCGGCGTCGCGGCTGCCGTCGCGGGGCATCTTGCTCTCGCCCTTGGAGACCAGCGGCCGACCTTCGTTGTGGTCGATCCGGCCCGCGCCGCCTGTCTCTTCGAGACTGCACGAGCGGGCCACCCGGTCAAGATCACGCATGGCGAGCCGACGGTCATGGCAATGCTGGAATGCTACGAGCCGTCTCTGGTTGCCTGGCGGGTGCTGTCGCGCGTTGCCGATGCTTTCATGACCGTCGACGAGGAGGATGCGGTTGCGGTGATGAACCGCCTGGCCCGCCCCGCCGGGAACGACCCGGCCATCGTGGCGGGCGAGAGCGGCGGCGCCGGCCTCGCCGGCCTCATTCGCGCCGCGGCGGATCCGGAGATCCGAACGGCACTTAACCTCAACGAGGCGTCACGCGTCTTCGTCATCAACACCGAAGGCGCTACGGATCCGGAGCGCTATGCCGAGTTGGTCGGAATGCGCCCCCACGCCGTCAACCGCCTCTCAGCCCAATAAGGAGACGTCGATGCCCCTGGACCTGGACGCGTTGAATCGGGAAATGACCGCTTGGCGGCGTGACCTACATGCCCATCCGGAGTTCGGCTTCGAGGAGAAGCGCACGAGCGCCTTCGTCGTCGCCAAGCTGCGGGAGTTCGGCCTCGACGAGGTGGTCGAGGGCGTGGGCGGCACTGGCGTCGTCGGCACGCTCACACGCGGCAGCAGCAACCGGGCCGTCGCGCTCCGGGCCGACATGGACGCCCTGCGCATCACCGAACAGGGAATGCAGGACTACCGCTCGCAGAACCCCGGCACGATGCACGCCTGCGGCCATGACGGCCACACCGCCATGCTGCTCGGGGCTGCCAAACTGCTCGCCGACGAAGGCGGATTCGACGGCACCGTACGCTTTGTCTTCCAGCCTGCCGAGGAATGGGGCAAGGGCGCACTCGCCATGCTGGGCGATGGGCTGATGGAGCGATTCCCGTTCGAGGAGATCTACGGCTTGCACAACATGCCGGGCCTGCCGGTCGGCCACTTCCAGACCCGCGTGGGGCCGATCATGTCGGCGGAGGACAATTTTGAGATCGTTCTGAAAGGCGTTGGTGGGCATGCCGCTCGCCCGCACTGGGGTAATGAGGTGCTTGTCGCCGCCTGTGCGACCGTGATGAACCTCCAGACCATCGTGTCCCGTCGCCTGAGCCCGACCGACATCGGCGTCGTGTCGGTGACGGAGCTGATCACCGACGGGACGCGCAACGCACTGCCGGGGCTTGCCCGCATCCTCGGCGACGCCCGCAGCTTCCAGCCCGAGATCAGTGCCGAGATCGAGAGGCAGATGCGCATCATCACCGAGGGCACGGCTCTAACGTACAATGTCACCGCCGAGGTGACCTACACGCGCGAGTTCGTGCCGCTCCTGAATGATGCCACCCTGGTGGACGAGGCATTCGCAGCTGCCCGGGCCGTGTTTGAGGCAGACCACGTCTCGACCGCCCGCGAACCGATGACAGGCTCGGAGGACTTTGCCCGCTTCCTGGAGCACGTGCCCGGCTGTTTCGTATTTGTCGGCAACGGTAAGGATTCCGCGCCCCTCCACAACCCGTCCTATGACTTCAACGATGAAGGGCTTCTCTACGGCGCACGCTTTCACGCCGCCATTGTCCGACAGCGCTTGCCATCGGTCTGACCGCATAGACCGAGCATGTCGGATCCACCGCTTAGAGGATCGCTCTGTGTCACAGGCGCTCCTTAAACACGGCCGTACAACGGTCCGCTCACCGATTCATTGTAGACTTGACTGCGCCGGCACGGCGGCCCCGATCTCAGGACTTGCGCCGGTACCACGAAGCGCCACGGTTCAGATCACCCCAGCCACCTTCGCGTCCAGCACTGCCACCGCCGCGCGAGGGTCGAGTTTCACCTGCAGGCCTCTCTGGCCGCCATTCATGAACACTTGCGTGTGCTCGAAGGCCGATTGCTCCAGCACGGTCGGAACGCGCTTCTTCTGGCCGAAGGGGCTGATGCCGCCGACGTGGTAGCCGGTGACGCGCTCGGCGTCCGTGGGCTTCATCATCTGAGCGGCCTTGCCGCCCAGAACTGATGCCAGCTTCTTCAGGTTCACTTCCTGATCCGAGGGCAGGATCACGCAGGCCGGCTTGTTGTCCACCAGCACCATCAGGGTCTTGAGTACGCTCGACGGATCGGCCCCCATGGCCTCGGCCGCCTGCAGGCCGATACGCTCTGCATTCGGGTCGTACTCGTAAGCATGAACGGAGAAGGAGATTCCGGCCTGCTGCAGCGCCTGGGTCGCGCGGGTGGTCTTGGACATGGTCGTGAAAAGTCGAGGACTTAGGCCCGATCAGTGATCGTGCTTGTGCCCGTGGTGGTGACCACAGCCGCAGCCGGAACCGTGTTCGTGATGATGCTCATGGTCGTGGTGATGATGGTCGTGACCAAGCTTGTGGTCGTGCGCATGATCGTGCCCATGGTCATGATGCTCATGGCTGTGAGAATGAGCTTGGCTGTGGCTATGGCTCTCGCTGTGGCTATGGCCGTGACCGTGATGATGATGGTGATGCTCATGATCGTGGTCGCAGACATGGGCGCTGCGCTCCGGCTTGAAGGGCCGCTCGACGGGAGTTGCCGTACAGCCCTGCCCGCGCACGAGTTCGGCGACAGCCGGGTTGTTCTCGACGTAGAGGGCGTCTGCCGTGACTTCGACCAAGCCATGGCTGCTGCCGAGATGCCAGGCGAGGCGCGTGAGGCGTAAGGGATTCTCGGCCCTCACCTCCAGCAGAGGCTCGGCCGCAGCCTTGACCTGGATGAGCTGGCCGTCCTCGAGCCGCAGGGCATCGCCGTCGTTGATGGTGGTTTCCATATCGAGATCGAGCAGGACGTCGGTCCCGCCCTCGGCCCTCAGCGTCCCCTGACGGCAGCTGCGGGCCTCGTGGTCGAGGGTGATCGTGGCGACGACACGGTCCGCCTTCACGGCGGGCTTGCGGACGATGGTGGTGACGCGGGGCATGGGCTGTCTCGATGAATGTCGGGTGAGGCTTAGATAGGAAGACGTCCGGCGGAACCCAGACCGGCTCCGAATTAATAGCTGATCTTGTCGTCCTTGTCCGCCCAGGCGTCGAAGACGGCTCGGGCCTCCAGGCTTGGCAGATGATCCATGGGGAGGATGCGCTCGGCTATGGGCTTGGGGATCTCGTCATAGATCAGGCTGTCGTCGAAGCCGATATCGGCGGCATCCTGCCGGGTGTTGGCAAAGACGATCCGGCTCACCCGCGCCCAATAGGCCGAGGCGAGGCACATGGGGCACGGCTCGCAGCTCGTATAGAGCGTGGCGCCCTCCAGGGAAAAATCGCCAATTTCCTGGCAGGCGCGCCGGATCGCCGTGACCTCGGCATGGGCCGTCGGGTCGTTGGCGGAGGTCACCTGGTTCCAGCCCTCGGACAGGACCTTGCCGTCGCGCGCGATCACGGCGCCGAACGGGCCTCCGGCTCCCTTGTCCATGTGCTCGCGGGACAACTCGATGGCACGCGCCAGATAGCGCTGATCGTCGGTCTTCATGGTGTTCATGGTGGCTTATGTATCGTTTGAGGCGGCGGGAGGCGAGAGATTTCGCTCAAGGCGCCCGTGTTCGCGAACCTGCAGCAGCTGCACCGTCACGGAGGCGGCGATGACCGCCGGGTCCTTGTCCGCGATCCCGGGCAGTCCAATCGGGCAGACGAGCGAGCGGATTTTCTCCTCCGCAAGTCCCAGCTCCCGAAACCGCTTCTCGAAGCGCGCCCGTTTCGTGGCGCTGCCGATGAGGCCCACATAGGGGAAGTCCCGCTTCAGGGCCGCCGCGGTGATCGCCATGTCGAGGGGATGATCGTGAGTCATGATCAGCATGAGGGAGCCTGGCTTCGCCTCCGCGACTTCGGCCTCCGGATCCCACATGCGGACCGCCTTCGCGTTCGCTGGAAGATGGGCGGGGAACGCGTCGTCCCGGTCGTCGAGCCAGCGCACTGCAAAGGGCAGAGGCGCGAGCGAGAGGACGAGCGCGCGGCCCACATGGCCGGCGCCGAAGATGAGAACGGGCGTGCGGGCCTCGCCATGGGTCTCACGCCAGCCGGTCCAACGGTCGTCACCCACGGCGGAGGAGAATTCACGCCGCACGCGGCCTTCCTCCATCCGGCATTCGACCTCGAACAGCCCGCCCCCGGCTTCGGCCTCCACGAGCGGCCCGAGGTCTTCGCGATCCCGTTCGTCGAAGGTCTCGATCAGGATCTTCACCCGGCCGCCGCAGCATTGGCCGAGATCGGGCCCGAGCGCCTGATCGACGATCCGCGCCGGTCCGCGGCCTGCACCCAGCATCTCACGGGCGATGTCGAGCATGCGGAATTCGAGCTGCCCTCCCCCAATAGTGCCGTGGAAAGCCCCATCGGGCCGAACCACCATATGCGCGCCGGCCTCCCGTGGAGCGGAGCCTTTCACGTCATGCACGGTGATCAGGGCGGCGCTGCCGTGCCGCGTCACGAAGTCGGTGAGCTGGTTCCAGACCCTCACCCCATCGGCCTCCCCCGCAGGCTCTCGCAGGCGCGCAGGATCGCCTCCGGCGTCGCGGGTGCGTTCAGCGGTGCGGGTTTCGACGGGTCGAGCGTATGGATCGCATCGGCGAGCGCGCAGAACACGCTGTTGGCCAGCATGATCGGCGGCTCGCCCACGGCCTTGGAGCGATAGATCGTCTCCTCGCGGTTCTCGTTGGGATAGAACGCGACATTGAAATCGACAGGCACGTCGGAGGCGACCGGGATCTTATAGGTGGAGGGAGCGTGGGTGAGCAGATGCCCTTCCTTTCCGAACACCAGTTCCTCCGTCGTCAGCCAGCCCATGCCCTGCACGAAGCCGCCCTCGATCTGGCCGATGTCGATGGCCGGATTGAGCGAGCGTCCGACATCGTGGAGGATGTCGGTGCGCACTAGGCGGTTCTCGCCGGTGAGCGTGTCGACGATCACCTCCGAGCAGGCCGCGCCATAGGCAAAGTAGAAGAAGGGCCGCCCGGTCCCCTTCTCACGATTCCAGGTGATCTTCGGCGTCTTGTAATGTCCGGCCTCCGAGAGCTGCACGCGGGCCGCGATGCACTTCTTCGCCAACTCGTCGAAGGACAGGCTCTGATTGCCGATGAAGACCCGGTCGTCGCGGAACTCGATCTGGTCCTCAGGAATGCCGTAGGCCTCGGCCGCATAGGCCATCATGCGCTTCTTGATCGCGCCCGCGGCAATGCGCGCCGCCATGCCGTTGAGGTCCGACCCGGAGGAAGCCGCCGTCGGCGAGGTGTTCGGCACCTTCGCGGTGGTCGTCGCGGTGATGCGCACCCGTTCCATGGCGATGCCGAACTCCTCGGCCACGACCTGCGCCACCTTGATGTAGAGCCCCTGCCCCATCTCGGTGCCGCCGTGGTTCAGATGCACGGAACCGTCCTGGTACACATGCACCAGGGCGCCCGCCTGGTTCATGTGGGTGAGCGTGAAGCTGATGCCGAATTTCACGGGCGTGAGCGCCAGCCCACGCTTCATGATCGGCGAGGAGGCGTTGAAGGCCGTGATCTCCTGGCGACGCGCGCGATAGTTCGAGGTCTGCTCGAGCGTTCGCACGAGGTTGAGGAGCGTATCCGTCTCCTCGACCTCCATGCCGTAGGGCGTGTGGTTTTCGCCCGGCCGATAGAAATTGGCGTAGCGCACATCGAGCGGATCGCGCTCCGTCGCCCAGGCGATCTGGTCCATCACATGCTCGATGGCGAGCATGCCCTGCGGGCCTCCGAAGCCGCGGAAGGCGGTGTTCGAGACCGTGTTGGTCTTCAGCCGCTTCGAGGCGATGTGGACGGCCGGCAGCCAATAGGCGTTGTCCGCATGGAACATGGCCCGGTCGACGACGCCGCTGGAGAGATCTGCAGAGTAGCCGCATCGGGCCAGCAGATCGACCGCATAGCCCTGGATGCGGCCCTCGCCGTCGAACCCGACCTCCCAGTCGCAGCGGAAGTCGTGACGTTTGCCGGTAAGGATGAAATCGTCGTCCCGGTCGAGGCGCAGCTTGCAAGGCCTTCCCGTCACGCGCGCCGCGAGGGCCGCGGTGACGGCCCATTGCGTCGCCTGGCTTTCCTTGCCGCCGAAGCCGCCGCCCATGCGCCGCGTCTCGCAGGTCACGTAGGCATCGGGAATATCGAGCACGCGGGCGACCACATGCTGCACCTCCGTGGGGTGCTGCGTCGAGGAATAGACATGGATGTCGCCATCCTCGCCCGGGATCGCCAGGGCGATCTGGCCTTCGAGATAGAAGTGCTCCTGCCCGCCGACGCGGAACTGGCCTTGCAATTTCTTCGGCGACTGCGCGATCGCCGCATGCGGATCGCCGCGCCCATAAGAATAGTCCGGCAGCACGGTCTCGCCGCGTTCCAGTGCATCCTCGACCGTGATGCTGGGCACCTCGGCTTCGATCTCCACCACGGCCTTCTTGACGGCGCGGCGCGCTACGTCGCGGTCCGTCGCGACGACGGCGAACAGGGCCTGGCCCAGAAAGCTGACGTCGGTGTCGACGAAGAGCGGATCGTCGCCGAAGGCGGGCGACACGTCGTTCTTGCCGGGAATGTCGGCCGTGGTGAGAACCGCCACGACGCCCGGTACGGCGCGTACGGTCGATACGTCGAGGGAGAGCAGTCGCCCGCGCGCCTTCGGCGACTGACCGATGGCGATGTGCAACGTGCCCTCGGGCTCGCGGATATCGTCGATATATTGCGCGGAACCCTGAACGTGTTTGACGCCGGAATCGTGCGGCAGGGGCTGGCGGACATGACGGAGGGCTTCCGCATCCATGGTCGGTTTGGCGGGTGCGTTCATGGCCCTACTCCGCCGCTTCGAATACTTCGCGCACGCCGACGATCCGCGTGGCCCGTGTCTCGCCCGATGCGGTTTCGCTCAAGGCCTTGAACACGAGATTGCGGGCGATTGTCGAGCGGTATGCGGATGAGGCCCGGTGATCGTCGAGAGGCTGATAATCGCGCGTGATGGCCGCCATGGCTTCGCCCCATGACGAAGGCTCGTCGAGGGACAGGCCGATCAGCGCCCGTTCCGTCTCGGTGGCGCGTTTGGGCGTTCCCGCCATGCCGCCGAACGCCACGCGGGCATCCGCGATGCGCCGCCCGTCGAGGGTGAACTTGAAGGCGCCGAGGGCCGCCGAGATGTCCTCGTCGAAGCGCTTCGAGATCTTGTAGGCGCGGAAGACTTCGTCGGTTTTCAGCTTCGGCACCCTCACTTGGCGCACGAATTCGCCCGGCAGGCGATCCTGCTTGCGATAGGCGATGAAGAAGCTCTCGAGCGGCATGGTGCGGACGGTCTCGCCCTGCCGCAGTTCCAGCTCCGCGCCGAGCGCAATGAAGGCCGGCGCGAGATCGCCGATGGGCGAGCCGTTGGCGATGCTGCCGCCGACGGTTCCCGAAGCGCGCACCTGCACCGAGCCGAACCGGCGCATGATCTCGCCGAGATCGGGATCGATCCGAGCCAGCGACGGATGAACCTCGGAGTGTGTCACGGTCGCGCCGATGCCGAGAGCCTCCGAGGAATCCTCGATGAGATCCAGCCCGGCCACGCGCCCGAGCCAGATGATCTTCTCGATCTCCATCATGGCCTTGGTGATCCAAAGGCCCACATCAGTGCAGCCGGCGACGAGCGTCGCGTCCGGATGTTGTGCATAGAGCGTCGCGAGCGAGGCCTCGTTCGCCGGCGCGGCGAAGAAGCGGGTCTCGTTCCCGATGAAGACATCGCGGCCGTCGGCAAGGCTCATGAGACCCTGAGCGGTCTGCTCGCTGCGTGCGGCGAACGTGTCGTTCGGCTGTTGATGGCAGGCCTGAAGGGTCGCATCGACGATCGGCCGGTAGCCGGTGCAGCGGCAGAGATTGCCGGCAAGCGCATCGTTGACGTTCTCGCGGCTCAAGGGCCGTTCGCCCTCGTGATAGAGGGTGAAGAGGCTCATCACGATGCCGGGGGTGCAGAATCCGCATTGCGATCCGTGCTGCGCCACCATGGCGGACTGGACCGGGTGCAACTCGCCCGTCGCGCTGAGATCCTCGACCGTGACGAGTTCCGCCCCGTCAATCTGGCCGAGCAGCAGGATGCAGGCATTGATAGGCTCGTAATGCACGCGCCCGCCCCTCAACCGACCCAAAGCCACGGTGCAGGCGCCGCAATCGCCCTCCGCGCACCCCTCCTTGGTGCCGACGCGACGCTCCTGAAGCCTCAAGTAGTCCAGAAGCGTGGTGCGCGGGTGAAAACCTGAAACCTCGACTGCCTGTCCGTTCCGCCAGAAGCGGATTGCTGCACGCCTCAAATCGTCCTCCGCCGGGTTCGCCCCGGTTCGCTGACCAGCATTATAGAATGACCGAGCGGCAGGATTTCGCAATAGGTCTTCTCCCAAGCCAAGGCTGGCTGGAAATCATTGTTGGAGAAAGGCTTTAGGCACCTTTTCCTGCAACTGTTGTGGAATATGTCCGCTCTTTGACAACTTACGCTTGATTGCTGAAAGAGATATTTTATTACATTTGCGGCGTCGGATCCTTACGCCGGCTTGGCATATGCACCGACGCTCCAGCAACAAGGGGGGACCATGGCCTTTTCACTCGACTAGGCTCTAGCAGAGTACTTTGACAATAGCGGTGGCGGTGGCGCCGGGTATGGTGGGACCGGTCAAGGCGGCGACATCACCGGCAACCCGACAGGCGGCGGGGGAAGCGGGAGTTCCTATGGCAGGTACCAAATCGGTGCCGACGGTACTCTCTATCTTCGGAACCATAATGGAGAATATGTGCATGTAGGGACCGGTGGAACCTACATGGGTCCCGTCCGTGATTGGACGACACAAGGACTGCAATACGTCACGCACATATTGGGAGTTCGTTCGGCGGCTGAATATTCGCAGATTGCTGAGGGTTATTTTGGACAGGGCGGCACGACCTACCTCTACGGCTCCAGTCCCGGCTTCACAGGCAGCATGGCGTTCCTAAATGTCTATAGGCTTAAACTGGCTGACGGGACATACACATACGGCCTCTGCGACGGCATATATCTATATGAAACTTCAAGTGGAGGAGTACGAGGCGCTTTCCCCATCTGCCCAGCATGGTACCAGGGTGGGTATGTCGGTGGAGTACTGGGTGTAAATTACGCCCCAAAATTCAAAGTGGCGGACGGGGTCCCCTTCATGACGACGACCGTCGGTCATGACGGCGATGATCAACTGACCGGCGAAGGCTGGCTGATTGGCGGTGCCGGCAACGATGATCTCACCGGCGGGAGCGAAGCCGATATCCTCGAGGGCGGCTCCGGCAGCGATATGCTCAAGGGCGGCGGTGGTTCGGATCTCCTCGACGGCGGCGACGGTTGGGACGTGGTGTCCTACATGAGCGCCACCAGCGGCCTGACCGTCGATCTCACCAGCAATGCGAACAGCGGCGCGGCTTTCGGCGACAAGATCCTCCACGTCGAAGTGCTGCAGGGCTCGAACCACGCCGACAGGCTCACCGGCCTCGACCGTGGCGGCGGCAGCGGTGTCCAGCTCTACGGCGAGGGCGGCCACGACACGCTGCTCGGCCGGGCCGGCGGCGACTACCTGTTCGGCGGGGCCGGCAACGACCTGCTCGACAGCGGCTTCGGCGGCGATGTGCTCAACGGCGGCGCGGGGGCGGACACGTTCCGGTTCTCGTCCAGTCTCGGGGCCGGCAATGTCGACACGGTGCAGGACTTCTCGGGGGCCGAGGGCGACCGGATCGTGCTGAGCCGGAGCGTGTTTGCGGCGGCAGGCTATGATGCTCTGGCGGGCTCGGCCTTCACGCTCGGGGCGGCGGCGAGCACGGCGGCGCATCGCATCGTGTACAACCAGAGCACGGGCGATCTGTTCTACGATGCCGACGGAGCGGGGGGCGTGGCGGCGATCAAGTTCGCCGTGATCGCCAACCATCTGCAGCTCAGCGCCTCAAGCTTCCAGATCCTGTAAGCGATCTATCGGCAGCGATCTGCTGAAAAACTTCGAGGCGCGGTCCAAAAGCCGCGCCTTTTGATCGCTCGTGCTCGTCCGAAGGACGCTCGATGCTCACCAGGTTCCGGTATTGGGCATGGACGCCCAGGGCTCCTGCACCGGCTTCGGCTCGCCGCGCTGGAGCAGCTCGATCGAGACGTTGTCCGGGGACTTGACGAAAGCCATGTAGCCGTCGCGAGGCGGACGGTTGATGACGACGCCCGCTTCCATCAACCTGCGGCAGGTTTCGTAGATGTCGTCGACCCGGTACGCGAGATGGCCGAAATTGCGGCCTCCGGCGTACTCATTCTCGTCCCAGTTGTGCGTGAGCTCCAAGAGCGGCGCCTTTGAATCCTTGGCCCTCTCGACATCGCCGGGTGCCGCCAGGAAGACAAGGGTATAGCGCCCTTTCTCGTTGTCCGTCCGGCGGACCTCGACCAGCCCAAACTTGTTGCAGAAGAAGTCGAGAGACTCTTCGAGGTTCGCGACGCGAACCATCGTGTGCAGATATTCCATGATCAGTTTCCCTATGGGTCGGGCATAGGTGATGGCGTATTTGCCGAGGAGATCAAGAGGTACCTTTTTCTTGCGCCGAAAAAGCCTTGGATTTGCTCAAGATCAGGTGACTTTTAACGAATGCTGCTCCAAGCAGTCTTGCGGTCTCTCCCCAAGGCCCTAGCTTCCGACGCAACTCAGTTTCAAATGAGTATTTGATGCGCACCGATACAGCCCAGATCGTTCGCCTTGAGGACTACCAGCCCAGCGACTTCCTGATCGATCGTGTCGAACTCGACGTCAGACTGCACCCGACGGAAACCCGGGTCACGGCCACCCTCGTCATGAGGCCCAATCCGGAGGGCCGCTCGGACGCCCCTCTCGTCCTCGACGGCGAAGAGCTGAACCTGAAGGCCGTGTCTTTGAACGGACGCACCCTGACGGCCGAAGAGTTCGAAGCCTCTCCGCAATCGCTCACGATTGCACAAGCCCCCCGCCAGCCTTTTACGCTGACCATCGAGACCGAGCTCAACCCGACCGCCAACACCAAGCTCATGGGCCTTTATCGGTCGAGCGGCAATTACTGCACGCAATGCGAGGCCGAAGGCTTCAGGCGCATCACCTATTTCCTCGACCGGCCCGACGTTCTCAGCGTCTACAACACGCGCATCGAGGCCGACCGTGACGACGTTCCCGTTCTCCTGGGCAACGGCAACCGAATCGAAAGCGGGTCCATCGACGGTTCCGACAGGCATTATGCTATCTGGCACGATCCGCACCCGAAGCCGTCATATCTTTTTGCGCTGGTGGGTGGGCGCCTCGGCCGGGTATCGAAGACCTTCACCACCATGAGCGGACGCGAGGTGGAACTGGCGATCTACGTGGAACCCGGCAAGGAGGATCGGGCGGATTACGCTCTCGATGCGCTCGAACGCTCCATGCGCTGGGACGAGAAGATCTTCGGGCGCGAATACGACCTCGACGTGTTCAACATCGTCGCCGTGTCCGACTTCAACATGGGCGCGATGGAGAACAAGGGCCTCAACATCTTCAACGACAAATACGTTCTGGCCAGCCCTGAGACCGCAACCGATACGGACTACGCCCATATCGAAGCGATCATCGCGCACGAGTATTTCCATAACTGGACCGGCAATCGCGTGACCTGCCGCGACTGGTTCCAGCTCTGCCTGAAGGAAGGCCTGACGGTATTCCGCGACCAGGAGTTCTCGTCGGACGAGCGGTCCCGCCCCGTGCACCGCATTGCCGAAGTGAAGACCTTAAGGGCGCGGCAGTTCCTGGAGGATTCGAGCCCCCTCGCCCATCCGGTGCGGCCCACCCAGTATCGCGAGATCAACAACTTCTATACCGCCACCGTCTACGAGAAGGGTGCGGAGATCGTCCGCATGCTCAAGACAATCATCGGTGACGACGACTTCCGGCGCGGCATGGATCTCTATTTCGAGCGCTGCGACGGCACCGCCGCCGCGGTCGAGGACTTCCTGCGCGCCTTCGCCGATGTGACGGGCCGGGATCTGTCGCACTTCGCCCGCTGGTATGAGCAGTCGGGTACGCCACGGGTCAAGGTGAAGGGGCATTACGACCCCGACGAAAGGACCTACCGCCTCGATCTTGCGCAGAGCACCCCTCCGACGCCTGGCCAGGCGAAGAAGGAAGCCATGGCGATCCCGGTCGCCCTCGGTCTGGTTGCACATGACGGATCGGCGATGAGTGCGAGTTGCGACCGTGTCGACCAGCGAGGCGTGTTCCTGTTCGACAAGCCTGAGGACAGCATTACCTTCACGGGCGTGGGGTCCCTGCCCGTCCCGTCGCTGTTTAGGGGATTCTCCGCCCCGGTCAAGCTGTCGCTCGATCTGCCGAACGAGGAATTGCTGGTTCTCCTCCGGCACGACACGGATTCCTTCAATCGCTGGCAGGCCGCCCAATCCGTTGCCATGCGCCTGCTGGTTTCCCTCTCGACGGGTATTGAGGTCGCTGACGAGGACATCGATGCCTTCTCGGCCGCTCTCTGCTCCTTCACGGACCGGGATGCCCAGGACGATCCTGCCTTCGCGGCGCTTGTCGTCACCCTTCCCAGCGAAGCGGACGTTGCACAGGAGATCGGGCAGGACGTGGACCCCGACGCCATCCATCGCGCACGCTCGGAGATGCGGCGTCGCATCGGTCAAGGCTGCGCCAAGCATCTGCAGCGCTTCTACGAGTCGCTGACCGAGTCCGGCCCCTACAGCCCGGATGCGGCAAGCGCTGGACGGCGCGCTCTGCGCAATGCATCCCTCGATCTTCTCGCTGCAGCCGATCCGGGCGCGGGCGAAGCGCTCGCCGTAAGGCAGCTTGAATTCGCGAGCAACATGACCGATCGCCTCGCGTCACTGAGCATTCTGACCACCTTGCCCGGCGCGGTGCGCGAGGAAGCCATCGCCCGGTTCGGGGACCGCTATCGCAACGAGCCTCTCGTGCTCGACAAATGGTTCACGCTGCAGGCTGCGATCCCGGAGGACGGCACCTTGGAGCGGGTCAAGGCTCTGATGCAGCATCCGGCCTTCTCCATCGCCAATCCCAATCGCGTGCGCTCGCTCATCGGTAGCTTCGCCATGCTGAATCAGGTTCAGTTCAATCGGGCCGACGGAGCAGGCTACCGCTTCCTGGCCTCGATCGTTCTGCGTGCTGACGAACTGAACCCACAGCTCGCGGCCCGCCTTCTGACCGCCTTCAGCACGTGGCGCATGATGGAAAGCACTCGTCGATCGCACGCGGAACAGGCCCTGCGTTCCATCGCGCAAAAGCCCAATCTTTCCCGCGATGTAGGGGATATCGTGAGTCGCTCTCTCGAAGATGGACAGTCGAAATAAGCTTTTTATTTGAAAAGGTTATCGAGTTGTCCCGGATTTCCCCAAGGGAACGCAGGATGGGAAATTTTTTATTAACCTTCGGGTTCTACTAACTAGACAAATCACCCGCTCAAGATTCTATTGTTAGTGATTCGGAGAGATGCGGCACGTCCTCCGATGCAGGACGAAAATGGTTCCGGAGGAAGCATCGCATGGCGGGGGCGGTGACCGCATGCGTACCCGCACGCGCGGGTACGATTCTAGGGGTGACGCGATCAGACGCGAACCCGGCATATCGACGGCTCGAGCAATATGAGCCGCTGCTGAGGCTGGCGGTTCCCGCTCTCCTGGTCCTGTTTCTCATCACGCTTGCCGGCAGCGCCTGGATCCAGATCCGCGATGGCCGCAAGGACACGCTTTTCGACGCCATCAATGACATCGACATCATCGCTTCGCTCTCGGCTGCGAAGCTCGGCACCGCCCGTGCACCCGCCGACCGCGTACAGGCCTCGGCTCAGCTCGAGCGCCTGGCGAAGGATATGCCGCCGATCGCCCTGACGCAGAACCGTTCTCTCATGCTGGTCGATCAGGCAGGCGCGATCCTGGCGGTCTACCCGCCGATGGAAGAGGCTCCGGCCAAGCTCACGGATATCCTGGGCGAAGCGCAGCCCCTGATGCTCTTCGCGGACCGCGCCGGCGTCATGACGATCAAGCTTCCCGGCGGCATCGAAGGCATGGCGACCGTCCGTGCGCTTCACGCCTCCTCCGGCCAGATCGCGCTCGTACAGCCGATGCCGCACATTCTGTCCGGCTGGTGGACGCGCACCATCGGCCATGTTTCGCTGCTCGGCGCCACGATCATGGTTCTGCTCGGCATCGGCGTAGCTTATGTAATGCAGGCGAACCGCGCCCGCGCCGCCGACGAGGTCTGCGAGAAGGTGCGCGACAGGATCGACTCCGCGCTCAACCGTGGACGCTGCGGCTTGTGGGACTGGGATATCGGCCGCGGACGCATCTACTGGTCCGACTCGATGTACGAGCTCCTGGGCTACGAGCGCCAGGACGAGTTCCTCTCCTTTGGCGAAGTGAACACGATGATCCACCCTGAGGATCAGGATCTCTTCACTCTCGCCGAGCAGCTCGCCTCCGCCAGCACCTCGCTCGTCGACTACGAGTTCCGCATCCGCAGCATTTCGGGCGACTGGGTGTGGCTGCGCGCCCGCGCCGAGCTGATGAACGATCCGGACGATGCGGCCAGCCATCTCGTCGGCATCGCCGTGGACGTGACCGAGCAGCGCGGCCTGGAAGAGAAGACGGCCAAAGCCGATGCGCGCCTGCACGATGCCATCGAGGCGATCTCCGAAGCCTTCGTGCTGTGGGACGCCAACAACAATCTCGTGCTCTGCAATTCGAAGTTCCAGAAGCTCCACGAGCTGCCGGCAGATGCCCAGCTCCAGGGCAAGTCGTACGCGGAAGTGATGGCCCTCGGCCGTCCGCCGGAGGTGCAGCATCAGTTCCTGCGCCGCGAACAGCAGGATGTGGGTGCGCGCACCTTCGAGGCGCGCCTGCAGGACGGCCGCTGGCTGCAGATCAACGAGCGCCGCACCAAGGACGGCGGCTACGTGTCCGTCGGCACGGACATCACCGCGCTCAAGCGCCACGAGCACCGCCTCGTCGAGTCCGAGAAGGAGCTCATCGCGACCGTTCTCGATCTCAAGCAATCGCGTCAGAAGCTCGAAGCGCAGACGCATCAGCTGGCCGATCTCGCCGAACGCTATCTCGACCAGAAGGCGCAGGCCGAAAGCGCCAACCGAGCAAAATCAGAATTCCTCGCCAACATGAGCCACGAGCTGCGCACGCCGCTCAACGCCATCATCGGCTTCGCCGAGGTGATGCAGAGCGGCATCTTCGGCTCCCTCGGCTCCGACAAGTACGAGGAATACTGCACCGACATTCGCTCGAGCGGCGAATATCTCCTGTCGGTGATCAACGACATTCTCGACATGTCGCGCATCGAAGCAGGCCGCACCTCGCTCACCAAGCAGCCGATCGAGGTCCACGCCTCGATCCAGCGCGCCCTCAAGCTGGTAGGCGAGCAGACCAAGGCCAAGAACCTGTCCGTCACCGTCGATGTGAACCCCGAGGACATCCTCGTGCCGGCGGACGAGCGTGCGCTTCACCAGATCCTCGTCAACCTGCTCCAGAACGCGACCAAGTTCACGAGCGACGGCGGCTGCATCACGGTGCGGACCCGCCAGGCCGGCAATGCCGTCAACATCTACGTGGAAGACAACGGCATCGGCATTCCCGATCACGCCCTGCACAAGCTGGGGCAACCGTTCGAGCAGGTCGAGACCGAGTTCTCGAAGAGCTACAAAGGCTCGGGGCTCGGCCTCGCCATCGCCCGCTCCCTCGCCGAGCTCCACGGCGGCTCGCTCCGTATCAGAAGCCAGGAAGGCCTCGGCACCATCGTCCTGGTCCACCTGCCGCTGACGGAAGCGACCAACGCCGATATCGCCCTCGCCGACGCGGCAGCTTGATAAAGAGCCGGACCGGACAGGACGGGTGCACGATCTAGAATCGCTCGGATGATGCTGAGAATGCTGATCTTGCCTTTGTGTGAGACAAGAGACCTGTCGCCTTCAACCCGCGTGAACGATAAGGGCACAGAAACGCTCACTCACAGTCAATCTCTGTTTGCGCGGTTCTCGACGAGCTTCCGATGGTCGGATCTGGAAGCAAGGCTTTCAGCGACAGAGGAAGGGCGCAGCTGCTGCCGCGCCCTGTGGCTTCTTTCTGCGCGGCGCAAGCGAGCCTGCAGCCTGATCGTTGTCTTACAGGATCTGGAAGCTCGCGGCGCTGAGCTGCGCATGGGTGGCGATCACGGCGAACTTGATCGCCGCCACGCCCCCCACTCCGTCGGCATCGTAGAACAGATCGCCCGTGCTCTGGTTGTACACGATGCGATGCGCCGCCGTGCTCGCCGCCGCCCCGAGCGTGAAGGCCGAGCCCGCCAGAGCATCATAGCCCGCCGCCGCAAACACGCTCCGGCTCAGCACGATCCGGTCGCCCTCGGCCCCCGAGAAGTCCTGCACCGTGTCGACATTGCCGGCCCCGAGACTGGACGAGAACCGGAACGTGTCCGCCCCCGCGCCGCCGTTGAGCACATCGCCGCCGAAGCCGCTGTCGAGCAGGTCGTTGCCGGCCCCGCCGAACAGGTAGTCGCCACCGGCCTTGCCGAGCAGCGTGTCGTGGCCGCCCTCGCCGTAGAGCTGCGCGCCCGAGCCGCCGCCGCGGTCGAGGCTGGTCAGCGTGTCGGCGAAGTTCGAGCCCTGCAGCACCTCGATGTTGGAGATCACGTCACCAGTAGCCGCGCCGCCATTGGCGTTGCCGGTGAGATCGACCACGACCCCGCTGGTGGCGCTCTGGTACGACAGCACGTCCCAGCCGGCGCCGCCGTCGAGGATGTCGCCGCCCGGCCCGCCGTCGAGCCAGTCGTTGCCGGCGCCGCCGAACAGGGCATCGCCGCCGGCCTTGCCGGTGAGCCCGTCATCGCCGCCCTCGCCGTAGAGCTGCACGCCGCTGCCGCCGCCACGGTCGAGGCCGGTGAGCAGGTCGTTGTGGTTCGTGCCCTGAAGCACCTCGACGTGGAGGATCTTGTCGCCGGAAGCCGCGCCGCTGTTCGCATTGCTGGTGAGATCGACGGTCAGGCCGCTGGTGGCGCTCTGGTAGGAGACCACGTCCCAGCCCTCGCCGCCGTCCATCAGGTCGGCGCCCGCACCGCCGTCGAGCCAGTCGTTGCCCGTGCCGCCGAGAAGCGTATCCGCTCCGCCAGAGCCCGTGATGCCGTCATTTCCGGCTCGCCCGTCAAGAATCCCGCGTCCGGAGAGAATATCGCTGGCGTCGGATGCGATTCTGAATTCGATGGTCTGCAGCGCCCCCAACTTGTCGTGCCCTTGGATGGTGCCGTGCACCCCGCCGGGGGCAGGCGACAAATGAAGGACCAGTTCCTCGCCTTTCACGATCTTAGGAGATGGCGATAAATAAAGGATCAGTTCCTCGCCTTGCACGACCTTGGGTAATGGCGACAAGACAAGAACCAGCTCTTCGCCTTGCACGATCTTGGGTAATGGCGACAAGGTTAAGACCAGTTCTTCGCCTTGCACGATCTTAGGAGATGGCGACAAGGTTAAGACCAGCTCTTCCCCAACCAAGAGAATTGGAGTTCCGTCCGGCGTCATCACGCTCTGGAGAAGAGTGGGATCAAACGTATCTATTCGACTCGTGACCGGATTATAGACGACCGTGATGCCCGCATAAGGATCGTTCGATCCGGAGCCTTGCGCCTGCCCTGAACCGCCTGAGGAATACGAAGAACCCGTTCCGGAACCGCCTGTCTGGTTGCCGGTGATGGTTCCGGTTTGGCCAGTCCCTCCCCAAGCAATTCCGCCGCCACCCGTGTTGCTGAACACGCGCTGCATATCAAGTTCAAAGATCGTCGCGGCCGTAGCCATGGTCTTGCCCCCTTCAGACGAGGATGGCCCGGGGAACGCATCCGTTGCAGCTAGAGAGAGGCCAACCGCAAGCCTGATTACGTTCGAAAGGCCAACCAGAATTGTTCAGCCCTGAACGGTTTTGATGTTATAATGATACATATCTTTGGCAAGTGCTTTTCCATCCATCGATAGTTATCATTGGGCACAACCAGAGGTTTCACTAGCTTCAGCGAAGCAAACCCCGAAGTTTTATTAATAAAATCCTGTTGCGACTCCTGAAAACACGATTGATTTAGAAGCAATACTTAGATATTATCCATCTAAACATGATTATAAGTCGCATTTATGCGGTATAATTCCGAAAATTATTTTGTTATTGGCTCTGTGGTCGCAGCGAGAATTGTGAACCCCTCAAGGCTTCTCTACGGCAGGCCAACGGCCATGCTTCATCCGGGTGACATCGCCCTCTCAATTTCCGGGCTGATGGGGTCGATCCATCAAGCGCGGCGGCCTGTGGATTTCGGACCATCTGCAACCATCAGTAGCCGATTATAGAGGCCAGCCACCTGGCTCGCGGTCTCCCTCAGATGGTGCAGGAGCACCTTTGGGTTCGGCAGGCCGGCGACGGTCGCAAGCCGCTTGAGAATGGCGGGTGAGACAGATGCGGGATTGAAGCGCCCCTCGATGGTGAGGCGTTGCCACTGAAAGATCGCGTTGAACAGGCGGTGCGCCTCCACGAGGCTGCGCGCCTCCTCCTCGCCGATCAGCCCGGCCTTGCTCGCCTCCGCAAACGTTTCCTCCGATGCATGGCCGACCAGGCTCGGATGGGCGGCACCGTGCGCGAGTACGAGGGCTTGCGCGATGAAGTCGAGATCGGTCAGACCGCCGCGGGCGAGCTTGAGATCCCACGGATCGTCGTCGCCTTTTTCCTGGGCAATGAGTTCGCGCATGGAGCGGACCTCGGCGAAGACCTTTGCCGGCTCCTGGGGCGCTCCCACGATCCGCCGCACAGCAGCCTCGACCACCGTGCCGAAGGCTTCGTCGCCCGCCAGCACGCGGGCGCGCGTGAGGGCCATGTGCTCCCAGAGATCCGCTTCCGTGGTCTGATAGGCGACGAAGCCCTTGAACTGCGATGCCACCGGGCCTTTGCCCCCTTGTGGCCTCAGGCGCAGATCGACCTCATAGAGAAGGCCGCGCCGCGTGGGCACCGTGAGCGCCGCCACGAGTCGCTGGGTCAGGCGCGTGAAGTAGACCACCACGTCGAGCGGGCGCGGACCCGTGCTTTCGCGCCGTTCCTCATCGAAATCATAGATGACGACAAGATCGAGATCGGACCCGGCCGTGAGTTCCTTCGTTCCGAGACGGCCCAGACCGAGGATCGCGATGCTCGCCCCCGGCACCGTGCCGTGGTCCGCCTCGAACTCCTGCCGCACGCGTTCGAAGGAAGCCCGGACGATGGCGGTCGCGACGGCGGCATAGGCCCCGCCGGCCTGCGCGGGAGAAATGATGTCGGAGAGGAGGCGCGCACCGGTAATGAAGCGCATCTGCCGGGCCGCGTCGCGGGCGCGGTCGAGGAAGTCCTCATAGCTTTCGGGATGGCCAATGATCTGGCGCACCTGCTCTTCGATGGCGGTCTCGTCGACAAGCGGGGTGTTGAAGGCCGGGTCGATCAGCACGTCGAGCACGTGCGGGGATTGCGCCACCGTGTTGGCAAGGCGCGGCGCGGTGCCGAGGAGATCCGCGAAGCGCAGGCGCAGCTTGTCGTGGGATTGGAGAATGGTGAGGAGTTCGACGGCGGCGGGCATGCGGCCGAAGGCGCTGTCGAGGGCAGCGAGCGCGCCATCGGGATCGGCCGTGCCGCCGAGCGCGGAAAGCAGTGCCGGCGTCAGTTCGGTGAGCACCTCGCGGGCACGCGCGCTCTGGATCGCGGGACGGCGACCGAAATGCCAGCCGCGCACGGTTTCCGCAACGCGCTCGGGCTCGCGAAAGCCGAGGCGCTGGAGAGTGGCAAGCGTCTCCGGATCGTCGGCGGTGCCGGTGAAGACGAGGCTGCCGGCATCGGAGGCGAGTTCCGGCCCCTCCTCGAAGAGAAGCGCGTAATGCCCCTGCACGATCTTCGCCTGGTCCGTAAGGGCTTTGGAGAAGGCTTTTAACGTGGGATAGCCACAGAACTTGGCAAAACGCTTGAGCTGCTCCTCGTCCGTCGGCAGGCGCTGCGTCTGCTCGTCCGCCACCATCTGCAGCCGGTGCTCGATGGTGCGCAGGAATCGATAGGCGTCGGAGAGTTCGTCCCGCGCCTGCGCCGTGATCCAGCCCTCATCGTGAAGGGCCTTGAGCATGTCGAGAGTGCGCCGTCCCCGCAAGGCCGGCCGGCGTCCGCCGAAAACGAGCTGCTGCGTCTGCACGAAGAACTCGACCTCGCGGATGCCGCCGCGTCCGAGCTTGATGTCATGGCCCGCGACCGCGATCTCGTCATGCCCTCGCACCGCATGGATCTGCCGCTTCATGGCGTGCACGTCGGCGATGGAGGCGAAGTCGAAGTATTTGCGCCAGATGAAGGGACGAAGCTCGTTCAGAAAGGCATCGCCGAGTGCGAGATCTCCTGCCACGGGGCGCGCCTTGATGAAGGCGGCACGCTCCCAGTTCTGCCCGACCGTCTCGTAATAGACATAAGCGGACGACAGCGACATGGCCGTCGGCGTCGAGCCCGGATCGGGACGCAGGCGATAATCGACGCGATGCACATAGCCGTCTGCGGTGCGCTCCTGCAGGAGCTTGGCGAGCTGCTGGGCGACGCGCGTGTAGACCGTCGCCGCTTCCGACGCGTCCTTCAGTACGGTCGTCTCGGGATCGAAGAAGATGACGAGATCGATGTCGCTCGAATAATTGAGCTCGCCGGCGCCATGCTTGCCGAGCGCCAGCACGGTGAAGCCCGAACCCTCTCCTGGAGCGTCAATGTTCTTGAGAGTGATGCGGCCGAGATCCGCTGTCTCGGTGAGAACCAGGTTCACGCCACCGGCCACGGAGGCATCTGCAAAGTCGGACAAGGCCTGCGTGACCTCTTCCGTGCTCCACAGGCCGCCCATGTCGGCGAGGGCCACGAGAAGCGCATGGGTGTTGCGGTTCTGCCGGAATGCGCGCACGGCATCGTGTCGCGCGATCGCGCCGGACCGCAGGTCACGGAACAGATTGAGCTGGCTCTCGACGAGGGCGCGATGCGCCTCTTCCGGCGGCTCAAAGGCGAGCCTCGCCATCCGGGCCGGATGGTTGACGACGAGCTGCCAGAGGAAGGGAGAATGGTCGGCCAGGGCGAGAAGGAGATCGCGCAGCAATCCGCTGTCGAGATGGCTCGAGAGCGCCTCGGCCTCGGGCTCTTCCCGGACACGTTTGACGAAGTCCGCCAGCTGCGTCTTCGCGCGCCTCGTATCCGCAACCAGCGGGGCTTTCGTCAGGCGGTCGAGAAGGGAATTCGTCTGGTCCGGCACGGCCAATCCATCGGGTATCTGCGGGCGCCTTGAGTGTTCACGCCGGAGAGCCGGAGGCAATCGAAATTTTGGGAGTGCCTCAGTTTGACCTGACACCCTCCACGTCATCACCGGCACGAGGCCGGTGATGACGTGGAGGGTGACCCGCGGCGCTTCATAGGATCGGGATGGCCGGGACAAGCCCGGCCACGACGAGGGAGTGCATCTTCAGGCAGCGCAAACGGCACTGCCGAAATTTTGGCCTTACATCATCGTATTTCGGATTCAGGCCGCAGATTGCAGGGGAGGCTGCGGCAGTTCGACGGCCTTCAGGGGCAATGCCAGGACCACCCGCAGCCCGGGCCCGTTGTCCTCCAGCAGCAGGGTTCCGCCATGGAGCCGGGCAACGGCGACGGCCAGGCTGAGACCGAGGCCGAATCCGGGTCGCGAACGGGCCGTCTCGAGGCGAACGAAACGCTCCAGCACGCGTCCGCGCTCGGCTTCCGGAATGCCAGGGCCGCGATCGGCCACCACGATCCGCACCTCGCCGTCGCTCCGATGGGCAGACACGCCGATCGTCTGCGGCGTTCGTCCGGTTGCGGATCCGTACTTCAAGGCGTTGTCGAGGAGGTTCGCCATGGCCTGCCCCAGCAGCTCGCGGCTGCCATGGATCGGCAGGTCATCCTCCACGGAAACCTCCAGCGACACGCCCGCCTCTTCGGCAAGCGCCTCGTAGAGTTCCGCCACGTCCCGCACCGCCTCGGCGGCATCGAAATCCGCCAGCCCCTCGCGCGCATTGCCGGCCTCCAAGCGCGCGATCATGAGCAGCGCGTTGAAGATGCGGATGAGGTTGTCGCTTTCCTCGATGGTGGCTTCGAGAGCCGATTTCAGCTCATCGGGCGTGCTCGCGGTGCGCAGGGCTTCGTCGGCCTTGTTGCGCAGGCGCGTCAGCGGTGTCTTCAGATCGTGGGCGATGTTGTCCGAGACCTCCTGCATGCCGCGCATCAGCTCACCGATGCGGTCGAGCATGTCGTTGAGGTTCTGGGCGAGCCGGTCGAGCTCGTCGCCGGTTCCGGCGATCTTCAGCCGTCCTCCCAGATCGCCCGTCATGATGTGGCGCGTGATCTCGGTCATGTCGTCGACGCGCTTCAGGACGCGTCTGGTGATGAACCAGCCGCCGACGCAGCCGAGCACGACGATGAAGAGCAGCGAATATCCGAAGGCGCGATAGATGACCTCCTGAAGGCGCCGACGCTCCTCGATGTCACGGCCGACGAGGAGCCTGAACCCGCCGGGGAGGAGATAGACGCGCACGATGGCCATGTCGGGCCGCGCCTCCGTTTCGTCGGTGCGGTTGTAAAGCGTCTCGAACTGTCCCGTGCGGCCGATCACGCCGGGCGGCAGGGCGCCCACATTGCCGGCGACGCGCTCCCCGGCATCGGTCGTGACGAGGTAGAGCATGGCGCCCGGCGCGCGCGAGCGCCGCTCGACGATGTTCACGAGACGGCGCAGGCCGCCGAACCTGTATTGCTCCGACAGGTTGTTGATCTCGCTCTCGATGGTGGACACGAACTGGTCGGTGAGAAGCCGCTGGGCGTTCCAGGCGACATAGCCCAGGCCCACGAAGGCGAAGATTGTGAAGATGAGCAGATAGGCGAAGGACAGCTTGAAGGCGGTCGTCCGGACGAGCTTGCCGAGGGCGCTCATGAAGGCGTTCATCGCTTCGCGCTCATTCCTCGTCGTCCGCAGCACCGACGCGCACCATGTAGCCCGCACCGCGGATGGTGTGGATCAGCGGCTTGTCGAAGCCCTTGTCGATCTTGGCGCGCAGCCGCGAGACGTGAACGTCGATCACGTTGGTCTGCGGGTCGAAGTGGTAATCCCACACATGTTCCAGCAGCATGGTGCGGGTGACCACCTGGTTGGCGTTCTTCATGAGGTATTCGAGCAGCCGGAACTCGCGCGGCTGCAGCACGATCTCCTGACCGGAGCGCGTCACGCGATGCGACAGGCGGTCGAGTTCGAGATCGGCGATGCGATAGAGTGTCGGCTCCGAATTGGGAGCCGATGCCCGGCGGCGCGAGAGAACCTCGACGCGCGCCAGAAGCTCGGAGAAGGCATAAGGCTTGGGGAGATAATCGTCGCCGCCCGCGCGCAGGCCCTTCACGCGATCATCGACCTGTCCTAGGGCGGAGAGGATGAGGACCGGGGTCTCGACCCGTTGCTCGCGTAACGAGCGGATCAGGGAAAGGCCGTCCAGCTTGGGCAGCATGCGGTCGACCACGAGCACGTCGTAATCCCCCTCCTCCGCCATGGCATAACCGTCGAGGCCGTCGGCGGCGTGGTCCGCCACATGGCCCGCTTCGCGAAACGCCTTGACGAGGTAGGAGGCCGCCTCTTTGTCGTCCTCGATGATGAGAATCCGCATAAGCCTACTTGTAACGCAATTGAAATCCCGACGGCAGGCCGGCCTTGGAGGGGGAGAGGCCAGCCTGCCGTGGGCAGAAGACACCAGGTGTCAGGGGCAATCAACTACAAAGCCTGGTGCCCTTTGCTCTTGATGAAGGATCAGACGCCCTTCGGCTGGCTCGCGACCTCGAGGGTCACGGTCCGCTCCTTGCCCTCACGCCAGAGGGTGAGAGACAGGGACTTGCCCGGGGCGACGTTGGCCACCTTGCGGGACAGATCCTTGGCCTCGTTGATCGTCTGCCCGTCGACGGCGACGATCGTATCGCCGGTCCGGACGCCGGCCTTGGCGGCAGGACCGTCCTTCATGGCTTCGGCCACGAGGGCGCCCTTGGGCTCCTTGAGGCCGATGGCCTCGGCGATCTCCTTGGTCACCGGCTGCATCTGCACGCCGATGAAGCCGCGGGTCACGGAGCCTTTGTCCTTCAGAGAGGCCACCACGTTCTCGACGGTGCTCGCCGGGATGGCAAACGCAATACCCACATTGCCGCCCGACGGCGAGAAGATCGCCGTGTTCACGCCCACGACCTCGCCCGACAGGTTGAAGGTCGGGCCGCCGGAGTTGCCCTTGTTCACCGAGGCGTCGATCTGGATGAAGTCGTCGTACGGACCGCTGCCGATATCCCGGTGCTGGGCCGACACGATGCCGGCCGTCACCGTGCCACCGAGGCCGAACGGGTTGCCGATCGCCATCACCCAGTCGCCGATCCGGGCCTTCTGGCCGGCGAGGCGAACATAGGGGAAGTCGTTGCCTTCGACCTTCAAGAGGGCAAGGTCCGTCTTCGGGTCGGTGCCGATGACCTTGGCGTCGAGGGTCTTGCCGTCGTCCATGGTGACCTGCACCTCGGAGCCGTTCTCGACCACGTGGTTGTTGGTCACGACATAGCCGTCAGCCGAGATGAAGAAGCCGGATCCGAGAGCCTGGCCGAACTGGCGGGGGCGCTCCTGGCGCGGATTACGGTCGCCACGGCCGGGCATCTGGTCGCGGAACTGGCGGAAGAAGCGCTCCATCGGGTGGCCCGGAGGCAGGTCCGGCATCGAGAACTGCTGGCCGTCCTCGTTATCGTCGTTTCGGTCGGCGACGTTCTGCACCTTGACCTTCACGGCCACGACGGCGGGCTTTACCCGGTCGATCACGTCGGCGAAGGACGGCACGCCCTGCACCGGCTGCGCCATGGAGCGCAGTTCGGCATGGGCGGGGCTGGGAGCAACCAGACCGCTCTCGACGGCGCCGCCCGCGATGATCGCGGCCACGGCCGCTGCGCCGAGCCACTTTGCGGTGCGCTTGCGGGCGGGAGTGGAAACCTTGTCCAACATGTCTTGTCTCTCCTGGATGAACCCTCTTGGGTTCGTCATGAGAGCAAGATGGGGGTTCAAGCCTTACGGTACCCTCACCCCGAGATGAATTGTTGGTAAGGTTTCAAAAGGGCCCGGCCGGGAGGCTTTCACTTGCCCCGGCGGGACGAAAGTCTGACCTTCTTGCCCCTGAGCTTCGTCGTCTTGGTCGTCCTGATCGAAGCCATCTTCGACTTATGTCGGTCCGCACGCACTGCCATGCGACGGGGCTCGTTTCGGCTCGATGTGACGACACGCAGCGTGTCGCTGTCCACCGCATCGTCGAGCACTCTTTGCGGCGGGAGCGGAGCGTTGCTGCGGGCGACGACGGTTCGATTGATGCACTGAGCTATGTGGGCCGCGCGACGCTCCACGATGCGCCGATAATCGTCGACCTCGATCTTTTTCCTGGGTGCGATGCGGCTCCTCGCCTCCACGCGGCAGGCCTCGCGTTTGGCGACGAGATCTTCACTCGATCGAACCGCAGAAGGGAGTGCAAGAAGGATCAGACACAATCCAGGGGCCGCAAGCTTCACGACCGTACCTTTCGCGGGGGATATCGGGAGACGTGAGAGCCCGATATCAGCCGGATTTCTCCTTGGCACCGCGACAAAATGGCATGATCCCCAGAAAGAATTGGCGCCTGCTCAGGTTAAGGAATTGCAGCCTACGAAATGCTGTTTATTCCTCTGTCGCACGATCGTCGATAGGCCGGAACGGTTCTTGGAGTTCAAGCGCCCTGATCGCGCTTGAGCAGATCCTCGAGCGCCCTCTGCTCCTCGGCATCGAGTGCAGAAGCGGGACGCGGGCGGCGTCGCATGGCCGCGTAGGCGCCGATGCCGCCGAGGGCAAGAACGAGAGCGGGCGTCAGCCAGAGCAGCAGCGTATGCCTTCCGAAGGTGGGCTTGAGCAGGACGAATTCGCCGTAGCGCTGCACGAGGAAGTCGCGCACCTGCGTGTCCGTGTCGCCCACTACTAGGCGCTCGCGCACCAGGAGACGCAGATCCTTGGCAAGCTGCGCATCGGAATCGTCGATGGACTGGTTCTGGCAGACGAGGCAGCGCAACCCCGCCGAAATCTCGCGGGCGCGCTTCTCCAAAGTCGGATCCTTGAGCACCTCGTCCGGCTGCACGGCAAAGACCGGGCCGCCGAACAGAAGCGCCGCCATGAGGGCCAGGACGAAGCGCATGGTCTACTCCGCCGGAACGGCAGCCGGTGGCGCGACTCTCGCGCGTGCCGGAGCGCCGATGCGCAGGCGCCGATCCGTCAGGGACAGGGCACCGCCTGCCGCCATCACGAGGGAGCCGATCCAGATCAGCAGAACCAGCGGCTTGTGATAGAGTCTCATGCCGATGGATCCATCCGCCTGCACCTCGCCGATGCTGGCGTAGATCTGGCCGAGGCCCGTGGTCAGGATTCCCGCTTCCGTCGTCGGCATGCCACGCGCCACGTAGAGCCGCTTCATGGTCTCGATACGACCGAGCTCGCGGCCGGCGCCGATGACCGTCAGGACGGCGACATCCTCCCGGTAGTTGGCCTCGACGCGCGGGGTGACCTGTTCGAGCCGCACTTCGTAGTCGCCCGCCTTGAGACGCTCGCCCAGCTTCAGGCTGCCGATGGACTCGACGCCCCAGGCGGTGGCCGCAATGCCGATGACCGTGAGGCCTACGCCCGCATGGGCGATGGACGTGCCCCAGGCCGAGCGCGGCAGGCCCCTCGCCTTGCGCCAGGCAACGGAGAGTGGAGCGCCCCTGGACCAGGAACGGCTGACGATCTCGTTGATCGAGCCGAGAACCAGATAGACGCCGAGGCCGACGCCGAGCGGCGCAGCCGCCGGCCCGCCGTGCTGGAGGGCGAACATGGCGATGGTCGCCAGCAGCGAAATGCCGAACACGGCATAAAGGCGCTGGGCCGTGCCGAGGAAGTTGCCGCGCTTCCAGGCAAGCGTCTGACCGAGCGGCAGAAGCAGCAGCAGCGGAACGATCAGCGGCAGGAAGGTGAAGTTGAAGAACGGCGCGCCGACGGAGATCTTTTCGCCGGTCAGCACCTCGAGCGCCAGCGGATAGAGCGTACCGATGAACACGGTGGCACACGCGGTGGCGAGAAAGAGATTGTTGAGAACGAGCGCTCCCTCACGGGAAATGGGCGCGAACAGGCCACCCTGCTTGAGCATGGGCGCGCGCCAGGCAAAAAGCGCCAGCGATCCGCCGATGAACAGGATCAGGATGCCGAGAATGAAGGTGCCGCGCTCAGGATCGACCGCGAAGGAATGGACCGAGGTCAGCACGCCGGAGCGGACGAGGAAGGTGCCCAGCAGCGACAGGGAGAACGTCAGGATGGCGAGAAGGATCGTCCAGACCTTCAGCGCATCGCGCTTTTCCATCACCACGGTGGAATGCACGAGCGCGGTGCCCGCGAGCCACGGCATGAGCGAGGCGTTTTCCACGGGATCCCAGAACCACCAGCCGCCCCAGCCGAGCTCGTAATAGGCCCAGTAGGAGCCCATGGCGATCCCAAGGGTCAGGAAAGCCCAGGCGCCGAGGGTCCAGGGGCGCACGATCCGGGCCCAGACCGCATCGATGCGCCCATCGAGCAGGGCCGCGCAGGCGAAGGCGAAGGAGATCGAGAAGCCCACATAGCCGATGTAGAGCAGCGGCGGATGGATCGCGAGGCCGGGATCCTGCAGCAAGGGGTTGAGATCCTGTCCCTCGAGCGGCGCCGGGATGACGCGCGTGAAAGGGTTCGATGTCGTCAGGATGAAGAGCAGGAAGGCAATGGTGATCGAGGCTTGAACCGCGAGCGTATTCGCCTGCAGCCGCATCGGGATGCTGTTTCTCGCAAGCGCCACCACGCCCCCGAAGAGGGCGAGGATCAGCACCCAGAGCAGCATGGAGCCTTCGTGGTTCCCCCATACGCCGGAGATCTTGTAGATCAGCGGCTTCGCCGAATGGGAGTTCTGGACGACGTTGAGCACCGAGAAATCGGAATTCAGGTAAGCGAAGGTCAGCGCGATAAACGAGAACGCGATACAGGCGAGCACGGCAAGCGCGCTCGCCGGCGCAACGGCCATCAGCACAGGATCGTTGGCGCGCGCGCCCCAGAGCGGCACGACGAACTGGATCAGGGACAATCCAAGCGCCAGCGCGAGTGCGAAATGTCCAGCCTCGACCAACACGAGGGATCTCCCTTGCTACTGCGTCTTGGGCGAAGCGTTGGCCTCGCCCATCCAGTGACCCTGCTTCTTCAAGGTATCCGCCACCTCGCGGGGCATGTAGTTCTCGTCATGCTTCGCCAGAACGGAATCGGCCCGGAACACGCTCGGACTGACGAGCACGCCTTCGGTCACGACCCCCTGCCCTTCGCGGAACAGGTCGGGCAGCAGGCCCTTGTAGCTCACCTGGATCGCGGCCTGCGCGTCCATGACCTCGAAGGTGATCTGCTGATCGGAGCCGCGCTGAACCGAGCCTTCCTTGACGAGACCGCCGAGGCGGATGCGCGTGCCGGGCGGCACGTTCTTCGCCTGGATATCGGCCGGCGAATTGAAGAACACGATCGTGTCGTTCATGGCGTAGAGCACGAGACCGAGCGCAATCGCGAGGACGCATCCTGCGACACCGATCAGGGTCAAGCGGCGTTGTTTTCTCGTCATGGCTGGGCGTCGGTCAGTTTCAGTTCCTGCGCCATCGTGTCGATGGTCCTCAAGGCGGCGTCGTTCTGCGCCAGCGCCTCCCGGGCGCGCTGGGCTGCGGCCATGGCTTTATCACGCTGGCCCAAAACCGCATAGGAGCGCATCAGTCGCGCCCATTCTTCCGCCGTGCCTCCTTCGGCCTCCAGGCGGCTGGCGAGGCCCGCCACCATGCCGGCAATCGCCTCAGGTCCGATCTGGGGTTCGCCCGCCGAGCCCGTCGTCGCCTGGGGCGCGCCGAGCGAGGCGAGTTCCTGTTTCACCGCCCCAATCCAGGGAGCGTCCGCGGGCGATGTGGAGAGCAGCTCCGCATAAGCGGCCTTTGCCTTCTCGACCTTCCCATCCTGGACAGCCGCGCGGGCGAGATAGAAGCGGGCTTTCGGCGATGCCGCATCGAGCTTGACCGCCTGCTCGAAAGCGCCCTGCGCCTCGCCCGAGACGAGCCCGTCCTTGGCCATCACCAGGACTTCGCCGTAATTGGCGAAGCGGTCGGCATCCGGCGCCAGATAACGGACTGCCGCCTCATACGCTTTCACGGCATCGTCGATCCGGCCCATGCGCAGATAGACCGGGGCGATCACCTCCCAGCCGCGGCCGTCCTGCGGGTTCTTCGCCAGGTGGCTCTCGATCTCGGCCACCGCCGTCATGAGGTCGACATTGCCGGCCTGCTGCGGCAGCTGCGCCGCGGGCGGCTGAGTCAGCACCTGAGGCGAGCCGTAGATCTCATAGGTCGCAAGCGCCAGGATCGGGATGACCGACAGGGCCAGGGTCGAGGCGGCGCGGCGGCGGCGCAGAGCCGGCTCTCCCACGGCCGCGAAGGTCTCGCCGCGCTGGCCCGTCGCCCGCAGGAGGCGTCGCCCGGCCTCGGCCTTGGCGGCCTCGGCCTCGCTGGGCAGAAGCACACCGCGCGCCAGGTCGCGCTCGATCTCGGCAATCTGCTCACGATAGAACTGCGTGTCCGGATCCGCCTGCCGTGCCACGGCATAATGACGCGACAACGGCCAAAGCACCGCCATCACGGCTGCTGCCGTCATTGCCAGGAGGATTATCCAGATCACCATAAAATCCTAAATATCGCGTCTCACCCTCAAGCACGACGGTGGCACGGTGTCACGCGTAAATCTCCCTAGGTCGAACTCCTATCCCCGGGGAGTTCCAGGATGGCTCTGAGGCCGCCCGTGGGAGAAGCGTCGAGCCTCAGGGAGCCGCGATAAAGGGCTGCCAGATCGCTGACGATGGAAAGCCCCAGGCCCGAGCCGGGCTTGGTTTCATCGAGGCGGCGGCCGCGCTTGAGCACCTCCTCTCGCGCCGCTTCCGGCAGGCCCGGCCCATCGTCGTCGATGAGCAGGCGGAAACGGGGCCGGTTGTCCTCGCGCACGATCTCGACCGACACCTCCACCTTATTCGCGGCCCATTTGGACGCGTTATCGATGAGATTGCCGGCCATCTCTTCCAGGTCCTGCTTCTCGCCGCGGAAGCGCAGATCCGGCGGGATGGCCAATGCCACCTCGAGATCCTTGTCGCGATAGATCTTGGCGAAGGTGCGGGCGAGGCCCGCGATGACGGGCTCGGCCTCCGTCAGCGTCCCAAGTGTCCCCGCAAGCGCCGCCGCGCGGGCCCGGTCGAGATAGTAATTGACCTGATCGCGCATGGTCATCGCCTGCTCGCGGACCTTGGCGGCGACATCCTCGGGCGCGTTCTCGGCCTCGTTCATGATGATGCTGAGCGGCGTCTTGAGCGCATGGGCGAGATTGCCGACCTGGGTACGGGCGCGCTCCAGGATCTCACGGTTGGTGTCGAGGAGGAGGTTCAGTTCGCCGGCGAGCGGGGAGATGTCCCGGGGATATTCGCCTGCGATCCGCTCCGCCTCGCCCCGCCGGATCGCCCCGAGCGCGCTGCGGAGATTGGCGAGCGGCCGCAGGCCGAAGCGGATCTGCAGGAGCGTGGTGAAGCCCAAGCCGATGCCGAGAAGCGCGAAGGTGACGGTGAGCGCGAAGATGAAATCCCGCACGGCCGCATCGATCTCATCGGCAGGACCCGCGACGCGGATGATGTAACGTCCGTCCTCGCCGAGATCGATGTCGCGCTCGATGAGGCGCAAGGAGCGCTCGTCAGGTGCTCGGCCGTAGCCGCGGCGGATCTGACCGAAGCGGTTGTCCCCGGAGGCGAGGTTCGGCAGTTGGCCTCCGAACAGCGACTTCGAGGACCGGATCTCGCCGAGCACCGCATTGGGCCGCGCCACCTGCCAGTACCAGCCGGACAGAGGCAGCTCGAAGCGCGGATCACCGATGGGGCCGAGATCCCGGTCAGGATCGCCCGGTCCGACGAGGTTGGACGCGAGCGTGTTGGCGTAGACGAGGAGACGTTGATCGAAAGCGCGCTCCGTGTTGTCGCGGTAGAGCGTCGAGAGGATGAGCCCTGCGATCAGCAGGATCACGAAGCTCCAGAAGACCGAAGAGACCGCAAGACGGACCGCGATGGGCCGGCTGGCAAAGCGGCGCACGAGCGGTGACAGGCCGGTCACGTCTTGGTCTGGCTCGCGTCGAGGAGGTAGCCCAGGCCTCGAACCGTCTGGATGATATCGACGCCGAGCTTCTTGCGGAGCCTGCCGATGAAGACCTCGATGGTGTTCGAATCCCGGTCGAAATCCTGATCGTAGAGATGCTCGGTCAGCTCGCCCCGCGAGACGATGCGGCCGGTATGGTGCATGAGATAGGACAGGAGCCGGTACTCATGGGAGGTGAGCTTCACCGGGTTGCCGTCCACGGCCACGCGGCCGGAGCGGGTGTCGAGCTTCACGGGGCCGCAGGCGATCTCGCTCGTGGCATGACCGGCCGAGCGGCGCAGCAGCGCGCGGACGCGGGCGAGAAGTTCTTCCATGTGGAAGGGCTTCGTAACGTAATCGTCGGCGCCCGCGTCGAACCCCTGGACCTTGTCGCTCCAGCGGTCGCGGGCGGTGAGGATGATCACGGGCGTCTTGCGTCCGTCGCGGCGCCACGCGGTCAGGACGGAAACGCCGTCCACCTTCGGCAGGCCGAGGTCGAGGATGATGGCGTCGTAGGGCTCGGTCTCTCCGAGGAACTGCCCTTCCTCGCCATCCATGGCGGTATCCACCGCGTAGCCTGCCTGTTCAAGGGCAGTCACGATCTGCTTATTGAGGGTTCTGTCGTCCTCGACAACGAGTAGGCGCACAGTTCGAGCTTTCTCTAATGGACCGATTTCACACGCCCGGAGGAGCCGTCGATCATCACCTGCACGATGCGACCATCCTTTTGCAAGACCATGATCACATAGACAAGATCATCGCTGTTGCGGCAGAGGCTGGCCCGGACCACGTCCGCCCCCGGTACCTGGCGCCGCGCCGTCATCACGGCAGACGCCGGCGCGACAACGCCTTTTGCGGCCACGGCCTCCTGCATCTCGCGCGGCGGCAGGCAATTCTTCAGGGCGGCCGCCGCGCTTTGCGCGAACGCCGCCCCCATCATGCCCCACACCGCTATGACCAGCCAAACCAGACGCATGAAAGGACCATGCCTTTGCCGCAGTGAACAAATTCTGAATGCTCTCGAAGCCGGTCACATGCGGCGAGACCGGCCCCATCCCTCTGAGAATGCTTCTAATTCAGAATCTGTTTCGTGGCCGCGATCCGGAAGATCGTCGAGGCGATGAAGCTTGCCGCGGCAACGAGCTGAACGAGCGCCTCTTCGAAAGCCCCCGTGGCGAGGGCCGAGCCGTCGAAGCCGAACAGGCCGAGAACGAGGGCCACCAGCCCGATCAGGTTGGCCCAGACGGTGCGGCTGGCGAGAATGGTCTTGGTATCGAACATGTCAAACGGTCCTTGAGGAGGAAGATGGAGGTAATGCGAGCCGGAGAGCCTGCTGCTCGACGGCGAGGACGCGCCTGCGCCAGCCGAGGCCGAAGACCGGCCAGGTGGCGAGGCGGCCGAGAAAACCGAGGCGCGCCTTCGTGAGGCGGCGGATGGTTTCCGGAACGTCGGCCCTGCGGGCCGCGCCGAGGGTGACCGGTCCGACGACCCCGTCCGCCTCAACCCCGAGAGCGGCCTGCAGCATCTTCCCGGCCCGCGTGGGGCCCGAATTGACCGCGAGGTCGAACGTGGCGAGATCGAGCCCCGGCGGAAGCTCATCGGCGCGCATCGCATCCCAATAGAGCTGCCGATAGATGGCGATCGCCTCCTTCCGGCTCAGGCGGCGGACGTCGTTGATGGATGCCGGGCGCTTTTTCGCCCGGGCGAGCGTCTCGCGGGTGATGCCGAACTTGGTCGCCCCACCCGGATCGCGGGGGTGCTGAACGAAGCCGCCCTCATGCCTCAGCACATGTTGGACGGCTTCTTCGAAGCGCGATGGAGAAGCAGTCATGCGGGTTTCCTCACAGTTCCGCCTGCAGGGCGATGAAGGCCAGGTTGCCCAGATAGAGCATGCCGACGGCTCCAGACGCGCCGCTGAAGGTGGCGCCGGCCTGAAGCCGGAGAACGATGCCGGATGAGCCGGCCGCCGTCGACGTCGTCACCGTCAGAGCTCCTGCAAGCGACACCCAGGACGCTCCGCTGTTGTTATAGAAGCCGATCTGATTGCCGTTTGGAGCTCCGTTCCACCACGAAAACCCGCTGGTCGACAACGTCGGATCGGCTCTCATCGGCACCGGCAGGGTCAACGGGAAATCGATGTTGTTGCTGGCAAAGCGCTGCCCGAGCGCCCCCACGATCGCAGGGGATCCGCCGCTGACGGCAAGGCGCTGGTAATAGCGCCGGCAGCGGAGCTCTTCGATGTCGAGCGGCACGCCCGTCCAAGGGGTTGCATGCGCTCCGACTTCCAATTTCACGCGCTTGAAGGAGCACGTGCCGGACGGCTGGAGCCGCACCGCGATGTTGCCCGTGTCGGATCCATCGAGCGTCACGCTGGCCGAGCGGCGACCAGAACCGGCCGGGATCGTGGCGGCTTTCGAACCGATGATGACAGGCAGGGGCTCTGAAGGATCTTCGACCGAAAGGGTCAAGGTCGCGCCTGCGAAACTGGCTGCGCCGATCTCGGCGGCGGCCTGGGCCACGTCGACCACCTGTTCGAGAGCTCCGGACAACGTGACCCTGCCGTCCGCTGCAAGGCCGAGCGTACAACCGCCCGGCCCGCCTTTCCAGCGATCGAACCCGTAGATGCCCGCTCCCAGCGCACCCCCGGCGAACTTGCGCTGGTTCACGAGAAAGGCCGAATTGATCAGGAGGTTCGGCCCCGGCACGTTGATGAGACCGGAGGGGAAGGATGCAACGCCCGTCCGGCGATCCACCAGCAGCGCATCACGCCACTGGCTCCCGTCGGCCGAGACCCGGATGCCGAAATCGTCGCTGCCGATCAGGCCCATTTCCGCGCGCCCGCTGAAACCACGCTGATAGAGCTGCGACAGAACGCCGGATTCCGTGCTCTTGTTGAGCACGAAGCGCAGATCGCCCGTTCCGCCCTCCTCAGCTCCCAGTGCCGCAAACAAAGCCGCATTGAGCTTCGCCGACAAGCGATTCAGATCGTCGGCCGTGGTGCCGAGCCCGAGCCGATCCAGATTATCGAGTTCTTCCGGGACCGAGCCGGTCGTCTTCCATTCGCTCCCGTCGAAAAGGACCTGCAGGTCCTCGACCTCCACATAGGCAATCCATCCGGAACGCGGTGTGAAGAAACGCCAGGCGCCGAGATCGAACAACGCGATGTTGCCCTCCTGGTGAGCGAAGGCGCCCGTCGCACCGGCGCCGACGAGGAAGCGGTCGCCTTCCGCCGGCGAGGCCGGCGGCACGGTGCGGTTGCGCTCCTTGACGGCAAGCTGCACGAGCGCGTCGAGCGCCGCGAGGGCCTCGTTGTGGATGACATGCTTCTGCGCCTGCGCTGCGGCGAGGAGCGGCAGGGAAAGGTGGGGTGTGGATTTCATCGAGTGATCTGCTTTGACAAGGAAACGAAAATCGGTGGAGGCTCGGATTGGATTCCAATGTCATCCACCTCACGTCATCACCGGCCTTGTGCCGGTGATCTCGATGGATTGAAGCGTCGCGCCTCACAGGATCGAGATGGCCGGCACAAGGCCGGCCATGACGCGGCGGGTGTCATACCCAGCGAGGCACTTCCAAAAATCGCGAGGCACTTCCAAAAACCGAACGGCCGATCAGCGTACGGCGACCGTCGCGTGCCGCTCGAAGCCGCGTCCGGCCACGGCGCTCATCTGCGCGATGCGAAGGCTGAGCGCCGATTGAGGCCCGCCGAAATCGGCGAGTTCCTCGGCGTTGCCATAGAGAATGGAAGGCTGCGTGCTCGCGAGCGTCCTCACGACAACGCCGTCCCTGAGGATGTCGATCTCATAGCGCTCCGCATCCTCGGCGAGCGGAACGTCGATGGCCTCCCAGCTGTCGCCGTTGCGGCGCGTGCGGCGCAGCCAGTCGAGGCGAATGCCGCCTGCGTCGCGATGGGCTGAAGGATGCACCGGACTGAGCGGCCTGAGGGCCTCCCGTCCGGCCGTCGCGACGATCTCCGCGACCGCGGGATCCGCATGGTCCCGGCCCGCGGGGCCGACCCTGTAGCGCCACGTCTGGCCGAGATCCTGCAGGCTCGTCGTGAGAGGCACGACGGCCTCGTCGAGTTTGACGAGCAGAGAGCCCACCGGCACCGCGCGCCCGGCCTCTACCTCCGACCCGGCAAGGCCGCGCAGGAAGCGCGAGAGGCGATAGGTGCGCTCGCCGATCATCTCGGCGCGCGCGGCGGACAAAATCTCCCACCGGCCATCCGTGCCCTGCAGGGCGAACAGGTTTCGCCCGGCGAGCGCAGCCTCGTCGTCGATGGCGCTCAACGCGCCCGAGGAAATCTCCACATCGAGCACGGCGCGCGGATCCCAGCGCCAGAGCGGACCCGGCACGAGCGCCGTCTTCGTTCGTCCGATCACGGCCGGCAGCTCGAGAATGCGGGTGGGTGTGAAGCTCGCGCCGTTGCCCGAGCGCCAGATCGTCATGGCGCCCGGCCAGGGATCCGCCACGACCGCGATGTATTGCAGAGGCGCGGGGTCGCCGAGAACGACGGCTAAGTCGAGCACGATCGCAACCGGCTTGCCGGGCACCGGCGGCGGACGTTTGACCGGTCTCGCCACGGACGAGCCCGGCCGCTCGAAGACGGCGGGCTCCACGGCCCGGGTGCCGATCTTCCGCGTCAGCCCATCGGCGATGCGCGTGATGCGATGCAGCTTTGGGCCAGCATCGGTGGGAACCGCAATCACGTCGCCCGGCTCCAGCTCGATCCGCCGGGGCGAGAGTTCGAACTCGGCGCATTCGCGTCCAGCCCACAGATCCTGCAGCCAGGTATCGGCGAGACGCTGTGCCTCCGCGCGGCGGGTGACGACGGCGCTGTCCGCCCTCGCCTCCCGGCGGCTCGAACCGGACAGCCGCCGCGATGCCACCGTGGCCCGGCGGTAATCCGTATCGCCTTCCGTGAAACCGATCTCCACCTGCTGCGGCAGTTCGGTTTCCTGCGCGCGGGTGAGCTTGAGCGAAGGCTCCTTGTCGCCGAGCACGAGATCGTCCGTTGTCAGATGCACGATTGCCCGTCCGCCGCGCCCCTGCCATGCGATGCCGCCGCCACGCGCGACGGCATCGATCCCGAAGAGACGCAGCAGAGGCTCGAGCGCCCCGCGAACCGACATGGGCCGGTCGATCACGTAGCCGTCCATGAAACCGTCGACCGGGATGGCACCGGGATCGGCAAAGCCGAAATCGCGCAGGATGCGGGCCAGCAGGCGATCAAGCGTCACGCCCTCGATCCGGCCGGTGATCCAATGACCGGTTTCCCAGTTGGGACCGTCCGACCACACGATGTCGAAATCGGGAAAGGCCGGAAACGGCCTTGCATCCCAGGCCCAGACGAAGACGTTGTCCGGATCGACCATGCGCCCGCCGTAGGACGGTGACGAAGGATTGTACTCCGATGAAAAGCCTCTCTGGGCCGGGTCGAAGCGCGAGAGGATGGCCTCCAGCGTCCGCGCCTGGGCGAGATCGTCGCGCACGCCGCGGGAGAACGGCGGATAGGCAGATTCCGACGACTTGGGATCGGGAAACACGTTCGGGCCGTTCGGCCCCTTGTCGACGGCCGGCACGCCGATTTCGGTGAGCCAGATTGGCTTCGATTTCGCCTGCCAGGACGTCGATCCGATCTCGACGCCATTCGCGCGCTCCACATGCCGGTTCGACCACCAGGAGACGAGATCCTTCGCGCGGAAGATCCACGGCTTGTCGTAGGTGCCGTCGGTAATCGGCCGGCGCGTCTGCGCCGCGCGCTCGGATGCGTTGGCGTAGTACCAGTCGAACGCCTCGCCGCTTCCCAGCCGCGTGCGCAGATAATCCACGTCGTAGATGCTGCGTGCCGCAGGCAGGTCCGCATGATCGGGACCATCGCGCCAATCCGAAATCGGCGGGTAGTAGTCGATCCCGACCGCATCGATGTCATCGCTGGCGAAGAGCGGATCGAGGGGAAAGCGCACCTCGTCACCGCCATCCAGAACATGGGCGCCGTATTCCGTCCAGTCCGCCGCATAGACGATCTTCGTGGACGCGCGAAGGATGGCGTTCACCTGCCCGGCGAGCGCCTTCAGCTTGCCGACCGCGGGATACACGCCCGATGCGGAGCGCACGCGAGTCAGGCCGACGAGCTCGCTGCCCAGGATGAATCCGTGAACGCCGCCGGCCTGCTCCGCGAGATTGGCGTAGTGGACGACCATGCGGTTGAACCCCGCGGAGCGCGTGAACCATTGCTCGATCTGCGCGGCGGCCGCACCCGTTCCATCGGGCGAGCCGCTCCTCCCCGGCGCGGGATGGCACGTGATGCGCCCGCGCCAGGGATAGGGCGGCTGGCCCGTGCCCCCATAGGGGTCCGGCAGACCGTTGCCGATGGGCACATCCATCATCACGAACGGATAGAGCACCACCTCCAGCCCGCGGCTTTTCAGGTCGCGGATCAGGCGGATGACGGATTCGTCGGACGGCGTGCCGCCGTAGGCCGGAGCCCCGTCGACGAGGGACACCGCCTTCGCATCCTCGCGCGTCAGGCCCGCGACGGACCAGGTGGCGCCGTCATTGGTCTTGGTCTTCACATCCACGCGCGGCTCGATGAGGCAGGATCCGGCGCGCAGATCGTCGCCGAACCAGCTCACCACCAGCGACACGCGCTCGAGGTTCGGACAAAGTGCCCGCAGGGCATCGAGGGACGCCTCCACGTCGGTGTCGCTATGCAACTGATGTCGGTTCTCCGGCCGCGTCTTGCCGAGATCGAGCACCTGCATCACGGGCAACGTGTCGTAGCCGAACTCGCTCGCCCCGGGGACGAGGCAGACCGCCCGGACCATGCGGTTGAGGCCGTCGACTGGGCGGATGACCTCGAAGGAGAATTGCGGCACGCGGTTGCCGAAATCCGCAAGCGGCAGGCGCTCGAACACCACATAGGCCAACCCGCGGTAGGCCGGCGCGTTCTGGGCCCCCTCCTTCGCGACGATCAGCGGATCGGCGCTTTGCGTCTCGCTGCCCGGGTGCAGGCGCATGGTGATGGCGCTGAGATCGAGCTCGCGCCCATCGGCCCAGACGCGGCGGATGAAGGCGATGCGTCCCTCGCACAGCCCCACCGCGAGATTGGCGAAATAGGAATAGGTGGTCGTCACGGTCTTCGGCCCGGCCATGCCCTTGCCGCCTTGGGCTCCGCGGTCGACATCGGTGTTCACCACCTCCTCGAGCCGCGTTGCCCAGATGAGCTGGCCGCCGATGCGCGCGCGGCCGTAAACTCGCGGAATCGGCGCACCTTCCGTGGAGGTGAGCCCGTCGATGTCCTTGAGACGCGGACCCTCGACGTATTTGGTGTTGTCGCCACCGAGCAGCGCGTTGTCGATGGCCGCACCCGCGAGCCCGCCCAGCGCCCGTCCGGCCATGGCCCCGATGGGTCCGCCAACCATGCCGCCGACCGCGGCGCCGACGGTTTGAAGAACGATTGTGGCCATCAGTTTTTGTCCGGAAAGCGAAACGCATAGGCGAGGTGGCGCCGCCACCAGGGATGGAACGCGACCTCGGCCACCGATGCGCCGTCATGGGCGTGGATCATGGTGTCGGGCGAGGTTGCAACCGCGCAGTGCTTCGCCGGCATGGCGTCGCGCCAGCGGAACAGCAGCACGTCGCCGGCCGTGAACTCATTGCACGCGATCTCGACGAGATGTTTGCGCGCAGCGGCGAGCAAGGTATCGGCTCCGGCCTCCGCCCAGTCGGGCGAATACGGCGGCGGCAATTCGGGCTCGTCGCCCATGACGCCGCGCCACACGCCGCGCAGCAGCCCGAGGCAATCGCAGCCGATTCCCTTGAGCGACGCCTGATGGCGGTAGGGCGTGCCGATCCAGGAACGGGCCTCGGCGAGGATGAGATGAGGTGTGGGCATGTTCAAAAGTTCGCTTCCAACCGAAAAGTCCTCCAGCCCTCCTCACGTCATCACCGGCCTCGTGCCGGTGATCTCGATGCGAAGGGAATGGCGTTTCACAGGATCGGGGTGGCCGGGACAGGCCCGGCCATGACGGCGAGGGACTCGCATGATGCGTCAGCCTCCGAGGAACCTGCGGAGCAGGCGTCTCGAAGGATGAGGCTGTGGGGAGATCGAGGTCCCCCGTGGCGCATCACCTGAAGAAACTCCCGCCATCCAGGCCCGGCTCGCCCTGCTGCGGGATGCGGATGATGAAGTCGTTGCCGGGCATGTGCGGGAAGCCGCGGAAGTTCACGGCGTTCCTGAACTTCGCCCGGCACATCGCATGGGTCCTGTCGCAGCCGGCTGTCACGCGGAACGTATCGCCGACCTTGATGGCCCGAGGCGCGCGCTGCCACAGGTCGAACTCGTCCGTGCCTTGAACCGCGCGATGCACCTTGATCTCGACCGAGAGGCCGGCGTTGTCGCCGCTCGTCCAGGTGAGGTTGCCAGCAGTGCACCATCCGTCCGAGAAACCGATGCCGGAAGCGGCAATGGACAACGCTCCGTCCGTGCGCGTGACGGTGCCGGTATCGGCATAGGTGGATGAAGCGAGATTGATGCCGCACCGCTCGTCGCCGAGATCCGCCGAACAGGTGGCGCGAAACAGGCGTCCACGCTCCTCGTCGAAGCGATGCATGAGCCCCCTCACCTCGGCAACGAAGCCGCCATCCGCGCGGCGGATCTCGCCGATCGAGCCGACATCGAGGAGCAGGCGCTCCTCCACGTCGCTCCAGTTGACGAGCCAGGTTTCCACGCTCGCATCGTCATAGAGGCCCGAGGCGATATCGTCCTCGGTGAGACCTGCGGAGATGAGCGCGCCGGACACCTCGCCGCCGCCGATGGCGAAGCCGAGTTCGGCCGTCGCCTCCGCGGCCTCGAGCCCGGTCCGGGCCGCGTAGAGAATACCGGCGAAGGAGAGATCACGATCGTGATCGGTGAAGCCGAAGGCAATGCCGTCGCGGCGGGTGAGCTTCCAGCAATGACAAAGATTCGTCGACCCGTCCGCCAGATGGGCGGCGAGGTTTGGGGGAACGGTGCGCATGATGGTCCTTGCGATGAATGGCGAGATCTCGCTCCTCTCCCGTCGTGGCCGGGCTTGTCCCGGCCATTCCCGATGCGAAAAGACTCGGCGCTTCACACAATCGGGATCACCGGCACAGGGCCGGTGACGACGTGGAGGGTCAGCAAGACGCGACGGCGTCTAAGGAACGATCTCGATCAGCGGAATCTGTGGGATGCCGCCGGCGTCGAAGGTGGAGAGATCGATGTCGAGTTCGTCCGTGTCGAAGCGCACCGGCACGTCGAAGGCAAAGCCCGCCGTGATGACGGCGCCGGCCGGCGGAGCGGCGGTGAAGGTCACGAGGCCTGTCGCGGGATCGCAATTGAAGCCGGAGCCGACACTCTGCTCGATCCCGTCGACCGCCACCCGGACCGTTCCGCCCACCGGCTTGGCGATGGGGCGGCTGTAGGGCGCGAAGGACGAGCCGTAGGTCTTCACCAGCGGGAAGCGCGAGCTTTGCCCGTCGCCGGTGCCGATGCGCTGGTCCAGCGGCGTCGGCTCCTTGGAGGGCGGGCCGGAGCGCCAGTCGGTCCGGTCGCGGAAGCGGAAGCCGTAGAGCCGTCCGCGCCGCTCCTCGAAGAAGGCGATCACCATCTGCAACGCATCGACGGTCCTGACGCCCAAGCCCGCGTCGTAGCGGCGCCGGGACCCGGCCCAGCGGCTGTTGCGGTGCTCGCGGCCGGAGGCGAGCGTGACGATATCGGTCCGCCGCACCGGCCCGCCCCGGCTGCCGAGGCTGACATCGAGCGGGAAGCGGACCTCGTGGAATTCGGACGTCATGGTCCGTCCTTTGGAAAGATGAAACGAAAAAAGCCGGGGTGGCGTTGACGTCGCGAACCCCAGACGACTAGGAGGCAGCAGGCGATGAGCAACGCTCCCAACGACCTCGCGGAAGACTTCCCCGACAAGCGAGACCGGATTCACCAGCTCAAGACGAGCAACAATCACTTCTCGCGGCTCTATGACGAGTACAACGAGCTGAACCGCACCATCCACCGGATCGAGACCCGGGTGGAGCCCAAGCCCGAGGAGATCGAGGAGGAGCTTAAGCGCCGCCGCCTGCACATCAAGGACGAGATCATGGCGATGCTCGACGGCGCGGGCACCTGATCGACCCTTACATCCCGCGCTGCCCGCGCGAGACGGCGCGGGCGAGCGCGGCGGACACCTGCGCCTCGGAACGGCGGAAGCTTTCGGCATCGGGAGTCGAGACGTTCATGGTCACGGAGACCGGTCGCCCTCCTCCACCTGAGCGCACGCCGAGGCGCCCGTCCGGCCCGCGCGCCAGCGGCATCACCGCCTCGGAGCCCTGCTCGCCCATGAGGCCGAGCCCACGCCCGAGCGGAAAATAGGTCGGCGCACCGACCACCCCTCCTTGCGCGAACGGCATCACCATGCCGCGCGAGAACGCGCCTCCTTTCGCGAAGGCGGAGCCTCCGGCACCGAAGAGGGAACCGAAGATCGAGCCCAGCCCCTTGACGAGGCCGCCGAGCAGACCACCCCCGTCGAGCGGGAGCGATCCCTGCAGGGACCCCGTCGTCATCCCTTTCACGCTCTGGCTCAAGGCCATTTGCAGGGGCGCCAGCGCCATGCGCAGTCCCGTTTCCACAAGGGATTGTCGAACAGACTTTATAACGTTATCAAATTTCTTGCCTTCCGCGATATTCTTCGCGAAAGCATTGGACAGGGAGTCGCCGAACTTTTCGGAGAGGCCGATGAGGGTGTTGAGCTGGCGCGTCCGATCGGCCGCCATAGGGTCTTGCCCTAAGTCGGCCGGCAATCTCTTTTCGTTGGGGACCATTCGTCCATCCTACTTTATCTTTTGCTTGGCAGGCCTTCTCGGCGCCTGCAATGCTCCCGGCAAAAAGCCGGATCTGATTTTTGACGCAGGCTCGCTTACTCACGAGCAGTGGGAGCAGGCTGACAAGGAATGTAAATTCGAAGCAGCCAAAGCCGTTGCTTCGATGAAATATGGAGACGTCACCGGGGATACATTCCGAAGAATCTACATTCTGTGTGCCGAAACAAAGGGCATCAAGTTTCTCGGGACAGAGGATAAGCTCACGCGGCCGCCTGGATGAGGCATGGCTCACGGCAGCTCACTTGAGTCAGATGGCGTGTGAGCTTCCCTCATCCGGAAACGCCCCCATCAAACGCCTGAGATCGCCGTTCAGCGCCGGCTCTAACCTTCGTCCGCCATGCAATCCCTCCCACGCCGCCATCAATTCGCGCGGCGTCGCGCGCCAGAAGGTTTCCGGGCTCCACCGCAGGATGCTCAAGGCCAGCGTCAGCGCATCGTCCCAGGGGAAGGCGTGAGGCTCGCATCCTGCGGATCCGGAGGGTTTGGCGATGCGCCGCCTCCGCCGAAGGTGGTCACGAGGAGATCGGCAAGCGCCGCGGCCACCGGTTCGATCCCGTCATGCAGCGGCAGGTTCGCCACCTGCGCGTCGCTCATCGCGTGACCTCCGCCGCGCAGCGCAATGGCGAGCAACGTGAGCAGGTCGCGGCTCGACAGGCGGCCGGTGCCGAAGCGTTGGCCAAGCGCCATGAGATCCTGGACACCGAATGCGTCCTCGAGTTCCGCAAGCGCACCGAGAGTGAGGCAGAGGGTATAGCGCGTCTCGCCGAGCTGCAGCGCCACCTCGCCCCGTCGTCTGTTGGGCATCGTTTTCTTTCCTTGCTTTGTGTCATTCCCGGCCGGAGCGCAGCGGAGGGGAAGGGAATCCATAGCGCAGTGCTTGATCGTGGATCCCCTTCCCTCGCTTCGCTCGCCGGGGATGACATCCGCCACGTCATGGCCGGCCTTGTGCCGGCCATCCGATGTCGTGAAACGCGACGCTCGTCTTTATCGGGATCACCGGGACAAGCCCGATGATGACGTGGAGAGTCAGTGTCTTTCAAGCGGCCGGATGCGCGCTCACAACGCCACGAACGTCAGCGCGCCCGCCGACTCGAACGCCATCTCGAACGTCACTTCGCCCGCATGGTCGCCGCGATATTCCAGGCTGGTGATCTGGAACGGACCTTCGATGCGGCCGAAATCGGGAATGACGATCTGGTAGGTGAGAATGTCGCCGTCGAAGAAGACCTGGCGCATGCGCGCGTCGGATGCTTCGTCCTTGAACACGCCGGAACCCGAGATCGACGCACGGCGCACGCCGACGCCGGCCAAGAGCTCGCGCCAGCGCCCGACGGATTCCGCATGGGTCACGTCCACGGTCTCGGCATTGAAGGCGATCTGGCGCGTGCGCAAGCCCGCCACGGTGACGAAGCCATTACTGCCGTCGCCGATCTTGACGAGCAGGTCCTTGCCCTTCTGAGCAGGCATGGGATGTCCTTTGTTCGAATGAGGGAAGCTGAATGTGCGTGAGAGGCCTCTTGCAGGCAGGAATGGGAATTCCCCACGTCATCACAGGCCTTGTGCCGGTGATCCCGATCCCACTCACTGCCCTGATCCTGAGGAGGATTGCGTGAGCAATCCATCTCGAAGGAGGATCCAGTACTCTCCGGACACTCCTTCGAGACGCAGACTTCGTCTGCTCCTCAGGATGAGGGTTGTGGTTCTTGAAGCCATGGATGGCCGGCACACGGCCGGCCATGACGGGAAGGTCTCACCTCTCACGCCACCTCCGTCACCGCGCGCAGGCGTAAGGTGACGCGGGTGAGTTGGGTGTCCTTGTCGCGCTCGGAGACGAGCTCCGTGACGCGCAGGTTGATGAGGCGGTGTCCGTCGAGCGCCAGCGACGCTTGGTCGAGAATCGCGTCGAACCGCTCGGCGACCGCAAGCGCCGTTCGCGCGCCGCCGCGCTCGGACCACACCACGATCCCGAGATCCTGCTCGTGGCCGCGGTCGTGATCGGTGGACCAATCCGTCGCGCGGACATCCGAGAACAGCGCATAGACCGGCTCGGAGCCCCGCGGCGGCTCGTCGTAAAGGCGCAAGGCGCCGCCCATGAGCGCACGCAGGTCCGCATCGAGCGCGGCCGCATCCAGGATCGCGCGGCGCAAGACGAGAACGGGGCTCGTCATGCCCGCATCTCCTCGACGAGGCAGACGAGATCGCGCTTCGATCCGTCCGGATCGGCCGTCGTGCGGATGGCGAAGCGGCGCAGGCCCGAGGTCAGGCGCATGGCACCGGTCACGCCCTCGCGATAGCGCAGGGTGATGCGATGCGTCAGGCTCTGCTCGGGGCGGTCCGCGCGCACGCGCTCGGCTCCTGAGAGCATTTCGATGGCGCCCCAGATCTGGGGACCGGACGTATAGGTGCGAATGACGCCGCCGAAACCGTCGGGCCGCTCGAGCGGCATTTCGAGCACGAACCGGCGCGCCCGCGCACCGATGGGAATGGGTTTGGTTCTCATGGAAAGATCTTTGGGAGGATAGGAAAGCGTACGGACCGCAACGTCATGTTTGGCCTCGTGGCGGGAATCTCGACTTGGCGAAACACAGTGCTCTTCCGACCGGGATGGTCGGGACGAGCCCGGCCATGACGTGGAAAATGTCGTTCCCGTTCGAGCTGACACACTCCCCTCGTCATCACCGGCCTTGTGCCGGTGATCCCGATTGATCGAGGCGCGGCGCTTTTCCGCATCGGGATGGCCGGGACAGGTCCGGCCATGACGTGGTGGATGTTGTTCCCGGAATGACAATGAGGGAGCGCTAAATCCGCGCCCTTTGAAACGGCGCCACCAGGGCGAGCGCCTCGGGCGGCAGGATCTGCTCGCCCACGACGTCGCCCCGATTCTCGAACCAATGGGCGACGAGAATGCGGATCGCGAGCTTCAACGTAGCCGGCACCGCATCCGGTGCGGCGCCATAGCCGGCCCGCAATTCGATGGAGATGCCGTTCCTCGGCTTGCCCGGCTCAGGAATATCGGCAACGGCGATGCGCGGCGGCTCGCTCAAGGTGTCCGTATCGAAGGCGCTCGCCGGAACGTCGGACGCGGTGCCCGATGCATCCGTCACCTTGATGCCGTCGACCGCGATCAGCGGCGAGAGGGGCAGCAGGATCGTCCCGCCGGCGGGCCAGCGATCCAGCACCACGCGCCAGTGCTGCTCGATCAGGATACGCCGTGACGCCGCCTCGACCATGAGGCGGGCCGCCTTGACGAGCCCTGTGATCAGCTCGTCTTGCGTACCGTCATCGTCATCGACCCGAAGATAGGCCTTCATCTCCTCAAGCGTTATGGGCTCGACGGCGGGGCCGCTGATGAATATGGGAATCATCGTAACAGGAATCCTTATGAGTCATGCAACGTCTGGTTACGCTCTGTCTTGCCCTGTCGCTCGTGGCGACACAGGCGAATGCCATCGTCGGCGGCGCCGAGGATGAAGGTCCCCTCGCCCGCCAAAGCGTGATGGTCTTGGGCTCGAACGGCGGTGTCTGCAGCGCCGTGGTGCTGGCGAAGGACGTGGTGCTCACCGCCGCACACTGCGTGACGGGCGCCGCCGAGCACCGGGTGCATTTCCGTGACGAGACCGGCGAGCCCGTGCTGATCACGCCCGCCGCGAAGGCGGTGCATCCCGGCTACAACGCGAAGGCCATCGAGACCCGGCAGCGCTCCATCGATCTCGCCCTCGTGCGCATTCCCGAGGCCCTGCCCGCCCGTTTCGAGCGGGCGACGCTCACAGCGGCAAAAGTCCCGGAGAACAATCCTGTCGTCGTTGGGGGCTATGGTTTGTCCCGCGAGGGCGACGCGAAAACCTCCGGCACATTCCGCACCGCATCCCTGACGGCGGTCGAGCCCTACGGCCCGAGCCGGATTCTGCTGTGGGCCGAGGGGTCAGGCACGGCGAGCGCATGCCAGGGCGATTCCGGCGGTCCGATGGCGTCCGGAACGACGGTCGCTGCCATCACAAGTTGGTCATCGCCGGTCAAAGGCCGAAGCTGCGGAGGGCTGACGCAGGGCATCCTCGTCGGACCGCAGCGCGCGTGGATCGACAGGATCCTGAAAGGCTGGAATCGCGCAGCATTGTGGAGCGGCAGCGAATAGACCATCCGGTTCAACAGTGGGATGCACTTTCGAGTCCTCTCCTCTGCTGTTAGGGCATCGTCGATGCGCTCCTCAGAGTCTGGCCCATAAACCTCTGTCCTCATCCTGAGGAGGTGCAAAGCGCCGTCTCGAAGGAGGATCCAGCATGCACTGGAGGCGCCCTCGTCCTTCGAGACACCGCCTTCGGCGGCCCTCAGGATGAGGGCTCAGGTCTGAAGGCAATTTCGAACCTGCCTCTCAGGAACAAGCATCGAGAAGCCCCAGAAGTGGGATCCACCTTTGCGTCCTATCCTCTGTCGTTAGAAATTCATAAGGGAACGGAACTATCCTGACGGCCAAGACCTTGCCTTAAAAAATCCCTCCCCCACACGGCATCATCATCCCATGCGCGCTCTGCCAGCCCTTGCTCTTGCCGTCGTCACCCTTTTCGCCACTCCCGCATGGGCCGTCCTGCAAGGCGCCACCTCGCGCGATCCGAACGGGCTGCGGCGATCGGTGGTGTCCATCGAGAGCTCCACCGGCGAACTCTGCTCCGGTGTCGTGGTCGCACCCGATCTCGTGCTCACCGCCGCCCATTGCATGACGGATCGGGCCGCCTATCGAGTCACGGCCCTCAACCGCGCCTTCAGGCAACAGCGCTTCAATGTCGCCGCGCTCGCCGTCCATCCCACGTTCGTGCCCGGCACGACGCCGCGCACCCAGCCGGGGATCGATCTGGCCATTCTCAAGCTCGATCGGCCGCTCGGCCCCGAGTTCCTGGCCCTCGACCCGACCCAGGCGGGCCGGATCGACGTGGGCGACGGCGTGACGATTGCAGGGTTCGGCGTGTTGTCCGAGCGGGTCAGGCGCACCGCCCGGACGCTTCGCCAGACCAACCTGGTGTCGCTCGGTCCCATCGAGGTCGCCAATCGCGTGCTGATCGTCGTCGATCGTAACCGGCTGGCGGAAACGGCCGGAGCCGGCGCCTGCCGGGGCGATTCCGGCGGGCCGATCCTGGCCGCGACCCAGACAGGCTATCTGCTCTACGGCATCACGAGCTGGTCGAGCGGCCCCTTGCGAAGCCGCCAGCCGAGCGCCTGCGGCGGCCTCACGGCCGTCACTCCGATCGTCGAGCATCTCGGATGGATCGCGTCGAGCATGCGCAGCCTCAACGGCAGGAACAGCGCATGGACAGGGAATTGAGTTCGTCTCTGCACCGCACCGCATAGCGCGGGCCTCCGTGTCATTCCCGGCCTGAGATGGCGGAGCCATCGGAGGGGAAGGGGATCCATAGCGCCAGCCGGGATGTGGATCCCCTTCCCTCGCCTCCGGCTCGCCGGGGATGACACCCACTCCCGTCATGGCCGGCCTTGTGCCGGCCATCCCGATCCTGAAAAGCGCGGCGCCTCAGATCATCGGGATCACCGGCACAAGGCCGGTGATGACGTCAGGGATGTCTCCGAAGTTTCTCAAGCCGCGAACTTCAACAGCTTGATCGCCGCATAATCCTGCACGCCGCCACCCACGCGCTTGGTGGTGTAGAACAGCACGTAGGGCTTTGCGGAATACGGATCGCGCAGCACGCGCATGCCGGCCCGGTCGACGATGAGATAACCGCGCTTGAAATCGCCGAAGGCGACCGCGCATGCATTCGCCGCGATATCCGGCATGTCCTCGGCTTCGACGACGGGGAAGCCCATCAGGGTCGCCGTCTGGCCGAGGCTCGCGGGCGGGGTCCAGAGGTACTGACCGTTGTCGTCCTTGAACCGACGGATCGCACTCTGCGTCTTACGGTTCATGACGAAGGAGGCGTTCTGGCGATAGCCGCTTTTAAGCGCGTAGATCAGGTCCACCAGCACATCGGACGGATTGTCGGTCGGGAAGGTCGCGCCGCCGGTCCGTATCGTTCCGAGCTTGCCCCATTCCCAGATCTCCTCCTCGACCGTGTCGGCGGAGAGAAAACCTTTCGGCTTGTTGACGCCGTCGCCCTTCACGAAGGCAGTGCTTTCCTGCTCGGCGAAGGCCGCCTCGACCTCCTCGGCGATCCAGCGGTCGATATCGACCACCGCATCGTCGAGAAGGGTCTGGGTAGCGGCCGGCATGGCATAGAGCTCCATGGCCGGGAAGCTCATCTCGGAGAGCGTCGGGCTTGCGGTCTGCGGCCGTGCCGCGGTCTCCCCGACCCAGCCCGTTGCCGGACCCGTGGTGGAGAAGGCGCGCTTGTACTGGCCGCCGGAAATCAGCCGCACCGACGAGATGGCGCGGATCGGCGAGACGGCGGAGAGGCGGCGCAGAACCTCGCTCTCGACCGTATCGGGCACGAGATAGCCGCCATCCGGGCCTGAGCCGGCGGACAGCGCCTTCTCCTCGAGCCGCTTCAACCCCGACGCCTCGCCGGAGCGGATATAGGAATGGAACGCCGCCTTGTGCTCCGCCTGGGCCGGATCGCGTGCGGCCTCCGCGCCAGCCCCGAGCGGCGCGCGCGAGCGGTCGAGGGCGAGACGGTCGAGACGGCGCTTGGCGTCGTCGAGCGCGCTGTCGATGCGGGTGAGTTTCTCGTCCGTCACCACGTCGCTCGAAAGCCGCGTCTCGATCTCGGACAGGCGCGTATCGTTGGCGCCCTTGAACGCCTCGAAGGCACGGGCGAAATCCTCGAAGGCCGAGGCGACATCGTCGGAAACGGATTTGGTGTCTACAACTGGGATCATATCAATCGTTCGTTTTGAAAGGGCCTAAAAGAAAAGGCCCGCCTTCCGGCGGGCCCGTTGATCTCCCTGTGAGGAGAATACTTACATATGCCGCGCCGTGCGGCGCGCCGACCGCGCGACGGTCGGACCGGTCACAGCACCGACCGCACCGCCGGCCACCGCGCCGACGGGGCCTGCTACCGCACCGACGCCGGCGCCGACGGCGGCGCCGCCGACCCGTTCTTCCGTGGTGGTGCAAGCTGCGGCCGCCAGGCCGAGGAGTGCAACGAAAGCGAGTTTCTTCATCAAAACCTCCCGAGACAACGGAACACAGACACCCGCCCTCTCAGGACAGGGCCCGCCGTATCCGCATTCGTGCGGGCGATCATCTAACGCGCACCTACGGACTAGGTTCAGGACAATAGTCGCACCGTCGCCTTGCGGATGCTGGCGGCGAGTTCCGGTGCCGTGTTCTTCACGGTCTCGACCCGCGCGTCGGGCAGCATCGGGAAGGTCACGACGGAGATCTCCCACAGGTCGAGCTTCTCCAGCCGGCGCAGGCCGGTGGGCCGCTCGGCCCGGGCACGCTCGACGCGAAAGCCGATGGAGAGCCCGTCGACGGCCCCCTCGCGCATGAGCGCGTGGATCTCCCGCGCGCGCTCCACCGCGAGGTTGAGCTTGCCGCGCACGCGCAACCCGCGCCGGTCCTCCGCGATGAGGAGCCAGCGCCCGATGGGCTGCGCCGGATCATGCTGCCAGAGCAGCCGCACCCCGTCGCGCGGCGTTTTCTCAAGGTATCCGAGAACGCGCCCGGCATGACCACATCCTTGCCGAGATCGGCCTCGCCGAACAGGCTGGCATAGCCCTCGAACACGCCGTCCGCGTCGATGGCGTTCAGCGGTTCGGCCAGGAACTTCCGCTCCTGGATGATGGCGATGCCGGGCCTCATCGCGCGGCTCCGCGTGCTGCCGTCCTTGGTTTGGCGTCGAGCTTTTCGAGCTGGCGCACGAAGTCGCGGAACACGAGCGTGGCACGGCTCTGCCCGTCCCGCGCGGCCTTGGGCTTGCGCGGCGTGCGAGCGCTGGAGCGTGTCATGGAAGATCTCCCGAATGGCGGCGGTTGAAGAGGGACAACTCGCGCACGAACGCGTCGAACCGGCGATTGGCCGCGAACAGATCGCGTAAGGTCATGGCGAGCAAAGCGGACGCCCCACTCGCCCAGACGAACAGGGCGAGATGGGCAAGATCCCCGCGCCGGATGACGGCTTCGGTGATCTGGTCGAAAGTGTTCATGATTTGTTCCTGCGCGAAAGCTCCATTGAGGGTGGGTGCGCGTGGGGGTGAAGTGGTTTTTGCGAGTAGGACGGTTTGGGTGAGCGTGCTTCGTCTGAGTGCTTCGTGTGCGCTTCGCCTGTGTATTCGCGGACCTTGATGGGGGTCACTCGGACGGCGAAGGCGATCCGGGATCGTCGGCGGGATGCGGCGCCTGAAACCCAACGCTGTCATCCCCGCAAAGGCGGGGATCCATAGCCGCCACGTCTGCAGGAAGAGCGCAGCGGCTTCCCGTTCGCTTGTTCGGCACCGTCTGATTTGACTGATGCCGGGTTCCGCGACACGACTCCGGATCTCCACGGCGCTTCGTCCGAGACACCTCTCCCCGTCATAGCCGGCCTTGTGCCGGCCATCCCGACCCTGTGAAGCGCCGCGCTTCAGTCAACCGAGATCACCGGGACGAGCCCGGTGATGACGTTGCGTGTGCGGGGACTGCCCCGCACTTCTCACGCCCGCCCCTTCCCCGCGGCGGCACGCCCATACCCCACCGCCTCGCGCTTTTCGTCGTCGGACAGGAACGCCGCCGCCGTCACGCGCCGCCAGAGGCTTTCGCGTTCGTCGGCGAGCGCCTCGATGGCGTCGAGGTCGGGTTCGAGCCGCAGGGTCTCACCGAAGGCCGGCGCGAGCCAGTGCGACAGCGATTCCGCCGTGCGCTTCACGAGCGGGATCACGGTCTGGCGGTAGAAGGCGCGGTTCGCTTCGGCGTAATTCGCATGGGTGCTGTCGCCGGGAAGGCCGAGCAGCAGGGGCGGCACGCCGAAGGCGAGTGCGATCTCTCTGGCTGCCGCGGCCTTGGACTCGACGAAGTCCATGTCCTTCGGCGAGAGCGACAGCGGCCGCCAGTCGAGGCCGCCTTCGAGGAGCAGCGGGCGGCCCGCGTTGCCGGCGCCTTGATAGTTGACTTCCAGTTCACCCTTGAGCCTGTCGAACTGCGCATCGGTGAGGGTCGCACCGCCCACCACGAGCGCGCCGGAGGGCCGCGCCGCGTTGTCGAGCAGGGCCTTGTTCCAGGCTCCCGCCGCGTTGTGGATGTCGAGCGCGATCGCCGCCGCTTCCATGGGCGAGAGACCGTAATGATCGTCGACCGGGTGAAACAGCGTGAGGTGCAGGATCGGCGCCAGCGCCTCGTCCTCGCGAATGGCGAAGCGCACATTCTGCGTGCCGACCGCATAATCGTAAGCGGCGGGCCAGCCGTCGGCGTCGGGAACCACGCGCATCCGGTCGGGCCGCAACACATAGAGTTCGTGCGGCGCGCCGTCGAGGCTCACCGCCTCCACATAGGCGTTGCCGGACACCATCAGGTGCCCGTAGAGGCTTTCCAGAAAGCGCTGCCCACCCTCGCGCGCATTAGGCCGGGAGAGCAGCGCGAGAAGCGGATGCGCCGTGATCTCCCTGCCCTCGCTCTTGAGCACGAGCGGCAGCGTCGCCGCCGCCTCGGACACCAGCCGCACCGCGCGGTGCACGATCGCGTTCTTCTGGAATCCCTCGCGGGACAACGCCGCGTAATCGCGCGGCGTCCACACGGCGCGCCCGGCGACATAGAGCGCGATGGCACTCTGCACGCGCGAAGCCTTGGCCTCGGGCGGCGCCTGAAGCCAGCGGGTCAGTCGATTGAACATGAGAAACTCCTGCCCGGGATGAGGGCATGAAGGGTGAATGAGGGCGAAGCATGTGAGCCTCGGCGGATTTCCCCGTCATGGTCGGGCTCCATCTCGATGCTGTGTAGCGCCGCGCCCTTCGGATCGAGATCACCAGGACAAGCCCGGTGATGACGTGGAGGAGGTAATGACGTGAGAGGTGTCATTCCCGGCCGCATCAGGCCGGGCCGAACGGTTGCATCAATCCTCGACGTCATGGCCGGGCTTGTCCCGGCCACCCCGATGCCGTGAGGCGCGGCGCTTCAGGCCGTCGGGATCACCGGGACAAGCCCGGCGATGACGTGAGAGGTGGCATCCCGGCCTGGGGCCGCCGAGGGTGACAGCGCGATGCCGCCTTCCGATACAAGGGCACATCACTGCCTTGCGTTGATTCAGAATGGCGACAACTTCCGCACCTGGTGATGAAGAAGGCGGCAATTCTTGCCGTGTTGTCATTGGACGGTCATAGGCCATGGGGTAATCTTGAGATGTTGCGGGGCATCCGGCGACATTCACGCGCCAGCCGAGTTGGTCCCCCCTCTCGGCTGGCGCGACCATCAGTTTCTCGAGCTCTGTCGTCCTTTCTCCTGTTTGGGACGACACGAGGCAGATGGCGGGGCGGATCGGCACGGATGGACTGCCATCCGCCCCAGCCTTCCAGCGACCGAACACTCCCACCTTCGAGAACCCGTCAGCGCCGTTGCAATGCTCCTTTGGAGACAGGCGCGCCCGAAAGGCTCACTCCATCAGGAGACGTTGAGGATCGTCCGCCGCCGCTTAGCTTATGAACCGTGACCCCATCTTTGCCCCTACGGGAGTCACGGCGCCCCGGCCGGAGATGTGCGTGAACACCGTCCTCCGGCTGGGGCGTTTTTCTGCTGTTGTATCAAACCTCATCCTGAGGAGCAGCGAAGCTGCGTCTCGAAGGGGGATCCAGAGCGCGCTGGTCACGCCTGATCCTTCGCGCCCGCCACTTCCGGCCTGCAACCTTCGGTGATGTCACCCTCCGCCGTCATGGCCGGCCTTGTGCCGGCCATCCCGATCGGAAGAGCGCGGCGTCCTTCGTATCGGGATCACCGGCACAAGGCCGGTGATGACGTGAGCAGCTTATGGCCCTCATGGCCTTCACAGCATCCGCACCCGCGGCTCGCGTCTCTCCCGCAGCATCAGTTCGGTCAGCGCCCAGACGAGCGCGTCCATGCGGTCGGGCGAGCGGCCCGACGTGAGGCCGCCGGGGCCGAAATCGCAGAGTTCGTCCTCGAGCTCCGGCAGCGCGCCCACATGGCGCACGCGGCTCTGCGCGTAGAGCACGGAGACCGGCTCGGCGCGCAGATACTTGCCGCGCGTCGCGCGCACGCCGACGACCGGCACGGACGGATCGACCTCGCGGATCACGCCGGTCGCCATCTCGCCGCCCTGGTTCGTCTCGACGACGAGCGCATCGGCCTCGAGCCGTCGATAGAGCGCCACGGCTTTGGCGGCCCAATCCGGCGGCTTCAGGCCTGAGGCCGTCGCGTCCTCCAGCACATACGAAACGCCACTTTCAGCCACGCCGACTGCGACGATCCCGCAGGCATCGGCACGTTTCGACGATGAGGCCGGCGGATCGACGGCGACGACGATGCGCATGAGAGGCGGCGCGGCGCAGACGCGGTTTGCCTCGATGACATCGCGGGTCCACAGGGCGTCGGGGCGATCCTCGATGATGTCGCCTTCAAGCTCCTGCCGGCCGAGACGCGTGCCCGCATAGCGGCGCATCACGTTGTCGAGAAAGACGGGCGCCAGGTTCTCCGCGTTGTCGGATGTCCTGACCCGCGACACCGCCACCGTCGGATCCGCGAGGAAGCGCTTGATGAGCGGGATCGGGCGCGGCGTCGTCGTCACCATCTGGCGCGGATGCGCCCCGAGGCGAAGGCCGAACTGCAGCATGTCCCAGGTCTCCTCCACGTGCCTCCATTTGGCGAGCTCGTCCGCCCACGCGGCCTCGAATTGCGGACCGCGCAAGGAGTCGGGATCCTCGGCCGAAAACACATGCGCCACCGCGCCGTTCGCCCATTCGAGCTTGCGCAGCGAAGGCGACCAGGCAGGCCGCTCATGGCGCGCATGGATGGAGAGAATGCCGGCAGGCCCCTCCACCATCACGTTGCGCGCATCCGAAAAGGTCTCGCCGATCAGCGCGATGCGACGGGAGGCGTCATGCGCAAAATCAGGTTTGCCGAGCGCGATGCCGCGCACCCATTCGGCGCCCGTGCGGGTCTTGCCCGCCCCTCGTCCGCCGAGCATGAGCCAGATCGTCCACGGATCGTGCACACGCGCCAAGCCCGGCAGGCGCTGCTCGGGCCGGCAACGGATCGGCCAATGACGCAGGACTTCTTCGAATTCATCTTCAGACCAGGATGCCGTCGCGTCCGCGAGCCTCCTCTTCCGCGATAACCCGGTTAAGGTGGTGAGCAAGCTCGTCGCGCAGCTCGTGGAGGCTGCGCCGTGGTTTGTTGTCGTGATGCTCGGTTTCATCGAGCCGTGAGCCTTCCTGTTCCAGGAGAGCCCGGGCGGACGCCAGCGTCTTGGCATAGGAGGCGAGCCTACGGGCCGTCTTGTCGTGATCCTTGGCGCGACCGGTGCGCTGCTCGTCCATGAGAGCGTCGATCTGCGCCCGCGTCGCCTGCGCCAGAGCCCGCGCCGCATCGTTGACGGAAGCGGCGGCAGCCTTCTGAAGGCCTGCGACTCCGCCCTCGTCCTTCGCGGCCTTGCTCAAGGCATTCTCGGCAAGAACGGCCTGGCGCGGCGGCCAGCCCCAGCGCTGGCGCAGCCGCGCAAAGCTGCTCGGGCTTACGCCGAGAAATTTCTGGATGTCCGGCAGATGCTTCTTCGGCTCGCGGGCATAGTATTCCCAGGCCTGCCGCTTCTGCTCGTCGGTAATCTCGATTCTCTGGGGCATGAATTCTCTGAGGCCTGAAAAAGCCAACAAAAAACCGCCCAAGCGGGGGCTTGAGCGGCGGAGGTTGCACCGGACCTGTGAAGCGGGGCTGCATTCACACTTCCTCAGTGTTCACGTTTTGTACTCTATCAGCGTCCCGCTGTCAAGGTGAATTTTCCAAGGTGGCGGGATGCCCTCTCCCCGTCATGGCCGGCCTTGTGCCGGCCACCCCGACCCTGGGAGGCGCGGCGCCTTTCAGCATCGGGATCACCGGCACAAGGCCGGTGATGACGGGTGGGGCATGACACTATCCCTGGTCACGCGCTTCTCGGTCGACTGTCCTTGGTCACATCCTCCCCGTCATGGCCGGGCTTGTCCCGGCCATCCCGATCCTGTGAAACGCTGCGGCCTCAACCCATCGAGATCACCGGGCCGAGCCCAGTGATGACGAGGAGAGTGTCATTCCCGGCCGGAGCGCAGCGGAGGGAAGGGAATCCACTTGCACGCGAGGAACAACGGAGTCCCCTTCTCGGCTCTGCGAGCCGCCCGGGGGACGACACGGCTCATCACCCCGGCCTTGTATCGGCTATGAAGAGAAGAATGCCGCTTTGTCATTTCAGCGCTAAAAAGCGAATCGATACCTCTCCGGTCGAATCCCTTCCCATTTCAAAGACGTTCGCGGAAAGTTCTCCTACTAAGTCTTATGCCGGACATTGTTACGCGATTCCGCGATCAAAATCGGAACATATGAGCAATGAAGTGAAAACCTGGAAACGATCTAGGAAAGCAGATGCCAGCAACCCCTATGAATAGGCAGCCACTCGTTTGAAGGGCAATACTTAAGAAGACTAACTAATAACCTATATGGACATGTAGGTTACGGGGAAATTCTGATGCAGCGCCGGGTCTTACGGTCACGGAATGATCACATCCACGGCGATCATCTCGTGATCCGACACGGCCCTGCCCTCCTCATCGGCAGCCGGGACGATCTGCGGATTGCTCGGCGCAAGACCGCGCACGACGATCCAATCGAGCTTGCCGAAAGGCGGCTTGTGCTTGTCCTTCGGACCCGGAGTCTGCGTCGGGAGCGCGAGATTGGCGCCGGCCCAGGCAAATCCAGCCTGCCTGAGATCGGCGAAGAGCGGCTCGCAGCGCTCGGGAGCCTCAAGCAGGAGATGCCGCTCGTCATCGGTGCGGGGCAGTGCCTTGGTGTTGAAGTCTCCGGCGATCACGCAAGGCTCACCGGGCGCGATGACATCGAGCGCCCGCAGCAATGTCCGGATCTGCGCCTGCCGGTCGGCGGGATCGGTCTTGCTTTCGAGATGGGTGCCGACGACCCACACGGGTCTCGGGGCGCCGGCGATGCGGGCGGCGAGCGCCATGCGCCCACCGATGCGCCTCTGCGCACCCTTGAAACCGGAGAACCACAACCCGTTCTCCTCGAGCGGGATCAGGTGCGCCGCCTCCAGGGTGAACCCGGTTACGATGGCATTGCCATGGAGGCTGCAGGCGTTGCGTTCGCCCGCATGCTCGTGCATCTCGCCGCGGTCGCCGAGATCGAGCTCCACGTATTCGACGCCGTAGAGATATCCCTCGCCGGTGCCTGCGATCAGGTCGCGAATGTTGTGCACGTTGCCGGAGCGCGCCATGCCGAGATCGACTTCGCTGAACAGGGCGATATCGGCACCCGACTGTTGCATGAGGCGGCGGGTCGCCGGCCGGTTCTTGAGACGCTCGGCGTTGAAGGCCGCAATCCTGAGCGTCCCCGTCCATGGGACAGGGTGAGCGGGGACAGGGTGAGCGGGCGGAGCCTGTTCGACGGCGCGAAAAGCGGGAACGCGTTCCAAGAACACCTGATGAGCATTCTCCCGCAGGATCGAGGCCCGCCGTGCCTCCTCCAGGAGAGAAGCTTCCGGAGCCTCGAGTTTGGGGACAATCCGATCGATCACAGGGCGCATGGAAGAAGCGCTTCGAAAAAGTTTTATCGCTTGTCGGAATTAGGGCGCTTTGCTGCTTGACGGAAACGCGCGTCTCAGGAATTTTTTAGCATGGCCTTAGGAACTTATTGGGACCTAAGCCGTTACTTGTCCGCATCAAGCTTTGCCGGGGAGAAAGCCCATGGTCTTTTGGGCTACTGTTTTCGCGCTCGTCACGGGCGCTTTCGCCTATTGGGGCGACCTCTCTTCCGCTCTTGTGAGCCTCGCCGAAATCGGCGGCGTCATTGCTCTGTTCATGCTCGTCTGCGCCGCGGAAGTCTTCAGCATTCCGAAGAATCCGAGCTTCGACGAAAGCCACGCCCGGCCCAAATCCTGAATCCGGGACTGCACGACCGCCCGGGTTTGATTGCCAGGCTTCATGGACGGTGCCGACGAGACATCTCATTCCACATCCGAGACAAGCGCGTCTCGAGCCTAACGTGGCGTCGTTGCGCCTCGCTAGAACTCGTGATTATGTTTCAGGTCGTGAGCATGTCCAGCCGCGCTTTGCCCGCATCCTTCAATTGGCGGCCGACCCTCGCCCACGAGGTCGAGCGCTGCAAGCTCAGCCCTTGAAAGGGCTGCAGGGCATCGGAGATGCACTCTATCCCGCGGCCGTCGGATCCGGAGCCATGGGCGTTCCCATCACCTGGCCGACGCTGAGAACCGCCACGGTCCGCGCCAGGTCATTGACGACCCGAGGCGCTCATCGGCACGATCGACCCGCCGCTTTCTCGAGCGATCTCAAGCACGTTTTCAAAAGGCCCATAGATCATTAGTCGATAGAGCCGTCAGGCTTCTTGCGGACGTAACCGAATTTAGTGTCAATAGGGCCAAGTGACCAAAGTCACGATCCAGAGAGGAAAAGAACAATGAAACGTCGTCAGTTTTTGCAGGCCGCCACAATCGGCGCCGCCTCGACCGCGGTTGCCGCCCCGGCCATCGCCCAGTCCATGCCGGAAATGAAGTGGCGCCTGCAATCGGGCTTCCCCAAGGCCCTCGACACCATCTACGGCGCGTCGGAAGTGATCGCGAAGTTCGTCTCCGAGGCGACCGACGGCAAGTTCCAGATCCAGCCCTTCGCGGCCGGTGAGATCGTCGGCACGCCCCAGGTGGCCGATGCGGTCGGCAACGGCACGATCGAGCTCGGGCACACCTGCTCCTATTACTACTTCGGCAAGGATCCGACGTTCGCCCTCGGCACGGCGGCTCCCTTCGGCCTGAATGCCCGCCAGATGAACGCCTGGCTTTACCAGGGCGGCGGCAACGATCTGCTGAACGAGTTCTACGCCAAGCACAATCTCTACGGCATGCCCGCCGGCAATACAGGCGTGCAGATGGGTGGCTGGTTCCGCAAGGAGATCAAGACGGTTCAGGACCTCCAGGGCCTGAAGATGCGCATCGCCGGCATCGCCGGCATGGTGCTCCAGAAGCTCGGCGCCGTGCCGCAGCAGATCCCCGGCGGCGACATCTACCCGGCTCTCGAGCGCGGCACCATCGACGCCGCCGAATGGGTTGGCCCTTACGACGACGAGAAGCTCGGCTTCTCGAAAGTCGCTCCGTACTACTACTATCCGGGCTTCTGGGAAGGCGGCCCCGCGATCCACTTGTTCGTCAATCAGGCCAAGTGGAAAGAGCTCCCGAAGGCGTATCAGGCGATCCTGACCGCCGCTTCCGGCTATGCCAACAACGACATGCTGGCCAAGTACGATGCCCGCAATCCGGCCGCCCTCCGGCGTCTCCTCGGGGCCGGCACGCAGCTGCGTCCTTACTCGCAGGAGATCCTCGAAGCGGCCTACAAGGCAACCAATGAGGTCTTCGACGAGGTCTCGGCCAAGAACGCGGACTTCAAGAAGGTCGTCGATTCGGTCAAGGCCTTCCGAAACGAAGGGTATCTCTGGTTCCAAGTGGCCGAATACGCCTACGACACTTTCATGATCCGCGCCCGCGCCCGCGGCTGATCTCTCCGAAGTCATGATCTTGAGAAAGGGCGGCCGTTCGGTCGCCCTTTTTTGTTGACTTCGGTATCCCTACATAAGGCCCCTTCTCAACAGACATCGTGCCGTCCCCTTCGACCGGCGGTCGGCCGTCCTGTGAGTATCGAAGGGCAATCGACAGACAATGCGTTGGACTCTGCGGATCAGCTTTCTCCTCTTTCTGGCCTGGGCCATCTTCATGGTCTCGCCCTTCGTCGCGCTGTACGACATGTCCAAGGCCATCGAGGCCCGGGACATGGACCGGATCACGGAGCGGGTGAACTTCAACGCTCTTCGGGTTTCCCTCGCGCGCCAGATCCTGGGCGAGTATCTGAAGACGCAGGATCTCGACGGGCTGGGTCAGCAGGCTGCCACCCAGGCGGGAACCGCCGTCCTCAACCCAGTCCTGGAGGAACTCATCACGCCTCAGGCCGTCATCGACCTCCTCGATGACGGCCAGTTGCAGCGGGCTACGGGACCCCAGGGGCGCAACGGCAGTTTCTTCCCGCTCGGCTTCGACACAGCCTCTCTTGGGAAGGCTTGGCGGACCTTCATCATGTCGGAGACACAGGGTTTTCGTGCCATCACCATCCCGCTTCCGGCCGATGAACCCAGAGACAAGCAATTCAAGATTACCTTGCGCCTGAGGGGCACGACCTGGCGCCTGACCGGGATCGACCTCCCCGAGCCGCTCAAGGATGAATTGATCAAGCGAGCAGCAGCCGCGACGAAGTAGAACGCCCCGTTCCAAGGGTAATACTGGAACCTGAAGCATAACAGAAGCGTTCCCGATCAGACAAACATCTGATCGGGGATCGAGTTATGCGTAAACTTGCTTTTATTTTCGCCGCGGCATCCCTCTTGACCATGCCTCAATTTGCTTCGGCGCAGGAAGGAACGGCTGCCGGTGTCGCAACCGGCGCGGTGACGGGCGCCATCGTCGGCGGACCTGTGGGTGCGGTTGTCGGCGCAGGCGTCGGTGGCATCGCGGGCGGCCTCGCCGAGCAGAACGCGAAGATGCAGACCGCCCCCGGAATTGTCGTTGTCCCTGAGGCAGCAACAACCGGTTCGATCAATCAACGGACCTGCACGGTGGATACTTACGGCAATCAGGCCTGTACGGAAGTTGTGCGATAATAAGAAGTAGATCCAAGACATCGAAAAGCCCGCCTGAAAATGTCAGGCGGGCTTTTCGATACGCGGCACTCAATCAATTCCGATACACTCCTCGTCCACAGAGAAGAATATTTGAAACAATCATCAATGGACGAATAACCACCCGACCATTGCAAGCGGAAACACAGTGCCAAGAATAAAACAGATGACTTGTGAGGTCATTTGAATCCCCTCCATGGCACGACAACCAAGAAGGTTAAAATACGTTCCGCCGAATTACGAAACTGCACAAACGGACTTAAGATCAAGTCATAAAGATGTAGTCTCGAATAACTTGGATCTACATCGACATCGATGGAGGGAACCGAGCCTCGCCCCCTCGATTGTCACAAGGTCGAAGGTGAGGCGTAAACGATGAATGATCAGGACCGTTCCGTGCGAAGGCTCATGGGAGATGCGGAGTTCGTCCGAAAGACCCTCATCGTCCTCGGACTTGGCTTGCTGGCCCTCCTGCTTTGGAAGCTGTCGGATGTTCTTCTTCTCGCCTTCGGCGCCGTGCTGGTCGCCATTCTGCTGCATGCGGCCTCGGACGCGCTTGTGCGTTATCTCAGGGTGCCCGAACGCTGGGGCCTGACCGCCGCGAGCCTTCTCATCTTCATTTTGTTCCTCGCCATCATTGCCCTTTTCGGAACGCAGGTTCGGGCCCAGTTCTCCAACGTGGTCGAACGGCTTCCCTTCGCGATCGACAATTTCAGTAAACAACTGGGCCTCGGCGCCGTGAGCGACGATCTGTCGGAGATCGTGAACAATGCGCCGACCGGCGGAATGGCGGCACGTCTTGCGGGGATCGGCGGCGCCATTCTCGATGGCCTGGCGGATTTCATCCTCGTGGTGATTGCGGGTCTCTACGTTGCCGCCTCTCCGCGTCTCTACCGGGAGGGCTTCGTCAAGCTGTTTCCGATCCGCCACCATGCACGGGTCGAAAGCTCCCTGCAGGCGTCCGGACAGGCCCTGAGACTGTGGCTGACATCGCAGCTGATCGCGATGACCTGCGTCGCAGTGCTGTCGGCCATCGCCTTCTGGCTGATCGGACTGCCCTCGTCCATTGCGCTCGGTCTCATCGCAGGCCTCGCTGATTTCATCCCCTTCCTCGGACCGATCCTGGGAGCGCTGCCCGCCGTCCTGATCGCCTTCAGCGTGAGCGGAGAGACGGCGCTCTGGACCGTGCTGGCGGTCATCGTGATTCAGCAGATCGAGGGCAATGTCATCTTCCCTCTCGTCGCGAGGAGCGTGATCAGCATTCCTCCCGCCCTGGCCCTATTCGCCATCCTGATCGGCAGCGTTCTGTTCGGCACCCTTGGCCTGATCTTCGGCTTCCCCCTCGCCGTCGTCACCTACGTGCTGGTGAAGAAGCTTTACGTGCGCGAGACGCTCGGTGAGCGAACCGACGTTCCGGGCGAACCCGGCAATGACGGCAGGCAGGAGGCCGGCTCGTAGCCCTGAGGTTAGCTCGGGAATCGACCATCCATCATCTTTGATGGCTCTAAAGGCGCAAGCGGATTTACACCGAGCCGGAACCGGTCTGAAATGCCACCAGCGTGCACCCTTGAGGGCTGGGGCGCGTGCCTTACACTATGTTTGAGCTTGGGCGCGGCGGAATGAGGCTCTGCGCATTGTGCCGTCGGGCAAATCATGCAGGTCTCAAGTACTTTAGGTTCCGGAATTGGATTCTGAGATTGAGGTCGCGCGCAATCGACACGTAAAGCAGGGAGGCTGCCATGAAGGCATACACGCTCGGTATGATGGTGCTGTTGGGAAGCCTCTCGAGCTTTCCCGCCACGGCACAAGAACCTCCCCGATTCAACGTCGAGGCGACCTGCAAGGCGGCCCAGCCCCTCTCCGCCCAGGACACGAACCCGTACGAAAGCTGCATGAGGGATGAGACAGCAGCGGAACAGCAGCTCCGCGACATCTGGAGCAGTGCGGCTGTGAACCAGCGCAACATGTGCGGACAGGAAGCGCAGATTGGCGGGACGCCGAGCTATGTCGACATGCTCACCTGTTTGCAGATCGCCCAGGGAGCGACGCCGACATCGTCGTCGCGCCGCCGCAAGCCCGCGCAATAGGGGCTTGCGGCAGAGCCTTTCATAAGCTTCCGACCCGCATCGTCAGAGTTGCGGCTTCGGGATGGGATTTGAGCGGCGCGGCTTCGGTGCCTCGACGAGACGGAAATCCACCGGTGGCGATCTCCACTCGAATGGCAGTTGGAGAGGAGCGGTGCAGAGGGTCAGCAGACTCCGCCCCTCCCCGTTCCGGACCTCGAACACGAAGCCGGGCCGCTCCATCCGCGCGCAGTTATGCCATTGGTCGAAATCGATCCAATCGTTCATCGATCTTATCCTATGAGCCTCTATCAGAGATAGAAGTCGGCGATCGCCAGCGTCGAGATGCCTGTGACGTTGATGCGGAAATCCGCCGTCCTGTCGCCGTTCACATCTCCCGAAAGCACATTGCCGATGAAGTTCAACTGTCCGCTCTGGCCCGTGAAGGCCATGTTTCCGATGAACGAGAAAGCCTGATCTCCGCCGGTTGCGGTGTTGGCATCGATGGTGCGCAGATCGATGCGGTCGACGGCCCGCACGAAGTCCTGGATCGTATCGCGCGCGCTCGAAAGGGAATCCTTCACGGAGTTGAAATCGAAGATATCCGTCCCGGTGCCGCCTGAGAGCGTATCGGCTCCGGCTGCGCCATCCAGGGAATCGCCTCCGCCAAGCCCGTACAACGTGTCCGAGCCGGCACCGCCTCTGAGCAGGTTGATGCCGTCGTTGCCGGTCAACGAATCGTTGCCGGATCCACCGACGGCATTCTCGATGAGCGAGCGCGTATCGCCGTGATAGAGCAATGCATTGGCGATGTTGCCGACCGCGACCTTCGAGCCGTCCCAGTGCAGTTTCGCAAGCTGAGCGGCGGATGTCTTCGTAAATTCTCCGGGGCGAAGATCGACCTTGAGATTGGTCGAATAATTCGAGAGGTCGTAAGTGTCGTTTCCGCCACCGTCCCAGACGGTCAGAAAGATCTTGTTGCCGCCGGGCGCACCCTGACCGACACCGTTGACGGCCATCTCGCCGGTCGTCGCATTCCAGGAATAAGTCGAGTTGCCGCCATTCGTGGCGTAGTTCGCCCCATACATGTGCTGCACGGCCGCGATATCGTACATCATCAGCGACTGCGCATAGCCCCAGGTCTCATTCGTGTAGCCCCCGGTCGTCGAGCCCCCGACATAGGAGCGATAGCTCATGACCGTGTACTCGAGCGAGTCCCGGTCCTGCGGCATGGCATTGCCTTCGTGCGTATGCTCGAGTCCGAGCGCGTGCCCAATCTCGTGCAGGAAGACCATGAAGGCATAATTGCCCTTCACCGGGCTGGTGAAATAGCCGTTGGAGATATTGAACCAGACATCCCCGCCCTCAGCCACCGTGTTGGGGAGATAGGCCCATGCGGAGCCGGTCTTGTCCGACATCGCCAAGCGCAGATCCGCGTGCTGCGTTGCGGTTTCACTGGTCTCCGTGAAAGTCAGATTCGCCACCGAGGCGTATGTCTTCAGGGCATTGCGAGCTGTTGTCTGCTGAACTGTACCGAGGCTCCTGAAGTTCGTGATGTTCTCCGCTGTGCCGTATGAATTACCGTAATACGATCCGTTTGTAGGAAAGCTGTAGGTTACGTTGTTGACTGCCCATTTATATTCGCCAAGAACACCATCGATATACGTATTTCCAGTCAGGCCATAAGTAGCAATAGCAGGCATAAAACCATCCTGTTCGGAAATTATTCTGAAGAATAGGGGGATCAGAACTGCCGTGGGCCGACAAGGTTTGCCTTTGAACGGGATGCTGGCAATTACACCAAAGAGGTAGTCTTCCGTTTTGTAATTCGTTTCTGTACCCAGCCACCCTTGCATCGTGCAGCCGATCACTGTGCCCTCTCCTAGGAGAGGGGCTCCGTCAGATCATTGAGATGATCAAATCTGCGACGCTTTGCCCTGTAATTCGCGCCTCACTGACGTTGAGGCGATCGTTGCTCAGAAACCCCCGTGTGCGATCAGGGCCTCGGCTTGTAGGATCGATGAATTGCGTATGCGCTGCGGATGAGCTTGGGCTGTCCTGCTGCAATCGTTTGGCTGCTCCGGACATTGCCCGTCGCGGAGTTGCCATAGTCCGTATCCTCTCCGCGCAACGAAGGCCTTAGGTCGAAGGCCGTATCGGGCCGCCGACAGTCGCTCCCTGCGGCTGAACTCCTCGGAGGGCAAGGACCGTCCTCAGCCGCCCGAATGGCGTTCACTCATCTCGGGCGCCGGTGTCCTCCATCGGCCAGTCGGTGATGCGCTCCAGGAGTTCGGCGATTGTGAAGTTTTCCTCCGGCCCGGCGACCCGGTCGCGGACGGAGATCCCGGCCGCGTGCACCGTTGCCGGATCGCCCGAGACGAGTGGGTGCCACCAGTAGAGGTCGTGGCCCTCGGCCAGGAGACGGTAGGCGCAGGTGTGGGGCAGCCAAGAGAGGCTGCGCACGGCCTGGGGCGTCAGGCGCACGCAATCGGCAACCTTGGCCTGGCGGTTCGGGTAGTCGCGGCAGCGGCAGGTCTGGTCGTCGAGGAGGGTGCAGCCCACATCGGTGTACATCACCTCGGCCGTATCCTCGTCCTCGAGCTTGACAAGGCAGCAGCGCCCGCAGCCGTCGCACAGGCTCTCCCACTCGTCGAGGCTCATGGCCTCGAGGGACTTCACGTGCCAGAAGGGTTGCTCCTCCGGCTGAGGGCGGGTGGCGGGTGCGGCATTTGGCATGTGGGCGCTTTGACGTCTCTTTGAGGCGGTTTGAAGGAAGGTGCTAAACCGCACATCGGCCAGTCAGTACTTCCGAAGAGGTAAATCTCTGTGAACCTACAAACAAGGTTCTGAGTTATATATATCAGCATCGCCACGCTTCGGCGTTGCCGCTAGCTCATCGTGGGGAAAGATGGATCCGGTTTTCCGCACCCAACGATGCGCCAGACAGCAGAAGGAGCACCGGAGGGATCCCGAAAGTGGTTTCCACTTTTGGGCCGATGCTCTAGGACTTCGAAGATCATAAACAAGGCATGTCAGGCCCCTGATCTGCCCGAGGACCGTCGTGAGCCAGCAGCCCCCCATCCCTCTTATGACGCGGATCAAGCGCGGCGCGCTTTGGTTCGATGCGTGGCTCAACTCCGCGCTGTTCCAGAGCGGGCGAGGACTGGCGGGCGCGTGGAGCTGGTACTCGGAAAAGTTGACGTGCCTGCGGTTTCGCGGCCCGCTTCGCGGCATCCTGGATCTGACCAGCGAGGCGACCACCCTGGGCACCGTGGGCGGCATCGTCATGCTGGCGCTCGCCCTCCCGGCCTTCAGGGAGACGGAGGATGATTGGCTCAAGACCCAGGATCTCGCCGTCACCTTCCTCGACCGCTACGGCCAGGAGGTCGGACGCCGTGGCCTCCACCTCGACGATTCCTACAAGCTCGAGGACTTCCCGGACTACATGATCAAGGCCGCCCTGGCGACGGAAGACCGGCGCTTCTATGACCACTGGGGCATTGACCCGATCGGCACCTTCCGTGCCGTCCTGGTGAATGCTCAGGGCGGCGGCGTGGTGCAGGGCGGCTCCTCGATCACCCAGCAGCTGGCCAAGAATCTCTTCCTCACCAACGAGCGCTCCCTTGAGCGCAAGATCAAGGAAGCCTTTCTCGCGGCCTGGCTCGAGTTCCACCTGACCAAGGACGAGATCCTCAAGCTCTATCTCGACCGCGCCTATATGGGCGGTGGCGCCCACGGCGTCGTAGCGGCGGCCGACTATTATTTCGGCAAGCCCGCCAAGGAGCTGACCCTGGCCGAATCCGCCATGCTGGCCGGCCTGTTCAAGGCGCCAACCAAATACGCGCCGCACGTGAACCTGCCGGCGGCCCGCGCCCGGGCCAACGAGGTCCTGCGCAACATGGTCGAGGCCGGGTTCCTGACCGAAGGGCAAATCCAGACGGCGCGCCGCAATCCGGCGACTCCGGTCAATCGGGAGCGCGAGACGACCCCCGACTTCTACCTCGATTGGGCCTTCGACCAGGTGAAGAGCCTCGCTGCCCAGAAGAAATTCGGCAACGAGCGGGTGCTGATCGTGAAAACGCCCCTCGACACGGGGCTTCAGCGGCACACGGAAGAGACGCTGGAAAACATGCTCCGCCAGCATGGACGCCAGTACAAGGCGGGCCAGGGCGCGATCGTCGTGATGGACGTGGACGGTGCCGTGCGCACCATCGTCGGCGGACGGGACTACGGCCAGAGCCAGTTCAACCGCGCCACCGGGGGTCTGCGGCAGCCCGGTTCCTCCTTCAAGCCCTTCGTCTACGCCGCGGCCCTGACCACCAATCCGAAGCTTCGGCCTAACTCGATCGTGGTCGACCGGCCGATCTGCCTCGGCAATTGGTGTCCGCAGAACTATGGTCGCTCCTTCTCCGGCTCGATGCCGCTCGTCTCTGCCTTGGCGCGCTCCATCAACTCTATCCCTGTGATCATGTCGGTGGAGATCGGCAAGGGCAACGCCAAGGCGGGCCGCGCGGTGATCGTGGATACGGCCAAGCGCATGGGCCTCACCCACCCACTGACGGATTCGAGCTCGCTGCCCATCGGCGCCGCCGAGGTGACGCCTATCGACATGGCGGCCTCCTATGCGGTCTTCGCCAATGGCGGCAAGCGCGCGGACCCCTACGCCGCGTGGGAGGTCCGCAACTCCTCAGGCGAGGTCATCTACCGTCATGACCGGGATACGCCGCCCAAGCAGGTGCTCGACACCCGCGTCGTTCATGACATGAACTTCATGCTCAACAAGGTGGTCGAGGAAGGAACCGGCAAGCGCGCGGCGCTCGAAGGTATTCCGGTTGCGGGCAAGACCGGCACCACCAACGGCTACAAGGATGCCTGGTTTGTGGGCTTCACCGGCAACCTCGTCGCCAGTGTCTGGTACGGCAACGACGATTCCAGTCCCATGAACGACATGACCGGCGGTACGCTTCCGGCAATGACTTGGCATGAGGTGATGAACCTCGCCCACCAGAACCTGGAAATCCGTCCCATCCCCGGCGCGAGCCCGGCCAATGCTTCCCGCGTAGCCTCCGCCAAAGGTCCGGCGGCGGATCAGGCCCAGGCACCCGCGCAATCCTTCCTGGCCGGCACTCTCTCCCGCAAGTCCTATGAGGTTCTGGGCGGCATCGGCACGCTGTTCAAGTCGGTCGACCGCTCCGTGACGACGGGCAAGGCCTCGGAGACGCCGCGCAGCTCCGCCGCCGTGGATGCCCGTCGCCAAGTCGCAATGCCTTAAAAATGCAGACAGAGGCTCACTTGACGAACGCCCCTGCGGCCGCTTCCATGCGCGCGCCATCGACCCCGTTATCGCCCGTGACCACCAGACGCGTCCCAACAGCCTTCCTCATCGTCTACGCGCTGCTTCTGGCGCTGGGAGTGGGCTTGAGCTCGGCCTACTGGGCCATGAACGGCGATCCACCCTTCGGCAGGCTGCGCCTCGGGTCATGGCAGGCTTGGCCGAAGCTGGGCTCGCCCGAGGCCGATCCTTACATGCGCGCGATCATCGCCCGGCGCGGCGATGTTCCGCTGGCCACCGGCGAAGGATTGGGCTTCACCGCCCAGACGGACAGCGAAGGCAGGCCGCTCGACTCCGCCTGCACCTACACCATCGGAGCCGTCGCCCCTATCGCGCGGCTCTGGACCCTGACCCTTTACGACGAGGACGGTCACCTGCCTGCGACTGCGCTTGGACGCCGAAGCTTCACCTCGGCGGAACTGCTCCGGGATTCTCAGGACCTGTTCACCATCGCCCTGTCCCGCAATCTGCAGCCGGGCAACTGGCTCCAGCTCCCCGCATCCGGTCCCTTCACCGTGGTGCTGCGTCTCTACGATCCTCCAGGGGCCGCCGGCGCCAATCTTGAGGAAGTCGACTTTCCTGTCATCCAACGTCTGGGGTGCGGAGCATGAGAGGCTTCGGTCGTTTTCTCGTCGCCACCCTCTGCGGCATCGTGATCGCGGCGGGGGTTCATATCGCGGCTATCCTTGCGGCTCCGTATCTTGCCGATCAGGATGCTTTCACCAAGGTCCAGACCACGCTGACCGCCGACAAGGCGCAGATCATCGGCGCACCGGGCGGTGAGAACACCTGGTTGCCGAGACCGGATCCAGCCGTTGCCGTGGCGACCTGCGCCTTCGATCTCCGCAACGGCCCCATGCGCATCGCGGCCCGGACCGGATCGCTCCCGCTGTCCTTCTCCTTTCATAAGGAATCGGGCGGAGTGTTCTTTGCCGTCACGGACCGCGCGGCCGTGCGGGGCGAGCTCGAGATCGTCGCCATGACTGCCCGCCAACTCGACGAGGCCCGCGCCGCGGAGGACGAGAACGATCCCTCGCGCGATGTGCGGATCGTCTCGCCGGAACGGCAGGGCTTCGTCATTGTGCGCGTGGCCGCTCCTAGCCCAAGCCTGCGGCCTCAGGCAGAGGAGGCGGCAAAGGCGGTATCCTGCACGGCCGAGCAGGACGCCTAAAAACCATGTCCTGGCGCCCCATGATGCCCGAGGACATGCCCCTGGTGCAGGTTCTTGCGGATACGATCCATGTCGGCCATCCGGAGGACTTGGAGGTCCTGGCCGAGCGCCAGCGCCTCTATCCGCAGGGTTGCCTCATGCTGACCGAGGACCAACAGGCCATCGGCTATGCGCTCACGCATCCCTGGCATTATGGCGAGCCGCCGCCCCTGAATGGGCTGCTAGGCAAACTCCCTGTCGCCCCCACGACCTATTACATCCACGATGTCGCGCTGCTGCCGGTCGCGCGCGGTAAGGGATATGCGGTGCAGGCGGCGGACAGGTTGATTGCCCATGCGCGCGCGGCAGCCTTCGGCAATCTGTCGCTCGTCGCAGTCAACAGGTCTCAGGCGTTCTGGGAGAGGGTCGGCTTTCGCGTGCTGTCCATAGCCGGCCTGGACGCAAAGCTCGCGAGCTACGGGCAGGATGCGGTGCTCATGGTGCGCGATCTGGCAAGGCCGACACATGACGCCTAACGGCGTCTCATCGTCATGAAAATCAAACTGAGTTACGAGCGACGACGTCCGGGGCTGTTGGAGGCCAGTGGGCGGGAAGGACCGGGATTGGGGGAAGGCCTCTCATAGCGAACGCCGGTGAAGAGAAGGATCTCGCCCCGAGGCTCATCTGCGGACAAGAGCGGGCGCTGCGGCCGCACCGTATTATCCGGAAAGGCGATCACCACTCCCGGTGATCTGGTCCAGATGTCTCGCATTGTGCCCTCCTCTATTGTGCCACTGACTGCCTCTACGACTGACTCACAAAAAGAGATCTATGGTTAACAGTTCGTTTCTGCCGGGCTGTGCGCTGCAGAAAAATGCTTTCCCTGGCATGAAAACAACACCCACTGCCGCGCTTATGTTCCCCCTACGGATCGTCTAAAATCCAAGTCTCTCATGCCCGTTAAAGATGCGCTAAGGAACGGCTCCTAGCCTTCGGCCGATTGCGTTGAAGCGAGTACGAGTATGGCGTCGTCGGCGAATCCGGACCTCTGGTCCGACCTGTCGGGTTTTGGGTCTTCGGACGGCAGCAATTCCGATGCGCGGGCCGCTCTCCTGAAAGTGAACGCGGAGATGTTCGTCGCCGCTGCGGCACGCGACCGCGAGAGCATCGAGACCTTCGAGACTCTCGTTCTTGGCTTCCTGCCGAAAACCGATCCCGCGACTCTTCTCGAGCTCGCCCGCATCCTGGCTCCCTGCCCGGACACGCCGGCCTCCGTTCTCGATTACCTGGCGCAGCATTCCCCCGACGCGCGCGACATCCTGCACCATCATGCGGCGCGACTGCCACCCGCTTTAGGCAGCAAGCAGCTTGCGACGCCGGAGGGGCGCCTCTACCTCGCGTCGCAATCGGATCTCGATCCGACGACCGTTCAAAAACTGCTGGCGCTGAGAGAGAGCGCGGTCGAGGACGCGCTCGCTTCCAATCCGGCTTTTGCTCCCGACACAACGCTTTTCACGGATCTGCTGCGGCGGGCACGCCATCGCGCCACCCTCGCGGCCATTCTTCTCGAGCGGGCTGACCTCCCGACGGCCGGTCAGGCGTCCCTTTATCTCGCAGCGGATGCGGGGCGCCGCAAAGCGATCCGGGAGCGTGTCGCTGCCTCCCTCGCCCACCGGCGCGTCACCCTGTCGTTTACGCTGACCGAGCAGGATCTTGCCGACCTCCTGGCTGCCGGTCTCAAAGGCGACGACCGGAGGTTGGAAACTCTCCTGACTTCCCTTTTCGGCTTTCCCGCGTCGACGGAATGGCGCGTGCTCGAAATCGGACGCCACAGCCTTCTCGCTCTTGCATTGACGGTGTTGGGCGTGTCGCAGAGGGATGCGATAAGGATCTTCCTCACCCTGCACCCTGCCCTGTCCTACCCGCTCTCCGTCATCAGGACATTGGTGCAAGAAATGCGGGATGTTCCCGGTCCAGTCGCCCTCGTCCTCATCGAGTCGATTCTGGACGTCAGGATCCTCTCGGGATAAGCGCTCGCGTAGGCCGCCGGGCAAATGATCGAAGGTCCTCACCTTAGATGGTGCAAAGGATGGATGCTGTCTGAACCCGGTTTCTGCTAGACTGCTTGCAGTGGCAGTCTGACTGGAGGGTCGGATGTTCCTGCGAACGATCGAGGACGAACAAGCAACCGGCAGAGTCGCGGAAATATACGAGAAGCAGAAAGCGCAACTCGGTTTCGTCATGGAAGCGGCGAAATGCTTCACTGCCCGGCCAGACCTGCTGCCGATCTATACGGATTTTTCCGACAGGATCCGCGCCGGCTTCTCGCTCGGCCTTCGGGAATGGCGCCTGATCACGCTGATTGCGGCAAAGCACATCCCCTCCACCTATTGCTCCCACGTCTACGGCAAGCAGCTCATCGACGATCTCGGCTCGAAGGAGGCCGTGCTCGCCGTCCAGCGCGACTTCCGGACCGCCGGCTTATCGGACAGGGATGTCGAAATGCTGGCCTACGCGGAGAAGATCGCCCAGGACGCATCCCGGGTCTCTCACACCGATATCGACCGCCTGCACGCGGTCGGGTTCTCGGATCAGCAGATCTGCGACATCGCCCTCTGCACCGCCTTCCGCTGCTTCGTCAGCCGCTTCTTCGACGCCACGGGCGCAGGGACCGAGGCTGTCTTCATCGACGATGATACAGAGTTCCGGACGAGTATGAGCGTCGGCCGCTCGCTCTAAAGCAGCAGAACGGCCCATTCAGACACTTCGCTCTCAAGGTCCAGCGAGATCTTGAAAGCCGCTCCGTCTCTCATGCCTTTCAGCCATTTTAAATGACGATCAACATTTATTCTTGCATTTAGATTTCGATCATCATATATCTGTGTCATGATCTTCCTTGTTGGAGAGTGCAGATGCGAGTCAGCCGGGAACAAGCGGATAAGAACCGAGAGCACGTGATCGATGTCGCCAGCCGCCTCTTCCGCGAGCGGGGCTTCGAGGGCATCGGCGTTGCCGACCTCATGAAGGAGGCCGGCCTCACCCACGGCGGCTTCTACGGTCAGTTCAAGTCCAAGGAAGATTTGAAGATTCAGGCGAGTCGCCGTGCCCTGTCCAGGAACAAGGACAGATGGGCCAAGGTCCTCGCCGAGACACCGAGCGAGAAGCTCTCCGCTCTCGCCCGCTTCTACCTGTCGGACGCTCATCGGGACCGGCGCGGCGAAGGATGTGCGCTTGCGGCGCTCGGAGGAGATGCCCCGCGCTACGGCCGGGAGCTTCAGGCCGCCTTCAAGGACGGCATCGAAGGCTATCTGGAGCTTCTCGACGGCATCATGTCGGCGTCATCCGGCGAAAAGCGGCGCGACAAAACCATCGTCGCTCTGTCCACCATGGTCGGGGCTCTCGTCCTGTCGCGCGCTGTCGGCGATGAGGCGCTGTCGCAGAAGATCCTCTCTGCGGCCGCCGACGAGATCGCGGCCAAATCGGAATAGGCGGCAAGCGGCACAATTCATGCCCCCACATCCCGCAGGAGAATACCTGTGTCCATCATCGAAACGTTTTCGACCGAAACGGCGGAGCCTGCCGCAGAGCGCAAACTGACCGCCGGGCTCCTGGCCCTGCTGGCAGGATTGGCGGCCATCGGCGCGCTCTCCACCAACATCATTCTTCCGTCCTTTCCGTCGATCGGCGTGGCGCTGAACGTTCCGGCCCGCGATCTCGGCCTGACGCTCTCCAGCTTCTTCATCGCCTTCGCCATCGGGCAGCTGTTCGTCGGCCCCTTGTCCGACCGCTACGGCCGCAGATGGTTCGTGCTCGGCGGCCTGACGGTGTTCATCATCGGCAGCGCAATCTGTGGCGGAGCCGAAAGCTTTCCGATGCTGATCGTCGGCCGCATCATTCAGGCGCTCGGCGTCTGTGCGGCGTCCGTTCTCTCGCGCGCCATCGCACGCGATCTCTTCGATGGCGAAGCGCTTGCGAAAGCACTGTCGCTGACCATGGTCGCCATGGCGGCCGCGCCCGGCTTCTCTCCCCTCCTCGGCAGTGCGCTCGATGCGCAGTTCGGCTGGCGCGCGGCCTTCGTGATGGTCGGTGCTTCGGGCGCCGTCCTCGCGGCCTATTACGCGCTCAGCGCAGGCGAAACGCATCCACCGGATCGCCGCTCGGCAGCTTCACTCTCCGCCACCATGCATGCCTATCGTCGGCTTCTGGCAGACGCACGCTTCATTCTGCCGGCGCTTGCCGTCAGCCTCATCATCGGCGGTCTCTACGCCTTCTTCGCTGCGGCACCTGCGATCCTGATGCTGAGCCTCGGCCTATCCGCGCTGCAGCTCGGCCTGTTCTTCGCCACGACGGTGTTCGTCGTCTTCGCCGGCGGATTGCTGGCACCGCGCCTCGCACACAAATGGGGAGCGCGCTCCATCGCTGTCATGGGCATCGTCCTGGCAATGCTCGGCGGCGGCTTCCTGCTTGCGATCAGCGAATCACCGACCTTTCCGGGTTTCGCAGCTGCGATCGCGGTCTTCCTGCTCGGCATGGGGTTGGTCAATCCGCTCGGCACGGCCATCACGCTGCAACCGTTCGGACGGCAGGCCGGCTTGGCTTCGGCGCTTCTCGGTTTCCTGCAGATGGCCTGCGCAGCTACGGGCACCGCCCTTACGACCGCCCTTCCACTCTCACCCTTGGGCGCGCTGAGCATCATCCTCACCGGCGGCTCAACCCTCGCCCTTGTCATCTTCCTCCGGCAGCGCCGCGAATCCAATCATGGAAAGGCTTAAGTCATGCGCTACAAGCTCTTCGGCCAGCATACGGGACTTCGTGTTTCCGAACTGGTTCTCGGCACCGGCAACTTCGGCACGCGCTGGGGCCACGGCACCGAGCCTGACGAGGCCCGCCGCATCCTCGACGCCTATGCGCAAGCCGGCGGCAACTTCATCGATACGGCGGACAGCTACCAGTTCGGTCAATCGGAAGAGATCCTGGGCGACCTGCTGCAAGGACGGCGCGACGATTTCGTCGTGGCGACGAAATTCACGCAGCGCGCCAACCCGAAGGATGGCATCCTCGTCACCGGCAACAGCCGCAAGGCGATGGCGTCCTCGGTGGAGGCGAGCCTCAAGCGCCTGAAGACCGATCATATCGATCTCTACTGGGTGCATTATTCGGACGGCGTCACACCGACCGAGGAAATCGTGCGCGGCTTCGACGATCTCGTGCGGGCCGGCAAGATTCTCTATGCGGGTCTCTCGGACTTCCCAGCCTGGCGCGTGGCGCGCGCAGCCACCATCGCCGAACTCCGTGGCACCGTTCCCATCGCGGGCCTGCAGGTCGAGCACAGCCTCGTGGAGCGCACGACCGAGCAGGAACTCATCCCGGCGGGTCAGGCGCTCGGCCTCGGCATCGTCGCGTGGTCGCCGCTCGGCGGCGGCATGCTCACCGGCAAATACCGGCAGGGAGAGGCCGGCCGCGCGCAGGGGCTCGGCGGCAAGGTGTTCCAGGCGGAGAACTCCGCACAGCGCAGCGCGGTGCTCGACACGGTGATCACGGTGGCCGAAGAGCTTGGCGTCGCGCCGGGTGAGGTCGCCATCGCCTGGGTCGCCGCCAAAGGCTCGCTTCCCATCATCGGGCCCCGCACCGTGGCCCAACTCGAAAGCAATCTCGCGTCAGCGAAGGTCGAACTGGCGCCTGAGCAGATCGCGCGTCTCGACAAGGTCAGCAGCCTGCCGCCGGTGTTCCCTTACACGATGATCCATGAGGCAGGAACGCAGCAGCGCGGCGCCGGCGGCAAGTTCGACCTGCTCGACCATCCCGCCGTTCCGGTGGCTTAGTCTTCCGCGGCGAGGTCGAGGAAGTGGCGCCCTGCCCGGTCGTCGACCTCCACGAGCCAAAGGTCGGGATCGAAGCGGAGTTCGCGCGCCATGCGCTCCTCCACGTCGAGGGGCATCACATTCTGCAGGATCGGAGAGAACAGGCGCTCGCCGCTGTCATCGAGAAAGAGCTGTGGCGCGGGACCGTAGAGGCTCGCGGTGCCGTCAAGCCGATCTACCTTCACGAAGATCGCGCCGGCCTCGGCGGCGCCGCGCTTGCGAAGAGCGGCCTCGATTCCCTCCACAGAGCAGCGGCGCAGATAGGCGGAAACCCAGAAGTCCGAGCGAAGCCTCGACACTATTGAACCGTGATGCCGGATGCTGCGGCAAGCTCGCGAATCGTCCGTGCGTTCAACTCGCCCGTGACAGGCAACCGTCGGTCCTGCTCGAACCGCTCGATGGCCTGCCGCGTGCCGGAGCCCATCATGCCGTCCACCTTCACGCTGTAGCCCAATCGCGCCAGCGCGCGCTGGCCCGCCAGGACGGTGTCGCCGGGGTCCGAGCGGCCCACATTGGCGGGCGGCACCGGCACCGGTCCGCCCATGCGAATCATGTCGGCGATGGGATCGCGCGTGGCACTCCGCACAGGCGCAGACGCAAGCGCGGTGGGCGCAGGCGCCGCGGAGGCGGCCGGCTGCGGAGCGCGGGCCGGCGGTGCCGCGGCGGGAACAGGCGGGCCGCCGTTGCGGATCATATCGGCAATCGGATTGCGCGCAGGCGGCTTGGGTATGGCGACAGCCGAGGCAGGCGCGGCCTCCGGAGCGGAATGCGCGACGGATTCATGCGAAGCGGGCGCAGCCGCCAGCTCCGCGGCCTGCTGTGCTCCAGGACGCGCGGGAGGCAGAGGCTGGACGGCTTCGCTCTCGGACTCGGGAGCCAGCACGATCTCCCTCGTGTTGAAGAGGGGCGCCGGATGGCGGTTGCTTTGCAGCGCCAGCGCATTCCAGGCAATCGCGCCGCCGCATCCGGTCAGTAACAGGGCAGCAAGGATCTGGCGCGGATGGCTGAAAACGAAGGAAGCCGCCCTCTCGCCGACGCTCGGCTTGCGCGGCGGCTTGGCGGCGCGCTTTTGCGTCGGCCGCGCCGGAGCCTTCCGCCGTACGACTGCGGGCAGGTCGAGATCGTCATCGGGATGATCGACAAAAGCTTCACGCAAGGGAGTCGTTTCCGTCTTCGAAGAATGATGTCGTTTTGGTCCGCGCAGCCAGTAAAACAAGACGGCAGGGCACCGTTTCTTGTCTTTCTGACGGCAAAGCCTGACAGAGCCGGTTTAAGCGAAACCTAATTGCTTAGGATCGACCGTGGAAACGAGCCGACGAGAGGAAGCAGCACGGTGCCAGGGCTCATGCTCGGTTAGAATTTTTCTTGCCTTCTCAGGCACTTGGCGAAGCTCGCGCGCAGCAAGGTTTTATTCATCCTGTTTCCAGATTCCTCGCGCACCTCCTACGCGGCGCCGCCTGCGTACGTTATGGTGCTGCATCGTTCTTCGTTTCAGGCAACCGGCCGCTTCATGTTTTCGATCCTTCGTTTCATCCTCATCGTCGGCGCGATTTTCTATTACTCGCCGGTGCGCCAGCAGGGCGAGGGAACGGCTGCGATCGAGGCTTTCCTGACGCCGAAGACGAGCCAACCGACGGCTGCCAGTCCTGCTCCTGCCACGGATAAGACCGGCCATCTCGAGACCGTATGGAAGGCGCTTCCCGAGGGCGCCAAGCAGGCCGTCGTCGACAAGATTCTCACCACCTCAGGCTTCCCCGTCGCCGGCCCGGCCAAGTCATCGGACACCCTGCGACCCGAGGACCGCGAGCCTGCTGCGTCCAAGCCTCGCACCTAAATCCGGCTCCTTCCGTCGCCAAAATGCTTGGTGATGATTATATGACAGGCAGACAACACGGGTTTGCCATGCTGCCGACAATCGACGAAATCGTTTCCAATTTCGAGCTGCTCGACGAATGGGAGGAGCGGTATCGCTACGTCATCGAGCTCGGCCGGCTCATGGAGCCGTTGCCGAAAGACGCGTATAACGACGTCAACAAGGTCCAGGGCTGTGCTAGCCAAGTATGGCTCCAGACCAATCTCGTTTTCTCCAACGGCGAACCCCTCCTGCATCTTCGCGGCGACAGCGACGCCCACATCGTCCGCGGCCTCGTGGCACTCCTGATCTCCCTCTACGGCGGCAAGACACCCTCCGAGGCCCTCTCCACCGACGCCCTGGCGCTGTTCAAGGAGCTCGGCCTGTCGGAGCATCTGACGCCGCAACGTTCGAACGGCGTCAGATCCATGGTCGAACGCATCCGTCGCGACGCGCAGATGGCCCTGGCGGCCTCCTAAACCCGCCCACCCTCGATCACCACCGCCTGCCAGGCGCGGATGCCGCGTGAGGCGGCTGGGCCGCGGGCCGAGGCTTCGATGCCGTAATGCTCCGCAAGCCGCGCCAGGGCGAGCCGCACCACGATTTTCCCTGAGCGCGGCGGCCATTGCCGCTCGCGTTCGATCTGCTCCAGACCTTTCAGGAAGCCGCAAAGGTCGAGGAGCAGGTCGCTGAAATCGCCGCCGATGACATCGAAGGCGTTCCGCAGCCGCTGACGGGCAGCGACCATCCGATCCGTGGCTTCGCCCGGAGAGGCAGGACCGCCGCTTTTCGGCATGCCGTCCCAGCGGGCCGTCACGCCAGGCAGCAGCCCCGCCAGCATGATATCGGTCCGCAGGCGCTCGCCGGCCTGATACGAAGCTTCATCGATCATCGGCTCGCCGTCACGACCTTTCCGGCGGCGAAGCCAATCGAGCGGGCTCTCATCCGAGTCCACGCGCACACTTGTGGTTCCAGTCTCCGTCTCGACGGTAGCGAGATCCGTCTCGCGATGCTGGTGAAAGAAAGCCATGTCCGCTTCCGGCGCCGACGCCCGGCGCAGATGGGCTTTGCCGGCCTTCGTCAGCAGCAGGGTTTTCCGACCGGACGCAGTCTGCTCCCAGCAGCCGAGATCCTGGCGGACGAGAGCTTCCGCCACGGCATAGGCAAAGCGCCCTGCTCCCACCGAGATTCCCGACCGGCGCCTGTGGACAAGCACGCTTGCCGGATCCGTCGGATCGACGATGGCCCAGGTCTCGGGCTGGCCGAGTGCCGTCAGAAGCCGCCGCGCCTCCCTGGGCAGGGAATCGCCCGCCTTGCGTCCGACCGTCGCTCCCGGTTTGCTGTCTCCCTTCCGCACACGCCTCTTCGAACGGGTCTCCTTCGGGGCGGAAATCCTTGGTGCGGCAATACTTTGATGAACCGCATCGCCGTCTTCAATGTTCATGTTTTGTTCCTATAAATAAACTAAGGAAGGGTCTCCCCTTCCACCCTCGATAGTGGGGGCATATTCCTAGTTGTCAACGAAGATTCAAAACTGTTGATAAGAGTGAGGATAAGTCGGACGGCACATGCTTCATCCGCATAAAGGCCGCATTAGTCCTTCGCCTTTGACTGCGAAGGACTATGCTGAATCAGGCGGCGGACGACACCGCCGGCGATCCGGGTCCAGAGCCCTGCGCGAAAGGGAATCCTTCATCGGCCCAGCCGGTTATGCCGCCGACCATCAATTTGACCGGGCGGCCGAGTTGCGACAGCTTCAGCGCCGCGCGGTCAGCGCCATTGCAATGCGGACCGGCGCAATAGACCACGAACAGGGTGTTCTCGGGCCAGACGGCCATGCGCTCCGCCGTCATCTCCCGATGCGGAAGATTGAGCGCGCCCGGCACGTGGCTGCGCGCGTAAGACTTGGGTCCACGTGCATCAATGAGCACGAAATCGACGGTTCCGCCCGAGAGGGATTCGTGCACATCGGCGCAATCCGTTTCGAGCGACAGGCGACTTGCGAAATGCTTCGCAGCCTTGAACGGAGCAGCCGCGGGAATGGCGGCGACGGAACTCGTTGGCATGACAACCTCCTTGTGAAAAAGCCGTCGCCAGATTTCCGCAGAGGCGTCATGGTGAAAAGTGGCGCTTCTGCCAACAGACGTAAACATCATGCCAAACCGCCTTGTCGTCGCCCTCGCCTATGACCGTTTGAGCACTTTCGAATTCGGCATCGCCGTCGAGATCTTCGGCCTGCCCCGGCCCGAGATGGGACCGGACTGGTACCGCTTCGCGGTCTGCGCCATCGAGCCAGGTCCCCTACGGGCCATCGGGGGCTTCCAGATCATGGCGGATGGCGGGCTTGAATTGCTGGACCAGGCCGACACCATCGTCATCCCGGGCTGGCGCGGAGCGTCCAGAGCATCGGACTCGAACGTGGAATCCGCTTTCGGGGTCGATTCGATGCTCATTTCCCAAAGCAGCGCATCGTCTGGAACGAACCAAAGGTCCGCACGATGCGCTGGCGAGCCCGTGCCTCCGGCGCTGATCGCCGCCTTGCAACGGGCCCATGCGCGAGGCGCGCGCCTGATGTCCATCTGCTCCGGCGTCTTTGCGCTTGCCGCGACGGGACTTCTGTCCGGCAAACGGGCGACCACGCATTGGCATTACGTGGAGCAGCTCTCGCAGGCCTATCCGGATATCAAGGTTGAGCCGGATGTTCTCTATGTGGACGAAGGCAGGGTGCTGACCTCTGCCGGCAGCGCGGCCGGGATCGATCTCTGCCTCCATGTGGTGCGCGCCGATTTCGGACCCGAGATCGCCAACCGCCTCGCCCGCCGCCTCGTGGTGCCGCCCCATCGTGAAGGCGGACAGGCGCAGTTCATCGAGCGGCCCGTGCCGCCGGCTCGCGAGGGCCTTCGGTTCGCGCCCCTCTTCGACAAGATGCGGGCGCGCCTTGGCGAGGAGCAGCCGGTCGCCGAGCTGGCTGCCGAGGCCGGGATGAGCGTGCGCACCTTTCTGCGCCGCTTCAAGGCCGCGACCGGCCTGCCGCCGGGGGAATGGCTGCTCACGGAGCGCCTGGTCCGCGCGCGGGAATTGCTGGAGACCACGGGCCATTCCATCGAGAGCATTGCCGATGCGACCGGTTTCGGCTCCGCAGCCACCCTTCGCCACCATTTCCGGGCGCGGCTCGGCACGAGTCCCGTGGCCTACCGCAACCGGTTCGCTTCGGGAGTGGCTCGGGCTGCCGACAGGGCAGGCCCGAAAAAGCAAAAAGCCGCCCCTTGGGGCGGCTGATTTCAGCTCGGAAGGCCGATCCTTAGAGCTGTTTCCACTTGCATGGAAGCATTTCTCTTCTTTGGCTTACCGCATTTTTGACGGCGAACCGAATCCGCTTCGCCGAAAAATGCTCTAGCTGCTGCTGCGCGAGGAACGGCGCTTACGGCGCTGCTGGCCGAGGCCCATTTCCTTGGCGAGCTCTGAGCGAGCCTTGGCATAGTTGGGAGCCACCATCGGGTAATCGACGGGCAGAGCCCACTTCTCGCGATATTGCTCGGGCGTCATGTTGTACTGCGTGCGCAGATGGCGCTTCAGCGACTTGAACTTCTTGCCGTCCTCGAGGCAGACGATGTAGTCCGGCGTAACGGACTTCTTGACCGGGATTGCCGGCTTCGGCGCCTCGACAGGCACTTCCACGGTGCCGCCCCCGACACGCAGAAGAGCCGAATGGACGTCGCTGATCAACGTCGGCAAGTCGCCCGAAGGAACAGAATTATTGCTGACGTAGGCCGAAACGATATCCGCAGCTAGCTCAATGTAGTTCGAAGCAGCGATGTTGTCGCTCATTTTGATTTTCTTCCTTTCCGGCTCTTTAGAATCACTCAAAAAAGCATTTCAACCTAAATTTGAGCATTCTCGTCTGAAGCAATGCTTGCCTCTTGCTTGAGCCGCACCGTACTTGCACAGAAGTCGTGCTCGCTCGTCCAAGTATGTCAAATCGAGCCCCATTGCAAGATGTGCAAAAGGAAAACTTTGGAAAACTTCATATCAACTTGCACTATGCAATAAACCTACGTTGAACAGTTAATGCATTCCGCCATAGGTTAAGGCTTTCGTCACATAAATTTCATCCTTTCGATCCGAAGAAGTAACTAGAAAGGCACTTATTTTGCACGATTGAGATCCCCCGAGCCCAAGCGGACCCAGCATGGGCAATCTCCGTTATCTGTGCATAATCCCGCCTCTTGATGATTTGCCTGGATAATTTCATGAATATTGAACGGCTTCCCCTCCATCCCTTGCCTGCGGCCCCGTCGATCCCGGCCAAACCGCATGTCTTCGAAGTGCATGGCACTCGGATCCAGGACGATTATGCGTGGTTGAAGGCCGAGAATTGGAAGGACGTTCTCAAAGATCCTTCGGTTCTGGATCCTTCCATCCGCACTGCGTTGGAGCAGGAGAACGCCTACGCAGCGGCAGCCTTCTCCGGAACGGAGGAGTTTCAGGCCCGCCTTGTGGCCGAAATGCGCGGACGCATCAAGGAGGACGATTCCACCGTTCCGGAGCCGGATGGGCCCTTCGCCTATTTCACCCGCTACCGTGAGGGCGGGCAGCATCCCCTCGTCTGCAGACAGCTTCGCGACGGTGGGCCTGAGACGATCATGCTGGACGGCGACAAGGAAGCCGAAGGACGGCCCTTCTTCGATCTCGGCGGGGCGGATCACTCGCCTCACCATCGCCTGATGGCCTGGGGTGCAGATATCAAAGGTTCGGAATACTTCACGATTCGCGTGCGAGATCTTGAAAGCGGCGCGGATCTGCCGGACGAGGTCGCGCAAACATCGGGCGGCGCCGTATGGCTCAACGATTCTTCCGGCTTCTACTACGTCGAGCTCGACGAAAACCACCGCCCCGTACGCGTCAAACGCCATCTTCTCGGTTCGAGCGCCGAGCAGGATCAGGTGATCTACGAGGAGAAGGACCCCGGCTTTTTCGTGAAGCTCGGCATCACGCAGTCGAACGCCTTCGTCCTCATCGAGGCGAGCGACCACGAAACCTCCGAAATCTGGCTGCTCGACCGGACGGACGCATCGGCATCGCCACGGCTCGTCGAGCCGCGCACGCCGAAGCTGAAATACGACGTGGAGCATCACGGTGACAGCCTGATCATCCTCACCAATGCGGATGGCTCCGAGGACTTCAAGATCGTCATGGCGCCAGTCGCGACGCCGGGACGGGCCCATTGGAAGGATCTCGTGCCCTATCGACCCGGCACGATGATCCTCTCCGTGGTTGCGCTTGCCCGCTATCTCGTGCGACTCGAGCGGGAGAATGCAAATCCCCGAATCGTGCTGCGGGAATTCGCAACAGGCCGCGAAGAGAGCATCGCCTTCGAGGAGGAAGCGTATTCGCTCGGCTTCTCGGCCGGCTACGAATTCGACACGGACGTCATCCGCTACCATTACTCGTCGATGACGACGCCGAGCGAGGTGATCGATTATCATTTGCGCACCGGGGAGCGCACGCTTCGCAAGCGGCAGGAAGTGCCGAGCGGCCACAACCCGGCGGATTACGTGACCCGCCGATTGTTTGCGATGGCTCCCGATGGCGAACAGGTTCCCATCTCGCTCGTGCACCGGCGCGAGGTCGCGCTCGATGGCTCCGCGCCATGCCTGCTTTATGGATACGGTTCCTACGGCATGTCCATGCCCGCGAGCTTTCGTACCGGAATCCTGTCCCTCGTCGATCGTGGCTTCGTCTATGCCATCGCCCATATCCGGGGCGGCACGGAAAAAGGCTGGCGCTGGTACATGGACGGCAAGCGTGAGAAGAAGACGAACACGTTCAAGGACTTCATCGCCTGCGGCGAGGCTCTCATCCAGGCGGGCTACACCTCCCGCGGACGCATCGTCGCCCATGGCGGCAGTGCGGGCGGCATGCTCATGGGAGCGGTCGCCAACCTGGCACCGGACCTCTTTGCGGGGATCATCGCCGAGGTGCCATTCGTCGACGTGCTCAACACCATGCTCGACAGCGAACTGCCCCTCACCCCGCCGGAATGGCCGGAATGGGGCAATCCGGCCGCGGACGATGCGGCTTTCCAGTCGATCCTGTCCTATTCGCCCTATGACAACGTGAAGCCTCAGGCCTATCCGGCAATCCTGGCGCTCGCCGGTCTCACAGACCCTCGCGTCACCTATTGGGAGCCCGCGAAATGGGTCGCAAGGCTAAGGGCCACCATGACGGGCGGGGGTCCGGTCGTGCTCAAACTCAACATGGAGGCCGGACACGCCGGTGCCGCCGGTCGTTTCGATCGGCTTGAGGAGGTCGCCCTTGCCTATACCTTTGCCATTCGATGCATTGAAGGGTTCCAGAACTGACTCGATGCGCTATGTGAAAACATAACACTTCGAGAGAAGCCGCTGCACCATGCCGCAGAGCGTACAAGACTATGAGAGTACAGACCGATGACCAAGCGCGGCAGTCTAACGGCTGAGGACGATATCGCCTCTCAGGAAGGCGATAAGCAACGTATCGCAGAGCTGGAATCTCGCTTGGCTCTGGCGGAGGGAGCACTGCGCTCCAGCAACTTCAAGTTGAGAATGGCCCTCGACATTGCCCGGCTTGGCGCATGGGAGCGGGATCTGGAGACTGGCGAGATCACGGGCACAGCCGTCTTCAAGGCCTATCTCGGGCTCCCGTCGGACGCAAAGCTCACCCATGCCGAACTGCAGGCCATGTTCCATCCGGCCGACCTCGAGCGCATCAACCAGGCGATCTCCTATGCGCTCCGCACCAAGACGGATTTCAATATCGAGCATCGAATCCTGAGGGCTGACGGAAGCATCGGCCACGTCCACGTGCGTGGCGGCATCATCTATGAGGGTAACAAGCCTACAAGTTTCGTCGGCGTGCTGCAGGATATCAAGGAGCGGCAGAAAATCAGGGAGGAAATGGGCCAAGCCCAACGCCGCCAAGAGTTCCTCCTCAAGCTCAACGACCAGCTCAGCAATATCGACGACCAATACGAAATCATGGAGATCGCCGCACGCAATGTGAGCGAACTTCTGAAGGTCGACACCGCGGGCTATGGTGAAGTCTATCAGGATCGCGGCGTCATCATCGTTGAACGCGAGTGGTCCTGGGGGCTCATTACCAATGAAGGCAAGGTTGAAAAGATCGACCAGCAGGCCAGCCCGATCATCGAGTTGTTAAAGCGCGGACAACCCGCCATCATCAACGATGTGAGAACGGACCCGCGCCTCGATGACCCTGCTCTTCAAGCCTTCTACAGCACCATCAACGCGCGGTCGGGTTTCGCCGTTCCTATTCACAAGAACGGGCGTTTCATCGCCGAATTCTACGTCTATTCATCGGTGCCGCGCGACTGGACGAGCGACGAGATCGCACTTGTCGAAGATGTGGCGGAACGCACTTGGCTGGCGATAGAGAAAGTCCGGGCCGAGACGAAACTCCGCGAAACCGAAGCGCGATTCAAGCTCATCGCCGAGTCGCTCCCCGCTCTCGTGTGGATCGTTAAGCCGAACCTGGAATTGACCTACACGAATGAACGATGGGTCACCTACTCGGGCCTGCCTCCGGAAGACGCGCTGGGACATAGCTGGACAGCTGCCATTCACCCTGACGACTGGGCGAGAATGACCGAGGAGCTGAAACCCGTCATGGCCAATGAAATCCCTTATACGACCGAGGTCCGCTACCGCTCGGCGGAAGGGGAGTATCGCTGGCATATCATCCGGGCAGCCCCGGTGCACAATGCCGCCACGGGAGAGTTCAACGGATGGGTCGGCACGAGCGTCGACATCCATAATTTGAAGCTGACGGAAGCAGCCTTGCGGATCAGCGAGGAACGTCTGTCGCTCGCGCAGCGCGCTGCCGGAATCGGCGTGTTCGACTGGGACGTTCCTGCCGGTAAGGTAACATGGACGGCCGAGCAGGAACGCCTGTTCGGCCTTGAGAAGGGCACGTTCGGAGAAGATTTCTCCAGTTGGGAGGCAAGAGTGCTCCCGAAGGATCTGGAGCCCGCCAACAGAACTATAGCAGAGGCGTTGGCCCGTCATGACCCCGAGATCAACCTGGCCTATCGGATCCGGCGCCCCGACGGAAACATCCGCACGATCGATACGACTGCGCTGTTCTTTTATGACGACAAAGGCGCTCCGCTGCGCATGGTGGGAGTCAATATCGACATCACACGCTACAAAGATGCGGAGCATCGCCAGAATCTTCTTATTCGCGAACTCCACCATCGGGTGAAGAACACTTTGGCGACCGTCCAAGCCATCGTCGGCTCCACTGCCCGCACCGCCTCCAGCATCGACGAGTTCTACCAGGGCTTCGTGGGTCGTATCGTCTCGCTCGCGCGCACCCACAACCTCCTCACCGAGGATTTATGGCAGAAGGCGGCGCTGGAGGAGCTCGTCAAGACCGAGCTCGGGCCTTACGAGGACGAGGCACGAAACCGCATCACCATCGAGGGCCCGCACCTCGAGCTGCCCTCGGAAGCGGCGGTGCCGATCGGCATGGCGATCCATGAGCTGACCACGAATGCGGCCAAGCATGGGGCCCTATCCACCTTCGGCGGGCAGGTCGAGGTTCGCTGGCGGGTGGAGCCGGGAGAGGAGCGCCCGATGCTGCATTTCTCCTGGGTGGAGCATGGTGGGCCGCGGGTCAGCACACCCACGCGCCAAGGGTTCGGCACACGTCTGCTCCAGCGGGTACTGGCTACACAGTTGCAGGCGGACGTCTCCATGAACTTTATCGAGGAGGGTCTGCACTTCTCGATGCAAATGCCGATCCCGACCGAGCCTCCCACCTTCAATCCGGACACGTAGGGTTCCATGCTGCTCGACGCGACACGCTCTCATCTTCTTGTCGTCGATCTCCAGGCCCGGCTCATGCCTGCCATCCATGAAGGCGAGAATGTCCTCCGGAATGTGAGAATCCTGCTGGAAGCTGCCAAGCGGCTGGGAATTCCCGTCTCGGTGACGGAGCAATATCCCAAGGGCCTCGGCCCAACCGTACCGTCGGTGCTGGAGGCGCTGCCGGCTGAAACGGTCACGTTGGCCAAAACCGCCTTCTCCGCCGCCCGCGACCCGGCGATTGCCGAGCGGATCGCAGCTTTGCGCGGCAGCGGCCTGAATCAGCTCGTGATCTGTGGAACCGAAGCCCATATCTGCGTGCTGCAAAGCGCTCTGGAATTTCGGAATACGGGCCTGGACGTCTTCGTCGTTGCCGATGCGGTGTCGAGCCGCTCGAACCACAGCGTCGCCACCGCCTGCGCGCGGCTGCTTCATGCCGGTTGCCATTGGGTGACGACGGAGATGGTCGCCTTCGAGTGGATGGGAGAAGCGGCCACGGACGATTTCCGCGCGCTGGCTCCCCTCTTCAGATAGAGGACGACGGGCTTCCCTCGCCTCCTGCGGCGATGAACTCCTTCAGCTCGTCCAGGGACTTGAAACGGAACACACCGCTCGGGGTCTGCGCCTCGATGGAGCCATTCGAGAACATCACGTACTTATTGTCGCCGGAATTGTAGGTGCCGACGACCATGGCAGGGCGCGATGCATCGGAAGCGGTTTCATCTTCGAGCTCCGCTTCCCGTTCGACGTCCGTCGTGACGGCAGGCTCGCGATCGGGCTCCGGCTCAAGATCCGACACGATCTCGACAACGGGCTCCGGACGCTCGTCACGTTCGTCGAGATCGCGCGGCTCGGGCCCACGCTCATCCAGGTCGCGATGATAGATGTCGGCACCGTCACTGACGCGCGGCTCTTCGTCCTCATCGCGCGCCCGTTCCGCCAAAAGGAAGTCGGGCACCTTCATGTCCAGTTCGTCTTCTTCATGGGACGGTGCAGAGGACGGGCCTGTCCTGGGTGGGAACGACGGAAGAGTGTCGGGAACTTTGGGTTCCTCTGGCCATTTGGCAGCCTCTATCTCCTCCTTGATCGGCTCGTGCTTGCCCTCATCCTCGAAGAGCGGAAGGGTGGCCTGCGCGTCATCGGCACGCTCGCCGTCGTCAGTCTCGGCGGCCGTCTTTCCGGCCACGAGGCCACCGGAGAGCGCCGCAAGCGAAAGTCTCTTCGATGATTTCGGCGTCCCGAGAAGGGCTTCTTCGTCGAAGCCGCCCTGGAGCTGCAACAGGCGCTTCTCGATCTTCGCCAGCTTGGAGACGGCGGCGGCGATGCCGAGCAGAATCGCGCCGCTCGCGGCCGTGATGCTGCCGGCGATCACCATCGTCCAGCCGCGCTCGACCAGAACGATATCCCATCCAAAGAAAGCGGCGAGCAGCCCACCAACGATCATCGCAAAAGCGAGGGCCAGAAGAGCGATGATCATGCCGTCTCCATCATACGCAAACCCAGAGCATCGGACCCAAAAGTGGACCCCACTTTTGGGATCCAATCCGATGCTCCCCCTATAAGGGCGCATCGTTCGGGGCGGAAAACCGGATCCACTTTTCCGCACGATGCGCTAAGATAATCAAGGCAAAGCTATGCCTCTATAGGCAAAAGACAACCGGCTGGGAAGCTTGAGCAGAAAAAAGTCCGCAGCTTGGCCGTTGCTCTTGGGCAGGTGGCGCTTTAACTAACGCTTCAGGTCGCTCAATCCAAAGGAGACCCCGATGTCGTTCACTCTGCCCGAACTGCCTTATGCCTATGATGCTCTGCAGCCCTACATGTCGAAGGAAACCCTGGAGTTTCACCACGACAAGCATCATGCGGCTTACGTCAACACCGGCAACAACCTGCTGAAAGGCACGGAATTCGAGGGCAAGAGCGTCGAGGAGGTCGTGGAAGGCTCCTACGGCAAAAACCAGGCCCTCTTCAACAATGCCGGGCAGCATTACAATCACATCCATTTCTGGCTGTGGATGAAGCCCAATGGCGGCGGCGCCCTTCCCGGCAAGCTCGAGAAGAAGATCGTCGAGGACCTCGGCTCGGTCGACAAGATGAAGGAGGACTTCATCCAGGCCGGCGTCGGCCAGTTCGGCTCCGGCTGGGCCTGGCTTGCCGTGAAGGACGGCAAGATCACCATCATGAAGACCTCGAACGGCGAGAACCCGCTCGTTCACGGCGCCCAGCCGATCCTCGGCTGCGACGTGTGGGAGCACTCCTACTACATCGACTACCGCAACCGCCGTCCCGACTACCTCAAGGCCTTCCTCGACAATCTCGTGAACTGGGAGCATGTCGAGGAGATGTACGAGAACGCGACCAAGTAAGCGAAACAGCGATACGTTAGACGGGCCTCTTCGGAGGCCCGTTTCATGTCACTCCCGTGGAGATCGGACCGTGATCGACTTCCTGTACCATTCCATTCTGATCGGAATTGGCGCGACAGCGGTTTTCGATCTGTGGGGGCTGTTTCTGAGGTATGCCTTTGGACTTCCCGGGGCAAACTGGGGCTTGGTCGGCCGTTGGTTCTGTCATCTTGCCGGCGGTACGGTGTATCACGAGGACATCGCAAAAGCCCGTCCCTTTGCATATGAACGGGCATGGGGCTGGATCGGTCATTATGCCGTCGGCATTCTCTTTGCGGCCATCCTGCTGGCTGTCGTGCCCTCCAACTGGCTCCAGCAGCCGACCCTGATACCTGCCCTCATTGTCGGCCTCGTTACGGTCGGCGCGGGCTGGTTCCTGCTTCAACCCGGCATGGGCGCAGGCATCGCTGCCTCGAGGCGGCCCAACGCGAACCGGATCAGGGCTCTCAACATCGCCGGACACATCGTGTTCGGACTGGGCCTTTACGCGAGTGCCCTTCTCATCCGCTGAGGCATCAGGAAGCCTCAGGGCGCGGGACGAGTCTCAGTCCTCGCTGCTCCAGCAAGTCGCGAAAAGCGTCGGACTTCAGATAGTTCAGCTCCTCCACCCGGCTTTCCAGCGCCGGGTCGAGGGCCCGCAGCTCGTCATCCACATAGCCCGGATGGCACATGACCAGGGGGTGTGCTCCGAGTTTCGAGAAGGCTTCCTCGAAGACTCTGGCAGCCGGAACCGAGAGATCGAGCGGGGCAAAGCCTGAAAAGCCCTTGTTCGTCCGGAAGCCCGCCGCATGGGCGCTTCGAGCAAAGCCGCGGGCAAGGGATTTGACGATCAGTGCCTTGCTGCGCCCGATGGGTCGGCGCAGGATCGCCATGGCTTTGTCCGAGGGATCGCGCAGCCACACGCGCCCGGCATAGCCCCTCGCGTTCAGAGCCTGGATCAGAGCCGGCCTGATCGCCGGCAGGACATGGACATGCTGGTGGCCGTCGACGAAGGCGGGTGCGTGGCCGAGGGCCTCCTCGAAGGCTTCGATCTGGCGGCTGATTTCCTGAGCGATTTCGCCGCCGGGCAATTGCCGTTTCAAGGCCTTCGGCAGCAGGTCCTTCAAGTCCGGAAACCTGCCCGAGGGCGCAAGCCTCGGCATCGGTCCCAAAGGTGAGCCCGCGGTGAAATTGAGGTGCAACCCGACCGCAATCCGATCACGGAGAGGCATTAGGCTCCGCGCCGCCCGGCGCCACCCTGGCATGTTGGTCATCGCCCCGGTCGCGGACAAACGGCCCATCTCCGCCAGTTCCACGATGCCCCGGCTGACCCCATCGGCAAGGCCGAAATCATCGGCACAGAGTATTACGGAACGGAAGGAACTCATGATTGTCCTTAAAATCGGCTTTGCCGCACCCTAATGCCCTTGAGCAAAGGCGCAAACTCGGCTCTTGATGCAGCCCGATAATCAAGGGTCTTTCCAGTGGCGTCGCCTCAGCTCAGCGTCATCATCCCCGTGCACAACGAGAGCGCGAACATCGCACCGCTGTGCGAGCGCCTGCTCCCCATCCTCAGCCGGATCACTTCTGTCTGGGAGGTGATCTTCATCGATGACGGAAGCCGGGACGATACCCTGGACAAGATCAAGGAGATCAGACGCGCCGAGCCTCGCATCGGCGCCGTCTCCTTCAGCCGCAATTTCGGCAAGGAAATCGCCATCGCGGCCGGGCTCGATCATGCACAGGGCGAAGCCGTGGTGATCATGGATGCGGACCTGCAGCATCCGCCGGAGATGATCGAGACCTTCGTGGAGCGTTGGCGGGACGGCTATCTCATGGTCTACGGGCAGCGCACGGACCGCTCCGACGAAACCCGCGTCAAGCGCGGCTTCGCCCATCTGTTCTATCAGCTTTTCTCCCGCTTCGGCGAAATCGGCCTGCCCGAAGGCGCAGGCGATTTCCGCCTCATCGACCGCAAGGGCGTCGAGGTGCTGCGGACCCTCGGCGAAAAGGCCCGCTTCTCGAAGGGCCTCTATGCCTGGATCGGCTTCAAGGCGACCGGTGTGCCCTTCGTGGTGGAAGAGCGCCAGTTCGGCAACTCGAAATGGAGCTTCAGGACGCTCTTCCGCTTCGCCTTCGACGGCATTGCCGCCTTCTCGACGGTGCCGCTGCGGATCTGGACCTATATCGGCTTCCTGATCTCGATCCTGTCGATCGCCACCGCCGTGTTCTTCGTGATCCGCACGCTCCTGTTCGGCACCGACCTCCCCGGCTTCCCGAGCCTGATCGTCTCGATCATGTTCTTTTCCGGCATCCAGCTCATGTCGCTCGGCGTGGTCGGCGAATATGTCGGCCGCATCTTCGCGGAGGTGAAGCGACGGCCGCTTTATGTGGTGGCGGAGCGGATCGGCGGCGCGGCGGAAGTCTCGAGTGATCTCGTTCCCGAAAACTACCGCATGCGCCGGGCCTGACAGCGATGTTCCGAAAAATCCTCTCCGTCGGCGGCTGGACGCTTGTCTCGCGCCTCACCGGCTTCATCCGCGACGTGGTGATCGCGGCCGTCATGGGCGTCGGCCCCATCGCCGATGCCTTCGTGGTCGCTTCCCGCATCCCGAACCATTTCCGGGCCATCTTCAGCGAGGGCGCCTTCAACAGCGCGTTCCTGCCCACCTATGCGAAGGTCCTGGAAACGCAGGGGGCCTCGCCGGCCCGGTCGTTTGCCAGCCGCATCAGCACACTCATGCTGATCGTGCAGGTCGTGCTCCTCGTGCTGGCGCTCTTCGCGATGCCGGTGGTGGTGACCCTGCTCGCTCCCGGCTTCTCGGAGGACCCGGCGAAATTCGATCTGGCGGTGACGCTCACCCGCATCACCTTCCCCTATCTCCTCTTCGTTACCCTGGTGACGATCCTCTCCGCCATCCTCAACGCCCATGAACGGTTTGCGGCTGCCGCCGCAGCCCCCGTCCTGCTCAACGTCTCCATCGTGGCGGCTCTCGCCGTCGCCTTCCTGTTCCCCAATGCCGGTTATGCGGCGGCCTGGGGTGTCACGGTCGCGGGCGTGCTCGAACTGCTGCTGGTCTGGGTCTCGGCCAAGCGGCTGGACATTGCACCCGAGATCGAGGCGCCGCGCCTCGACCCGGCCATGAAACACTTCTTCAAGATCCTCGGCCCGGCCGTGATCGGCTCGGCGGGCGTGCAGCTTGCCATGTTCGCCGACACGATCATCGCTTCCTTCCTGCCCACAGGGGCGGTGGCCTCGCTCTATTATGCCGACCGCATCTATCAACTGCCTCTCGGGGTGATCGGCATCGCGGCCGGCACCGTGCTCCTGCCGGAGATGAGCCGCCGGATCGCCGCGGGCGATGTTGCGGCAGCCCATGGTGCCCAGAACCGGGCGGTGGGGCTGACATTGGCCCTCGCGGCACCGTTCGTCGTGGCCTTCCTGACCATGCCGGATCTCATCATGTCGGCCCTGTTCCAACGCGGCGCCTTCGATGCGGCTGCCGCCCAGCGCTCCGGCGCGGTGCTCGCGGCCTATGCCGTCGGCCTGCCCGCCGCCGTCCTCATCCGGTCGGCCGTGGCGAGCTTCTATTCCCGCTCCGACACGGTGACGCCGCTCATCGCCTCGCTCACGGCGGTCGCCGTCAACGTGGCGCTGAAGATCGTTCTGACCGGCCCCTACGGGGTCGTCGGCCTGTCGCTCGCCACCGCCATCGGCATCTGGGTCAATCTCGGGCTCCTCGTGATCCTCGCCATGCGCCGGGACTGGATGGATCCGAGCCGTACCTTGGGCCGCACGTCGGCTGCGGTCGCCGTTGCAAGCCTGCTGCTTGCCGCCTTCGCGTGGTTTGCGCCCGTGCCTCTCGCGGAATGGACCGCCACTCTCCCCGCCTGGCGCAACGAGATCCTGCTTGCCGTTCTCGGCGCCGCCGGCGCCCTGATCTATGGCGGCGTGCTGCTGGCAGGCCTCAAGGTGCTGGGAGTTCGGCTGTCGCGGCGCTGATACCCCCAATGGTGAGAGATATTCGGGAACTTCTCGACTGAGATTCCATCCAATCGGATGTGCCGGGAATTGCCTGGCCCAGAGAGAGGATGACATCATGATCTTCCGCTTCGCTGCTGCGATTGGAATCCTGACGCTTGCCTTGCCGGCCTTGGCCGCCGATCAGGTCGAGAAGGCTCCACCGACGGGGGCCTACAAGAAGGTGAGCGAACTCGTGAAGCTGCCCGACTTCCTGCCGGGCCTCGGTCAGCTCTATGTCGATCCCAAGACCCTGCCTGCCGGGCCGTTCCTAGCCTATGACCGTGAGGGACGGCTCGTCAGCACGGTCTACATGCTCCCCATCGAGGACCTCACCAACAAAGACAAGCGCTTCGACGATCTCGCGGCCCCCGGCGGCAAGGTCGACCACGTGGACGTCTATTTCAATGCCGGGCATCCCGGCGTCGAGAAGCCCCATGCGCATGTCGTCCTGTGGCATGTGCCGAAGGCCGACGAGTCGCGGGTGGCGGCAAAATGATGCCGTCGCGGCGACATGTCCTGCGGATCGGCGGGGGTCTCCTCGCCGGTCTGGCATGGTACCGCCCGTCCCTTGCCGGCGAACCGGTCGAGATCAGGATGCAGGGCAAGGCGGACGGCTCGCATGTATGGTTCGATCCCGTCGGCCTTCACGTCCAGCCCGGCCAGACGATCCGCTGGGTCAATCGGGATCCCGGAAACTCGCATACGGCGACGGCCTATCATCCGAACAATTTTGAGCGCCCGCTGCGCATCCCCGAGGGTGCCGAGCCCTGGAACTCGGACTATCTCCTTCCCAATGAGGCCTTTTCGGTCATGCTCAGGGTGGAAGGCGTGTACGATTTCTTCTGCATTCCGCACGAGCACGCCGGGATGGTCGGGCGGATCGTCGTGGGGCATCCGGGCAGCCGTCCTTCAGGCGGGTCGGCTGCACAGGCGCTCCCGGACATCGCCTTGCAGGCGTTCCCGTCGATTGACGAGATCATGCAGCGGGGCACCGTTCGCCGAACATGAAACCGGTCCATATCACCTGGGAACGTTTGAGACGCCTGACCATCTAATGGCAAGACACGGGAGACTGCCCATGCAATCGGGGACCGCCATAACTCCGTCGTTGGACAACCTGGATGACATGGCTCTGGTCGAGCGGGCCAAGCGGCAGGATGGAGCGGCCCTCCGCCTGATCATGGAGCGCCACAACCGGCAGCTCTACCGGATCGTGCGCAGCGTTCTCGGCGACGATGCCGAGGCCGAAGATGCGGTTCAGGAGGCCTATCTTCGTGCTTTTACCCATCTGGACAGCTTCCGTGGCGAGGCGCGTCTTGCGACCTGGCTCACGCGGATCGCGCTCAACGAGGCACTGGGCCGACTTCGGAACAGGCGGCCTTCTGTCGAGCTGAAGAAAATCGACACGATCGATGACCAGGGAGAGGCCCGCGTCATCTTCCTGCCCACGGCCCGACAGGAGGGCGATCCCGAAGCCGCCGCCGCCCGTGCCGAAATCCGCCGCCTGATCGAACGAGCCATTGACCAGTTGCCCGACTCGTTCCGCATCGTCTTCGTTCTACGGGATATCGAGGAGATGAGCATCGAGGCGACGGCCTGTCAGCTCGGCCTGCGCCCGGAGACGGTGAAGACACGGCTTCACCGCGCCCGGCGCCTCCTGAGGCAAAGCCTCGACAAGACCCTCTCGACGGCACTCACCGACGCCTTTCCCTTCGCAGGAGCCCGCTGCGCGCGGATCACGCAAGTCGTTCTGGAGCGACTTGTCGAACCGACTCCGTGTTCAGTCTCCTGATGTCGTGAATGTGAACAGCTCCCGTTCCGCCGCGATGCCCCGGAGGCGGTGTCGGCCGAGGGAGCGGACGGGGACCGGGCTCACCGAGGCAACGCTGTCTGACAGGACGACGGAGCAGTCGAGACTGTTGCAGAGGGCCTCCATGCGGCTGACCTCGTTGACGGCGGGGCCGATGACCGTGAAATCGAGTCGCCCGGCCGCACCGATATTGCCGTAGAATACATCCCCGCAATGGAGCGCGATGTCGAGGTTGAGCGGCGTCTCGCCGGCACGGAGGCGGTTGACGGCGTCATTGCGTTCGAGCGCCGTTCGCGCAGCCTGTATCGCCGCCGCGCAGGCGCTCTCGCGGGAACGCTCCTCCGTGATCGGAAACGCCGCCAGGACGCCATCTCCCATGAACTTGAGCACTTCACCGCCCTGCTCCGCCACGGGATCCGCCATGGCCTCGAGATGCTGGTCGAGCCGGGCGATCAGGTCCATGCCGGCGGTGTCGGCCAGACTGGTGAAGCCGCGCAGATCCGCGAACAGGAGCGCGGCCGTCACGGTCGTGCCGAACCCGCGCCGGATCTCGCCGCTCAGGACCCGTCTTCCGGCGGAGAGCCCCACATAGGTGTCGAGCATGGCCACCGTGAGGTCGAACAGCGTCATGCGATAGGCGGCCAGGCCCAACAGGGGCAGAAGTGCATCGATCCGGGCAATCTCCTCCGCCTGGAGCCCCACGGGACGGCTACTGGAAAGGGAGATACCGATACCCCGGAGGTCCGGGGCGCTCGTGTTCTCGAAGCTGAAGAGGCGCGCCAGATAATCGGTCCCACCCTCGCGCCTGACATCGTCGAATACGTCGAACTGCCGGTCTTTCGGATCATCGACATGCCAATGGCAGCTCGTCTGGTCGGTCTGCATCATGTAGGCGAAGGGGCTCCGATCGAACGCAAGTTCATTGCGCTCATGGGAGACGCCCTCGACCATCAGGCCGGCCGAGCGGGTCCAGACATGGGTGTAGACGCGGATCGTCGGATTGACGGTCGGCAGGGCGAGATAGACCCGGACCAGCGGCATCCCTTCGGTCACCAGCCGCTCGGCGAAGCCTGAGAGCAACGAGCCGACATCCGCTCCCCGCAGGCCCTGTTCAATGATCCAGTCTTCGAGATTCGCCATGGCGGCCACTCTAGAGCATCGGGTTCAAAAGTGGACACCACTTTTGGGATCGATCCGATGTTCGAACCGGTTCACCGGCTTGCGTGGCGCGAGGCTCCGCCCGTTCCTGCGATTTCCGTCAGGAGCTTGCGGCGGGCGGCTACGGCAAAGGGGCGCATTTCATCGGCCATCTCGACAAAGGAACCAGGCCCCCCGATGACGCTCTGGCCATAGTAATCCTCCAGCGACATGCCGCCGGGCCCACCTGGACGGCCGCTGCCGGGGCGACGGATCGCGAGGGCGTTGATGGTGAAGCCCTTGGCCAGGGCATCCGCTCTCGCCTGCTCCAGCGACCGGCCGTTCATGTTCGGACCGTCGCCCGACACGTCGATGACCTTGCGCGTGCCCTCATGGGCGTTTGTCTCGACGAGGCGCACGGAAAAGTCGATGGCATTGGAGATGGAGTTGTAGCCATAGGCTCCCCGCGGCGCGCTCATGAGCTTGTCGGCGAAGACCCTCGCGCTCGCCTCGTCACGGATCACGTGCCAGTCGACGATGAGGACCTGTGAACTCGGCCCACCCCATTCCATGAAGGCGACCGCGATGGCGCCGACGGGCCCATCCGTGATGCCGGTGAGCACATCGGGGCTCGTCAGCGCATCGGCCCAGCCCTGCCGCTGAAGCCGCAACTCGGCATCGTCGATGGAGCCCGAGCCATCTGCGGCGAAAACCAGTTCCAGATCGACCGATTCCGCGGATGCCTGGGCGGTCAGGAGTCCGAGAGCGACAAGGCTTGTCAGAACAAAACGCATCGAGGGCTCCAGCGTTGAGCACAATGCTGGAGCCATTTAGGGCGCTCTGAAGGAGGGCCGTTGTTCCGAGCGATCACAAGTTTGTTGGCGGTTCCTCGCGTTGTTCCCGGCCGATGTCGGATCTTAGGCCCTTCCGTCATGGCCGGGCCTGTCCCGGCCATCCGGATCAGAAGAAGCGCCGTGCTCCTCAACACCGGGATCACCGGCACAAGGCCCGTGATGACGTGTGAGGTTACTTTTCCGGCCGACGCTTGCCGGGGATGACACGGAAATATCACCGGGCCTTCAGCAGATCCGCGACATCGAGCAGAACGAATTCGTTGTCGGGCTCGCGGCTGGAGGAGAAGGGCAGATTGTTGTCATTGCCGACAACGATGTGGCGCTCATCGACCACATCCGCAAAAGATCAAACACGGTTAACCCGACGTTTCACAATTCCTGAAATACTTTCCTGCAAGGACAAGATATTCTCATGGGGCAATCACGTGTCTTTCTCGCTGCGATCCTGGTCCATCCGGACTAAACTGTTTCTCGTCTTTGGTGTCTTGGCGCTTCTGATCGTCTCCGCAGTCGGCGGAGGTTGGTTCGGGACCCAATCGATGCATGCTTCCGTCGACAGGATCTATGCGGATCGCGTCGTGCCGCTGCGAGATCTGAAGATGGTCGCCGATCTCTACGCGGTGAACATCGTCGATACTTCCCATAAGGTGCGCAATGACAATCTAGGATGGGCCGACGCCCTGAAGGGCGTTGAAGTCGCGAAGGCGGACATCAGCAAGCACTGGTCAGCCTATAAGGCGAAAATCGATGATCCGAGCGAACTGAAATCTGCCCAGGACGCTCAGGAGCTGATGAAAAAGGCCGATGCCGCAATCGAGAAGCTCACGGAGTTTCTGAAGGCGGAAGACAAGGTCAGCCTGACATTCTTCACGATGACGGATCTCTATGCCGCTATCGATCCTGTTTCCGAAGCCATCGGCAAACTCGTGAACATCCAGCTTGAATCCGCGAAAGCGCGGGCCGACGCGGCGAACAGCCTGTTCTCGACGATCAGCATGGCGTTCATCGCAGTCGTCGCTTTGAGCGCGATCGCTCTTGTGTTTGCAGGTTGGTGGGTCCTTGCGGGCGTCTCCCGTCCATTGACACGCATCACGGGCCAAATGCAGGATCTCGCGGGCGGCAACCTGGCGGTCCACGTCACGGATGCTCACAAGGGCGACGAGATCGGCATGCTCGCGAGGGTCCTCCAAGTGTTCAAGGATGCGTTGATTGCCAAGAAAGAGGCAGACGCCGCTACCGCTCAGGATGCAGATGCCCGCATGCGCCGCGCCGAGGTGCTCGACCAACTCACGAAGCGCTTCGATGCCACCGTGTCGGCCCTGACGCAGGGCCTGTCCTCGGCCGCCACCGAAATGGAAGCCACCGCGCAGACCATGACGACGGGCGTTGAGCAGGCTGCTGATCAGCTGGTCACCGTCTCGTCGGCGGCCCAGCAGACCTCGGCCAACGTGCAGACGGTGGCGGCCGCCACCGAGGAGTTGTCGATCTCGATCCGCGAGATCGCGAGCCAAGTGGCGCAATCCTCGCAAGTGGCGGAACGGGCGGTGGCCGGCACCCGACGCACCAGCGCCACGGTGCAGGAGCTTGCCGCCAGCGCCGAGAAGATCGGCAATGTGGTGCAGCTGATCAACACCATCGCGGGCCAGACCAACCTCTTGGCGCTCAACGCCACCATCGAGGCGGCACGCGCCGGCGAGGCCGGCAAGGGCTTTGCCGTGGTAGCTTCGGAGGTGAAAGACTTAGCCACCCAGACGGCCAAGGCGACGGAGGAGATCTCGGCTCAGATCGGCTCGGTGCAGCAGGCGACGCAGCAGACCGTGGCGGCGATCCAGGAGATCGCCCGCACGATCACCGAGATGAGCCAGATCTCGACCTCGATCGCGGCCGCCATGGAGGAGCAGGGCGCGGCCACCGCCGAGATCGCCCGCAACGTGCAGGAGGCGGCACGGGGAACCGAGCAGGTGACCGGCAATATCGTCGGTGTACAGCAGGCGGCCCAGGAAAACGGCGCTGCAGCTTCTCAAGTGCTGGGCGTGGCCCAGGAGCTCGCCCGTCACTCCGAAGACCTCGGCCACGAGGTCTCGACCTTCCTGCACGGCGTCAAGGCTGCCTGAATTTCAAAGCAACGCCGCTCAAACAAGATGGGCGCGAGAGGCTATCAAAAGCCTCTCGCGCCCATTGTCTTTTACGCAGGTGGTCTCGCCCCGGCGTGGCCTCAGGCGGCCTTGAGGATCCCCTTGTCATGGGCGAAGGCCCAGTAGAGCTCGCGCGCCCGGCGATAGAACGGGCCCGGCTGAAGATCGCGGCTGTCGATGCGCAGCACCGGCATCACCTTGGAATAGTTGCCGGAGATGAAGATCTCGTCGGCATTGGCGAAATCCTCGTAGCGCAGCGTTCCCTCGACCACCTCGGCGCCGTCGTCGCGCAGAAGCTGGATCACGCGCTGGCGGGTGATGCCGTTCAGGAACGTGCCATTCGGATACGGCGTATAGACCACGCCGCCCTTGGCCATGAACACATTGGACGTACCGGTCTCGGCCACGTTGCCGAGCGCATCGCAGACAAGCGCGTTGTCGAAACCCTTCTCCTTCGCTTCGCGAAGCACGCGGGCATTGTTGGGATAGAGCGCTCCGGCCTTCGCGTCGGTCGGCATGGATTCGAGGGTCGGACGGCGGAAGCTCGATTTCATGACCGAGAGCCCGCCCGGCACCGGCATCGGCGCCTCGAACAGCGAGAGGCAGAACTGGGTCGATTCCGGATCCGGCGCGATCGTGGCCAAGCCCTCGGCCTCGCCCCAATACATGGGCTTCACGTAGAGCGCCGTGCCCGGAGCGAACTTCTTCACGCCCTCGCGAACGAGATCGAGCATGGTCCCGACGTCCATGGTGGGCTTGAGGCCGATGGTGGGGGCTGAGCGGTTCACGCGTTCGCAATGGCGCTCGAGATCGGGCGCGACGCCCTCGAATATGCGTGCGCCATCGAACACGGACGAGCCGAGCCAGGAGACATGGGAGCGCGGCCCGATCAGGGGCGGATTGCCCTCATGCCATGCGCCGTTGAACCAGTTCCAGGTCTGCGAATGCCAAGCCACTTGTCTCAATCCTCTCAGGTCGGAAAGCCTGCCGCATCGAATCCCCTATGGGCCTACCCGTCAATCGTTCCTTCGGCCATTGGGACATAAAGACTTGTGATGGAATTCATGAGGAGGGCTGATCATTGGTCGGATTGCCATTGATCGCCACCAGTGAGAACCTTGCCGGATGCCCTCCTCAGCCATCATCCCTGCCCATGCCAAGGCGGTCATCTTCGACGCCTATGGCACGTTGTTCGACGTGCACTCGGCCGTCGCCCGCCACATGGCCGAAGTCGGACCGGACGCGGCGCGCTTCTCCGAGATCTGGCGCGCGAAGCAGCTCGAATATTCCTGGGTGTTGTCGCTCGCCAGCCGCTACGAGCCCTTCTGGACCTTGACCGAGAAGGCACTCGACTATGCTTTTGCCCGGTTTCCGCAGATCGATCGTTCGGTCAGACCGCTCCTGCTGGAGGCTTATCGCACACTGGATGCCTACCCGGAGGTCCGGCCCACATTGAGCGCCCTGCGGGTACAAGGCTTGAGAACGGGTATCCTTTCGAACGGCGATCCGGGCATGCTGAACGCGGCGGTCGCATCGGCAGGTCTGGCCGACGATTTCGATGCAATCCTGTCGGTCGACTCGGCACAGGTGTTCAAGACGAGCCCCCGCACTTATGAACTCGTACTTCAGGCGTTGCCCGTCGCCCCAAACGAAGTTGTCTTCGTCTCCTCGAACCGCTGGGACATCGCAGGCGCCGCCGCATTCGGCTTCACGCCCGTCTGGGTGAACCGGCTTGGGCTGCCGGAGGAGTACTCGGACCTCCCGCCCCAGGCGGTGGTGTCGTCGCTTGGTGAGCTTGTTTAGAACGTCGTCATGGCTGGGCCTGCCCCGACCATCCCGATCAGAAGGGCTTGCGCTCTACCGAAGCGAGATCACCGGCACAAGGCCGGTGATGACGTGTGCGGAGCACCGAACGTAAAACAATTCACTTCGCCAGAGCCGCCAGGATCCGCGCCCAGGAGCGCGTGCCTTTGTGGAAGCTCTTGAGGTCGTATTTCTCGTTCGGCGAATGGATGCGGTCGTCGTCGAGACCGAAGCCGACGAAGAGGGTGTCGAGGCCAAGCGTCCGCTTGAAATCGCCGCCGACCGGGATCGAGCCGCCCATGCCGATGACGATCGGATCCTTCTTCCATTCGTCGTGCAGCGCCGATTTCGCGGCGGTGATCGCCGGGAAATCGTGCGGAAGCGCCAAAGCGCGCGAGCCCTTGTGCTTGATGAATTCTACCGAGCAATCGGCGGGAATGCGCTCGCGCACGAAGGCCTGGAAATTCTCGGAGATCTTCGCCGGATCCTGATCGCCCACGAGACGGAAGGAGACCTTGCAGCGGGCTTCGGCCGCAATGACCGTCTTGGTGCCCTCGCCGGTATAGCCACCGATGATGCCGTTCACGTCGCAGGTGGGGCGTGACTGGATCTGCTCGATGAGCATGCGTCCCTTCTCGCCGGCGGAATGCTTCAGGCCGATCTGGCCGAGGAACTCCTCCTCGGTGAGATTGAGACCCTTCCATTGATCGAGGACCTGCGTCGGCGTTTCGGGCACGCCCTCGTAGAAATCCGCAATCGTGATCCGACCATCGTCGTCGTGAATGGCCGCGATGATCTTCGAGAGCACATGGATCGGATTGCGAGCCGCGCCGCCGAAGGCGCCCGAATGCAGATCGCGGTCCGCGCAGCGCACGATCACTTCCTCATAGACCATGCCCCGCAAGGAAGACGTGATGGCAGGCGTATCCTGGTCCCACATGCCGGTGTCGCAGACGAGGGCGACATCGGCCTTCAACTCGTCCTTGTTGGCAACGATGAATTCGGGCAGGAACTTGGAGCCATCCTCTTCCGCGCCCTCGACAAGGAAGGTGATGTCGATCGGCAGCGAACCCGTCGCGGCCTTCCAGGCGCGGCAGGCCTCGACGAAGGTCATCACCTGCCCCTTGTCGTCAGCAGAGCCGCGGGCGCTGATGGCCTTACGGCCGTCGGCAAGCGTGATGATGCGCGGCTCGAAGGGCGGCGTTTCCCAGAGTTCGAGCGGATCGACCGGCTGCACGTCGTAATGCCCGTAGAAGAGCACATGCAGCTTCGCCTCGCCGTCGGCATGGCCAAGCACCACCGGATGCCCGCCCGTCTCGCGCAGGGAGGCCTCGACGCCGATGCTCTTCAGCTCCTCGACCAGCCATTGCCCGGCAATGCGGCAATGATCCTTGTAGGCTGGATCGGTGGAGATGGATGGCACTTTCAGCCACTGGAACAGCCGCTCCAAAGAAGCGTCGAGATCGGTATCGATGCGCTGAAGAACTTGATCGAGATGGGACATGGAAGAATGCAACTCACTGGGGACAAGCTGCCGATTCCATGCTCCCGATCCTGGCTTATTGCAAGGCCTCTGCGGATTTCAACGCTACGGGTTGCAGGCTGCCACCGGGGCACAGCAAGGCGCCAAGCCGGGCCTGGACGGCGCGGTACGAAGCCAAATGCACCCCGTCCCGCATCGTGCCGGGCTGAGCCGTGCTTCCGTCCCGTTCGCGAGCGGAGTCGTAGGGATCGACATATTCGCATCCCTCGCGGGCGCACAGCTTGCGGAGCTCCTCCGAATAAGCCGCGACGGCCGGAATCTCGAAACCGTCCCTGAAGGAGCTGATCGGTGGAACGGCCGTGACGATCACGCGAGGCGCCAATTTCCGGAAGGTCGCGACGATTTGCGAAACGTCGCGTTCATAAGCGCGCTGCGATGACGGTGCTAGCGGATCCCTTTTCCGGGTCAGGTTGTTCGTGCCGATAGTCAACACGATCGCCTCCGGACGAGACCGGAACTCGAGCCTCGGCGCGAAGTCCCGGTAGAGATCGGATTTTGCGCCGCTTATCCCGCCGTTCACCATCTCGCGGCCGCACAGGCGGTAGGTTTCGTTGAACAGCTCGGCGTGTGAATCACCTGCGAGAAAGATGAAACCCTTCCGGGCCTCGTCGAGATGGGCGTTGATCAGCGGCAGGCGCTCCTCCGCATAAGTTTCGGAATTGAGCCTCCTCATCTGCTTCGTTCCGGCCCAGAATGCCAACCCACCGCAGAGGGCAAGGACCCCAAGAGAAACCGCGACCAAGCCAAGGGGGCTTCCGGCCAAGCGGGTCCGAGGGAAGGAGTGGAAAAAACTGAAGGACATCAGAGGGTCGGAATGGGTTCACGCAGATACGCCTGCCACTTCCTTACATAATTACACTGCAAAACCCAATATTCACTTACCGCGTTTCTCCTTGATTAAGAGATGTTGTGACATTTTTACCTTACCGCCGCAGGAGACCGCCCAGGGTTCCGCGCACGATGGCGCGGCCGATGGAGCTGCCCTGGCGACCACCGATGGTTTTGCCGATCTCGGCCGCCAGGCCGCCCACCGTCTGGTTGACGATCGTGCGGGTGACCTCACGCGTCACCCGCTGCGTCGCGGTCATCGATCCCTTGCGCTGGCCCGTCGTGCCGAAGAGCCCGCCGAGCATATCCAGAATGCCGCCTCCGCCTTCGGCCGCCTTGGCTTCGGCCGCCGCCTGCTCGGCGCGCTTGGCGAGCATCTCATAGGCGGATTCCGGATCGACCAGCTGGTCGTATTTGCCCCTCATGGGGCTCGAAGCCATGATCTGCTGGCGCTCCGTGAGTTCGATCGGCCCGACCTGCGCCATGGGCGGCGCGATCAGCGTACGCTCCACCATGGACGGCGCCCCCTTCCCTTCCAGGGTCGAGACCAGGGCCTCGCCGACGCCGAGTTCGGTGATGGCCTTCTCCGTATCGAAGGCCGGGTTCTGGCGGAAAGTTTGCGCCGCCACGCGCACCGCCTTCTGCTCGCGCGGGGTATAGGCGCGAAGCGCGTGCTGCACCCGGTTGCCGAGCTGCGCGAGCACGCTCTCGGGCACATCGACCGGGTTCTGCGTGATGAAATAAACGCCGATGCCTTTCGAACGAATGAGGCGAACTACGCGCTCCACCGTATCGACGAGCGCCTTCGGCGCATCGTTGAAGAGAAGATGGGCCTCGTCGAAGAAGAAGACGAGCTTGGGCTGATCGACATCGCCGACTTCCGGCAGTTCCTCGAACAGTTCGGACATCAGCCACAGAAGGAAGGTGGCGTAGAGGCGCGGATTGCTCATGAGCTTGTCCGCCGCCAGAATGTTGACGACGCCGCGCCCGTCGCGATCCGTGCGCATCAGGTCCTTGATGTCGAGCGCCGGTGCGCCGAGGAATTCATCGCCCTGCTGGTTTTCCAGGACAAGAAGCTGCCGCTGGATGGTGCCGATGGTCGCCTTCGACACATTTCCGTAAGTGGTGGTGAGCTCGCTGGCATTGTCGGAGATGAGCTGCAGGAGAGCACGCAGATCCTTCAAGTCGAGCAGCAGTAGCCCCTGCTCGTCGGCGATGCGGAACGCGATGTTGAGCACGCCTTCCTGCGTATCGTTGAGGTCGAGAAGACGGGAGAGAAGCAACGGCCCCATCTCGGAGATGGTTGCCCGCACGCGATGCCCCTGCTCGCCGAACAGGTCCCAGAACACCACCGGAAATTTGTCCGGCACGTATTCGATGCCGATCTCCTTGGCCCGTTTGACCAGGGGCTCCTTGCCGTTGCCGGGGGCGGCCATGCCGGAGAGATCGCCCTTGATGTCGGCGGCGAAGACCGGCACGCCCGCGTTGGAAAACCCTTCCGCCAGCACCTGGAGCGAGACGGTCTTGCCCGTGCCCGTGGCGCCCGTCACCAGGCCGTGGCGGTTGGCAAGCCTCAGATCCAGATATTCCGGCTTGGTGCCTTTGCCGATGAAGATCTTCCCGTCCTCGAGCATCGTGTCTCTCCAGAATCCAGAGCATCGGGCCCAAAAGCGGATCGCACTTTTGGCATCAGTCCGATGCTTCCTTCTTAATGTGCCCATCGTTAAAGCGGAAACCCGGATCCACTTTTCCGCACGATGCGCTAAGGATCTTAGATGCCTTGTGGCGAGTTTCCACTCTCGGATTTCTTGATTTAACGGTTTAGTTGTGAACTATCGGCCTAGTTCCAGTCTCAGGAGAATCAGATGGAAGAACTCATCGCCCGCGTGACGCAGACGACCGGCCTCGAGCAGGCAACCGCCCGGAAGGCCATCGGCATCATTCTGGGCTACCTCCAGAATGAGGGACCGCAGAACGAGGTCAACCAGCTGATTGCAGCCCTGCCGGGTGCCGAGGAAGCCATCGAGCAGTCCAAGACCGGCGCCAGCGGCGGCCTCATGGGCATGGTGGGCTCCATGGGAGGCGGGGTGATGGCGCTCGGCGGCCAGCTCATGGGCGCCGGCGTCTCCATGGGTCAGATGCAGCCCCTCGGCAAGGAACTCTTCGCCTATGGCCGCGAGAAGGCCGGCGAAGACGTGATGGGCCCCATCGTCGGCTCGATCCCCGGCCTGTCGCAGTTCGTTTAAGTGACCAAAATCGTCGTCACCGGCCTTGTCCCGGTGATGACGTTGGATCGAAGCGCTGCGCATTTCCGCATCGGGATGGTCGGGACAGGCCCGGCCAAGACGTGGTGGGTGTGAGGTCGGGCGCGGGAATGATGTGTGTCACAGAGCCAGCACCTGCGGCCCAGGGCTCGAAAGCCCTGGGCTTGAGACGATCGAGGGTGGCGCGAAGGGCAGCCCGGCTCGATGGGTATGGTGGAATGGAAGAGCCGGAGTGCCTCTTCGCGCACGGCTTCCTAAGAAACAGCGCCCGTGGAAGCGTCAACAGCGACCTCCTGCAGCACAAAGCCGAAGGCCTTGGCGCGGCGGTGCAGATTATCAATCACCCGCTTCCGATATCGCTCCTCGTAATAGGACGCTCCCGGATCAGCGTAATCCATGCCGTGGCGCAGGGCGTTGTAGAACAGCACCGCTATCTTGCGGGCGGTTGCGGTGACAGCTTTGGCCTTGCCGATCCGCGTCGACAGGCGCCGGTAAAAGGCGCCCAGCGCCGTCTCCGTCTTGCCAATTGTCACTGCCGCCAGCCGCAGAAGTGCCGCCGCCCGACTGCCTGACCGGCGCGTCCGGGAGGACAGCACCTTGCCACCGGAGATCTTATTGCCGGGCGCGAGGCAGAGCCAGGAGGTGAAGTGTTTGGCGCTGGGCCAAGCCGTCAGATCCGTCCCGCACTCGGCAACCAGTTTGAGCGCCAAGGAAGGCCCAAGACCATGAATCTGGGTCAAGTCCTGGCCCAGAACCGCATAGAGCGCGCGGCGAAGGTCGAAGCCCGGCTCATTGACTTGGCGGCTCATGCGCCGGCGAGGCGCCGGCAAGGAAGCGGGATCAGGCCCATGGGTGCTTAGCGCCTTGAGGACGGCCTCGATCCTCTGATCGCACGCCGCCACCTTGTGCTGATAGGTGTCATAAAGGGCCAGCGCCTGTTCGAGCGCGAACAGATGCTCGGCGCGATAATGACCCGTCAGCGCCTTCTCGATCGTCTCAAGGCTGGAGTGACACCGGATGTCCCGTAGGCTCGCCAGGACGCCGGGATCACGTTCCCCGCCCAGAATAGCGTGGATGATGCGCATCCCTGTGGCGCCGGTGATGTCGCTGACCACGTGATGAAGCTGCAGGTTCATCTCGGTCAGCGCCTTCTGCATGTGCTGGATGTGCGAGGCGGCATATTCGAGCAGGCGCTCGCGCTGGCGCAGATACGCGCGCAACTCCGCAATCTCGGCTTTGGGTTGGAAACTGGCGCGCAGCAGGCCATAAGCATGGAGCCGCTGGAGCCATTGGGCATCCTTCACATCCGTCTTGCGCCCGGGCACCTGCTTGGCGTCGCGCGCATTGACCAGAAGCACCTCGAGGCCGCGATCCTGCAGGATCTCAAAGACCGGGATCCAGTAAACGCCGGTCGATTCCATGACGACGCTGGTGACGCCACAAACCTCGAACCAGTCGGCCAACTGGTGCAGGTCGGCGGTAAAGGTCCCGAAGCTGCGCACGGGTTCGTCTGTCCGGTCAGGCCCCACGGCCGCCATGTGCATCGTGGCCCCGACATCAATGGCTGCGGCATGGGGATGAACCAGCGGCAGGCTCCGCCGCTCTTTGCCTGCTTCTCGTTTGCGTCTCATCGGCTCCTCCTTGGGGTGGGAGGGGCTGGACTGCGCCAAAGGTCAACTTCCTAACCGGGATCGCTCTGGGGCGTCACCACTCTCAAGCGCGCAACAGTCCATGGACCATGTTTTTTAACGGGGTCACGCGCCACCAATAAGCCAACGGCCGCTCCCCTCCGGCACCAGTCTACCAGCAAGCTGTTTCTGACCCCACAGGCGGACCCAGTCCGCGACGGTTTTTTAGGCGGACAGGAGAGGCAAGCTCAGTCAACCGCCGCAGGCGTGGTCCGTCTGCTCGACGGGGGCCTGCGACCGATCCCGACTACCCGCCCACATCCTGGGCCTCCCGTCGACAGGGGTGCGAACCCTGCCACGGGACCGTGCCTGCTTCCGCACTGCGACGCCTCGCGAGCGCGCCCCTCTCAGAAGCAGATCTGCGCAATGATATAGCTCAGCTTACCCCCGCCGTCAAGAACAAAGTGAGAACATAACATCTCACCCCGTCATCACCGGCCTCGTCCTGGCCATCCCGATCCGTCAAGCGCAGCGCCTCACCGCATCGGGACGGCCGGGATTGATCCAGGGATCAATCCCGGGACGGTCATGACGACGGAGGAATGACGGCACGCCCGCGCAATCCCGTCCTTTGGGGCATTCCCACCGTCTCCCCATCCCGGTATTGTCCGGCGCAATTGAGCAGCCCTCTCCCGGACGAGAACACCCATGGACGATCTCTCCCTCGCCGCCGATTTCCCGCAAGCCACCCGCGAGCAATGGCTCAAGCTGGTCGAGGGCGTGCTGAAGGGCGCGGACTTTCAGAAGAAGCTCGTCTCCCGCAGCCATGACGGCATCGCCATCCAGCCGCTCTATCCGAAGGCGAAAGGGTCCGCGCCGATTGCGCGCGAGCAGGCCGGCCGCTGGCGGGTGTCGCAGCGGGTCGACCATCCCGATCCGCAAAAGGCCAACGAACTCGCCCTGCTCGATCTCGAGGGCGGCGCGGATGCGCTGACGCTCGTGACCCACCGGGCTCCCGCCGCCCGGGGCTTCGGCGTGCGGATCGACAGTCTCGACGATCTCGACCGGGCATTGACGGGCGTGATGCTCGACCTCATCCACCTGCGCGTCGATGCAGGGGGTCATGGCCGCCAGATGGCGGCGCTGGTGCTGGCGCTGGCCGAACGGCGCGGCCACCAACTCTCCGACCTCTCCCTCGATCTCGGCCTCGACCCCATCGGCGCCATGGCCGCGCAAGGGCGGATGTCCGCCTCGTGGGACGCCGTGGCCCAGCGCATGGGCGACACGCTGAGCCACCTGGCCGCTCAAGGCTTTGGCGGCCGCGCCTTCCTGGCGGATGGCAGGGTCTATCACGAGGCCGGCGCCAGCGAAGCGCAGGAGCTTGCTGTCGTGCTCGCAACAGGCCTCGGCACCCTGCGCGCTCTCGAAGTGCGGGGTCATTCCCTCGATGCTGCGCGCCGGGCGATCTCGTTCCTGCTCGTGGCCGACGCGGACGAATTCCTCACCGTGGCGAAGCTACGCGCGCTACGGCGCCTGTGGGCGCGGGTGGAGCAGGCCTGCGGCCTGGAGCCGAAGCCGATCCGCCTGCATGCGGAAACGGCCTGGCGCATGACCACCCGGCGCGACCCGTGGGTGAACATGCTGCGCACCACTGTGGCGGTCTTCTCCGCCGGCATCGGCGGAGCGGATGCCATCACGGTGCTTCCCCTCACGGCGGCCCTCGGTCTGCCCGACGCCTTCGCCCGCAGGATCGCGCGCAACACTCAAGCGATCCTGCTGGATGAATCGAACCTGTTCCGCGTGGCCGATCCGGCGGCAGGGGCCGGCGGGTTCGAGGCACTGACCGATGCCCTCTGCGAAAAGGCCTGGACGCTGTTCCAGGAGATCGAGCGCGAGGGCGGCATCCTGGAGAGCCTGAAAAGCGGCACGCTTCAGGCTCGCATCGCCGCCGTGCGGGCACAGCGAGAGAAGGCCGTCGCCACCCGCAAGGAGCCGATCACCGGCACGAGCGAGTTCCCGAACATCAATGAGGCGGATGTAAGTGTGCTCCTGCCGATGCCAACGGCCGAGAAGAGCACGGCTTCCTCATCATCTCCCTCATCTCTGGCCTCTGCGGAAACCTCGTTTGCCTCCCTCGTCCAGATGGCGGGACAAGGCGCAAACCTGCCCCAACTCGCCGGCACGGCCTCCGGCCCCTCGCCGGTCTCCGTCGCTCCGCTGCCCTCCATTCGGACGGCCGAGCCCTTCGAGCGCCTGCGCGATCGCGCCGATGCCTATCGGACCAAGACCGGAGAACGCCCCAAGGTCTTCCTCGCCAATCTCGGTCCGATCTCGGCCTTCACGGCCCGCGCCACATTCGCCAAGAATTTCTTCGAGGCGGGCGGAATTGAAGCCGTCATGAACGATGGCTTTTCAGACAACGACAAGCTCCGACAAGCCTATATCGAAAGCAAAGCCAAACTGTCCTGCATCTGCTCGACGGATGAAATTTATGAAAAGCATGCTCTCGATGCCGCAGAAACCCTGCGTTCGGCCGGATCGCCGCTCATCTCCCTCGCGGGGCGACCGGGTGAGCGTGAAGAGCAGCTGACCCGCACCGGTATCACCACGTTCATCTATGCCGGGTGCGACACTCTCGAGGTACTGAGCCGGGCTCTCGACGAGGCCTGCGCCTGAGGCTTTGGGCCTCCTCTCGGTCCTTTGGCCGCTGGACAGCCCAGAGGCGTTTCAGCGACGCTTGATCCGTCCTCGTCCATCGATGCTCCACAAGCCGCCGCATCCACCGATGCCGCGGCTTTTTCGTGGCTCACGCAATGCTGAAAAGCCATGCAGGAACCCGCCCGAAAACCTCACGTTGGTTCAGCCCATCCCTCGATGTTTCGGAGCGTTCCATGGGTGTGATGTCCTGGCTTGGCGCGGCAACCCTGACGGCCATCCTCCTTGCGCCCCAAGCTCATGCGCAGGCCAACCGGTTCGACGGCAACTGGAGCGTGGAAGTCGTCACGGAGAAAGGCGCCTGCGACCGGGCCTATCGCTATGCAGTCGTCGTCCAGAACGGCCGCGCCCGCTATGGCGGACCGGAAAACTTCAACGTGAACGGCCAGGTGAGTTCGAATGGCTCCGTGTCCGCCAGCATCTCGCGCGGCCAGGACCGGGCCAACGTCTCCGGCCGCCTGTCGGGCAATACCGGCCGAGGCACGTGGTCGACCTTGGGCGGACGGGTCTGTTCGGGTTATTGGAACGCGGAGAAGCGGGGGTGATGCCCCCATGTCATGGCCGGGCGTGTCCCGGCCATCCCGACTCTGTGGGGCGCGGCGCTTCAGATGATCGGGATCACCGGCACAAGGCCGGTGATGACAAGGTCGAGCATCAGGCCCGCCTTCTCCGACCATGCGCCGATAGCATCCCGGTGCCCGATGCCCTAAAATGAAGCCGTTCACATTGTTTCATCCGTCAGGAGCACCCGTTCCAAGGCCATGACCAGCATCCCGGACTTTTCGAGCGTCGCTTTCGCCGACGCTCCCCTGGCATCCTCCTCGCAAGCCGCCTCCGAGCCGTGGCTGACGCCGGAGGGCATTGCGGTCAAGGCAGCCTATGGCTCCGAGGAGCGCGTCGGGCTGGATTTCCTCGACACCTATCCGGGCATCGCGCCATTCCTGCGGGGTCCCTACCCCACCATGTACGTCAATCAGCCCTGGACCGTGCGCCAATATGCCGGGTTCTCCACGGCTGAGGATTCCAACGCCTTCTACCGCCGCAACCTTGCGGCCGGGCAGAAGGGTCTCTCGGTCGCCTTCGACCTCGCCACCCATCGCGGCTACGATTCCGATCATCCGCGCGTGTCGGGCGACGTGGGCATGGCGGGTGTCGCCATCGATTCCATCTACGACATGCGCACCCTGTTCGCCGGCATCCCGCTCGACCAGATGAGCGTGTCGATGACCATGAACGGCGCCGTGCTGCCGATCCTGGCGCTCTACATCGTCGCGGCCGAGGAACAGGGCGTGCCGCCGCACAAGCTCTCGGGCACGATCCAGAACGACATCCTCAAGGAATTCATGGTGCGCAACACCTACATCTACCCGCCGAAAGGGTCGATGCGCATCATCTCGGACATCTTCGCCTACACCTCGGCGAACATGCCGAAATTCAACTCGATCTCGATCTCCGGCTATCACATGCAGGAGGCGGGCGCGACGCAGGATCTGGAACTCGCCTATACGCTGGCCGACGGCGTCGAGTACATCCGCGCCGGCATCGCGGCGGGTCTCACCATCGACCAGTTCGCGCCGCGCCTGTCCTTCTTCTGGGCGGTGGGCATGAACTTCTTCATGGAAGTGGCCAAGATGCGCGCCGCGCGCCTCATCTGGGCCAAGCTCGTGAAGGGGTTCAACCCGCAATCCGAGAAGTCGCTGCCGCTGCGCACGCACTCCCAGACCTCGGGCTGGTCGCTGACCGCGCAGGACGTGTTCAACAACGTGGTACGCACCTGCGTCGAAGCGATGGCGGCAACGCAAGGCCACACGCAGTCGCTGCACACCAATGCCCTTGACGAGGCATTGGCACTGCCGACCGATTTTTCGGCACGTATTGCACGCAACACGCAGCTCTTCTTGGCACAGGAGAGCGGCACCACGCGCATCATCGATCCGTGGGGCGGCTCGTACTACGTGGAGCGGCTGACCTATGAACTGGCGCAGAAAGCCTGGGCTCACATCCAGGAGGTCGAGAGCCTCGGGGGCATGGCCAAGGCCATCGAGGCGGGCATTCCGAAGCTGAAGATCGAGGAAGCCGCAGCCCGCACGCAGGCCCGCATCGATTCCGGCCATCAGAAGATCGTCGGCGTGAACGCGTTCCGCACCACGGATGAAGCCGTGATCGACATCCTGAAAGTGGACAACGCCGCCGTGCGCGCCAGCCAGATCGAGAAGCTCAGGCGCCTGAAAGCCGAGCGCAGCCAGGCCGATGTGGATGCAGCGCTTTCCGCCCTGTCGCAGGCGGCATCCGGCGAGGGCAACCTGCTCGACCTCGCCGTGCAGGCGGCGCGCGCCAAGGCGACGGTGGGCGAGATTTCCGATGCGCTGGAAAAGGTCTGGGGCCGTCACCGCGCCGAGATCAGGGCGATCTCGGGCGTCTACAAACGGGAGGTCGGCATGGCTTCACCAGCCGTGGAGAAGGTCCGCCAACTGGTGGAGCAGTTCGAGCACGACGACGGCCGGCGGCCGCGCATTCTCGTCGCCAAGATGGGCCAGGACGGGCACGATCGCGGCCAGAAGGTGATCGCCTCAGCGTTCGCCGATCTCGGCTTCGACGTGGATATCGGCCCGCTCTTCGCCACGCCGGCGGAAGCGGCCCGTCAGGCGATCGAGAACGACGTGCACATCATCGGCGTGTCGTCGCTGGCGGCAGGCCATCTGACGCTGGTTCCGGAGCTGAAAAGCGAGCTGGCGAAGTTTGGCCGCGACGACATCATGATCGTGGTCGGCGGCGTGATCCCGCCGCAGGATTTCGACGCGCTCACCGAAGCCGGCGCCTCGGCGATCTTCCCGCCCGGCACCGTGATCGCCGATGCGGCCGTGAACCTGATCGACGATCTCAACCGGCGTCTGGGATACGGGCCGAAACAGGCGGCGGAATAGCGACGGCGCTCGGAGGCTGGTTCATGAATCGTCAGCCTCATCCTAAGGGTCCGTCTCATCATGCGCTCCCCTCTCCGTCATGGCCGGCCTTGTGCCGGCCATCCCGTTCCTGTGAAGCGTCGGACCTCAAACAATCGGGATCACCGGCACAAGGCCGGTCATGACGTGAGGAAGGCTGCTGGTCCTTTATGAACCTGCCTCCTAAGACCGCTCGATCGCCCGCTTGATCACTTGCTGAACTTCCTTGTTCGTCAGGAAGAGGTCGTGGTTGATGATGCCGCCGCCGAACTCGGAGGCGTCGGCCACGCGCACGCCCAAGGATTCCAGACGCTCGCGGTCGGCCGCGCCTGCCCGGATGATGCCGCCGGCGAGACGGCTCGAGACGGCGAGCGCCCGGTCGTTGGTGGAGCTGATGACGGTGATCTTCTTGGCATCGGGTCCAAGACGCTCGAGGCCGCGGGCGAAAAGATCGATGTCGATGTCGGGGGCTGCCAACACGACGGCGCCGATGCGCTCCATGGCGTTCTCCCCGCCCGAGGCCCGCAGCATCCGAAGGGTCTCGAGGGTGAGCAGCGTGCCCATGCTGTGGGCGACGATGTGGATACGCCCGCCGCTCGGGGTCTTGGCGATGGCGGTCAGAAGATCCTCCAGGGCGTCGCGGGACCACATGGCGCTTTCGCGGTCCGCCACGTAGCTGAAGGTGGACGCCGCCGAGGGCCAGGTGAACAGGCCCGTCGCGCCGCCGAACTTGATGCCCTCTGAGAGATCGATCGTCGAGGTCGCGGCCGTCTCGAAGCTTTCCTTGTAGCCATGGATGTAGAGCAGCAGGTTGTGCCCGAAGGCCGCCTGGGCGAAGGCCTGCGCCGCGTTGCTGTGATCCACGTTCTCGACCTTGGCGATGCTCCAGCCGTTGTGTCCGAGGAGGGAATCGGAGGGCGGAGACAGGCGCGCTTCCGCGAACACCAGATCCGCAGAGCGCTCGCTGCTGAACCAGGGCTTCTTCGGCGGATCGCCCACCGGGAGCCGCGTGGTCGCGACGAGGAGCTTCGGATCCCGCGCGAGACCGACCTGCGATGAGACCGGTGCGGTGAGCGCCGATTCCTCTCCGAGGCAGCCGGACAGAGCGAGGCTTGCAAGGCACACGAGAGCAAGGCGCGAAATGGGGAGGAGCATGAGGCCTGGTTTCAAGAGACAATGGGGGCAGTGCTGTTTTGTCCTCGATCATGGCATGCGCAAGGCAGAGTCCCGCTGAAGACGCGTCGGAGCGGAAATATGGTAACCCAATGGTGAACGAGAGCGCCTGCATGTCACCTTGATGCTCTGGCGGAGCGTCCGTACCTTGGCACGATGCTTGCGTTCCTTTCCCGTGTTTTCCTTGTCATCGTCGGTCTGTTTCTTCTGCCCTTGGGAGCTCATGCGCTCTGGTGGGCGATGCGCGACGATGTCGCGCCGAGCTGGCGCGCCGCCGACTGGTCGAGCGCGAAGCTCCTGCCGGCCGTGTCCGAAGCGCCGCAGGCCATCGTGGCGGTCTATGCGGCGCGGGTCGGCCGCTGGCGCGGCATCTTCGCCCATCATACCTGGGTGGTCGTGAAGGAGGCCGGCGCCAACACCTATACCCGCTACGACAAGGTCGGCTGGGGCAGCCCGGTCCGCACCAACGGATGGGCGCCGGACGGCCGCTGGTTCGGCAACGCGCCGCATCCCATCGTGGTGATCGAGGGCGAAGCGGCGGAGCGGCTGATCCCGCAGGTCCGCCGGGCGGTGGCGAGCTATCCTTACCAGACCTTCGGCGCCTACAACGCCTGGCCCGGCCCGAACTCGAACACCTTCGTGGCCCATGTGATGCGCTCGGTTCCCGAACTCAGCGCAGCGCTTCCGCCGACAGCCCTCGGCAAGGACTGGCAGCCCTGGCGCGACATCGTCGGGCTGACCCCGAGCCGCACCGGCATCCAGATCTCGCTCGGCGGCTATGCCGGCATCGCCCTTGGCTGGGTCGAGGGGATCGAGATCGACTTCATGGGCCTCGTCGCCGGCATCGACGTGCGCCGCCCGGCCGTCAAGATTCCCGCCTGGGGACGAATCGGCATGGACCCGATCACTTGGTGAAAGCATGGCGCAGATGCGCTAAACCTCTCCCATGACCGGGGGCTCACCAAAAACGGCAGTGACGGCCGAGATGGTCGCAAAAGGCGACCGGGCCGCGCTTGCGCGCGCCATCACCCTGATGGAATCGCGCCGCCCGGATCATCGCGAGGCCGCACGCGCGCTTCTTCAGGAACTGATGCCCCGCACCGGCCATGCCGTGCGCATCGGCATCACCGGCGTTCCCGGCGTCGGCAAATCCACCGCCATCGATACGCTGGGCTCGATGCTCACCGAAAAGGGGCACAGGGTCGCCGTGCTCGCGGTGGATCCCTCCTCCACGCGCACCGGCGGCGCGATCCTCGGCGACAAGACCAGGATGGCGCGGCTGGCAGTCGACCCCGATGCCTTCATCCGCCCCTCCCCGTCCTCCGGCACGCTGGGCGGCGTCGCGGCGAAGACGCGGGAGACGATGCTGCTCTGCGAGGCCGCCGGCTTCGACGTGATCCTGGTCGAGACCGTGGGTGTCGGCCAATCGGAGACCGCCGTTGCGGATCTGACCGACTTCTTCCTCGTCCTCATGCTGCCGGGCGCGGGCGACGAGCTGCAGGGGATCAAGAAAGGCATTCTGGAACTCGCCGATCTGATCGCCGTCAACAAGGCCGACGATGCGGGTGCGAAGGCGAAGGCCGCCGCCGCCGAGTACAAGGCCGCCCTTCACATCCTGGCGCCCGCCTCTCCGACCTGGACGCCACCCGTGCTCACGATCTCGGGCCTGACCGGCCAGGGCCTCGACGAGCTCTGGATCAAGGTTCTGGAGCACCGCAAGCGCCTGGAGGCAACAGGAGAACTGTCGGCCAAGCGCCGGGCGCAGGATACGAAATGGATGTGGGCGCTCGTTCACGAGCGCCTCTACGAACGCCTTCATCACGATTGGGCTTTGCGTCAGCGCGTACCGGAGATCGAGAAGGCTATCGCGGACGGCGCCCTGTCGCCGAATGCCGGGGCGAGCGAGATCGTGAAGCTGCTGGGGATCTAGCGCATCGTGCGAAACCGACGAACCGTGCTTTTCGATGCTCGAGTTTTTCAGGATGCACCGATCTTTTTCGTCATCACCGGGCTCGTCCCGGTGATCCCGACGATTGGGGCGCAGCGCTTTTCCGTATCGAGATGGCCGGCACAAGGCCGGCCATGACGGCGAGGAAAGCCGCAGATTGGGCCGCGCCTGAGGAGCGAAGCGTCGCGCAGGACAGCGCGCGTCCGATGCTCTCTGGAGCCCCCTTCGAGACGCCGCTGCGCGGCTCCTCAGGATGAGGGCCGTGTGTCCGACAGCGTAGATCGGCGGAGCCTGCTCGACCCTCGCACGCTCCGACTGCACCCTCCGACGTCATCACCGGCCTCGTGCCGGTGATCTCGATTGTTTGAAGCGCTGCGCTCTTCCGCATCGGGATGGCCGGGACAAGTCCGGCCATGACCGGGGAGAGGTAATGAACCTCCTCTGGCCGTATTGTCAGGGGCCGAAGGACTGCATCAGTGAAAGTCAGTTCGTTTTCTGCGCGATGCGCTAGCAGGAAATTCCATCGGCTCTATCCGGAATTCCACCTGATCTCTTTCGGAAAATCCGCTTCACTCGGCGAGTACGTGACGGCCCACCGCGAAGAAGCGAACCGCATCGTGATCGACAGGCTGCATCAACTGCCCATTGTGATGGGCGCCGTGATCGTCTGCTTCCTTTTTCTGGTGCCGACCCTGATCGGCTCGGCGCTCCTGCAGCCTGCTGTCGGCCGCCTTCTGCGCGACGAGCGGGATCCGAACACGGTCGTCGGGCTGCTCCTGAACGCCTTCTCGCTCTATTACGGCGTTCTCCTGGCGCTGCTCTCCATCGCGGTGTTCGAGAATTACGGCAAGGCCCAGGATGCGGTGGGGCGCGAGGCGTCCAGCATCATCGCCCTTTACCGCACCGTCAGCGGCTATCCGGAACCGATCCGCACATCCCTGTCCGATACGCTTCGCCAATATGTCGACGAGGAGGCGGGACCGGGCTGGGCTTCCCAGCGGAGCAATCAGGCCTCAACCCCTGGGACAATGCTGGTCGACCGGATAAGCCGCCAGCTCCTGGATTTCAGGCCCAATCGCGATGCAGGTGAGGACCTGATTCATCAGGCGGCCCTGCGGATCTTCGAGGACTTCATCGAGCAGCGCCGCCTGCGCATTCAGGCGGCGGGCACCAGCATTCCAAGAGTGATCTGGTCGGTGGTCATTGTCGGCGCAGGCCTGAACGTCTTCATTCTGTGGTTGTTCGATCTGAAGCGGACGACGCATTTCCTGCTCGGCGGCGTGCTCATGATCTTCGTCGGCCTGGTCGTCTACATGGTCAGCGTCCTCGACCGGCCGTTCCATGGCGCGCACGGCCTTCAGCCGGACGACCTCGTTCAGGCCCGCCAGCAGATGATCCCGCGCCCGTGAGCCAGCTTTAAGCCACGCCCTTGATCTCCGACGAGACGCGGATCTGTCCGACTTCGATCCCATTCCAGTTCTTGAGCACCGGCTGGGCCAGGGCTTCGACAGCGCGACGCTCCTCGATGTCCAGGCTGAGGAAACGGAGGACGAGCCCGGCCATCATGGCCTCGGCCGCGCGGCCATTGCCGTCCTCGATCTTCAAGGCGACGCCGTAGCCGAGTTCCGGCAGGGAGGCGCAATAGACGCCCTCGGCCCCCACCTTCACGAAGGCGCGCTCGCCGAGAAGCTCCATCAGCTTGGTGTCGAAACGGCCGGTGCCCGCGACCATGAAGGGATGGCGCGCCACGGCCCTGCGAATCCGGGCGGCCGCAGCTTTCCCATCGCCCGGCAGCCCGCTCCCGGTGCCGAAACGGGCAAAGCCGAAAGCGAGCGAGGGAAGCGGGATCGCATAGGTCGGGATGGAGCAGCCGTCGATGCCGCTCTTCTCGACCGTATGGCAGGCGCCTGTGATCTCCTCCAGGGCCTCACGCACGCTGCGCTGCACCGGATGGTCCGCCAGCACGTAGCCCTTCGGATTCTGGCCCTGGCCGCAGGCGAGGCAGACGAAGCCCGCATGCTTGCCCGAGCAGTTGTTATGCAAGGCGCTCGGGTTTCCGCCGGTTGCGGCCAGCGCCCGGTTGGCGGCCTCGCCCATGGGCCAGTGCACGCCGCATTCGAGGCAGCCGACATCCTGTCCGGCCTTGGCCAACATGGCCTTGGCGGTCGCCGCATGGTCCGGCTCGCCCGAATGGGACGCGCAGGCGAGCGCGATCTCTTCGTCGGTCAGACCGTACTTGTCCGCGATCCCGCTCTCGACCAGCGGCATGGCCTGGAGCGCCTTCACGGCGGAGCGTGGAAAAACGCGCCGGTCCACGTCTCCAATCGACAGAACCGTGGCCCCCTCGGCATCGACCACCGAGACGCTGCCCCTATGGCGCGACTCGACCAGGTTGCCGCGGGTGACCTCGACAAGAAAAGGATTGTTCATCAATGCCCCGTTCGGAAAAGCGGCGGTGTTGTGGAGGCACTTGCCCCAGAAGTCAAAGGGAGCATTGTTGCAAAAGCCGGAAAACCTGCCCCGAAATCGTCTAAAGCCATGGGTTGCTGCGAAGCCCTCGCCACACTAAACCCAAGGTTCGAACAATCAGGGAGCTCTCGATGCGTGTCGCGATGATCGGAGCAGGCTATGTGGGCCTGGTCTCCGGCGCCTGCTTTGCGGATTTCGGCCACGAGGTCTGCTGCGTCGACAAGGATCCGGCCAAGATCGAGGCTCTCAACCGGGGCGGTGTCCCCATCTTCGAGCCGGGCCTGGCCGAACTCGTCGCCAAGAACGTGCGCGAGGATCGTCTGACCTTCACGACCGATCTGTCGCAAGCGGTCAAGAACGCCGAGGCGGTCTTCATCGCGGTGGGCACGCCGTCCCGCCGCGGCGACGGCCATGCCGACCTGTCCTATGTCTACCAGGCCGCCCGCGACATCGCCGCCGCCATGGACGGCTACACCGTGGTCGTGACCAAATCGACCGTGCCCGTGGGCACCGGCGACGAGGTGGAGCGGATCATCCGCGAGACCCGGGCTGAGGCGGACTTTGCCGTGGTATCGAACCCGGAATTCCTGCGCGAGGGCGCGGCCATTGCCGATTTCAAGCGCCCGGACCGCATTGTCGTCGGCACCGAGGACGAGCGTGCCAAGGGCGTGATGAACGAGCTCTACCGCCCGCTCTACCTCAACCAGTCTCCCCTGCTCGCCATGTCCCGGCGCACGGCGGAGCTGACGAAGTATGCGGCCAACGCGTTCCTGGCTACCAAGATCACCTTCATCAACGAGATCGCCGATCTGTGCGAGCAGGTGGGCGCCAATGTGCAGGACGTGGCTCGCGGCATCGGGCTCGACAACCGCATCGGCTCGAAATTCCTTCATGCCGGCCCCGGCTATGGCGGTTCCTGCTTCCCGAAGGATACGCTGGCCCTGATCAAGACCGCGCAGGATCACGAGGCGCCGATGCGCATCGTCGAGACGGTCGCGGCGGTCAACAGCCAGCGCAAGCGCGCCATGGGCCGCAAGGTGATCGCCGCCTGCGGCGGCTCCGTGCGGGCCAAGACCATCGCGGTGCTCGGCCTGACCTTCAAGCCCAACACGGACGACATGCGCGACGCGCCCTCCATCGACGTGATCACGGCCCTGCAGGATGCGGGCGCCCGGGTGAAAGCCTACGACCCGGAGGGCATGGAGGCGGCCAAGTCCGTCCTGACGGACGTGCAGTACACCAAGGATGCCTATGACTGCGCCCGCGGTGCCGATGCCCTGGTGCTGGTGACCGAGTGGGACACGTTCCGCGCCCTCGACCTCACCCGCCTGAAGGCCACTCTGGCCGCCCCGGTGGTGGTGGACCTGCGCAACGTCTATCGCCCGGAGGAGATGCAGCGCCATGGCTTCACCTATGTGAGCGTCGGGCGGACCTGAATTCGGCCCATGTCGTCCCCGGCGGTCTGCCAGACCGCGAGGCGGATCATCTGTCCGCGCCCTCCTCCGTCATCACCGGCCTTGTGCCGGTGATCCCGATCAAGTGAGACGTAGCACTCTTTCCCTCGGGATGGCCGGGACCGACACGGTGCGACATGGCACCGGAGAGGTTCTCACGGGCGCGGTCCCGTGCCATATCTCCCTGACAATCGATTTCAGACGACGCCCTCGGAGCCCCCCATGCAGACTTTCTTCGTCGAGATCAAATGCAAGCTCGGCAAGACCTACGCCGTCGCGAACGCACTTGCCGACCGGGAAATCGCGTCCGAGATCTATTCGACGGCCGGCAATTACGACATCCTTGCCAAGTTCCACGTGGATGACGGGGTCGATATCGGCCATTTCATCGCCGAGAACGTGCAGGTGATCCCCGAGATCGCCGACACGCATACGATCATCACGTTCAAGGCGTTCTAGAGCATCGGACCCAGAAGTGGATCTGCCCTGTTGGGATCCACGTTGTGCCGACGCGGACCTCCGGTTCCGCACGATGCGCTCCGACCCCTGACGGTCTTCAGGTGTTTCCAAGCACAGCACGGGGATTCCACCCGCGATAATATCGACGCTCCTTCAAGGAGGAGCCCATGTCATCTCATATGGATTGGCGCAGGGTCTACGACTTCTGGTTTCCGGTCGACCTGTCGGGCTCCGGCGTCGCGGCACACTGGCAGATGCTCACCTGGTGGATGCGCGGCGGGGCCAATGCGGAACTACACCAGTTCGCTCCCCTGGTTCACGCGGGCAAGGCCGGCCAGCTCGATCATTGGCTCGGCACGCCGCGCGGACGGTTATCCCTGATCATCGTCCTGGACCAGTTCCCGCGCGGATTGTTCGCGGGCACGCCGGAAGCCTATTCCTCCGACCTGGAGACCCTGAGGATCGCCGAGGAGGGGTTCAGGAACGGGCATTACGATGCCCTGACAAGTCCTTACGAGAGGTTCTTCTACTTCCTTCCCCTCGCCCATGCGGAGGGTCCGGACCATCTGGACCGGATGCGGCGCATCGTTGCCATCTCGGAGCGGGTCGTTGAGGAAGCTCCCGAGCATCTCAAGCCGGTCTGGCAATTCTCTCTCAGCCAGGCTCAGGCCAACTTCGACATCATCTCCCGTTTCGGCCGCTTCCCGCACCGCAACCCGGTCCTCGGGCGTACCTCGACGCCGGAGGAGCTCACCTATCTCGCCAAGGGCGATTTCGTGCACACGCGCTCGCTGCCCGAGTCCGCGTCCTCGGCCATCAGTGCGATCGGTTGATCGGGAAAGGGGCCGTCACCCCTTCCCCGATATCGAAGGCCGTCAGTAGCCGACCGTGAAGCGCTGGCGGGAATGGGCGGGCTTCTCCACCTCGTCGACGAGGGCGATGGCATAATCCTCGAAGGAGATGCTGCTGCCGTTCTCGTTGGCGAGGAGCTGGTCACGGCCCAGACGGAAGCGGCCGGTGCGCTCTCCCGGAACGAACATCGCCGAGGGCGAGATGTACGTCCAATCCAGTTCCCTCTCCTGCCGCAGAAGATCGAGGAAGGCGGCCCCTGCCGAGGCTTCGGCCTTGTAGGCGCTCGGAAAATCCGGCGTATCGACCAGCCTGACACCCGGCGCGACCTCGAGGCTGCCGGCACCGCCCACCACAAGATAGCGCGCCACCCCCGAGCTGCGCGCGGCTCCGATCAGCTTATGCGGGTCGCTCTGCGCAAAACGGACGGCGCTCACGGCAACGTCGTGGCCGGCCAGGAGCTCGGACAAGGGGCCTTCGTCGCTCACATCGCCTTTCCTGGCAGTGACGTGAGCCTCGGTCGGCACTCCGTCCGGATTGCGCACGATGGCCGTGACCTCATGCCCGCGGCGGGAGAGTTCAGCCAGGATCCGCGAGCCTGCGTTACCGGTCGCTCCGATGAGTGCAACTTTCATGATCGATCTCCAACAAGGTTTCTATAAGTTACTAGGTGTGATAAAGTCTTGTTGGTGTAAAGAAGGCACTTTCAGATCACCTAGTCACCCGGGAGATACCGGCATGAAGATACCCAATCCCTATGCCGCGACTTGTCCGACGCGCCTCGTGCTCGACCGGGTCGCGGACAAATGGACGGTGCTGATCCTGGGGTTGCTGGCCAATGGGCCGATGCGGTTCAATCAATTGCGCCGCCAGATCGAAGGTCTGTCGCAGAAGATGCTCTCGCAGACTCTCAAAAGCCTCGAGCGAGATGGACTGATCAGCCGCAAGGCCTTTCCCACCGTGCCGGTCACGGTCGAGTACAGCATCACGCCGCTCGGTCAGACCCTCACGTCCACGCTGGATGCCCTCCGGATCTGGGCCGAGAGCCACATCGGGGAGGTCCTTGACGCGCAAAAGCGCTACGACACGGTGGCTTGAATCTTCAGGGGAGGATCGAGCAGAGACGTTCTTTCCTGCTCGTCGAACGCTGAGGTGCCGAACGCCGGCGCGGCTGCTCAGGCCTTTTACTGCACGAGCGCCGCCGCCTCGGCCGTCCGCTCGGTCTGACGGGAGATCTCGGCGAGATAGGGGCCGATGCCCTCGTAGCGGTCGAGGCGACGGACGATCTTCGAGTCGATCTTGTTGTAGAGCTCCGCCACGCTGACCGAGCGGCGCTTACGCCCCTTGCCTTCCATGAACAGCCCGGCATTGGCCTTGGCCGCCTTCGGGAAGAGCTTGGAGGCCTTCATGTTCGGGTCCTGATCGAGAACATCAAGGAAACGGACGGCGCTGGATGCACCCAGGAAATGAGCGAGGTAGAGCTCGGCCTCGGCCAACTCCCGTTCGCCTTCGGCCTGGAGCGCGCGCTCCACGTCCTTGATCAGTTCGCCCGCCATGAGGGCGGAGAAATAGGGATCGGTCCGCAGACTCATGATCCATTCCCGGCTCTTCGCATCCACGTCCAGTTCGCCGTTGACGTAGCTGATCGCTTCCGCGGCTGCACCGAAACCATAATCGGCAGCATGGTGGTAGACGATTTCGATCCAGGTGCTGTCGATGAACTGGAACAGCCCCTGGGCCGATGAGGTCGGCGCCTTGGCTTCCGGCGAGAGGCTCGATTCCACGTCGGCCAGGGTCATCATGTAGACCGGGTCGACCCCGGTCACATGGGCGGCCTTGAGGATGGAATGTACCAGCCAGCGTGGAATGGTGCGCCCATTGAACGGAATCAGTTCGTCCGGATCGCCGGCCACCTCGTCCTGCGTCTCCTGGGGCGCCGGTTTCACGGCCTGCGGCTTCTTGAAGGAAAATGCGCCTTCGAGAATGGCCTTGAAGAGGCTCGGATCCTTCATCAGGGTCGGGGTGAAATCCGCGGAGGCGGTGATGATCGAGCCGGTGGTGATCGGCTGCATCGCGGAAACGGTGGCAGGTCTGGCCAGCAAGGCACTCGGGAGGGTGGCTACGGCGGCCGGTCCGGCTGCGAGTCCCTGGAGGCCCACAATCAGGCCTGTGGCCAAGGTCAAGTGAAGGAAACGGCGGCGAAGTCCGGACTTGCGCACATCCGCAACGGGCTGCGGAACTGCGCACAGCAGCGATCTCGCGTTACTCATCATCACTTATCCCGCAACAGCCCAACCTGATGGCTGAGCCTTCCCTTGTTCATTCTGGGACAAGGGTTGACGGGTAGTTGTGACGAGAATCGGTCAGCTTGGCCATAAGAGGTAGGATTTCGCTAACCTTAACCGGCTTTTCCCCGAAAAAATCTCAGGGTTTGCCTGGAAATTTAGGATGAGGACTGTGCGACAAGCTGTGCGTTCGTCCGCTCGAGGCGCTTTGCCAGCTCCCGCATGATCGCCAGGGACATCTGGGGAAACTGGGCGAGAAGCTCGAGAAAGACCCGCTTGTCGATTCGCAGGGCCGTGGTCGGCTCGGCCGCCATGATCGTGGCGGAGCGCGGCGTATCCGAGAGGATGCCCATCTCGCCGACGAGGGCGTTGCTCCCGAGTTCGGCCACCTGGATATCCCCGCCGGGTGTGTTGAGGAGCACGTTCGCCCGGCCGTCGAGGATCACATAGGCGGCGTCGGACGGGTCCCCTTGCGAGAAGAAGCGCTGCCCGCCGGAGAACTGCACCCGCTCGCTCGTGAAGGCGAGAAGCTTCAGGCGGGCCGGATCCACATCCCGAAACATCGGCACCTGCCGCAAGGACTGAACCTCTGTCTCAAGCGTCATGCCACTTCTCCTGTTACTCTCTGGGCGGTCTCCGGCTCAAGTCTGGCAGGCCTGAGAGCCGGAGCGGCCGTCTTTTCTGTGATGATCTGTCCGTCACGGAAGCGCAACTGAACATCGAAAGCGCCTGCCTGTCGATCATTCGGAAGGACCATGAACAGGCTTTGTTGATCGAGAAACTCCAGCAGCAATTCGAGCAATTGCTGGCTGCGCGCCTCGTCGAAAGGTGCGAGCGCCCCATCGATGACGAGAATGTCCGGGCGCTTCACGAGGCAGCGCACGAGATTCACGCTCGCCCGCTCCTGCGGCGACAGGAGCCTGCCTGCCGTGCCGACCTGATAATCGAGGCCGATCCGCTCGATGTCTTCCAGCAGGTCGAGTTCCCGGACGACCGTTCCGATGGCTTCGGCGACCCGCATGCGGGCATTGGCGACCTGGTAGCTGACGCGACCGAACAGGAGATTGTCCCTCAACGGCGCCGCGGCGCAGTAGCGCTCAGGATCGTAGAACTCCACACCCTCGGCGGACGTCTCAAGGACCTCTCGGATGAGGCCTCGCGCCTCTACGATCCGATCCATCAATCTGCCGTCGAGGAGCCCGAGGCGGTGCCGGGCTTCGATATAGGCGAGCGGGAGGGCGAGAAGCCGGGTCCGGTCCTCTCGCTTCAGATTGCCTTCGCCCCGGGCACGCCGGCGTAGAATGGCTTCGAATTCCGACAATTCCTCGGCGCCGATGAAGGAAAACTGCTCGAACAGCGAATGGCCGGGAGGCAGCCCCTCGAAGATTTCGGTCATGGTCTCTGCGATCTGCAGGCCCATGCGGACGAGATCGTCGGTCAGACCGGCCCTGTCGATGGCGCTGCGGAACTGGCCGTTCTCAGCCAGATTGCGGCCCTTGAATTCCTCCGAGATCGGGACCCCGAAGAGAAGGTTCTCGGCAACGGTGGCCTGGCTGTTGTAGCGCGCCGGATCGAAGGGCTCGACCAGATCGGCCATGCCGTTCGACTGGAACGTTTCGCGCAGGCGTCGCCGGGCCTCGACGACACGCTCGGCAAGAGCCATGTGGCGTTCGGGATCGATCCTGCCCGCCAAGCCGAACAGATAGATCGTGTCGCCCATGCCGACCCGGTCCAGGAGATCGAGGAGAATGCGATCGAGGTCGCTCTCGTCCCTCGCGCCGACCCGCTCGTAATCCACCCATTGATCGGCGATGCTCTCGACTGGATTTCCCGTTTTGATCGCCTCGGCAATCCGGCGATCCATCTCGCGCTTCTCCTCCTCGATCCTGCCCAGGGGCTTCGAGCGAAGGCCGTAGACCAGGTTGTCGCGGATGCTGCCGGGGAAGAGAATGGGATCGACGCCCGCATAGGCGATCCGGCGCCCGACCAGGGAAATTGGAAGCTGCGTCAGATCGCGCTCACCGATACGGATCTGGCCGCTGAATTCCGACGTGCGCCGGGCAACGATGCGCGCCAGCATGTTGGCCGCGCCGCCGCCATTGGACACCAGCGCAACGCTCGCGGGCAGATCGATGGCGAAGGCGCCTCCTTCGATGATCATATCGCCATGGGGGCCGGCAACACGGATATCCTCGGCCACGAACGGGCCGACCAGCCGCTGATCCTCCGCCCCCTCACCGGCTTCGAGCAGAGGTGCAAGCCGCTCCTCGGAGAAATGCTGGGTGACTTGATCGTATTTCACCTGGACATCGAGACGCTGCTGGTCCCAGTCGATCAGTTCCTTCAGAGGCGGCGGCAGCTCGCGATAGGCGCCGATGACGGCCACGAGCTGACCGATGTCGAGGGTGCCGCGCAGGGCGAAATAGCCGCCGATGGCGTAGAAAAAGAACGGCGTCAGCTGCGCCAGGAAGTTGTTGAGCGATTTGACGAAGAATTTCCGATTATAGATCTTGAGCCTGATGGTGAAGAGATTGAAGAGGCGCTCACCGATCTCGGCCCGCTCCCAGCCATAGCTATTGTGAACGTGAACGACCTCGATGCCGTCCTGGACCTCGGCGATGCGCCCTGCCAACTGACGGGAGGCGATCTGCCGCTGCCTTCCCAGGCGAAGCAGCTCTCGCCGCAACCGCGGAATGATCGTGAACTGTATGGCAATCACCGCCAGCGCGATCAGGCCGAGCCAGACGTTCTGGATCATGATGAAGGCGAGCGCCGTGATGGCCTGCATGCCAAGGAAAATCGGGGTGATGAACGCATCCCCGATGAAACCGCCGATGGGCTCGACTTCATCCTTGATGATCGTTGCCGTCTCGGACGCTTTGACGGTGCGCAGGGCATCCGGGGTGAACCGAAGCATCATGGAAAACAGGTCGAAGCGCATGCGCCTGAGCATCCGCTCGCCCAGGATCCCCTTGGCGACGTTGATCCAGTACTTGAAGGCCCCGTTGATGATGACGAAGAACAGGAACACGGTCGAGAGGCCGAAGAGCAGGCCGAGCCGGCCGACCTGGAAGCCCTCGAAGATCTCCAGGGTGCCGCCGCCCAGCCATCTCGGCCATTCATAGCTGAGATGGAGGAAGTGAGCCGTCGGATTGCCGTCCCTGAAAGCCTCGCCCTGGATGGCCTGGTTCACGATCTGGCGAGGCAGATCCAGGGACATGAAGTAGAACGGCAGGGAAGCGAGCACCACGGCGCAGACGATCAGCTGGTCGCGCTTAGAATGTGTCCAAATATACCTAAAGAGGCTCTTTTCCATTGCTCAACGGTTACCACTTCTGTACGCCTGGATGAACCTCTTTCCGATCTCGGGCAACGCCTTATTTGATCGATAGGGACCGTAGAAGGTAGAGAAGGTGGATGGGTCGTCAATCGACCCGCCGGCCTTATCGTAGGGGCAGCCGCATGGCAGACCTGGTGACGGACTTTGATCAGGACGCAGGTCCTTCCCCGGCGCAGCCCGTGAGCGGCCGTGGAACGCGAGTCCTTATCTACAGCCACGACACCTTTGGCCTCGGGCATCTGCGCCGCTCGAGGGCGATTGCCAACGCCATCGTGCAGGACCGGCCGGACACCTCTGTCGTCATCATCTCGGGCTCGCCCGTCATCGGCAATTTCGAGTTCGACAGCGGCGTCGATTACATCCGCATCCCGGGAGTCACGAAGCTGCCGGACGGGGATTACCGCAGCCTCAACCTCAATGTGGAACTGGATGAGGCGGTGGGCCTGCGCCAGGCTCTCATTCTCCAGGCCGCCAAGGCTTTCAAGCCGGATGTGTTCATCGTCGACAAGGAGCCGACGGGATTCCGCGGCGAAGTCGTGCCGGCGCTCGATTACCTTAAGGCAGCCGGCTGCCGCCTCGTGCTCGGCATTCGCGACGTGATGGATGAGCCGGCCCTTCTCGTGCCGGAGTGGGAGCGCAAAGGCGCGAAGGAAGCCCTGATCCACTATTACGACGAGATCTGGGTCTACGGCCTCAAGGACGTCTATCAGCCTCTCAAGGCCCTGGATCTGCCGCCTCACGTGGAAGAGCGCATCACCTATACCGGCTATCTGCGCCGGGACGTGCCGCCAACCCCGTCCCTGACCAAGTACCCCAAGATCACGAAGCAGCCCTTCATCCTGGTGACCACGGGCGGCGGCGGCGACGGCGACGACCTGATCGACTGGGTGATCTCGGCCTATGAGGCCGACGCGGAGCTCGAGCAGCCGGCGCTCATCCTCTTCGGACCCTTCATCGACCGGGACAAGCGCCGCTCTTTCGTGGAGCGCATCACCAAGCAGCCGAAGCTCGATGTGATGTCCTTCGACAACAAGATCGAATGGCTTATGAAGAAGGCGGACGCCATCGTGGCCATGGGCGGGTACAACACCTTCTGCGAGGCCTTGTCCTTCGACAAGCGCACGCTGATCGTTCCGCGCACCCGTCCCCGCCTCGAGCAGTATATCCGCGCCGTCGAGGGCGAGCGGCTCGGGCTGGTGAGCATGCTGAGCGACTACAAGAAGCCGCGGACGCCGGAGCGCATGGCCGCCGCCCTGCGGTCCCTGTCGTCGCAGCCGCGCCCGTCGGAGGTGATCGTTCCCGGCCTCCTCGATGGACTCGACCGGGTGCAGGAGCGGCTGAAGGCTCTCACAACCTCCACGGCGCGGTTTGCCACCGTGTATCATCAGGCGGCCGAGTAATCGTATCCATGCTTCCCTCGATGACAGCCCGGCGCATCGCCGTTGTCGTGAAAGGCTATCCACGCCTCTCCGAGACCTTCATTGCCCAGGAGATCCTGGCCCTGGAGCAGCGTGGACTGGAGCTTGAGATCTGGTCCCTCCGGCATCCGACGGAACGGGCCGTGCATCCCATGCACAAGGCGATCAAGGCACGGGTCGCCTATCTGCCGGAATATCTTTACGAGGAGCCGCTGCGCGTGCTGCGCGGCGCCGTCTGGAGCCTGAGCCAGAAAGGCTTCGGCCCCACAATCCGGGCCTTCTGGCGCGATCTGAAGCGAGATTTCACCGCCAACCGGGTGCGCCGCCTCGGCCAGGCCTTCGTGATGGCGCGGGAGATGCCGGAGGACGTGCGGCATCTGCATGTGCACTACCTTCACACGCCGGCATCCGTCGTCCGGTATGCCGCATTGCTCACAGGGCGCGGCTGGACCTTCTCGGCCCATGCCAAGGACATCTGGACAACGCCCGATTGGGAAAAGCGCGAGAAGATGGCGGAAGCCCTCTGGGGCGTGACCTGCACGGCGCAAGGGGCTGGCAATCTTCGATCGCTGTCGCAGCCTGAACGGGTGTCGCTCGTCTATCACGGGCTCGATCTCTCCCGCTTTCCTGCGCCGCCCGAAAGCCGCCCGGTCCGGGACGGCTCCGACCCGCTCGATCCGGTGCGCATCGTGTCCGTCGGGCGCGCCGTGGCGAAGAAGGGCTTTGGCGATCTGATCCAGGCGCTCGCAGCACTGCCTCAGGATCTCCACTGGCGCTTCGCCCATGTGGGCGGCGGAGAACTGCTCAACAGCCTGAAAAAGCAGGCGCAGGAGGCCGGCATCGCCGACAAGGTGGCCTTCCTCGGCTCCAAGGCGCAGCCCGACATCATCGCGCTCCTGCGCGAGGCGGACCTTTTCGTCCTGCCCTCGAAGGAAGCGAAATCGGGTGACCGTGACGGGCTTCCGAACGTGATCATGGAGGCGGCGAGCCAGGGGCTCGCCATCGTGGCGACGGACTTTGCGGGCATTCCCGAATTCATCCGCAACGATGTGGAAGGCCAGCTCGTGCCGCCGGGCGATTGGGAGGCTTTGTCCAACGCGCTCAACCTCCTCGCCCGCGATCCCGAGCGCCGCAAAGTCTTTGGCGCTGCCGCCTTTTCGCGCCTGCGGCGGGAGTTTTCCATGGAAGGCGGGATCGACGAGCTGGAAGCCCGTCTGCGAGCCGTGACGGCGAACCCCAAGAGAGAACCGGAGCGGGTGTGACGATCTCGCGGCCGGTCGCGTTCTACGCCCCCTTGAAGAGCCCGAACCATCCGCTTCCCTCGGGCGACCGCACCATGGCGCGCCTGTTGATGAAGGCTCTCGACCAGGCAGGCTATTCGCCATTCCTCGCCAGCGAGTTGCGAACGCTCGACAAGACAGGCGACCGACAGCGTCAGGAGAGCCTCCGGCAGCAAGCGCTGGAAGAGGCCGACCGCCTCATCGCCCATTACAGGGCGCTGCCCGAGGAGATGCGTCCCTGCCTGTGGTTCACCTATCACGTCTACTACAAGGCGCCGGACTGGATCGGGCCGCGCGTCGCCGACGCACTCGGCATTGCCTATGCGGTCGCGGAAGGCTCACGGGCGGCAAAGCGTGCGCAAGGATCATGGGCTCTCGGCCACGAAGGGGCGGAAGCGGCGCTGGACCGCGCCGATGCGATCTTCGTCATGACGGCCCACGACCGGGAGGCTCTGGAGATCGCGCGACCGCAGCATCAGACCCTGGCGGATCTGCCACCGTTTCTGGACTTGCGGGAATGGCCTGCATCGAGCTCTCGCCCTTTGCCGAAAGCCGCACCGCGCCTTCTCACGGTGGCGATGATGCGGGAGGGCGACAAGCTCGCCTCCTATCGTATTCTGGCTGCGGCCCTGGAGCGGCTGCAGCACCTGCCCTGGACCCTCGATGTCGTCGGAGACGGCGAGGCGCGGGATGAGATCGCGCGGCTGTTCTCCCCCATGTCACACCGCGTGCATTTTCATGGGCAGATTGAGGGCAAGGCCGATCTGAAAGTGCATTATGAGGCCGCCGAACTCCTGGTCTGGCCCGCCGTCAACGAGGCCTACGGCATGGTGCTGCTGGAGGCTCAGGCTCTGGGCTGCGCGGTGGTTGCGGGCGCCTATGGCGGCGTTGCCAGCGTGGTGCGAGATGGCGAGACCGGATTGCTGACGCCACCCGGTGAGATCACAGCTTTCGCCGATGCATTAAGCGATCTCCTGCGGGATCGGGAACGGCTGCGGGACCTCGGCGCCAACGCGTCCCGGTTCGTCAGGCAGGAACGCGATCTCGCTCACGCCGCTTTGCGCTTGCGCAATGCGCTCGAACCGCTCACGGATTAGAGCGGGAGAATGAGCTTGCGCGTTCTGATCGCCGTCACGCATCTCTTGGGAGCAGGCCACCTGACGAGGGCAGCCGCCCTGGCACGGGCTTTTGCGCGGAAGGGACATGACACGACGCTGATGTCGGGCGGAAGCCCTGCCCGCCTGGCCGATCTGGAGACCGTCACCTTCGTCCAGCTGCCGCCCGTGCGAACCGTCGGGACGAGTTTCAAGACGCTGCTCGGTGAAGACCTCGAACCCGTCGATGCGGCCTATCTCGAAAGGCGCCGCACCCTTCTGCTCGACACCTTCAAAACCGTCCGGCCCGACATTCTCATCACCGAGCTTTTTCCTTTCGGTCGCCGGGTTCTGGCGGACGAGTTCTCGGCCCTGCTCGATGCCGCACGCAGCTCGAATCCGCGCCCGCTGGTTCTGTGCTCGATCCGGGACATCCTGGTGCCCTCCTCCAAGGCCTCGAGGATCGCGGAAACGCATGAGCGGGTGCTGCGCGACTACGATGCCGTTCTCGTTCACGGCGATCCGGCGCTGGTGCCGCTCGAGGCCTCCTGGCCGTTGGACGAGCGGATCGCGCCTCTTATCCGCTACACCGGCTATGTGGACGAGAATGAGGGACCTGTCCCGGCATCTCGCAGACATGGAATCGTGGTCTCGGGCGGATCGAGCGCAGCGAGCCTGCCGCTCTACCGTGCAGCCATTGCGGCGTCACGGGAGATCGCCGACCGGCCCTGGCACATTCTTATCGGCCGGGGTGTCACGGAACCGGACTTCCTCTCCATCCGGGAGAGCGCTCCGGCTCATGTCGTCGTTGAGCGGGCAAGACCCGATTTCCGTGCCCTGCTCGCCGGGGCCGAACTCTCCGTGAGCCAGGCCGGATACAATACGACCGTCGACCTCCTGCGCTGCGGGGTCAGATCGGTTCTCGTCCCCTTCGAGGTGGACCATGAGACGGAGCAGCGCCTGCGCGCCGAACGCCTGACGGCGCTGGGGCTTGCCGAGATCCTGCCCGAGGCAGACCTGTCGCCGCAGAACCTGGCAGACGCGATCCGGCGCGGCCTGACCGGGGCGCCCTCCCCGCCTCCATCCATATCCATCGACGGAGCCCGGCGGAGCGTTGTCGTGGCCGAAAGTCTCGCGCACTCCATGCCCGCTCTTCACCAGACCATCGACTGGTCACCGCTGGATCGGGCCCTCGACCGAGCCGGGGATCAGGGCTGCCCCATACGCTTCTGGTGGCGGGACGACGATGCGGTGGCCGATACGCCCCAGCTCGATCGGCTTCTCGGTCTTGCGCGCCGCAACGAAGCCGGAATTGGCCTGGCGGTCATTCCTGAAGGCATCGACGCCTCGCTTGCGGCGCGCCTGGCACAGGAGCCGAGAGCCGTCGCCCTCGTCCATGGCTGGCGCCATGCCAATCACGCCCCTGGCGACGACAAGAAGGCGGAATTCGGCGCTCATCGTCCCTTGGACCCCATGGCAGCCGAAGCGGAACAGGCTCTGCACCGGGCGCGGGAGCGCCTCGGATCGAGGCTCCTGCCGGTCTTCGTGCCGCCCTGGAATCGGATTTCACCGGGACTCGTCCCGCACCTGCCGCGCCTGGGATTTCGGGGATTATCCACCTTTACGGACCGGAAGGCTGCCCATCCCGTAGCGGGACTTTTTCAGATCAACACCCATGTGGATCCCATCGACTGGCACGGCACGAGAAGCCTGACCGACCCGGCATCGATCGTCGCCAGTCTCGCCGGGGCGATCGAGCGGCGACTGGCCGGCCATGCGGATCGCGACGAGCCGATCGGATTTCTGACGCATCATCTCGTTCATGACGACGTCATCTGGTCGTTATGCGAAAGGCTTATCGCCCATCTCGCCGCCAGAGGCATACGTTTCCTGTGCCTTGATGAGTGTTTCGGCATGGAAACAAGATCACATTTGAGATCTAATGAGATTTGATGCGTTATGCTCATAGTCTCTGGAGGAGCATATGGAAGCGCCACTCCTGTCGGTTCGCCAACTGACAGTTGATTTCAACACCGATGCCGGAAATTTCCGGGCTGTCGACGGTCTGACGCTCGATATTCCCAAGGGGAAGACGGTGGCGCTCGTCGGCGAGTCCGGATCCGGCAAATCGGTGACGGCGCAAGCCATCCTCCAGATCCTGTCGAAGAAAGCCAAGATCACGAGCGGCTCCATCGTGTTCGACGACCCCACGAACGGCGAAGCGGTCGACATCGCGGCGCTCCAGCCCGAGAGCGACGCCATGCATGCCCTGCGCGGCGGGCGCATCGCCATGATCTTTCAGGAGCCGATGACATCCCTGTCCCCGCTGCACACCATCGGCGACCAGATTTCCGAAGCGCTGATGATCCATGCCGATGTGGATCAGGCCAAGGCGAACCAGAGCACCATGGAGGTGCTGGCACGGGTCGGCTTCCCCGATCCGAAGCGAGCCCTGACGACCTATCCGTTCGAGCTCTCCGGCGGATTGCGTCAGCGCGCCATGATCGCCATGGCGCTCATCACCCGCCCGGCTCTTCTGATCGCGGACGAGCCCACGACGGCGCTCGACGTGACCACGCAGGCGCAGATCCTGGATCTCATCAAGGAGCTTCAGGTCGAGACCGGCATGTCGGTGCTTCTCATCACGCACGATCTCGGCGTCGTCGCCAATGTGGCGGACGAGGTGGTGGTGATGTATCGCGGGAGGATCATGGAGGCCGGCTCCCGGGAGAACATCTTCCGCAACGCGCAGCACGCCTATCTCCAGGCGCTCATGCGCGCCGTCCCGCGCTTTGCCATGGCGGAGAACGAGCGCCTGACCCCGATCCGCGAGGTGACGAGTGCAACCCTCGCATCGGTCAACGCGCCCGAGCGCGTTCAGCCCAAAGGTCCCATCCTGAAGGCCGAGCACCTCACCAAATGCTTCACCCTCCGATCGGGCTGGTTCTCCGGCAAGACCCAGGAGATCCGTGCCGTCAGCGAGGTCGATCTGGCCCTTCCCGCCGGCAAGACGCTGGGGCTCGTGGGCGAATCCGGCTGCGGCAAGACCACCGTGTCCAAGATGATCATGCGCGCGCTTAACCCCAATTCGGGCCGCGTGCTGTTCGACGACGGCACGGGGCCGAAGGACGTGCACAAGCTGGAAGGGGATGCGCTGACCGCCTATCGCCGGTCGGTGCAATTCATCTTTCAGGATCCGTTCTCGTCCCTCAATCCGCGCATGACGGTCTACGAGCTTCTGACCGAGCCCCTGCGCATCCACGACATCGGCACCTCGGACGAGCGCTATGAGCGCGTGAAGCAGCTCCTCGACATGGTAGGACTCGATCAGCGATTCCTCAGGCGCTATCCGCATTCCTTCTCCGGCGGCCAGCGCCAGCGCCTCGGTATCGCGCGAGCGCTCGCCCTCGAGCCGCGCGTGCTGCTCTGCGACGAGCCGGTCTCCGCGCTGGATGTGTCGGTGCAGGCGCAGGTGCTCAACCTGCTCAAGGACCTGCAATCGGCCCTCGGATTGTCCTATCTCTTCGTCTCCCACAACCTCGCGGTCGTGGACTACATCGCCGATACCATCGCGGTCATGTGCCGGGGCTATATCGTCGAGGAAGCGCCGAAATCCTCCCTCTTCCGCAACCCGGTGCATCCCTATACGCAGGCGCTTCTCGCCGCCGTGCCGGATCCTGACATTGACCGGCCGCTGGATTTCGCCAAACTGCGAACCGGCCGCTTCTCGCAACCGTCGGAATGGCCTGAGCCGTTCCGCATCAAGCCCGGCGAGTTCGGCCTGATGAAAGAGATCGAACCTGGCCACAAGGTTCGTGTGGGGCACCTGACAGCCCGGGAGGCTGCGTGATGCTGCTCAAAACCCGAACACGATCGCTCGTCCTCGCCGCCGCCCTCGGCTTGCTGGCCCTGCCTGCTCCGGCGCAGGACTTCAAGGACGCGCCTTTCTTTGCCGATCAGGTGAAGGACAAGAAGCTGCCGCCCCTCGCGGAGCGGATTCCGAAAGCGCCCATCGTGGTCGACGCGGCGGGTCAGTACGGCGGCGATATCGTCACCCTGGTGCCGCGGCCGCGCGACATCCGTTACATCTCGACATTCACCTATACGCGGCTCGTCGGCTACGACAGAAACCTGCAGCTTCAGCCCGATCTCTTGGAAAAGCTCGAGAACGAGGACGACCGGGTCTTCACATTCACCCTTCGCCCCGGCCATCGCTGGTCGGACGGCTCTCCCTTCACGACGGAGGATTTCCGCTACTATTGGGAGGATGTGGCGCAGAACGCGGATCTCTCGCCGGCCGGGCCGCCCGAGTTCATGATGGTGGACGGCAAGTCCCCGCGTTTCGAGATCCTCGATGAGCGGACATTGCGCTTCACCTGGGACAAACCCAACCCCCGCTTCCTGCCGCAATTGGCCGGCGCGCTCGATCCCGGCATCTACCGGGCTTCCGCTTATCTCAAGCAGTTCCATGCCAAATACGCGGACAAAGCCGCCCTCGAAGAGAAGGCAAAGCAGCAGAAGCTGAAATCCTGGGCCGCCTTGCACAACCGCCTGGACGACATGAAGGAGCAGACCAACCCGGCCCTCCCCACGCTCATGCCCTGGCGCGTCATCACGGCGGCGCCGGCCAACCGCTTCGTTTTCGAGCGCAACCCCTACTACCACCGGATCGACCGCCAAGGGCAGCAGCTGCCTTACGTCGACCGGCTCATCATGGACGTGTCGGCGAGCGGTCTCTTCGCGGCGAAAGCCAATGCGGGAGAGCTCGACCTCCTGTTCCGCGGCCTCTCCATGAGCGACATCCCGGTACTGAAGGAGGGCGAGAAGGCGAAGGGCTACACGACCCTGCTCTGGCCCTATGCACGGGGCACCGAGCTTGCGCTTTATCCCAACCTCAACACCGTGGATCCGGTCTGGCGCCAGCTCAACCGGGACATCCGCTTCCGCCGCGCCCTGTCGCTCGGCATCGACCGCAAGACCTTGAACAACGCACTGCTCTTCGGGCTCGGCACGGAGGGCAACAACACCATCGTGGCGGAAAGCCCGCTCTTCTCGCAGGAGCTGCGCACGACCAATGCCGACTATAATCCGGGTGAGGCTTCACGCCTGCTCGACGAGATCGGCCTGACGAAGCGCAACGGCGCCGGCATTCGCCTGCTTCCCGACGGACGCGAACTCGAGATCATTGTCGAAACCGACGGTGAGAGCAGCCTCGTGGTCGATGGCCTGACCCTGATTGGGGAGTTCTGGCGCGAGATCGGCGCGAGGCTTTTCGTGAAGCCGCAGGACCGCACCGTTCTGCGCAACCGCTCCTATGCAGGGTTGACGGTCATGGTGGCGGCCCCCGGTCTCGACAATGCGATCCCCACCGTCATCATGCCGCCGACCGAACTCGCCCCTATGCGCCAGGACAATTACACCTGGCCCAAATGGGGTCAGTTCGCGGAGACCAAGGGCAAGAACGGGGAACAGGTCGACATTCCCGAAGCCCAGCGCCTTCTCGACCTCTACACGACATGGATGAACACCGGAAACCGGGACGTCCAGAGAGACGCCTGGAGCGAGATGCTGCGCAACCATGCCGAAAATCAATGGTCCATCGGCACCATCTCCGGCGCGCTGCAGCCCATCGTCATGCGCAACGGGTTGCAGGGGCTTCCCGCCAAGGCGCTTTACAGCTGGGAGCCGACGGCCATGATCGGCATCTATCGCCCTGATGAAATCTTCTGGAACAAAGCCGCCGGCAAAGAGGCCCGTCGATGATCCGTTTCCTGTTGCGTCGCTTCGTCACCATGGCGGTGACCTTGTTGATCATTTCGGCCTTGGTCTTCTTCATCATCAAGCTGCCACCGGGTGACTTTCTGTCCAATCAGATCGCCGAACTGAGGGCGCAGGGCGAATCCGCCTCCATTGCGAAGGCGGAGTTTCTCATCATGCAGTACGGCCTCGATAAACCCGCCTGGCAGCAATACCTGGTGTGGCTCGGCGTCATGCCCGGACCGAACGGATTCTCCGGCCTGCTGCAGGGCGATTGGGGATGGTCGTTCGAATACGACAAGCCCGTCGTGGACGTGATCGGCGATGCCCTGTGGCTGACGCTTCTCGTCAACCTCGCGGTGGTGATCTTCATCCATGTCATCTCGATCCCCATCGCGATCTATTCGGCGACGCGGCAATATTCCATCGGCGACTACGTCGCCACCTTCATCGGCTATATCGGGCTTGCGACTCCGAGCTTCCTGCTCGCGCTGATCCTGCTCTATTACGTGAACCGATGGTTCGGAGTTTCCATCGGCGGCCTCTACGATGCGCAATATGCGGGCGAGCCCTGGACCTGGGCCAAGACGCAATCCCTGCTCTCGCATCTCCTGGTCCCGACTGTCGTGATCGGCCTCGGCGGCACGGCGGCCATGATCCGGCGCATGCGCGCGAACCTGCTCGACGAGCTCGGCAAGCAATATTACGTGACCGCGAAGGCCAAGGGCCTGGGACCCACCAAGGCCCTGCTGAAATATCCCTTCCGCATGTCGCTCAATCCCTTCATCGCCGATATCGGCAACCTGCTGCCGCATCTCGTATCCGGCTCGGTTCTGGTCTCGCTGGTGCTGAGCCTGCCGACGGTCGGGCCGATTCTCCTGAGTGCGCTGAAAAGCCAGGACCAGTTCCTGGCCGGCTTCATCCTCATGTTCGTCGCCGTGCTCACGGTCGTCGGCATGCTGATTTCCGATCTCCTGCTGGCCGGGCTCGATCCGCGGATCCGGATGGGAGGCGGGCGATGAACACGGCTCTCACGTCCAAGGGTCATTACGTCGACCCGGCGCCCTTCGATCCCGGCAAGACCGAGCCCGTGGGCGCCGAGAGCGAGAGCTTTTACCGCGCCTCGTCCTGGCAGCTGATGTGGTGGAAGTTCCGCCGCCATAAAGTGGCGGTGGCGGCGGCCTTCGTGCTGCTCGCCTTCTACGCTCTCGTGCCGTTCGTCGAGGTGATCGCGCCCTACAACCAGACCAAGCGCCACGGCGACTTTCTCTATGCCCCGCCGCAGGGCGTTCACCTGATGCACGAGGGCCGCCTCATCGGGCCCTTCACCTATCCCTACACCTACAGCTTCGACCTGGAGAGCTTCCGGCGCGTCTACACGGTCGATACCTCGAAGCCTCAACCGATCCGCTTCCTCTGCCGGGGCGATGCCTATCAGTTCTGGGGCATGTGGGAGATGAATTTCCATCTCGCCTGTCCTCCGGAAGGCGGCACCATGTTCCTGCTCGGCACCGACCGTCTCGGGCGCGATCTGCTCTCGCGCATCATCTATGGGGCGCGGATCTCGCTCACCATCGGCATCGTCGGCATTGCCGTGTCGTTCACGCTCGGCCTCTTCTTCGGCGGCCTCGCCGGCTATCTCGGCGGCTGGGTCGATCACGTGATCCAGCGCATGATCGAGATCCTGCGCTCGCTTCCGGAGCTGCCTCTCTGGCTGGCCCTTTCCGCCGCCCTCCCGGCGAACTGGAGCCCGATCCTCGTGTTCTTCGGCATCACGATCATCCTCGGCCTTCTCGACTGGCCGGGCCTCGCGCGCGCCGTGCGCTCGAAGCTGCTCTCGCTGCGCGAGGAGGATTTCGTGAAGGCGGCGGAGCTGATGGGCGCGTCCAAGCAACGCATCATCGCGCGCCACCTCATCCCGAACTTCATGAGCCACCTGATCGCCTCGGCAACGCTCTCGATCCCTTCCATGATCCTCGGCGAGACGGCCCTCTCCTTCCTAGGACTGGGTCTGCGTCCGCCGGTGACGAGCTGGGGCGTCCTGCTCAACGAGGCGCAGAACCTCGCCGCCGTGCAGCTTCACCCCTGGTTGCTCTTCCCGATGGTCCCGGTGGTGATCGTGGTGCTGGCCTTCAACTTCATGGGCGATGGCCTTAGAGACGCAGCGGATCCTTATCATTAGGCGGAACGTCAGTTGTCCTAAGGGCAAGGGAATGCGAGACATCCTGAAGCAATAGCGATGACAGAGGTGTTTCGTGGCCGATTACCGGATTGATGCTTCCCCGGAGAGCGTTCACTGGGGTTATTTCGACGCGGGGCTTTCCCCGCTCCTCACCGTCGATTCCGGCGACACGGTCACGATCTCGACGATCTCCGGCGGTCCTGAGGTGATGCCGAAGCCGCCCTTCGTGATCCCTGAGTCTTTGTCGACCCTCCACGCCACGCAACGCCCCAAATTGCCCGGCCATATCTGTACCGGGCCTGTCGAGGTGCGGGGTGCCAAGGCCGGTCATGTTCTCGAAGTGCGCATCAAGGGTATCGAGCTGAACTACGATTGGGGCTTCACCTATGTGGCGCCGCTCAAAGGCGCCCTGCCTGACGATTTTGACGAAATGCATCTCATGCACATCCCGCTCGACCGCGAGCGGATGACCGGTCGTATGCCGTGGGGACTCGAGTTGCCCTTGAAGCCGTTCTTCGGCGTCATGGCGGTCGCGCCGCCCGCGTCCTGGGGCGCGCTCAGCACGCTGCCGCCGCGCCGCAACGGCGGCAATCTCGACAACAAGGAGCTCGTTGCGGGAACGACCCTCTACCTGCCGATCCATGTGGATGGCGCCCTGTTCTCCGTCGGCGACGGGCATGGGGTTCAGGGCGACGGAGAGGTCTGCGTGACGGCCATCGAAACCGGTCTGATCGGCACGTTCGAGCTCCATCTGCGCGAGAACATGCGGCTGACATGGCCCCTGGCCGAGACGCCGACGCACATCATGACCATGGCGTTCGATCCGGATCTCGACGATTGCGTCGTCATCGCGCTGCGCGACATGATCGACCTGATCGTCGCCCGCACCGGCATCACCAAGGCGGAGGCCTATGCCCTGTGCAGCCTCGCGGCGGATCTGCGGATCACGCAGGTCGTGAACGGCAACAAGGGCGTCCACGTGATGCTGGACAAGAGCCTGCTGCAGAAGGCCCAGCGTTAAACCGTCTCGTCCGGCGGCGGCTCGTCTCCGAAGATCGAGCGGCCGCCGTAGGAATGCGACTTCGCCCGCTCCTGCCGGATATGCTCCTCCACATCGGGTCCCGAGGCATGGCGCTCGAGCCGACGGGCCTGGTCATCGAGACGCTTGAGGGCGAAAAGCTCCTCCTGCTGCCCGAGCTTCGCCTTCTGGACGGCCGATTTCAGCACCCGGATCGTTTCGTCATAGACCCGCACCGGCACCGGATAGGGGTGCCGGTCCTTGCCGCCATGGGCGAAGGAGAAGCGGGCCGGGTCGCTGAAGCGGCATGGTGTGCCATGGACGACTTCCGCCACCATGGCGAGGGCCTGTACGGTCCGCGGTCCCACTCCGGGCGTCATCAGCAGATCGGGAAAATCCGCGGGCCCACGATCGGCCGCCGCAGCAAGACTCCCGTGCAGGCGGCGCAACACCACGTCCTTCGGCCGAACATCGTGATGCTCCGGCATCACCAGATGCGGCAGCAGGGGCTGCGGGTTTGCGGCAGGTGCCGCGTCCGCCTCGCGCTCTTCAAGCGCCAGAAACTTGCGGGCAACGCCATCGGGTCCGAGCGAACCGAGAACCTCGATCTGGGCCTTGCGCGAGGCCTCAGCCCGGCGGTCGGTGAGATTGACGATCATGCCCAGCCCTTTGCCATCGATGGCCGTGTGCGGCTCGTCGACGAAGCTTTCGAGATCCTCGGACAGCCAGTGATAGCGACGCGCCTGCCGGCGCCCGTCGTTCATTCCCTGCTGGACGACCGCCCATTTGCCGTCATCCGTGACGATGAAGCCATGGAGATAAAGGTCGAAACCATCCTGAATGGCGGCGCTGTCGACCTTCGCCACCAGCCGGCTGGCATTGGCCAGAGCCGAACCGTCGAAGCCGACGCGCTCGCCGATGGAGACCAGTTCGTGCGGCGTCTGGCGCGAGTTCCGCCCGCGCCCGCCGCAGACATGGATTCCGAGTTCTTTCGAGAGCGGGGTCAGTCCACGCTTGAGGGCACCGATGACACTGGTGGTGATGCCGGAGGAATGCCAGTCCATCCCCATCACGGCTCCGAACGACTGGAACCAGAAGGGGTGCGCGAGCCGACGCAGCAGCTCGTCCCGCCCGTAATGATGCACGATGGCCTCGCTCATCACACCGCCGAGGCGGGTCATGCGGTCGGCCAGCCATTTCGGCACATGGCCGCTATGCAGCGGCAAGTCGGCACTTCCGGCCCGTTTGGCCATTAGGCGGTGTCTCCACGTCGTTTAGGTTTTGCAGAAATTGCTATGCCATGATCCGCCCTCATCGGTCACGATACGGATCTACCCAATTCCTGCTTCCGAGTGACAACAGAATAGCGCAATGAGCCCTCCTCCCCACAAAGGGGAGCGAAAGAATGGGCTTGAATAGAAAAAGGCGCCTTGCGGCGCCTTTCCTGTTGTCGTGCCTTAGCGGCGGCGCGGGCTCTTTTCGAGCCAGGCCACCTGGGCCCCGTCTCCGCGGCGTCCTTCCGGACGGCCGGATGCGGGCTTCCCTTGAGCGGGCCGCTGTCCCTGTGCCGGGCGCTGGCCTTGTGCCGGCCTCTGCTGGTTGCCGGTGGGCTGGCCGCCCTGCGGCTGAGCGTTGCCGCCGGGCTTTCCGCCGCGACCGCGACGGCGCTTGGGGCCGCGATCGGCATTCGGATCGGCGCTGCGCGGCTGGCCGTGGCCCTGATGCCCGCGGGCATGGGGAGCCGGACGTCCGCGCTGCGGCTGTTCGCGGCGCGGCTCGGACGATTCCGACGGGGCGGAACCGGCAGGAAGGCCTTCGGGAAGCGGCATGACCGGCACCTTGAGGCGGGTCAGCTTCTCGATGTCCTTGAGGTAAGCCTTTTCCTCGTCGTTGCAGAACGAGATCGCGAGTCCGGTCGCCCCGGCACGGGCCGTGCGGCCGATGCGGTGGACGTAAGATTCCGGCACGTTCGGCAGGTCGTAGTTGATGACGTGGCTCACGCCCTCGACGTCGATGCCGCGCGCGGCGATATCGGTCGCCACCAGAACCCGGCACGAGCCGTCCCGGAACCCGGCGAGCGCACGCTCGCGCTGCCGGCTGGGACTTGTTGCCGTGAATGGCCGCGCCTGCGATGCCGGCCTTGTCGAGGCCGCGCACCACCTTGTCCGCGCCGTGCTTGGTGCGGGTGAAGACGAGGACGCGTTCAATGGACGGATCGCGCAGGAGCGTTTCGAGCAGGACCTGCTTGCGGCCGGTCTGCACGAAGATCACGCTCTGCTCGACGCGCTCGGCGGTGGTCGCCACCGGCGTGACGGCAACGTTGGCCGGATTGCGCAGGAAGGAATCGGCCAGCGTCGAGATCGTCTTCGGCATGGTGGCCGAGAAGAACAGGCTCTGGCGATCCTTCGGCAGCAGGGTCACGATGCGCTTGAGCGCATGGATGAAGCCGAGATCGAGCATCTGGTCGGCCTCGTCGAGGACGAGGATCTCGATCTCGCGCAGGCTCAGCGCCCTGCGGTCGATGAGGTCGATCAGGCGGCCGGGCGTGGCGACGAGGACGTCGACGCCGTTGGCCAGCGCCTTCTCCTGGCGGGAAATGGTGACGCCGCCGAACACCACCTCGGTGGTGAGACGCAGGTTCCGGCCATAGGCTTTGAAGCTGTCAGCGATCTGGCTGGCGAGCTCACGGGTCGGGCTGAGAACGAGCACACGGGGGCTCTTGGCCCGGCGCGGCTTCGGGTTCGCATTCAGGCGATGCAGGATCGGCAGCGCAAAGGCGGCCGTCTTGCCGGTGCCGGTCTGGGCAATGCCGCAGACGTCGCGGCCTTCCATGGCATAGGGAATGGTCTGGGCCTGAATCGGCGTGGGCTTCTCATAGCCCTCGGCAGTCAAGGCCTTCAGGATCGGCTGGGCCAATCCGAAATCGGTGAAGAGTGTCAAAGTGGATGTCTTTCGAACGGATGCGGTGAGCCGCAAAGCAGGTTCGGCTTGATAAAGCAAAGGCGCTTCAGGGCTCTTTAAGGCGAGAGCCCGCGTGATGGGGCCGTCGTATGATTGAGCGATTGAAGAAGGGAACCGGGGTCTTCGCCGTTTCGCGATTATCCGTCACGCAGTCCCGCTCAAGCTGCTCGATGATCGAGCGCCGTCGCCTGCTGTGCATATGGAGGCTAAAAACCTATCCGTCAACCTCAAGGCCTGACATAAAGCAAGAATGTCTCCCCCCGGCTCAATGCCCTGGCGCTTCGTCTCGGCCCTGTCGTTCACCCAGCTGATCTCCTACGGGACGCTCTTCTACGCCTTCGCGCTCCTGATCGAGCCCATGGAGCGGGAGCTGGGATGGTCGAAGACCGCCCTGACCGCCGCCTATTCCCTGGCCCTCGTCTCCTCCGCCTTCTTCGCATTTCCGGTCGGCCGGCTGATCGACCGGGGCTATGGCCGAGCCGTGATGACCGGCGGCTCCATCCTCGCCGCCCTGTTCCTCGCTCTTTGGGCATGGACGGACCATTACCTGCCTTTCGTGCTGATCTGGCTCGGCATCGGCGCGGCCATGAGCGCCGTGTTCTACGAACCGGGCTTTGCGGTTCTGGCCTCCCGGCTCGGCCTTCTGACCCGCCGCGGGATCACCATCATGACCCTCGTCGGCGGCTTCGCCAGCACGGTCTTCATCCCCCTCACCCATGTGCTGATCGAGGCCTATGGCTGGCGCGGCGCGCTGCTCGTTCTGGCTGCCTTGAACTTGGCCATCTGCGCCGTGCTGCATGCGTCGAGCATCCCGGCTGCACCAACCCGTCCCAAGCAGAGCGGCGAAAGCCACATCGCCGCCCGGTCTGCGTCCGATCCCCGCCGCGTGCTCACCAAGCCGGCCTTCTGGCTGTTCGTCGTCACCAACGTCCTCCAAGGGATCATCTCCACGGGAATCCCGGTCCATCTGATTCCGATCCTGCTCGAGAGGGGCTTCACCATCGATGCCGCCGTGGCGGCCTACACGGTGATCGGTCCGGCCCAGGTCGCCGCGCGGTTTATGACCGGATTCGGTGAGCGCGCCATGAGCCTGAGGGGGATCGGCGTCGCCACGATGGCCCTGAGCGTCCTTGCCTTCGCCCTCCTGCCTTTCGTCCCAGGCGGATCCTGGCTGATTTTGGGATTCGCAGGCCTCTATGGCGCGGCCAACGGAATGCTCACCATCGTGCGCGCCCTTCTGCCGCCTGAACTGTTCGGCCGGGAGGATTACGGGGCGATCCAGGGCATGATCGCCATGCCGGTCCGGATCGCCATGGCAGGCGCCCCCTTCGCCTTCGGGGCTCTCTGGGCCTGGCGGGGCAGTTATGATGCCGTCGTGCTGCTGTGCTTGGGAATGGCCGTGTGCGCCTTCGGCGCTTTCATGTTAAACTTAGCCTTGGCAAAAGAGCCCTGATCCTCTCGAGAATTCACTTGCTTTTGCGCACGATGCGCAAAAATGGGCCGGCTTCCACTCTGAACGGTGCACAAGTTAGAAATGTTATCAGCGGATCGATCCCCAAAAGTGCATTCCACTTTGGGGTCCGATGCATTAGACGGCTAAGGAAATCATGTGCAGGGTTCCTGGGGGACCCGGGTTGCAAGGAAAGACGAGTCTCGTGACGACAGTGACTGATCTTCTGATTGTGGGCGGCGGCATCAACGGCGCGGGCATTGCGCGCGATGCAGTGGGCCGAGGCCTCTCGGTTGTGCTCTGCGAGCAGGGTGACCTGGCCGGCTACACCTCCTCCGCCTCCACGAAGCTGATCCATGGCGGCCTGCGCTACCTGGAATATTATGAGTTCCGGCTGGTGCGCGAGGCCCTGTTCGAACGCGAGCGCCTGCTGGAATCCGCTCCCCACATCATCTGGCCCCTGCGCTTCATCCTGCCTCACGAGAAGGGTATTCGCCCGGCCTGGTTCGTACGCCTCGGCCTATTCATGTACGACCACCTGGCCCCGCGGAAGAAGCTGCCGGGGACGGAAGCGATCAAGCTCACCCGGCACCCTGCCGGCCAGGCCCTCAAGCCCGGCTTCGACACCGCCTTCGTCTATTCCGACTGCTGGGTCGAGGACAGCCGCATGGTGGCCCTCAATGCTCTCGACGCCTTCGAGAAGGGCGCCGACATCCGGGTCCGCACCAAGCTCATTTCCGCCCGCCGCGAGGGCGATCTCTGGGTGGCGAGCCTCCAGGACGTGGAGTCGGGACAGACCGAGGAGGTCCGTGCACGGGTCATCGTCAATGCAGGCGGTCCATTCGTGGCCGACGTGCTGAACTCCAAGCTTGGTCTCAACACCACCAAGAACGTGCGCCTGGTGAAGGGCAGCCACATCGTGGTACCCCGGCTTTTCGACACCAAGGAAGCCTTCATTCTCCAGAATACGGACAAGCGGATCGTCTTCGCGATTCCGTACCAGGAGAAGTTCACCCTCATCGGCACCACGGACATTCCGGTCGAGTCGGTTCCAGACAAGAAGGTCGAGATCAGCCAGGACGAGATCCAGTATCTCTGCAACGTCGTGAACCACTTCTTCAAGCGCCAGGTCACGCCAGCGGAAGTGGTGTGGACCTATTCCGGCGTGCGCCCGCTCTTCGATGACGGCTCGAGCAACGCCTCCGCGGTGACCCGCGACTACGTGTTCGACATGGACGCGCCGCAGGGTCAGGCGCCGGTGCTGTCGATCTTCGGCGGCAAGATCACCACCTTCCGCAAGCTCTCCGAGCACGCCCTCGAGGAGTTGAAGCCCTTCTTCCCCAGCATGAAGCCGTCCTGGACGGAGAAGGCGAAGATGCCGGGCGGCGACATGCCGGATGCGGATTTCGACCGCTTCTTCGCCACCGTGCGCCAGCGCTGGCCCTTCCTGCCCGAGCATCTCGCCCATCGCCTGGCGCGGGCCTACGGCACGCGGATGGAAGAGCTTCTGGGTTCCGCCACGTCGCTCGCCGATCTCGGCGAGGATTTCGGCGCCGGGCTGTTGGCGGCGGAGGTCGATTACCTCGTGCGCCGCGAATGGGCGCGCACGGCCGAAGACATCCTCTGGCGCCGCTCGAAGCTCGGGCTGCATGTGCCGGTTGACGCTGCGGCCAAGATCGATGCCTATTTGGCCAAGAAGAACGTGGCGTCCGTCGCCGCGCAGTAACATCGGGGAAGGATATGGCTCGCTACGTTGGTGCCATCGACCAGGGCACGACCAGCTCGCGCTTCATCGTGTTCGACAAGGCCGGCGCGATCGTTTCGGTCGGCCAGAAGGAACACGAACAGATCTATCCCAAGCCCGGCTACGTGGAGCACGACCCGCTTGAGATCTGGCGGAACACGCAGGAGGTGATTCAGCAGGCGCTGGCCAGGAAGGGCTTGAAAACCCAGGACCTCGCCGCCATCGGCATCACCAACCAGCGCGAGACGACGCTGATCTGGGACAGACGTACCGGCAAGCCTCTTCACAACGCCCTCGTGTGGCAGGACACCCGCGTCGATTCCATCGTCGAGGAATTCGCACGGGACGGCGGTCATGATCGTCTCCGTGACAAGACCGGCCTGCCGCTGGCGAGCTATTTCTCGGGGCTGAAACTGCGCTGGCTTCTCGACAATGTCCCGGGCGCCCGGGAGAAGGCAGCGGCCGGGGACGTGCTGTTCGGCAATATCGACACCTGGCTGGTCTGGAACCTGACGGGCGGCGTCAACGGCGGCTGCCACATCACCGATGTGACCAATGCCAGCCGCACGCAGCTCATGAACCTCCGGAGCCTCGAGTGGGACGAGGAGATCCTGAGGCTCTTCGACATCCCGAAGGCATGCCTGCCGCAGATCCGCTCGTCGAGCGAAGTCTATGGCGAGGCGACCGACGGCCTCGCGGGCGTTCCCATCGCGGGCATTCTCGGCGACCAGCAGGCAGCCCTGGTGGGGCAGGCCTGCGTCCAGCAGGGGGAGGCCAAGAACACCTATGGCACCGGCTGCTTCATGCTCATGAACACCGGCGAAACCCCCTACCCTTCGAAATGCGGCCTGCTCACCACGGTCGGGTACCGCTTCGGCCAGGGAAAGCCCGTCTATGCCCTGGAGGGCTCCATCGCGATTGCCGGCGCCCTCGTGCAATGGCTGCGGGACAATCTCGGACTGATCCAGAACAGCACCGAGATCGAAACCCTCGCCCGCGGCGTCGAGGACAATGGCGGCGTGACCATCGTGCCTGCCTTCTCGGGCCTCTACGCACCGCACTGGAACTCCCATGCCCGTGGCCTGATCGGCGGCCTGACGCGCTTCGCCAACAAGGGCCACATCGCCCGCGCGGCGCTCGAGGCCACCGCCTTCCAGACCCGCGAGGTGCTCGAGGCCATGACCAAGGATACCGATATCGCCGTCAAGGAACTGCGCACGGACGGCGGCATGGTCGTCAACGAGCTGCTGATGCAGTTCCAGGCCGATATCCTGAACGTTCCCGTGGTGCGCCCCAAGGTGATCGAGACCACGGCTCTCGGAGCCGCCTATGCGGCCGGGCTGGCAACGGGCTTCTGGAGCGGAACGGACGAACTGGTGCGCAATTGGGCCGTCGACAAGCGCTGGACGCCGGCCATGGAGGCGTCTCGCCGCGAGCGACTGAATGCCGTCTGGGACAAGGCGATCGCCCGCTCTCTCGATTGGGCGGACTGACGCACTGCGCTTCGGGATTGAAGCCTTCCCCGAAGGATCGACGGGATGGCCCTTCTCCACGTCATGGCCGGGGCAGATCGGGCCATCCCGATTGAGAAAAGCGCCGCGCTTTACCGAAGCGCGATCACCGGCACAGGGCCGGTGATGACCTGGACGGTGGTGCTATCGCGGGAACGATCCAAGCGGCAACAATGACTTGCGTTGCAGCTAATCCTCATCGCGTCATGCCGCCGGCAGAGCGGCGCGGATCTTTGAGGCGAAATCCTCCAGCACCTCAGGTTTTTCCATCTGACCCGTATGAGGCTTCAACGCCACCCCTTCGAAGCGGGGGAGCACATGGAAGTGGATGTGGAAGACCACCTGCCCGCCTGCGCTCTCGTTGAATTGCTGGATCGTCAGGCCGTCGGCCGAAAGCGCCTTCTTGGCGGCCTTCCCGACGATCTGAACCGCCTTCGCCAGTTCGGCCAGATCGTTGGGCTCGACATCGAGGAGGTTGCGGGCCTTGGTTTTGGGAATGACAAGCACATGCCCGTTGCCGCGCGGCATGACGTCCATGAAGGCGAGCACGCGATCCGTCTCGTAAACCTTTTGGCATGGAAGCTCACCGCGTAGGATCTTCGCGAACACGTTGTCGTCGTCGTAGGTCATCCCGCCCTCTCTTCCTGAACCATCATCCTGAGCGCCCCTGAAGGAACGCCTGCGCCACGTCTTTTATACCGTTCCAGGCGGACAATCATCTCTCCTGATCGGCGTCGGCGCCCGCAGCCAAGTCTCCTTGTCGAGAGTCATCCCCTGCCGACGTCGCAGCATTCCTGGCTCCTTGTTTCAGACGACGAGAATAGCCGCCGATTTATTCGCAAATAGAACCGCTCTCCAACCTGCGATGAAGTAAGTACCTTCTTGGTTCATATTCCCATGAACAAGATGTTGCCACGTTTATCCGGCTCAAACATTTGCGCTAAGCGTAACAATTCGTATCGAATGAATATTTTCATGGAATTTTTTGCAAAGGTTCGCTCTTCCTCATCGGAACCATCGAATCCGAGAGCGGTTGAAGAAGCACGGACACGATTCGATAAGGAGGCATAAATGACGCCAGGTAGTTCGACCTCGAAGCGTGGCTTCGCGTCGATGGACTCTGACCGGCAGCGCGAAATTGCGAGCAAAGGGGGTAAGAGCGTTCCCGCCGAGAAGCGGTCTTTCTCCCAGGATCGCGAACTCGCCTCCGAAGCCGGCCGCAAAGGCGGTCAGGCCTCGGGCAACACGCGTGGCAACCAGGAATAATTCATTTCTGATGCATACGGGTTTGGGGGCCGCTCAGCGGCCCCTTTACTTTTGAATTCTACATAAAAGCTCCCGGCGCCTCATCCGGATGCTGCCGTCTTCATGTTCTTCTTTTCCGAAAGGGATAGAGCCGTCGCGGCCAGCATGATTCCCATGCCAACACCTTCGGCCCAACCGAACGGCTCATTCGCATAAACGACCCCGACGGCAACGGCGATGATCGGGCTGACGAAGGCATAAAGCCCCGCCCGAAAGGCGCCCCAGTCGCGCACGAGCCCAAGATAGATCCAGAACGCGATCAGCGACCCTCCAAATACCAGGATGCTCAGGCCGAAAATGGCTCTTGCGTCCAAAAGCCCGGCGAAATGCGCTGGATCGTATCCTTCGATGAGGAGGGAAACAGGGACGAGCGCAATTCCCCCAATGAGGCTCTGCCAGAAGGCGAGCACCAGGGGCGGCATGGACAGGGTCAGCGGTCGGCTGATCACCGAGCCCCAGGCATAGGACACGGTCCCGATGGCAACCGCGATAAGACCGAAGACCGGCATCGTGCCGCTCTGAGCCTCGCCCGTTCGACCGGAGAACAGAAGAACGAGCCCCAGGACCCCGAGCCCGATGGCGCCGATGCGCCGCATCGTGATCCGCTCCTGGCCGTAGAGGGCTCCAATGATCACCAGGAAGATGGGCATCAGCGACAGGTTCACGATCGCGGACAGGCCGCTCGGAGCTCTCGCGACACCCCAGAACAGGAAGCTGTAGCAACCCGTGGTGATCAGGAGAGAGGCGACGACGATGCGGCCGAACTGGCTGGAGCGCAGGGACAGGCCTTGCGCCATGGCGACCACGAGAAAGCAGGGTCCGGCAAGCAGAAAGCGCATCGCGGCGAGAAAGATCGGCGGGACGACCTCCGAGGCTACCTTCATCGGCAGCCACGTCAGTCCCCAGATGAGCGCCATCAGGGCGAAAGCTGCGATGCGACTCACGCTCTAGGCCCGAAGACGGTCATTCCGTTTTCCAATGATCGATTGCGACCGGGTCATCGTGCCAGCAGGGAGAGGGATTGAACAGCCGATTGCGCGGCTCTTCACAGGCAAGGCAAGGTTTTTGAGCTCGATCGGGATCGAGCTTAGTTCCTGAAGTTGAACTCCGCCTTGCCCAGAGTGGCCTCAACGACGACGGCTTCGGATGGTCCATAGCCCATCATAGCCCTGAAGTCGGGCAGGCTTGGAGCTTCGAATACAAGAGTCCCGAGGTCCATCTGACGGACGACTTCTCCGGCAAGTGTCACCACAACATCGAGCGACGCGATATCCAGGTATGCGGCTGCCTCGAGGGCGACGTCTGACGCGGTATTGCGCAGGGAACTCATCAACGCCAGCAGGCAGTACTCGTCCATGCTCCCGTGACGGGATCCGAGAGGCCGATGGGAAAACGGCCTGCCTCGCTGCCGGGTCAAAGCGAAGGCCAGCAGCAAGGCGTCCGACACGATGCCCTTGGCCGCTTCGGGTTGAGTATAGGCTGCCAGCCCCTGCTCCGGCCCGTCGAGAAGAGCCAGATCGTATTGATCCTCGAGGCTGCTGAGCGACCGGAATACGTCGATGACCCCCACCATGCTCGGATGAAACAGGAATGCGACAGATCCAGGAGTTGCCGAATGCAGGGACACTTCAACCATCGATAGACAAACCTTAGATACGCGGACTGCTTGCCGTCGGCACCACGTGGGGCAATGCCGGGACGAGCAGATGCCGTCTCAGCAACAGGGGGCAGGTCACCTCGTCCTGACTGCAAACGGGAATGATGCCGCTGAGCATGGAGGCTACAGACGGCCTGTCTCTCGGGGGGGAACTCGAAGCGAGCCGGGAAAACTCATCTGGAAGCTCTTCCTGGCAAAGCACCGCGTCCAGTTCATTCGTGGCTGTCATCGTCGCTCCCTCCGCGTTGCGCTTGGAACGGCAACGTATGCGCCAATCCTCGGTTCCGTGCGGCAAGACGTCTGGCCCCTTTGCGGGGCAGACGGGAAAGAATCTCGCATGGATTTCGGAACCGCCCCGATGGAACGGCGTTAGGATCTCAACCGGTCCGAATGCCCCCTTGGACTGGCACCTTCCAGGCGCAGCTGAATCAGCTGCGCCTTTTATTTTTGGTGATCCGATAGCGGCACCCTCCAAAACGAAACGGCGCCTGAGTTTCCCCAGGCGCCGCCTCTCAGCAGGAACCGCTGTGCCGATTACTGCTTCGGCGCGGTCGTGGCGCCGGTCGTTCCGGTGGTCGAGTTGTTGGCGTTGTTGTCGCCGTCCTCATCGAATGCCGGGGCAGCCTGAAGTTCAGCCTTCGTCATACGAAGCATGACGCGCTCGGGCTGGTTCTGATTGCTCGAAGAGGTATTCGCCGCCGTGTTGGTCGAGCCGGCAGAGCCCGAGCCAGACGTGGTTGTATTGCCCGTCGTAGCCGTCGAGCCTGTGGTGTTCACGTTGTTATTGCCGCTTTTGCTGTTGTCCATCGCCTGGGCCTGCTGGCTGCTCATGAACTCCAGCGACTTGAACGGAACGGCCACATCCTTTTCGCCGATGCCAAGGAAACCGCCCACGCCGACGACAGCGGCCATGACCTGACCGTTGCGATCCACGATCACGTCATTGATGTCGCCAATCGACTCGTTGTTGGCGCTGACCACACGGGTGCCGATCAGATCGGAGGCCATGATCTGGTTCGTTTCCATCTTGGTCATGAACTGGCCGGACGTGGCGCTGCTCTGGCCCATGGAAGTCGACGATTGACCCGCGGTGGAAGAGCCGGAAGCGCCTGGCTGCATGGCCGGCGAACCTGTGGTGGTCGTGCCCGAGCCCGAAGCGGCCGGACGGTCGGTCGGGGCCGACGGAGACGACGTCTGTGCAAGGGCGGGCGCAGCCGCGAAAGCCGTCACGACAAGGCAAGCTGCCATATGCTTCTTCAGCATTGTTTCTTTCTCCTGAGGATCCACTAAAAATCGCGTTGTGCACCGAAGTGCGCGGGAGTGTAACGCACAGCATCAGCGACCGTTCCGAATATCGACCCAATCAAGTCAATGTTATCCGGATCTATATTGTGGAACCTGGAAATGAATACTTGTTAATATTGTATGACAACAGATCGTCCGTGCCACCTGCCCGCCGACAAGCAGCAACAGTAACGCCAACATTGGCAACTACTTTTCAGACGAATGGTTCCAACCTCGAATCGCGGGACGATTTAGTCGGGCCCGGAACCCGGCGGCCGCACATGATCGAATGTCGGATCAGATCGGCACCTGTATCGGAAGCCTGGAACGTCAGTTGGAATTGAGTCTGCCTTGATGGATGCAGCTTGCCGCCAGCTATTCAGGAAAGCGACTGCTCGAGAAGAGCCAGACAGAGGCTCGGCATCCGGTTGGCGCTCGCCTTGGCAAGAGGACTGACATCGCCCATGCAGCCGACCGGATTGCGGCTCTTTGGCTTCTGTTCCTGCGGAGTTTCGTTGCCCTCTTTGCGGCGGGCGGGGTATTGTGCGACCGGACCCTGCACCTCTTCCTTCAAGGTGACGACCGGCAGATCCGTATCTCGCGCGAAGGTCGTGATACCGGTGCGCGGATCCGACTTGTAGAGCACCTTTCCATCATGATCCCGCAGGATCACCGCAGCATTGGCCACCCCGACGAGCTCCACGATCGATACGGTCGTCGGGCTGCGCGCAGGAACAGGCGCCGCTACGCGATCGCCTCTTGTCGACACAGAGTTTTCGAAGGGTAGCGACCCGGATTGAGCCAAGGGAGACATGTTGAAGGAAGCAGGGGCGAAACTTCCGGCCACGAAGAAAGCCCCAGCCAGTCCGACCAAAGCTACAGGTGTACGGAACATCCCTCTCTCCTGCCATCCCAGCTCAACAATTCGGGGGAACAACGCGACCGTATCTTTGATGTTCCTGTCTCTCTGCGTAGGACTGACGAATAAAAAGGGGAATAAAAAAGCTGGGAACATTTGTTTTCGATAGGGCGTTCTTAAAGCACCGGCCTCCTGGTCCTCCCCGCATTCCCCTTGTGCATTGGCCGGCACCTTAGACGGGCTCATGAGCCCGTCTTTTTTTGCCCCTAATACATCATTATAAAAGAAAAGCCCGGCCATTGGCCGGGCTATTACTTGGTAATCCTATCAGCCTGGGATTCAGGCCGTTGCGGCACGAGCCTCACGACGCCGGGCACTCTGCTGGAAGAACAGAGCCTGACTGATCACGGCGGAGACGTTGGCCGGCTGGAAGGGCTTGGCGATCAGGAAGGCCGGTTCAGGCCGCTCACCCGTCAGGAAGCGCTCCGGATAGGCCGTGATGAAGATCACCGGCACCTCGAAGGCCTTGAGGAGATCGTTGACCGCATCGAGACCGGAGCTGCCGTCCGCAAGTTGGATATCCGCCAGAATCAGACCCGGCTGCTTGGCCGAGGCGAGCTTGACGGCTTCTGTCCTGGTACGGGCGACGCCCGTCACGTTGTGGCCGAGGCCTTCGACCAGGGCTTCGAGATCCATGGCGATCAAGGGTTCGTCCTCGATGATGAGGATGTCCGTTGCCATGTCGGCCGCGAGTTCCCGGCCTGCCTCGTCGACGAGTTCACGAACGGTCTTCGTGTCGACATCGAGGATCTGGCTGACCTCTTCCTCTCCGAAGCCTTCAAGGCAGGACAGGAGGAAGGCCTGGCGGGGGAGCGGGGTGATCTGTCCGAGACGGACTTCCGCCGGCAGATCGCGCTGGATCTGCTCGCTGCGACCGTTCACCGACAGGGAATTCCAGATTCGCGTGAAGACCTGGAAGAGCTCGACCTTCACGTTTCCGGAAGGACCGATGGTCTCAGGCTCGCTGACAAGGGTTTCCAGGGTGGCGGCCACATAGGCGTCTCCAGCCATCTGGCTGCCTGTGAGAGCGCGTGCGTAGCGGCGAAGATACGGTAAATGCTGGACGACAAGCTGCGCTGTCGACATTCGCTTCCCCTTAACTGTGCTTTTGACTCGTTGTACCGACGGTCCATTCAACGTGGCAAAGCTGCAAAAGTTCCATGAATGGAACCGCGTGGAGTAACGAGCGTTATTGCTCGAAAACTAATATATGGATATTGCCAAGGTTGGCTATCCCTCTGAAAGATATGGGATGGCAAGGGGACGACGATGACGGTTGAAAAGGGGAAGAAGCTTGCTCGGACCATTCTGGACACGTCCGTGAACGATAAGCTCACAACCGATCCCAAACTCGACAGCGGAAGCCAGAAGCGCATCGGCGACCAGCTTCGCGCCATGTATGACGAGCTCATGCAGCAGCCTGTTCCTGACCGTTTCAAGGAACTGCTCGATCAACTGGACAAGAAGAACGGGGGAAAGGGCGGGTCTCAATGACCCCAGAACCCGAACCAGAGTTACGAGAGGCACTTCTCGCGGCGGTTCCCAGCCTTCGGGCCTTCGCCATCTCGCTGTCGGGTCAGGTCGACAGGGCAGACGACCTGGTTCAGGATACCCTCCTCAGGGCTTTGGCCAATCTGCATCGATTCGAACCAGGAACGAATCTGAATGCTTGGCTCTTCACGATCCTGCGCAATCTCTTCCATTCCGAGTACCGCAAGCGCCGCCGTGAGGTCGAGGATCCGGACGGATCCTATGCCGGGCGCCTCAAGGTGCAGCCCGAACAGGGCTCTCACCTTGATTTCGAGGACTTTCGCAGTGCACTCGCCAACCTTCCCTCCGACCAACGCGAGGCATTGCTTCTGGTCGGTGCCTCTGGATTTTCCTACGAGGAGGCCGCGCATATTTGCGGCTGTGCGGTTGGCACCATCAAGAGCCGCGTGAACCGTGCCCGCTTTCGTCTTGCTTCCCTGCTGAACGTCGAGGACATCGAGGACCTGGGCCCCGACAGCATGACAAGGGCGGCTCTGCAGGGTTGAACGTCTGCCCTCTCCGCCTTCCGCATCGTCCATGTCGCAAACGAAAACGCCGCCCTCGTGAGGCGGCGCTCGTTACCTAGGGTGCCTTGTCGGCATCACATGGGGCTTCGTCCGCGCAACAGGCCGATCACGGCCGAGATGGCGAAGAGGACGATCGCAACGAAGAAGATCAGCTTCGCGATCTCGACGGCCGTACCGGCAATGCCGCCAAAGCCGAACAGAGCTGCGACCAGAGCGATAATGAGAAAAGTGACTGCCCAACCGAGCATGGTGTTACCTCGCTAACTGTACAATCGACTACAAGCCGACGATGTCCAAACAACGCCAAGCGCGACTGTAGGGTTCCATTCCAGGAACCATGATCAACGGCGTTCATCGATCGTTCAAAAGTATTCCTGCAGGCTTTCATTCACATGGAACTCGCCTTCGACCCATACGTTTTCCAGATCACTTGGGAGAGATGGTCAATGACTCGTTCGATTGCCCTTCGTGCATTTTGTATCTTTGCCGTTGTTACTGCTCTTGCGGCCATTACCGGCGCGGCCTCTCAGGTCGAAATCGCCGAAATACTTTTCCTGATCGGCGGGTCGCTTTCAGCCGTCATGCTTTTCTTTGCCTTGACGACACCAACGCACAGCCTCGTTCCGGTTCGTGTCCGTCGCAGACGCTGATCAACCTTCGTTTTTGGAGAGGGCGGCTCTTTCGAGCCGCCCTTTTCGTTTCAGGCCTCCGTTGGATCGCCGCCATTCGGATGCAGGACCGACCCGGTGATGTAGGATGAATCCTCGCAGGCCAGGAACAGATACGACGGCGCCACTTCGTTGGGCTGCCCTGGACGCTTCATGGGCGTGTTGGCTCCGAACTGCTTGACCTTCTCGGGCGGGAAGGTGGACGGAATCAGCGGCGTCCAGATCGGCCCCGGCGCCACGCCGTTGACACGAATCCCTTCGCCAGCAAGCTTCTGCGCCAACGAACGCGTAAAGGCCACGATGGCACCCTTGGTGGCGCTGTAATCGAGAAGATCGCCGCTGCCGCGATAGGCCGTCACCGACGTGGTGTTGATGATCGCGGATCCTTTCTTGAGGTGCGGCATGGCCGCCTGCACCATGTAGAAATAGCCGAAGATGTTGGTTCGGAAGGTACGGTCGATCTGATCGGGCGTGATCTCGCCGATGTCCTTTTTGGGATGCTGTTCGGCCGCGTTGTTGACGAGCACGTCGAGTTTGCCGAAGCGCTGGATGGCCTGATCGACGGCAGAACGGCAGAAGTCCGGATCGCCGACATCTCCGGCAATCGTCAGGCACGAGCGCCCTTCCCGCTCGATGAGACGCTTCGTCTCCTGCGCATCCTCGCCCTCGTTCAGGTACAGGATGGCGAGATCGGCGCCTTCGCGGGCGAAGAGAACGGCGGCGGCCCGCCCGATGCCGCTGTCGCCCCCGGTGATGAGGGCAACCTTCCCGTTCAATCGTCCACTGCCGGGATAGCGGGGTTCGTAATCGGGCCGCGGATTCATCTCGGTCTCGCGACCGGGCTGCTGGTCCTGGACCTGGGGAGGCAGGGTCTGTTTTTCGTCGGAGCTCATGGCATCATCCCATACGAGATAAGGGTGCGGACCTCCGGCCGGCCGCGGTTGAGGACGAACCATGCACGACGAAGCCCGCGTTGAGCCTCAACGCGGGCTTGAAATGCGTGTTCCTGAAAAAGGATCGTGCCTATTCCGCAGCGTGCGGACGCTCGGCGGTCGCAGGCGTCATCCGCAGCAGGTGGTAGAGGATGATGGCGCCGAAGGTTGCGGTGCCGATACCGTCCAGGGTGAAGCCCGCGACATTCAGCTTGAAGTTGCCGGCACCCAGGACGAGCGCGACCGCCACCGTGATGAGATTGCGCGGGTTCGAGAAATCGACCCGGTTCTCGACCCAGATCCGGCCTGCGGTCGCGGCGATAAGGCCGAACACCACGATGGACAAACCGCCGAGCACCGGCCCCGGAATGGTGCCGATGAAGGCTCCGAACTTGGGAGACAAACCGAGAAGCAGCGCGAACCCGGCCGCGATGATGAAGACCAGCGTCGAGTAGATGCGGGTCACGGCCATCACGCCCATGTTCTCGGCATACGTCGTCATGCCCGTGCCGCCGGCGGAACCGGACAGCATGGTGGCAAGACCGTCGCCCATGAAGGCGCGGCCGAGATAGGGATCGAGGTTGCGGCCCGTCATGGCGCCGATGGCCTTGATGTGCCCGAGGTTCTCCGCCACGAGGATGATCGCGACGGGCGCGATGAGGCTGATCGCCCGCGCGTCGAAGACGGGGCTCTGGAACGTCGGCAGGCCGAACCAGGCGGCCTGGCCGATCCTGGCAAAGTCGATCGGCTGCCCGAGGCCCAGGACATTGGCGCAGATGTAATAGATCAGGTAGCCGGCGGCGCCACCGATCAGCACCGGCAGACGGCGCATCGTTCCCGGCGCATAGACGGCGACGAGGCCGACCGCCACCACGGTGGCAAGCGCAATCCAGCGCGCGAAATCACTGCCGGCCTGATTGTCCGGCGTGATGCCGGAAGCGCTGTTGATCGCGATGGGCGCAAGCACAAGGCCGATGGCGGCGACGATGGCACCCGTGACCACCGGCGGCATCAGCCGCTCGATCCAGCGGTGCCCCGCCATCTGTACGACGAGACCGATCAGGAAATAGAGCGCACCCGCCGCGATGATTCCGCCGAGCGCCAGGGAAATGTTCGGGTTGGGGCTCCCCACGCTCGCACCCGTGGCAACGAGGACCGGACCGATGAAGGCAAAGCTCGACCCGAGATAGCTCGGCACCCGACCGCCGACGATGAGGAAGAAGATGAACGTCGCCAGACCGGAGAACAGGATCGAGACGTTGGGATCGAAGCCCATGAGGATCGGCGCCAGCACGGTTGCGCCGAACATGGCGACCACATGCTGCAGGCCCACGACAACCATCTGGCCGGTCGGCAGCCTCTCATCGGGCATGATGACGCCTTCGGTCTTCAGGCTCCATCGTGGCAAGTAACTGTCGCTCATAAGATCCCCCCAGTAGTAACGAATTCGGCCGCACCGTAGCGCCGGGACCTCAGGAATGGCTAGGGAGGCCCGGCACTTATTAACCGGCGAGACGGGCCGAATTCTGGACAATCCCCCTGTTGAGGGTCACATCATTCCGATCGCGAGGGATGAGGATGACGATGCGCAAGGACCATGATGTGCCGGCAGGCACGGTACACAGCCTCTGGCTCGACAGCCGAAGCCTCAAGAACAACCTTCTCGGGGACCCGTCCCGCCGCCGGATCGACGTCTATGTGCCGGCGGGCCATGACGGCCGGAACCTGCCTCTCCTCGTCGATCTCGTCGGCTATACCGCGGGCGGTCCCGCTCACACCAACTGGAAGAATTACGGCGAGAACGTGCCCGAGCGCCTCGACCGCCTGATCGGCACCGGGGCCATGCCGCCGGTCGCAGTGGCCTTTCCCGATTGCTTCACACGCCTTGGCGGCAATCAATATGTGGACAGCGCCGCCATGGGACTGTGGGAGACGTTCCTCATTCGCGAGATGCTGCCCTTCGTCGAGGACCGCTTCAGTTGCGGCGGGGACGGACGCCGGGGCGTATTCGGCAAGAGCTCGGGCGGCTACGGCGCCATGGTCCACGCCTTGCGGCATGGCGGCTCGGTCTGGTCGGCGGCGGCCTCCCATTCGGGCGACGTGGGCTTCGAATATCTCTACCATCTCGGCGAGTTTGCCGGGGCGCTGCGCCACCTCGTCGACCACAACATGTCCATCGAGGCCTTCCTGCGCAAATTCGAGGCTGGTCCCAAGGCGAAGGACAAGGATTGGCACGTGCTGATGCTGCTCGCTCAGGCCGCGAGCTTCGACCCCGATCCGAGCCAATTCTATGGCATCCGCCTGCCGGTGGATCTGCAGACCTGCGAGGTCATCGAGGAGCGCTGGGCCAACTGGCTGCACTGGGATCCGCTGCGCATGGTCGATCAGGCCGAGCATCAGGCGAACCTGCGCAAGCTGAAAGCCTTCCTCATCGATTGCGGGGATATCGACCAGTACAACATGGTCTATGGGTCGCGGATCATGCACCGGAAGCTCGAGGCCGCAGGCATTCCTCACACCTACGAGGAGTTCCACGACGACCATTCCTCGGTCGATTACCGTATGGACATCAGCCTACCGCTCCTCGCAAAAGCCCTTTCCTGAGGGCAGCATCACGCCCCGCCTGGCTCGTCCTCGGTCGGCAACTCACAGTGATTGTGAATATGGGTCGCGGCGAGCGCAGCATGGCCCATGCCGACCACGATCTGGTCGAGACCGCGGACGATGTCGCCGGCGGCGTAGAGGCCTTTCACGGTCGTCTGGCAATGATTGTCGACGATCAGGCTTCCCGACCGATCGTGCTCGGCGCCAAGCGAAATCGCCAGGTCCGAGCGATACTTCAGCCCAAGCGCCGAGTAGAGCACGTCGAAGCGGTGCTCCTTGCCGCCCATATGCACGGCGGAGATCCGGTCGCCCTCCATGTCGAGAGACTCGACAGGGGTCTCCACGATCCTGATGTCGTGCTCCTTGAGCGTCGCCCGCTGCTCCGGGCTCAGCTCCAGAGGCTGCCCCAACGTGAGCAGGGTCACGTCGCGGGAATAGGTGCGGGCGATGAAGACCGCCTCGCCTATCCCATGGGAGCCATAAGCAATGACGGCGATCTTCCGATCCCGGGATTCGTAGCCGTCGCAGATCGGGCAATAGCGAACGAGTCCTCGCTGGACGGCATTGGGCACGTCCGGCAGATCGGGCTCGATATCGACGGAGCCCGTGGCCAGCACCACGCGCCGGGCCGCGATCTGATTCATGCCGCCATCATTGTCCTCCACGACCCCGATGAAGCGGTCCGGCTGCTTGCGCAGGCCCGTGACTCGTCCCGTCTGGATCGCAGACCCATACTGCTCGAGATTGGCGCGGGCCCGTGCCAGAATATCCTTGCCGGAAATGCCTTCTGCGAAGACCGGGATGTTGTGGCTGGTGGGTATCCAGGCCGCCCGGGGCGTGCCGCTGTCCACCACCAGGAAACGGCGCTTGAAGCGGGCCAGGTACAGCGCCGTCGTCAATCCGGCTGGCCCTCCTCCGACGATCAGGCAATCCAGGATATCCCTGTTCGACCCCATTCCCGCACAATCCTCCCGCCAGTCACAGAAAACACAACACCTGAGGGCGGGAAAAGATCGCGGAGGTCCGGGCCGGCGGAGCAAGCCGGTAATGCCGATTAAACTCACGCCGTATGGCCTCCGAGAGGGTTGGGTTCGTTCTGCCAAAACGGGCCGAGTGCTGAGGGATCTACGAGCCGCTAGAGCCGCTCATTTATATAGCCGGCTAATTTAATTGTCATCGAAATTCCTGCAGTAGCGAGCACCCTGCCCCGCAATGTGGTGTCATGGAGTTGAGGTTTGTGGTACCGACACGCAGCTCTTGTGGCACAGTGCCTGACGCGCGACGAGGTCTCTCTCAGTCGATGAACGACGCCAGTGTCGCATTCACTGCACTTCAGATGACATGCAGGTTGGCTCTGGCTGCAATCACGGTATCAAGGGTTCTCAGGCCCTCGCCCAGTTCTCGATGGCAAGTCCCTCCACGCGCAGAAACTCGCGTTCATTGTTGGTGACAAGGATCAATCCAAGGCTCTTCGCGTGAGCTGCGATCCAAAGATCGTTGTTGCCAATGAGCTCGCCTCGAGCGGCCAGATTCGATCGGATGGCTCCGTAAGTCTTGGCTACATCATTAGCCATTGGCACCACCGGGATCACAGTGGTCAATTCCTCTAGGATCAACATGGCCTTGCGCGGATCAGGGCCCTTCTGAACGCCATACACCAGCTCACCGTAGGTGATGACAGAAATGGCTGCGGAGCCTGCAGGCAACACGTTGAAGCGATCCAGAACGGCTTGCGGGCGCTCGCGGCGGATGTAGATGCAGATGTTGGTATCGAGGAGATATTGGGGGTGGGGGGTCACAATCCCTCGCGCTCCTGCGGCGGCGCATCTTCCCGGGTCAGATCAGGAAGATCACACAGCAACTCGAACGCCCGCGTCAGGGTCCTGGGCTTTTCCCGCAGGACGATTTCATCGCCGCGGCGGAAGATCTCGACCTCATCGCTCGTGAGGCGAAACTGCTTGGGCAATCGAACGGCCTGACTGTTGCCGGACCGGAAAACCTTGGCAATGGCCATCCTTCGTCTCCGTATATACAGATAAGTATATACGGAGTATGCAGTTCAGTTCAAGATCCTTGCGGCCGCTGACAGGGTCGCCTGTACTTGATCCAGGCAGTTTCGAATTAAGACCGAGGCCCAAGCCGTCCTGACGATGTTGGAAGCCGGGTGAGTTTTTCACAGAACTGTTGCTTTCCCGACAGACGGCAGGGAGCAGGATTGCGTACACTCAGACTTCCGGCTCTTTCTGCCCCTACGGGCCGGCACTTCGAGCGCTCCCTTGAGACGGTGGGCGCTCCTCTTTTATCAGCGTCAGGGCTCGACTTTCCTCAGCCTCCAGGCGTGTTCTTGCCCCTTTGCCTAAGCCCTGCCCTGAGGCAGCAAGTCCTTGAGCCTGATATTCTCGAATGACTCCAGCAGCAGCCGCAGGAACTCAATCAACTTCGCCGCCTCAATGAGGAGGGCCTGTACCTCGTCACGGGAACTCTCCCCCTCTCATTCTGAAGCTGATCAGGGCCGGGCCGCAATATTGAACTTGGACACTCGCCTTCCCCATCACCTTCGCTGGGTAACAGCCTGAGATCATAAGGAGCCATGCCCGTCGCAGCCCGTGGGCAGTAACCGCCTCCGAGTTCAAGGGCTAACCGGACCATCAACACTTGGTCCGAAGATTGGCAGATCTATGAGGCCCACCCTGCGAAATTGCGGAACGTTATAGGAATATTGGTTCGTTACTACGACAGACGAGCCCGACCAGCGGAGATGCACATATGAGATGGCTAACAAGCCTGCTTACGGCGCGTCGGGCCCTTCTGGTTCATGTCTCAGCAGGATGAAGGGCTGCCTGCACGGCCTCGTCCCGCTCGAGATGCACCGATCGAAGGGCTTCCCGTGTGGCATCAATCTGAACGCGGTACTCGCGATCGACAGCGTTCGCGTTCTCAGCCCGTGAGACCGCTTCCTCATAACTCGCGAAGATTCCCAAGGCGCCCGAACGTACCAGTAGACGCTGTCGCCCTTTAGGCTCGTTCCCAGGATTCAAGCCCACAACCCATAGGTGCCTCTCGTCTGCCCGCACGATGAGACAAGGTTGATACACACCATAGGCCCGTCGGATCACGTAGCTGCCATCGACATTCATGCGCGTCTCCCGATGGAATGGAGGTGAAGCAGAAGATGTTCTGAGGGTATAGTCTGATAGCGGGGAATGATGCGTTAGGTGGTAAGCGGAGCATCTTGAAGTGAAATAGGGCGATCTTATGAATGCCGCGCCACCCTATCTCGTTTGAAAAGGGGCTTGTCGGAATACGCAGCTGCGGGCCCGAGCCCAGCGAGCAAGATCCCAGCGATTGAGACCCCGTATGCCTTGATCATGGGGCCCTCCCGTATCTGGCTAGGTGCACGGGACGCCCGAGACCTCGCATTGTTTCCGTGGCCACCTACACATCTTTGAGAAGCCGTCACGCCGAGCAGGACGGGTTCTTCAGGGGCCGGTCTAGAACGGGAAGACCATTGATTGAGGCCTTGCCGATGTCCGTGGTCGTAAGGCCGCTGAGGAGATCAAGTCCACCATGGAAGGCCCGTCGACCGCGCGGGACACGATGTACTGACCATCCTTTCGAGGCTTGAAACCGGGCCGGATCGGTCCAGTTCAAGCCGCGTCCGCCACGATACCTGTGGCCATGTAGACCGTTCAGAACCGGAGATCTTCCATGCAGCAGCGTCAGCTTGGTCCGTTGCAGGTGTCCGCCCTCGGCCTCGGCTGCATGGGCATGTCTGAGTTCTATGGCAGTGGCGACGAGGCCGAGTCCATCGCCACGATTCATCGCGCCATCGAGCTGGGGGTCACCTTCCTGGACACCGCCGACATGTATGGCGTTGGCCGCAACGAGGAACTCGTCGGTCGCGCCATTGCGGACCGGCGCGACAAGGTGGTGCTTGCCACCAAGTTCGGCAATGTGCGGGGCCCGAATGGCGAGCGCCTCGGCATCAGCGGCAAGCCCGATTACGTGCGCCAAGCCTGCGAGGCGAGCCTGAAGCGGCTGAACGTCGAGGCGATCGATCTCTACTACCAGCATCGTGTCGATCCCGAGACGCCGATCGAGGACACGGTTGGTGCCATGGCCGACCTGGTGCGCGCGGGCAAGGTCCGTTACCTCGGCCTCTCGGAGGCCGGCCCTCAGAACGATCCGGCGCGCCCATGCGGTTCATCCCATCAGCGCGCTGCAGACGGAATACTCGCTCTGGAGCCGCGATCCGGAGGACGAGATCCTGCCGACGGTGCGCGAGCTCGGCATCGGCTTTGTGCCCTATTCGCCGCTGGGCCGCGGCTTCCTCACCGGGCAGATCAGGAGCGTGGACGATCTTGCCGCCGATGATTTCCGCCGCAACTCGCCGCGCTTCCAGGGCGAGAATTTCCAGAGGAACCTTGATCTCGTGGGTGAGATCGAAGCGATAGCTCGGGAGAAGGGCTGCGCGCCCTCGCAGCTCGCCCTTGCCTGGGTGCTGGCGCAGGGCGACGACATCGTGCCGATCCCCGGCACCAAGCGCCGCCGCTATCTGGAGGAGAATGTGGGCGCTCTGAACGTGACGCTCACCCCGGACGATCTGGCGCGCATCGACCGCATCCTCCCGCCGGGCGCTGCCGCCGGCACGCGCTACCCGGAGCCAGGCATGAAGATGGTTGGGCTCTAAGCCTCTCCTCTTTTCCTATGCCGGGGCATGTTCGCGATGCCTCACCGCACTCTACGCACTGCCCTTGGGCGGCAGGTCCTCGAGCCCAACGTCCTCCAATGGCCCCAGCAGGGACCGAAGGAATTCGATCGTCTCGGCAGCTTCGATGAGGAGGGCCTGCGCCTCGCCGAGGGGCAGATTTCCCTCGCGTTCAGAAGCTGCCTTGAGCCGGTCAACGATGTCGAGTTTGGACATAAACCTTCCCGATCCCTGGATAGTGGCCCGAAACGATAACGCGCCCCGCCAGCCTGAGCCAATGGGGCGCCTTATCGCGTGACGTTCGCACAGCTTAGACGACGAAGAAGTCGTGATACGTGAGTTTGGCCTTGTTGGAGAGAGTGGCGAACTTCACCTGCGCGGCGGAGCCAGTACCGTCCCGGTCATAGTAGAGCGAGCCGGTATCCCGGTCGTAGACGATCCGGTCCTGCGCATCCTGCGCCGTCTTGCTCGTCACGAACATGTCGGACGCCAGCTTCACGCCCTTGGCAGAGCCCTTTCCCAGCTTGGCGAAGACTGCATTGTCCAGCCAGATGCTGTCATAGGGGATGCTGAAGTTTTTAATCAGATCGACATTGCTGGTCTGGTTCAGCTTTGTGTCGAACACGAAGGTATCGCGGCCTGCATTGCCATAGAGGGTATCGTTGCCTGCACCGCCATTGACCGTATCGTTGCCGAGCCCACCGTAAACGGTGTCACGGCCCGCATCGCCCCAGACCCAATCGTTACCGGAACCGCCGTTGACGGTGTCACTTCCTGAGCCGCCATAGACCCAGTCCTGGCCAGAACTGCCTGACATCTCATCGTTGCCGGACCCGCCGTAAATCCAATCGCTGCCATGGTAGCCGTAAAGCGTGTCGTTGCCGCCCATCCCATTCAGCACATTCTGACCGACGCCGCTGCGCATGTCATTGCCGAGCGCGTTCCCCACCACGTTGGCACTCCCCCTCAGGGTGATGTTCTCAATGGTGTCCGGTAGGACAACAGTGCCCGAGCCGCTGTAGTATACATGATCGATGCCGCTCGTGCCGAGTGAGGCCGTCAACTGCGACGGGTCCGTGATAGTGATGTCCATGCCGCCGCTGGCATTGGGAGCAGTCACCGGATCCGGCATGAGCATGACCGCAGCCGTAGCGGCAGACGTAACGCTCTCGCCATGTCCACCACCGTCAGTATAGCTCGCCTTTACCGTAACGGCTTTACCCACTTGAGCTTCAGTCAGAATGAAAGTCGCGCCCGTCGCACCTGCGACGTCCGCCCCATCAGCCTGCCATTGATAGGCGATGAGCCCGAGGCCATCGGCATCCCCCAAAGTATGGCTGGCTGTCAGCATCTCACCCTTGACGGCCACCCCGCTGATGGCCACCGCGCCCGTTGGCAGATCGTTGATGTCGATTTCCAATGTCTGGGTAACAGCGGTAGAGCCGTTCCCTACGGTGTCGGTCGCCGTGACGGAGACGAGATTGTCACCATTCATGTCCAGCGACAGGCTGCCTGAAACGGGCGTTGCCTCTGCTAAATCGATGCTCCAGGTGCCGTTCGCGGCTGTCGTGATGTAAGTCGCACCACCAATGGTAAGGCGAATGGTAGCATCCACCTCACCCGTTCCAGAAATCACGGGAGTGGGATCATCTGTCCAGCTTCCGGACGTGATCGTAACGGCTGGAGCAGCATTGTCGATCGTCGCGTTAACCGTGCTCGAGTGGGCGCTCGTGTTTCCGGCAGCATCGGTGGCTTGAGCTCTGAAGGTATGTGCTCCTCCTGCAAGGGGAGTGGGAACGGTGAAACTCCAGTTCCCACTGCCATCCACCAACGTGGCGCCAACAGCCGTTCCATCGACCATGACAGTGACCGTTGTGCCGGCATCAGCCGTACCGATGATGGAAGGCCTACCATCGTTCGTTGTAGCTCCGTTGGCAGGCGCGAGGATGATTGGAGCAGCCGGAGCCAGCGTGTCGAACGAGATGCTATGCGTCGAGCCTGCACCTCCGATGTTGCCTGCCGCATCAGCATAGGCGCCAGCGGGAACCGCAATGCTGGCCGTGCCGCCATTGACGCCTGTGGTCGGCGTGAAGACGGCTGTGCGCGTCAATCCACTCCCAGAAATCGCGCCGAGCATGCCGCCAGAGATCAGAACGTCGCCGGCAGACCCGTTCCAAGTGAAGGTCGCACCCGGATCCTCGCTGAAGGTGAAGGTGATGGTTACTGTCTCGCCTGCTTTGAGCACAGACCTGTCGCTGGTGATCGCCAGAACCGGCGCAGTGGTGTCAAGCACAAAGGCCTGAGCATAGACAGTGCTATCGTTTCCGGCGGGATCTGTCACTTTAACGAGCAGGGTGTTACTGCCGGAAAGCACCACTCCTGCCAACGACCAGGCACTCGAACCGACAGAGGCGACCGCGGTTGTCCATGTAGCGCCGTTGTTGAGAGAGACTTGAACGGTTTCACCCGCAGCCAAGTTAGCTGACAATGTGCCGCTGATGGTTTGCGCCGCCGCGCTGGTCACGAAGTCCGTCACCGACAATCCAGAATCGACGGAGAGCGCCGCGCTGCCGACCGTCGTGGTTGGCGCTGTCGTATCGAGCACATAGGCTTGGGAGGAAGTCGCACCGCTATTACCATGCTGATCCACAACTTGGAGCCTGACGGTATTGCTGCCGGGAAGTGTGACGCCGCTCCATGTGAGAGTTGTACCGGAAACCTGACTCGTGATGTCAGTCCACGTAGCACCGTTGTCGAGCGAGCCCATTACGCGATCACCGCTCTCGAGCGATGCGCTTAATGTGCCTGTGATGGTTTGCGCTGCTACGCTTGTGATGAAGTCGGAACCACTACCGCCAGTATCGGACGATAGATTTAGACCGCTTAACGTGATGGACGGCGCTGTCTTGTCCAGCGTGATGGCCAGGGGACCGCTTGACGCGCTGATCAGCCCGCCACTTGCAGTCGTGATCAGCGCGTACACGTTATAGGTGCCAGAGGCGAGTGATGCTGTGGATAGCCCGCTGACGGACCATGCCCCGTTGTTGACGGTGGCGGTAGCACTCCCATCGGTTCCCGCGTCGTAAACTCCATTGCCGTTCCCGTCGATGAAGACGCGCACTGTGCTGGTGGTGTCGCCCGCGGGTCCTGTGCCCGAAAACGCCAACATCGAGGCCGCAGTGACATTGTCAGTGCTGCTGAGGCCGGTATCGGAGGCGTGAGTGAGATCCGGGGTGCCTGGGCTGGACGGGCTCACATTGACGGTAATCGTCCGCGTACTGGTCGACGTGCCATCGCTGACCTGAACAGTGAAGGTATCGACACCTGCAAAACCCGCAGCAGGGGTATAACTGATAGTACCGCCAGGGCCGATGTTCGTGCCGCCGGAAGCTGCCGTTGCACCGGAAACGTCAAGGGTTCCGTGACTTGGGGCACTTACTGCAGACCAAGTCAGGGTCTGAGTGCTGTCACTGTCGCTCACGTGAAGCAATGCTGAAACGTCGACTATTGTACCATTTTCTGAGGCGGATATTGAGGTGATTGAACCAATAAAAGTCGGCGCGACATTCGGCGGAGGGAAATCCGTGTCGACGACGAATTGATCGAGCCAGAAAGTTGAGTTTGGATTGCCGCCGGAGCTTCCAGGAATGTCCGTAATGACGAGTTTGTTCGTCACACCCGACGCAGGCATGGGGGGAAACCCATTGATCTGATACTTAGAAACCCAAACGCCATCGTGAAAGTAATTCTGGATAAGATCCGAATCGGGGTTGCTGGTTGAACTACCGGCAGCCGTGAAGACAAGATAGCCATCCGAGTTCGGACTTGCTTGATAATTTAAGATATAGTCGTTGTACTGAAAGGATCCGCCTGTAACGCTGGTAACCTCGATCCTGAATTGGCTTCCAGCGAAGTTTGCGTCTTCCGCGAAATTAAGGTGCCCGTTACTGAAATTGAGAGTCCAATTGCCCTGAGCCATGACGGTGAATCGGAGGCCGCCGACTACGACTACACTATCAGAGGTGTCCAAGTCGGTAATCTCGGCGCCTTCAAAGGCGATCGTTCTGTAAGCCATAGCTGCCCCTCGAAGCGCTCACCAAGCGATGGCGGAACCTCGTGGAAGTCCCTTAGGCCTGAGCGCTATATGTTATTAAGTTTCAAAGCGCTGCCATCAAGCTGCTCGCACACCTCGCTGAGCATGCAGAAGCTAGGCAGTATCGCCAGAATTGACGCTACGGAATGTCTTCGGCGCATAGGCTTGGAGTCAATGCCTACCGCCAGGATTTCTTAACCATATGATAAGATTCCGATCCGGTGTTGCATTTGTGTTTGTGGTTAGCGCATCTCAGCCCAACTGAGTGTTTCAATGATCTCGGGCCTCAAGGCACTCGTCAGACTGCGAAGTTCATCTGCACGATGGCTAGCCTGCTGCCGCTCTCCTGCCTCGATGGCCTCGGATGTGTCGAGCGGGTCATGGCTGCCGTGTCAGCAAAGACCGTGGCGCCGGCTGAGACATTGTTCCGGTGATGAGATCCTCTTGGCCGCGTACCCTGCCCTCGTTCCTCTCCAAGTCGCCAGCAGCGCAATGATTGGCGTCTGGCGGCCGCAGCATCAGCAACGGGAATACCGAGCATCAAAGCAAATCCTGAAGAGAGAAGATTTCGGCCAGAGCGCGCAGGCTGTAAACAACCGCTTCCGTTGATACTACTGCGTTGGAGAAGGAGGTGCCCTCGGCAGCGAGCTGTGCGAGCTATCCCTAGAAGAGCGAGCTGACCTCGCAAGCAATCGCCGGACGCTCTTTTGGAGTTTTCGACGCTTAACCCGGCCCACAGGTGAGCGACCGAATTCTCAGTGGCGGCGCTAGAACAGTAACGACAAATCAAGTCATCGACGGATCACCGTCCTCTAGACTGCCAAGGTTCATACAATGGTGTCGGTCGCCATCGCCGGTCGCCCTTGATGCCGAATGGAACGGCAAGGCTACCAACAATGTTGATGACATTGCCGTCACTCAGACGGCGCCAAGATCGCCGAGTTGCTCGAGGAGTTACCCATGCCCACCGTCATTGCCATTGAAGCCAAGCCCGTTGAGTTCGAAGGATTGGACAGCGGCTTCCTTCACCTCTACCTCGTCAAGACCGTCACGGATGACCAGGGTCGTGTCGTCTCAGAAAAGGTGATCCGGGGCACAGCAGGATCAAATGGCGATCTTGAGACGCTGGTCGATGCTAATCTGGCCACCTCGCCTGACCGGAGGGGCTCAGACACGCATGAGGAGAGGCACCGCAAGGTCCTCGATCTCGGCACCCGGGACGCCGATGATGTCTGGCAGATCATGGTTCAGCATGCCAATAACATCGAGAAAGCGGACCTCGACTATAGCGTAGATATCCTAAAGGAGGTTTCCGGAGGAGACCTGAACAGCAACTCTGTCGTTGCCTCAGTGCTGCATTCGGTGGGTCTGAACCTGAGCACAAGCCTCCCGGTCGGTGTCAGCCGATCGGACGCCCCTCTCTATGGGCAACTCCAGTACATGAACGTGGACGACGCGCTCTTCGGAACAGCGAACAGTGACTGGGTTCTGGGCGGCGTCGGAGATGACCGGCTTTACGGTCGAGATGGGAACGACCGTCTTTATGGGGAAGATGGCAGTGACCGGCTTCATGGCAGCTCTGGCGATGACCGTCTTTATGGTGGGAATGGCAACGACAGTCTGGACGGGAGAGCCGGTAATGATGCTCTCGATGGCGGCAGCGGTGCTGACCATCTCTATGGCAGCTTCGGTGACGATGTTCTCAGCGCTGGGAGCGGCAATGACCGTCTCTATGGCGAGTCGGGCGCGGACACTCTTCACAGCGGTTCGGGAAAGGACGCTTTCGTCTATAATGCGGTTCCGAACAGCCCAGCAGACGTCGACACCATCCGGGACTTCTCGGTCGCCCACGACACCTTCTGGCTGAACAACAAGGTGTTCACAGGGCTAGGAAGCGAGGGCGAGTTGAAATCCTCCGCCTTCCGGACGGGAACGGAGGCGCATGACGCAACGGACCGTGTCATCTACGACCGCACCAACGGTGTCCTCTACTACGATCAGGACGGCTCTGGAGCGACAGAGCAGGTCGTGGTGGCGAAGCTCTCCACAGGATTGAAGATGACGAACCTGGACATTCTCGTCATCTAGGCTCGGTCACGAAGATCCCGCGAGATGGAGCCGAGGCTGCGCGGGTGGGAATACACACGAAGTTAACCCTGGCTGTCTCATAAGACACTCACTGGGCGCGTTGCGTATCAGCCCAGTGAGTGTCCTGAGCCGACAGCATGCGGCTCTGGGCTTTCCTCGCTTATTTCAACGATCCGAGCTTTTTCCCAGAAGCCGAGCCTGCACCTCAGGTCTGATCAACTCTCTCTTCACCCCTTCCTGCCATACCCACAGCAGACCGTACCAGCGGCATACACGAAGCGAGATTGGATCGGGGTGTGGTGATGAACCGTCTGACAATAGGTCTGGCCGTAGCAGGGTGGGCTCTGTTTGCTTTCTCATTGCTAGGTCCTCAATCGTCTGTGACTGACGCACAGACTAACATGGCACGCTTGTCCCAGGCGGCTGAGACTGCCAGTGCAGACCGCGAAGCTCTTGCCGCAGAACTGGAACGGTTCATAGAGGGGAACCAGGATCTCCGGCATATCCAGAAGCAGATCGCCGCCGCTGCTCAGGAACTGAAGCACCTGCAGTATCTTCGGGGCAGGGTCAGTGGCGAGATCGACACAACCCGTCCTCAGCCCTCGAGAGCTCCATCTCAAGCATCACCTCCAGGTGAGACGTCTGACCCTCTCACTGTAGGGAGCATTCCTCTTTCTAAAGAGGACATCAGCAACGCGCAGCAGGCGCTTACTAGGCTGGGTTACGGACCTTTGAAAGCGGACGGGATCGTTGGGCCGGGTACTCGCCGATCAATTGAGGCCTTCCAACGAGCGAAGGGGCTGCCGGTGACCGGACAGCTCGAGGCCGATACCCTCAGAACGATCAAAGACAGCCAAACTACTGCGCAGCCCTGACCGTCAGAACTTAAAGGATCAACTCTTGAGCAATTGGTTTGGAGCGCAGGGCATCCGTGGCACGTCCTCGCTTTCAGCCTTACCCTCAGCATGACCCTTCTCCGCGACACCGCGGCCGTCTCCAAACACACCATCCAACCCGTCAGCGCCTGGTCTAAGGAATGGCGGATTAAGAACGAGGCCTGAGCCGTTCTGAAGATGTCGAAGCAAGAATAGGACGTGTTCCTCAGCCGGAAGGACGAGAACAGATGGAGCATCGATCGCGGAGTGATCGGCATCCGGGGATCAGAGGCGACCGAGGAGATGATGACGATCGAGCGGCTGCAGGAGGCTCGCTGCGAACGGCGTTGACCCATCATCTTCACATAATCTGCACTGACATACCGATCCATTTGTCATGGACCAGACAATCTTGTTCTTTCGGCCAGGCCAGTGGATGCGGGTGATCGCGCCTGCGGCCTTATTATGACCCGAAATTGTAGAATTCGGAGGATCCGGTTGCCAGCGCCGAGCTTCAGTTGTGCATTGCGGTAATACTTTTTGATTAGGAACTAAGAAGTACGTAAATAATTCATAGGCGATGGAAACGACAAAGAATACGCCTACGCTTGCAATGACTCTACTCTTACTAACGCAACCTTAGCCTTATACAAGCTGATCTTTATCGGCGTTTTCTTGTTTGCCATGAGTACCCATGCAACCTTCACAGTAGGACCATAGTCAATGGCCATTTTCGATGGAACGGCAGGAGCCGACAGGATCGGCGGAACCAATAACTCAGATACAATCAATGGGCTGGCAGGGAACGACATTCTCCTGGGCCTTCTCGGTCGCGATAATATTTTCGGTGGCGATGATTTTGACCGCATCGATGGGCAGGACGGGAACGATCTTCTCAGTGGAGGAAACGGCATCGATTTCATCGCGGGCGGTAATGGCCGGGATCGGATCTTCGGCGATGACGGAAGCGATCAGCTGATCGGTGAGTTTGGCAATGATACGATTTTCGGCGGCTTGGGAGACGATTACGCTGCCGGCAATCCAGGCAACGACCAACTCTTCGGCGGCGACGGCAACGACTTCTTCGTTGGCGAAAGCGGGCGCGACCTTGTTTATGGAGACGATGGCGACGATTTTGTCGCTGGCGGCGATGACAACGATACCGTCAGTGGTGGCAACGGAGACGACCTTGTCGATGGCGACCTGGGCAATGATGCCCTGTCCGGCAACGCCGGATCAGACGTCCTCTTTGGCGACCGAGGCAACGATGTGCTCAACGGAGGGGCCGGGACTGACACTCTTTGGGGTGGCTTCGGAGCTGACCGGTTTGTCCTCAGAAATCTCACCGATACTGGCACTACCAACGAGACGGCCGACTACATTGGTGATTTCTCGTTTGCCGGAGGCGATCGTCTCGACTTGAGCAGGATTGATGCCAACGAGGGCCAATCAGGAAATCAGGCGTTCACCTTTATTGGAACGACGGGTTTCACAGCGGCAGGCCAGGTCAATTTCTCGGTGAGCGCGGGCGATACCTTCCTTGCCCTGAACACCGACGCCGACACAGATGCGGAAGCCGTCATTCACATCGAGCAACTGGGCGTGAACGCAAACTGGTTCCTGCTCTAGGAGCAATGGGGGCCATCTTGCGGCTCTAAACTTCGACCCGTCATAGATCAAAATCTGTGACGGGGTGATAACCTGCAACAGGAGCATGCTCGCACTGCATGGATGCTCCTGCTCCCTTATCACGATGAGGTCGGGGCCGCGCCCAGTCTGTTGACCAAATTCGCGGCCCCTGCTCATGATGCCCGTACAAACCAAATTTCAGCTCCGCCTTCGGGTGGCGCTTACTTTTTGCCCAGCTCGACTTTCCCATAGCATTATGTTTCCGATCCACTCACTGGATCAGATACTCGTCGGAGATGCCTTCTCCGAAGACCGGGATGTTGGCGCTGGTGGCTATCCGGGCCACCCATAGCGTGCAGCTCTCCACCACCAAGAACTGGTGCTTGAAGCGGGGCATACCCAACGCCGTCATCAGCTCCTGGCCCTCCTCCAACGGCCAAGCAGCGCAGAATATTCCCGTTCGACCCCGATCGCGCAACCTTCCTGACGAACACAAAAGCCACAACATGCGGGAGCAGGAAAGTATCGAACATGGTTTAGCCCCCAGATTCAGTCATCGGGCCATTGCCGTGGCCAACGTCTCACCGATGCGCAGAGGCGTTTGGTATCGTTCTGCCCAATCCTTTTTATGAACGCCGGAGACTGAACACCCGCTCTCTGATGCATGAGCTGTCAGGGTACAGCCGCGTTACATAGGAAGGTAGCCACCGCAGCTCAAAGGGACTAAAGATTGACATACGATAATTAACGATATATCGTTAATTATCGTATGGAGAGCTCTGCCATGGCTGATGATCAAGATTCGTCCGTCAACTCCCCCTGCCCTCCTGCAGAGCTCAGTTATGCCATTCGTTCGGCTCGGGCGGTTGTCGAGGCTCTGATCGCGCGCGATCGGAATGCCGCCGAGGAAGCGGCCCTCCGCACCTGCCGTGACTGCGATCTCCTGATCCGCTTGATCCGGGATCTTGTGATCGTGCTGCGGGGTCCGTTCAGCCCGCAATTTGGTTTTGATGCTGTTAGAACGGCAGCCCTCGTTCGCCGCGCAGACCACGTGCTCTCCTTTGTCGAGGCTCCGCCCCCACACAAAGCCTGCTCTCGGTCACGCCCAATTGCGATCTCGGAGATGAAAATCGCCCTGTCCAACAACAGCGCGGAGGTTGCTCGAGAAGACAGAGACGCGGCGACGCACCGACATCCGAGCCTGATGCCTCTCAAAGACCGACGGTCGCCTCGCTTGGGCTGCGGGTTCGGCTCGTTCCATTTGAGGCTGACGATGACACGAGCCCTGCGGCCGAAGAGCAAACGGACAACACTTCTCAGCCGACGCAAGCCAAAGCACCTCCTGGCATCGTCGAGCGATGAGGAGCATGCAGCATGCCCCTTGTGGATCCGTCAGACCTCGGGACAACGCGACGAGCTCGGCTCTCGCCGCGAGTGCGGCTTGCTATATGGGAACAGGCCCGAGGGATCTGCGTCCTGTGTGAGCGGCGCATCGATGGCGTTCGCGAGCGCTGGATCATCGAGCACATCCGAGCCCTAGAGTTGGGAGGCCGTGACGAACCGGATAATCTGGGCCCTGCACATGCGACCTGTGCACGGGCCAAGACCCGCGACGACCATCAGCGCACGGCGAAAGCCAAACGGCAGAAGATCCGGCATCTCGGCGCCGACCAGACCAAGCGCCCCTTTCCCTGCGGAAGACGGAGTCGCTGGAAGAAGAAGATCGATGGCACTGTCGTACCGCGAGAATAACTCTCCGTCATTTCGCACGGGTGAGCTGGTTAAGCCAGGGTGCCGCGTCGTCACTGAATGGACCACTCCTAGGACAGTCCAACCGACCGCGTTCTATTCCTTGATCCAATTCTCGATGGTGAGCCCATCAACCCGCTGAAATTCGCGTTCATTGTTGGTGACAAGGATTAACCCCAGGCTCTTCGCGTGAGCTGCAATCCAGAGATCATTGTTGCCAATGAGTTCGCCGCGAGCAGCGAGATCCGCTCGAATCACGCCGTAAGTCTTGGCCAAATCAGCAGCCATGGGGACGACCGGGATCAAAGTGGTCAATTCCTCCAAGATCAACATGGCTTGGCGCGGGTCCGGGCTCTTTTGAACCCCATAGGCCAGCTCACCGTAGGTGATGACGGAAATGGCTGTCGAGCCGAGAGCCAGCACCTTGAAGCGGTCCAGAACGACTTGCGGCCGCTCCCGGCGGATGGAGAGGCAGATGTTAGTGTCGAGACGATACTGGGCTTGAGCCATCAGAGCCCCTCGCGCTCCTGCGGCGCGGTATCCTCCCGGGTCAGATCAGGCAGGTCACACAACCACTCAAACGCCCGCGCCAGCGACTTAGGTTTGTCCCGCTGCACGATCTCATCGCCGCGGCGAAATATCTCGACCTCATCGCTGGTGAGGCGGAATTGCTTGGGCAGCCGGACCGCCTGACTGTTGTGTTGCCGGATCGAAAAACCTTGGCGATAGCCATCATCTCCTCCGTATATACACTTGAGTATATACGGATTCGGCCGGCAAATTCAAAGATCTCCTATCCATTTGTAGGGACACTGGCACTTGGCTCACAAATGGGTCTTGCTTCGGACCACCGCTCGCGCTTCATCCAACCGTCGAATGGCCTTGTCGCGCCGGGACAGGGCACGACGCTCATATCGGTCAAGCCTTTCAAGCTGATCCCACTCCGAGAGTGATCGCCTCACCTGCGCGTTGTGTTGTATGATCCGCTGTGTCTCCTCATACGCTTTGAACACACGATTGATCTGGGCCGATTCTCTCCGGTGCAACTCGTCGATGGTCCCATCTAGAACTGCTCGGATCCGCGTATCGAGCGATGACGACTTGTACGACAGGAACTGGGTTGGCATTGGTTCCAAGGATGGAACCGGTAAGAAATATGCCCCTTGCGACATTTGCCCGAGGCGTTCTGTGCGTGCTCTTCGCGCGCGGACCACATCAATTGCAGCACTGGCCACCTGTCGTGCGGCTTCCCACACGACAGGATCCCTTTCGTTCTCTCCAGCAATGAGCTGGGCGAGATGCATGATCTCCGGTGCGAGGGCTGGGATCGTGGAAGCGGAGACGGCGAGCCCGTGCTTGAGGGCGTTCACACGAGAGCGCGCTTTACCTTCCCGGGATTTGGGTCCGGTGCTGTGCTGAGCATTGGCCCGGTTGGTGGCTAATTTTCGCGATGAAGGCATGGATCAACACCATTGATGCTTTGCCGCAGTGGGTCACCTAACATCGGCAACATCCTGTGCCGCGAGACGAAGGCGGCGCGCAAAGGAATCGCGCCGGCGTTCAAGTTCATTCAAAGCGCGGTTGCGGCGAGCATCCGCTCCGGCGATCAGCCGATCAATCCGTTCAAGGTCATCCAGCTTTTCCGCAAGCGCTTGCGCCATCAGCGTGTCGATGTCCAAGCCACGCCGACGCAGGATCATGTCCACCTCCGTCACCGCGGCAACCTCTCCCGTGGTATACGCCGAGATCAACTCCGGGACGCTGAAGACGCGAACGCCGTTGGCTTGCCCAGCATCCTTTGTCGTCGCCAGCAGGTTTGTCAGTGCCTGACGGCCAGCCCCCATTAGCAGGCTCGCTTTGAACCGTCTCAGGCGCTGCGACTCCCATACGAGGTCGACCATATCCTTGATCCACACGGCCTCAATGGTGTCTGTCGGTTTGACGGCCGCAGTGGTCCTGGACAGGAGCTCATCATAGTCGGCTTCGCTTTCGCCAAGGACAAGGGGACGCTTGGCAAACAGGCCCCCGAGATCCTTTGGAAAACGCTGAATATCGGTGGGATCGGAAGGAGCCTTGACCGCTTCAACTGGTGGGGCATTTGCGGGAGGCTCGGCGAGTGTCTGTTGGACGGGGGCCGACGATGCGGGCCTCTGGACCGGCTCCGCTGGAAGCGGCTGTGTTGCGGGTTCTGTCGAATAAACGAAGCCCAAAAACTTCGGGTCCCAGGTTTCCGGGTCGATTTCAGTAGTAGAAAATATAGGCGTCGGCACAGGCGAGGTCGGTGATTTCTTGACCATGATCAGAGCCAATGTTGGTGAGTGCGAGCAATTCTGTTGCCTTGCCAGATACTGAAGGCGCTAGTCGGAGGCGGCTCACCAGCGAGCGATGCTTCCTGAAAACAGCTCCTGCCAGTGGTCTCGGTCAAAGCTCTTCAAGCGTACGGCCGGGTGTAAAACAAGAGGTTGCTGATCAGGGTGACCGCGGAAACCATTGTGGAAATTATTGCAACGAAATACCAGATGACGATTGTCCTGGCCTACAAGCTCTCGAGGCCTTTGGCTGTGCCCAGGATTGAACCGGGGACGCCGTGCTTCCTATAACGGCTTTGGGGACAGAGCTGCTGAAAAGCACAAGCGAACCGAGTAATCGCTCGAACAGAGAGCAGCCGCCGCGTCCTAGCCTTCCTGTCGCCAGACGTGGGGGCGATAGAATCGCCTCGACTGAATTCCTTTGCTTGGGAGCCCGGTGGATATATAGGTGCAGATTCCGGTTCAGAGTCGTTTCTGATCATGCCGACCCACTATCGGGATGAGATCCTGAAAAATGAGCATTGCACAGAACCTCAAGCATATTATCCCGAGCGGGGCCCGGACGCGCATTAAGCGAAAGTTTCCTGAGCCTATTAAGAAGCTTGCAATAGGTGTGGACTCGATCCCGCTCGTGCTTAACGGCCAAGCTTGGGAGAGATTTTGGCACCCCAATCCTAACCGAGAACCCCACCCTCTCTTTGCCAAGATGTGGTCTGGGTTCGGCGAGCGAGCAGCCAGAGAGTTGGAGTTGTCCAAACCTTTGGCTCAGCGGGATCGGGCGACTCTAGCGGCAACGGCTTGGTCCCTCGCCAAGTGGTACGCCTACAACGGGCAATCCGAGGCAGCCCTCGACAACTTGATCCTCATGACGACTGCGGCTCCTAGGACGCGCAGGAATGTCTATGCGCAAACCATGATCGTCGAATGCCTTCTCCGGCTGGATCGCCCGGACGAAGCCCGAGAGTGGCTGCAATGGGCCTCAAAAGGCACCAGATTCCGAGCAGAGTTCTATTTCTCAGCCGCGAATATTAGCCACGCGCTGGCCCTCAGAGCTGGATCCGTCGACGCAGCCGATTCCGAGCGCCTGAATTGGCTGAACAAGGTTTACGAGGACAGCGGCTTCTCACCAGTCAACAAGCTGAATGAGAAAGCACCGTTGAGTCTCGACAACATCACAGTTGCCAATCCTCGCTCCGTCGAGGCGCCTGCGAAGCTCAGCGTCTTGATGCCGGCCTACAACTGCGCCGAGACCCTGCCGATCGCCCTGAGCAGTATTCTCAGCCAAACTTGGCGAAACCTCGAAGTGGTGATTGTCGATGACAGGAGCCCGGATAACACCTGGGAGGTCATCGAGCGCTTTGCTCAGCAGGATAGCCGCGTCATCCCGTTGCGGCATGAGAAGAATGGCGGCGCCTACGCAGCCAGGAACACGGCCCTCGCGCATGCAACAGGAGACTTTGTCACCGTTCATGATGCGGATGATTGGTCACATCCAGAAAAGTTCGCTGCACAGATGATCCATGCCATTGCTCACCCGGAGGGCATCGGCACGACCATTGGTGTTCGTGTCTCAATGGATCTCCGCTTCGACGTCAAGGCCAACATGGCCGGAATGCTGATGGAGAACACCTCGTCGCTGCTGGTCAAACGGCAGACCATGGTCGATCTCGGCGGCTGGGATGTTACACGGCTCGGGGCCGACTCGGAACTGTATGAGCGCATCAGGGCCAGGCACAATCTCGCAGCGAACAAGCTCTTTCCCGCAACCCCTCTGACGCTCATTCTGTTCAGCGGTTCCTCGCTCACCCAGACCAAGGCTGCCGGAATTGCGACTGTAAACTATGGCGCTCGCCGACAGTACAAGGAGGCCTATCGCTTCTGGCACGCCACGGAGATGGCGAAGCCTGACCCGGACCTGCGCATGACGCCGGAACGACGTTTCCCAGCGCCTCGGATTATCTTGGGACGCAAGGAACCTATCCAAGACGTCGACGCCGTTATCGTCGGGAACTTTGCCGATGCCGCGCGGCCATTCGTGCAGGATGTCGCCTATTGGGAGCAGTTAGCGAAAGCCGGCCTGAAACTCGGCCTCGTCCACTGGCCGAGCTTCAGGCGAGCCGAGGCCAATATCATGCCCCCGGTTCGTTCCGCGATCGCCGCGGGCCTCATTGAGAATATCGTTCCGGGTGAGAGTGCAGCGTGCAAGCTCGCCGTTCTCCTGGACGCCAGCCTTCTCGATGATCCTCCGTCCCCGCTTCCTGCTCTCTCGGCCGAGCATCTTGTCGTGACAGGCAGTGCTGAGCTTTCGGGGCGCCACGAGGCGGAAGCAAAGGGTTATTTCGGCTGCGCTCCGCTCATCATTGGCGACGACTACGTGGCCCCTGCGCTGGACTGGATCGATGCCTACAAGCAAGCGGCACCCTCGCAGTGAATGGCCTAATGCGGATTGATCGAACTCAGTTCCCGCGGTCCGGTGCAGGGAGCAGGCCCTCCGGGACGGGAAATGGGCGCGTCTTGAGCGGAAAGGGCATGTAGAGCGTTTCCGCCATTTCATGCCAAAGGCCGAATGATCGGCGATAGGCGCTGCGCACCGGGCTGAAGAGGCCCATTTCGCTGTCGATTGCGAAGGCGCCGCCGCCCGAGAGCGTCGCTTCCGACCAATGGACGAACGACAGCAGCTTATTGATCTTCAGAATGCTGTGCCGCCCAAAGGCCCGTTCCATCCTCAGATGGAACTCTCCATCGCCTGCCGCCCGCACGGAATCATACCATCCGATCTTGCCGATGACTGCGCTGCGCCTGAACATCAACGATGAGGCATCCGGCCGGAGATAGCCGTTCAACGCTCTGAATCCCCGCTCACGGGAGCAGCGAATGTGCTCAACCCAGGTCGCAATTGCCGAACGGCTCCTCTGCAGTTCGGCAACGGCTGTGGCGATCTTCTGCGGGTGAGCCCAATCGTCGGCATCCTGATTGGTGACGAACTCTCCTGCTGCAGCCGACAGCGCCATGTTTCTGGCGACAAAGGCTCCCGAATTCTGCTCCAAGGTGATCAAGCGAAATCGTGGATCAGCGTCGCAGAACCGAGCGGCGATCAGGGTCGTCTCGTCCGTGCTGCGGTCATCGACGATGATGACTTCGAAATCCTGATAGGTCTGGTGGCGCAAGGAATCCAGAGCGTAGGGAAGGGTCTGCGCGCTGTTGTAGGCGGGCATCAGGATCGAGACCAGAGGTCCGCGCACTGGGGTTGTCGCAACGGCGACCGCTGTGAGGTTGTCGCAAGACAGCGGCGCGCGCTCGTCTATCAGAGCAACCGGGTCGAGGCTCTGCCTTGCAAGAACGGCATTGATGCTGGCCAATTGAAGGTCATAGCGGCCGCCCCAGAAATGAATCTGCGCATCCAGAATGTCGACTTTGGCCCTTTTCCGGTCGCTGCGCGCCTCGTGCCTGAGTGCAGCCTCAAGCTCGAGAGCTTCCGTGGTCCTACCGCCTGCCCGGAGGTGGTGAGCACATTTCAGGGTGATGTCGAAATGCGTTGCTGCCAGCGAGGGTCCGTGGCCCAGAATGCGCCTCAGCGCCTTCCCGCCGGCCGCCGGATCCAGGTTCCCGGTAAACAGGTAAACTTTCGCCAGGAACACAGACGCCTCTTCGCTGTCCGGCTCCTTCAGAACGGTCTCGATGATGCGCCTCACGACATCGAAGCGGTTCAGATTGGCCGCAGCCAGGAGGTAAAGGTACCGGCAGTCGAAATCCGCTTTGGCCTCTTCAGGCATCGTCTCATAGGTCTGGACGAGCTCCTCGAACCGGTGGGCCGCCAGGAAAGCATTGAGCAGGGCTCGCCAGGTCCGGACCGTCTTCGGTTCGGCCTCGGCCAGGTACTCTGCTGCCTGGTTGAAGTTGCCCGCATCGAGGAGAGTTCCGGCCCGTCCCAGGACCGCCGTCTGGCGATCCGGTGAATGGGCCCTCAACTGAAACACCACCCTCCTGAGGAGATTATTCTGCTTGAGCCGAACGACGGTTCGCCGGAGGAGGTGTTTCATCGGGGAAAGGTCAGCCTGTTGCACAAGAGGCGCGAGACTTATCATCCGGCAAGTCGGCGGGGCAAGCCTCCCCCCTTCAGCCGCGTCTGCCCCCTCGCCGGCCGCCGGCCGGCCGATCCTTCATTGACTTTGGAGTATTTCTGTTACAGGCCCTTGGCTGAAGAGGGCCAGGGCATCCCCTGCCGCCATAGTCCACCATGGGAACGATGAGAGCTCTTCTGAAGGCCGCGCTATTCAGGATCCCCCGGCCGGTGAAACGGGCGATGAGAGCCGTCGTGCCGGGCACGATCATCACGGCAACGGCCAAGATTGTCTCCGCGCCGGTCCAGGCTCCGCCACCTACACCAGTTCCGAAAGAGCCGCCGCGGAAGGACATCGCGCGCCTCCTCTTCGATGCATCGTGGTATGTCAGCCAGCATCCTGAGGCTCCGGCCGATGAGGACGAGGCCTACAAGGACTATCAGACGAATGGGAGGCCGGCGGGCCGCCGGCCGAGCCCGCTGTTCGCTGATCTTCGCCTTCCCGCGCGCACGACGCTGCCGCAAGAGCATCTCTTCCGCGTGACGGCCTCCCCGATCCTCTCTCGCATGCCGCCGACGAGATATCTGGAACTCTACCGCTTCAGAGAGAAGCGCACGGTTCACCGCCCCAGCGGCACGCTCGCCGAGTATCTCCGGCGCGCCATGATCAAGCCTGATCTGATCGGGCCCGATCTGACCGAGTATGACCTTCGGATCGTCGCGTATATGGACGGCGAGAAGAAGAGGTTCTCCGCTGACAATAGCGAAGCCTCTCAGGCAGACATGGTCTCGATTGTCCTGGTCGCCGCCGATGATGTTGGGGTGCTGGAAGACACGATTGTCTCGGTTCTGATGCAGTCCCATGAAACTTGGGAACTGATCGTCGCGAATATCGGGGATCGCGCGGAGGTCGACGCCGTCGTCCGCCAGTTCGACGATGCCCGCATCAAGCGCTTGCCGCTCGATAGGCACACCACACCCGGTCAGGCGCGGAATGCCTGTGTCGCAGCGTCATCGGGCGATCTCATCGCCTATCTCGCCCCGACCACCTTATGGGATCCCGACTGCCTTCTTGTCCTGAGCAACCGCATGCGCGCGACCGGTGCCCGTGCGAGTTACGGAGCGCAGGCCGTTTGGGACGGCTTCGATGCGGATGCCCGCCTGGGCTGGTCCTTCAAATCCATCCGGTTCTCGCCGTTCAACCGCAGCCTGATCGAGAACCTGGACACCCTATCCACGACGGTTCTGATCCATCACCGCTCCCTGTTCGAAGAGGTCGGGCCCTTTGACGACTCGTTGAGCGGTCATGTGGATTGGGAATGGATCACGCGGATGACGGATGCGACGCGCCCGGAAGCGGTTCCGTGCTTGCTTGGCCACCGCTTCCTGCGGCAACGGAACGAGAGCCAAGCGCCCGAGGCAGCCATCGAGAGCGCAGCGGGCGATCGGGGCGGCGGGGAAGCGGCTCTTCACGAAGCCAGAGCCAAACTCGCCGCAAGGGCAGACTGGGCGCAGCCCTTCATGACGACGGACCGACGCGAACACCTGGCGTTCTCGAACAGCCGCTCGGTGCGGAGCGCTCGAAGGGCGAAGCTGGCCGGCCTGCCGGCCGAGCGCGTCCAGATCATCATCCCGAACTACGAATCCCTCGGCGAACTCGAGATGTGCCTTGCCTCCATCGTCGAGCACACCCCCTCACCGTACAACGTGCTGGTCGTCGACAACGGATCGTCCGATGAAACCTACGCGCGCCTCGAAGAGATGATCGCATCGTTCGACCATGCCAGCCTGCTTCGCGAGACCACCGCGTCCGGCTTCTCTTTTGCCGTCAACCGGGGCCTTGCCGAGATCGCCGACAGCAACGACAAGATCCTCATCCTGAACAACGACACCCTGGTAACGCCCGATTGGCTCGATGAGCTGAGATATGTCCTATTCAAGCATGAGGATGCAGGCATGGCCGTTCCGCGACAGGTAATTCCGGCGGGGGCCAAAGCCCTCAAGCTTCACATGCCGGCGGCCGACGCTGACTTCGAGTGTGACATCAACCTCTCCAGCCAGCACGACAACGTCCTCGATCCCGACTTCGACCCGGACGATAACCTCGTCGAGCTTACCTTCGCTCCCCTGTTCTGCGGCCTGGTTCGGCCGGAGGCGATCAGGGCTCTCGGCGGCCTGGACCATCGCAACGGACCCCATTACCGCTCGGACTGGATCTTCTGCGAAGCCCTGCGGCGGACTCTCAAGCGAAGGATCGTCTACACGCCGTTCAGCAAGGTTTATCATCTTCAGGGGGTGGCGACGGCAAAAAGGACATCGTTAATTGTGAAACATCTGAGTCACCCTAAAACGTTAATCTGATCCATTCTGATGAAATGGTCTACCTTGAAGCATGACTTGAGGCAGGCAGGAGGAGCGTCAAGACCAGGAAGCGCCACAAGCCTGGAGAGGTCGTCGCTAGGTTGAGGTCGTTCGACGTCGTGATCTCAAGGCCGGGAAAGGCCGCATGGGCGACGGTTGCTGTGGCCGCGGGACATCACCACTCAATGTCGGACAGAGTGACATGGATCTCTCTAGGTCTGGACCCAAGCTCCCTAAAGCCTGAACGCTGAGCCCACCTTAACCGCTTCAAGCCGTTCGCCTGCAGTATCTAACGCGAAGCACGACCACCATGGGGATCCTCTTGAATGGTTGGGGATTGCTAAAGGACGGCCTCACAGGCGCAACGAAGCAACCGCCCGAACTTCTCGGTGGTCGTGAAGTCCTCGCGGTAGGAGGGAAAATCGATGTCTAGACAGAACTCTAATGGCTCGGTATCCACCTGAGCGATCAAGTCAAAATCTGCCGTCATGTTGTTTCGAATTCAAAGGGAAAGAACGTGCGTCTCCTCGAACGCCTCTTGATGAGAGTTCCTTTTGTCGCGGCTCTATCTGCTGACAACGCGGAATTACTGAAGCAATGCAAAAGTGCAGAGAATAGACTTGAACAGAACAACTCGTCCTTCAACGCTCTGAATGCCGAACGCAATCACTGGAAGTGGGCGACCGAAGCTCTCGAACGAGAGACGGCTTTATTGAAGAAGGGGCTTGAGCAGAGCAACTCGTCTTTGGACACCCTCAATACTGAGCGCAATCAGTGGCAATGGACCGCCGAAGCTCTCGGACGAGAGGTAGCTTCCCTAAAGGATGGGCTTGAGCGGTCAAGCTCATCCTTGAATGCCCTGAATGCTGAACGTAATCGTTGGCACTGGTCCTCAGAGAGTCTCCAGCGGCAAGTGGATGCCTTTCGCCGTGCCCGCAGCGAGTCACGCCTGTTCGAATTCGACTACGCTTATCATCCTCATCTCCGAGATTGGGATGCCTTACCTCAAGGCAATCTCTATCGTCAGATCATCTCAGCTCGGCACGACGCCTTTCAGACTTGGATAACCGCCTTTGCATCTCTTGCGGCATCCTATGCCGCCATTTCCTACGAAGGGGATCCTGAGGGTACTGAGCCCTTCTGGAACAACGGCTGGTTCCCGCCTTTGGATGGAATTTGCTTGTATGGGCTAATTGCCCGGACTAACCCAAGGCTTTACATTGAGGTCGGCTCCGGCAATTCCACGAAGTTTGTACGCCGCGCCATTAATGATCACGGATTGCAAACGAAGGTCATATCTATTGACCCATACCCCAGAGCCAACATCGATGCGCTTTGTGATGAGGTAATCCGCACCCCATTCGAGAACATTGATCTCTCTCGGTTTCAGGATCTGCAACCCGGAGATATAATGTTTGTTGACAACAGCCACCGGAGCTTCCAGAACTCTGACGTCACCGTGTTTTTCACAGAGGTCCTTCCTCTTTTGAAGCCGGGCGTGATTTGGGGCGTGCACGACATCTTCCTCCCCCTTGATTATCCTGACGCTTGGTCTGATCGGCTCTACAACGAACAGTATCTGTTAATGACCTATCTCCTGGGAGGAGCGGGCGGAGACGAGATCGAGCTTCCAGTCGCCTATCTCGCTCAGAACCCATATCTGCTCTCGAATATGCTCGCAGGAGTCGGCTCTACCCTGCCCTGGGCAGGGGTCCCGCTCGTAGGTGGTGCCTTTTGGATGCGGAAAGCCTGAGCAGGTTGGAAGCGAGCCGCCGTAGAGAGACCAGACCAATAGGCTGCAACGATCCCGCTGATGCAGAGGAACATACCGATCTGATGCCCCTGAGTGAACCCGGCCGGTATGATCAGAGCGGTCGGGGAAGTGTTGAAGAGGATATCAACCGCTGAGGTAGTCGGATTACGGATCATTTAGAACTGATCCACCCCCATTGAAATGGTCCACCCTGAAGTATGTCTTGAGGCTCACAGGAGGACCAAAATGCTCAAGAAGCGTCACAAGCCGGAAGAGATCGTTGCCAAGTTACGCCAGGTCGATGTGATGGTCTCACAAGGCCAATCGGTTGCCGATGCGGTTCGCGCCATCGGCGTAACCGAGGTGACCTATTACCGTTGGCGATCCGAGTTCGGTGGGCTCAAGTCGGATCAGGTCAAGCGCCTGAAGGACCTGGAGGCGGAGAATGCCCGGCCTCGCCGCGCGGTGGCCGATCTGACCCTGGACAAGCAGATCCTGAAAGAAGCCGCCTCGGGAAACTTCTGAGCCCCGCCCGTCGCCGCGCCTGCATCGAGCATGTTCGATCGACCCTGGAGCTGTCCGAGCGGCGGGTCTGCCGTGTGCTCGGACAGCATCGCTCGACGCAGCGGCGCATCCCGCAAGGACGAGACGATGAGGCACGGCTCACCGCCGATATCATCGATCGCGCCCGCCTGTACGGTCGTTACGGCTACCGCAAGATCGCACAGCTCCTGCGCTCAACAGCTGGCTGGGTCGTCAACGACAAACGGGTCGAGCGGATCTGGCGACGGGAGGGGCTGAAAGTGCCTGCCAAACAACCCAAGAGAGGGCGTCTGTGGCTCAACGACGGATCCTGTATCCGGCTGCGAGCCGAGAGGCCCAATCACGTCTGGAGCTACGACTTCGTGGAGGATCGCACCCATGATGGCAGGAAGTACCGGATGCTGAACGTGATCGACGAGTTCACGCATGAGTGCCTGGCCATCCGAGTGAACCGAAAACTGAAAGCCGTCGATGTGATTGACGCGCTCTCGGACCTGTTCATCCTGCGTGGCGTGCCGGACCACATTCGGTCAGATAATGGCGCGGAGTTCAACGCCAAAGCCGTCCAGGAGTGGATCGCTGCCGTCGGGGCGAAGACCGCTTACATCGCTCCGGGAAGCCCGTGGGAGAATGGCTTCATCGAGAGCTTCAACGCCCGGCTTCGAGACGAATTGCTCGACGGCGAGATCTTCTACTCGCTGAAAGAGGCACAGGTTGTGATCGAAAGCTGGCGCCGCCATTACAACACCCTGAGGCCCCACGGGTCCCTCGGGTACAAACCGCCGGCCCCGGAGGTGTTCGTGCCCGCCATGTCCGCGCGGGCCGCTCCGCAACCCCAACCAGCACCGCCGCCCGCGCTAGCGCTGAGGCCTGACCTTCTCCCCGGAAACTGGACCGGCCAAAGTGAGAATTTTCCCGTAATGTCTCCCGGCTGGGAGAAGGGGAAAGGCCATGAAGGTGTCCAAGTTTTCAGAGCAGCAGATCGCTGTCCTGCTCAAGCAGGTCGATGACGGCGTGAGCGTCGAGGAGGTCTGCCGCAAGGCCGGGATCTCGCAGCAGACCTACTACCGTTGGCGCAAGAAGTACGGCGGACTGATGCCCTCGGAGGTGCGCCGTCTCAAGCAGCTCGAAGAGGAGAACCGGCGCCTGAAGCAGATGGTGGCGGACCTCTCGCTCGACAAAGCCATGCTGCAGGACGTGCTGTCAAAAAAGCTCTGAAGCCTGCGCGGGTGCGGCGGCTGGTGGATGGTCTGCTGGGCGCGTTCCAGGTCTCGATCCGACGGGCCTGTCACGTGCTGCAGTTCCAGAAATCCTCCTCCTTCTACCGCTCGTGCCGCCTGTCGCAGGCTGCTCTGACCAAGCGCATCCGGGAGATCGCCGAGACCCGCGTGCGCTACGGCTATCGACGCATTCATGTGCTGCTGCAGCGGGAGGGATGGAGCGTGAACCACAAGCGCGTGTACCGGCTGTATGTCGAAGAAGGCTTGCAGATCAGGAACAAACGGCCGAAGCGCAAGGTGGCCGCGAAGGTGCGCTCGGACCGCAAGCCGCCCTCGGCCCCGAATGAGGTGTGGGCGATGGACTTCCTGTCCGATCAGCTCTTCGACGGCCGCAAGATCCGGATCCTGACGATTGTGGACGCGTTCTCAAAGCTCTCGCCGGCCATCGACGTGCGTTTCCGCTACACCGGATCTGATGTGGTCACGACGCTGGAGCGGATCGTGGGCGTGTACGGTGTTCCTTGCACGATTCGTCTGGACAACGGTCCCGAATTCGTCTCGCGCGCTCTTGACCTATGGGCGTATCGGAATGGGGTTGTTCTGGATTTCTCCCGTCCTGGCAAGCCCACCGACAACAGCTTCGTGGAGGCGTTCAATGGCAAGGTTCGGGCCGAGTGCATTGATCAGAACTGGTTCTTGTCTCTGGCCGACGCCAGGCTAAAATGTGAGGCGTTCAGACACGAGTACAATTGTGAAAGACCGCACAGCTCAATCGGGCATAAGACCCCGGTCGAGTTCATGAAATCCTTCGGAGCTCCCAGCCAGCCGATGGGGTCATGAGGCCGGAAGTTCCGCTCGGCCGTGGTCCAGCGTTCGGGGCAGGTCCACAGCCATCACTCCATTAACATTCCAACCGGACCACTCAATGGGGGCGGGTCACGAAGGGCGACCGAACACATGCGAAGAAGGAGAGGCGATTAAGCACCCGCCGGATGATCTCGGTCGTCACGATGTCCTCGTGATGGTGGAAACTCAGGCTATCAAAATGGTAATTGTTACGCTTGCTTGCTGACCGAAATCCGCCTAGAGACCAAGTTAAGCGGGGGGGTAATCATGTCAGCAGAAGCTCAGACCAAACTGGTTCATCGAGACAATAACTTTGACTTTCTTCGCGTTACTGCTGCGCTTCTGGTGATCTACGGCCACAGTCAAGCGCTCCTTGGCATTCCTTACTCTCGCCTTTGGGGCACGCCGATTTCGGCCATGGGTGTCGTGATCTTTTTCGCCTTGAGCGGGTATTTGGTCACGGAAAGCTGGCAACGAGACCCGCGTCTCAGGCACTTCTTCCTGAAACGGTCCCTGCGGATCTTCCCAGGTCTGATCGTCTGCGTAATCGCGACCGCCTGTCTGCTCGGCCCCAGCGTTACGCGCCTGTCCCTGTCCGACTACTTCAGCAACCCGCACTTTGCTCGATATTTCACCAATATTGTCCTCTGGACCCGGTATAACCTCCCCGCTGTATTTGAGAACAACGTCTATAAGCATGCCGTCAACGGCTCCCTCTGGAGCCTGCCGGCTGAGTTTTTCTGCTATATTGCTGTCGGCGCGATGGGGCTGGGGCACCGGAGGCTGCATCCGGTTGTCGTTTCAGCAGCGGCCCTCGCAGTCTGCCTGACAGGCGGCTATCTGATGCTGGCCTATCACGGCCCGCAGATCGTCTTTTATGCGACGGACGTTGCGCAGGCTACTTCCGTGATGCCGTTCTTCATGGTCGGAGCCGTCTATTGCGCCTTGAAAGACAGGATCCCGTTCCGGCTCGATCTGGCCCTCGTCCTGGCTTTCAGCCTGTTCGCGATCGAAGGACTAGGCTTAGGCCTTGCTCTTTTGGCCCTGAGCTGGGTTGTCATCCCCTATATGGTTCTCGCCTTTGGCACACAGTCGACGCCGGTCCTGCGGCGGTTCGGTCGGTTCGGAGATCTGTCCTATGGGCTGTATCTTTATTCCTTCCCAATCCAGCAGTTGCTCGTCTACGTCAACAAGACCGCCATCACGCCAGGATCGCTAACGATCTCTACTACCCTTCTCGCCGGGACCTGCGCCTTTGCGTCCTGGCATCTCATCGAGAAGAATGCTCTTCGTTTGAAGCCATCCTCCAAGCCCGTGCTGACCCTTGTGGCGGACAGATCTAACAAAGCAGCCTAGAGCTTTTTCCACTTACGTGGAATCATCTCTCTTCTTTGCTTTGCCGCATTTTGACGGCGAACCGGATCCACTTCGCCGAAAAATGCTCTAAAGACCAGCCGCATGGTGGAAGTAATTAGTCGGCCCTGAACAACCCACAAGTAATTGAGATGGAAGGATTCTTTGTCTTGGCGAAGCATTGTAAAATGCCGGTTCCTGGGGAGTGACCCACCCAAAACCGGTGTTTTGCCATGGGACCCAAGCCGACGATGCCAAGCTCCGGCGACCTCTTCCGCAGCCGTCTCGACCAGATCCTCGATCAGCGCCACGAGTTGTTCCGGCTTGCCACTCTCATCAACTGGCACCGCTTCGATTACGAGTTTGGTCGTTTCTACCGCCCGCTCGGACGGCCTGCCAAACCGACCCGGCTGATGGTGGGTCTGTCGTATCTCCAGCACACCTTCAACCTGTCCGATGCGGCGGTGGTGCAGCGTTGGATCGAGAATCCCTATTGGCAGTGGTTCTGCGGCTGCGAGTACTTCCAGCATCAGCTGCCGTGTGATCTGAGTTCGCTGACGCGCTGGCGCAAGCGGCTTGGACCCGAGGGACTGGAGACGCTGCTTTCCGCTACCATCCAGGCCGGGCTGGAGAGCGGCGCGGTGCGGCCCTCCAGCCTGGACCGGATCAGCGTCGACACCACCGTGCAGCCCAAGGCCATCACTCATCCCACCGACGCGAAGCTGTACCTGAAGGCCTTGCAGGCTCTGGTGCGGCAGGCCAAGCGGCATGGCCTCAAGCTGCGGCAGGCTCACACCCATCTGGCCAAACGCGCCGCCGTGCAGGTGGGCCGCTATGCTCATGCCCGTCAGATGCGGCGCGAGTTGAAGCGGCTGAAGACCTATCTCAGACGCGTGTATCGCGACGTCGCCCGCAAAGTCGCCGCGGATGAGGGCCTCGCCTTTCGCTTTGCACGTTTGCTCGGCCTGACGGAGCGTCTTCTGACCCAAGAGCGCACGAGCAAGAACAAGCTCTACAGCTTGCATGCGCCCGAGGTGGTGTGCATCGCCAAGGGGAAGGCGCATCGGCCGTACGAATTTGGCTCCAAGGTGGCTGTGGCGGTGACGAACCGGGAGGGCTTCGTCCTCGCGTCCAAATCGCTCGAGGGCAATCCGTATGATGGCCATACGTTGGACGCCACCATAGATCAGGTCATCGCCATGACGGACGTGGAGCCCGTGTCAACGGGCGTTGAAGCTTCCGCATTTGTGGGCCTTCAATTTTCCCTACCTGATGGGTGGGGCTGTTTCCGGTGATCAGCCGGTTGAATGATCCATCGATGTCCCTCCGGGTGGTCGGCCGCGGCGCTTTGGTGCCGGCGGTGGCGTAATTAGGGCTTTCGATCGCACGTGCTCGGGAACCAGCTCGGCATGCTGACGCAAGCGGTAGCTTGAGCCCTCGATCTGGATCACAACCGCATGGTGGAGCAGGCGATCCAAAAGCGCCGTGGCCACAACAGGATCGCCAAAAACCTCGCCCCATTCGGCAAAACCGCGATTGGAGGTCAGGATCATGGCGCCTTTCTCATAGCGGGCATTGACGAGCTGGAAGAACAGATTGCCGCCGCCGGACGTGACCGGCAGATAGCCGATCTCATCCACCACCAGCAGGGAAGCCCGCGACAGAAAGCGGATGCGCTCGCGCAGTTGCCCCTCCCGATCCGCCTTTGCCAAAGAGGCAATGATCTCGGCCAGGGTCGCAAAGTAGACGCTCTTGCCGGCTTTCACCGCCTCCACTGCCAGGGCTGTCGCCAGATGGCTCTTGCCCGTGCCAGGCGGGCCGAGCAGATGCACCGCCTCGGCCCGGTCGATGAACTTCAGCTCGGCCAAGGCCAGAATGCGGTTGCGGTCGAGCGAGGGCTGGAAGGCAAAGTCAAAGCTCGCCAGGGTCTTGACCGTGGTCAGCCGCGCCATCATCAGGGCCGCCTTGATGCGTCGGCTCTCGCGCACCGTGAGCTCTTCCAAAAGCAAGTGATCGAGCGCTGCGATCCCGTCGATCTCGCCCTGCTCGATGCGCCGCAGCGTTGCGTCGAGCATCTCCAGGGCGCGGGGCATCCGCAAGCCAACCAGACTTCTCCGGATACTCTCAATCGTAGGGTGTCCATGGCCTGTCATGCCCGGCCTCCCGTGGCGGCCAGGCGATCCGCGACCGCCTGATAGAAGGCCAGCGAGCGACGCGCGACCCGATCGCCTGGGCGTCCGACCATAATCGCCTCGGACGCGCTGCGCGATGCGTTTGCGATGAACCCCTGGCGATGGACTGGATCGACCCGCGATTGGCGCCGCCCTTCGAGCACCGGATGCTCGGCCACCACTCGGCCCGCATCGAGAATGCGGATCCGGTCGGGAAGCTGATGTACCTCGACGATGCGTCGGGTGCGATCCGGAACGCTGTAGTAGTTGCCGCCGATCGACACGAGCCCATCATGACTGACCCGGCGCTCGAGCTTGAGCAGGGCATCGAAGGGGAAGGCCGGCAGGGACTGCAACTCCGGCTGCTCGGCGGCAAAGGCCTCCGCGACGATGCGCTGGGTCGTGCCGTGTAGGCGGGCATTGGCCACTGTGGCGAGCCAGTCGCATAGTTGGGCGTTAAGGTCGTCGAGATTACGGAAGGAACGGGCCAGGAAGAAGTCCTGCCGGATGTAGCTGAAGGGCCGCTCGACCTTTCCCTTCGTCTTGGCCCGGTACGGCCGACAAGCTTTGGGCAGGAAGCCGTAGTGCTGCGCCATGGTGAGCAGCGCCCGGTTGTAGATGATCTGGCCCTCGCCATCCTCACCGGTCACCGCGGTCTTCATGCGGTCATAGAGGATCTCGAGCGGCACGCCGCCGATGCTCTCGAACGCCAGCATGTGACAGCGCAGCAGGGTCTGCAGATCCTGGTGCAGGACGAAGCGGGCGAAGATGTAGCGCGAGTGACCGAGCACGAGGGAGAACAGCCAGACGATGCGGGTGATCTCCGGCTGGTCAGTGAAGACCGTGACGAAGCGAGCGAAGTCGACCTGGGCCTGCTGGCCGGCAGGCGTCTCGAAGCGGATCTCGAAGGGCTTGGGCCGATCGGCCGGGCGGATGGCGCAGAGGAAGCGCTTCACGGCCGTGTAGGCACCCTCATACCCGCGCTCTCGGATCTCACGGGTGAGCCGCACCGCGCTCAGGTCGGGAAAGGCGGTGACGCGCTCGCGCAGGTAGTCGCGGTACGGCGCCAGCTTGCCGGAGCGACTGCCCCGCCGTGGGCCATAGACAGGCGGTTCGAGGCCGCGGGCGATGTACTTGCGGATGGTCTTGGGATCGCGGCCGGTGCGGCGAGCGATGGCTGAGATGGATAATCCCTGACGATGGAGGTCGAGGATCATAGGCAATTCTCCAAGCTGGATCACCGGCGCCACTCCCGTCCGAATTGTCTCGGAGGGGATCATCGACGACGGCGGGAGCACCTGCACGGCCGGAGCATGCCTCAGGACGTGAAGGCAGGGGCATCAGCTAGGGAATTTTCGAAGCCCACAATCAGGCAATATTCACCGCCCTATGACAGCCCGCGCGCATTTACGTCGACCAGGGTTATCGTGGGCACGACTATGTGCACGAGGAGCGCGTGTTCATCACGCGACAGCGGCGGGGGCTCACGCCCACCATCAAACGCGAGCTGCGACGCCGGTCGGCGATCGAGCCGATGATCGGGCACATGAAGGCGGACGGGCGGCTGGGACGCAATCACCTGCTCGGAGCAGCCGGCGATGCGATCAACGCGCTGCTGGTGGCCGCCGGGCACAATCTGCGGCTGGTCCTGAACTGGCTCAGGCTTTTTGTCGCTTGGTTCCTGGCAGTCCTGATGGGTTCGTTCGCGCCATCGGATACTGCCCACGAACCTTGAATCCAATCGCCGCCTGATCAAACGGCATTGTTCAGGGCCGACTACTTCAGGGCCGCCGGATACGAACCGGAGTAAGCGGAAATGGTCTGGCTGACAGGTTCGTATGTCACAGCGATCTGGATTGTCTTATTTGCAGCTGTGACAGTCTCTCCCCGGATCGGGCAGTTGCTAAATCTGAAGCCGCTCACGTTCATGGGGATGATATCTTTCAGTGTCTACCTGATGCATCTGATTGTTATCGTCCTGTTCCAATACAAGATCGTGCACAAGCACTTCACCTTCGGCACATGGTCTTACTTTGGTGCTTTGGCCATTCTAAGCATTCCAGCGACGTTGGCTGTCTCCTGGGCCGCATACCGTTGGATCGAGACGCCGTTCATTTAGATCGGCAAGCGGCTCTGTTGGAAATCGGCTTCGACGGTCGAAGTTTCGCCGTCTTCCATATCCAAGGAAGCTTGATTTTACCCGACCAGACGGCCGCGGTTTAGCGCCGTAGGGGTCGCGGGTTTAGCCACACTTCGCAAGCGGCTTTTTCACATACCTATTACGAGGTCACCATGGGTACCGGAACACTCGAGCGACGATTTATGCCGCATGAAACCGATGAGGCCTGACAGAGCACGTGAGGCCGACTTGCGACGGATCCTGTGGTTCTGCGTGCAAGCAACTACGGTTGATTGTCGGCGCATGCCGAGTCCTATAGAGAAGCTTTGGCTAAATCCCTGCTAGGAGGTGAGACATTCGGAGTCAATTGACATACCCTCTCTTCATTCGACAGAGGGCAGGACAGGATCAACTCTCGCTCTCTAGTCTACTCGGGGACAGCCGTGCCATCAGACCTGATTAGGACTTTATGCTTCCGAGCAAGTAGAGACGCCGTCATTCCTGGTCTAGACGGTTTACGCTGCTACGCAGCTCTCTTCGTTATTCTGGCTCATTCAAACCTTGTCGCGCCAGGGTGGGGAGCAACCGGTGTATGGCTGTTCTTCGTTTTGAGCGGGCTGCTCCTAACGCCAAGCCTGGTTCGCGCCGTCCGATCCACTAGTGCCCTAAGGGAGGTGGCAGCGTATGTGATCCGGCGTGTGTTTCGAATCATGCCTGCCCTAATCGTTGTGGTGGCTGTGGCTTGCGTCGTGATTTGGGCGCCGAAGAGGGGAATCTTCAACCTCGAACTGTTTTGGCAGCACGTCACTTTTCAAGTCTCAAGATGGCATCTCTGGACCACTAAGACCGAGATGCTGCTTTATCTCGTGCTACCAATCATCGTTTGGGCCATGGCTGCCCTGCAGGGGTGGCGCTTAGCAGTAGGGTTGGCGCTGGTACTGGCCGGGTCGTTCTGGCTGACCGAGCACTCAACCATCTTTATCATTCGAACCGATCTGAAAAGAGAGATGTCTGTGTATGCCACACCCTTCCTGCTTGGAATGGCACTGGCTTTTGTTACTCCAGCGGTCGCTAGGCTGCGCAAGCTGAGTTTCTGGATCGGAGCGGTTGGTCTAGTCGCGTTGTCTTCAGATATTGCGCCTCTAATCGCATTCAGAGAATCTGTCGGAATCCCAGTCGACAACTTGCCCTGGAGAATTCCCATCTTGATCTACCCGTTCGCCGGACTGACTGTCTTTGGCGCTGCCGGCAACGCGTCATGGATTCTAAACAACAGGGTTGTAACGACAATTGGTGTTGTCGGATTTAGCGTTTATCTGTGGCAGACTTTTGTGTTGCACGTCCTCAGGAGGAATGGCATCGCTGACCCAGTATTGCTGTTTACCCTTGTTCTGCCCTTGACCCTTTTTCTGTCATTCCTGACTTATCACTTGATCGAAGTCCCAGGCCAACGACTCGGCGCCAAAATCGCGGACTCGATCTCAGCTCGAAAAGCCAGAGTAGGCAAGACAGAGGAGGAGAGGCTAGCAGCTCTGTAATCTATGGGTGAATACTAAGTAGGTCGCCAAAAGTTCTGCAACATTTTTCTGAGCCAGAAGTGTTTGGAGGCCATGCCCGCCTTGCGACATGCCTGTTGCGGCGTCAGCGTCAGCACCCAGGCTGCGGCATCGGCGGCGAGAGCATCGATGGACGCGGCCTGCCGGTTGGCGGCGACCAGCCGCTTGAGCTCACGCCAAAGCTGATCCATCGGGCTCAGTTCGGGGCCTGCCGGGGCAGCCACACGAAGTGGATGCGCAACCGGGCTGCCAGCGCCTGGGTCTGCGGGGCGGTGTGGGCGCTGGCCCGATCGGTCAGCAGCCAGAGCCAGCCGGCGCGGCGGTAGCGGCGCCGCAGCGTGCGCAGGAACGCCTGGGCATCGGCCTGACCGGCGTGGGAACGGATCAGCACCACCCGGCGCGCGCTTTGCAGGTCGATGGCCCCGAACAGTACCCGCTTGGCATTGCGGCCGGTGATCGGCACGACCGCCTGAGCGCCCTTGAGCGCCCAAGTCGCGCGCAGCGGCGGAAACAGCCGCAGCAGCGTCCAGCCGAGGCACAGCAGCCGATCGCCCCTGTGCCAGCCCGCCTTCAGACGTCGGGTGATCCCCCTTTTTCTGCGGCAGGTGAGGCGCGCGCGCGACATAGACGTAGCGCGGCCGCTTCCAGCGATAGCCCGCTTCGTGCAGCCGCCGCCGCAAGGTCCGGGGGCTGACCGCGATGCCTTTCGCGCTTAGGTCGTGCGCCAGCAGCGGCACCGTCCAGCTCGTGGCCTGATAGCCGCAGCGGCGTGGGTCGCGCGCCAGGGCCGCCGCCAGTCGCTGCGGCGTCAGCGGGCGATGCAGGCGAGGCCGCCCGCTGCGCGGCCGGTCGAGGAGCGCGCTGGCCTCATGCTCAGCCTTGTACTGCATCAACCATCGGTGCACGCTGGAGCGGTTGACGCGGCAGCGGCGGGCCGCCTCAGCCATGGAATGGCCCTCGGCCACCAGCAGCAGCGCCTCGAGGCGGCGATACACACGAGCCTCACGGGCGCCAGCAAGCGCGGCGGCCAGCCGCGTGCGATCCGCCTCGTCGAGACCCGTCCCGGGAGAGTGATCATGTCGTTGCATGCTCCCCAGGAAACACCCGCAGCTCTCGCGTTGCAAGTCTTATGGCGAACTACTTAGCTCAGACAGCTCACGTCCTCAGCAGCCCACAGTGCCATCATCATGCAGGGCAGATGAAGTTTAGCAAGGATCCCGAACAATGATATGCGAGTTTGGGATCCAAGCGCGCGAGCACTTCAGATTGCGGACTGCTACTCTTACAATCCCTTTGCATTCTAGCGGCTCGAACCACACGAAAATCGATGAGATGTGGAAGTACGCCATCATGCGACTGGGAGACTTGAAGTGGCGAATTGTCAGAATTTGCGCCTGTTAGAATTGATCAGCAACTTGCAGAAGGTACTTTCCATAGCTGCTTTTCGAAAGCTCTCGTCCAAGGTGAACTAGCTGATCCCTCTCGATCCATCCGAGGCTGAAGGCGACCTCTTCCGGACAGGCAATGCGGAAGCCCTGACGCTTTTCGAGGGCGCGCACGAACTCGGCGGCCTCGACGAGGCTGTCAGGTGTGCCAGTATCGAGCCAAGCATACCCGCGCCCCATACGCTGAACGTGAAGTTGTCCCTTCTCGAGATAGATTCGATTGACGTCAGTGATCTCCAATTCGCCGCGCGCTGATGGTTTCAAGTCGGCTGCTATGTCGACGACTTGCTCGTCATAGAAGTAGAGGCCCGTCACGGCCCAGCTTGATTTCGGACGAGCAGGCTTCTCCTCGATGGAGATTGCCCGCCCAGCAGGGTCGAATTCAACTACTCCATAACGCTCCGGATCAGTGACATGATATGCAAACACGGAAGCGCCTACGATCTGCCGACGCGCGTCCCGCATCAACTCCGGAAGTCCGTGTCCATAATAGACGTTGTCGCCGAGGATCAGCACCGAAGGTCCACCTGCTACGAACTCGGCACCGATGACATAGGCCTGAGCCAGACCCTCGGGCTTAGGTTGTTCTGCATAGGACAGCCGGATTCCCCAGCGCTCGCCGCTTCCTAGCAATTGCTTGAATTTCGGCAGGTCGTCCGGCGTGGAAATGATCAAAATGTCCTGTATCCCTGCCAGCATCAGCGTGGTCAGCGGATAATAGATCATCGGTTTGTCGTAGATCGGCAGAAGTTGCTTCGACGTGACATAGGTCATGGGATGCAGTCGCGTACCGGTGCCGCCTGCTAAAATAATGCCTTTCATCTTAGCTTCTCCTGAACCCGCCTCAATAACCGGGACATCGATGAACAATGTGTAAACCTTTACCTTGCGTATAATGCGCGCAGTGACGACACCGCACACGAGGCATCATGTTCACGGGAAGTAGGTTGGCAGATCGGCCAACGACGGATAGCGGGTGTCCTTGTCGGAAAGGATAGCCTGGTCGGCACCGATGGGCCAAGCAATTCCGATTACCGGGTCATTCCAGGCAACACCCTGATCATGCGCAGCCGAATAATGTGCGGTAACCTTGTAGGCGACTTCGGTATTGGGCTCCAGGGTGCAGAAGCCGTGGGCAAATCCAACCGGCACGAGCAGTTGTAAGCGATTCTCCGCTGTCAGTTCCGCCGCGACATGCTGTCCATACGTTGCCGAGGAACGTCTGAGATCCACAGCCACATCAAGGATGCGACCCCGCAGAACCCGTACAAGTTTCGCTTGAGCAAACGGGTGTGTTTGGAAGTGGAGTCCTCGAACCGTACCTACATCTGCAGACAGCGAGACGTTGTCTTGGACGAACTCTTCCGTGATGCCTGCACCGACGAAAGCCTGCCTGTTGTATGTTTCCATGAAGTAGCCACGGGCATCGACGAACACTTTCGTGCGGATGATCTTCACATCAGGCAGCTTGGTGCATTCGACCTCAATCACGACAACTCCACTCCATAAACAGGGTTTTAGCCCTTGACCCTCAGCCCCTCCTGCCACAGGAGCGTTTCCGCCGCATTACTGGCACATCGTCTCATGGTCGATGACGCTGAGTTCGCTACACGGCAGCCTCAGTTTGCCATTCCACGGGCGAGCTTGGCAGTCGACTTGGGGTCAACCGGCGGGCACCAAGAGCCTGCTCCTCAATATCGATCCACGGAAGGAAAGCAAGTAGCAGGGCGATCAGTACGGCAATATCAGCTGACAACTTCGTGAAAAACATACAACAATAAATACATGCATAAAAACTGCAACGACCATAGCTGAAAGCAAGAGTGGTGCGGTTCTCAAATAAGAAGCTCACCTCAACTTCCCAGCATAAAAGAACGTCAACATCTTTCCGTAGCGCGATACCATCGCGCAGGCCTGACTATCCATAGGAGATCTGGCGAAGAGGTGCGGATAAGTGAGCCCCTCGGCACAACCTTGCCCGATAGTTCTTCGCCAGCCCCTCTACTGTTTGGCCGCAAGTTGCAACTCAATCCAACTTACGAGAGCCTCAAGGCCTTGATCAAGAGACCAAGCCGGCTTCCAGCCAAGCTCTGAAATGGTCCTGTCGATCGTGCAAGCTGCGTGGCGGACATCCCCATACCGGAATGCGCCATTGACGTGCGGCTCAGGCGCTCCGTATCTCCTTGAGATCCAATCTGCCACCTCGGCGATGGTCGCCGGTTCACCACTCCCGATATCGAACGGCGCAGCTCCGGAAGGCAATTGATCGACGCGACCAAGAGCGACATTGATAGCTGCCGCAACGTCATCAATGAGGACGAAGTCACGAACAATGGCACCATCCTCGTAAACGGGAATACTCTTGCCTTCCCGGGCAAGGCGGCAGAAGAGCGACACAATGCCAGTATAAGGATTGATCAGAGACTGACCGGGTCCAAAGACGTTCTGCAGACGCAGAATGATTGGCTTCACGTCGAAGGAGAGACACCAAGCCGAAAGCACGTTCTCCTGAGCCAGCTTGGTCGCGCCGTAGACGCTTGTCGGCCGCGGCTCCGTGACACCGGCGGCGAACGGCATGGGCTCCAACCCGGGGAAATCCCACTCCCCTCGCTCCAGTTGCGCCCGTGTGCGCTGCCCCGGATAGGCAATCCCCTCCCCGTCCGGTTGCCGCCAAGCTCCCTCGCCGTAGACGGCGCGGCTGGAGGTGAGCAGGATTGCCTGGGGGAACAGTTGACGCTGTGAGAGGGCATCCAGCATTACGGTTGTGCCCACTACGTTGACGGCCGCATGCCGGGTTGATTCGGTAAGGGATTGGCCCGTTCCCGTCTCAGCCGCGAGATGTACTACGATCTCCGGTTGCACAAAGCCGAGGATTTCGGACCAGTGCTCCGGGTTCGTTATATCCTTGACCAGGAGCTCGACACGCCCATCAAGGGCAGTAGGCCGCTCTGATCGGGCATGGATCTGCGGATGCAGATTGTCAACGGCGACAACACGTTCGAACCGGTCGGCCAACTGTTTAGAGATGGCACAGCCAATGAAGCCAGCCCCACCAGTGACGAGACAAATCTTGCTTTTCATCATGCCCCTTTTTAGTATCTGAAGCCAAAGAACTCTTGATCGGGCCTTACCGATCAGACGAGTACAAAGGAGAGACCGAGTTGCCCCACAGGGCCACAGAAGTTCTTAGCGACCTATAACTTCCCTCGCAACAAGCTGATTCAGCTTAATTGTTCTTGCCTTAACTCGGAACTAACTCGCCCATTTTTTATGCCATAATGGAACAAGAATAAATTCTATCATCATACAGACCTAAGCAGGCTCTGCCAAAGACCACACAGATCAGTTTCTGAACAAGTCCGATGCAGCTATGAAACGATCCGCCCGAAAGTAATAGAACTCCACTTTGGGATCATCTCTAGAGTATCTTGGCGATTATTAGTTCAATTGGGCTTGCGAGCAATGCAATGATAAAGAGCATCCCGACAACTGCCTTAGCGAGACGCTGAGCGCCATTGACCATAGAAATGCAAAATAGAGCGCCGGCTGCGATAAGGTACGATCCGCTATAGATGCTCTGAAGCCAAAGCAACGCGTAAGCGGTAAGTGCAAATAGTCCAGCTCGCACGAGGCGTAGCATCAAAATGTCCGCCATGTGCTTTTCGTTCTGCATGGTTGCCTCCAAAAACTCTATGTAGAACCTTTCCCTAGCGTGATATTGCGAGAGGGGCAAGGCAGCAGGTCACCTTGCCACATCGGTTGAGAATAGACGTCTGCTGAGTATGCAGCAGAGGGCTGGAGTTACGATTATGCAAATTGTCTGGCAGCAGAAAGACTCTCTAAATCAATTTCGGCCGGTCAGTCGTCGCGTCAGAATGCCAATAACCCGAAGCGGAGCAGTAATCCGCCACGACGCAGATTTGTGGATCTCGTTAATGAGGCGTTGATTGGCTTCCACAGATTTTGGCATATCACTTGCGGTCAGCCCGCTGCCAGTTCGTCCACGCAACAAGTTGACTGTTAGACGGAATGGCTTTGTCGATCGCCAGGAGCGGCTCTCCAGGAGTTCCTTGAGACGACGCTGGGCCCGGTCTCGCTTCTTCCTGTCGACCTTGGCCATTCCTGATCTTGTGCTGGACGCTTTGTGATGCACAGCCGCGGGAAGCTCGCGTTCGTCTGACTGCTCGCGTTCGTAGGCGTTAACTCTGCGCCGTAGAGCAAGCACCTCGTCTATAAGGTCAACGATCTTCTCTGTTGAACCTGGCGGCAGAAGCACGGGCTGCCTGTTAAGCCTCGCGAGCACCTGTTGGCGGTTCTGTTCCCATTCATCACGAGGGACCAGCAGCGATGAGGAATGACCGTTTGTCCACCAGCGATACACCGCCGTGATGTCTGGTGCGGAGTGCACGCCACAGAGCATCGCAACCCGGGTCGACAACTGCCAGTCCTCCGCAGTGCTCAAGCTTTCATCGAATCTTAGTCCGATTTCTCTAAATGCAGCGATCGGGAACGCCATGCTCATAAACGGCGTGAAATTGGTCCGTAGATGCTCGACGGCATCGTACTCAGAATGCCACGCCAGTTGAAACCATGATTCGCCACGGGAACGCTCGGAACCACCTGCTCCAAGCATTTTGAAATCCTGCCGCGCGGTTACTGCCCGGAGCATGGCTCCGGGTGCCTTTTGCGCGAGTTCCTCGAAGGTTTCAACCCAATGGGCAAACAGGAGGTCGTCGTCGTCGAAGACAGCAACATACTGCCCGCGCGCATGATCGATCGCAAGATTGAGAGGAGAAGCTCGTCCAAGGCGGTCACATTTCAGTATACGGACGCGCTGCGTCAGGTCGACCGGGAACTGAGCCACGAGGTCCCTTACACTTGAGAAGCGATCCTCGTCATCGGAATGCACGACGAGCAGAACTTCGAAATTCTGAGAGCTTTGCCCAGCAAGGGTTAGAATGGCCTCTCGAAGCGTACCGATACGGGCCTCGGCACCCTGTGTTCGCATGATCACCGATAGAAACGGCTGAGGCACGTTGTCTTCAGCCGGCTGATCCTCGTGGCCAGACCGATGCGGAAAGCTCGCAATGAATCGCGACAAGAGCGGGCTCGCCGCCACAAGATCGGCGATCCGCAAGGAATCTGCGAGTTGCTCTGTCATTTCCGCAGAGCCCAACGGCAGGAGACCGTCCATAACTTTGGACAGACGCTCTACCCTTTCCGCCGAACCGGATGGAAGAAGCAAAGGGTTAGCGTTGAGCTTCGTCAGTAGAGCAAGGGAGCTATCGTCGTCGATTTTCTCGCCACCCACGACTGAATCGTTGTCGACTTGCGACGCCTCCAACTCAGGTGTCTGACCCACTCCATAGAGAATAGCCGATTGGATAACAAAGTCTCGAAGATCCGCTGTTCCGATATTAGGATCGAAGCCAACGCCGAGATCACGGATCGCGCTTCCGGGGACAGCCCATTCGGCAACGGAAACGGTTCCTCGCGTCGGGACAGACAGGATTGCCTCCCTCGGAGGAAGCGAATCATGAACTGACGTCGGAGTCCGTCTGACATGCAGCACAGCCTTTCGGCCGTCTTTTGCCAAGGCAGCAAAGGAGGCGACCCAATCTTCGCTCAATCGGTCGCCAGCGATCAGGGTCGCCATAAACTGTCCAGAGATCGCTGTTTCCGCATGGTTTAGCCGTTCGGCCCGCACTGCCTCATTGCTTTCGAGCATTGTAATTCGGCCATCGAAGATGCTCCGCGCGTGCGAAAGCGAATGACTGGCTGAAGCACCAAGAGCAGAATCAATTACCAAGACGACGTTGAAGTCTTGGTTCGTTTGGCTCTCCATGTCGTGCAGGATCCGCGCTATCTCGTCAGCATCCATTTGGTAGGCATCGACCAAAATGGAGAGAAATGGGCGCTTCGGCTCCGAGCGATCGTCATACAGGTCGAGCGGCAGCGCCTCCCCAGGGAGATAAGCCCGCACGAACTGGTTCACCAAGGCGTGCCGGTTTGCTTGCATGCTCAGTGAGCGTAGCTTGCCTCCAATAGGGGTCCGATGGTCGAGTGCGGCTAAATCGGAAGGGAAAGACTGATCACTCTGCTCAAGAAGCCAGTCTTTGGCGCTGACTTGGCTCCAGCCTCTGCTCGCCGTGACACGTTTCAGATACCCCTCGCTGAAAAGGCTGAAATGCGTATGATCGAGGATCCCCGCTTCGGTGACATCCAAGCGACCTAGAAGAAGCTTAATTGCAACATCTTTGTGGGTTATGTTGGGAACACTGATGACGAGTGGAGCCTTTGAGCCGTCAGCCAGGCGGCGCAGCATTGCCAGCACGTCAGGGCCGTTTGTGAGATGCTCCATGGTATCAAGAAAGCTGATTGATGCTATGGGCCGATGTTGGATCGCCCTCTTAATGATGGCTTCGGCATGCGGGAGTTCGGATAGATCAATGACATGCGTATCAAATCCCCGCCCGTTGAGGGATTGAAGCCCATCTTCGGCAAGATCGAATCCAAGATAGACAAGTCCTAGCTCATCACGTATTGGCTCCGCGATGGCACCATAACCGCAGCCAATATCAAGATGGACGCCGGTCGTCGAAATATGCTCGCGCAATAGCGCAACGACATTCCCATACATGCTTAGAGGATCGTAGGAGTGCTTATAGACGATCGACATAATTGATCCTAGCGCGCTGGGAAGCGGTGCTGAGCATAGGCACCATTGATGAATTGCCCGACTTTGTGATCCGGATCCAACTGCACCGGGAGCCTCCCAGCTTCACGGCGCTTCTCGAAAGCGATAGCGACCTTCTCGTGGACCGATTCTTTCAGAGAGCTAAAGATTTTGAGATACTTCGCCGTCAGATCACTGCGCGACCACTTGTATGTGAGCAGTAGCGTCGCCTCAGCCGAATAAAATTGCTCCGCAGCGCTGGACATCCAACGCCCTTCATGACTGAGCCGCTTATCGTGGAATACGAACGCTGAGCTCTGATGTACGACCTTATGTCCGGCGAGCCTCACGCGCCATGAGAAGTCGACATCGTCGCCATAAAGAAAGAAGCTGTCGGCATCAAATCCATTGATCTGGCGGAAGACTTCCAGCGGTCCCATCGCACACGCTGTCGAGGCCCAGCTAGTTTCGCCGGTTTCTGGATCGAAATCCTTTGGGTGCTCGATGGGAATCTGCTTGGCCTCGACGAGGCCGACGCCGGGGCGACGCAAGGCATGACTCAGTTCAATGAACAATGTCGGAGAGGCGAGTACGTCGGGGTTCAGGATCATAACGAGATCGCTATCCGCCTTTTCGAGCAGGCGGTTGTGTCCGGCAGCTGAACCAAGATTGGCATCAAAAAAGGTATAGTCGATCGTGCGTAGATGACGGAAACGCTCTCGCCAAGCCTTCAGCATCGCCTCATTAATCGTCGGTTCAGGCGAGCAGTCACCATAGGAAACCATCACCTCGCGGACAGATCCGTCTCCCATACCCAACCGTGCCGCATTGTCCAGGTATGTCAGTGTCCTCTCCATTGCCTCGGGTGCTAATCGATATACGACGGATTGGACACGAATGGATGCAGGACCTTGCGCATCGTGTGTCGTTTCAGACGGCTGGCTGTTCATGGAGCACTCTACTTCGTTACTGGCAATGCATGCTGATGATGATAGGACGTTTGACGGTCACACCGCGATCCCCAACCGCTCGCCTTGATAACCACCGGAACGAACGCGCTCCCACCAAGCACGATTGTCGAGATACCAGGCGACGGTCTTCCGCAAACCCGTCTCGAAGGTCTCGGCCGGACGCCATCCCAGTTCACGCTCGATCTTGCCCGCATCAATGGCATAGCGCAGGTCGTGCCCGGGCCGATCGGTTACAAAGGTAACGAGTTTCTCGCGCGAGCCGATATCTGCATTCGGGGCCATCTCATCCACAAGACCGCAAATTGCGCGAACGACATCGATATTCGTCCGCTCGTTCCAGCCCCCGATATTGTAGCTCCCGCCAACCCTGCCCTTCTCAGCGACAAGGATCAAAGCTTCCGCGTGGTCGTCGACATAAAGCCAGTCTCGCACGTTGTCGCCCTTGCCATAGACAGGAAGCGACCTACCTTCGAGCGCGTTCAGGATCATCAGCGGGATGAGCTTCTCAGGGAAATGGTATGGACCATAATTATTGGAGCAGTTCGTGATCAGCGTTGGCAGGCCGTAGGTGTGGTACCAGGCACGAACGAAGTGATCCGAAGCTGCCTTGGAAGCCGAGTACGGGGAGTTGGGTTGGTAAGGATACTCCTCATGGAAAAAGCCCACCTCACCCAAAGACCCGAATACCTCGTCGGTCGAAATGTGGTGGAAGCGGAACCCGCTGCGGCGCCCGGCATCGAGCGTGTTCCAGTAGGCGAGCGCAGCCTGAAGCAGCGTAAAGGTTCCAACAACATTCGTCTGCACGAACTCACCGGGGCCGTCGATCGAACGATCGACATGGCTTTCGGCTGCGAGATGCATCACGATGTCCGGCTGATATTCTCCGATCACAGCACGCATGCGCTGGGCATCAACAATATCGGCACGCACGAATTTGTAGCGGTCGCTGCCCGCAACGCTCGCGAGCGAATCGAGATTTCCCGCATAGGTCAGCTTGTCGACGACCAGCACCTGATGCGGAGTACTGGAAATCAGCTTACGAACAACGGCCGATCCAATAAACCCAGCCCCTCCGGTGATCAAATACTTCTTTGCCATATAACTTGCTCTGTTTGTCGCCAGCGATTATTTTCACTTCTTGGCAAGGCTGCCATAAGTGTGGACATCGATGATATTCTTGGTTGGAACCGCTACTAGCCTATCAAGGTAACATTGTCGACGGATTCTTAACCGATTAGCAAGGTGTCGCACGGCGAAGAATTTCAGCTTCTAGTTGTCTTCAAATAGCTTGACGTTCCTCCGTGAGCGCCCTTGAAATAAACCGTTGCCTCACGCCGAATAACCTCGAGAAACGGATGTTCCTCGACCTGTCGGTAAGCGCCCAAAATCCGGTCTGCTCCATAAATCTCCCGTAGGCGCTTCCAAGCCTCCGCCATGTGGACAACACGTTTTTCCTCCTCAATGCTTCGAGACTTGCGGTGGAATACAAACGTATTGGTGGCGATGGCTAATTCGAAACCAGCCTTCAAGGCTCGGAAGCAGTAATCATTCTCTTCGCCATAGAAACGCTTGAAATTCTCGTCGTCAAAAAGTCCTATCCTCTCGATGACGTCCTTTTTCACTCCCAAGCAGAAACCATGGACGAGTGGCACCCGCGGCAAGAGGTCCGCATGGCTCCACCGCTCACAGGCCAAGTCGAGATCAACGAGATTCATTCCTCTTGGAAGGGCATTGATCGCTGTATTGTTACCGATGTTCCTAACATGAGGGATAGACTGCGCACCGGCTGCATTCGAGAGCGGACCAACGATGCCGATCTGGTCGCTCCGGTTGGCGGCCTCAAGTAGCTTCAGTGCCCAGTTCGGGCAGACGATCGTGTCACTGTTCAGGAGGATGCGGAACTCGGCGGTCCCGGCCGCCAAGCCGCGGTTGGCTGAGCCCGTATAGCCGAGATTCTGCGTGTTCTCGATCAGAGTTGCCTGGCTCTCGTCGTCTGCAAACTGCCGAAGATAGGCAGATGTTTGCTCATCTGACCTGTCATTCACAATAATGATCCGATGTTCGGCTAACAAGCTTGTCCGAACCGATTCAAGACATAGGCGGACATCCTCGAGCGCATTGTGGACGCAAATGATGATGTCAATCGGGACATCCATCAGCAGTTGCAGTCGCCGATCCTTGACATCAGAAAAGGGTGTCCCGTCAGCCGGACTCACCTTCGCGCCAAGCCGCAGAAGTTTGTTGGGGATGATCAGTGTACGCGCATGGATATGGCGGAAATAGCGAAAGTCCGCATGATCGCGCACTGAGTACCCGGGAGGCAGAAGAGGAGCAATCTTGAGATTGGGAAGCTTGTACGTAACCCAGGCTAACCCAAGCTGATCGCGACGGCTGAATTGCTCGATTTGCTGCCACCATAAATGAAGGGCCGCAGCGGTCTTCGAACTCCGCAGATCGACGATCATGAAGCCGGTTTCGAATACAGGCTGGCTCTCCGGAAGGCCACTTTGTCTATAATGCTCGATTTGGCTGTCGATAGCCGCTGTGCTGTCCTTCTTGAGCCGCTTGCAAGCTTCAGCCTCTTCGTAAAAACATCCCCGATGAGGATGTGACACCAGTCCGAGATCGCTCCTCTCACGACCGATCTGTTCGATGTACTGCCTGACATCGCCCTTTAGGATGATATTGGCGTCCAGCCACACGGCAACTTCGTGATCGGGAAACAGGTCGTGCGGGTGCGTCTTCACCCATCTCGCTATGCGAGTCGCATCAGGGTGGTAATAAGCAGCCGACCGCATTTGCCATACGCCGTAATCGTCTCGTGGACGGTCCGTAAAGCAAACGTAGTCGATGCCTGGATCAATGACATCTGGAAGCAGCAGATTGTCGTACTTGCCGAAGATAGCCGTATAGACGACAATTTTTCGATCAACTGCATGCTCCACCTTGCGGTAATCTTCGACTGCCTTCTCGATATCCGGACGCAACTCCCAGTGATTGTCGGCAAGGACCGCGACAGCGCGCTTCGGAAGCACTGCCCACAAAGTATCTTTCGTTACGTCAAGCATTCGACGGACGGAATTCGCAAGACCGGGGGCACGACGAGCCAGAACGCGCAAAGGGTGTTTCAGCATGTTCGAAGGGGCACTTCGCATCCCGTCATTCTCCTTGGTCGTTCAGCGCGAAGAGGCAGATGCTCCACCGCCTGATCTGAGCCATAAGAGGAGTGCTAGAACTCCCTACTTCTGGCTTGCACGATTACTGAGTGGCGAACCTGACCAGTGAATTGTTCCATTCACTTAGTCAGCGAGAGGCGGGCGAGTTCCTCCCATGCGATCATGTCTTCGCGTGTGACATGTCCTTATAGACCTCGATAACGTCATCCACTGTTCCGAGAGCCTTCACTCGGCCGTGCTCCAGAAGCAAAGCCTTGTTGCAGAGATCCCGCAAAACGGCATTAGAGTGGGACGCCAAGACCATGATTTTGGATTGCATCATGAAGCCCTCTAACTGCTCGTTAGCTTTCCGCAGAAAGGCGGCATCACCTGTTGCGACGACTTCATCGAGCAGAAGAATATCATTTTCGACATGAGTTGAGACAGCGAACGCGAGACGAGCGCGCATACCGGATGAGTAGGTCCGCATAGGAAGATCCAGGAACTCACCAAGCTCGCTGAACTCGGCTATACTCTCCATCTTCCGCTTGATCTCGGCCCGGCTCATTCCAAGGAAGAGGCCACGAATAAGGATATTGTCGTAGCCGGTCGCCTCCATATCGAGGCCGAAGCCAAGGTTGAGGAGCGGAGCAACCCGTCCCTCGACGGCCACTTCACCCTGTGTGGGCTCGTAGAGCCTTGCCATAACGCGCAACAACGTCGACTTGCCGGCTCCGTTATGACCAAGGAGTGCCAGTCGATCACCCGGCTCAAGGCGAAGAGAGACATCGTCCAAAGCACGCACGCGGAGGTAACCCGCGGTTCCCGTCGCCAATTGCCCTCCGACAGCATTGCTATGGACGACCTTCCGTTTTCCGGAGCCTCTGTTTTCCAGGACATGGAAATCCAGGGTAACATTCTCAAGCCTTAGCAACGCCATGACGACACCTCAGATCCACAGGGCAATCTGACGGCGCCACGACGCGTAGACCGGCAATGCAATGGCCCAACCGACAACGGTAACTCCCAGCACCACTGCCCAGACCAGTGGGCTCGGAACCTGGCCTAAGAGCGGAGCCCGTAGGATTTCGACGAAATAATATGCCGGATTGAAATGGACAAAGATCATTCGCGCGCCCACTGCACTCTCGGCATGCCAAAGAACCGGGGTGACAAAGAAGATCAATCTCATCGCGTTAGGGATCAACTGACCGAGATCTCGAAAGCGTGCATTGATCAATCCAAGCAACATACCCATCCAAACACCGTTCAAAAGGATCAGCGCCAGCGCTGGAAGTGCCAAAAACATGGCGGGGAATGGCCAGACTCGAAAGATGATAAGCACAATGACGAATACAACCGCGTTGTATCCGAAGATCAGTAGGTTCTTCCACAACAGCCGGTACACATACACGGTGCTCGGTACGGGGATCTCTCTAATGGCCGAAGCATTTGCAACGAAAGCATCCTTGCCTTCGTTCACCACCGCCTGCAGGAAATTCCATGTGGTAAAGCCTGCCACGAGATAGGGAATGTAGTCGTGAATAGGCTGTCCCATGATGCCGGCGTACAGAGTGCCCATACCAAACGCAACGAAGGCCATGCTCAGCGAAATCCAGAGCGGCCCCAGACGCGTTTGGCGATGACGGGAAAGGATGTCTCGCCACCCGAGTGTCAGCCATAGCTCATGCCAACGCCATCCCTCGCGGACTTCACGCCACGCGTCCACCAATTTTGAACCCTTGGCTTTCAACACATTTATCCCTAATCTCACGCTTGGATCATGAATTGCGGAACCAAGCCTTTTGCATTCTAGCGCCGTTGAGGTGATGGCGAACTTTACGCCTCACAATCTAGGAACCGACCTCTGCCTCACGGCTACCTTTCCCAGCGTTATGCCTTCACCACATTGCTGCGGACGCCCAGATACCGCCCCCGGGTATCCACGATGAGCTTGGCGTGTCTTTCGATGGTGTCGTAGTCGAACTTGTCGTGATCCGTGGCCAGCAGCACCAGATCGTAGCTGGCCAACGTATCGGAGGTCAGCTCGATACTTTCGAGATCAAAGGCGTAACGCCGCATTCTCGGGAAGCTCGGGACATGCGGATCGCTGTAGGCGATCTCCGCGCCCTTCGCCTGAAGCAGTGTCATCAGCTCAACGGACGGCGACTCCCGCATGTCGTCGACATTCTTCTTATAGGCGATACCGAGGACGAGAATCTTGCTGCCGCGGATCGGCTTCTCGCGCTCATTCAAGGCATCGGCGATCTTCTCGACGACCCATTCCGGCATCGTGCTGTTGATCTCACCGGCCAGCTCAATGAAGCGCGTATGCAGACCGTACTCCCGCGCCTTCCAGGTCAGATAAAAGGGATCGATCGGAATGCAGTGACCGCCGAGACCCGGACCCGGATAATAGGGTACGAAGCCGAAAGGCTTGGTCGCGGCCGCGCGGATGACCTCGTGGATGTCGATGCCCATCCGATCCGCGATGATCTTCATCTCGTTGACGAGACCGATATTCACGGCACGGTGAATGTTCTCCAGCAGCTTCGTCAGTTCCGCGGCCTGGGTCGAGCTCACCGGAACGACCGTGTTGATCACCTGACCATAAAGGGCGACACCGACCTCAAGGCAGGATGGGGTGCTGCCACCGCAGACCTTGGGAATGGTGTGCGTGCTGAACTTCGCGTTGCCCGGATCTTCGCGCTCCGGCGAGAACACGAGGAAGGCGTCCTCCCCCACCGTGAAGCCGGCCTTCTCAAGCCGGGGACGCAACTCCTCTTCGGTCGTGCCGGGATAGGTTGTGCTCTCCAGAGACATGACCTGGCCCGCCCTCAGGTGCGGCACAAGAGCATCGACCGTGTTCAGCACGAAGCTGAGATCCGGCTCACGGTATTTGTTGAGAGGGGTTGGAACGCACAGGATCAGCGCGTCCACCTCACGAGCTCGAGACAGATCGGCGGTCGGCTCAAACCCATTCCTGATGGCCTTGGCGATGCCCTCGGAGCCGATATGCTCGATATAGGTTTGCCCCTGCTTCAGGACGTCGACCTTGCTCTGGTCGATGTCGAAGCCGACGACCTTGTATCCGACTTCGGAATACCGAAGAGACAACGGCAGACCGACATAGCCCAAGCCGACGATACCGATCACAGCGGTCTTGTCGTTCAGCTTCTTCAGCAGCGTATCTTTGTGCATCGAAAATCTCGGCTTCAGGCTCGTGGGACAGCGCGCCCCTTCTATAAGGGCATTGATCCAGACCGCATACCTCCGGAAAGCGCCATAGTGCCGCGCCTTTCGCAAGGGAAGGACATTCCAGCTGGCAAGCCTGACTGGAGCTCCTTCAGACGCCGCTATACCCCTTCGGCCCTGCTCCAGCAACCCTGGCCACGCTGCCGGTTTCCGGTCAGCTGATCTTTCGGAGTGAGGCCGCATCGCCCGCGACAAAAAGAAGAACCAAGCTCTTGAAACAACATGATTTTTTTGTGGTTAGCCCAAAGGCGGCACGCCACCGGAGATGCTCCCTGGAAAGCTGGGCTATATGCCGCGCAGCTCCCGAGGCGGGGCAGGCAACCGCCTCCCTTCCGCGCTTGCCCGCTCCCTGAGATCCCTCTACTACGGCTGACCTGATCCAGGGACCTTTCATGCGCGTCTTGGCCGTTGCGGTGACATATAATCCGGAGATTACACTGCTCGCCCAGGTTCTTGGATCGGCTTCGCCGCAGGTGCAGGGCCTTGTGGTGGTCGACAATGGTTCCGCCAATGCCAGGGATGTCTGGGACGTTGTTACCCGATCCGGCGGGCACTTCATTGAAAATGAAAAGAATATCGGCATCGCCGCAGCGCAGAATCAGGGCGTTGAACGCGCCGGCGCCGATGGCTTTACCCATGTTCTCCTGCTCGATCAGGACACGGTTCTCGCACCCGGAATGGTGATGGACTTGGAAGAGAACCTGAACGCTCTCGAACGGGAGCCGGGAGGAGTAGCCGCCATCGGACCGGCTTATTTCGAACTCAATAGCCAGCGACAGACGAGAGCCTATCGCGCCGACGGGGTGCGCTTGTCCCGATTGTCGCTTGCCAACGAGACGCATCCGGTTGCCAGCGACTTTATCATCGCTTCGGGCTCCCTGATCCCTCTGTCAGTCCTGAAGGCGGTGGGAGGATTCAAGGAGGAGCTCTTCATCGATCTAGTCGACGTGGAATGGTGCTTCCGCGCCCGAACCGCTGGATACCGGAGCTTTCTCTCGCCCACGGCTGTGGTGGAGCATCGGCTCGGAAGCGGAACCGTTCAGGTCGGGCCACGCGAGGTTGCCGTCCATGTGCCCATCCGGAACTACTACTGGGTGAGAAATGCGCTCTGGCTGGCCCGCCAGTCCTATACCCCTCTCGCTTGGCGCTTCTATTTCGTCAGCCGAAGCTTGGCCTTTCTGGCCACTTATACGACTCTGGCCGACAAGCGAGCCCTCAGACTGCAGCTGATCCTCCGCGGGATTCGCGATAGCTTGGCCGGCCGTCTCGGTCCTCTAAATGGCGGACGTGGAAGCTGATTGGACCTGCCGCTGCGCGACTGTCAGCCCCCAATCCAGCAAACCTTCGGCGCGCTCCTCCGTCCCGGCCTCCACATAGACGCGCAACTCCGGCGCATTGCCGGAAGGACGGAAGTGCACAACCTCCCCGTTCTTCGCCATGATCCGCAATCCATCCCGGGAATTGACCCGGGCCACCCCTCCCAGAGGCGCCATCAGATCGGACAGGAACGCCTCATCCTGCTGCAGCCGGGAAACGAAAGCCGCGCTCTTATCCGTCGCCACATCTTTCAGCCGATTGCTGGCCGCCGCCTTGAAGGCAAAGGCGGCCCCGATGTCAGCGAGAGGCTTACCCTGAGCGACGATCTCGCCGAGTGCGCAGAGGATGGGCAGCATGGCATCCCGGGTGGGAAGGGCTGCAAGCCGGCGGCCCTCACGCACGACGTCGGAGCCGAGCAGCACGCCGCCATTGGCTTCAAAGCCGACAACAGCCTGCGCCCCAGAGTTGGAGGCCTCGGCCATGCCTTCGATGACATAAGGTGAGCCAACCCGCGTGCGAAGGACTGTTCTGAAGTTGCCCGACGCCTCCAGGGCGGAGTTGGAAGTCACGGGCGTGACGATCGCGTCCGCTCCCAGAGACTTGGCCGTGATCGCTCCGACCAGGTCGCCGCGCAGGAATGTGCCGCTTGCATCGGAGATCAGAGGACGGTCCGCATCGCCATCGGTCGAAACGATGGCATCGAGCGACTGCTCGCCGGCCCATTGCCGCGCCAGAGTCTCGTCCTCCTCGCGCAGGGCCTCGGTGTCGACGGGGATGAAGCTCGTGGCTCGCCCCAGCGGCACGGCCCGAGCGCCAAGCGCTTCGAGCATCTCGACGATGACATCCCGCGCCACCGAGGAATGCTGGTAGACGCCGACCGTGAGGCCTGCCAGCGCCCCTGCTCCGAAGAAATCGTGGTAGCGGGCCTTGTAGGCGGCGATCAGATCGAGATCCGGCGCTCCGGCGCGGACGGCACGGTCTGTGTCCGGCACGGCTGTGATGCCCAGCCTCGCATGCCAAGCCAGGATCCCGGCCTCGTCCTTCTTGTCGATCTCGCCTTGAGCCCGATAGAATTTCAGCCCATTGCGGTCCTCCGGAATGTGACTCCCTGTGACCATGATTGCCGGGATACCGAAGCGCATACCGTGGTAGGCGAGCGCCGGCGTGGGAAGAGCGCCGCACTCGAGCGGGACGAGCCCCGATTCCTGCAGCGCCGCACAGCAGAGCTGGGCAATACTCGGGCTGCTCTCACGCAGGTCCCGTCCGACCAGCACGACGTTGCTGGCCGCAGCCGCCACGCCGTCCTCCTTGAGCATCTCGGCGAAAGCGCGGGTGTAGGCGAATGCCGGCGCGCCATTCAGCTCGACCACAAGGCCTCGCAATCCGCTCGTGCCGAATTTCAGGGACGAGGGGGCGATTGCTGGATTCATATCCATGAGGAGTGCCTGCCTGTAATCTGGGGCTTGGAGCCGCTCCTCAATCAAAGAGCAGCATTCTTCGACATTTGGTCATGAGAATAATTCCGAGCCCAGTGATGCAAGTCAACGCACTCAGTCGGCTCGGACGGGTCACCCAGATGGGGGAGGCCGCTATTCGAGCTACCGCAAAGGCATTGCAGCACTAATGCCATTGGACTGTGCACAGAGCCTGATTCTAAACCCTCTCCCATGCGGCAGTTGTTTCCGACCGCCGTAAGGCATCCAGGATGCGCATGTTCAGGATCGCATCCTCCAAACCGTAGTCGAGAGGCGCAGCGCCCCTGATCACCCGGCTGAAAGCCTCCCCCTGAAGGCGATATTGATCCACCACAGGAAAGTCGATGCCTCGGGCGGAGCGATTGCCATGCATGCTGCCGTCATCGACGAAGATGCGAGTGGGGACATCGGGCGGTGCATTGAAGGGGATTTCGATCTCGATCCGCCCCTTTGTTCCGAGGATTTGAACCCGCTGATACGGCACGGATTGGGTCGAGACCGTGAAGGCCAACTGCCGCCCGGCGCCGAAATCCATCAGGGCACTGGTGGTGCGGTCGACGCCGAAGGTCGGGTCCCGGTCCATGAGCGTGACGACCCGAAGGGGTTCGGCATCGAAGAAATAGCGGCCTGCGACGACGGCATAGCAGCCGATGTCGAGCAGCCCTCCCCCGCCGATATCGGCTTTGTTGCGGATATTTCCCGGATCGGCATTGAAGTATGAAAAGATGATCTGGATTGAGCGCAGTTCTCCGATGTCGCCGCTTCGGATCACATCGCGGGCTCGATGCCATTGCGGATGGTGGCGAACCATGAAGGCCTCCGCAATCAGCACCTGAGATGCGGCCCGCTTGAGCTGCTCCGCCTCGTCGGCCGTGATGGCAATCGGCTTCTCGCACAAAACATGCTTACCGGCGGCCGCGGCCGCCAGGGTCATCGGCACATGCAGGTGATTGGGCAGCGGGTTGTAGATCGCCTCGATCTCTGGATCGGCGAGCAGGGCTTCATACGAGCCATAAGCTTTTGCGATTCCAAGTTCTTCCGCCATGCCCCGAGCGGATTGTGCGTCGCGCGATGCGACGGCAACCACATCGCAGAGCGGACTTTTCATCATGCCCGGGACAACCTTCACTCGGCCAATCTTCGCAGTGCTCAGAATTCCCCAACGGACCGGCTGCATGGCGCTCTCCTCATATCTTGATAACTGTCGATCGTGCTGCGACCTCAAATCGTGGATCGCCGCAGGGACCTGTAATCCTTGTGCAGAACTGGCCCGGTCGTATCGCGCTCCAGGAGGGTCAACGGCAGCCGGACATTCCAATCTTCAGGCCTCATGTCTTTCCGGATCAGCTTCATGAGAACGTCAGCGCCCACGCGCCCCAGTTCATGCAATGGCTGTCGGAACGTGGTGAGCGTCGGTTCGATGTAATCGGCGAATTCGATCCCGTCGAATCCGATGACCGAAACATCCTGCGGTATGCGGATCCGTTCCTCCCGGACGCGCTTGATGAAGCCGATGGCACTCTCATCGCAAGCGGCGAAAATCCCGGTGGGGCGATCCTTCATCTTCAGGAAAGATTCGGCAGCGGCAACGCCGGTCGAGAACACAAAGGGTCCCTCCCAACGCACGAAGTTGTCCCGACCGAATCCGGCTCCATCAATACCCTCCAGGAAGCCCTGGAACCGTTCGCGTTCGATGATCGAACTGGGCGTACCGGAGATGTAGCCGAATCTGCGATGCCCGAGTTGGGTGAGATACTCCACAGCCTTATTGGCGGCCTCGCGATCCTGGACGACTACCTTCGGGATCTTGTCGTCATCGATGGCAGCACACATGGCGACGATCGGAAGCCCGGATTCTCTCATGTCGCGGCTGCCGTTCTCCGGAATGTAACCCGTCAGCAGAAGGACACCGTCCACCTGCCGGGACAGGGCGAGATCGACATAGCGCGCCTCGCGCTCCCTGCGGTTGTCCAGATTGCCGATGATGATTCCATAGCCCGATTGCGTCAGCTCATCGTCGACTCCGCGAAGGATTTCGGCGAAGACTGGATTGGTGAGCCGTGGCGCCACCACCAGCACGTTCATGGTGCGGCGAGTGCGCAGTTTCTGCGCTGTACTGTTGGGGATGTAGCCGCTGCGGCGCACCGCCTCCATCACGAGGTCGTGCGTTTTCTGCCTCACCTTCCCCGGTTCAGACAGCACGCGACTGACGGTCGCCGTCGATACCCCGGCAAGTCGAGCCACGTCGGCGATGCGTATGTCCTTCACGGAGCTCCATCTGTTCCGGCTCATGCAGGTTACCTCTGGGCCCTCAGCAAGATATGTTACCTTCTCTCACAGGAAACAACTTACCTCAACTAGTGTCTTGACTAATCTAAAAAGCCACTACAACCTATATCGCAAGATGTAATCGATTACAAAAGTCGATGAACGCTTCTGGGAGGAAGCCATGAGCATGAAGACACGCGTTTCCGCGTATACCCTTTCTATTGCCCTCGTCTGCAGTACTGGAGCATTCGCGCAACAAAAGGCCGAGGTTCTGCATTGGTGGACCTCGGCTGGTGAATCCGCCTCCGTGAAAGTGTTTGCGGATCAGTTCACCAAGGCCGGCGGAACCTGGGTCGACAATGCCATTGCGGGAGGCGTCAATGCCCGCACGGCCGGCATCAACCGGATGGTCGGCGGCAATCCCCCGACCATGATGCAGTTCAATACCGGCAAGCAGTTCGATGAACTGGTCAGCAACGATCTGGTGCGCGACGTCGATACAATCGCAACAGCCGGCAAATGGCGCGAGCTGATGCCTAAGCCGATTGTTGATGCGACTGTTCGCGAAGGCAAGTTCTTCGCGGTTCCGGTTAATATTCACGGCCAGAACTGGATGTTCTACAATACCAAGATCTTCGCCGATGCTGGCCTTGAGCCTCCGAAGACTTTCCCTGAACTTATCGCAAGCGGAGAAAAGCTGAAGGCCAAGGGCATTATTCCACTGGCTCTCGGGGGCCAGCCCACTTGGGAGCACAACCTCTTCCGGGCCGTCGTCGTCGGTCATGGTGGAGCCGACATGTTCCGCCAGCTCTATGGCACCCGCAAACCAGATGTTGTGAAGAGCCCCAAGTTCAAGGAAACGGTGGAGATCTTCGGCAAGATGCGCGGCCTCGTCGACCCAGGCAGCCCGGGCCGCAACTGGAACGACGCGACGGCTCTGGTTATCACCAACAAGGCAGCCATGCACTTTAATGGCGACTGGGCCAAGGGTGAGTTCATTGCCGCAGGCCAGACTGCCGGCAAGGAGTTTGGGTGCACCGTCGTCGGTCAGGAGCCTAAGCTCGTTATTGGCGGCGACGTCTTCGTCTTTCCTGTAACCAAGGACAAGACGGCACTGGCTACCCAGGACAAGTTGATCCAGGTGCTGCTCGATCCCACCAGCCAAATCGAGTTCAACAAGAAAAAGGGATCTATCCCAGTACGGATGGATGTGGACGTGTCGTCCATGGACATCTGCGCTCAGAAGTCCCACTCCATCTTGAAGGATCCGGCTAACCAGGTGGAGAGCATGGAAATCCTGAGCCCTCCGAACTTCTCGGGCGCCATGCAGGATGCTGTCACGCAGTATTGGAACACCCCGAACATGTCGGCTGACACGTTCATCGAGAAGATCACCACCGCGATGCGGGATGCGACTTAAAAAACGCCACCTCGCCCCGGCATGACCGGGGCGAGGTCTCCATCACTGAGTCTTAGCGCATCGTGCGAAAAAGCGGATCCGGCTTTCCGCCCTAACCGACACGCCGCTTAAAGAAGTGAGCATCGGATCGATCCCAAAAAAGGGCATTTCACTTTTGGGTCCGATGCTCGAGCACACTCAATGGAGCCTTTCTGGTGGATACCATTTCGATCAGCGCCCCCAATGTCGGCCCAAGTGGCACAAGAATCCGGCGCAGTGTGCGAACTCGCCTGCCCGCAGCCTTCGCCCTTCTGCCGACCGCGCTCATCGTCCTTGTGGTCTATATCGGCTGCATGCTCTGGACCGTGCGGCTCTCGTTCACGAGTTCGACCCTTCTGCCTAAGCTCGACTGGTTCGGCCTGACGCAATACAGCCGCCTCTTCGCCAATGACCGCTTCGTCACCTCGGCCGAGAACATCGTCATCTTCGGTGTGCTCTTCATCTCGGGCTGCCTCATCATCGGCTTTCTGCTCGCCGTCTTCATCGATCAGAACGTGCGCGGCGAAGGCCTCTTCCGCACGGTCTTCCTTTACCCGTTTTCCATGTCCTTCGTCGTCACCGGCGTGGCCTGGCAATGGTTCCTCAATCCAGGGCTCGGCCTGCAGAAGCTCGTGCGCGACATGGGTTTCGAGAATTTCACCTTCGACTGGCTCGTGAACCAGAAGATGGCGATCTACACCATTGTCATTGCAGGCCTTTGGCATGGCTCCGGCCTCACCATGGCCATCATGCTCGCCGGCCTGCGCGGCGTGGACAGGGATCTGTGGAAAGCCGCGAAGGTCGATGGCATTCCGACCTGGCGCGTCTACACCTCCGTCGTTCTGCCCCTGCTTCGGCCCATGATCGTTACTGCAGTCGTGCTGCTCGCGACCGGCGTCGTGAAGCTTTACGATCTCGTCGTCGCCATGACCTTGGGCGGTCCTGGCATCGCCACCGAGGTGCCGGCGAAGTTCGTCATGGATCATCTGTTCGAGCGCAATAACATCGGCCTCGGAACGGCCGCCGCGACCATCATGCTGATCACTGTCGTGATCGTATTGGCACCCTGGGTCTATGCCCGCTATATCCGCCCACAAGGGAGGCACGCATGAACGCTGCCGAGCCGCAAGGCCGCCGCCCCCGCCACCTCACTATCGGCCGCATCGGCATCTATGCCTTCCTGGTGACGGCAGCCCTGTTCTTCCTGCTGCCGCTCTGGATCATGGTCGTGACCTCGCTAAAACCCATGGAAGAGATCAGACTCGGCAACATCCTCGCGTTGCCCGTAGCACTGACCTTCGACGCCTGGACCAAGGCTTGGTCGTCAGCCTGCACCGGCCTCGAGTGCAACGGCATCAGTGTCGGCTTCTGGAACTCGGTGCGCATCTTGATTCCCTCCGTGATCTTCTCGATCATTGCCGGGGCCATCAACGGCTATGCCCTGTCGTTCTGGCGGGTCAAGGGCGCCAACGTCATGTTCGGCATCCTGCTGCTCGGCGCTTTCATTCCCTACCAGGTCTTTCTCTATCCCCTGGTGCGCATCTTCTCGATGACCGGGATCTACAATTCGCTCACCTGCATCGTGCTGGTCCACGTGATCTTCGGGCTTCCGACTATGACCCTCTTATTCCGCAACTATTACGCCGGCCTCCCGCTCGAACTGTTCAAGGCGGCGCGCATCGACGGCGGCGGATTCTGGTCCATCTTCTTCCATGTGATCCTGCCCATGTCGACGCCCATCCTAGTGGTGGCGACCATCCTGCAGGTCACCGGCATCTGGAACGATTTCATCTTCGGGCTGACCTTCGCGGGCCGGGAGAACCTGCCCATGACCGTGCAACTCAACAACATCGTGAACTCAACGCAGGGCGAGCGCGCCTACAACGTCGACATGGCAGCCACCATGCTCGCCGCGCTCGTTCCGCTCGTCGTCTATTTCGTGTCCGGACGCTGGTTCGTCCGCGGCATCGCCGCCGGCGCTGTGAAGGGATAAGGCATGTCAACCGTTTCCGTGCGTGACGTAAGTGTGGCCTTCGAAGCAGTCCATGTCTTCGACGGCCTCTCCCTCGATATCCAGGAAGGCGAGTTCATCGTGCTGCTCGGCCCGTCGGGCTGCGGTAAATCCACCCTGCTCAATGCCATCGCAGGCCTGCTCGATGTGGCCGAGGGGCAAATTTGGATCAATGGCAAGAATGTCACCTGGGAGGAGCCCAAGGATCGCGGCATCGCCATGGTGTTCCAGTCCTACGCCCTGTACCCGCGTATGAGCGTGCGCGAAAACATGTCCTTCGGCCTGAAAATGGCGAAGACGCCGAAGCCCGAGATCGAAAAACGTGTCGCCAGGGCGGCGGAACTCTTGCAGATCACACCCCTTCTCGACCGCCGTCCGGACCAGCTCTCCGGCGGCCAGCGACAGCGCGTCGCGATCGGTCGCGCTCTGGTCCGCGACGCTGCCGTATTCCTGTTCGACGAACCGCTCTCCAACCTCGATGCCAAGCTGCGGAACGAACTCCGGGTCGAGATCAAGCGGCTGCACGCCCGTCTCGACAAGACCACCATGGTCTACGTCACCCATGACCAGATCGAAGCCATGACGCTGGCCGATCGAATCGTGGTCATGAAGGAGCAGAAGATCCAGCAGATCGGCACGCCCGACGAGATCTATCACCGCCCGGCCAACCTGTTCGTGGCGGGCTTCGTCGGCTCGCCGCAGATGAACTTCACCAAGGGCCGCCTTGAGAATACCGGGGAAGGTTTGAGTTTCCTCGCCGGCGACCGCCGTCTCTCGCTTTCCGGATATCAGTTTGCCACCGCACCCTCGGCCGGGCAGGAGGTCGTACTCGGCGTTCGCCCGGAGCATCTTGAGATTGCAAGCAACGGCATATGGCCGGGCTTCAAGGTCGACATCGTCGAGCCGATGGGCGCCGACACCGTCATCTGGTGCAGCGACGGCGGCGGCTCTGTCCAGGTGCGCACCACCGGCAGCCGAAAGGCCGCCCCGGGCGAGAATCTGACGCTTCACGTCGACCCCTCACAAGTTTCGCTCTTTTCGGACGAAACCGGCGAGCGTCTGTAATCACATCATTCTCGCGATAGACCTTATTGCATGGCCTGTCGCGCCTGCCATCACGAACCTTGAGGATCCCATGAGCGTCACGGATATTCTTTCCATTCAACTCTACACATTGAGATCCCTGGAAGATCTCGACCTAATTCTCGATACCGTCGCTGACGCCGGTTACCGGAATGTGGAGACTGTCGGCTCGCATCTCGACAAGCCAGCGGAAGTTCGCGCGAAGCTCGATGCACGCGGCCTCAAGGCCTCGTCCAGCCACGTCAGCATGGCGGCTCTGCGCGAGAAGCCCGATGCTATCGTGGATGCATGCAACACCCTGGGTCTCACGCATCTCTACATGCCTGCCGTTCCGCCCGAAGAGCGCGACATGGCCGCCGATGGCTGGCGTTCGCTCGGCCGTGAGCTCGGGCAGATCGCGGAGCGCTTCCAGACGAAAGGAATTCGCCTCGGCTATCACAACCACCATTGGGAGCTGAAGCCGAAAGACGGGGCGAAGACCGCCCTCGAACTGATCTTCGAGGCCGCCGGGTCGAGTCCCCTCACCTGGCAGGCCGACGTCGCCTGGCTCGTGCGCGGCAATGTCGATCCGAAGGAATGGATCGACCGCTACCGCAGCAGAATTACGGCCGCTCACGTGAAGGACATCGCGCCGGCAGGCCAGAACGAGGATCAGGACGGCTGGGCCGATGTCGGCTCAGGCACCTTGAACTGGCGCGACCTCTGGCGCGTCTGCCGCGAGGCGGGCGCCGAATGGATGGTGGTCGAACACGACAAGCCGACAAACCCGGCAGAGACGGCCCGCAACAGCTTCGCCTTCCTGCGCACTATCGAGGACTAAGGATCATGAACTCCCTCAACGTCGGCATCATCGGATGCGGCAACATCTCGGGCATCTATCTCCAGAACATCCCCGCTTATCGCGGCCTCACCCTTCGTGCCTGTGCGGACATGAAGCCGGAGGTAGCGCAGGCGCAGGCGAGCCGACACGGCATCGAGGCCCTGTCCGTCGATGAGCTTCTCGCCCGAGAGGATATTGACCTCGTGGTCAACCTCACTGTCCCGGCTGCCCATTTCGGCGTGTCGCTCGCGGCGCTGAGTGCCGGCAAGCACGTCTTCTCGGAAAAGCCCCTCGCCGTGGATTTCGAGCAGGGCCGCAGGCTCGTGGACGAAGCGGAGGCGCGCGGCCTTCACCTCGGCTGCGCTCCGGACACTTTCCTCGGCGCCGGCGGACGCCTTGCGCGCAATCTCGTCGACGATGGCAAGATCGGGCACATCCTCTCGGGAACGGCGTTCCTAATGTCGCATGGCATGGAGCACTGGCATCCGGATCCGGAATTCTTCTTCAAGCCCGGCGGCGGCCCGATCCTCGATATGGCGCCATATTACCTGAGCACCCTCGTCAATTTGATCGGTCCGGTTCAGCGCGTCTTCGCCATGTCGAGCATCGGCTTTGCCGAGCGCATCGTGACATCCGAATCGCCGCGCAAGGGCCACCGCATCCCGGTCGAGACACCGACCCATGTGATGTCCCTGCTTGAGTTCGCCTCAGGCGCGCAGGTCACTTTCTGCATGAGCTGGGACGTGTGGAAGCACAGCCATCCGGCCATCGAGATCTACGGCTCCGAAGGATCGCTGCGGGTTCCGGACCCGAATTTCTTCGGCGGCCATGTGGAGATCACCGAGCGCGGCGGGGACTGGCGCGCCGTCGACTCGAGCGAAATGCCGCTCGGATCCCCCAACTGGCGCTCCCCCAACTGGGCTCCCGATGTTCCGAACAAGGCGAATTATCGCGCCCTCGGCCTCGCCGACCTCGCGAGCTCCGTCCTGAACGGTACCGCGCACCGCTCCAGCGGTCGCCTCGGTCTGCACGTTCTGGAGGTCATGCACAGCATCCTCGAGGGAGCCGCGACCGGCCAGCCTCGGGCGATTACGACAACCCTCGAACGGCCAGGCATTCTTGAAGATGCCGACGCGGCGATTCTCTGGAAGGGCCTACCCCAGACGGCCTCTGCAGCCTGACATCGATTGAAGCGATAGAAAGAACGAACAATGCGCGAAGCACTCATCGTGTGGGGCGGCTGGCACGGCCATGAGCCGGAGCAATGCGCCGCCATCGTGGCCGACATGCTGCGGGACGAAGGTTTCCAGGTTCATCTTGAAAACTCGACCCGCGCCTTTGCCAGTCCACAGCTCTCCACGATGAGTCTCATCGTGCCGATCTACACCATGTCGAAGATCGAGAAGGACGAGGTCGCCAACCTCTCCCAGGCGGTCCGAGAAGGCTCTGGCTTGGCCGGCTTTCACGGCGGCATGGGCGATGCCTTCCGCGAGGCGGTCGAATATCAGTTCATGTGCGGTGGCCAATGGGTGGCCCATCCCGGCAACATTATCGACTACCGCGTGAACGTCGCCCAGCCCGACGACCCGGTCATGCAGGGGATCCGAGACTTCGACTACCACTCAGAGCAGTACTACATGCATGTGGACCCCTCGAACGAGGTTCTCGCCACGACGACATTCTCAGGGGAGCACGCCCCTTGGATCGAGGGCGTCGTCATGCCGGTCGTCTGGAAGCGCCGGCACGGTCAGGGCCGTGTCTTCTACAGCTCCCTCGGACACGTGGCGAAGGAGTTCGACGTGCCCGAGATGCTCACCATCCTGAGGCGCGGAATGGAGTGGGCGGCGCGGGACTGATATCACCGCCTTATTCGAAAAGCTGGAAGACGCGCGATATCGCGTTTAAGGATGTGGAGGCGTTTTCCTTTCTCATCCAGCATTCACGCGAGGAGCATCATGCGGATCATTGTCTATGGCGTCGGCGCGATTGGTGGGACGGTGGCTGCGGCCTTGGCGCTCTCGGGACAAGAGGTGATCGGCATTGCTCGCGGCGCCCACCTCAAGGCTATCCAGTCCGATGGACTGCTCCTGCGCACTCCCGAGAAGACTGAACGCGTGCGTTTTCCCTGCGTATCGGACCCCACCGAGATCGAATTTCGCCCAGACGATGCCATCCTGCTGACAATGAAAACCCAGGACACGCTTGCCGCGCTGGACCGGCTGCGCGCTGCTGGCGTCGTCGGGCAGGCCATCTTCTGCGTTCAGAACGGCGTGACCAATGAGCGCCTCGCCCTGCGCTCCTTTCCGGAGGTGCACGGCGTGACAGTGATGATGCCGGCTGCCATCTCGGCACCCGGCGAGGTCAGCGCCTTCTCCGTGCCGCGTCACGGCATCTTCGACATCGGCCGCTATCCCGGCGGCAGCAATGATCACGATACCAAGCTCGCAAAATCTCTGGAAGCTGCCAATGTCGCAGCCTTCGTTTCACAGGACGTGATGCAGAGCAAGTACGGAAAGCTGCTTCTCAACCTGAGCAACATCTTGCAGGCGGCGCTCGGCTTGGATGCCGATTACCGGCACCTGGAAGCGCTGCTCCGGACTGAGGCGGAAGCCACCTACAAGGCGGCTGGCATCGCGTGGCTGGATGTGGGTGCAGCCGATGCCCGCAGGGCACAGTTGATGAACCAGAAGCCGATCACCGGAATCGACCCCCTGGGCAGCTCGACGACGCAGAGCCTTGCGCGAGGCGGCGGTTCGATCGAGACGGATTACCTCAACGGCGAGATCGTGCTGCTGGCTCGCCTTTACGGCGTACCGGCCCCTGCGAATACCTACTTCGCGGAACTCGGAGCCCGCATGGCCCGGGAAGGGCTCAAGCCCGGAGCGATCTCGGCTGCCCAGGCCGAGGCGGAACTGTCGGCGCTCGGCGCATTGCCGGGGTGATGCCCCGTCAGCCGAGCGTGAAAGCTTCATGCACGGCAGACTGGATCGATCCGCCCAGAACCGCCCCACCTCCGGCCACATAGACCCAGTCTCCGATCACCGTGGCTCCCACCGCGTGCCGCGGCGTCGGCATCGGGGCGTGTTGCAGCCATGTGTCGGCGGCGGGATCGTAGCTTTCCATCTGCCCGAATACCTTGGCCTGAACCGGCCTTCCCTGCTCGATGCGGCCTGCCTCTCCGCCCATTGACTCGCGCCTTCGCAGCCTCGAGCCTGACCAGACAAGGAAGCGCAGCATCGGAGGCAAGACGCCATGAACCTGTCAGCACTGCTCCGCCAACGGCTCGATGCAGGCCGCGCCGTTCGCGTGGCGCTCATCGGCGCCGGCAAATTCGGCTCGATGTTCCTCGCCCAAGTGCCGACCATCGCCGGGCTCGAGGTTGCCATGATCGCCGACCTCGAGCCGGATCGGGCACGTGAGGCCTGCCGGACCGTTGGCTGGGAAGAGGAAAGAATTGCTGGCACGCGCTTCTCCACGGACGGAACGGCGGCGTGCTCTGCGGGCGATGTGGAGGTGGTGATCGAAGCCACCGGTCATCCCGAAGCGGGAATCAGGCATGCACTGGCGGCCATCGAGGCCGGCAAGCACATCGTCATGGTCAATGTCGAGGCCGATGTCCTGGCTGGTCCCCTCCTCGCCGGAAAGGCACGAGAGCGCGGGATCGTTTACTCGATGGCCTATGGCGACCAGCCGGCGCTCGTGTCCGAGATGGTGGACTGGGCCCGTGCTGCAGGATTCACGGTCGCCGCAGCGGGCAAGGGAACGAAATACCTTCCTGCCTATCACAATGTCACCCCGGACGAGGTCTGGACGCATTATGGCCTGACATCGGAGCAGGCCAGGGCGGCGGGCATGAATCCGCAGATGTTCAATTCCTTCCTCGACGGTACCAAATCCGCCATTGAAATGGCCGCCATTGCGAATGCCTGCGACCTCGATGTGCCGGACGACGGACTGCGCTTCCCGCCCTGCGGCGTCGACGACCTCGCGCATATCCTGCGCCCGCGTGCCGTCGGCGGTCAGCTCGATCGTGACGGCATGGTGGAAGTGGTGTCCTCGCTCGAGCGCGACGGCAGGCCGGTGTTCCGGGATCTACGCTGGGGCGTCTACGTTGTGCTCAAGGCCCCCAACGATTATGTGGCGGCCTGCTTCAAGCAGTACGGTCTTCCCACCGATTTAACGGGCCGCTATGCGGCCATGTACAAACCCTTCCATCTGATCGGCCTCGAATTGTCGATCTCGGTTCTGAGCGCCGCCCTGCGCGGCGAACCGACGGGCTCGTGCCGGACATGGCGCGGCGATGCGGTGGCGGTTGCGAAGCGCGATCTCAAGGCTGGAGAGAGCCTGGATGGCGAAGGCGGCTACACCGTCTATGGGCGGCTGGCGCCAGCCGCCCGCAGCAAGGCTCGGCGCATGCTGCCCATCGGCCTCGCGCACGGTGTCCGCTTGAACCGCGATGTGGCTGCGGGTTCCGTAGTCACGGAAGACGATGTGGATCTCGATCCCGGCCGGCTGGCCGTTCAGGTCAGGCGAGAGATGTGCAGCCGCTATGGCAGTCATGAAGACGGAGCCGACCTGCATGTCAGATCGTGAGCGGGCTCGTTGTCCTCACCGGTAGAGATGCCGGACGAGCACCCTATCTTCCGACCACCACCGATTATGGAGCTTCAGATGGATTACCGAAATTTGGGCCGCTCCGGCCTCAAGGTCTCACCGATCTGCCTTGGCACGATGATGTTCGGTGGCCCGACGGACGAAGCTCTCTCCGCACGCATCATGGCAAAGGCGCACGAAGCGGGTGTGAACTTCATCGACACGGCCGATGTCTACAACGAAGGCCGGTCCGAAGAGATCACCGGACGTGCGGTCAACTCACATCGCTCCCATTGGGTGCTCGCCACGAAGGTGGCCAATCCGACCGGACAAGGTCCCAACGAGCGCGGTCTCTCGCGTCGGCGCATCGTGGAGGCCGCGGAGGCGAGCCTGCGGCGCCTCTGCACGGAGTGGATCGACATCTACTACGTCCACAAGGAGGATCATGCGACGCCGCTGCCGGAGACGGTGCGCGCCATGGGAGATCTCGTGCGCCAGGGCAAGATCCGGTATTTCGGCGTCTCGAACCATCGGGCCTGGCGCGTGGCCGAGATCTGCCGCCTCTGCGACGATCTCGGCATCGATCGCCCCGTGGTGAGCCAGCCCTATTACAACGCCATGAACCGGATGCCGGAGGTCGAGCATCTGCCGGCCTGCGATTACTATGGCCTCGGCGTTGTGCCCTACTCTCCGCTCGCACGCGGCGTCCTCACGGGCAAGTACAGCCCCGACGCTCCACCGCCGGAGGCGAGCCGCGCCGGCCGGCAGGACAGCCGGATGATGCAAACCGAATGGCGTCCGGAATCCCTCCAGATCGCACAGGATATCAAGCGCCATGCCGAGGCTCGTGGAATCACCGCAGGCCAGTTCGCGGTGGGATGGGTTCTGAACAATCGCTTCGTCACGTCCGTGATCGCCGGTCCGCGTACGGAGGAACAGTGGGACGATTACCTGAAGGCCCTCGACTATCGCTTCACGGCCGAGGACGAAGCCCTCGTCGACAGCCTCGTCGCAACCGGGCATCCCTCCACGCCCGGATACAACGATCCCGCCTATCCGGTAGAAGGGCGGTCTCCACGGACATCTTCATCCGACTAGAGCATCGTTCAGTGCGGGTCGTACGCGAAGGATCGGAGTATACGTGGCTAGCTCGCGACCGAACGGTTTTTGCATTTATGCAAGAAAATCACTGCAGATCGCTCCATTGCATTGCACTATGGAAAAGATCAGGTTCTTGGCACACGGACCGTTCGGGTCCTGGAGAAAAACCATGATCGATACCCGCCTTGCTCCCTATGGTGCTTTCGCCCTGCGTGTGGCTCTTGGCGTCATGTTCATCGCCCATGCCTATCTGAAGATCGCCGTCTTCACGGTTCCAGGCTTTGCCGACTTCCTCGCGCAGGTCGGCTTCCCGGCCACTCTGGCATGGCCGATCATCCTGGCCGAGCTGTTCGGCGGTCTTGCCATTCTGCTGGGCGTCTACGGTCGCGCAGTGTCCCTCGCACTTCTGCCGGTTCTCCTGGGCGCTGTGCTCGTGCACGCTCCCAACGGATGGGTGTTCAATGCCCCCAATGGCGGCTGGGAATATCCCGCCTTTCTGGCACTCGCCGCCGTTGCACATGTCCTGATCGGCGACGGTGCATTCGCGGTGAAGCCCGTGAGCCTCGGCCTCGGCTACGCAACTCCGCTTCGCCCCCGAATCGGGTAACTTTTCGACAAAAATCATGAGCGGTCGTGCGCATTCCGCGCGGCCGTTCTTCCGTTCAACGAATGAGCGGCTTCAGGCGAACGAGTCCTTAACTCAGCGCGGCATCGTCACGCGCCATCATTGCTCCATGCCGGCCAGCTCGGCTTTCAGCCAATCGTGGAAGGCCGCTACCGCCCGCGTCCGCGGCCGGGTTCGGGACGTGACGAACCAATAGGCGATGCCAGTGGAATAGCGGTCCGGAAAGGGAGCCGACAGACGCCCGAGGGACATGGCATCTCCCGCCAGCGTTTCCCACGCCAGAAACACGCCCTGCCCTGCAATGGCGGCGTCCAGACAGAGCGAGGCGTCCGAGAAGACTGGCCCATCGCCAAGGATCGTCTCGTCGAGACCGTTCGGGCCGAGCCAAGCGTTCCAGCCGAACATGGGCGTCGGCTCGCGGATGATGGGAACGGTGGCAAGATCGGCGGGCTTTCGCAGGCGCTCGGCGAGCGGCGGACTGCAGACGGGGAAGATCAGCTGATCGATCAGCTTCTCCGATTTTACATGGGGCCAGTTGCCCCAGCCGACCCGGATGCACACGTCCACATCGGATGTATCCGGATCAACGAGCGCCACATCCGCATCGATGCGGATGCGAATATCGGGATACTGCTCGTGAAACCGCTGGAGGCGCCACACCAGCCACTTGCCTGCGAAGACAGGCGCAACGGACACCGTCAGGACATCCTCGCGGCGGCGTTCGGCGAGGGCAAGCCCGGCCGAGATCTCCGCAAATCCAGCGCTCAGATATTTCAGGATGTCCTGTCCGAACGGCGTTGGCTTCAGGCCTTTCGGCAGTCGCTCGAACAAGCGCTGCCCGAATTGCTCCTCGGCTTTCAGGATCTGCTGGCTGACGGCGCCTACGGTGACGCCGAGTTCGTCGGCAGAGGCCCGCAGGCTGCCCAACCGCCCCGCTGCCTCGACGGCGCGCAGACCCGTGAGATGGAAGCGGCTCAAGTTTCGCATATAGTTTTTCTATAACCCCATGCAGATAAAAGCCATCCCGCCAACAGAAGGAAAGAGGCATCATGCAGGGATGGCAAACCTTTTCGCTCTCGCAAAGCAGCTTCTCAGCGGCTGTTACCTGCACAAGGACGTAGACGATTGCCCTGATGATCCTCTGTCCCATCCGGCTCTAAGGCGCATGACTCTTGAGCAATTGGCGGATCTGCCGTTCGACCGAAACCCTCCATCAGCAGAATGCACATCCACTCCACCAGCGAGTTTAATCGCGTCTTCCCACAAGTCAGCTCTTGGCGGCTAGCGCGAAAAGGAAGATCAGGGCAGGCCCCATCAATCCTCCTTGTCGAGACGGCGGCCCTGAGCTTCCACAAGGCGTGTCATCTTGCGAAGATCCTGCTCTTCCAATTCCATGGCTGCGTCCAGCCAGATATCGACGATGTCCCGCAATTCCTCATATGTCAGTGGATTGATGCGCCGTCTGGAACGGTAGATTGCCTTATGGGCATTATGCTTGCGCCTGTTGCGGGCAATATAGTCCCTAACCGCGTTTTCACCCTGACCGTCGTCCGCGAGGATGTCGACGACACCGAGCCGATGCAGTTCCTCAGCCGTGTAGACCGTGCCGCTCATGATGAGTTTCTCGGCTGCTGCTGTGCCGATCTTGCGGGACAGGAAGCTGTATGCCCCCATTCCCGGGAACAGATTGAACAGGACCTCCGGCAGACCCATCTTCGCGCTTCTTTCCGCGACAAGGACATCAAAGGAGAGCGCGCATTCGAAGCCGCCGCCGAGCGCATCACCTTGGACCAACGCGATCGTTATCAGGGGCGTATGAAATGCCATGGCATTCCCATAGACCACGTCAATGCACGCATAGGCGTATTCCCGCAGGCCCTCGCGATCCTTGCGGCGGATGCAATCCGCGAAATAAGCTAAGTTCCCGCCGAAATTGTAAACGCCGGGTGTCTGGGATGCCGCAACAAAGTACTCGAGGTGCTGATGCTGCTCGCGGTTGCCCTCCTCGATGATGACACGGACAGATTCCTGTACGCACATCATGTCCTGCAGCAGCTCCATCGTGATCATCGGGTGCCGGCTCGAACGCATGGCAGCCCAATAAGTCCTTCGCTCGAAGTCGATATTAACATCGATATGGGGCAGGAGAAGGTTCGTGGTGCGGCCCGCTGACAACCCGGGAACCGGCTTATGCGACGGGCTTGGAGGCGAAGCTACTTCGTAATCGACAGTTTTAGCCGCGTCACGGGCATGGCCAGTGACTTTGGCCGAGGGGGCCGGCATCAATATTCTCCATCATAGAGAAATTCGGACACGACGAGCTTCATCTCGCCGATCTTGAGTACGCCGTCGGTCCGACAGGCGTCCTTTCCTATGGATAATGATCGATTAACGACAGCCTGTGTAGCCGCCTGCTCCGTTTGGTAAGTATCTTGGTTAATTGTCGGGGCCCTATCGGCGCTTGCCACCTCAGGAACAAGATCGATCAGTGTCGCTCTGCGGTCGTCATGCTGCGGCAATAAGCCTGGATTAACCAATACCTGAAGAATTCAGTATCCGCCGACACATGCCTAAACGTTATTGTGGTATAAATTACTCGTTCCGTGTGAGCTCAGCCTAGTTTAGTCAGAGAAATGACGATCAACTGCACCTTTGCATCACTAATGGGCGAGCCTGCCGACCTCTGCGGAGGACCTAAACCATGTTAGAGCGAGTACAGACCCCATGGCCGACCGAATGACCATCATCAAACAGATCGTCTCTTGAGACGGTAGCAAAGCAGACTCGGAGACAGACCTATCTCATTGGCCAGGATGCCGGGGGGCAGTACATGGCGCGCATTCTGATCGTTGATGACAGAAGCACGAACCGCAACATCTTCTCTCGGCTGGCGCGGGCTATCGAGGAAGGGGCGGAGGTACACGCCTCTGCGTCCCCTAACGAGGCCCTCGACTGGCTTGCGGGCAACTGTCCCGACCTGATCATCACCGACTTTCGAATGCCTGGCATGGACGGAGCTGAGTTCACGAGGCATGCCAGAAACAGCGTCAATGGAGCCGATGTTCCAATCATCGTCATAACAGCCTATGATGACAGGGCTTTCCGGCTCCAGGCTCTCGAGGCAGGCGCTACGGACTTTCTCAGATCGCCAGTGGATCATTATGAATTCACGACCCGCGCGCGCAATCTTCTCAAGCTGCAAAGGCAACAGCAGTTCATTAAAAGTCGCGCATTGGCCCTCGAGCAGCAACTCCGTATCAGCGAGCGCTCTCAAGAAGAACTGGTCCGCAGCAGCCGAGAGGCACTAACGCAGGTCATCGACAGCGTTCCAGCAATGATCAGCGCAACCGACGAAGACAACCGCATCCTCTTCGTCAACGCTTATTTTGCCGAATTCGCCAGCATCTCGCCCGAATCCCTCCTGGGGAGGCACTTGCACTCCGTCCTTCGGAGCGACAATGCGGAATATGGCGAACACGTTCATAAAGCCATCCTGGGAAAGCAACGAGCGTCTTCCAGCTTCGAGGAACGTATCTCCGACAGCACGGGCTCGGAGCGTGCATTCCTGACGACCAAAACGTCACTGCGTGAGCTTACAGGTGGTGTGACGGGCGTCCTCACCACGTCGATCGACATTACCGAGAGGAAACAAGCAGAGAATACCCTCCGGCATATCGGACTACATGACACTCTTACCGATTTGCCTAACCGCAGGATGCTCTACGAGCGAGTTCAACAGGAGATCGACAGTGAGCGAGGCCAGTTCGCGTTACTCCTGATCGACCTCGACCGGTTCAAGTCAGTCAATGATGCCCTTGGTCATGCGGGCGGCGACCGCATCCTTCAGCAGGTGACAGGTCGCCTCATCGGTTGTGTGCCAAGCACCAATCTCGTCGCAAGGATGTCCGGCGACGAGTTTGTCGTACTCCAGACGAATATCGATGCGGGACACGATGCAGAGGAGCTCGCGCGGCAAATCATAGACAGCCTATCAGCTCCTTTTCTACTGGACGGAAATGAGCTGAGGCTCGGTTGCACCATCGGGATTGCATTATCTCCGGGCGACGGACGAGATGTGGAGAAACTCCTTCGATACGCCGATTTGGCAATGTATCAAGCCAAGGCCGAAGGGAGGAATACTGCCCGCTTCTACTCCCAGGAGATGGAAAGTGTCACCTTGAACACCATCAGTCTGGAAGCGGACCTTCTGAAGGCTATCTCGCAGGAGCAGTTCGTTCTACACTATCAGCCTCAGGTCGATTTGAAGACAGGAGCGATCGTGGGAGCGGAGGCCCTTTTACGTTGGGTCAGACCTGACTTTGGCATCACGTCACCCCATGTCTTCATCGACATTGCCGAGGAGACGGGCCTGATCAACGAGATCGGCGCCTGGGTTCTTGGAAAAGCCTGCACCCAGGCTGCTGCCTGGCACGACCTCGGGTATGCTCCCCTGCGGGTCGCGGTGAACTTGTCGCCAGTGCAATTCTTGCGCCAAGACGTCGTCCAGCTCGTTGCGGAGACCTTGGAGGCAACCGGTCTCAGGCCGGAATATCTTGAGCTTGAGCTCACCGAAGGCAGCCTTCTCAAGGACGTTGAAAGAACCAAGCTGATTCTGAACGAACTCAAGAACCTAGGAGTGAAGATAGCAATCGACGATTTCGGCGTTGGCTACTCCTCGCTCAGCTATCTCAAGAACTTTGCCGTCGACACGTTGAAAATTGACCGGTCGTTCGTTTCCAACCTCTCTGATGGGACCCGTGACGAAGCCATTGTCAGAGCGATCATTTCGATGGCAGAGAGCCTCGAACTGAAAGTCGTAGCGGAGGGCGTCGAAACGCAATCGCAGCTTGCGTGCCTGCTCAACCACCCCTGCGATGAGGCACAAGGCTATTTGTTCAGCCGGCCAGTGCCTTCGGAGATATTCGACGGGCTGCTCAAGGAACGTCCATGTTTTCCGCTCCCGAGTCAGGACATTCCTCTCAGGAAAGCGCGCACCCGGTGATTGCCAACCTCTTGGCCCGGTTTAGAAGCAGTCCTGATCGTGAACATGAGATGAGTTTCAATCGACTCATCTTTTTGAGCTTGATCGCCGCTTATACCTTCTGGATCAATCCTTCCGTACCGCGGGAGGCCTTGATCAGCGCGACCGTGTTTGCGTTCATCTCTGCCGGTATCGTCGTCCATATCCTGGTCCGCCCCCACCAATCAACCATTCGACGCATCATCGCCATTGTCTGCGATCTAACGACCCTGTCGTTCCAGTTGCGCTATGTCGGGGAAACCTCTTCGGTCCTTTTTCTGCTGTACCTATGGATCACCTTCGGGAACGGATTCCGCTTTGGGGTCCGCTTCCTGTATATTGCCATGGCAGTATCTGCAGTTTGCTTCAGCGCCGTCATTTACACGACGCCACGATGGCACGATGACATCTACCTGTCGGCAACACTATTGCTAAGCCTCATCGTTCTTCCGCTTTATGCGAGCACGCTGATCCGCAAGCTCTCCAACGCGAAGGCGCAAGCCGAGGCCGCCTATCGCGCGAAGACGCTTTTCCTCGCCAGCGTCAGCCATGAACTCCGAACTCCGCTCAATGCGATCATCGGCCTCTCCAGCCTGATAGCTGGGACGAAACTTGACGCCGAGCAGCGTGGGATCATTCGCACGATCGGCTCGGCGGGCGATACTTTGCTCCGGCAGATCAACAGCATCCTGAACCTGTCCCGCATTGAGGCGGGCCAGATGCCCTTGGAGAAGGTCGACTTCGACTTGTTGGAGGTCCTATCCACCGCTCGGGCGATGATGCTCCCTCAAGCTCAGCAGAGAGGTCTTCGCCTGACGATCCACGTGGCGCCCGGGACACCTTCATACGTTCATGGCTCGCGGCACCACCTTGAGGAGATCCTCCTCAATCTTCTCGGCAATGCAGTGAAGTTCACTGATAGCGGGTATATCACACTCGACACCCGGCCGTTGAATACGGACAAGGGGTCGTTCATCCGCTTTGCCGTATCCGATACTGGCATCGGCATTGCTCCTCGTGCGATCGGCAGAATTTTCGAGAGCTTCACCCAGGCAGACGAAACCATCATCAACCGTTATGGCGGAACCGGCTTGGGGCTCTCCATTTGCAGACAGCTGATCACCGCCATGGGAGGCACGATCGGCGTCGACAGCGAGGAAGGCCACGGCAGCTCGTTCTGGGTTACCCTTCCGGTCGGCATCCCTGACCAGAAGAATCCAGCCCAGCCATTGCTGAACGGGTTTCGGCCTCTTCTGATTTGTTCGAGCATGGATCTCGCGAGCAGCATCGCATCTCGACTTGGCCGCCCAGACCAAGTCCTTGTCGCGAGGACGCCGGCAGAGGCAAGAGACTATGCAAAACAGCATAGTGCCGCAGAATGGCTGATTTTCTACTACAGCGACTTGCCTGAGGAGCTCCTTGCGGACGAGATCGAGCAGGCGGATCTGACGGCAAATCCGGTACTGATACGTTCAGATCTATCAAAGATCGCCTCAAGCACGAGGCTGATGCGTTTATCTAGCAGCCTGCTCCCGCTCGACTTTACCGGGGAGGACGCAAGAGTCGCGTCCATTGCAGCGGCAATGCAGACGTCATCGGCCCAATCGATCTGGCGCGGGCCCAGCGACATCGAGCTTCCCACAGCATCCAGGCGCCTCTCGATCCTTGTTGCAGATGACAATTCGACGAACCGTTTGGTGATCACGAAGATCCTGGAACGCGGTGGACATTCCACGCGATGCGTCGCTAACGGAGAGGATGCGCTCGACGCACTGGCGACGGAGAGCTTCGATCTCGTCATCATTGACATCAACATGCCTGTCATGACTGGATTGGAGGCAACGAAGATCTTTCGGTTCACAGAACCATCGGGCGTCCGCATGCCCATTTTTGCGCTGACGGCCGACGCGACACCCGAGATTGCTGCTCGAACTCTTGAGGCGGGTATGGATGCATGCCTGACAAAACCCATTCAGCCGGCGGTGCTCCTCAGACTGATCGAAGAGCGAGTCGGTTCCCAAACGGATGCCGTACCATTAGCGATCGATGAAGCTCTCGTCACGCCCTCGACAGTCCAAACTACCTTGGTCGACGAACCAGTTCTTGTGGAATTGGAACAGCTGGGCGGGCGCGATTTCGTTTTGAGCCTTGTGGACGAGTTCTTCTTGGATGCCAATCAACTCATCGACGAGTTGCGCTCTGCTGCGGCCTCGGGAGACTCCCACAGATTTCGTCTCGAAGCCCATGGGTTGCAGAGCGCATCAGCCAACGTTGGGGCGAGGACGGTGCATGAGATCTGTGTCGGCTGGCGAAAGATTACGAGCGCCGACCTCCTGTGCAACGGGTCGGAACAGGTCGAGCACCTGGCACTGGAGCTCGAACGCACTCACACTACGCTGAAGCAGTATCTGACCGTGGGATCTCGTCCCACAAAGACGCTCGGTTTCGTGCAATAGCGTTTCGGTCACCCGGCCGGTTCTGTAAGCGAGCGCCAGCGATGGTTACCGCGATCTGGCCGTTGCCATCGAAGAATCTTGACGCTTGCTCCCGAAACTCGAGCGCCACCGGCCATAGCATTCAGCTGAAGGCCGCCTGCTCCACCGACAATCGCAGTTACCCGCTCATCTACCCAAGGGACTCGACGCCCGACGTCCGCGGAGGGCGCGTCTGAAATCAGCAGAAAAGCCTTTAACGCCAATTCTTTAACATGGAATGGCTGGGGCGTCGGTTTCTGAGCTAAGGAATTCCTATCAGCTAAGTCATTGAAACCGCGTGCCTTCCCGCGGCACGGGATGAGCGTGTGAAGCACTTGTGTGTGACACCCCGCAAAGCCGATGCTGCGCGGCTCGTCCGGTTCGATAGAACCTCATGTTTCCAGGTCTGAGGGGTGGGTTGATCTCGGCCGATTCGGACCAACCGCGTTTGAGTCAGGGTGACCATAAAACGGCCGCGGATGTCGGTGATGGCGTTGCGCCTCATATCCAGCCCGACAGGGAGGCAGAGACTTTGAGCGCCGGCTTCATCACCACCGCGATTATCTTGATCGTCGGTTATGTCATCCTCTCCAAGGTCATTGGCCTTGCCTTTCGCCTCGTCGTCCCCGTGGTCCTGATCCTGGTTCTAGGGGGTGCCGGCGCCCTCTCAGGCCTCCTGCCGGATCGCGCACCGGATCGTTATCCGGAAGATCAATCGATGCCGTATACCCGAGCACAGGAGCATCCTGGCAACATTGGCGACCTCCGCCTGCGCGACCTAGCCGATTTGGCGGTGGGTGCCGCCCGATCTGTCCTACAGGGGATGTTGGCCCTCCTCGATGGTCCCGCCGGGCATGGGGCCAAGCCGGAACCGCGCTGGGTCGACCAGCGGCAGCCCCGGCATGGCGAGGTCGATGAGGCGCCGTCCGACTTCGACGATGTCCCGCACCACGGGGGAGGACGGCGGGGCTGGTAGGCGTCTTCCGATAGGCCTCCTCTTCGACCAAACCTTTCCCGGACGGCTAGAAAGGTGCGGTGGATGGATCAGGCCCCGGTTGGACCGGGGTCCCTGCATAGGCCGCCTCGAGGATCGCCTGGTAATCCGCCTCGCTGGCCGGACGAGGATTGGTCGCGGAGGAGTGATCCTCAGTCGCGCTCTTTGCGATCAGGGCAAAGCTGTCTCGCGGCACCCCCATCTCAGCCAGAGTTGCCGGCATGCCAAGCCGCGAGTTGAGACTGCGGACATAATCCGCCAGATCCACGCCGTCGTTGAGGCCCAACCGATGGCGGATCGTAGCGTATTTTGCCTCGGCATGGCTCCTGTTGAACTCAAGCACGTAGGGCAGCAGCACCGCATTGAGGGTGCCATGATGCAGCGACACCCGCTTCAGACCTCCGAGAGGATGCGAGAGGGCATGGACGGCACCCAGGCCCTTCTGAAAGGTCAGGCCTCCCTCGAGCGCGGCCATCATCATCTCGTGCCGGGCCGTGCGATCCGCCCCCTGGGCCACCGCCCGCTCGATATTGCCGATGGCACGAACCAGACCGTCGAGCGCGATGGCCTCTGCCGGTGGGTTGAAGCGCGGGCTGAGGAAGGTCTCGATGCAATGGGTGATCGCGTCCATTCCGGTCGCCGCCGTCAGGGCCGGGGGCAGCCCGAGCGTGAGATCGGGATCGCAGATGGCGCGCTTCGGGATGAGATGGGGAGAGATAAATCCGAGCTTTCGGCCATTCTCCAAGGTGATCAGGGCCGCCCGGCCGACCTCGCTGCCTGTCCCGGCAGTGGTTGGGATGGCCATGAGCGGGGCCACGGCCGCGGAGATCTTAGGAATTCCGCCCAGGATCGCCGCATACTGCTCCAAGGGTCCATCGTGGGTCGACAGAAGCGCCACACCCTTGGCCAGATCAATCGGGGAGCCGCCCCCGATGGCAATCAGGCCATCGCAGCCATGGGAACGGTAGAGATCCAGCGCGGCCATCACTGCGCCCTCCGTGGGGTTCGTGGGCGTATCGGCGAAGACCGGAATATGCTGCCCTGCAGAGAGAACACCTATCAGGCGATCGACCAAGCCGACGCGCGCGATTCCCGCATCGGTAACGATGAGGGGCGTCCTTATTCCAAGCTCCCGCATATCACTGCCGACGTCCGACAGGGCGCCAGCCTGGAACCGAACAGTGGTCAAATAGGAGATCAAAGACATCCCTGCTCCTCCGTCCCGGTTGCGTTGGGTGCGTCCGCAGGCAACATTCTGCCGCAGCGCCCCTGCTTCAGGTCCAGCATCACGCGAAAGCGCCTACCAGATCAATCCTCTTTGGCTCGAGGCGACATTTCACGTGGAGCTACTTGAATCCCTCCCTCGCGATGTCCCAGCATCGGCGTTAGCTTGCACCTGTATCTGCTGGCCGAACGCCGCGACCGATCCGGCAATTCTCCATGTGAGCTGCCTGAAGTCCTCGGCAGCGGCCGAGGTCCCTGGTAGAGTTTGCTTGGCTACACCCATTCAAGCACTATGTTTCGAATCCTGCCGAGCATCCGATCAACACCCCGGAGAGAACAGCGGAATGCCGATCACCGATGCTTTTGCTCCTCATCTATTCAACGGCCAAACCGCTTTGATCACGGGCGGCACAAGCGGAATCGGGCTTGCCTGCGCCAAGGCCTTCCGAGACCTGGGTGCCAACGTCACGGCGACGGGAGCGAGTGAGGCCGAGCGGATGCGGGCGGCAGGCGACGAGACCAATGCAGGGATCTCGTTTGCGGTTCTCGACGTCCGTGATGGTCCGTCGGTTGACCATCTGGTCACGCAATTCAACCGCCTGGATATCCTGGTCAACGCCGCGGGCGTAATTCGCCGTGACCTGGAACACGACCCGGACGTCTTTGCGGACGTCATCTCAGTCAACCTGACCGGCGCCATGCGGGTCTGCTCCGCCTCAAAAGCAAGGCTGATCGAAACCAAGGGCTCCGTGGTCAATGTCGCGTCCATGCTCACCTTCTTCGGCGGTCCCCGGGTTCCGGCCTACAGCGCCTCGAAAGGCGGCATCGGCCAATTGACCAAGAGCCTCGCCGCCGCATGGGCGGCCGACGGCATCCGCGTCAATGCCGTTGCGCCAGGCTGGATCGCGACGCCTCTCACGCAGGCTCTGCAGGATGACCCGGAGCGCAGCGCCCCGATCCTGTCCCGCACTCCCATGGGCCGCTGGGGCACCCCGGAGGAAGTGGCCGGCGGCGCCGTCTTCCTGGCATCGCCCGCGGCTCGGTTCGTGACGGGCGCCATCCTGGCCATCGATGGCGGCTATCTGACTATTTGACCACAACCCGCCTCAGAGGAGCAGATTGAATGTCCAGCACAGAGCCCACCTCCCCCGGCACCCGCATGAACGACAAGTGGATGCCCTACAGACATCCGCAGCCGAAGGACTCCCCGCCCGAGCTCGTGATCCCGAACGCCATCCCCACCGACGAACGGATCTGGGTTCCTGTGGAGGAGAACGTATGGTTCCGACCGCTGCTGCTTGCGGCCTCGCGCGGGTACTGGATGAACCTGCTGCGGGTGCGAAAGTCGGGCGTGCTCTCACGCCATCGCCATCCCCAACCGGTGCATGCCTTCGTGCTGAAGGGAGAATGGCGGTACCTGGAGCATGACTGGATTGCCACCGAGGGCTCCTATGCCTACGAGGCCCCCGGCGAGACGCATACGCTGGTCGTCGATCCGCACGTCGAGGAGATGATCACTCTGTTTCAGGTGAACGGAGCCATGATCTACGTCGATCCGGATGGCAATGCGACCGGCTTCGACGACGTCTTCACGCGAATCGAGAAGTGCCGGGCGCATTATGCGAATAACGGACTCGGTGCCGACTACATCGACCAGTTCATTCGTTGACGGCAATCTGTGGAGGTTCCGATCGCCTGATCGTCAGCCCTGTCATGGCATTGCCGTCTTTCTGGAGCGCAGCACCATGAGCAGCACCGGCGCTAGCCAGATCAGCAGCGTTGCGACCCCGAGCGCACCTGAGATCGGCCGCTCGAAGAAGGCAAGATAGCTGCCGTCCGATTTGATCATGGAGGTCACGAAGTTCTCCTCAAGCATCGGGCCGAGCACGATGCCGAGGATGCAGGGAGCGACGGGAATATCGTTCTCCTCCATCAGAAAACCGAGCACGCCGAACACCAGCATCACGGCCACGCCGAAGGCGGAGTTGTTGATCGCAAAGGCTCCCACAATGCAGAACATGAGAATGCACGGCATCAGGATCTCGCGTGGAATGCGCAGAATGGTCCGGGCGCCCTTGATGGCGGCCCACCCCAAGGGCAGCATCACTAGGTTGGCCAGGATGAAGATGATGAAGACCGCATAGATGTACTCGGGATTGTTCAGAAAGATCGTCGGACCCGGGTTCATGTTCTTCAGGTAAAGCACGCCGATGACAATGGCCGTGATGCTGTCGCCAGGGATGCCGAAGACGAGCGCCGGAACCCAGGCGCCTGCAAGTGCGGCATTGTTCGAGGATGTACTCTCGATGATTCCTTCTATGTGCCCTTTTCCGAACTTCTCGGGAGTGCGGGACATTTTCTTGCTGACTGCATAACTGACCCAGGCTGCGATATCGGCGCCCGCCCCCGGCAGCGCGCCGATGATCGTGCCCAGCACATTGCCGCGCAGCTGCTGCGGCCAGTACTGCACCATCATCCGCCCCCAGCCTCGGAAGAGATTACCGATCACAGCCTGCGGCACGGTCTGGACGCTATGGGAAATGGCAAACCGAAAGACCTCGGATACGGCAAAGAGGCCAATCATCGCCGCAATGAAGTTCACGCCTCCGGTGAGTTCGGCGTTTCCGAAGGTGAAGCGGGGCACGCCGGCTGGATTGTTCAGTCCGATCGTCGAAACGAACAGGCCGATGAACAGGCTCACGAGCCCCTTCACCGGCGATCCCGTTCCGATGAACACCGCACAGGTCAAACCAAGCAATGCCATCCAAAAATACTCGAAGGAGCTGAACTGCAAGGCAACCTCGGCGAGGGCCGGGGCGGCCAGGATCAGCACGAGTGTGCCGAATAATCCTCCAATGGCCGAGAAGAGCAGGTTGGCGCCAAGCGCGATCTCCCCCTCGCCGTTGCGGGTCATCATGTAGGCTTCGTCTGTGTAGGCCGCCGACGCCGGAGTTCCCGGGATGCGCAGCAGCGTGCCGGGGATGTCGCCCGCGAAAATGGCCATGGCAGAGCAGGTCACCATGGCGCCCACCGCCGGCACAGGATCCATGAAGAAAGTTACTGGGACCAGGAGCGCGATCGCCATCGTGGCAGTCAGGCCGGGAATTGCGCCGACCACGAGCCCGAACAGGGCGGCGAGGAAGATGGTCACCAGCACCGCCGGCTGGAACACGAGGCCGAAAGCTGTCTGGATTGCGCTCATGACATTATCAGACTCAGGGCCCAAGGAGCCCAAGTGGAAGGGGGACGCGCAGCAATCCGACAAAGGTCTGCTGAATCAAGATAGTTGCGGCGATCGCCACGGCCGCGGCTATCCACCAGCGGACTCCCATCATCAGCAGAAACACCAGCAGGATAGCGATGGATGTTGGCACGAAACCGAGTGCCGGCGCAGCCAGGATATAGGCCAGGATCAAGGTGAAGATGACGACAAGTCTCACCCAGGCATGGTGGGTGCGAGCCCAATCGCTCCAGGACACGGCGCCCTGCCAGTGCCGATGGCCCGAGGCAATCAGCAGGATGCCACAGCCCGCAAGGCCCACGGCGACGAGCACCGGAAAGACGGCCGCGCCGTACTCCTGTCCTGGAATGGCCGGAAGTGTCCTCGCATAGGCGAACATCGCGATCGCGAACGCGAGGAGCACGGCTCCGATGATGGCATCGTTGATGCGCATCGAGGTCGGCCGGACTACTTCGCCAACCCGACCTTTTTCATGACAGCCCCGAGGTCCTCATCACTCTTCCTCCAGAACGCTAGGAACTCCTCGCCCGCCGCGAACTTCACGCCGAAGCCGCGCTGGCTCATGAAGTCGTTGTACTCCTTGCCCTTGTAGATCTTGTCCAAGGCATCCGTGAGCCGCTTCGTCACATCCGCCGGCATGCCTTTCGGTCCGACGATGCCACGCCATGCGCCGATGGCCCACTGGCTGCCGGTCTGCTCCGCGAGCGTGGGGACGTTCGGGAAGGTCGGATTGCGTTCAGGGTTCATGATGGCGATGCTCTTTACGCGCCCGGCATCGATAAGGGAGCGTGCCTCCGGGAGCGAGCAGGGAACGATCTCGACACCGCCTGCGACGAGATCCTGGAGTCCGGGCGCCGCCCCCTGGCTTGGCACCCAGCGGACAGTGCTGGGATCGATTTTAGCGCTATCGAGCATGCCGGCGATTGCCAGGTGCCAGATGCCACCCTGTCCTGTCCCCGACGCCTTGAACTTGCCCGGGTTTTTCTTGATATCCTCCAACAGATCGTTGACCGTCTTGTAAGGTGCGTCGGCGCGCACCTGAACGCCTGCCGGATCAAGATTCATCAAAGCGACCGGCGTGTAGTCCTTATAATCGCGCTGGGTGAGCCCCTGCCAATGCAACATGCCGATCTCGACCGTCGCCAGCCCAAGAGTGTAGCCATCCGGCGCGGCCGCCGCGATAGCTTCATGTCCCACGACACCGCTGCCTCCGGTCCTGTTGACGACATTGACAGGCTGGCCAAGCTCCTTCTCGAGCAGGGAGCCAATGATGCGGGCGGTTGCATCCGTGCCGCCGCCGGCAGCCCAGGGAACGATGATGGTGATCGGTCGCTCAGGATAGGCGGCCCACGCATACCCGGTAGCCGAGACCAGCGAAACGGCAGCAACGGCCAGTGTCTTCAGGAAACCACGACGCAGCATTCTTTCCTCCCGATGCGCCGGCTCCTCATTTTCCTGGAGCCGGTCTTTGGCTTAGGTTGAGTCACGAAAACATTATTGGCAAGTCTTACATGTTTTCCACTTCACGATTACCTGATGTCCTGTGGCATCTCCCTGCGAGAATTCTATCGGACAAGAAGCGAGCTCGCGTACACCCCGCAATCGAAGACGATATGGCCGGCAATGTTGAGCACCCTGATCTGTTTGGCGTTGGGCCGTTTCGAGGCGGCAATAGCCGCTCCCATGCCGGGCTGGAGCAGAAACCATCCGGCTCACACGGTGGTGATGCCCATGGCGAGTGCGGGAGCCAAAGTCGGCGCTGATGCCCAGTCCGGGCGCGTGAACACCAGGAGGGCGCCGGCACCTTGGAAAACCGCTGCAGGAGCAGAGCCCAGAGATCGAGCAGCGCTGTTGCGCCAACTCCAATGAGAACTGTGCGGCTGAGAAAATCGATCATCTGTTCAGGTCCACGCTTCCATCCTTTCGCGCACAGAGCGCTCTAGGGCATGTATTGGCCGCCGTTCACCTCCATCACCTGCCCCGTGACGTAGCCACTGAGCCGGTCAGAGGCGAGATAAAGAAAGGCGCCGATGCAATCCTCTGGTGTGCCGAGACGATCCATGGGGATGGTGGTCTGCATGGCAGCAAGCTGCTCTGGGGTCGAATAACGTTCGTGGAACGGTGTCATGATGACACCAGGAGAAACTGCGTTGACCCGAATGCCGTCCTTGACTAGTTCCTTGGCCCAACCCCGCGTCGCCACTGAGATAAATCCCTTGGCCGCGGCATAGATGACGGAGCCCGGTCCGCCCCCGTGGCGCGCCGCGATTGATGACACATTGATGATGGAGCCACTGCCCTGCGCCCTCATGTGCGAAACGCTCTCGCGGATGAAGCGCACGACCTGCTCGACGTTCAGTGCCAGAACGGCATCCACGTACTCGTCCGAGTAATCCTTGATCGGCGTCCGCCTGACGAGGCCGCCGGCATTGTTGACGAGAACGTCGAGCCGGCCGAAATGCTCAACGGTCTCGGCCACGACCCGCGCCGCTGCCTCGGGCTCGGTGACATCCGCTTGAACCAGGAACGCCTCCCCGCCAGCCGCCCTTACCTCTTCGGCAACCTGCCGCGCCGGATCTTCGCTGGCATTGTAATGGATCGCCACGCGCGCCTTGTTGTGACCGAACGCGACTGCGGCCGCTGCTCCGATCCCGGTGCTCGCGCCGGTGATGAGGACAACCTTTCCAGCAAGGTCGGGAATGGTGGGGTAGATTTCAGGAGCGGTCACTAAGGGAACTCCAATCACGAGTTAAGAAAGAAGAGCCCCACAGGCTTGTGCAGGGAGGGGGGCTCACTTCAGAAACTCCGGCGAGACAAGACTGGGCACGAAAAGTGCGACCTGTGGCCAGACGATGAGGAGGGCCAAGACAATGAACATCGGGACAAGCATGATCATGGTATCCCTGAGCGCCTGCCGCATCCGAATCCCGGCGACTGAGCATGCGATCATCAGGCAGAGGCCATATGGTGGCGTGACGAGTCCAAAGGCCAGCGACACTATGCCGATCATGGCGAAGTGAACTGGGTCGAGGCCAGCGGAACGCGCCAGTGGCTCCAGGATCGTTCCCACAATAATGATGGCGGGAATGGCATCGAGAAAGCATCCGACGACGAGAAATACGAATGCAATGAAGAAACCGGTTCCGATCGGCCCGAGTTCCCAGGCTGAAACACCAGACAGGATGGCCCTGGGGATCTGGTAATAGGCAAGCAACCAGCCGAATGCGCTCGCTGTGCCGACACAGAAAAGAGTTATCCCGGCGAACTTGCCCGTGTCGACGAGCGCCTCCCGGAACGCTGCAGAGTCCATTTCGCGATAGATGAAAATGGACAGGAAGCCAGCGTAAAGCACGGCAATGCAGGCGGACTCCGTTGCCGTAAACCAGCCGAAGATCTTCCCACCGATGATGATGAGCGGCGTCATCAGGGCCGGAACCGAAGCGAGTGTGGACTTGAAGAAGGTCCTCCAGCTGTCACGTGGATAGGTCGGGTAGCCCTTGAGAGTTGCATAGGCGTGGACCGTCGCCATCTGGGCGAGAGCGATCAGCAGACCGGGTATCACTCCCGCGAGGAAGAGCGCGCCGATGGAAACCGTCAACACTCCGCCCCAGACGATCATCAGGATCGACGGCGGGATGATAACCGCCAAAACCGCTGAGACGGCAGTGATCGCGACGGAGAACGAGTCATCGTAACCTTCCCGGCGCTGCGCCTCGATAAAGATCTTCGACTGGCTTGCTGCGTCCGCGGTCGAAGAGCCCGATATGCCCGCAAAGAAGAAGGAAAGCACCACGTTGATCTGCGCCAATCCTCCGGGGAAGTGCCCAACCATCGACCGGGACAGCTTCATGAGCCTCTCCGTGATGCCGCCGACATTCATCAGGTTCGCAGTGAGTAAGAAGAATGGGACGGCGAGCAGGATGAAGGAGTTGTACGCGTTGAAGGTCTCCTGCACGAGGGTCATTGCGGAAAGCCGAGGCTCGATGATCAGGATCGGCAGACAGGCCAGAGCCAATGCGAAAGCAACCGGAACGCGGAGCAACATCAATCCGAAGAAGATGCCGAACAGGACAAGTGCCGCTTGGCCGGGGGAAAGCAGAGCGCCGGTCATCAGAAGGGCCCCTCCGGAGTCGGGATAGGGTCTGCAGGCGGCAGAGTTCCCCGGTCGAGCAGCACATTCAGCTCATCCCACATCTGCTCGCCAAGAAAGATAAGCCAAGTGATACCGGTGATCGGCCAGGCAATATGGATGACCCAGAGCGGCAGTTCGGCCAGTTCGGAGATCCGGTACCATGCAAACTGCGTGAACTCGATCCCGGACCAAATGAAAACGAGCGCAACGATGAGCACGCAGATGCGGGCGATCAACCGCACGGCGGCTTCTGGGCGCGGCGACAGCCGTGGCCAGACATCAACCTCGAAATGACTGCTCTCGCGAACGCCGATCATAGCGCCTATCATAACCGTCCAGACCAGCAGGAAACGCGCCATTTCCTCTGTCCAGATGTAATGCGGGATGATCGAGGTGAAGCGTGAAAAGATCTGCAATGTGACTGGGATGACCAGTACCGCAGTGGAAATCGCCACGAGCCAGGACAAAAACAGGCTGTACCACGCGGTAATTCTACGCCACATGCTGCGCCGTTCGGACATTGGTGTTGCCATAAACTCCTCATTCCATGATAAGGATGGTCAGGGATTGCTCCCTGACCGTGTCACGAAGCGCGGCGCACTACTCGATGCCGTTGATCTCCGCCAGGATCTTGTCAGCTTCGATCTCCTTGGCATAGGTCGCCAGAACGGGATCGACGAGTTTCTTCATGGCATCACGATCCTTGAAGGTGACCTGCTTCAGCTTACCGGCTTTCTCCAGGGCATCGAGCTTTGCCGCATCCTCGCTGGACTCGATGGCCCGGCCGTGCGCGCCGGCCTCCTTGCCAGACTTGATCACGCAGGACTGCAACTCGACAGGAAGGTTGCGGAATGTCTTGCCGGAGAACGCCAGCGGCCGGATCGTGATGGCGTGCTTGGTCATCGCCAGGTTAGGCGCCACCTCGAAGAATTTCATCTGCTCAACGCCGGCAGCTTCGTTCTCGCCCGCGGCGATCACGCCGTTCTGGATCGCGTTGTAAACCTCGTTATAGGCAATGACGGTTGGCGACATGCCGACCGCAGCGAATGTGCGGCTCCAGATTGGGGCGCCCTGGACGCGGATCTTGAGGCTCTTGATCTCTTCCAGATTGGCAACCGGCTTGTTGACGAAGATATTGCGGGTGCCGCCGCCGGCATAGCCGATCAGCATGACGTCGGCACGTTTGGCGATCTCGTCCGCAATCGGCTTAAACAGGTCCCGGTCAAGAACCTTATTCCAATGAGCGAGGTCGCGAAATAGAAACGGTGCATCAATGAAGGGAGCGGCCTTCGAGAAGGTCGACATATGCGCCGGCGAGACAATCGCGAAATCGACCGCGCGTCCTTGCGACATGTATTCGAAATACTGCTTCTCCAGGCCGAGCTCGCTATTCTTGTGCAGGATGATATTGAGCGGCTTGCCGTAGCAGGACTGTACGAGTTCCCCGAACTTGGCCAACGATTTGGTGAAGGCATGGTCGTCGTTGAACTGGGACGCGCCGTGGAGCTCGATCGCCTGCTGGGCGGACACTCCTGAAGGGCCGAGAGCCAACCCGAGCCCGAGCAACCCGGTAGCGAGTATCTTCCTCATATCCGTATCCTCCCTGGTGACCCTCTGGCGGGGCCAAAGCACGATACTGTAGGCCAGCATCGTCATTTTCAATACTTATTCAGTATATTGCAAGAATCATCTCCGTTTATGCCAGCATTTGAATTCTTATCTCTCAGCAAAGTGTCACCATTGCTGCGTCTTACTTGACAACAACACTATCTCCCCTGAGTCGTCGAGCGACAGGGGTTGTTGGTGTGCAGGCCGCTCGTTTTCAGTCTCTGATAGCGTCACGTGCAGGCGTCAGTCCTCAGCCCAAGTTTTTGCTCCCGTTGAGTTGTGTCAGGACATCCGTCAGATGCGCCATGTGCTTGCCGCTGTTGCCCATTGCACTGGCGATGGTGAGCGTCTGCAGAACGGCAGGACCTATGAGTCCCGTCGCCTTCGCGTCATTCACCATCGCAATGAAGTAGGCGAGATCCTTGCGGGCGTTGCCGATGGCAAACTGCAACCGGCTGGGATCGCCCTCAAGCACGTAGGGCATGATCATCTGAAACATCGCGCTGTTCGCGCCACCGGCCGAGACTAGGTCATACAGAGCCTTCGGATTGACGCCCGTCGCGCGGGCCACCGCCACCGCCTCCGCAACGACGCTCGCATGGCTCATCGCGATAAAGTTGTTGATCAGTTTGATCTTGTGCCCTCCGCCGACCCCGCCCACGTGGAAAACGTTCTCGGCGAAGCACTTGAGGACAGGAAGGATCTCCTCGAAGAGTGCCGGGCTTGCACCCACAATAACGTTGAGACGCCCCTCCTCGGCTTCCTTCGGCGTACGGGTGAGCGGCGCATCGGCGAAACGAAAACCTCTCGCTTGATAATCGGTCGCGATCTTAATCGTCGAGATGGGATTGGCGGTGGAGGTATCGACGTGGATCAGCCCCTCGCGTGCGCCAGACATAATGCCATCCTCCCCGTAGACGATACCTTCGACGTCATTGGACGTCGGCACGCAGGTGAAGATGATCTCGGACGCTGCAGCCACCTCGCGCGGTGTATCCACCTCCGTTGCGCCACGGGCGACGAGATCATCCACCCGTTCACGACTGCGATTGGCCACGACAGTAAGCCTATGACCTTTCTCGATGAGGTTCTTGGCCATGCCATGGCCCATGAGGCCGATTCCGATGAAGCCGATACTGGCCATGTTCATCCTCCCTGTTTCGTAGCTCGCACTCAGTTCCTTAGATGAGGCCCGGCACTTCAAGGTCTAAGCCTCGGCTCCGACGGAGCAGTTGATGCAGTCGTCAGAAAAGGGTCTGGAGATCCCCGTCAACGGCAATGGCCTGCCCTGAAATTGTACGTCCGAGTGGCGAGCACAAAAAAACGATCTGATCGGCAAGCTGCTGTGCCGTTACGTATTCCTTCAAAGATGTGTTCTCGAGCGCCCGCCGCTGCATCTCCTCGAACGATACGCCGAGCTGCTGGGCCTTGGCTTCAAGCACCCGGCGCTGGCGATCGCCGGCGACGACCCCGGGCAGGATCGCGTTCACGCGGATGCCGTCCTCGCCCAATTCGCGTGAGAGCGACTTCGTAAAGCCGATCACGGCCCATTTAGCAGCGGCGTACGGGGAGCGCAGGGAGAAACCAAACCGGCCTGCGGCGGAGGACAGATTCACGATCGAGGCATTCTGGCTTTGCCTGAGGTAGGGCACTGCAAGACGTGTGCAATTAAATTGCCCGGTGATGCAGACCTCAAGGCAGCGGTCCCAGTCCTCCGGGTTGATCTCCTCAACTCGGGCGGTCGGCCCTGCGATGCCGGCATTGTTGACGAGGACATCCAGCCCGCCGAGAAGTCCCAGAGCCTCCTCGAAGATCCGAGCGACATCAGCTCGACTCGCCACATCGCCATAGGAGGAGGTCAGGTCCGGATCGGTCACGGTCGCCTCCTGGAGAGCGGTGCGATCCATGTCGCAGACATGCACGCGCGCGCCCTCACGGTAGAAGGTACGGGCAATCTCAAGCCCGATGCCAGCCGCGCCAGCCGTCACCAACACACGCAACCCGGCGATGTTGAGGTCCATCTTCGTCGTCTCCATCCCTGAAGCGGGCCCCTTGCACTCGGCGCCCGCTCGTCTTGTGATGTCCGAGAGCTGGGGCGTCGACTTACTCCAGCAGACGTCCGGTGCTCTCGATGAAGCAGGCTGCGCCTTCAATGTCGTCGATGAGCGCCTTGCGCGCGGCGGCTCCGTCACCATCCTTCACAGCAGCGACAAGACGACGGTGATGTCCGGCTGCACCGCCCGTTCGCAACCGTTCTGGCGAGGCTTTGAGGTCGAGATTCAGAATTGGCCCAATTTTCAGCCAGAGTCCCTCGATGATCCCAACCAGCGTCGGCAGGCCAGTTGCCCGGTAAACGGCGAAGTGCAGCTCCTTGTTGGCTCGGACGGCCCGATCCGCATGAGGATCGGACCTTCGAGCCTCGGTAAGAAATGCCTTTTCAAACTGCCGCATGGCGGCGAGGTCGGCCTCCACGCGGCTCCTCGCCGCCTGCTCCGCCGCAAAGCCCTCGACCGCGAGTCTCACGGTCGTCAGTTCCCGGAAGCGTGCGAGGTTCATCAGCGGGACGCGCACCGCTCGGTTCGGCAGCACCTCCAGGGATTGGTCGGCGACAAGCCGCGAGACCGCCTCCCGCACCGGCATCATCGAGACGCCGAGGGTTTCGGCCACGCTGCGTAGGGACATCTTCTGCCCGGGGGCGAGCTCACCGCTCATCAGCAGCTCACGTAGTTTGATATGGACGCGTTCGCCCAGGGTAACGCGTTCCAGCCGGCCGATCTGGGCGATGGCCGATGGAGTCCTGGTAGGGCGGGGGCTCGACAAGTTGCTCATTTTCCGACAGTCTAACTGTGATCACAGATCGCGGCAAGCAACGCGACAGCATCATGGGAGGAAGGAAACGGCCATGGCACATTCTGATGACTTGACCCGTCGTATGCTCCTGAAGGGCGCGGCCGGCGCGACTGCGCTTGCAGGCCTCGGGATGCCTGCAATCGTGAAGGCGCAATCTGACGTGATCCGGATCGGGCACCTCACGCCCATCACTGGCTTCCTGGGACCGCTCGGCGAGTTCGCCCAGATGGGCGTGAAGCTCGCTGCCGAGGAAATCAACGCCGCTGGTGGCGTCCTGGGTCGCAAGATCGAGCTCGTGATCGAGGATTCGGTGAACCCGCAGACCGCCTCCGCCAAGGCCGAACGCCTGATCGAGCGCGACAAGGTCGCGATGATCATCGGCGAAATCTCGTCTGCATCGGCCCTTGCCATCGGTCAGGTGGCCAACAGGACCAAGACGGTTTTTATCAACACCGGTGCCAATTCCGACGCCCTGCGCGGGGCGAGCTGCAATCCTTTCATGTTCCACATCGAGGCTGCGAACTCGATGATGGTCACGGCGGTCGGCACGTATCTGAAGACCGAGAACATGATCAAGGGCAAGAAGTGGTACTCCCTCACGGCGGATTATGCCTTTGGCCACGATCTCTTCCGGGTTGCTAAGAAATTCGTGACGGAGAACGGCGGCGAATTCATCGGCGAGGAGCTCGTCCCCACCGATGCCACCGACTTCAGTCCCTACCTCCTCAAGATCCGGCAGGCCCAGCCGGATATCGTCGCCTCGAATCTTGCCGGCAATCAGATCACGAACTTCATCAAGCAGTATGCCGAGTACGGTCTCCAGTTCCCGATCACCGGCTTCGGCTTCGACACGGCGGTAGCCTGGGGCGCCGGCAAGGGGAATTTCTCTGGCATCTGGCCGCTGATCTGGCACCACATGGTCGATACGCCATCGTCGAAGAAGTTCGTTGAGGCCTTCACCAAGAAATACGGCAAACCGCCTGAGAACCAATGCTGGGGCGACTATAACTCCCTCAAGATCGTCGCGCAGTCCTTCACCGAGATGAAAGCGGCCGACCCGCAAAAGCTCGCCGAGCACCTGCGGAAGGGTGCGAAATTTGACATTCTGAAGAGCCGCGAAGGCTATTTCCGGGCCTACGACAACCAGATGGTCCAGGAGATGTATGCCGTCCGGGCGAAGGATTCTGACAAGATGAAGGATCAGTGGGATATCTATGATCCGTTGGGCTCCGTCCCTGGCCCGAACGAGGACCTTGAAGCTCTGGCTCCTCCGAAGGACGGAACCTGCAAGATGCAGGCGTGACGCATCACACACCGGTTGGGCCGAACGGTTGACCGCCGTTCCGGCCCACCGGGAAGCACGGCATTCTGTATCCCCTCAGTTCCGGCTCCTCGCGGGAGGCCGCCTCCAATGACCGGAAAGGGAGTCTCGCGTGGCGTTCGTCTTTCTTCTTGAGCAGGTGCTGAATGGCCTTCTGGTGGGCGCCTACTATCTGCTGATCGCCCTCGGCCTGTCGCTGATCTTCTCCCTGGGCGGAATCGTGAATCTGTCCCACGGCGCGTTCTATGCGGTTGGCGCCTATCTTGCCGTGACGCTGACATCCAGGATTGGATTTTCCGGCGCATTCGTCGCGTCTCCTTTGCTCGTTGCGCTCTTGGGCGTCGTCATTGAGCGCCTGCTCTTTCGAAGGTTCTACCGCTCGGACCCCATTCTCAGCCTGCTTCTGACCTTTGGGCTTGCCATGATCATCGAGCAGAGCCTGCGGATAATTTTCGGGGCGGCTCCCCTGCCCTTTTCCATCCCCACGGCTCTCCGGGGGCAGGTCTTTCTCGGCAGCTTCATCTATCCGCGCTACCGTCTCATCATCTTCGGGGTGGCGCTCGCAGCTGTCATCGCGACTTGGTTCCTGGTTTATCGCACCGCCTTTGGCCGTGTGGTCCGGGCCGGAGTGCAAAACCCAGACATGGTGGGAGCGCTCGGCATCTCGCTTCAGCCGTACATGACAGCCGTCGCCGCGCTCGGCATCGGACTCGCAGGTCTCGCCGGAGTCCTGCTGGCCCCGATTTCGGGAGTGCACCCTGCTATGGGGGCGGAGATTCTGACAGCCGCGTTCGTGGTGGTGGTCATCGGTGGGCTCGGGTCGTTTTGGGGCGTGATCGCCGCCGCCGCACTCGTAGGCGTAGTGCGCGGCCTCACGATCTATTTCTTCCCACCCGCCGGCGAAGCCTCAATGTACCTGCTGATGGCTCTCGTGCTGCTTCTGCGGCCACGCGGGTTGCTCGGCGAACGCATCCAGAAATTCGAGTAGATCGATGCGCACGAATTACTGGCCTCTCCTCGCAGCCGCGGCAACACTCATGCTGCTGCCCTTCATCCTCGACCCCATCGGCCTGCCGCTTCGCTCGTCGATCGACGTGGTGGTGTTCGCCATCGCCTGCCTCGGCCTGAACGTTCTGGTCGGCTACACCGGTCTCGTTTCCTTCGGGCACGGCGTCTGGTTCGGGCTTGGGGCTTACGCGGCGGCCTTGAGCCAGATCCACTGGTTTCCAGACGGTATTGTTCTTCCGGCTCTCTTCGCCATCGTCTCCATCGCTGGAGCGTCTTCGCTCCTCGGTGCGCTCATCCTGCGGCGCCGGGGCGTCTACTTCTCCCTGCTGACACTGGCATTGGCGGCCATGCTCTTCGCAGTCGCTTACCGCTGGACGGCGTTGACAGGTGGAGAGAGCGGGCTCGGCGGCGTAGTCCGCACCCGCGCGATCGGCCTCGATCTGAGTTCGGACTGGACCTACTACTGGTTCGCGGCGGCGGTGGCGTTTGCCGTCTGCTTTGCCCTGCTGCGCTTCCACAGCTCGCCCGCCGGGAGCGTGCTGGTGGCGATCCGAGAGAACGAGCAACGCGCCCGCTTTCTCGGCTATCCGACCAATCGCTACAAGCTTCTCGGGTTCGTTGTGTCCGCCACGGTAGTGGGCATTGCAGGTATCCTTTCGGTCTTCAACCATCGCTTCGCCTCAGCCGAGCCCCTTTCCGTCGCCTTCTCTGGTGAGCTGATCGCGATGGTGGTGATCGGCGGAATGCGCAGTTTTCTCGGGCCGGCCCTGGGAGCGCTCTTCTACATTCTGTTCCGCGAGTTCCTGTCGATCTGGACCCCGCACTGGCTGCTCTATTTCGGCATCCTCTTCGTCGGGTTCATCGTTCTCTCGCCAACGGGACTGGTCGAGGTCGCGCAGCGCATAACAGCTCTATTCCGGGCCAGGGTGACGGAAGAAGCCGCCATGGCAGGCCGAACCCTGACCGACGAGCCTCTGCCCCCGTTTCTCAAGCCGACCAGCCATGCGGAGGGCGTCATTCTCGAAGCTCGCGGCATTACGAAGAGCTTTGGCGCACTCAAGGCCGTTCAGTCGGTCAACATCGCCGTGCACGACCGCAGTCTCCGTGCCTTGATCGGGCCCAATGGCGCCGGAAAGACAACGGCTTTCAACCTGATTTCCGGGTACTACACGCCTGACGAAGGCGACGTCCTCCTCCAGGGGCGGTCCGTCGCTGGACTTTCCCCTGAAGCAATCACGCACGCTGGCATCGGACGCTCGTTCCAGATCACGAACCTCTTCCCGGCCCTGACCGTCGAAGAGAATATCCGCCTTGCCGTACAGGCCCGCCACCCGCAGCGTTTCAATCCGTGGGTGGCCGCGCGATCAATCAAGCAGATCGAAGCCGAGACTTCAGCGGTCATCCGCTATCTCGGACTCGCCGGCATCGAAAGGGCCGAAGCGGGCGCCCTCTCATATGGCGGGCAGCGACTCCTGGACATGGGCCTAGCGCTTGCCACGAAACCGAGGGTGCTGCTGCTTGATGAGCCGCTCGCCGGTCTGGCCGCCGCTGAGCGCCAGCGCATCGGCGACATCATCAAGCGCATTTCTGCGGACGTCCCGATGCTTCTCGTCGAGCACGACATCGATCGCGTGTTCCAGATCGCCGATGCCGTCACGGTGATGAATGCGGGTCAAGTGCTGGTTGACGGGACGGTGGAGGATGCTCGCTCCAGCTCGAAAGTCCAAGAAATCTACATCGGCTCCGGCGCAGCGACCATTGCGGCGAAGCCTCGGCAGAGCGCTGTCGGAGCGGCGACCCTGCTCGCCGTAGAGAAGGTCAATACGTTCTACGGCAAGAGCCATGTCCTGACCGACGTGTCCTTCGATGTGCGCCAGCATGAGATCTTGGCTCTGTTGGGCCGCAACGGCGCCGGCAAGTCGACCCTGCTCAAAACGCTGATCGGCATTGCACTGCCCGGTTCAGGCTCGATCAGGCTTGATGGCCAGCAGATCGCCGGCCGTCCGTCTTCTGAGATCGCGCGTCTGGGAATTGGCTATGTGCCGCAGGGGCGCGGACTCTTTGCCGGAATGACTGTGGCCCAGAATCTTGAGCTCGGACGGCTCAAGCGAGAAACCGGCCATGGCGTCCGGTGGGATCTGGACAAGATCTTCGAGTACTTCCCGCGGATTCGTGAGAGGCTCGACACCCCGGCGGATTTCCTCTCCGGCGGCGAGCAGCAGATGGTGGCGGTCGCACGCGCCCTCTCGGGCGACGTCAAGGTGCTGCTCCTGGACGAGCCCTTCGAGGGTCTTGCTCCAACCGTCATCGAGCAACTTTTCGAAAGTTTCGATAAGCTCCGCCATGAGGTTTCGATCATCATTGTCGACCATCACCTGGACCTCGCACTCGCCCTGTCCGACAGGACCGTTGCACTTGAACGTGGGCGGGTGATCCATACCGGTTCATCGAAGGATCTGCGAGACGATCTTGCTCTCCGTCGCAAGGTCCTATGGCTGTGAGCCTTGAGGGAGATTACCGAATGCCGAGTGCTGCAATCATTGGTGCGGGGCTGATCGGCCGTTCTTGGGCGATCGTTTTCGCGCGGGCCGGCTGGGACGTGCGCATCACTGACCCAAACCCCGAGACGCTTGAGAAGGCACCGACCCTCGTCCGCGAGGGCCTCGAGGAGCTCGCAAGGCATGGCCTCGTTGCCAACCCTGAAAATGCATCAGCTCACGTCGTGGCAGTATCCTCACTCGCGGAGGCTGTGAGTGGAGCCGACCTCGTTCAGGAGAACGGCCCCGAGATCGTCGAGACCAAGCGGCTCATCTTCGCGGAGCTCGACCGGCTCGCGCCACCAGACTGCATTCTTGCCTCTTCGACCTCCGCGATTGTCGCGTCCCACTTCACCGAAGGGCTGTCGGGTCGCGCCCGCTGCCTCGTAGCCCATCCCGTTAACCCACCTCATCTCGTGCCAGTCGTTGAGTTGTGCGGAGCTCCCTGGACTGCCCCCGAGACAGTCTCTCGGGCGCGAACAATCTATGAGAGTGTCGAGCAGGTGCCCATTGTCGTAAACCGCGAGGTCGAGGGGTTCGTCCTGAACCGGCTCCAGGGTGCACTCTTGGCAGAGGCATTCCGGCTCGTCGGCGAGGGCGTGGTGAGCCCGCAGGATCTTGATAAGACCGTCAAGGACGGTCTCGGTTTGCGCTGGTCCTTCCTTGGTCCCTTTGGAACCATCGAGCTCAACGCACCTGGTGGCATCGCCGATTACTGTAACCGCTATACAGGCTTCTACCGGAGTCTCTCTGAGGATGCCGCTAGGCCTCATGTCTGGGACAAGGAGAATGTGAGCCGAATCCTGGAGACCTGGGGCGAAGTGCCTGGACCCGATGAGCTCGCACAGCGCTCTGCTTGGCGGGACAAACGCTTGGCTGCGTTGAAAGCCCACAAGAAGTCGCAACCAGATCAGTGATCTCCCGAGAGGAACCAAGCCCATGGCTCGCAAAGTCATCATAACATGCGCCGTGACCGGCGCGATCCATACGCCTTCCATGTCTCCTCATCTCCCGATCACGCCTGAGGAGATCGCGGAGGCCGCCATCAGCGCCGCGGAAGCTGGAGCTGCGATCGTGCACCTTCACGCGCGAGACCCGAAGAACGGCAAGCCTGATCAGTCGCCGGAAGCCTTCGCCCCGTTCCTCCAGGTGGTGAAGCAGCGAAGCAACTGCGTCATCAACATCACGACGGGCGGTGCGCCGACCATGCTCGTTGAGGAGCGGGTGCGCCCTGCGGCTCATTACAAGCCCGAGGTCGCCTCCCTCAACATGGGCTCGATGAATTTTGGGCTCTATCCGATGCTCAACCGGTTCAAAGAGTTCAAGTACGATTGGGAGGAACCGTACCTGGAAGGATCGCGTGACAGGATCTTCCGCAATACGTTCTCCGATATCGAGTACATCCTCACGACCTGCGCCGAGAATGGCACCCGCTTCGAGATCGAGTGCTACGACATCGGCCATCTCTACACTCTCGCTCACTTCGTGGACCGTGGTCTCATCAAGACGCCTCTCTTTGTCCAAAGCGTGTTTGGTCTTCTGGGCGGCATTGGCCCGCATCCCGAGGACGTGGCGCACATGAAGCGCACGGCCGACCGGCTGTTCGGAAATGATTACCAATGGTCGGTGCTCGGTGCCGGCAAGAACCAGCTTCCCATTGCGGCCCAAGCGGCGGCCATGGGGGGCAATGTCCGCGTCGGTCTGGAGGATTCGCTCTGGATCGGCCCGGGCAAACTTGCGGAATCGAATGCGCAGCAGGTGAAAGCGGCGCGCCAGATCATCGAGGGACTTGGATTGGAAATCGCTACCCCTGACGATGCACGCAATATGCTGTCACTCAAAGGAGGTGACCGCGTCAATTTCTAAGGATTGACCCTCCTTTGCTTTGGGTTCCATCGCCATCCTTTTTGGGGCCAAACGCATGTGGTTGCTCTCTGAGACGTGCGTAGACTCGCCGGGCAGATTACAGCCCGCCTGCGGTTCAGGGTCATGATAGATGCTGCAGTCCATTACAGACATCAGCGGAGGACGCTAGGGTAGTACGGTGAGTAGTAAACATCACTCCGGAGAGCCAGCTACGCCATGAGCCAATCCAAACCTGTCCGCACTGTTTTCATTACAGGCGCGGGAGGCAATCTCGGACAGAAGCTGATCAGCCATCTCCTGGCGGGGGACTGGTGTGAATGGATCGTCGCGCACGACCACAGGATGCCACGGCGATCCGCGGCAGCGCATTTGGACCGGGTGGAATGGGTCACCGCTGATCTCACAGATCCATCCGAAACAGGGTGGCGCGAAGCTTTGGCCAGGGTTGATGCCGTGGTTCATTTCGCAGCCCAGAATCGTTATTCCGATGCGCCATGGAGCGACGCCTGTGCGTCTTTCGACATGACGCTCAACATGTTGGCCGCCGCTGCTCGGGCGGGGACGCGCCGCGTCGTGTTCGCCTCGTCTAATCATGTAATGGGTCAATACAAGGACCCGCCCTTGTGCGATGGTCTGACCGCAGGTGCTCTGACGACGGTCTTGCGGCCAGGTCCGGGAACGCGCTGGTTCAGCGGCCGTGAGATGGTGCAGGGCTTCGCCTACGCAGCGTCGAAACTGATGGGCGAGAGAGCACGTTTCGCTGAGGCGCATCGCTCGGGGGGCCTGACTAGCGTGTGCGCTCGGATCGGCTGGTGCCAGCCGGGGGAGAACAGGCTGGAGACGATCGACACATCTGGCCTGCCCGGCGCGGAGGAGAGCACAGGTCCTGACACCGAACGCGACCTGCGGTGGTTTCGCAACATGGGCTCTCGAACCGGGACTTCGCGGCCGTCATGGAACGGGCGCTTCTCGCCGATGCGGAAGCCTGGCCGCAGCCTGGGATCGTGGTCAACGGCATGTCGGCCAATCGAGGCATGCCATGGGATATCGAGACCACCTGCCGGCTCATCGGCTACGAGCCGCAGGACGATATCTGGGACCATGTCGTTTGAGGCTGTAGAGGCCTTTCGATGACAACGGATTGACGTAGGAAAGCTTGGAAATGGAACAGGTGCTGTCTTCCGAAGTCTTTGCTGCCCTGACGGCTGTTGATACGCCGACGGTGTGCAACGCCATCGAGCTCGCCCTCGGCCGCCGAACAGCGGAGGGCTTCACGACTCGGCCGGTTCTCGCTGCTCATCCCAATCTGCCTGCCATCGTAGGCTACGCCCGCACGGGGCTGATCCGTAGCTCGCAGCCAAGCGAAGACTCACCTGAGGCTCTGAGGGCTCGCCGGATCGCCTACTACAGATATGTCGCGACCCAACCTAGCCCTGCCGTCGTGGTTTTGCAGGATGTCGATCCCCGTCCCGGGCTCGGCGCGTTCTGGGGTGAGGTCAACGTAGCAATTCATAAAGGCCTGGGAGCTCAGGGAGTTCTGACCAACGGCTCGATGCGCGACCTCGGCGCCGTCGATCCCGGATTTCAGATCCTGGCCGACTCGCTCAGCCCGAGCCATGCCTTTGTCCGAATCGAGGAGTTTGAGTGTCCGGTGGAGGTCTTCGGGTTGAGGATTAAACCCAATGATCTCGTTCACGCCGACCGCCATGGCGCTGTCATCATCGACCCTGAGATTGCCCATGAACTTCCCCGTGCAATTGATCTCATCATGCGAAAGGAAGCTCCGATCTTGAGAGCTGCCCGCAGTCCAGGTTTTATTGTGGAGAAGCTGATCGAGGCTTGGGGTGAGGCGGAGGACATTCACTAACGTGCTTGGCGGTTCAACCTGTGCGGCCAGAATACTCAGCTACGGCCCGACCTTTTCTAACTACCTGAAAAACAATGAATACTCGCCTGCGGCGCTTTGGACTGTGTACCACCTACTGCCCGCAGTTCCAAGCCTCACAAGCGTGCGATATCGAGCAATTGGGGATGGATGTCCCGCACCTGAAACGAGACAGATTTCTTGGAGGTGCGAAGGTGGCTTCCGATGAAGAAGAATGGTTTTCAGTTGAGTAGGCTGTGACCGCCCTAAAGCAGGCAACGTTAGGCTCACCCAGGATAACGATGTAAAAAATGGCGGTGGAACCCTGTCATCGGTTGCTTGCCGAAATATCGGAGCCGCGTAGGAAGCAGATCCTCAAAGATCATTTCTCACCTATAGCCCTAACTTGAAACTGCGCAACGAGACGGTCTGGCCACGCCCGTGTGCTGCATTGCAGCGAGCGTAAGCTCAATCGAAGCGATCCCATGCGCATCAATTCCTGCTTCGGTCATGGCGAGCCGGTCCCCCTCCCCGACCCGAGCTGCAACTCCATTTTTGGCGATCGCCCGATAGGCCCATCCCATCCCCTGATCATCCACCGGTTCTAGGGCCGGATCGAACCCGGCTTCCTGGCGACTGAAGTCGGCCATCAAAGCAACTTTGTTTCGGTGCTGCTCAAAGACCTGCCGAAACAGTTCGGTGAGTTGCTCCTTCGTGATAAAGCGGGGATCTGCTGACATGAAGACGTGTGCCGCGGTGGCATCCAAATGGGCGGCGAGGAATCGGGCATGTGCCGGCTCCTTGGTCTGCAGGCTGATCTTAAGGTGCGTCTGCCCGGCGATCCGAGCAAGCTGCGGCGGCATTCTACGCCGCCAATAGTAAACGGCCCCTCGCCGCTCCAGATTCGACACCACCGGCGCGTGCAGCCCTCCGTGTCCCAGACCTGTGCCGCAGGCGCGTGTCCCACTGGGGCACAAAGCTCTCCAGCTGGAGCGATCTGCAAAGGTTTCAGAGGCTTAGGAGGGATGGCTGGGGCGCCAGGATTCGAACCTGGGAATGGCGGTACCAAAAACCGCTGCCTTACCACTTGGCGACGCCCCAATAGGTGTGGCGTGTACATAATCGGCAAGAACGCGGCTGGCAACACCGTTTTGCGAGGGGGCATATATCTGCGAGAAAGGTTCAATTCTCCCCTTGCGGCGCTCCCCCCTCACCGCTATAAGACCGGCCTCCCGAGAATTTTCGGTGTCGGAGTGTAGCGCAGTCTGGTAGCGCACCACGTTCGGGACGTGGGGGTCGCAGGTTCAAATCCTGCCACTCCGACCATTCTTTAGCCGAAAAACGGGACCCTCCCCGACAGAAACATAAAATGGTTTCGGGGTCTGTTCCCCTCAAACCGCTGCGCCTATCTGTGACCGTAGCTAATCCCAAGTTTGATTCACAAGAACTGCCGGAACGCGCTGCGAGCGTGTTTTATGCCTGAATCCTGAAATCTGGCTTGAGCACGGCGCAAAGCTGGGCGCGGCTTTCTCTTTGCCTCTCGTTCGTCCTATGCTGTCAGCATAACCGACTGGCGCTCGGACGAGGTAGAAGAACCAGACCGTACTCCCGAATCGCTATAGCAATTTCCTCAGGTCCAAGAGACAAACCCTTACCGAGGGTTACCTCCCGAGGTATGGGGGAGCCATGGCCAAGGTAAGCACAAGAATTGAGTACCTAGGGAAAGACACAGCGCTATCCGCTGCAAACATAAACGACCCTCAGAGCTTCAGCCTGTCAGATCCAGAAGCGCAAATTCTTCTTCTGTTGCAAGCAGGGAAAGAGAACGCCGAGGTTGCTGCTGAGGTAAACACCGGCCAAGCAGTTGTGAAAGAACACATCAAATCGATCTTGCGAAAGGCTATCGGCTATCGGGACAGGACGAAGCATCTGGGGGATCGGCACGTCACGGTTCAGAGCGTCCGCCACCCGACAAACCCTTTCCACTTGGTGGAGAAAACTTAACCGCCATCCGGAGGCCCAATCGTCGAGAGCGCCTTCCTTGACGACCAGGGAGAGGGCTAACCGCATAACTCCTTGCCCGGTTTTATCTCTGATTTCACGACGAAGGCGCGAAAGTGACCGCCCGAGAGAGCATCTCTTGCCATACCAGGGAGAGCCTTCCGAGCGTCCAGCTTGGCCGCATCATGCCGTCAAGCTCTCATCCAGCCTCGTCGGCAACTAAGCGTTCACCATCATAGACGTCGAAGAGAAAGCGGGGCATCAGCGCTCCAATGCCGTAGACCTGTAGCTATCAACCGGGGAGCATCCCTTGTTCAGCCTCATCATGCCCTCGGCACGACGTACTGCCACACCTCTCTACCCCCTTATGGACGTCGCCACAGCATATGCGGCTGTCGTAAAATTGGAAACAAGAGTGCACCTGTCGGACCTTGCCGGAGACGTGCCATCTCTGGTGGGGCAGCAATGGTTTACGGGCACAATGAGACGGATGTGGCGCTAGATCAGAAGCGACACGAGGTGGAAGACCGCTTGGCTCGGGAAACCCGAATTGGCTGGCCCACTCTGTCTGCCATTGCCGTTCTCATCGCTATCGGCGCAGTCATAGGGGTTTACCTCTTCCTTCATACGGGCGCTGGCCGCTGATAGCGCGCCTCATCGGTCACGCCTCTGTGCACCGCGGGGACCCGAACCCGCCCGTAATGGCTTGGCCGTCTCTCGCACAGCCTGTCATAAAATGGCCTTCCGAGACCTTTCGACCTGTCTGCGGAGATCCGGGTGATGATCGTTGCGCGCTCAGCGGCATAAGTAGCAGGGCGCCGAGATCTGTCAGCGTATCACCTCTGCAGCCCGTCGCGGTTTGAGGCCGCCCCTGCGTCGGAACCTGCGATAGACCCGTATTGCCGCCTCCGGCACGCGCGGGCGAACATGGGTCCAGTACGCCGCTCGCAGCAAGACCTGAGGCAATTGAAAGAGCATTGGCACAGCAGCACGGCGCACAAGATGAATATCTACATATTCCTCGTCAGACATGTGCCAGAAGGCATGTGCCTGCGCCTTGCTCATCGGATTGAGCTCATGGACTTCAGGCCGGGCAAAAGCATCCTTGAAGGTTGCCTCATTGAGGAGCGTGCCGACCCGGCACTCGGCGAAGTCCTCATTGAAGGCATACCTCAGAAGCATAAGTGCTGCATTGCATCTCAGGATCAGTCGCGCGGCCACGAGAATGGCGTCGACCCAGATCAGGTGCCACTCCAGACGGTCCTGCGCCGCAAAATTCTCGATAAGTGCGGTGTAAAAGGCAATGGAATCTACGTGGGCGAGAATGGCTCGCCCGTAGCGTCCCTTCCACCCCGAAGCCTCGAGAGCCATGAACTCCGGCGTGAAATCGGCCTTCGCATCCGCTCCTTGCCTGATTTCGACGGTGACGTTCCCACGATCCTTGAGCTTGCGACCATACCGTTTCAGGTTTTTGCGTATATTGCCCAGTTTAGCGATATATTCCTCGTAGCGACCGGTCACATCGAGGCGGGAGAACCTTTTGCGCGCGCTGCGGATGACGAGATGTCCATCCATCCCGTCTTGCAGGGCTATGAAGACAGGCGAGTTCTGCCGCACGGCTGGAAGACTGAGTTCGCAATAGTTCGGCACTTGACGACGGACCTCTACCAGCAAGGCCCGAAACGCTTCGGTTGCGCAGTCAGGTGCGAGAGGGAGATCGCCGGACGGTGTCAGCTTGCCGTTGGTGCGCAGGATGGGCCGGCGCTGACCAAGAACAGGATGCGGCGTCACGATGATCGGCAGAACGCCCACAAGCCTTTCGCCCGCATAAGCAAAACAGCAGGTCCATCGACAGTTGGGCCAGAGACCATGGCGGAAGACAGCCTCTGCCCATGCAGGCAGCATGGTCGCAAGCGCCTGTGGAGACTCCCAGGCCAAATGATCCCAAGCTGCCAAATGTGGTTGCAATCCGTCGAGTTCATGGACCGTCACGATCCGCACAGCGACAGGAGAGGAACTGCGGGAACCGCAAGGGTTCTCGCTATCCAATCCATTCTTCTCGGTACTTTGCGTCATACCGGAGACATCCTGGATCCGGAGACATCCTGGAGCACTGAATGCCCCTGCTTCAGGACAACAGCAAACCATAGCGAAACTGGGACGCCGCTCCGGAAAGTTAGAGCTAATCAGAGAGGGTGATCGAGCGGTGAAGAGTTCTGCATCATTAGGACCTTAGGCCCGATCGGGAGCATGATTGGGTGACCGATAGCTTAGGACGAATGCATGCCCGTGAATCATCGGTGAACACGAGGGGCAGCTTTCATCCCCTCGTTTCATACCCTTCCCAATGACCTACTCCCGCGACACCGCTGCTATCTCGAAGCTCATGGTCCAACCCGTGGGGTGGGAGTGGCCCGGCTATCTGCTGGCATCCCCTCGATTCCCTGTATTGCCCTGATCTCCTCGACCGCCAGAGCCCTGCGATAAGGGACGGCACTCGCCATCGACTCGCCGTTCTCCCACCATGCACTGTCTCTCTCGAGGGCCGGGCTCGGCGAACGCAGGCCCAAGTCCAGCGAGCAAGATCCCAGCGATTGCGGGGCCATACGACCTGATCATTGGAAGTCCCCGATTTCAGCCTACGTGCATCGGACGCGCGAGAGCCCGCAATGTTTCCCCGGCCATTGACACATCTTTGAGACGTCCTCTCGCCGTATGGGACATCTTCTTCAACGGCCGGAAGGCGAAAGCGGCAAAATCCTGGGTCAGGGTCTCGTCGGAACCAGGGACTGACGGCGGCCGAGGATTTCGGGCAACGACGGAGCAGGTGCAGGCAGCCAGAAGCCAAGAGGGATAGGAACCTGCCACCGAAATCCTAGCGTGGAGTGACCGTATCAGGGCTGGACGGGATAGGCTTGATCGTCTCTTGACTGGCTGCTCGACCGGGAGCTCTCTCAGGGTCGGAATGCGTTCCGCGAAGGGCGAAGAAGATTGCCACGACCACAACCGCGATGGCCGCCAACGCCGCCCAGCTACGTGTTCCCATGAAACTCTCCCATCCGACTGTAGAAGTTTTGAACTTGTACCGAATGGGTCGGTTCCTCGAACGTGTTCTTCAATGGCCGCTCAATGCGTCGAGAAGCGCCCGTCTTCTGGATAAGTCTCATAGTGGAGAGTCTGGGCCGGAATCGCCTCGAGCTGACGCGGAGACTTCGGCCAGTCCTGCGGGGTCTCATTGGTCTGAGGCATGTAGCGCGGGCGGAAACGCAGATCGACGAGGCTCCTCAGCTCCGGCGCAGCGAGATCCAGCACGTTCGCATCGCGCCAGCGGCGATGCAGCTTGGCTTTGCCGAACATCCGGCTCCAGAAGCCCGTCACCTCCTCCTCGACCTGCAGGACGATGCGGCCGGTCATGGTTTTGCGAAGATTAAAACGTCCCGTCAGAGCCATTCGACTCTCCTCAACTTTCGATCTCTTCAAAAAATGTAGAGCGCCAACGCTCCAGCTGCTGATCAATCTGCCAACAAACCTTGGCCTTGGCGCCCGAATGAATCCATTCCTGCTAGCCAATGCCTTTGCGGAGCAACGGTTCCGGCCCTTGAACTATCGACAAGATGTCACGCTCGCGATGTGCGTTAGGTCACGAACCCATGCCGCTGGAAGTTAACTAAGGCGCTTTTCACGTCTGATCAGCGGAGAGGAAGATCAAAAAAGAGGGAGAAGGACAATATTTATGATGTTGTGAAATAAAATCTCGCTGAAAAATCGGAGAAATACTGTGAAACCGCTTCAGGCGCGGCGCGGCTTGGATGTGAGATTGATGGTGACGAGTTGACCGGTCTTGGGATCGAGGATGGTCATGAAAGCTTCCCGTTCTGTTGGCGTAGGAGAAACGCCTGAGGCCTGCGCTGGATCAAACCGTGTTGGGAACGTGGTAAGCAATTCGTTACCGGAAGCTGCGCTTCGAGGGGGTGGGAAGTTCCAAGCTGAACTTGTATCGGGATTGCGCTCATTGGCGGATCGGCCAAGCCGTCCGCTGTATTCTTCCAGCCTGGAGACCAATTGATGAACACCACTCAACTTGAGACCGTTTGGGCGCCGCGCCTTCTCAGCATTCTGCGCATCGTTGCCGCGCTCATCTTCATGGCGCATGGCACGCAGAAGCTTCTCGGCTTCCCGGTCTCTCCCAATCCTGGACCGGCAGCCTTCAGCCTGCCCTGGATTGCAGGTGTTCTGGAAATTCTCGGGGGAGCGCTCCTGGTTCCTGGCCTGTTCGTGCGTCCGGTCGCCTTCGTTCTCTCGGGTCTGATGGCCGCAGCCTATTGGATCGCCCATGCTCCGCGCAGCGTCTACCCCGTTCTGAACGGCGGCGACGCAGCCATTCTTTATTGCTTCGTCTTCCTGTTCATCGCGGCGGCCGGCGGCGGCGCATGGAGCCTGGATCGCTTTCTGCGCAACGGTCGCGCGGCTTAATAAAGTGACGTGAAGACGTGGAAGGCGAGAGGCAGAAGATGTCTCTCGCCCTTTCCTATTCGGACCTCGTACCCGTCGGGCGGCGAAGGCGCTCGTCCTCCAATTCGACGTGGAGCGTATGATCGTCGGCATCCTCGTCGAAGGGAATCGGCATGAGATCCGTCGTCAGGCCAGTGGTGGTGGAAGCAGCAGCGCCGATGGGAGGCGCCGGAGCCTCATCTTCTTCCCTCGCAGCCGCCCTCTCCTCTTCGCTCGGCTCGATCTCGCCCTCGTCGTCGAGAATCTTCACCACCCTGTCCCTCTGCGCCTCGTCGACCTTCACGGTCACGAGCGCTCCGCCACGGCGAACGCCTTCTGCATAATTCTGAGCGTCCTCATCGCTGAGACCGGCATCCGCCAGCGCTCCCGCGAGGCCACCCACGGCAGCCCCGGCACCGGCACCCACGAGGGTCGAGACGATCCATCCCGCTGCGATCACAGGCCCGAAGCCCGGAACGGCCACTGTGCCGAGTCCTGCCAGGAGGCCGGCTCCGGCTCCGGCGATCGTGCCGGCAGCGGCCGTTGCTCCTGCGAATTCGTGTGACGTTTCCTCCTTGTCGAACGAGCGTGTCGTGTGATGCGTATAGGCATCGTTGAAGTTGTTGGAGACGAAGCTGATCTCGAAATTTGGAATATGAGCTGCCTCCAGCCGCTCCACCGCCCGCGCGGCTTCGTCGTAGGTGTCGAAGAAGGCGGTGATCCTGCGTTCGGCCATGGGAGCCCTCCTGTTCGGACGATCGCAGGGCTAATGAGCGGCTTGCCGGGCGGGTTCCCCCTTGCGTCTGGTGGGACGATTGAGATGCGCGTCCATGCCGCCTTCCCGCTGTAGGCGTTTCTTGATACATTCCAACAAAAGGTGCCCGGAAAGGGTGATTTGGGGGCTTTCCATTATGCGACATATCCACTTGGATGACGGTTTGCGGCTGCGTTTTCCCGGCCGCAGCGAGGACTTCGATCAAGGCGTCGAGATCGGCATGATTGCCGTTCTGATGGATCAGGGATTGGGCGAATTTTCCCGCTGGATCGCACGGTCGAACCTCAGTCAGGTCGAGGCCATTGCCAAACAGATGGGCTACCGCCTCGAGGAAGTCGGCGGCGATGAGGAATGGGCGGATATCACCTTCCTCTACGGCACAGCCAAATCTAAGCCTAAGCTCAAGCTGGTGCATTCGGTCGGCTAGAGCCTCGGATCCCAAAAGGGGTTTCCCCTTTTGGGATCCGTTTCGATGCTCAATCCCTTAGGCGGCGCAGCGTTGGTGCGGAAAACCGGGTGCGCTTTTCTGCGCGATGTCGCGATCGACACCTGCCTGATTGCCTGATCTGGTCGCAAAAACGAAGAAGCCGCCCGAAGGCGGCTTCCGGAAGACTTGATCGTGACGGCCCGATCAGGCCTTGCCGCCGCGGCGGGTCACGGACCAGGCCGCCTGCATCAGGGCCACGGCCAGCGCGGTCTTCACGAAGGTCGCTGCCACGAAAGGAGCGGCACCCACGGTCCAGGCCTTCGCGAAGGGCATGACCAGGGACAGCTGCGCCAGACCGAAGGCGAAGATCACGGCGTGGCCGATGCTCATCATAATAACCACGCGCAGGAGAGAACGGTCCCAGCCGCGCTCGGCCATGAAGCCCATTACGATGGCTGCAGCCAGGAAGCCGAGGAGGAAGCCACCGGTAGGACCCATCAGGTAGCCGATACCAGCTGCCGGGCCTGCGAAAACAGGCATGCCCATGGCGCCCTCAAGCAGATAGAGAGCAACAGTCGCACCGCCGAGGCGCCAGCCGTAGGACGCGCCGATGAGCAGCACGACCAGGGTCTGCAACGTCATGGGAACATAAGGCAGCGGCACCTGGACCTTGGCCGAAACGGTGAGAAGCGCCGTGCCGACCACCATCAGCACGATGGCGCGAAGGGCAGCGAAGCGGGCATCGTCCCGGGACGGCCACAGGAGGCCAACGAGGGTCGACGGAGAAGACAGCGAAGAGACGCCGGTCGTCATGAATTGAATCTCCAGATCCTTCCGCCATTCGCGCGGCGGCTCATGAAGCCTTATAGGGAGGTCCGGCCCGTGCCTCAAGCTGCGGGTTCGAGCATTTCCGGGTGTTGTGGACACCCATTAGTCCAATATTCCGGAGAGGAATAGAACCCTTGCGGCCGGGTTGCGGTTCGCTGGCGCATCGTGCGGAAAGGTGGAACCGGTTTTCCGCGCGATGCGCCAGCGCAGAGCATAAGCGCCGGACAGATCCAAAAGTGGACTCCACTTTTGAGTCCGATGCTCTAGGAAGCGCCAGATGCTCCCCGCCGCATCCCTGAGGATTCCCGCATGGCCGACGATCTCACCTTCGACATCCGCCCTCCTGCCCGGTCGGGCGAATGCGTGCGCGTGAGCCCTCTCGTCCGCCGAATCGTCGCCAACAACCCCGGCCCGATCACGTTCACGGGCACCTGCAGCTATATCGTCGGCTCAGGGAGCGTCGCCATCGTCGATCCGGGGCCGGACGTGCCCGGCCATATCGAGACGCTTCTCGACGCGGTGCGGGGCGAGACGGTGACCCACATCCTCGTCACTCATACCCACAAGGACCACTCGCCCGCCGCCCGCGCCATGAAAGCTGTCACGGGGGCCGAGATCGTCGGCTGTGCGCCCCATCATAGCGCCCGGCCTCTGTTTTCCGGCGAGGTCAACTTCCTCGAGGCCAGTTCCGACAAGGATTATGCGCCCGACCGGGAACTGCGCGAGGGCGATGCCGTCGAAGGTCCCGGCTGGACCCTGGAGGCGCTCGCCACACCCGGTCACATGGCCAACCACCTCGCCTTCGTGCTGCCGGAGGAGAAGGCCTTGTTCTCGGGCGATCACGTGATGGCTTGGTCCACGACCGTGGTCGCGCCGCCCGACGGATCGATGAGCGCCTTCATGGATTCCCTCGACAAGCTGAAGGGCCGCGGGGAAACCCTCTATTGGCCCGGTCACGGCGGCCCGGTGCAGGAGCCCCGGCGTTTCGTCCGGGCCCTCATCCATCACCGGCGCCAGCGCGAGACCTCGATCCTCAACCGCCTGAAGGCCGGCGACCGAACGATCCCCGAGATCGTGGCCGCGATCTATCAGGGATTGAATCCGGCCCTGGTCGGAGCCGCAGGCCTCTCGGTCTTCGCGCATCTGGAAGATCTCGTCGCCAAGGGACAGGCGGTCGTGGACGGCATCCCTGCCCTGGACAGCGAATACCGGCTCGCGTGACTTGTGCCTACTCTCTCGTCATCACCGGCCTTGTGCCGGTGATCCCGATGATGGGAGGCGCGGCGATCGAGACAATCGGGATGGCCGGGACGAGCCCGGCCATGACGTGAGAGGGAATCGTCCGTTAACGCACCGCAATCGCCAGGTTCGAGGCTTCCTCGAGGAAGTCGCGGATATGCCCCGCATTGGCGCCCAGATCGTGGCTGCCGAAGCGGGAGGCCGAGCGGATGTCGATGCGCGTGCCGTCGACGCGCGGGCGGACCCTCACGGTGATATCGCTCGGCATCTTGAGCAGGCGCGTACGGTCGACCGCCTCCAGCCGCCCCAGGCCGACGCGCCCGCCGGGCGGCACGGCCTCGATCACCTGCCAGCCGAGATTCTGAGCCGCCTTCTGCACGATGGCGAAGGCTTCGTCCGGACCGATATCGAGGGTGAGTGGCGCGATCTGCACATAGGAGGCCCGCTGCATCTCGCGCGCCTCCGGCGGGATATCGGGAGGGACGCGGCCGTCACGGGCCTGGAGTGCGGCTCGGGAGCGGGAAAAGGCCGGCGGGTCGTCCGTGTCGGTGCTGATATCGGCGATCGGCGGCAGCGTCGCGGCCTTGAGCGCCATGAAGCCCGGATAGGCGAGGACGAGCGCCGCGAGGAAAAGCCCCCTGATGGCGCTTCCCAGCCCCTGACGCCCCTCCTGCCAGATTCGGACGAAGCCGACGAAGGACATGCCCACGGCCAGGAGCGCGATGGTGATGCCCGCGCCGAGCGCGATGAAGCCCGCTTGATAGTCGATCCGGTTGAAGCGGATCAGCAGCACCGCGAACACGGTCACGACGAGCGCAAACCATGCGAGCGTGGGAGACCACTTAGCCGGGCGGGAGACTGGTTCTTCGATGATGAGACGGCGCATCAGGTCGTCTTACAAATCTCTTTGAGCGCGCGCCACTCCTCTTGGCTAAGAAGCGGCTCGCCTTGGTGGGGCAGCACCTGTTTTTCCAAAGCTTTCAGCCGTTGGTCGGTGACGGGGTGGGTGGACAGAAAAGCCGGGATCGCAAAATCGTTCCCATCGCTCGTCCTGTCGCCCTCGATCCGCTTGAGCAGCAGGGCCATCGCATAAGCCGGACGCCCCAGAGCCGCCATGGTCCTTCCGGCGAAATCGTCCGCAGCCGCTTCCGCCTCGCGTGAATGGGCACTGTCGATGAGATAGCGGCTGACGAGGACGATGGCACCCCCGCCCGTCACATCGCCCAGCAACAATCCGAGCAAATAGGATGTGCCGCCGGCCTGGATCATTTTGCGGAGCCCGTCGCGATGAGCGACATGACCCATTTCATGCGCCAGCACGCCGGCGATCTCATCGACAGATTCCGCCTTGTCCAGAAGAGCCTTGAATAGATAGATCCGCCCGCCCGGCAGAGCGATGGCGTTCGGAACCTTCGATTCCAGAACCGCAATATCGACATCCACCTGCAGATTTTGCGCCTTCTGCAGGCGTGCCGTGAGCACCTTCAATGTCGAAAGACCGCGAGGCTCCTCACAGATCTTCCCGCTGAAGATAGCCCTCACCTGGTTGTCGACCGCTGTTCCAAGCCGGCGCTCGTAGGAGATTGGAATGAGGGGCGTCAGCCGCTCGGCCAGGATGGGGAGCAGTAGGAAGACGCAGAGGAGAATCGACACGGTCGCCGCAGCGGACCAGAACAGGATCCGCCCCGTCCGTTCGCGTCGGTCGGAGTCATCGAGATGCCGGCAGCTCAGGCGGATGGCGGCTTGGAGCTCCGCATCGGTGACATCAAGTCGTGCAAGCGAGGATACGCCGCTGCGCGTGAGCCGCAGGACGCCATTGGACGCTTCCCGCTGTCTCACCTCCGCGACAGGCCAGGAAGCGATCCACTCGCGGCCCTCGTGAATATCGATGGCGGACGCGGCAATGTTCAGGGAAACCGTTCTTCGACGGGCGCTTTCGCCGTCATAGAACACCGCATCCACCATGACCGACCTCATATGCCGACATTGAAATCGAGAGCGTCGGCCAGTCCTTCTCCCAGAACGCCGGCCGGTTCGCCAGCCGCCACTGCCGCATCGATCGACTGCAGATTGGTGATCGCCGTTGAAGTCACGATAGCAGCCCACAGGCCCCGCCCGAGGAAATAGCGTTGAAGGACGCCGAGGCCGGGCAACGCAATGAGATAGCCGATGGCCACCAGAAGGCCGGCGCTCACCGAAGCCCAGGAAAGGCCCTCAGCTACCGTCATCACCCCTTTGAAGACAGTGGCGAAGAGAAAGCCCAGCAATCCGGCCACGAGGCTGAAGGCCAGCAGGAAGCCGAGAGATGAGAAGATCAGCTTGAAGAACAAGCCGTAATAAGTGCCGGCTCGGAAGCTGCTTGCCACAGTGACATCGCCGAAGCGCAAGCCATCGATGTGCCAGCGGGTGAAGATCGCCATGGCCAAGGGCAGGAGAGCCAAGCCGACCAGGATCAGCAGGAAGGGAATGACCTGTAACGCCGTCTCGCCTCTTCCGACTGAAAGTTTGCTGAGGACAAAGGCAAGCAACGCGAAGCCGACCAGGCCGATGAGGCCAAGCGCCCAGACCCACCAACCGCGTTTGAAAAGAGACCAACCCGTCCCGGCAAAATCGCCTTGGACGCTGCCGAAGTATGTGTTGCGCATTCTGTAGCGTTCGAGCGAGGCCATCGCCCATGGCAGCGCGAGACCGAGGGTGAGAAACGTTGAGAGATCCCACAGGACGGCCCTGAAGGCATAGGGCCAGCCCGATCCCTTCATCCAGAACCGTATGCCTCGAAACACCGTCCGGCTCGCGCGGTATTTGCGGGCGCGATAACTGCCGAAATGAGCAAGCACGTACATAATGACGACGAGCGGCACGCTGGCGAACGCATATTGCTCCTCGAGAATGACACCGAGAATGGCGTACGCAAGATAGAGCGGCCCCAGCACAGCCAGGGCGACGAGGAAACCAATGAGCAGTTCCTTGGCCGTGCCGGTATACTCGAATGCCTCGCCCTCGATCTGAGTATTGGCCCACAGGTGGCGGCGCAACTTGGTGATCAGCCAGAAGCGATAAAACCCGAATGTCGGAATCTGGAAAAGACTTCCAGTGATCAGAAGCCTCAGGAATTCGCGGCCCTGTCCTGAGAAGGACATGGGTGAGCGTTGCGATGCGGGGAGCGATCCGTCGGCATGGAGAGAGGCGGTCATATCAAACCTTCAGCGGCATAGTGCCTCATCCTTACCACGGAAGGTCAACAATAGAACATATCGCGCGGCAAGCTGCCCTGCGTTCACGGATCCAAGGCAATTTCTTGGTAAACACCCGCTACCCCTGTCCGAGAGGGGTGACGGACGAAATGGTTTCAATATAAACTATTGCTCGTATCAGGAGTCCAAAGCCTTTGATGCCGTCACCCGCCCCTGCTCCCGTCGAGACCGCCGATCCCTTGCGGATCTGGTTTCGCTTCATCCGCTTGAACCGCCGGGCGACCAACGCGGTCGCTGCGGAACTGAAAGAATTGGGCCTGTCGATTCCGCAGTTCGATCTGCTCTCCACCCTCACGGAGCGCGAGGGCATGAGCCAGCAGGAACTGGCGGAGCGCCTTTACGTGACCAAGGGCAATGTCTCGGGGCTTCTCGACCGCATGGTCGAAGCCGAACTCGTCGAGCGGCGTTCGATCCCCGGGGACCGGCGCTCCAATGCCCTGTACCTGACCTCGAAGGGTCGCGATCTGGCCAACCGCGGAATTGCCGCGCAGCGTGCCTATGTCATGCGCACGCTCGGAACCCTCCCGGCTCAAGATCTGGCCGATCTCGAGCGCATCGTTCTGGCCTGGCGGGATCGGGCGCGGGCCGAGGAAGACGCTCCCTCCCCCAAGCAGCGATAGAACCGTCGATGTTCGACGCAGTCGCTTTCGCGGGCGGCGGCAACCGCTGCTATTGGCAGGGCGGCTTCTGGGAAGCCGCGGCCCCCCTGCTCGGCCTGACGCCCGCCATGGTCGTCGGCGTGAGCGCGGGCGCCTGGTCCGCCTGCTACAGCCTCCTTGGGCTCGGACGACGCGTCAATGAGATGGTGGCGGAAGGCTGCAGCCTCGGGCGACGCAATTTCGAATGGCGCGCCTGGCGCAGCGAAGGCTCGCCCTGGCCTGTCTCGCTCATGTATCGCAGTCTGATCGAAGCGATCATCGACGAGAATGCCCTGGAGCGCTTGAAGCAGGGTCCGAGCATCCTGATCGGGCTCGCCCGCAAGCCGCGCCACCTGCCTCTCTCGCTCGCCGTTCCGCTGGGGTTTGCGACCTATCAGATCGAGAAGAAATGGCGCTCCCCGGTTCATCCGCGCGGCGGGCGCGCCCTGGGGTTTCGTCCGGAATTCATCCGCGTGCAGGACCTGACCTCGCCCGCGGAATTGTCCGCCGCCCTCATGGCGAGCGCCAGCGTGCCGCCCTTCATGCCGGTCGGCCTCGTCGGCGGCATGGTGGCGCTCGATGGCGGGCTCGTCGACAACGTGCCGACGGAGCCCCTGCTTCCGATCGAAGAGCAGGGAGGCAAAACCCTGGTCATCCTCTCGCGCCTCTATCGCGCATTTCCGAACGTGAAGGGCCGCACCTACATCCAGCCATCCGAACCCATTTCGATCGGGCAGTTCGACATCACCAATCCGGCCGGCATCCGCAAAGCCTACGAGACGGGACTGAAGGATGGCGAGGCTTTTGCAAAACGTGCGGGTGCGCACAGCTTGTAACGAAGCTTGGCCCTAGAAGACTTGCCTGTCCTAACGTCAATAAGGGGAAGCCACCGTGACGCCACGCTGGATCGACGCATTGCTCTCGAGCCGGGGAACGGAAATCGTCGCCCGGGTTCTGCTCACCTTTCCGTTCTGGGCCAGCGGGCTGATCAAGCTGCTGGATTTCCCGAGCGGCGTGGCGGAGATGCGTCAGTTCGGCCTGGATCCGGCCTGGCTTTTCAACAGCCTCACGATTGTCGTCCAACTGACCGGGTCCGCCCTCATCATCGCGAAGCGCTGGACCTGGCTCGGCGCCGGAGCCCTCGGGGTGTTCACCTTCCTGACGATCCTGATCGTCCACGCCTTCTGGCGCCTCGAGGGCGAACGGGCGATCACCGCGCTTCATACGGCCGGCGAGCATGTGGGCATGATCGGCGCCCTCATCCTGGTCTCGATCCTGGCTCTGCGCCCGAGCCCCACAGCCCGGTCCATCAAGAATGCTGACGAACCGACCGCTGCCTCGGCAGGAATGTTGCAGCGTTAAGCATTGGTTCACCTTGAGTGGTTCATTTGCAGCCAAGCCAGCACATGATCACAGGTCTGCCCCAAAGCAGTCACAGGCAGCCGGATCATAAGGGCAGGTTGCAATGACAGCCTGATTTCCAGAGAGGATCCATGACCCAGCACGCTTCAAACCGTGATCTCCGACCGGGCGAACAGAACGCCGCCCGCTCCATCCCGGCTTTCAAGGCCGTCGCCCTGCCCGCCCTCGCCGCTGCCGTTCACGCGGCCAAGCTGCAGCAGAGCCGTCCGAAGACCTCCGAGCTTCCCGCATTCCTGCGCAAGGAAGCTATGCTGGGCTAATCGATCTCTGGCCAAGCCCAATAATGCAGCGGAGCCGCCACTACAGGCGTAGCGGCGGCTCCGCAGCGTCTCGGTACAGCGCCGCTCAATCCGCTCAGGTCAGAATGAGATCGCCCTGACTGAACGACAGCGGTTGCGGGCTGGGCTCCGAGTGCGACAGATCCGGAGCACCGGCTTCACCGCTCGCAGTGCCTGAGTTCGGCTGCACGTCCTCCGACGCAGCTACGACGTCTGCGAAATTGGCAGTGGAGTCTTGCGTTGCGGAATTCGCGGGGGACTGCTCCTTGAAGGCCAATCCGTCATCGACGAGAACCGACTGATCCGAAAATTGCAGCTTCTCGATGTTCTCGAGAGTATCGGTCCCGTCCTCTCCCGCCTTGTCGGTGACGGTCAACGTACCGTCGGCATTGTGCTTGATCGTGTAGTTGCGCAAGCGACCGGAGAAGGCGGCCGTGTCGGAATCCGCAAGCGGACCGCTGAAGGAATTGCCGTTGTCGCCGACCAGATGATCGTTGCCTTCGCCACCCTTGATCCAGTCGTCGCCTTCGTTTCCGAGCAGGTCGTCGTCGCCGCTGCCGCCGTCGATCCGGTCCTTGTCGAGGCCGCCGAAGACCTCATCGTCGCCGGCACCGGCCGAGATGCGATCCCGGCCCTCAAGGCCGACGAGCAGGTCGGCTCCACGCCCTCCCTCCATGGTGTCGTTGCCGCCCGCACCCTTGAAGAAATCGTCGCCATCCTCGCCCGACATCCGGTCGTCGCCATCGCCGCCGATGAGCGCGTCGTCCCCGACACCTGAGACGAGCACATCATCGCCGCCGTCGCCCCAGAGCGTGTCGTCCCCGGCACCGGATCGGATCTGGTCGTTCCGCTCGGTTCCGCCCATGACCACATGGGCCGTGCCTTCATAGGACACCCAACCGTCGCTTCGGACGACCTTGCCTGAACCGCCCGCCGGGTCGGCCGATGGATCACCGGCCTCGATCGTATAGGCGGGCACCGAGAACACATCGAAGGGAAGATGCTTCGCGCCGGTGTTGCGCATCACCAGTTCGGAAAAGGACGTTCCTTCGAGCTGCGTCAGGAAGTTGGTGCCTTCCAGGCGCGACAGGTAATAGAAGCGGTCTCCGCTCTGCAGGTTCTCCATCTGCGTCTCGAAGACGAAGTTGAATGTCGAACCGAGAAGGCCGCCGGATGCCAGGGGTTTTTCGGCAAGACCACCGATCCACAGATCGACATCGTCGATGCCTGTCTCGCGTCCTGCGAAATCGCCGGTGCCATTCAGGAAGTCGGTATCCGGAGCGGCACTTTCGTTTTCAGGGGTCGCGGGATCGTCATCTCGCCCCTCGATGATCGCGGTGGCGGCGGCACGCTTCTCCGCCGCCGTCGTTGTCTGATCAAGGAGGGGATGAATGCCGTAGGCCGCGATGAAGTTGATCAGCGACTCGGGATGACGGATGTTGCCGCCGAACTCCGCCCAGTTTTCATAAGGCTTGAGATCGGCGTCTCCGGTTCCGTCGAAGAATTGCTCGCGCACCTTGTTGAGAGAAGGAATGCCCGTATCCCGCCCGCGCGCGAGATTGATGGCCGCGAGATCGAGCGGCAGCCCATAGACGCTGTTGCGCAGGGCGTCGGTCACGAATTCATCGATCTCATTGCCGGCCTGTTTGGTCGCGCCGCGGACGATTTCCGCCGCCGCAGTGCCGGACTCGCCCCGCTGTGCGTAGGCCACCGGATTCAGGAACGCGCTCACGAGGCTCAATTGCTGGTCGCCCGCCGTGTTGGGGTCCGCATCCACGAGGTTGCCATTGGCATCGATGCGGTCGACGGTCTCTCGCAGCAGGGAATGCCCGAAGCGATAGACCGTGTGCGCGAACTCCGCCGTGATGGCAGGATCGATGTTGACGTCATGTGCTTCGAACTCGTCGATCTTGGGCTGGATGCGCCGCGCGAAATTCTCGAACACCAGGTGCTGATACTGCATCTCGGTGCCGAAGCGGGCAGCCTGGAAGAGTCGCTCGCCGTTCCATTCGCTCGCCTGAATACCGTCGCTCAGATCTGCTCCCGGCCGCAGCCACTGGCGCACGAAATCCGGATCGGAGGGCAGTTCGGCGAGGATCAGATCCTTCATATGATTGAGAAGCCGGTTGTGCTCGGCGTGGAAGATGTGATGGACCGCCGTCAGGCCGATATTCTCGTTGCCGCGCCCGTCGCCCGTGATGAAATGCGCATCGAGAAGTTCGTTGTCGTAATTACCACTCGTATCCGAGCCGTCGAGATTGGCGAGGCTGACCTCGAGGTCGCCATCGGCAACCTTGCCGGTCGGAATGGCATCATGCGCGATGTCATCGAGAAAGGCATGACCTGTATGGGTGGCGCCTGTCGTGTCGACAGGAGCCGAAGGATTGCCTTCGACCAGAACGTCGTCATCCGTGCCCGCAAGTCCGTCCGGACCCGGCAGGACAAGCTGAGCGAAGCCGTTCGGGCCGCGAATGAATTGGCCGTACTCGTCCGTCGCGAGCAACGGGATGTTGGTCACGTCCTCGTCGGTGAGATTGATGCCGAGCATGGCTCTGGCCTGGGCTTTGATATCGCCCCAGGTCGGGAGGCCGCCGCCGGCATGATCGAGCAACGCCCCAGTGGCGACGGGCTTGCCGCCGGCATCGAGCGCATATTCGCGCAGGAACACCTGATGCGAAGGATGTGACGTGTAAGTCTGGTTCTGATCGATGAACGGCGTGGTCTGATTGGTGTGCTCGTGGATGTCATCGTCGGTGCCGACGATTCCATCGGGGCCCGGCTGATTGGTCGCTCGCGTCAGCACCATGAAGTTTTCATTGCTGCCGGCCACGTAGAGCGGATCGTCCGGCTGCAACGGAATGATCACCGATCCGCTCTTGCCTTTATTGACGAGATCGAGCCCATGATCGAAGAACTGGCCGAACAGGGTGAACCATTGATTGAACGGCGCAGCATTGGCATCGGGCGCCACGTTTACGATCAGACCGTCTCCGTTCCCGTCGGCGGCGCGTGCAGCGGGATTGGTTTCCCCGTTCTGATCCACGATCAGATTGCTGATGATACGCGGCTGCGGATCCATCACAGTCGAATCTTTCAGAACCTGTTCGTATGACGTCCCGTTCTCGGCCGCGCGGAATTCAGCATCGGTCAGGCGGGGGAAAACATGATCCGCGGCGCCATAGCCGTATTGTCCGGACACGATGCTGTTGCCGTAGCCGTTGACCGTTCGAAGGCCGAACGGCAGGGAGGGATCATTGATCGGCGTGTGCGTCTCGCTCTGGAGAATCTGGGAGAGAATGAATTCGAGATCGGACCGAATGAGCAACATGACATGTCTCCTCCGAATTGGTCCGCGGGGACGGAGGAGTAGGGCCACGATTTGTGGCGAGCATAAGTTAAAAGCTTGCCAAAAATAATGTAGATCTCAGTAAATTACTTAAGATTAGCCCTATTCGTGCATACTTTATGCAATTAACACGATATCTATCGCAGATAACATAGATTTTAATTCAAGTAATAGTTTGTGCTTACCGTTAATACCTGATGGAATAGTGACAGCGAAGCACGGACTGCACCGGTCGAAGCGAAGCTGTAACAAGATAGAAAACTCGAGGCTTCAGCTTTGGATATACGATAACTCAGCTTTGCGGGCGGGCGGGTTAACCCCTCGGTGGGAGAAATGTGCCCATGCCTGCCAACTCAACCGATGAAGTGGGATTTAACTCAATAAAAGGCGCCGCATGGTCAAGCTGGACACATGGCCAGTTTCCGGGCCCAAGCAATGTCCTGCTTATCTCCAGTATTTCGCCCGAGATCGCGCGGCATCACACGCAAAAGATCAGCAAAGGCTTCCGAGAGCCAGATAGCTGCATCCCGCTCGACATGAGAACAGCTAAGCCACCTGGCGGCGAATCTGGCGAACCGTGATTGAAAAAGTTTCTCGATTTTCCCGCCGACCGATGCGCCGCCTGAATGGGGCGCATCTGGTGCGGATCAAAAGTGCATCTCGCGCGTGGGCTCGATGCTCTAGCGGACGATGACCTTCGTGTTCAGGGAAACGCGGTTGTAAAGGTCGACGACGTCGATGTTGCGCATTCGGATGCAGCCCGAGGACACCGCATGGCCGATCTTCTCCGGCTCGTTCGTGCCGTGGATGCGATAGAGCGTGTCCTTGTTGCCCTCGTAAAGGTAGAGAGCGCGCGCGCCGAGCGGATTGTCAGGGCCGCCCTTCGTGTATTGGACATGCGGCCAGCGGGCCTTCATCTCGGCGGGCGGATTCCAATCCGGCCATTCCGCCTTGCGGGCGATGGTGGCCGTGCCGGTCCAGCCATAGGCCTCGTCGCCGACGGCGACGCCGTAGCGGATCGCCTTCTTGTTGGCCTGAACGTAGTAGAGCTGGCGCTCCTTGGTGTCGACCACGATGGTGCCCGGTGCCTCGCCCGTGGGATCATCGATCAGGTAGCGGCCGAAGCGTGGATCGTCCTCGGCCTTCGGGACTTGCGCCATCCACTCGGTATCACGGGCCGAGACCTGGGGATCCGGGACGCCTTTGAAGTTGCATCCGGCGAGAGCCGTGATCATTGCCAAAAGAAGGGGCAGACGGGAAAGGCGCATCGTGTAAAGCTCTGCAAACTCAGCGTGGGTCGAGACAAAATTTCGTTTCAGGCCGGGTTATAGGCCGTGACGTCGTTAAGTCGAATCGAAACACACCATGGCACGGCTCCGCATTGGAAAGTGTTGCATCGCAACAACATAGACAGCCGCTCGTGACGCTGCGACACTCGCGACAATCCTTATTCAAGAACGCACATGTCCACGCTCTACATCGCCCATCCGGCCAGCCTCGACCACCAGACGCCGATTGGTCATCCCGAACGGCCCGACCGCATCCGCGCCATCGAGCGCGCCCTTGAGAAGGAGCGGTTCACCTCGCTCATCCGCGAGCAGGCGCCGATGGCCGAGATGGAGAGCCTCGCCCTTGCCCATCCGGAAGACTACATCGTCCGGCTCCGGGACATCAGCCCCCGAGAAGGGTTAGTCAGGATTGACGAGGATACGGTGATGTCGCCGGGCACCTACGAGGCGGCCCTGCGCGGTGCCGGCGGCGCGGTGCTGGCGGTGGACGAGGTCATGTCGGGCCGGGCGACCAACGCTTTCGTCGCCATGCGCCCGCCGGGGCACCACGCCGAACGCATCCGGGCCATGGGCTTCTGCTTCTTCAACAACGCAGCCATCGCCGCGCGTCATGCCCAGAAGCGCCATGGCGCCGAGCGGGTCGCGATCTTCGACTGGGATGTGCACCACGGCAATGGCACGCAGGACATCTTCTGGTCGGATCAGAGCGTGCTCTACTGCTCGACCCACGAAGCCCCCTTGTACCCGGGGACCGGCGCCCTCTCCGAGACGGGCGAGCACGGCACGATCGTCAATGCGCCCTTGAACGCGGGCGATGGCAGCGACGCGTTCCGGGACACGGTGGACACGGCCATCCTGCCGCGCATCGATGCCTTCGCCCCTGACCTGATCGTCATCTCGGCAGGCTTCGACGCCCATTGGCGCGACCCGCTCGCCAGCCTGAACCTCATGGAAACGGACTTCGCCTGGGCAACGCAGAAGCTGATGGATCTCGCCGAGCGCCATTGTGGTCGGCGGATCGTTTCCGTTCTCGAAGGCGGCTACGACCTCGAAGGTCTGGCGAAGTCGACCGCCTTCCACCTCGATGCGCTGATGGGGCGCGAGACCGGGGCTTAAGGGCGTTCACAAAGGCGCGTCGCCACCCGCGACGCGCCTTGCACTCAGTTGAATATCTTGTCCAGATCTTCCTTGGTCTGCGAACCTGCCTCGTGCTCCTGCCGCCCTTCCTTAAGAACGTAGCGCATATAGGCCTGCAGCATCAGGCCGCTCTCGACCGAGACGTTGTAGGCTTCCTCGAAGCGGCCCTTGTTGCGCTGGATGCGTCCGTTGGTGGCTCCATCGCTGTCCACTTCGAACAGGATTTCCGTAGAGGCCTTGCCGTCGATCTTCTGGCCCTCGGGCGGACAGTTCTCCATCGGGAAGCAATCGAGGCGCTTCGTATAGCTCTTGCGGATCTTCTTCTCCTGAGCAATCTCGGACCACTCATAGAGCTTCAGTAACGCCTTCTGAGTGCGCTCCAGATCGCCGGGACGCATCTCGATCACGGCGCGAGTCTTGTCTTCCTGTGAGCCGGTATCGATGAAGCGGAACTTGAAGATGAGTTGCCCCTCGTCGCTCACCTGCGGCTCCACCCAGAACTCTCCGATCTCCTTTGTCCCAGGGATATAATAGGGGATCTTGGGATAGATCTCCGACGCCTTACGGGCCGTGATGTACGGGTTCTCGTTGATCGGACGAACATTCGTCTGGTACTTCGAACGTTCCTTGGTTTTATCGGAGTGGACAGACTTCAGCTTGTCCATCCGGCTCTGGATCGCGGCAAGTGTGCGATCCACGGCAACGGAGGCCTCGCGACCAGAGCTTTTCAGTTCACGCTGCTCCTCGATCACCTTGGACAGAAGCGCCATCTGCCCTTCGATATCAGCCGTTTCCCGATCAAGGTTGTCGACGATGATGTTGATGTTCGTCGTGTTGTTGATCTGCTGCTGGTTCGTTTGCGTCTGGTTGACGGTGGCCGGCGCACCCATGGGTGCGCCGGTCCGGATGGCTTGATACCGCTGGTAGAATTCCTCGCTTACGGGAGTGAAGTTTTTGGTCGCCCTCTGGCGGCAGTAGGTTCGGCCATTCGTCGCGCGAGCGCAGTCATAGAGACCGTCAAGCACGAGCTCTTGAGCCTGTGCCGCAAGGGAGCAACCGAAGGTTCCCAACAGCAGGGCACCGACTATTAAGCGATAAGAAGCCATTGTCTTTGACCTGCATTAGGCTGCGAAGCAGACCGTCTCTTCGGACGTACCCTGCTTTCCGTCCGGGAGAGTAATCGTCTCTTGGATCTTCGAGCACTTTTTGCCATCGGCAGAGGCGACCGTGCCCTTGTTCACGTATCGCGCCTTCTTTCCGCTCTTGCCGGAGCTCGACCAGCTGGCCGACTTTCCACGAGCAGCCTTCTGCAAGGCCTGCTGCCGGTTGTTTTGCTCAGCTTGGCTCAACTGCTCAAGGATGGTGCCCATCGCAACGCCGATGATACCGCCAACAAGGGCTCCCCCAGCTCCATGACGGCCGCCGGCAGCGGCTCCGACCGCAGCTCCCAATCCGCCGCCAAGAACGGCACCCAATCCTTGTGCACTGGCCGAGGCGATCGGAGCGATCGCCAGCGATCCCGCCAGAGCGAGTGAAATGTACTTCTTCATAAATGCCCCCAAAAATTGAACCTTATCGGTTCATGGGGAAAGGGAAGTTCTTTGCCACATTTTAGTCAAGATCCAACGTTTCGAAAGTTGTGATTCCCGGTACTTTATAAGCTTTATGATTACCGCTCATTCAAATAAGCAACTTAGTTGCATATCCATTTTGAATTGAAATGTTATTAGGTACATTAATTTACCTATACACAAAGACTAACCTGCCCACCTGTTTACTGCCCAGCTCAACCACACGATATTTCATGCCGCCATTTAGGGGGCGCAATGACAGTATCGAAAATGACTTATGGCCTGCTGTTCGCTGTAACATGCGGGTTTACAGCCTTAGCCACATCCTCATCGGCGCTGGCGCAAAGGCTGCACCGTGGAAACTGGGACACGCCCGAAGCAAGAAGCTGTGCGCAATATGTCGAGTCGAAGTACAATCGGATGTTCCGCGATCCACGTGATGCATCACAAGATTCCGAAAGAGTGATTCAAATCACTTTCTACAGCGTGGCACGTGTTCCAAATCTCTTCGGCGGCCATAAGCATGTCAGCATGGCCGTACGTGAAGACACGTTCGAGGGCGAAGAGGTCGTGGAAACACGCAGGATCCGCAACGCATCCTATTGCGTGCTCGATGATAACAATCGTGTCATCGCCCTGGAAGCGGAGATGAGGTAAGTTCATCGACCCTGGAGCCTGCCTCTTACAGAGAGCAGGCTCCAACCCATGTGAGAGACCGTCACGGCAAAGGCTAGACTGGCGCTACCCCCGGCAAAAGCGGCTTTAGGCTTTGGCGTTTCCGGTGCGACGATCCAATCCCGCGCCTCAACACTCGATCGGTTCGTCCCCCAGCAGCTCGATGCCGAAGCCGCTCAGGCCCACATAGGAACGGTTCGACGTCGCGAGGTTGCGGATCGACGCGACGCCGAGATCCCGCAGGATCTGCGCACCGAGGCCGATCTCGCGCCACTGGCTCGAGCGCATCGCTTCCGAGCCCGCCTCCTCGCTGTCCGAGAAGGACGTGGTCGGAACGCCGGCGGTGCCGTCGCGCAGATAGACGAGAACGCCCCTGCCCTCCTTGACGAAACGCTGGAGAGCGGCGTTCACCGTCTTGCCGCCCTCGAACACGTCGGTGAGCGCATTGGCACGGTGGAGGCGTACCGGAATGTTCGTGCCGTCGCCGATGCGGCCATGGACGAGCGCGATATGCTGCACGCTGTCGAAGGGCGTCGAATAGGCATAGCCCGTGAACGGGCCCCACTGGGTCTCCACCGGGAACGTCCCGATCCGCTCGACGAGCTTTTCCCGCGCCTGACGGTAGGCGATCAGATCGGCGACCGAGATGCGTTTGAGATTGTGCGTCTCCGCGAAGGCATCGATCTGCGGCCCCTTCATCACCGTGCCATCGTCGTTGGCGAGTTCGCAGATCACGCCGACCGGCGGCAGGTTCGCGAGCTTGCACAGGTCGACCGCCGCCTCCGTGTGGCCGGAGCGCATGAGCACGCCGCCATCCTTGGCGATGAGCGGGAAGACATGGCCGGGGCGCACGAAATCGGCCGCACCCATATTGTTGTTGGCGAGCGCCCGCACGGTGTTCGAACGCTGCTCGGCGGAGATGCCCGTGGTCAGCCCGTGCCTCACGTCCACGGTGACCGTGAACGCCGTGCCGAGCGGCGCGTCGTTCGCCTGCACCATCGGGTCGAGCCGCAGGCGGCGGGCCTCCGCGACGGTGAGCGGCGCGCAGACGATGCCGCAGGTGTTGCGGATGATGAAGGCCATCTTCTCCGGCGTGCAGAGGGAGGCGGCGACGATGAGATCGCCTTCGTTCTCGCGGTCGTCGTCGTCGGTGACGATCACGATTTCACCACGGGCGAAAGCCTCGACGGCTTCGGTGACGGAATGGGGCATCAAGGCCTCCTTGGCGGATTCGGGCAGAAAATCGTTGGGCGTGACGGCCCCTCGGGTTTCACGGGTGATCAATTCGGCTGTGTCCCGGGAGAGCCAGGCTTGGTTGGAATTGCACAGCTGGGTGACGGCGCCAGGAGTGACGCCGATCCGCCGCGCGAACGCGACGCGCGACACACTGTTGCGGGACAACCAATCAGCCAGTCTCATGCCGGAGGCTTAGCGGATGGAGAGATTTTAGTAAAACTAAAATCTACAATCCGGGTTTTGCAGAATCGCTGCAGGGCTGAGGGCACCAGATCCAACTCCGTTGTCCTCACCGGCCTTGTGCCGGTGAACCCGATCGCTTGAAGCACCGCGCTCTTCCGATCGAGATGGCCGGCACAAGGCCGGCCATGACGTTCAGGTTGTGTCCACGCTCTTTCCTGTTCCCTCAACCTGCAGATGAGGCTGGTAACGCCTGGATGATCTCAAGCCTCGAACGGCCAAGAGGCTCCCTGGCCGACCTGACCGCGATGGCGCAAGAGGTGATCCGCCAGAACGCAGGCCACCATGGCCTCACCGACCGGCACCGCCCGGATGCCCACGCAGGGGTCGTGCCGCCCCTTGGTCCGAACCTCCGCCTCGGCGCCCGAGCGGGTGACGCTGGCCCTGGGGGTGAGGATCGAGGAGGTCGGCTTCACGGCAAAGCGGCACACCACGGGCTGGCCCGTGGAGATGCCGCCGAGCACGCCGCCGGCATGGTTCGACAGGAATGTGGGTGCGCCCTGGTTGCCGGGGCGCATCTCGTCCGCATTCTCCTCGCCGCGGAGGGCCGCCGCCGCGAAGCCATCGCCGATCTCGACCCCCTTGACCGCATTGATCGACATCAGCGCCGAGGCGAGGTCGGAATCGAGCTTGCCGTAGATCGGAGCGCCGAGGCCGGCGGGCACGCCCTCCGCCACGATCTCCAGGACCGCCCCGATGGAGGAGCCGTCCTTGCGCAGGCCGTCGAGATAGTCCTCGTAGAACTGGGCCGCCTTCGCGTCCGGGCAGAAGAACGGGTTGCGCGCCACCTCGTCCCAATCCCAGTTGCCGCGCTCGATGGCGTGCGGCCCCATCTGCACGAGGGCGCCGCGAATGGTGATTCCGGGGAGCACCTTGCGGGCAATGGCCCCTGCCGCCACGCGGGCCGCCGTCTCGCGGGCCGAGGAGCGGCCGCCGCCACGATAGTCGCGGATGCCGTATTTCACGTCGTAGGTGAAATCCGCGTGCCCCGGTCGGTAGGATTCCTTGATCTCCGAATAATCCTTGGAGCGCTGGTCCACGTTCTCGATCATCAGCGCGATCGGCGTGCCGGTCGTCACCTGCCTGCCCGTGCGCTCGTCCATGAACACGCCGGAGAGGATTTTGACCTGATCCGGCTCCTGGCGCTGGGTGGTGAAGCGCGACTGGCCCGGACGGCGGCGGTCGAGCTCCGCCTGGATCTCGGACGCCTCGAGCGGGATCATGGGCGGGCAACCATCGACCACGCAGCCCAGGGCGGGGCCATGGCTTTCGCCGAAGGTGGTGACGCGGAACAGGTGGCCGAAGGTGTTGTGGGACATGGCGCTTCTTCGATGTTCACGGCGTCTTAGAACCAAAGCGGCCGGGTGTCACGTGCGATGCAATTTGCTCCTCAGCCGTATTCCCGATTCCTGCTGACCGACGGGCTGTGTCTTGTCCGGCGTTATTCCACGCGGATCCGGTAGGTATAGGTTATGATCGACTGGGGGCTGACTTCATTCCAGGTCCAAGGGATGTCGAGAACGATCTCATCCGTTCCCTTGAAGCCCTTCTTCGGTGTGTAGACGTAGGCGAGACCGCGAATCTTCGTGCCTGGGCAGCGCGATTCCTTCCCCAGCGCCTGTTCATGCGGGCGGATCTGAATGGTCCCATTGGCAGGCGCCTGGCGAACCTTCACGTCGGGGATTACCGAGGGATAGCAGGTGTTCACCTCGTAGCCCAGGAACCCACCAAGCGCCGAAATCGTGTTTGCCTTTACGGTCCGCTCGATGGTCTCGGCGGATGCGGACCCTGTGAGCAGGGCCAGCCCCGCTGCGGCGACGAAGATGCGATACATGACGAACCTCGGAATATGAAACATAGTATCTATCAAGATCATATTCTTGGCTATGGCTCAACAACCGGTCGTTTCGATAACCGAAAGCCTGCACCAGCGGTGGTGGCATCCGGCCATGCAAGTCTTGTCATGCGTCTGTCACAGAGCCAGCACCTGTAGGCCCGGAGCCGGTGGGCTCCGAGCCGTGAGGTGATCGAGGGTGGCGCGCTGGGCAGCCCGGCTCGATGTGGATGGTGGAATGGGAAGAGCCGGACGGCGCCTCGCACGCGGGACTGTTAGGGGTTTAGACTTGGACCAGCCCAGGGCTGCCAAGGGCCTCCCGCCAACCGGCGTGCGAGGCCTGCTGCAGGACCGCTCCCCGCCCCACTCTTGCGACGCCTCGCGAGCGCGTCCCCCGTCGGGCCGGGATGAGCAGGGTCTAGCCCGGATGAAACACAGTGTCAGGAACGAAGTGAGAACATACCATCTCACCCTCTCCGTCACCACCGCCCCCGTCTTGGTGATCCCGATCCGCAAAGCACTGCGCCTCACCGGATCGGGATGGCCGGCACAAGCCCGGCCATGACGGGGGAGAGGATGCACGGGAACCAGCCGGTGTCCTTCCCGGCCGAAGCGCAGCGCAGGGGGGCGGGAACCCGTCAGCCAGGCCGAGAGCGAATGTCCCCCTCCCGGCCTGCGGCCGCCGGGAATGCTACACGTATCGGATCAGATTTCGATGGAACTGCCGATCTCGACGACCTGAGCGGCCGGGATGCAGAAATAGTCCGCGGTCAGCTCGGCGTTGCGGTTCAGCATGGCGAAGATAACCTCGCGCCAGAAGGCCATACCGGGAAGCGCCTTGGAGGCCACGACCGTCTGGCGGCCGACATAATAGGTGATGGCGTCGGGATCGAAATCGGGCAGGCGAAGGTGAGCGGCCGCGAGACGCAGCACCGAGGGCACATCAGGCTTTTCGGTAAAGCCGAGACGCAGGACAAGGCGCTGAACGCCCTCGCCGATCGGCACGAGATGAACGCACGCGTCCTCTTTGACCGTCGGCTCGTCGGTGACCACGACCGACACCAGGAACACGGTCTCGTGCAGCACCCGGTTGTGCTTGAGGTGATGCAGAAGGGTTCCGGGAATGCCCGTCGGCGATGCGGACATGATCACCGCCGTGCCCGGGATGCGGATCGGCGGCTGCTGCTCCAGCAGGTGCAGGAAATCCTTCGTGGACATGCGCAAGTGCGTCCGCGCCCGCTGGACGAGCTGCTGCCCCTTGCGCCATGTCAGCATCATGAAGGCCGCGCTCAGCGCGATCAGAAGCGGGAACCAGCCGCCCTCCAGGAGCTTCGTCGTGTTGGCCGCGAAGAAGACCAGATCGACCAGCAGCAGGAACCCGTTCAGCAGATAGACGAGGATGGGTCGATGGCCCCAATGCAGGGCGACGAAGGTCGCCAGGATCGTCGTGATCACCATGTCGAGCGACACGGCCAGGCCATAGGCGCCGGCAAGGTTGCTGGACGAACCGAAACCGAGGACGGCCGCGAAGGTCAGCAGGGCAAGGGCCCAGTTCACGAAGGGCACATAGACATGGCCCCGTTCGTGGCTCGACGTATGGATGACCCGCATCCTGGGCAGGAACCCGAGCTGGATCGCCTGCTGCGTCAGCGAGAAGGCGCCCGTGATGACGGCCTGCGAGGCGATGACGGTCGCGAAGGTGGCGAGGACCACGAGCGGATAATGCGCCCAATCGGGAGCGAGGTGATAGAACGGGCTCTCGACCGCACCCGGGTTCGTCAGCAGGAGCGCCCCCTGGCCGAAATAGTTGAGCATGAGGGCCGGCAGAACGATGAAGAACCACGCGTTGCGGATCGGGACCGGACCGAAATGGCCGAGATCGGCATAGAGAGCTTCTCCGCCCGTCACGGTGAGGAACACCGCAGCGAGAACCGCGAGCGTGACCGAGATGTCCGTGTCGATCAGAAAGGCCAGCGCATGGACCGGGTTGATCGCGGCGACCACCCCGGGAGCGGCCACGATCCCGCCGAGCCCGAGCAATCCCAGCACCGAGAACCAGATTAGCATGAACGGGCCGAAGATGCGCCCGATCCGGCCGGTGCCCATGCGCTGAACGGCGAACAGCGTCACCAGAATGGCCATCGTGATCGGGAGCACGTAAGGCTGGAACCGGTCTGAGTCGACGGAGAGGCCCTCGATGGCGCTCAGGACGGAGATGGCGGGCGTGATCGTGCCGTCGGCATAGAGCAGCGCCGTGCCGATGAGACCGAGCACGGACAGGTACATGCGCCAGGAGCCGGGCTGAATGCGCCGGACGCCCAGGAGCGCGAGCAGCGCGATGATCCCGCCTTCGCCGCGGTTGTCGGCCCGCAGGATGAACAGGCAGTACTTGATCGAGATGACGACGATCAGCGACCACAGGATGAGGGACAACACCCCCATGACCGTCGCCTGCGACAGGACCCCGTGGTTGGCTGCGGTCGCCGCTTCCCTCAACGCGTAAAGCGGGCTGGTGCCGATATCGCCGAACACGACCCCCAGAGCGCCGAGGACCACCGTCCGCGAGGCGCTGCCGGCTCTCGCATCATCGGTATGGGCGTCGGCGAGTGTGGCCATGACGGTCTAGATCCACGGCAGGCCCATGCGGCCTGCGCGCTCAGGTATAACCGGAATGATACTGCTCAGTTCCTGGACGGAGCAAGCTGCGTGATCAGCCCTTGAGCCTGGCGGACGACAGGCATCGCACCAGCCTTCCGTGGATAGCCTCTCCCGTCATGGCCGGCCTTGTGCCGGCCATCCCGATCCGGTGAGGCGCAGGCGCTTCAATCCATCGGGATCACCGGGACAAGCCCGGTGATGACGTGGAGAGTGAGTTTCAAGCCGGAGTCCTGGACGTGGACCGTCACGGGTTTATGCCATCGGCGTCGACCTTTACCGATACGGATAGCAACGGTCGCGGTTGAGGACGAGGCCGAAATGTCCGCCCAGCGCGCCGATGGCATCCCCGTGCTCCGAATAAGGATCGCGGTTCCCGGGTCCGACGACGATGATCCTGAAATGCGGATCGTCCTCCCCACCCGGCGGCAGCATCGCCGTAACGAGCGTTTTTCCCTCATCGTCGCGCAAGGTCAGGAACAGCGGCATCATGCGCTGCACGTGTGCCTTAAGACCGATATTCCGCTCGATGAAGGGACTGGAGGTCGCCTGATAGCTGTTGGCGGCAGCCTCCCAGGCATGGCGGAAGTGCTTCTCGACGGCGTGGCCCATCGCATCCGATTCACGCACGGCCTCGCCTTCGGTCTCGATCCGAAACCACGTCTTCGCCCCCGGAGCATCGCAGACGTATTGCATATTCTGACAACGCGGGAACGCGGCGATAAGTTGTCTCGACGCCAGCCCCGTCACACCCAGCGGTGATTGCGTCCCTCGATCACGAGGATCCGGCCCTGCCAGATGTCCATGCTGGCGGCCTGGCGCGAGGAGACTCCGCAGCAGATCGCCAGAAAGGCCCGGGCGACACCGCCATGGGCGACGATCACCGTATCGCGGGTGAGATCGTCCAGGATCGGGCGGATGCGGTCGACCAGCATGGCGTAGCTCTCGCCGCCGCCGGGTGGAGCGTAATGCCACTTGTCCTGCTCGCGCAGGGCCGCCAGCGCCGGCTCGGCCTTGCGCACTTCCTTCCAGGTCATGCCCTCCCAGACGCCGAAGGTCAGTTCGACCAGGCGATCGTCGAGCCGGTAGACTTCCGGGTGCAGGCCGAGCGTCGCGCGCAGGATCTCCATGGTCTCGCGGGTGCGGGTCATGGGGCTCGCCACATAGGCGAGGTCCTCATAGTGAGGCACCAGGGCCTGAAGCTTGCGCGCCGCCTCTTCCGCCTGGACGCGGCCGACATCGTTGAGCGGGATGTCCTTCTGGCCCTGGAGTCGTCCCTCCAGATTCCAGTCCGTCTCGCCATGGCGAATGAAGTAGATCTTGGGGCGGGACGGGGTCACGGCTTTAAGTCCGATACGCTGGATGACGCGATACGCTGGGTTACTCTTTGTCGAGGGACAGATCCGGCGCTTCCGGGTTCTTCATGCCGACCACGTGGTAGCCGGCATCCACATGAAGGATCTCGCCGGTCATGCCGCGGGACATGTCGGAGACGAGATAGGCGGCCGTCTCGCCGACCTCCTCGATGGTGACCGTGCGGCGGAGCGGCGAGTTGTACTCGTTCCACTTCAGGATGTAGCGGAAATCGCCGATGCCGGAGGCGGCGAGCGTCTTGATCGGGCCGGCCGAGATGGCGTTGACGCGGATGTTCTTGGGGCCGAGATCGGCCGCCAGATAGCGCACCGAAGCCTCGAGCGCCGCCTTGGCCACGCCCATGACGTTGTAGTGCGGCATCCACTTCTCGGCGCCGTAATAGGTCAGCGTCAGCAGCGAGCCGCCGTCGTTCATCAGCTTCTCGGCCCGCTGGGCGATCGCCGTGAAGGAATAGCAGGAGATCAGGAGCGACTTGGTGAAGTTCCCCTCGGAGGTCTCGACGTAGCGGCCGGTGAGCTCGTCCTTATCCGAGAAGGCGATGCAGTGGATCACGAAGTCGATGGAGCCCCAGAGGCGCTTCACTTCCTCGAACACCGCATCGATGGTGGCGCCGTCCGTCACGTCGCAATGGCCGACCACATGGGCGTCGAGTTCCTTCGCCAGGGGCTCGACGCGCTTCTTCAGGGCATCGCCCTGATAGGTGAAGGCGAGTTCCGCTCCGTGCTGGCGGGCAGCCTGCGCAATGCCCCAGGCGATCGAACGGTTGTTCGCCACGCCCATCACCAAGCCACGCTTACCGGCCAGAATGCCGGTGGCCTTCGTCTCCGCCATGATTCACCTAGATCGTCGCTGGACAGGTCAATAAAGAACGGCCTCTTTAGCCGACCGAGCGACCACGGGGAAGCCCTCATATAAGGCTTGAGACGATCCGGCCGCCTGGAGCGACATCCCCACCACGTCATCACCGGCCTTGTGCCGGTGATCCCGATTGGAACAGCGTAGCGCTTCACAGGGTCGGGATGGCCGGGACAGGCCCGGCCATGACGTGGGAGGGTGTTCTTCCCGATGGGAGGAGCAGACCTTCCACGACCAATCTTTACTTCGCCTTGGCCGAGCGGCGCTTGCGGGCATAGTCGATCAGCTCCTCGTCCACGACCTCGGGCAGCCTGATCTCCGTGGTCACGAAGAGATCGCCGTGCCCGGTCTTGGTGGGCAGGCCCTTGCCGCGCAGGCGGAAGGTGCGGCCGGAATTGGTCATGGGCGGGATCGCCATCTCCACCGTGCCGGTCAGGGTCGGGACGCGGATCGAGCCGCCGAGGATCGCCTCCTCGATCTCGACCGGCAGCCGCAGGCGCAGATCGGACCCTTCCGGCGTGAAGCGCTCATGGCGGGCGAAAGCAATGGTGAGCAGCGCATCGCCGGGATCGATGCCGGGAGCCCCCTGGCCCAGACCCCGCAGGCGGATCACCTGGCCATCGCTCACGCCCTTGGGGATCACCACGTCCACGTCACGGCCGGTGGAGAGCCTGATGCGCTTCTTGGCCTCCTGCGCCACCTCTTCCAGGGTCACGGTCAGGGTCGCGGCCACGTCCTCGCCTTTCTGGGAGCGACCGCGGCTCTGGCGTGGGCTCTCGCCACCCTGGCGGAAGGCGTCGGCGAAGAACTGGGAGAAGATGTCGTCCCCGAGATCGGCTCCGAACCCGCTCCGGCTCGAACGACGGGAGCCGCCGCCGAAGCCGCTGAAGCCGGAAAAGTCCTCGGACCGCGCACCGCCCCGCCCGCCGCCGAACCCTTCGAAGCCCTGGAAGCGCGGCTTGCCCTCCGCATCGATCTCGCCCCGGTCGAACTGGGCACGTTTTCCCGCATCGCCGAGGATCTCATAGGCGGAGTTCGCCTCGGCGAATTTGTCCTTCGCCTTGGGGTCGTCCTTGTTGCTGTCGGGATGGTAGGTCTTGGCGAGTTTGCGGAACGCCTTCTTGATCTCCGCTTCGCTCGCGGAGCGGGATACGCCTAGAACGTCGTAGGGGTTTCGCATTGTGGAATCCATGAACCGTCGGATTGGGAGCTTGAGAGCTCAACGGGTTTGACGGTCATATGGGCGAAGTGTTGCCCGTTTGCAACGCCACACCCGACTAAAGCTAGACCTTGCAAGACCTAAACTTTGGCTTGGGCCTTCAGGGGTTTGACGTCCTGGATCGTCCATTCGCCGCCGGAAGGGCGGCACGCCGTTCCATGGAGGGAGGATGCAGAAGGGCCGCTCAGATGGGCCGAGAAGCTGCGGCAGATTTCGTCGTTCTTCACGAAAGGCGCGCCCACCGGCGTGAAGGTGCCCTTCATGGTGGTGGCGGGATTGTCCCACGACACCTGGGTGCCGGGGCCCTGCGGATCGAGGGCCACCGCGAGCGCCGCCTTGGCCCGGCGCCAGTCCTCGCCGTCGAGATCGGCGGACAGGGGGGTGACCGCCTTGGCGGCAATGGCGCCCGTCGACTTGGGTTCTTCGTCGTCCAGGGCGGAGAGGCCGAAGGAGAAGCTGCACGCGCTCGTGCACAGGGCGATCAGGCCGACCGCCAGCAGCTTCATGGCTTCGCTCCGGCAAGCATCTGATCTATAACGGCGCGCATTGATCCACGTCACGCGTTGGATCCCCCAGAACCAAAAGTCACAGAACGAGATAAGACATTGAACCCGTTAACAACCGGTGACTTCACTGAATCGCAAGAGCCCTTCGCGCTCTTCAACGCCTGGATGACGGAAGCCGAGGCGTCGGAGCCCAACGATCCCAACGCCATGGCGCTGGCGACCGTCGACGAGACCGGACTGCCCAATGTCCGCATGGTGCTGCTCAAGGGCTTCGACGAGAACGGCTTCGTGTTCTACACCAACACGGAATCCAACAAGGGCCGCGAGTTGCTCGGGCAGAGGAAGGCCGCGATCGTTCTGCACTGGAAGAGCCTGCGCCGGCAGGTCCGCGCCCGGGGTCCGGTGACCGTGGTCAGCGACGCGGAAGCCGACGCCTATTTCCAGAGCCGCGCCCGCGACAGCCGCATCGGCGCCTGGGCGAGCCAGCAATCGCGTCCGCTGGAGAGCCGCTTCGCCCTGGAAAAGGCCGTGGCCGTGAACACGGCCAAATACGCCATCGGCGAGGTGCCGCGTCCGCCCTATTGGACGGGTTTCCGCATCGATCCGGTGTCCATCGAGTTCTGGCAGGACAAGCCGTTTCGGCTCCACGATCGGGTCGTCTTCACCCGCGAGGGCGACGGCTGGCGGAAGGTGCGGTTGTATCCCTGATACGCGATCCGCGCCATAGACCCTGACCCCGAACCGGGATAAGGGTCTGCACCCTCTTACAGAGAACCTCCATGTCCTCTTCGCGCAGCAATTCCCGCCGCATCATGCTGCTCACCGGCGCCAGCCGGGGGATCGGGCATGCCACCGTCAAGCGTTTCTCGGCGGCCGGGTGGCGGGTCATCACCTGCTCGCGGCACGGCTTTCCCGAGAACTGCCCGTGGGAGATGGGACCGGAAGACCACCTGCAGGTCGATCTTGCGGATGCGCAGGACACCCGCCGCGCCATCACGGAGGTCAAGGAGCGGCTTGCCGTCGAGGGCGGCTGCCTGCATGCGCTCGTGAACAATGCGGGCATCTCCCCCAAAGGATCTGGCGGCTCCCGGCTCGGAACCCTCGACACCAGCTACGAGGACTGGGTGCGGGTCTTCCAGGTGAACTTCTTCGCCTCGATCATGCTCGCCCGCGGCCTGCAGGACGAACTCACGAAGGCCAAGGGCTCGGTGGTCAACGTGACCTCCATCGCGGGCTCCCGCGTCCACCCCTTCGCGGGTGCGGCCTATGCCACCTCCAAGGCGGCGCTCGCGGCCCTCACCCGCGAGATGGCCGGCGATTTCGGACCGCTGGGCGTGCGCGTGAACGCCATCTCGCCGGGAGAGATCGACACGGCGATCCTCTCGCCCGGGACGGAGAAGATCGTCGAGCAATTGCCGATGCGCCGCCTCGGCACCCCGGACGAGGTCGCCAAGGCCATCTACTTCCTCTGCACGGATGCGAGTTCCTACGTCACCGGCGCGGAGCTCCACATCAACGGCGGCCAGCACGTTTAGGCAGGTGAACGATGCCACTCCGGCAACCGGCACGAAGCCTCATGCTCGCGTTCACGGCCGTGCTGGTCATCGGCTCGATGCCGGACGCACGCGGCCAGGAACAGCCTGGGAAAAATCCGTTCGCAGACCCGGACATGAAACCGGACTATCAGGCGCGATGCCATGAGGTTCGCGAGCTGACGAAGGATCGAGAAACGGGTGCGACTCGGATCGATTTCAGCGTGACCGGCCCCCTCGCCCTCGTCCATTTCGACGGCACGCTGGCCTATCTCGGCCTGTGCGGCACCGCGCCCGACCCGAAGGTGCTCTGCGTCACCTACCAGACCAACGACATGAAGGTCGGCGACGTGGTGACGGTCACCGGCGGCTACAGCCGCCCGAATCCGGACTACATCGTCCTTGACCCCTGTCTTGCGCGGCGGCCGGAGGAGCCGTGAGAGGGCATTACTTGATTTGCATGAACTAGTTCATGCGAGCATCAAGATACAATTCCCTTTCAAAGGCGTTGCCGAGGCTCCTGGCGAATGTCGCCGTCAAATGGTGCCGATCTCGATAGACCAAGGTGCCGCCGATCACGATCGGACATCGATCGGCACCGCACAGATATTTCGTCAAATCCAAGACGCGCAGCTTCAGTTCATCGGCGGCTTTCGCTACGAGGTCCGTTCTGAAGGCGATGTCTCGCGTTGGAGCACAATCGATGCTCCAGTTCTTGCTATCGATTAAGCATTTGTCCGGATCGAACGCGAGCACTGGAGTAGAGCGTATAGGGCGCACATCGAGCCCCATTTCGATCAGACGCGACCATGCGGCCGCCATGGCCTTCGGAGCTGTCTCGGGATAACTGGTCGATTGTGAGATCAGAACAAGATCAGGTCGCTCGCGCTCCAGCCAAGCAATGACGTTTTTCGACCACTCGAGGCACTCGGTATAGAGGCGCTTGAAGGGCCGGTGATAAAACGCTTCCATTGAAAACAGGCACGCCGACTTGGATATGCCCCGAAAGTAGAGCGATCCATTGCGCGTGAGCTCCTCGAACGCTGGATAGAAATGTCCGGCATGGGAGTCCCCGATCATGACGATCTTGATCTCGGCGCCTGGATCTCCATAAGCGCAGGTCAGAACCTCTGACCTCCTCTGTTCTTGATGGCACTTGCTTGCATAAATTTTCGGCACATCCTTTTTGACGTTCTCCGGCTTCGGAATGACATCGTCGATATCCTCGTTGCGCCAATCGTATCGAGGATCGACCATCGCAAGAGCCCCGCGCCTGTTCTCGCCCGAGGCCAGCACATCCTGGCCCGGCCCACTTATTCCGAGATAAGCCACTCCCAGCAGGAGCGTCGCCGCGATGCATGCGGCACCGGCTGCAACGGTGCCCCTAACGGAGAAGGAGGGAATCCTGAAACGATCCTCGACATAGACCTTGCTCAGATGCGCAAGACCGCACGACACCAAGAGAAGCGCGAGGCCTTCGAAAAGCCCAATGGTGCGGCTGGTGGCCTCGCCGTACACGACGATCAGCGGCCAATGCCAGAGATAAAGGGAATAGGAGATGTCGCCGAAGTACTGGAAGGGTGGTGAACTTAGGATCCCACGCGCCGACCAGACTGCGCGCGATCCGCTTGAGGCAATCACCGCCGCTGCGGCCACGGTGGGGAGGAGCGCCGCATAGCCGGGAAAAGCCGTGCTCTCGTCATAGGCAGTGCAGGCGACAGCTATGCCAAGAATGCCGAGCAGTCCCAGGGTCGCACGCTGGGAATCAACGAGAACGCTCCTGGCAAGGACGATGGCGAGAGCGCCGCCAAGCGCCAGTTCCCAGGCCCGGGTGGTGGTTGCGAAATAGGCTGTTCCGGGGTCAAGCGGAGTGAGGAAAACGGAATAAGCCAGCGATCCGCCGCCTATAATGGCAATAATCCATCCGAACGCTCGGCGGGGGTCGAAGCCAGCGCTGCGAGCAGCGGCGACAACTGGGGCCAGGATCAAGGGCCAGACGATGTAGTACTGCTCCTCGACCGACAGGGACCAGAAGTGGTTCATGGGCCCTTTCGCATCGCCGGCTAGGTAGTCCACGGCCTGCTCGGCCAGAAGCCAGTTCTGGACATAGGCGGCGCTTGCCATGATGCCGCTGACGATGTCGGGCCAAGAGCCTTTGGGGAAAAGGGGGATGGATAGCGCGACCGCCGCCGAGACGAGCGTTGCCGCAGGAAGCAGGCGCCTGATCCGACGGGCATAAAACCCTGAAATGCTGATCCTTCCCGTGGTCTCGAACTCCCTGATGAGCGAGCCGGTGATCAGGAAGCCCGAAATCACGAAGAACACGTCGACGCCGACATACCCGCCCGGCAGGACTGCGGGCCAGAGATGATAGATCAGGACGGATAGGACGGCGATGGCCCGAAGTCCCTGAACCTCTTTGACGATGTGATCGCGGGTCTGGTGCATTGGAGCCCTGAGTCCGTCAGGGTTCCAGCCCCCGTCAAGTCCGGGCGGCTGATACTCTGGATCAAAACTGCTGGCAAGTGGCCCCCTCGCAAACGGATCCGGATTGCCTTCAGGGTGTCCTCAACCATTGCTCCGGGAGCAGGACCAGACTGTGACATTTTGTCAGACGTTGCGCGGACCCGCCCGGTCACGCCGCCTGAGCGGGCCAGGTCCCGACATAGCGCGACTGGGGCCGGATGATGCGGCCGGTGCGGCTCTGCTCGATGGCATGGGCCACCCAGCCCGCCGTGCGCCCGGCGGCGAAGAGCGGCGTGAAACCCTCGCGGGGAATGCCCAGCGCGTCGAGCAGAACGGCGGTGTAGAACTCCACGTTGGTGTCGAGCCGGCGTCCGGGCTTGCGGCGCTCCAGCACCTTCAGGGCCGTGGCCTCGACGGCCTCCGCGAAGGCGATGCGGTTGTCCTTTCCTTTCAACCCTCCGACGGCGGCCTTGAGCACGTCCGCCCGCGGATCGCGCACCCGGTAGATGCGGTGACCGAAGCCCATGAGGCGCTCGCCCCGAGCCGTCGCGGCATCGAGCCAAGCGTCCGCATTTTCGAGGCTGCCGATCGCATCCAGCATGTCGAGCACGGGGCCCGGCGCGCCGCCATGCAGCGGCCCCTTCAGGGCGCAGAGCCCGGCCACGACGGACGACAGGATGCCGGCCTGCGTCGAGGCGACCACGCGTGCCGTGAACGTCGAGGCATTGAGCCCATGGTCGATCACCGTCACGAGATAGGTGTCGAGCCCCCGCACCTCGTCCGTGGCTGCGGGCCCGTTGCGCAGCATGCGCAGAATATCGGCTGCGTGACCCGCGGAGGCATCGGGCTCGATCGGCGCGAGACCCTGCGCACCCCGCACCGCCATGGCGGCCGCGACGCCGGCGGCCCCGACAGCCAGAGCGGGATGGTCCTCTTCCGCATCGGGCAGACTCGAAAGGAGCAGCCGCATGCCCTCGACGGGGGTGAGACCGGCCAATTGTACGGCAAGCGGAGCAAGATGCCCGTAAGCCCTCGCCCGGGCCTTGCCGAGACGCGCGCGAGGATCGGCCGAAACCTCCGGGGCAAGGCCGCTCCAGAGCATCGCCACGACATCCTCGAAGGCGACGCGGCCGGCGAGCTCCTCGAGATCGTGCCCGCCGATGATCAGGCGCCCGGCCTCACCGTCCACGTGGCTGAGAGCTGTCTCGGCCGCTACCACATCGTCAAGTCCAATGGTCATGCGCTTTCTCCTTCGTCGCGAGAGAGCTTCATGCCGGACTTGCCGGACGGTCAATCTTGAATCAACATATCAACATATGAGCACCGCATCCCTCGATCTCGCATCGGCCGACGAGGCCTCGTCCCGCCTCGGCATCAGCCGTGCGAGCCTTTATGCCTATGTGAGCCGGGGTCTGATCCGCTCCTTTTCCTCGCCGCACGATCCACGTCAGCGGCTCTATGCCGTAAAGGACGTGGAGACGCTGGTGGAGCGCAAGGCACGCTACCGCCGCCCCGCCGTCGCGGCCGCGACCGCTCTCGACTGGGGGCTGCCCGTGCTGGAAACGAGCATCACCCAGATCAAGGATGGGCGCCTCTTCTATCGCGGGCAGGATGCCGTCGCCTTGGCCCGAACCGCCAGCCTCGAGGGCGCCGCTCGCCTGCTGATCGGCGGCCTGGATGAGGAAGCCTTCATCCGCCCGTCCCGGGTCCCGAGGCCCCTGCCCGGCCCGGCCTTCGGTCCGCATGCCTTCGTGGCGCAGGCGGTCCGCCTCCTGTCGGAGCCGGCGCCCAAGGAGACCCGCTCGGCGGAGGTGGCGGCAATCCTGCGCCTGATGGCCGCCGCTGCCAGTGGCGCCGACCCGGGGATCGAGCCGCTTCATACGCACTTGGTTTCTGCCTGGAGGGCTCCCCTGCAGGCGAAGGATGCGATCCGGCGCGCCCTCGTCCTCTGCGCCGACCATGAACTCAGTTCATCGTCCTTCGCGGTGCGGGTCACGGCCTCGACCGGGGCATCCCTGCGGTATGCGACGATCGCGGGCCTCGTGGCTCTGAGTGGCCCCTACCATGGGGGGATGACAGAGCGGGTCAGAGCCTTTCTGGACAACCCCGGAACGGCGCCACACCCTGGCTTCCGACACCGCCTCTATCCGGATGGCGATCCTCGGGCTCAGGTGCTTCTGGAGAATGTGCCGCTCCTGGCCTCTGACGCCACGACCCTGAAGACTATCGCAAACGCCTCCGGCGACAGTCCCAGCGTCGATGTGGCTCTCGTGATGATGGAGCGGGCCTATGGACTGCCGGTGGGGGCTGCGTTTACGGTCTTTGCCATCGGACGCACGGCCGGATGGCTCGCCCATGCCATCGAGCAGCGCAGCCAGGCGGCCCTCATCCGGCCGCGGGCCCGCTATGTGGCGGCGGACGAACCACCTGCCCAGAAATCTTCCTGATGACCAGCGACCGCCTCTATCCATCCCGTCCGATCCTCGCAGCCTCCGTCGCCGTGCTGCGAGAGGGGCGCATCCTGCTCGCCGCACGCGGCAAGCCGCCCAGCGAGGGATTGTTCTCGCTGCCCGGCGGCATGGTCGAAACCGGCGAGACCCTGGGCGAGGCCGCCTTGCGGGAGCTTCGCGAGGAAGTCGGGGTTGAGGCCAGGCTCATCGGCCTGATCGCTCCCGTCGAATTCATTGAAAGGGACGAGAAAGGCCATATAAAGCATCACGTCGTCATCGCCGCCCATGCCGCCCGCTGGGTTTCCGGCGAACCCCAGACAGGTCCGGAAGCAAAGGAAATCCGTTGGGTCACGGAACGAGACATCGCCGCTCTGCCGATGACGGCAGGACTCACCGGGATTCTGGAGCAGGCCTTCAGGCTCGCCCGCGAGGACTCAACGCCATGAAGCGCACAGGCCTGCTCCTCGTCCTTCCAGCCCTTTGGCTGGCCGCGCCTCAGCCCGCAGCGGCCCAAGGCTTCTTCGAGCGGCTTTTCGGCGTTCCTCCGCGGCCGCAGCCGGGCCAGCCTGTCCCGCAGCAGCCGTATCGCCCCCAGCCACAATATCGACCGCAGCAGCAGTCACCCCAGCAGCAGCGGCGCCCTCAGCAGCCGCAATCGCAGAGACCCGCCGCACAACAGCCGCCGCAGCAGCAGGCAGAGCCCGCTCCGGCAGTCGAGCCGCCACCGGCGCCTTACGAGAAGGAATTGCTGCGGCTCGCCGAAGTCATGGGATCGCTCGCGATGCTGCGCCCCCTCTGCAGCGCGCCTGATGCCACCGAATGGAGCCGGCGCATGCAAGTCCTGCTCGAGGCGGAGGGAACGACGCCCGGCCGGCGCGAGCGTCTCGCCGGAGCCTACAACAAGGGCTATCAGGCCTATGCCCTTACCTATCGGGTCTGCACGCCGTCCGCCCAGGAGGCCTCCGTCCGCTTCCTGAGCGAAGGCGAACAGCTCGCCCGCAACATCACCGGCCGCTACGGCGGGTGATGGATAGCCATGAAGAGCGGGTGACCCTGAGAGTCGGCCCTTACTATCGCGTTGGACATTGACGCGAGCTGACGGGCGGCCCTTCGTCGACCTGTAGCCGCCGGTGTTGCAGAAACGCCTCTTATCCACATTTATCGATCCAGCCCCTCTCGCGTTAACCTCCTTGCAAGGTGATGCTGGCGGTGGGTCGGCGCGACGTCTAAGAATGATTCAACCGAACTCGCGCGCCGCCCCTCAAAGGGGCCTGGATCATGAACGAAAACGACGTCCCTCTCGACGAGCTGCCCGAACTCAGCGCCCTCAAGCAGGCGGCCCTGAGCTATGTGACCGAGGCCTTCGCCGAGGCCGAGCTCGACGGGCTCGACGGCGATTGCATGGCGCAGGCCGCCCTCTTCGCGGCCTTCACCGAACTCGTCGCCACCTATGGCGAAGATGCCGTTGCGGAATATGCGGCCACCCTGCCGGACAAGATCCGCACGGGTGCGTTCTCGATGGCGATGTCGCTGAAGCATTGAGGAATTCGCGAAAGGCCACCTCATCTTGAGGAGCGTCGGTAGCCGTCTCGGTGGGTGCTCCGATGAGCGATGAAAGTGTCTCACTTTCCCTGCCGCTTCTTGCAGCAAGGATTGTCGAAAAGCTATCGCTTGCGTCATAAGTCCGCGAGTACATCCGACGAGTTTGAGACGCAGAATTAATATAAACCCAAGCTCATCCTGAGGAGCAGATGCAGTCCGCGTCTCGAAGGATGGTCCAGAGTGCACTGGAGACGCCTCGTCCTTCGAGACAGACCTATGGTCCTCCTCAGGATCAGGCTGTGGTGGCGCGAATTGCCCCTTAGGAGCAGAGGCTAGCTCTTACCTGCCCGCCGTCTCCTCGAACCGCACCACCTCGCCCTGAGACGAAGCCTCGAGCGAACCGTCCCACATCACCACGTTGCCGCGCACGATCGTGCCGATGGGCCAGCCGGTGACCTTCTTGCCATCATACGGCGTCCACTGAGATTTCGAGGCGATCCAGTCGTTGGTGATCGTCTCGGTGCGCTTCAGATCGACCACCGTGAAATCCGCGTCGTAGCCCACGGCGATGCGGCCCTTGTTCGCGATGCCGAAGAGGCGCTTGGGGCCGGCGCTCGTGAGATCGACGAAGCGCTCCAGCGTGAGCCGGCTTGCATTCACGTGATCGAGCATCACGGGCACGAGGGTCTGCACGCCGGTCATGCCGGACGGCGTGTTGGGATAGGTCTTGTCCTTCTCCTCGCGCGTATGCGGCGCGTGGTCGGAACCGAGAACGTCGGCGATGCCTTCGTCGAGACCCTGCCAGAGAGCGGCACGATGCAGTTCATCGCGCACGGGCGGGTTCATCTGGATGTAGGTGCCCAGGCGCTCGTAATCCTCCGGACCCACCAGCGTCAGATGATGCGGCGTGACCTCCACCGTCACGAGATCCTTGTGATCCTTGAGAAGCGCCATCTCCTCGGCGGTCGTGATGTGCAGCACATGGATGCGCGCGTCCGTCTCCCGAGCGATGCGCACGAGGCGCTGCGTGCAGGCGAGCGCCACTTCCGCCGAGCGCCAGACCGGATGCGAGCGCGGATCGCCCTCGACGCGCAGATTTTTGCGCTCGCGCAGCATCGCCTCGTCCTCGGAATGGAACGCGGCGCGGCGGCGGGTGCGGCGCAGGATGTTGGCGATGCCCGCGTCATCCTCCACCAGAAGCGAGCCGGTGGATGAGCCCATGAACACCTTGATGCCGGCGGCGCCCGGCAGGCGCTCCAGTTCCGGCACGTCGCTCGCATTCTCATGCGTGCCGCCGACCCAGAAGGCGAAGTCGCAATGCATGCGGTGATGGCCGCGCCGCACCTTGTCGGCGAGCGCCTCAGGCGTCGTGGTCTGCGGATCGGTGTTGGGCATCTCGAACACGGCCGTGACGCCGCCCATGACGGCCGCGCGGGAGCCCGTTTCGAGATCCTCCTTGTGGTCGAGGCCGGGCTCGCGGAAATGCACCTGGGTGTCGATGACGCCCGGCAGGATGTGCAGGCCCCGGCACTCGATCTCCCGTGCGGCGGAGGCCTGGGACAGATCGCCGATGGCGGCGATCCGGCCGCCACGCACGCCGATGTCGCGCTCCACGCGTCCGTCGTGATTCACGACGATGCCGCCTTTGAGGATCAGGTCGAAGGTCTGGGGCATGGCAATCCTATCCCTTGAGGCCGCTGCGGATCGGGCATATGTCACGCTTGTATCAGGAAAGGGGAGCGGGCACATGCCGTCAGTCCATCTGGCCGACCGGGGCGTGGTAAGGGTTTCGGGCGAGGACGCCAAGAGTTTTCTCGACAACCTCATCACCTGCGACCTGGACCGTGTGTCCGCGCACACCGCGCGCCTCGGCGCCCTGCTGACGCCGCAGGGCAAGATCCTGTTCGACTTCATCGTCTTCCAGGCTCCGCAGGAGATCGGCGGGGCCTATTATCTCGACGTTCTCAAGGTCTTTGCCCCCGATCTCGCAAAGCGGCTCGGCTTCTACAAGCTGCGGGCGAAGGTGGCGGTCGAGGACCTGTCCGAGTCCCTCGCCATCGTGGCAGGCTGGGACGCAACGAGACCGGACGACGAGGCGGGTCTCGTGGTCGAGGATCCGCGCCTGCCGGCTCTCGGGTGGCGCGCCCTCGTGGCGGCCCAGGACGCAGCGGAGTTCGGCAAGGATCCGGCCGAGGCCTACCACGCCCATCGAATCTCGCTTGGCGTACCGGAGGGCGGCCGCGATTTCCTGTTCGGCGATGCCTTCCCGCACGAGGCCCTAATGGACCAGCTCAACGGGGTCGATTTCGACAAGGGCTGCTATGTCGGCCAGGAGGTCGTCTCGCGCATGCAGCACCGGGGCACCGCCCGGACGCGGATCGTGCCCGCCCTCTACGAAGGCGGGTTCGCAGCGGATGTCGGCGTCGAGGTGACGGCTGGGGAAAAGGCCCTGGGCAGGACCGGGACCGGAGCGGAGGGCAAGGGCCTCCTGATGATCCGCCTCGACCGGGTGGCCGACGCGCTCAAGGCCGGCGAGGTGATCCGGGCCGGCGGCATTCCGGTGCGGCTCGAGAAGCCCTCCTGGATCGGTTTTCCGTTTCCCGGAGAAGCGGAGCTTCCGTCTTAAGTTCTAGTCAGGCTTGAGGAACCTTGGGAACCCGGTCGGTGTTATAATCCACTGGGCCGGATTATATGCCGAAGAAACGCACAGACGGTCCGGCTGGGGAATTTTTTGGATGAATGTAGTGCCTAGGGAAACGACAACATCGCAGGATGGACGCTTCCAGCTCCTCGTCGATGCGGTCACCGATTATGCCATCTACATGCTCGACCCGACTGGCGTCGTGGTGAGCTGGAACGCAGGAGCTCAGCGTTTCAAGGGCTATGTGGAAAGCGAGATCCTCGGCACGCATTTCTCGCGCTTCTACACCGAAGAGGATCTTGCGACGGAACTGCCACGGCGCGCCCTCGAGATCGCAGCGCGCGAAGGCAAGTTCGAGGCCGAGGGCTGGCGCGTCCGCAAGGACGGCACACACTTCTGGGCTCATGTCGTCATCGATCCCATTCGCGACGCTCGGGGCAACTTGCTTGGTTATGCCAAGATCACCCGCGACCTCACCGAGAGAAAGAAGACTCAGCAGGCCCTCAGGGAGAGCGAAGAGCGCTTTCGCCTGCTGGTGCAGGGCGTGACGGACTACGCCATCTACATGCTCGATCCGCAAGGCCACGTGACGAACTGGAATGCCGGGGCACAGCGCATCAAGGGATATGCGGAGAGCGAGATCCTCGGGTGCCACTTCTCGCAGTTCTACACCGATGAGGATCTTGCGACGGAACTGCCACGGCGAGCGCTGGAAACGGCAGCGCGCGAGGGAAAGTTCGAAGCCGAGGGCTGGCGCCTGCGCAAGGGCGGCACACGGTTCTGGGCGAGCGTCGTCATCGATCCGATCCGCAACGATCAGGGCGAGTTGATCGGCTTCGCCAAGATCACCCGCGACATCACCGAACGCCGACAGGCGCAAGAGGCGCTCGACCACGCGCAGGCCGCGCTCTTTCAGGCGCAGAAGATGGAAGCGGTCGGACAGCTCACAGGCGGCGTCGCGCACGATTTCAACAATCTTCTGACGATCATCGTCAACAATCTGGACCTGTTGACGCGCAATGCGCGCGAACCCCGAGACGTCAAGCTGATCGAAAGCGCGCAACGCGCGGCCGAGCGTGGCGCGAAGCTGACGCAGCAGCTCCTTGCCTTCTCGCGCCGCCAGCCCTTGCAGCCCGATACGCATAATCCGAACACGCTCATCGAAGGCTTCGAATCGGTTCTGCGCCGGGCCTGCGGCGAGATGATCAGGCTGCAGCTTTCGCTTGCGCCGCGGATCCGGTGGGTTTCGGTCGACGCGCCGCAATTCGAATCGGCCCTGCTCAATCTGATCGTCAATGCGCGCGACGCGATGCCGAATGGCGGCTCCCTCAAGATCATGACGGGAAACGTCACCTTAAGCGAAAAGGATTCCGCCTCATCCGACCTGCCGCCGGGCCAGTATGCCTCGATCGCGGTGCAGGATACGGGCACCGGCATGACGCCGGAAATCGTCAACCGGGTCTTCGAGCCCTTCTTCACCACCAAGGAGATCGGCAAGGGCACGGGTTTGGGCTTGAGCCAGGTCTACGGTTTCGTGACCCAGTCGGGCGGGCATATCAAGGTCGACAGCACCCCCGGTCAGGGGACCAAGGTCACCATGCTGCTGCCGGCCCAGGAGACCGGAATCGAGATGTCCGAGGAGGAAGACGAAATGGAGCGTCCCGCCCGTGACAGTGCCGGGACTGTACTGATCGTCGAGGACGAACCTGCCGTTCTGGAGGTCGCAAGCGATATCTTCGACAGCTTAGGATATGACGTCGTGACGGCGACCGATGCCAACGAGGCGATCAAGGTCCTCGATGGCAATCTTTCCATCGATGTCCTGTTCAGCGACGTGATCATGCCCAACGGCATGAACGGAGTGGAGCTGTCCCGGAAAGCCCGCGAGATGCGGCCCGATCTCAAGATCCTGCTCGCCTCGGGCTACCCCATGTCGGCTCTCCCCTCCGAAGGCCTGGGCGCAGGGGTCTCTTTCATCAGCAAGCCCTATCGCTGGACGGAACTGGCCGAGAAGCTGCGGGGTCTCCGAACCGGAGCCTGACAAGCCATCGCCTCACGTGATGCAGAGCATCGGGATTTTTGATTGGTCCGGGCCTTCGTGAATCGCTAGCATTCCCGTCCTGTTACGCCGGGAATGCCATGTACCAGCCGCCGCATTTTCGCGAGGACGACCTCGCGGTTCAACACGCCCTCATCAGGGCCCATCCGCTCGGGCTGCTGGTGACGTTCGGCACCACGGGGCTCGAGGCCAATCCCATTCCCTTCGTGCTGGAGGCCTCCGCCTCGTCCTTGGGAACCCTCAAGGCCCATCTCTCCCGTGCCAATCCCCAATGGCGGACTTTCGAACCCGCACAGGAAGCCCTCGTGGTCTTCCAGGGGCCTGAGACCTACATCACACCGTCCTGGTACGCGGCGAAGCGCGAGCACGGCAAGGTCGTGCCGACCTGGAACTACGCCATCGTCCAGGCCCGCGGCCGCCTGACGATCAGGGACGATCCGGACTGGCTGCTGCAGCAGATCACCACCATGACGGACATGCAGGAAGCCCCGCGACCGGAGCCGTGGAATGTGAACGATGCGCCCGCTCCCTTCGTTGCCGCGCAGCTCAAGGGCATCGTGGGCATCGAGATCGAGATCACCCGGATCGAGGGCAAGTGGAAGGTGAGCCAGAACCGCCCCGAGGCCGACCGGCTCGGCGTGTCGGCAGGCCTGCGTCTCTCCCAGGACGACGCTTCGCACCAGATGGCGGAACTGGTCGATGCGCGCGGAGCCCTGCCCCGTGAATGATGGGTATTGCCCCAGGATCGAGCCCTGCACCCTTCAGTCGCTGGAGGAATGGGCCGCCCTGCGCCATGCCCTCTGGCCGGAGGCTCCGGTGCAGGAGCACCGCTCCGAAGCGCAGGCCATGCTCTGGGAGCAGAAGAAGGCTGCCGCCTTCCTGGTCCGCCTAGCCGACGGCACGGCAGCCGGTTTCGCGGAAGCCGCCTTGCGCCATGACTACGTGAACGGCTGCAGCACGTCCCCGGTGGCCTTCCTCGAAGGGATCTTTGTGGAGCCGGAGCATCGCAACCGGGGGCTCGCGCGCCGGCTGTGCCGGGCTGTCGAGACTTGGGCGAGACGCCTCGGCTGCAGCGAATTCGCATCCGACGTCCTCCTCGGGAACACCGCTTCGCAGGGCATGCACAAGGCCCTGGGCTTCAAGGAAACCGAGCGGGTCGTCTATTACCGGAAGCCGCTGTCATCCTCTTGACCAGTGCTTAAAGTCTGGCCGGCAGGAGGAAGAAGGAACTCACCAGATTTTCGTGGATAGCCTCTGCACGTCATGGCCGGGCTTGTCCCGGCCATCCCGATCCCGTGAAGCAGGACGCCTCACCCAATCGGGATCACCGGCACAAGGCCGGTGATGACGAAGGATTTGAGTGCCCGGTCGGACGCCACGATGAAGGGAAGTATTTATGCGCCGGACAGTCAGGCCCATATCTTCCCGTTTCCCTGCAGGCCCGCTACACACGTCCCATGACCGACGGATTGATCCTTCATCCCGACCACAAGACCCGCTGCTGGTGGCCCGGCATCGACCCCTTCTATGTCGACTATCACGACAAGGAATGGGGCGTGCCGGAATTCGACGACCGCGCCCTGTTCGAAAAGCTCATTCTCGACGGCTTTCAGGCGGGCCTCTCCTGGATCACGATCCTGCGCAAGCGCGAGAACTTCCGCCGCGCCTTCGCCGGGTTCGAACCCGCGGTGATCGCCCGTTTCGATCAGGCGCAGGTCGAGGCGCTGATGCTCGACACCGGCATCGTGCGCAACCGCGCCAAGATCGAGGCGACGATCGCCGGTGCCCGCGCCTGGCTCGTGATTCAGGAGCGCGGCGGCTTCTCACGGTTCCTGTGGGACTTCGTCGACGGGCGGCCGGTCCAGACCAATGCGAAGACCCGCAAGGACGTGCCGACGGAAACGGAGGTTTCCCGCAGGATCTCGAAGGCGCTGAAGGCCGAGGGCTTCAACTTCGTCGGTCCCACCATCGTCTATGCCTTCATGCAGGCGGTCGGCATGGTGAACGACCACCTCACCGGCTGCTACCGCCACGCGGAATGCAGGGCACTCGCCGAGAATCGCTGATGCCAAAGGAACCCCGCGTCTGGCAGCGGATGCTCTCCGGCCGCCGCCTCAACCTGCTCGATCCCTCGCCGCTCGACGTCGAACTCGACGACATTGCGCACGGGTTGGCCCGCGTCGCGCGCTGGAACGGCCAGACGGTGGGCGGGCACATCTTCTCCGTGGCGCAGCACAGCCTGCTCGTGGAAGCGATCGCGAGCCACATCAATCCGGACATGTCGCCGGACTGGCGCCTCGCGGTGCTGCTGCACGATGCGCCGGAATACGTGATCGGCGACATCATCTCGCCCTTCAAGGCCGTGATCGGCGATGCCTACAAGTCCATCGAGTCGGGCCTGCTCGGGGCCATCCATTTGCATTTCGGCCTGCCCGCCCAGCCCGCCGCGGCGCTCAAGCGCTTCATCAAGCAGGCGGACCGTCAGGCGGCCTTTCTGGAGGCGACCCATCTCGCCGGCTTCGGCCGCGAGGAGGCGATCAAGTTCTTCGGACGGCCCGAGCCCCTGCCCCGGACGGTCCTCACCCTTCTCGAGCCCTGGCCCGTCGCGGACGCCGAGGACCGCTACCGGGAGAAAGTGACGGCGGCGCTGGTGGGGTGATCTCTTGCTTCTCATTTCCCCTTGTGGCGCAGGATTGAAGGTGCGCTTGTCAAATCAAGGCACCGATCCTGGCGAGCTCTGATAACGCTCACCACTCTGTCATCACCGGCCTTGTGCCGGTGATCCCGATTTCTTGAAGCGCTGCGCCTTTCCGTATCGGGATGGCCGGGACGAGCCCGGCCATGACGGTGGGGGTGTCGTCCCCCGGCGGCCACCGGACGGGAATGACATCGGTCTTGAGTTCATGGCCGCGATCCGAATCGTGTATGCCTGCCCGCCAACCTCGAGATCCAGCCCATGCCGACCCTGCACGTCTGTCCCCTCTCCCGCCTGCACGAGACCGTGGCCGAGACACGCGCGAGCCATGTGGTGAGCCTCATGGGAGCCGGCGCCGAGATCGAGCGCCCCGCGTCGATCGTGGCCGAGCGCCACCTCTTCGTCGGCGTCAGCGATATTGTGGAGCCCCTGGAGGGCTATGTCCTGCCGGCCACGGAGCATGTCGAGCAGCTTCTCGCCTTCGTGCGGGCCTGGGGCCGGGAAAGCCCTCTCGTCCTCCATTGCTGGGCCGGAATCAGCCGGTCCACGGCCGCCGCCTACATTGCCGCCTGCGCCCTGGCGCCGGACCATGACGAAACGACAATTGCCGCGGCCCTGCGGCAAGCCTCTCCCAGCGCGACACCGAATGCCCGCTTCATCGCTCTCGCAGACGACGTCCTGAACAGGCGCGGCCGCATGGTGGACGCGATCCGTGCCATCGGCCGGGGAGCCGAGGCTATGGAGGGCACGCCCTTCATGTTACAGCTTAACGGCTGCTAGCCGATTCCCTTGGGAACGGCGACGGCCGACGCGTCATCCGGGGCTTTCTCTTGGACATGATCCTGCTCGCCTTGCTGGTCCTCAGCATCCCGGTCTGCGCCATCGCGGGTCTGGTTCTCGGCCTGTCGGCGCGCAGCAAGCTCGACATCCTGCATCGGCGCGTCGCGGACCTCGAAGGAGAGTTGCGCGCGATCAGGGCTCACGGAGGCGAGCCGGCGCCATCGGCCGACCGTGCCCCCCTCCCGGAAGCGGCCACCGAGCAGCCCGCCGAACCGGCGCCGGAACCTGCAGCACCTCCCGAGCCCGGTCGAGCGACGGCGCCCGTCCCGGCCATCCCGGCCGCGGCCGCGCAGCCGGCCCCAAAGACGCGGGACTTCGAGGAGAAGCTCGGCTCGCGCTGGGCCGTCTGGGTCGGCGGCGTCGCGCTGGCGCTCGGCGGGATCTTTCTCGTGCGCTATTCCATCGAGCAGAATCTGCTCAGCCCCGGGACCCGCATCGCCCTGGGCGGGCTCTTCGCGCTTCTCCTGATCGGAGCGGGCGAATGGCTGCGCCGCCGCGAGCACCGTGTCAGCCTGCCGGGCATTCCGGGCGCGAACGTGCCGGCCATTCTCACGGCAGCGGGCACCTGCACGGTCTTTGCCTCGGCCTATGCGGCCTATGCCCTTTACGGCCTGATCGGCCCCGGCGCGACCTTCGTGCTTCTGGGCCTCGTGGCCGTCCTGACCATGATCGCGGCAACGCTGCACGGCCCCATTCTCGCGGCCCTCGGGCTGCTCGGCGCGATCGGCAGCCCCCTTCTCGTATCCTCGGACAAGCCTCAGCCCTGGGCCCTGGTGATCTATCTCGCCTTCGTCGTGCTGCCCGCCTATGGCGTCGCGCGTTTGCGCCTCTGGCGCTGGCTTGCGCTCGCCGCACCCATCGGAGTGCTGGCCTGGACGTTCCTGATCTTCATCATGGACGACGCCGATGCCTTGCCGGCCATGGTGCATCTCGTCGTCCAGACCGGCCTTGCCGTCGTCTTCCTCGCGATCGTCCCCTACCGGGACGTTCCGGATGCGCAGGCCCGCATCGACTGGCCCGCCAGCGGCATTCTCCTTGCCTTTGCGCTCGCCGGCATTGCCATCTCCAGCTCGGTCATTGCCGGGGACGGGCGCCCGGTCTTCGTCGCCGTGATGGCGCTCGTCCTGCTTGCAGCGGGCCTCCGCTTCCCGCCGGCCGCTCCGGCTTCCGCCTGGGCGGCCCTGACCGTCGCCGGCGCGCTTCTCGTCTGGCCTATCGCGGCCGAGATCGGCGGCACGCCCGAAAGCCTCTTCTATCAAAGCGGCGATGCCTTCGCCGTGCGGCCCCATGCCATCGAGACCTATCTCGCGCTCGCCCTTCTGGCTCCAGCCGCCATCGCGGGCGCTTGCCTGCTCAGGGCGGTGCGGTCGCCCGATCTGAACGTGTCCGCGACCGCCTGGTATGCGGGAACGGCCGCAATCGGCCCGCTCCTCGCGCTCATCGCGGCCTATTGGCGGGTTGCGGAATTCGAGCGGAGCCTGCCTTTCGCCCTGGTGGCGGGCGGGCTCGCCCTGGCCTTCATCGCCGCCGCCGGCTGGCTGAGCCGCCGGACCTCCGGGCAACCCGGCCCGATCCGCCTGACGCTCGGCGCAACCGCCTCGGCGGCCCTCGCCGCCCTGGCGCTGGGCCTGACCTTCGCCCTCGACAAGGGCATGCTCACTGTCGCCTTCGCCCTGACCGCCCTAGGCACGGCCTGGGTGGCGGACAGGGTCGTCATTCCGGCTCTCCGCTACGCAGTCGGTGCCATCGGCGTGATCATCTTAGGGAGGCTGATCTGGGACCCGACCATCGTGGGCGGCGATCCTGGTCCGATTCTGGTCAACTGGCTCCTTTGGGGCTACGGCGTTCCGGCCCTGGCCTTCCTCGCCGCTGCCCGCCTGCTCCAGCGAACCGGCCGCGACTGGACCGTGCGGCTGACGGAGAGCTTAGGCGTCGCGTTCGCGGCCTTCCTGGTCTTCTTCGAGATCCGCCACGCGCTCCGCGCCGGAGATCCGCTGGCAGTGACCACCGATCTTCTGGAGATCGGGCTGGTTGCGACAGAAAGCCTCGTCTTCGCGATTGTCCTCACGCGCCTGGATATCCGGCAATCCGACCCGGTCTATCGCTGGGGCTCGCTGATCTTCAAGATCCTGTCCCTCGTCCTCTGCGCAGGCGGGCTCCTTCTCGTGGCCAACCCCCTTCTGACGGAAGTCGAGATCCCGGGCGGGCCGCTCTTCAATGCCTTGATCCCGGCTTATCTGCTGCCCTCCGTCCTGGCCGCTGCACTGGCCCTTCTGGAGCGGCGCGCCCGGCCACGCCTCTACAGCCTGTCCTCGGCGACTTTAAGCCTGCTCCTGTTCTCGGCCTATATCGGGCTGGCGATCAGGCGGATCGCCGCGGGTCCTCAGCTGGCGCTCTGGCAGGGATTCACCCAAGGCGAGCAATGGAGCTATTCCCTGGCCCTGCTCCTCATCGGCATCCTCCTGCTCGGCCTCGGGCTCGCCTTCAACAACCGCCCCGCCCGCCTCGTCTCGGCGATCTATCTCGTGCTGGCCGTCGCGAAGGTCTTCATCATCGACCTCGCCAATCTGGAGGGCGTCATGCGGGCTCTGTCATTTATCGGGCTCGGGCTTGTTCTCATCGGCATCGGTCTCGTCTATCAGAGACTCCTCGCACGCCGACCAAGCGATGCCGCAATTCCATCGTGAGATTGCGCAAGAACAGACATTTGACGGATAACCGCATGACCGACACCGCTTCCCTCAAGACCCTCCCCTTCGAAAAGGCCCTGGCCGAGCTGGAGGATATCGTTCGCCGCCTCGAGCGCGGCGATGTGCCTCTGGAGGACTCGATCGCGATCTATGAGCGCGGCGAGGCCCTGAAGAAGCATTGCGAGCAGCTCCTCAAGAAAGCTGAGGCCCGCATCGAAAAAATCACCATCGGCCCCGACGGCGCAGCCTCCGGCGCGACTCCGCTGGATGTCGCGGAGTAGTCAGGCTTTGCAGGGAATGCCTGAGTGTCGCGTTTGACCCCGGCCCTGCGCGACCTTATCTCCTTGAGATGGCCTCCGGCTGAAGCTTGGCGAGTATAACGTTGTCCACACCTCTCCTCGACACCATCAAGTCCCCGGACGATCTGCGTCAATTGCCCGAAAACCAGCTCCGGCAGGTGGCGGACGAGGTGCGGACCGAGACGATCAGCGCCGTGTCCGTCACCGGCGGGCACCTCGGCGCGGGCCTGGGCGTGGTCGAGCTGACTGTGGCGCTGCACTATGTGTTCGATACCCCTCGCGACCGGCTGATCTGGGACGTGGGCCACCAGGCCTATCCGCACAAGATCCTCACCGGCCGCCGGGATCGAATCCGGACCCTGCGCCAGGCCGACGGCCTGTCGGGCTTCACCAAGCGCCAGGAGAGCGAATACGACCCCTTCGGCGCGGCCCATTCCTCCACGTCGATCTCGGCCGGCCTCGGCATGGCCGTGGCGCGGGATCTCGACGGCAAGCGCAACAACGTGATCGCCGTGATCGGCGACGGGGCCATGTCGGCCGGCATGGCCTACGAGGCCATGAACAATGCGGGCGCCATGCATTCGCGCCTCATCGTCATCCTCAACGACAACGACATGTCGATCGCGCCGCCGACCGGCGCCATGTCGTCCTATCTCGCCCGCCTCGTCTCCGGCGGCACCTATCGCGGCATCCGCGAGACGGCCAAGCAGCTGGCGAAGAAGCTGCCGAAATTCATTTACGAGAAGGCCCAGCGCGCCGAGGAATTCGCCCGCGGCTTCTGGACCGGCGGCACCATGTTCGAGGAGCTCGGCTTCTACTATGTCGGTCCCATCGACGGGCACAACCTCGACCACCTGCTGCCTATCCTGAAGAACGTCCGCGACACCGAGACCGGCCCGGTCCTCGTCCACGTGGTGACCAAGAAGGGCAAGGGCTACGCGCCCGCGGAGGCGGCAGCCGACAAGTACCACGGCGTCGTCACCTTCGACGTGGTCACGGGCGCTCAGACGAAGGCCAAGGCCAACGCTCCCTCCTATACCAAAGTGTTCGGCGAGAGCCTGATCAAGGAGGCTCGACAGGACGACAAGATCGTCGCCGTCACGGCCGCCATGCCATCGGGAACGGGCATCGACCTCTTCGGCAAGGAATTCCCCACCCGCACCTTCGACGTGGGTATCGCCGAGCAGCACGCGGTGACCTTCGCCGCCGGCATGGCGACGGAGGGCTACAAGCCATTCTGCGCCATCTATTCCACCTTCCTGCAACGCGCCTACGACCAGGTGGTGCACGACGTGGCAATCCAGAATCTGCCCGTGCGCTTCGCCCTCGACCGCGCCGGCCTCGTCGGCGCCGATGGCCCGACCCATGCCGGTTCCTTCGACGTCGCCTATCTTGGCTGCCTGCCGAACATGGTGGTCATGGCCGCCGCCGACGAAGCGGAGCTGGTCCATATGGTGGCGACCGCGGCAGCCTACGATTCAGGCCCGATCGCCTTCCGCTACCCACGCGGCGAGGGCGTGGGCGTCGACATGCCCGAAAAGGGCATCCCGCTTGCCATCGGCAAGGGCCGGATCGTCAAGCAGGGCAGCCGCATCGCGATCCTGTCGCTCGGCACCCGCCTCGCCGAAGCCCTGACGGCAGCGGAGGAGCTGGAAGCCCGCGGCCTCTCCACCACCGTGGCGGATGCCCGCTTCGCCAAGCCGCTCGACGAGGAATTGATCCTGCGGCTTGCCAGCGATCATGAGGTTCTCGTGACCGTCGAGGAAGGCTCCATCGGCGGATTCGGGTCCTATGTGCTGCAGCTTCTCGCCGACAAGGGCGCGCTCGACCGTGGCAGCCTCAAGGTGCGCTCCATGGTCCTGCCCGACATCTACCAGGACCACGACAAGCCCGAGCGCATGTATGCCAAGGCCGGGCTCGATTCTGCGGGCATCGTGACCAAGGTGTTCGAGGCTCTCGGACAGGAAGAGGCCCGCAAGGCACGGGCTTGAGCGCCCACCCGTCATAGCCGGACTTGTCCCGGCGATCCCCATCGTTCCGCCACTCTCCCGTCCTCATCCTGAGGAGGTCGCGACGCGACCGTCTCGAGGGAGGATCCAATGTGCACTGGAGACGCCCTCTCCTTCGAGACGCAGACTTCGTCTGCTCCTCAGGATGAGGCTCAAGTGATGGGACTACGACATCTCACTAAATCGTCAGCGTTCCCGCCTTGGCGGCGGCATAGCGCTGGCCGATCCTGTTCCAGTCGAGCACGTTCCACCAGGCCTTGAGATAATCCGGCCGGCGGTTCTGGTATTTCAGGTAATAGGCGTGCTCCCACACGTCGTTGCCCATCAGGACCCGCTGCCCGTCCATCAGGGGCGTGTCCTGGTTTGGCCTCGACACGAGGGCGAGCTTGCCGTCGCGGGACACCGTGACGAAGACCCAGCCGGCGCCGAACTGCCTCTCGCCCGCCGTGTTGAAATCGGCCTGGAATTTCTGGAATCCGCCAAGATCCCGGTCGATGGCAGCCTTCAGATCGCCCGAGGGCTCGCCGCCCGACCCGCCCATGATCTGCCAGAACATGGTGTGGTTGGCGTGCCCCCCGCCATTGTTGCGGATCGCCGGACGAATCGATTCAGGGACTTTGCTCAGATTCGCCAGCATGTCCTGGAGCGGCATCTTGGCCGCCTCGGCGTTCTGGCTCAGGGCCGTGTTGAGATTGTTGACATAGGCCGCATGGTGCTTGCCATGGTGGATCTCCATGGTCTGGGCATCGATATGCGGCTCGTTCTTGGAGGGCGCATAAGGCAGGGGATCGAGCTTGAACGGCCCCGTCGGGGCTTGCGCCCAGGCGGGGGGATGGCAGCGCTGGCGGCCAGCAGGGTTGCACCTGTCAGAAGATGTCGACGGCTGAGCATGGGACCTCCGTTGGCCTGTGGGGATTGTGAACGGAGATATTCTAGGGCGGGACTCGGTTCCGGCCTATGAAAGGATCGTGAACCAGATGTATTCGAGGCCTCGATGACCCGCAAGCGCGCCGATGTGGTTCTCGTCGAGCGCGGCTTCTTCGCAAGCCGCGCCCGGGCGCAGGAGGCCATTGCGGCCGGCCTCGTGACGGTGAACGGCGCCGTCATCCGCAAGGCGTCCGATGCGGTGCCCGAGGAGGCCGTCATCACGGCCGAGCAGCCGCACCCTTATGTGTCCCGCGGCGGCGTGAAGCTGGCGGCGGCGCTCGATGCGTTCCATATCGATCCGAAGGACAAGACCTGCCTCGATGTCGGCGCCTCCACGGGCGGCTTCACGGAAGTGCTGCTGACGCGCGGCGCGGCGCATGTCTATGCGGTGGACGTGGGGCACAGTCAGCTGCATCCGACCATCGTCGGGAATGCGCGGGTGACGAATCTCGAAGGCACGGATGCCCGCTCGCTGAATCCCGATCTCATCACGCGAGCAGCCGATCTCCTCGTCTCGGATGTGAGCTTCATTTCACTCAAACTCGTCCTGCCTCCCGCCATCGCCGTGCTGAAGCCCCGCGCGGAACTTGCCGTTCTCGTGAAGCCGCAATTCGAGGCCGGCCGCGATCACGTCAAGAAGGGCATCGTGCGCGACGAGGCCATGCACCGCGCCGTGTGCGAGAACCTGACGGCCTTCGTCGCCTCGCTCGGCTTCACCATCATCGGGCTCGTCCCCTCGCCCATCGAGGGCGGGGACGGCAATCGTGAATTTTTATTGGGAGCCCGCCGTGGCTGAACAGGTAACGATCAAGCGCCTCGGCGCAAAGGGCGACGGAATCGCGGAGGGCGGCTCGGGACCCGTCTTCGTACCGAAGGTGCTGCCGGGCGAGACCGTGACCATCGAGCGCGACGGATCGCATGCGCGCCTCGTCAGCGTCGATGTGGCCTCGCCCGAGCGCGAGACGCCGTTCTGCCCCTATTTCGATGAATGCGGCGGCTGCGCGACGCAGCACATGAAGCACGGCTTCTATCAGGCATGGAAGCACGACACGCTCGTCCATACCCTGAGGCAGGCGCGGATCGAGGCCCCCATCGAGCCGCTCATCGACGCCCACGGTGCCGGGCGTCGGCGCGTCACGCTGCATGTGCGCTTTCCCGACCGCGCCATGCATGTGGGCTTCATGGCCCCGCGCAGCCACCAGATTGTCGAGATCGCCTTCTGCCCCATCGCGGAACCCGGCCTGAAGGAGCAGGCCCCCGCCATCGCGCGCGCCGTCGGCGAATATCTGAAGGGGCCGCGCAAGCCGCTCGACATCCAGATTACCGCAACGCAGACCGGCTTCGACGTAGATGTGCGCGGGTACGGTCCCCTGAAGGATCCGGACCGTCTTCGGCTCATCGATCTTGCTGCCAACCTCGATCTCTCGCGCCTCTCGATCCACGGCGACGTGATCGTGGAGCGGCGCCCTCCCGCCGTCGCGATGGGCCGCGCTGCCGTCGTCCCGCCTGCAGGCTCGTTCCTGCAGGCAACGAAGCTCGGAGAGGAAACGCTTGCCGGCTTCGTCACCGAGGCCTGCGCGCGCGCCAAGCGCGTCGCCGATCTCTTTGCCGGAACGGGCCCCTTCTCATTGCGGCTTGCGGAGAAGGCGGACGTGCATGCCGTCGAATTCGACAAGGGTTCGATGGTTGCCCTCGACAAGGCCGTGCGCGCAACGCCTGGATTGCGTCGCGTCACGACCGAGGCGCGCGATCTCTTCCGACGACCACTGCTGACACCTGAACTCAACGCCTTCGACGCCGTTGTGCTCGATCCGCCGCGCGTGGGTGCCGAAGCGCAGGTGAAGCAGCTCGCGGTGTCGAAAGTCCCGCTCGTCGTCAGCGTCTCCTGCGACGCCGCCACCTTCGCCCGCGATGCGGCCATCCTGATCGGCAGCGGCTATCGTCTCGAGCGCGTGATCCCGGTCGACCAGTTCAAGCACTCGCCGCACCTGGAGGTCGTCGGAATCCTGAGGCGGGACGTGGTGAAGAAGCGGCGGTGACACAGCGTCCCTCTCGGGCCGACCCACGTGGGGTGGAGAGGAATTGAGGGTGGGAGTCGCAAGGTCAGAACCGTGCGCCTAATCCAGGAAGCGCAACAGCCCACCATTGTCATGGCCGGGCTTGTCCCGGCCATCCCGAACCGAAGGGCGCAGAGTCTCAGATGATCTGGATCACCGGCACAAGGCCGGTGATGACACAACTGGTTTTGCCGCTTACCTGGTCGCACCACCCCGTCCTGCGCGCACCTGCGGGGAGGAAAAGGTCGCGCCTAAAACAAGCTCCCCTGCTCGTCCTCGTCGCTGGACAGCGGCTTCTTCGCCTTACGCTTGCTTTCCTTGACCGGTGCAGGCTCGGGATGGGCGAGAGGTTCCATCAGGTCCGGATCGTCGTTCTCGACCTTGTTCACGCGGCTCGAGACGGGCACCATGTCGAGCCAGTCGTCGGGACAGGGGCGTACCAGGCGCATCACGTCGGCACGCTCGTCGCGCACATCGAGCCATGCAGCGATGTCGTCTTCAGAGAGAATCACAGGCATGCGGTCGTGCACGGCGGAGAGGGTGCCGTTGGCATCGGTGGTCACGATGGCGGCGGTGTCGATCTCAGCCCCATCCGGGCTGCTGTAGGTCTCCCACAGGCCTGCCAGCGGCATGGGCTTGCGGCTTCGCGGGCGGATCAGAAACGGCGTCTTCTCCCGTCCCTCGCGCCGCCATTCATAAAACCCGTCGGTGAGAAAGATGCAGCGCCGGCGCTTCAACGCCGCCTTGAAGGTCGGCTTGGTTTGCAGCGTCTCGCCGCGTGCGTTGATGACGAGGGGGAAATCCTTCGGGTCCTTCACCCATGACGGCAGGAAACCCCAACGCACCAGCATGAAATGCCGCTCGCCCCGGTCCTCCAGCACGATCGGGACGGGCTGCGTGGGAGCCACGTTGTAGCGCGGAGGAAAGTTCGGCTGTTCGGAATAGCCGAAGAAGTCCCGATAGGTGTCGGGAGGGAGTGTGATCGCATAGCGCCCGCACATGAGTGCCTCCAGGTGTTTAGCATTCTCTCTCCCTCATCCTGAGGAGCCGGGAAGCGGCGTCTCGAAGGAGCGTCCAGAGCGCACGGGAGACGCCGTGATCCTTCGAGACGCTACGCTCCTCAGGATGAGGGCTCGGATGGAACGAACGCAAGATGCTACAGCCACCGCTTCCAGCGGAAGAAGAGATAGGGCAGTACGGCGGCGAGCACCATGAGGGCGATCGCCCAGGGATAGCCGAATTCCCAGTCGAGTTCCGGCATGATCTTGAAGTTCATGCCGTAGAGCGACGAGACCAGGGTCGGCGGCAGGAAGATCACCGACATGACCGAGAAGATCTTGATGATGTCGTTCTGCTCCATGGTGACGAAGCCGAGCGTTGCATCCAGCAGGAACTGAACCTTGCTGGAGAGAAACGTCGCATGCTCCTCGATGGATTGCACGTCGCGAAGCGCCGTGCGCCATTCGGACTGGTAGCCCGCCGTCTTCTGCGGTCGCGGCATGCTGGCGGACAGGAAGAGCAGCATGCGTTCCACCGATACCATGCTCTCGCGCACGTTGGAGATGATGTCGCCCTTGCGGCCGATGGATCTCAGGGCAACCCGGTAGGAGGCCGCCCGGCGCGTGCCCTGCTTCTCGTTCTCGAAGATCGCCTGCGACAGGCGGTCAATGCGCGAGCCGACGGTTCCGAGAATCTCGGCCGCGCGATCGATGATGGTCTCGATGAGGCCGTCGAGCACGGCCTCGGGCCGATGCCGGCATCCGCCCGGCTTCACGGCGCGCGCCATGAACATGCTGAACGAGCGCGGCTCGCCGTAGCGAACGGTCACGAGGGCCCGCTCGGTGAGAATGAACGAGACGTCGATGAGTTTCGGATTGTCCGTGTCGGAACTGCACAGAACGCGCGCCGTCATGTAGCGCGCGTTGTTCTCGTTGTAGAGGATCTCCGACGGCTCGATATCCGCCATCTCTTCCTTGGTCGGGATCTCGATATTGAGATGAGCCTCGACGAGCCTGTCCTCCTCCTTGGTCGGATCGATCAGGTCGATCCACAGGGCATCATGGGGGATCGGCTCACCCGGCGGGAGAACTTGGCGGTCGAGGGATTCACCTATCGGGCCTTTCACCTGCGCCGGCCTGTGGATCAAAATCATCTGCGTTCTCGCCCCTTGGAAGTCACATCATTTCAGGTCGATGCAGATCTTGTAATCCCACGGAACCTCCATGTCATTCCCAGCCGCAGCGCAGCGGAAGGAAAGAGAATCCACGACCGAGCACAACGTCATGATCCCCTGACCAACCTATGGCTGGACAACATCTGCCACGTCATCACCGGCCTCGTGCCGGTGATCTCGATCCGTTGGGCGCGGCGCTTCACAGAAGCGGGATAGCCGGCACAAGGCCGGCCATGACGTGGGAGAGTATCATTCCCGGCCGAAGTGAAGACGTTCCACTTAACGCAGGGATGACAGGGGCGGCGTGTCGTCCGGCACGAAGAAATCGGGCGCGAGGGGCTGGCTCGGGTCGACCCGGTATTTTTCGAAATCGGTCACGCCCTCGCCATGCAAGAAGACATCGTCGATGAGGAAGTGGCCCGAGAAGCTCTTCGAGGATTTCTGGAAGATGGCATAGGCCGCATCGGCCAGGATCTCCGGGGTCCGGCTTGCCTGCACGAGCGCATCGCCGCCGAGCAGGTTCCTGACCGCGCTGGTGGCAATGGTCGTGCGCGGCCAGAGCGCGTTGACGGCGATGCCCTTGGCTCTCAACTCGCCCGCCAGTCCCAGGACGCAGAGGCTCATGCCGTATTTGGCCAGCGAATAGGCCAGATGCGGCGCAAACCACTTCTCGCTCATGTCGAGGGGCGGCGAGAGCATGAGGATGTGCGGATTCTCGGCTTTTTCCAGATGCGGAATGGCGTATTTCGAGACCATGTAGGTGCCGCGCGTGTTGATCTGGTGCATCAGATCGAAGCGTTTCATGTCGGTCTGCGGCGTCGGCGTGAGATTGATGGCGCTCGCGTTGTTGACCACGACGTCGAGGCCGCCGAAGGTCGCGACCGTTTTTTCGATCGCGCCCTTCACCGCGTCCTCGTCGCGCACGTCGACCACGAGCGGCAGCGCCTTGCCGCCCGCCGCCTCGATCTCTTCCGCCGCCGTGTAGATCGTGCCGGGCAGCTTCGGATGGGGCTCGGCCGTCTTGGCCGCGATGACCACGTTCGCGCCGTCCCTGGCGGCGCGAAGGCCGATGGCAAGACCGATGCCGCGCGAGGCGCCGGTGATGAAGAGGGTTTTATCTTTGAGACTCATGGGATCAGCTCGCCAGCGCCAGGGTTGCATCCTGCAGGAAACCTGCACCGCTCATGACCGTATCCTCCAGGCCTTTCGCCCCTACGGCGATGTTCTCGGCAAAGAAGCGGCAGAGCGCGATGCGGCCGGCATGGGCCGGATCCGCATCGCCGGCGGCTGCCTGCGCGTTCGCCGCGAGCGCCATTTCGGCGAGCGCCGCGCCGCCCTGCGCCAGCGCGAAGAGCCTCAAGTATGGCGTTGCACCGGCCAGCGCCTCGCCTTGCGCATTGGACGAGACCGCTTGCAGCAGGAAGCCCGTCGCCCGGTCGAGGCTCTCGATGGCATCGCGCAGGCGCGGCGCGGTGGCGCCGAAGGCGGGTGTGCTCTCCTTCAGCAGGCGCGCGACCGTAGCGCGCATGGAAGCGATCTGCGCCCGCACGGTTTCACCGCCGGAGAGCGGCAGCTTGCGAATGACGAGGTCGATCGCCTGAATGCCGTTGGTGCCCTCGTAGATCGGCGCGATGCGGGCATCGCGGAAGTGCTGCGCGGCGCCCGTCTCCTCGATGAAGCCCATGCCGCCATGGACCTGCACGCCGAGCGAGGCGACCTCCACGCCGATATCGGTCGAGAAGGCTTTGGCGACGGGAGTCAAAAGCGAGGCACGCTCGTTGGCCTTCTTGCGGCGCGCGGGATCTTCTTCGAGATGAGCGCGGTCGATGGCCTCCGCCGTCATGTAGCAGATCGCGCGCGCCGCAGCGGTCAGCGCCTTCATGGTAAGCAGGTTGCGCTGCACGTCCGGATGCACGGCAATCGGGCTCATGCCCTCCACGGCCCCGATGGCGCGGCCCTGCCTGCGCTCATTCGCGTAGGCCAGCGCCTGCTGATAGGCGCGCTCGGCGATCGCCACGCCCTGGAGCCCCACTGCGAGGCGGGCGTTGTTCATCATCGTGAACATGCAGGCGAGACCGCGATTCTCCTCGCCGACGAGCCAACCGATGGCGCCGCCGTTGTCGCCGAAGATCATCGTGCAGGTGGGCGAGGCATGGATGCCGAGCTTGTGCTCGATGGAATGGCAGCGCACGTCGTTACGCTTTCCGTCGGGCAGGAACTTCGGCACTAGGAACAGCGAGATGCCGCGCGTGCCGGCCGGCGCATCGGGCAGCCGTGCGAGCACGAGGTGGACGATGTTATCGGTGAGATCGTGCTCGCCGTAGGTGATGAAGATCTTCTGGCCCGTGATGCGATAGGTGCCGTCACCCGAGGGCTCGGCACGGGAGCGGATCGCCGCGAGATCCGAGCCGGCCTGCGGCTCCGTGAGATTCATGGTCGCCGTCCATTCGCCGGAGACGAGCTTTTCGAGATAGCGGCTCTTCAGATCGTCCGACGCGTGAGCGATGAGCGCCTCGATGGCCCCCATGGTCAGGATTGGGCCGATGCCGAAGGCCATGGAGGCGGAGTTCCACATCTCGACGCAGGCGGAATTGAGCAGGGTCGGCAGGCCCTGCCCGCCATAATCCACCGGGCCGGGCAACGCGTTCCATCCGGCCCCGGTCCAGGCCTTGTAGGCCTGCTTCCAGCCTGGCGCGGTGGTCACCACGCCGTCCTTGAGGGTCGCGCCGTGCTTGTCGCCCTCGCGGTTGAGGGGAGCGATCATGTCGTTGGCGAAGCGGCCCGCCTCTTCTAGGATCGTCTGGCTCAGATCGGCGGAGAGGTCGCCATAGACACCATCGGCCATGGCACGGTCGAGGCCTGCCACATGGCGCATGGTAAATACGATATCCGAGACAGGCGCACGGTAGGTCATCAGCGTTTCCTCTCAAATACGGGGCTTTTCATGTTGACGCGTGTTCTCGCGCCGTTAAACCCGCCCGGCAAGGGCAAATACAGATGGGCGAATGCCCAAAGGTTAGAGGATAGTTTAGACGTGAACGATCACGGGTCAATGCGCCAAACGGAGCGTCTGGCGGCCGATGCGGCGGGTCTTGCCCAGGCGGCCGCCATCCTGCGGCGCGGCGGCCTCGTGGCCTTTCCGACCGAGACGGTCTACGGCCTCGGCGCCGATGCGACCGATGCGGAGGCCGTCGCCCGGATCTATGCCGCCAAGGAGCGCCCGAGCTTCAACCCCCTGATTGCCCATGTGGACAGCTTCGAGTCGGCGAAAAAACAGGGCCTGTTCGATGAGACGGCCGCGCGCTTGGCGGAGGCCTTCTGGCCCGGTCCCCTGACCCTCGTGGTGCCGGTTGCCCCCACCTGCATGATCTCCGATCTCGCCCGCGCCGGCCTTGACAGCATCGGCCTGCGGGTCCCGGCCCATCCCCTCGCCCATGCGCTTCTGGAACAGACCGGCCGCCCGGTGGCCGCACCCTCGGCCAACCGCTCGGGGCGCGTGAGCCCGACTGATGCGGACCATGTTCTGGGGGATCTCGACGGACGCATCGATGCGGTGCTCGACGGCGGAGCCGCCCAGGTCGGCGTCGAATCGACCATCGTTTCATGCCTCGGCGGGACGCCGCGTCTGCTGCGGCCCGGCGGGGTCGCGCGTGAAGCCATCGAAGCGCTGATCGGTGCAAAGCTCGAGACGGGCTCGGAGGCCGGCACCAACCCGCTCGCGCCCGGCATGCTGGCCTCCCACTATGCCCCGCGGGCGCAGGTGCGCCTGAACGCGACGAACATCCGGCCCGGCGAGGCTGCGCTGCTCTTCGGCGCCGAGCCTCTTTCGGGAGCGGAAACGGCACGCGCCACACTGAACCTCAGCAAAAACGGCGACCTCGTGGAGGCCGCCGCTCATCTGTTTTCCTATCTCAGGCAGCTCGACGCGTCGGGTGCTGCGACCATTGCAGTGAGCTCCATTCCGGAAACCGGACTGGGAGAGGCCATCAACGACCGCCTGAGGCGCGCCGCCGCGGAGCGGTGATCCGCTTCGAAGGATTCCGTCGAACAGCAACATGTCATCACCGGCCTTGTGCCGGTGATCCCAATGGATTGAAGCGCAGAGCCTCACAGGATCGGGATGGCCGGGACTGATCCCCGGATCGAGTCCGGGGACGGCCATGACGTGAGGGTTTCTTACTTCGCAGCGAGTTTCGCAGCGATCTGGGCGACATGCCTGCCCTGGAAGCGGGCGCCGTCGAGATCGATCTCGCTCGGCTGGCGCGAGCCGTCGCCGGCCGCGATGGTCGAGGCGCCATAGGGTGAGCCGCCACGGATCTGGTCGACGCCCATCTGGCCCTGGAAAGAGTAAGGCAGGCCGACGACCACCATGCCGTGATGCAGGAGCACCGGCAGCGTGGTGAGGATGGTGGCCTCCTGGCCGCCGTGCTGGGTGGCCGTGGAGGTGAAGACCGAGCCGACCTTGCCGATGAGCTTTCCCTGCGCCCACAGACCGCCGGTCTGGTCGAGGAAGTTCTTCATCTGCGCCGTCATGGTGCCGTAGCGGGTCGGCGTGCCGATGATGATGGCGTCGTATTCAGGCAGCTCCTCGACGGTGGCGATGGGAGCCTTCTGGTCGGTCTTGTAATGGGCAGCCTGAGCCACCTCAGCCGGGACGAGCTCCGGCACGCGCTTCACCACGACCTCGGCGCCGGTCTCGCGGGCACCTTCGGCGGCGGCGTAAGCCATCTGCTCGATGTGCCCCCAGGACGAATAATACAGAACCAGAACCTTGGTCATGTGAACTCCGATCAGTTGAAAATGGGACGCAGAGCGGCCGACTTCCGGCCTCGCATTGCCTCGGGCTGGAAGAGCGTCGCTTGCTGTTGTTGGACGTGGTGGAGGATAATCTTTCCCTACTGCAAAACCAGTGTTAGATTTGCAGGGCCTCTCTTGCGCGAATGCAAACCAATGACCAAACAGCAGAATCTCGACTGGGACGATTTCAGGCTGGTGAAGATCATCGCCGAGGCCCACGGCCTTGCCGGTGCCGCCGAGCGGCTTGGCGTCAATCATTCGACGGTTTTCCGCAGGCTCGGCCAGATGGAAGACAATCTCGGAGTCAAGCTCTTCGAGCGCCACCGGACCGGATATGTCCTCACGCCTGCCGGCGAAGAGATGTCGGCGCTCGCCGAGCAGATGGACGAGAACGTCACCACCTTCACGCGCAAGCTCGCCGGCCAGGCCGTGGCTCCCACCGGGGAGTTGCGCGTCACGACCAATGACACGCTCCTCGTCCACCTTCTGACTCCGATCTTTGCCCGCTTCATCACGGCCTGTCCCGAGATGCGGCTCGACGTGGTGCTCGCCAATCAGGCGCTCAATCTGTCAAAGCGCGACGCGGACGTGGCGATCCGCGCGACCGACGATCCGCCCGAGACGCTCGTCGGACGCCGCGTTGCGACGATTGCCTGGGCAATCTACGGCCGGGTGGCGGATTTTCCCGCTGTTCGGGCCCCAGGCGATATCAGCCTCGCCGATCTGTTCGACCGTCATTGGGTCGCGCTCGGCGACAATCTGGCGACCATGAAGGTCTCCCGATTCGTGCGCGAGCACGTGACGCCGGAGAATGTCGTCTACAAGGTCAACACAGTGCTCGGCCTCTCCGAGGCCGTTCAGGCCGGAACCGGCATCGGTCCCCTGCCCTGTTTCATCGCGGATTCGAATCCCGATCTCGTCCGACTGTCCGACATCAACCCGGATTTCTCGGCGGGCCTCTGGCTCCTGACGCATCCGGACCTGCGCCAATCGGCGCGCGTGCGCGCCTTCATGGATTTCATGGCAGCCGAGATCGCCAAGCAGAAGAAATGGATCGAGGGAGCCGGGAAGAAAATTCCGGTCCTGGCTCCGGCGGTCTAGCGCATCGTGCGGAACCGGAGGTCCGCGCCAGCGAAAAGCAAATCCAGTTTTCCGCGCGGGCGATGCGCCGATTCAGAAGGTGAGCATCGGACCCAAAAGTGGACTGCACTTTTGCGATCGATGCTCTAGGAGATTTCCACCACGACGCGGCCCTTGATCTTGCCCTCGACGATCTGCTTGCCGGCTTCGAGCACCTGATCGAGCGGGATCGTCGAGGTCATGGCCGCGAGCTTGTCGTGATCGAGTTCGCGGGCGATCCGATTCCAGGCCTCGATCCGCAGCGGCTTCGGAGCCATCACCGAATCGACCCCGAGCAGCGCCACGTTGCGCAGGATGAACGGCGCGACGGTGGTGGGAAGATCCATCCCGCCCGCCAGTCCGCAAGCCGCGATCGCACCGCCGTATTTCGACATGGCCAGGACATTGGCAAGCGTCGTGGAACCGACCGTGTCGACGCCCGCCGCCCAGCGCTCCTTGGCGAGCGGCCGCGATGGGCCGGAGAGTTCGCTGCGGTCGAGGATTTCGGCCGCTCCGAGTCCCTTCAGGTAATCGGCTTCCTCCAGGACGCCCGGTCGAGGCGATCACATGCCATCCGGCCTTGGCGAGGAGCGCCACGGCGACCGAGCCGACACCGCCGACGGCGCCCGTGACGATGGCGGGGCCGCGATCGGGACGCAGCCCATGCCGCTCCAACGCCATCATGCAGAGCATCGCCGTGTAGCCGGCCGTGCCGATGGCCATGGCCTGAAGCGGCGACAGGCCTTGCGGCAGCGGAATCAGCCAGTCGCCCCTGACCCGTACCTTTTCCGCGTAGGCGCCGAGATGGGTTTCGCCCAGGCCCCAGCCGTTGAGCACCACCGCGTCGCCGGGCTTGAACTCAGGGTTCGAGGAGGCTTCCACAGTGCCGACCAGATCGACTCCGGGGATCATGGGAAAACGGCGCACCACCGGCGCCTTGCCGGTGATCGCGAGACCGTCCTTGTAGTTCAGCGTCGAATGCGAAACGCGCACAGTCACGTCGCCGTCCATGAGATCCGCCTCGTCGAACGCGCGGATTCCGACAGTCTGACCTGCTTCCGTTTTGTCGATGACGACGGCCTTGAACGTGCTCATGTCGATTCCTCCCCGCACCCATTTGTGGCGCGGTGGAGGGTCAGGCAAGCGAAAAGGTTTTAGTCCTTCGCAGCAGACGCTAGGTTACTCCGCAGGCTGCAAGGCAGGCGCGCGCGCGACGGGCTGCTCCTTGATCGGCAGGTTGATCAGAGCGGAGGCGAGGCCCAGCAGAACCGAGAGCCACCAGACCGCGCTGTAATTCCCGTTGATCTCGTAGAGCAATCCGCCGAGCCACACGCCGAGGAAGCCGCCGACCTGGTGCGAGAAGAACGCGAAGCCATAGAGCATGGCCATGTAGCGGGTGCCGAACATCAGCATCACGAGGGAGGATGTGGGCGGCACGGTGGAGAGCCAGAGCAGACCGATGGAGATGCCGAACAGGATCGAGGTCACGGGCGTGGCCGGGACCAGGATGAAGGCGGCAATCGCCACCGACCGGCCGAGATAGATCCAGGCGAGCAGCCAGCGCTTCGACATGCGGGTGGAGAGCCAGCCCGAGCCGAGCGAACCGACCGCATTGGCAAGCCCGATCACCGCGAGCGTCCATCCGCCGACGGCGGCCGAGAGACCCGCATCCTTGAGGTAGGCCGGCAGGTGCACGGTGATGAAGGCGAGCTGGAAGCCGCAGGTGAAGAAGCCGAGCACGAGCAGCACATAGGAGCGGTGCTGGAACGCCTCCGTCAGCGCCTGGCGGATCGACTGGTGCGGGATCGCAGCCGCCCCCGCCTGGGCAGCGTCTCCGGTCGGCCGCGTGGCGAGCGCGAGAGCGAGAGGCATGACGAGCAGCACGCTCGCGGCGAAGACCAGCAGCGCCTGTTGCCAGCCGACGGAATCGATCAGCACGTTGCCGATGGGCGGGAACAGGAACTGGCCGAAAGAGCCTGCCGCCGTGCCCGCGCCGAAGGCCATGGGCCGCCACTTCTCCGGCAGCAGCTTGCCGAAGGCGCCGAGCACCAGATTGAACGAGCAGCCGGAGAGACCGAAGCCGATGAGCACGCCGGCGCCGATATGCAGAACGCCCGGCGACGTCGCGTAGGCCATGACGACGAGGCCGAGCGCATAGAGCAGCGCGCCCGTGCAGAGAACCCGGAACGCCCCGAACCGATCAGCCACCGCTCCGGCAAAGGGCTGGCCCACGCCCCAGAGCAAATTCTGGATCGCGATGGCGAAGCCGAAAGTATCCCGCCCCCAGCCGTATTCCGTGATCATGGGCAGTTGGAACAGGCCGGACGATGCCCGCGGGCCGAAGGTGATCAGGGCGATCAGGCAGCCGCACACAATGATGAGTTCGGGTGAGAAACGGGATCGAGCGGAGGAAGCGGACATGCTCACGGCCCTCAAGGGGATACAAGGGTGCGCAGACTATCCGAACTCGCGCATCAGCAACATTGAAAGTTTATCGCCTTTGGTATGACGCTTTGTGATGTATCCCGGGGCAGCGAAAGGACGGCGCGTGCTTCTCGACCTTGGCCCTTCCTTTTAAACCACGAAGAAATCCTGGTGAGCGAGCTTCAGGTTCTTGCCGAGGGTTGCAATCCTTACTTGGGCGGCGGCACCGGTGCCATCCGCATCATAGGAGAGCGCACCGGTCGCCTTGTCGTAGACGATCCGATCCTCCCGGTCCTGCGCCTTCGAGGCCCTGACGAACATGTCGGCCGTGAACGTCTTCGGGCGGGACGCACTGCCCGAACCCAATTCGGTGAAGATCTTGTTGTCGAGGCGGATCGAATCGTAGGTCTGATCGAAGTCGGAGAGCCGATCGAGATTGCTCGCCTTGCTCGGCTTGGTGTCGAACACGAAGACGTCCCGGCCCGCACCGCCATAGAGCTTGTCGTTGCCTGCGCTGCCAAAAAGGATGTCGTTGCCGTCGTCCCCGAGCAGCGTGTCGGCGCCGCCGTCACCCCTCAACACGTTGGCGGCGGAATTGCCCTGGAGCTTGTCGGCAAAGCGTCCGCCGGTGGCGTTCTCGATCGTCACGCCGTTGGCGATCGTATAGCCGCCGGCGACCCTTTTCTCGTAGGAAGCGAAGCCGCCCGCATGGGGGTTGCCCTGCAGCAGGGTCGCGGCGCGAAGATCGATGACGACGCCCGCGGATGCCTGCGCTGCGGTGATCGTATCCCGGCCGCCCGCATCCCAGAGGCAGAACCATCCCCGCTCATCGACATTCAAGTTCCATGTAGGCAACACGTAGACATCGCTCCCCCGGCCCGTTTCCATGTTCTTTCCATAGAGAGCCTGCAACGCGGCGATATCGAAAGCCCCAAGCCCCGCCTGGTTTCCGTAGGTCATGTCATAGCCGGCACGGTCCCATCCTGGGTTGTACGACATGATCGTCCAGATGCCCTGGTTCAAACCGTTCGGCCCGGTTGAAAAGGGATCCGTGACGCCAGGAAAGGTCGTTGCGTCCTCGCGTGTCCCGCCATCGTGCGGATGGGCCAGGCCCATGCCATGGCCCAGTTCGTGCAGCACGGTGTTGAGTCCGTCGCCGCCGAAATACAGGCTGCTCCACGAGGGTGCCGCAGGGTCGAAATACCCCCAGATCTGATTGTTATCCGGCAGTTCGTGCAGGCCGAGAGTGCCGCCCAAGGCAGTCTTCCACCAGACGATATCGGCCTGTGCGACGGAACTGGCGAGTTCGAATTTCAGCCCGGAGACGCTTTCGTAAACCTGGGTCGCATAATCGAAGGCGGACTTCTCGGCGTCGCTCCACGTCTGAGCCGACGCGCCGCTCGTCAGGATATCACTGGGGTCATGAAGGGTGCTGGCTGCCGCGAAATCTCCGCTTTGACCGAACCAGACCTTGATCGGCCCCCTCGCGACGTTCCAGGCCGCGCCGCCCCAGACGATGGAATCCAGGTAGGCATTGCCATAGCCGGAGCCCGGAACAGAACTTCGGATGCTCGCCACCATTTCCTCGCCTTCAACGCCGCTCCTGAAAGTTCTATTATATTATCGCATTTTTCAAAGTGCCGAAGCGCACGTGCGACGATTTACTCTCAGGTCTGGCCGGGCTTCAATTTGTAGAAGATGTGCCGTCCGATCACGTCCATTTTCTTCAGGCGGCGCGCCCAGTAGGGGCGGACATAGTCGGCGTGATAATGCGTCGCTCCACCCACATCGGCGAGGTAGGTCTTGCCCTCGATCACGGCACTCGCGACGCTCTTGGCGCGCTCCCAGGACTCGGTATCGCGGATGCGCAGGGCCTTGCCTTCGCAGGCGAAGGTGAACTGGCAGGCGAGATGGCGGTGACGGTTCTGGTAGACCACGCCGCAGATCGACGAGGGATAAAGCCCGCTCTTCACGCGATTGAGCACCACCTGGGCGACTGCCGCCTGCCCCTCCACGGTCTCGCTGCGGGCCTCGAAATAGACGGCTTCGGCGAGACAGCGCTGCTCCTTGCCTAAGTTGTCCGGATCGATCAGGTCGGCATAGCGCGGACGATCCGGGTCGTCGCTCTTGGGCAGGATCGACATGTCACTGTCGCCTCGGTCGAGACGCGGCGATTGCAGGGACACGGGAGCGGCCGCGATCTCGATGGGCGTCGCCTCGACCGGAGCCGGCGTCGCCGAGGACAGGGTGACGGCACGCCTCACCATGGGGGTCGTCGGGCTCGCGGAGGCTCCGGTGGAGCCTGCTGCGGCGGCGGCCGGCGATTGCACGGAGGTGGCCTGGCGGGTCGTGGTGTATTCGGGTGCCTGCCAGGGCTCGAAGACCTGCTCCGTCTCCGTCGCTTCGAGCTGGCCCTCCATGAGGACGGTCGGCGGCAGGAGCCGCTCGTCGCGGCTGTAGAGCAGCCGCGCGCTGCCGGCCTGATCGAGGGTCGGACGCAACTGCCTGGCGCGGCGGGACAGGGTGGCATGGGGCGCCACCAGCGGGTTGCCTTTCAGCGAGCGGTCGATGACGGCATCGGCGCTCACATCGGCCTTCCGGTCGGCCTTGAGGGGCGCGGAATCGGCCGCTTCATCGGGCAGATCGTAGCGCGGCATGGAGCGGAGGATGTCGCGCTCGATTCCAAGCTTTCCATCGATGATGGAGGCACCTGTGGGCGGGACGAGCGCGGTGTCGACGAGACGGGCGGTCGCGCTGCGCGGCGCGAAGCTCACCCCGGAATGCAGGTCGTTGCTGGCCGAGGCCGTGAACGAGATCAGGAGGCCGGTCGCCAGCGCCCAGGGAGCCGTTGTGGCGCAGATCCATTTCACCCGAGATCGACGATACGGAAGACGCACGCGCTACACCCTGCAAAAAACTCGAACAATCCGGAGCATCCAGCAGGAGGGCTCCGATGTCGTAAAGTTATCGCGGGTTAAGGTTGATGGGTGGTTAAGACAGGGCTCCCCTCATCTGCTTGCCGCTGCGGCAGCCTGACGCTTCTCGGCGAGACGCCCCAACGCGAGGCCCGTCCCGGAATCGGCCGGGAAGAAGGCCTCGATGGCGAGTTCCGACAAGGTCACGTCGACCGGCGTGCCGAAGATCGTCGTCGTGCTGAACAGGGTGAGCATACCCTCCCCCGTCATGATCTGGAGCGGCACGACGATGCCGGCATAGTCATGGTTCGACTTGGGTGCCCGCGCGGCCGCATCGGGCGTCGGGTAGGAGCGCAATTCCTCGATCAGTGCGGCCAGAACCGCATCGCCTGTCGCGTCGACCTGACGGTGCAGACGATGGACGAGATGGTTGCGCCACTCGGTGAAATTCACGATACGGCGGGCAAGGCCTGCGGGATGGATACTCAGGCGCAGCACGTTGACGGGCGGCTTCATCAGCGCCGGGTCGACGTCGCCGATCAGCGACACGAGGGCATCGTTCGCGGACACGAGCGACCAGTACCGGTCGACGGCGAGCGCGGGATAAGGATCGTGCCCTTTCAGCACGAGATCCACGGCCTGACGCATGCTCGCGAGAGCCGGATCGTCGAGGGAGCGCTGCGAGTAGACCGGCGCGAAGCCCGCCGAAACCAGCATGATGTTGCGTTCGCGTAAGGGCATGTCGAGTTTCTCCGCCAAGAGCAGCACCATCTCGCGGCTCGGCTGCGAGCGGCCGGTTTCGAGAAAGCTCAAATGCCGGGTGGAGATCTCGGCTTCGAGAGCGAGATCCATTTGGCTGAGGCGCCGGCGCTGGCGCCATTCGCGCAGGAAATCGCCCACATGTCGGTCGGTGTTCACGGATTGGGTGCTCGCAGATTTCATGGGGCGGACCATAACGTGATGCCGGCCGATCTTCCATGACCTCGCAGGTAATCGACTGCGCTCACGGCCTGCGGAATCCTTGAAGCCAGGTTGAGGCTCTCAACCGAACAACCACAAGGAGACAGCCATGATGACGATCCAATCCTCCCCGCTTCTTCGCCAGGCTCTCGTGGCCGATGCCACCACCAGCGCTGCCTTCGGCCTCATGATGCTGATCGGTGTAGGGCCCTTGAGTGGGATCTTCGGGTTGCCGGACATGCTCCTGCGCATCGCGGGCCTGGTTCTCCTGCCCTATGCGGCCTTCATCGGCTGGCTCGGTCTGCGGGAGCAGATCCAGAAGCCGATCGCATGGGCCGTGGTGCTCGGCAATGCCCTCTGGGTCGTCGACAGCCTGCTGCTGCTGGTGAGCGGCTGGGTGTCGCCGACGAGCGCAGGCTATGCCTTCGTGATCGCGCAGGCACTCGTGGTGCTGATGTATGCGGAATTTCAGATCGTCGGTCTGCGCCGGTCGGAGGCGGCTGCGGCCTGAATGCCGCCGCCATTCCCTCCCACGTCATCACCGGGCCAGTTCCGGTGATCTCGATTGGGAAAATGCGGAGCTTCACATCATCCGGATGGCCGGCCTTGTGCCGGCCATGACAGCGTGAGTTTGCTCGCGCAAGGCCGGCGAGCTCTTGGATCCCGTCTCCGAGCAGGCTCTAAGGACCGTGAATGATGGCCTCGATCTTGGCCGCGAGGGTTTCAAGGGGAAATGGTTTGGCGATGACTTCCATGCCCGGCCCCAAGAATCCAGCCGAGAGAAGATTGCTCTCTACATAGCCGGTCATGAAGAGCACCTTCTGATCTGGCCGTTGCGCCCGGAAGGCATCGGCAAGTTGCCGCCCGTTCAGGCCGGGCAGCCCCACATCGGTCAGGAGAAGATCGATCGGTTGCCCGGTTTGTAGAATCGCGAGACCCTTCGGCCCGTCCTCGGCCTGAAGAACGCGATAGCCCTGCTCCTCGAGCATTTCCACGATGAGATCGCGCACGACGCGTTCATCCTCGACCACGAGCACGGTCTCGTGAGCCTTGGGGCGCGTTGCCAACGCGTTCGTGGCAGACAGGTCCCGAGGCACGGCGTCTCCAAGATACCGAGGAAGGAAAATCTTGACGGTCGTGCCTTGGCCTATTCCCGAAGTGATCCGGACATGTCCGCCGGACTGCCTGACGAATCCGTAGACCATGGAAAGACCGAGACCTGTGCCCTGACCGATGGGTTTCGTGGTGAAAAAGGGTTCGAAGACCCTCGCGAGCACATCGTCGGACATGCCGGAACCGGTATCGGACACTGACAACGCAACATATTGACCGGGCTTCACATCCTGCTGCGTGGCGGCATAGGCGTGATCCAGCTCGACATTCGCCGTCTCGATCGCGATGGCCCCTCCATCGGGCATGGCATCGCGGGCGTTGATGACGAGATTGAGCAGTGCGTTTTCCAGCTGGTTGGGATCGCAGAGAGGCAGCCAGAGATCTTGGCCGGCCCGCAGCTCGACCCGGATCGTCTCGCGCGCCGTGCGCCGGAACAGCTCTTCCATCGACCCCACGAGGGCGTTCGCATCGACAGGCTTCGGATCGAGCGGCTGGCGTCTGGAAAATGCAAGAAGGCGATGCGTGAGCGCAGCAGCCCGGTTCGCCGAGGACATGGCAGCGTCGATATAGCGTCCGATATCGCCTGTTCGTCCCTGCGCGACGCGGGTCTGGATGAGATCCAGGCTACCGATCACGCCGGTCAGCAGATTGTTGAAATCGTGAGCGATTCCACCGGTCAGCTGTCCTACGGCCTCCATCTTCTGCGATTGCCGCAGCGCTTCCTCGGCCTGTTTCAGGGCCTGAGACGCCTCCTCCTCGGCGGTGATGTCGCGGCCGATCGCATGGATGAAACGCTCATCCGACACGGCCGTCCAGGCGATCCAGCGATAAGACCCGTCCCGGTGGCGAAGCCTGCTTTGGATGCCGCACGTGGTCAGCTCGCGGGAAAGCCGCCTGACGGCCAGATGAGCATCGTCCTGATCCTCTGGATGAACGAAATCGAGGACGGATGCTCGAATGAGATCGCCGTTCTTCCACTCGAGCATGCGGCTCCAGGCTGGATTTGCCGTCAGGATCGTTCCCTCGAAGTCGGCAACGAGCATGAGGTCTGTCGAGAGATGCCAGAGGCGATCCCGGTCCCGCGTGCTCTCCTCGACACGTTTCTCCAGTCTGGCATTCAGATGGGCCAGTTCCTCCGCGGCCATCTTTCGATCATGGATATCGGTGTTCGTGCCGATCCACCGGATGACGCTCCCGGCGGGATCGCGAACGGGAACGGCTTTCGACAGGAACCAGCGGTAGGTCCCGTCGCGCGCTCGACTAAGCCTGATTTCGCTTTCGAAGACCGTTCCATCCTGCAGTGCCTGCCGCCAGGCCTGAAGCACAACCGGATAATCGTCCGGGTGGACGATGCGCTCCCATGCACCGTTTCCGAGATCATCGAGAGTGGTGCCCAGATATTCGGGAAGGCGTCCATTGGACCACTCGACCGATCCGTCCGGTCCGGCTTCCCACACTTGGTGGGGAACGGCCTCGACCAGAGCCCTGAAGCGCTCCTCGCTGGCGCGCAACGCCTCTTCGGAAGCCTTCCGTTCGGTAATATCCCGATAGAAGCTGACGATGCCACCCGGAACCGGGCAGGCACGCAATTCCAGCCACCGGTCTTTTCCAAAGCCGAGATAACGGCGCTCGAGTGAGACCTGCACCTGTTCTGCAAGGCACTTTCGATACGCGACCTCCAAAGCGGAGCCCGCCGATGTGGGCCACGCCTCCCATTGGATCTTGCCAATGATCTCATCGGCCTGACGCCCGTCATATCTAAGAGCAGCAGGGTTGAGCTTGATGACCCGGAATTCCTTATCGAAGGCGACGAAACCATCGCCAAGAACTTCGAGGATCGCCTCCGCCTGCTCGTTGCTGGCGTTCAATTCCTGCTCGCGCCGGACATGCTCGGTCACGTCACTGCCATGAACGGCGACTCCGAGAAGTGTCCTGCTCACGCCCCAGACGGGCTGGAAGGAAAATTGGACGAACTGCTCCTCGACTGTGCTCTTGGGGTCCGCTTGAGAATGGATGGCCACCCGAAGAGGCCCGGACGGCGCAGTGCCGGAGCGAGCCTGATCGAGGCGCTCTTGAAAGCCCGGCCAACGGGCCAGCGGCGTCTCGTCCAGGGCTAGATCGGTGATAGCCCTACCCCCGGTCAATTGCCGAAAAGCATCGTTCGTCAGCGTAACGACATCATCAGGGCAACGCAGAAAGCAAAAGAAACCAGGGACTTGCCGGAGGACGGAGAGAAGCTGTGCGCTTGAAGCGTCGGGCGCATCAAAGCCCTTGGCTGCAGCCTGGGTGCCGCGCAAGTCACGAATGACGTTATCCTCCGCAACGCTCAAACTGTCTGGCATCCTGAGCCTTCGGAAATGCAGCGCCGGTCTTCCACCGCCACCACCCCTTCTGTTCTGACCAAGAAAAGCTGCCCGCCCCAGCGAGAAGGGTTATTATAAGTGATATTTTATTTCGTTTCAATTGCCCTTGGGTCAGATTCGGCTGGCCATAAGCGGTTCCGGGCCGGCTTCAGAAACTCCGCCCATCCACCGGAGTGACCTCGATATGGGACAGATCGACGTCCTCGAGGCAGCGAATGTTGATCGCCGCCATCGCGTCTCCCGTGGGCTTCCGACCCTCGCCGAAGGGCGCGCAGCCGCAGGTGGCACAGAAGCGATGCCGGATGGTGTGCGTGTTGAAGGTATAGGTGGAGAGATGCTCCTCGCCCTGAATCACGGTCAGGGCAACGCGCGGCACGAAGGTGAGCAGATGGCCCTTCCGGCTGCAGATGGAGCAGTTGCATTCGATCACCTGCTCAAGATCCGTCTCGACCTCGTACGCCACCTTGCCGCAATGACATGAACCCTTGTGCAGCGCCATTTTCCCCCGCTTCGATGTTGTTATCCTAAAGCCACCATTACCGTGACGATCAAACCTGCACCGATGACGGCTACAAATCGATCTCCCATGGTAAGCGGCTCGGTCTTATTCTGAGCTGCCAATTGACCGATCGCAAGATCGAGCACCAGCGAGACGGCAAAGGGCCAGGCTACCGGCGGAACGGCGGTCTGCTGCAGGTGAGGCTGCTGCAGCATGAGAAGCCCGACCGCGATGCCGGAGATCAGCACCGCGATGATGTAGAGCAAGCGGCCGCGCGACAGAGCCATTTTTACGCCTGGCTCGCGGCCTTGTTGCCGAGCGCCGCCTGCGCCGCGGCAAGACGCGCGATCGGCACGCGGTACGGCGAGCAGGACACGTAATCGAGCCCGACCGATTGACAGAAGTGGATCGACGCCGGATCGCCGCCGTGCTCGCCGCAGATGCCGAGCTTGATGTTGGGCCTTGTCTTCTTGCCGCGCTCTACCGCGAGCTTCACCAGTTCGCCCACGCCTTCCTGGTCGATGGTCACGAACGGATCCGCCGGCAGGAGGCCCTTCTGCGTGTACGGACCAAGGAAGGATGCCGCGTCGTCGCGCGAGATGCCGAGCGTCGTCTGCGTGAGGTCGTTGGTGCCGAACGAGAAGAACTCCGCCGATTCCGCGATCTCGCCGGCCAGCAGAGCCGCACGCGGCAGCTCGATCATCGTGCCGACTTGATAATCGACCTTCACGCCGCTCTCCTTCGCCACCGCTTCCGCCATGGCGACGATGCGCGCCTTCACGAGATCGAGCTCCGCCTTCGTCATGACGAGCGGCACCATGACCTCCGGCACGACGGGCTGGCCCGTTGTCTTGCCGGCTTCCACCGCCGCCTCGAAGATGGCACGCGCCTGCATTTCGGCGATCTCAGGATAGGCGACGGCCAGACGGCAGCCGCGGAAGCCGAGCATCGGGTTGAACTCGTGCAGTTCGCGGGCGCGGTGCTTCAGCTTGTCGACGGAGGCGTTCATCGCCTTCGCCACTTCCTGCATCTCCTCTTCCGAATGCGGCAGGAACTCGTGCAGTGGCGGATCGAGCAGACGGATCGTGACGGGCAAGCCGCTCATGATCGTGAACAGCTCGACGAAATCCTTGCGCTGCATCGGCAGCAGCTTGGAGAGCGCTGCCCTGCGGCCGGCCTCGTCGTCGGAGAGAATCATCTCGCGCACGGCGACAATGCGGTCGCCCTCGAAGAACATGTGCTCCGTCCGGCACAGGCCGATGCCCTCCGCGCCGAAATTGCGCGCTGTCTTGGCGTCGAGCGGCGTTTCCGCATTGGCGCGCACCTTCATGTGGCGCACCTTGTCGGCCCAGCCCATGAGCGTGGCGAACTCGCCCGACAGCTCCGGCTGCAGCATCTCCACCTGGCCCAGCAGCACCTGGCCGTTGGAGCCGTCGATCGTGACGATGTCGCCCTTCTTGAGCGTCTGACCCGCCACCGTGAGCGTCTGCGAGGCATAGTCGACGCGGATCTGGCCGGCGCCCGACACGCAGGGTTTGCCCATGCCGCGGGCGACCACCGCCGCGTGCGAGGTCATGCCGCCACGTGTGGTCAGAATGCCTTCCGCCGCATGCATGCCGTGGATGTCCTCCGGCGAGGTCTCGACGCGCACCAGGATGACCTTGTGGCCGGCCTTCTTGGCGGCTTCCGCGTCGTCCGAGTTGAACACGATCTCGCCCGAGGCCGCGCCGGGTGAGGCCGGCAGGCCGGTGGCCAGGATCTTGCGCTCGGCCTTCGGGTCGATAGTGGGATGGAGCAGCTGATCGAGGGCCGCCGGCTCGACGCGGGTGACGGCCTCTTCCTGCGTGATCAGGCCCTCGGATGCGAGTTCCACCGCAATGCGCAAGGCGGCTTTCGCCGTGCGCTTGCCGTTACGGGTCTGGAGCATCCAGAGCTTGCCGGTCTCGACCGTGAATTCCATGTCCTGCATGTCACGGTAATGCTTCTCGAGAATGCTGTAGATGCGCACGAGCTCGTTGTAAGCCTCCGGCATCGCGCTTTCCATCGAGGGCTTGTCGGAGCCGGATGCGATCCGGGCCTTCTCGGTGATGTCCTGCGGGGTGCGGATGCCCGCCACCACGTCCTCGCCCTGGGCATTGATGAGGAACTCGCCGTAGAGCTCGCTCTCGCCGGTAGAGGGGTTGCGGGTGAAGGCGACGCCGGTGGCGGAGGTCTCGCCCATGTTGCCGAACACCATGGCCTGCACGTTCACCGCCGTGCCCCAGCTCGCCGGGATGGCGTGCAGCTCGCGGTACTTGATGGCGCGGTTGTTCATCCAGGAGCCGAACACGGCCCCGATGGCGCCCCACAGCTGCTCCTGTGGCTCCTGCGGGAAGGGCTTGCCGAGTTCCTTCTCGACGAGGTTCTTGTAGCGCGGAAGAATGGCCCTCCAGTCCTCGGCGGTCATGTCCGTGTCGAGGCTGTAGCCCTTGCGATCCTTGTACTCGTCGAGGATCTCCTCAAAATGGTGGTGTTCGATATTCAGCACCACGTTGGAATACATGGTGATGAAGCGACGATAGCTGTCATAGGCGAAGCGCTCGTCGCCCGCGCCCTTGGCCAGGGCACCGACGGTGACGTCGTTGAGGCCGAGATTGAGCACCGTGTCCATCATGCCGGGCATGGAGGCCCGTGCACCGGAGCGGACGGAGACGAGAAGCGGGTTCTCGGCATCGCCGAAGGTCCGGCCCGTGAGGCGGCCGATATAGGTCAGGGCGTTCTCGACCTGGGTCTTCAGCTCCTCAGGATAGGAGCGGCCGTGATCGTAGTAATAGGTGCAGACTTCCGTCGTGATGGTGAAGCCCGGAGGGACCGGCAGTCCCAGATTGGACATCTCGGCCAGATTGGCCCCCTTGCCGCCCAGCAGGTTCTTCATCCCCGCCTGGCCCTCGGCCTTACCGTCCCCGAAGGTATAGACCCACTGCGTCATCGCTCGATCCCCTGGCTCTGAATACACCCTGCTGCCGCGCAGGTGCTGGCTTGAAACATGTGGAGCCCAAACGCAAGCTGAACAGCCACGGTTCCGGAATTTTCGGAGCAGGCAGGCATCGAGGCAGGACACGAGTCCTGGAACGGCTGTCTCACTGTGATTCCAGGACCACGAAGCGGAACCCGGAACGACAGTGTTTCACCGATTTAGGGTGAGATTGAGATCCCCCATTCGGGATTCATCTCTTCGATCAGCCGGATTTTCCAATCCCGGCGCCATTTCTTGAGGACTTTCTCTCGATCAATGGCACGGGCAATCCGGTCAAAAGCCTCGTACGGACGAGACGTGTCACATCACATTTCGATGTGAAGCCTTTGATAGCCTTGGCCTTATGCTCGAAGACACGGCGCGGCACATCATTCGTCCCCATAGGGAGTACCATGGCGGTCGCTGGCGAGCCCGCAGACGAATACGTCATGCAAAGAAAAAGGCGGCCCTGAAGGCCGCCTATACGTTAAACCCGGTACCGCCCGTTGCGCTTCACATAGACCGTCGTGCCGACGGGAACGCGCTCGTAGAGGTCGGCCACGTCCTCGTTGAGCATGCGCACGCAGCCCGAGGAGACCTGTTCGCCGATGCTCCAGGGCTCGTTGGTGCCGTGGATGCGGAAGAGCGTGTCGGCACCGTTCTGGTGCAGATAGAGGGCGCGGGCGCCGAGCGGGTTGTCGAGGCCGGCTTCCATGTAGCGCGGCAGCTCGGGCTTGATGCCGACCATGGTCCTGGTGGGCGACCAGTTGGGCCAGACGCCCTTGCGGCCAACGGACGCAATGCCCTTCCAGGAGAAGCCCTGCTTGCCGACGCCGACGCCGTAGCGGATCGCCCTGCCCTCGGGCTGGACCAGGTAGAGCATGCGCTCGTCGATATCGACCACGATCGAGCCCGGCTTCTCGGTGCCTTTGTACTCCACCGTCTGGCGGGCGTATTTCGCGTCCATCTTGCGGCGATCGACCAGCGGGATGTTGTGCGGCTTGTCCGGCATCATGCCGACATACCAGGCGGAATCGTCCGCCGTGGCGACCGGCTGCTGAGCGGTCTGACAGGCAGCAAGGGGGGCGCTCAGAAGAGCGGCAATCAGGAGGCGTCGAATCATCATCATCATCGGTCTTCTGAATTGAATCGGTTGCCGCCTACCTAGAGCCTAGGTGGCCGATTGGCTGTGCCCCTCACGCCACACCTTAACATGAATTAACCCTTGGGGGCTGCCCCATGCGCGTGGCGCAACCCTCCATTTTCATGCATCGCATCTTCCGACGGCAAGCCGGAGCCGCTTCGCGGGACAAGGCTACCCCTCGATGCGCGAGAAATCCGCCACCGTGCGGGTCGCCTCGCGGATGTCGTTGAGGAGTCGCAGGCGGTTCGCCCGAAGCGTGGGATCCTCCGCGTTGACGGTCACCTTGTCGAAGAATGCGTCCACGGGCTGGCGAAGACGGGACAAAGCGCGCATCGCACCCTCGAAATCCTCCGCTTCGATGGCTTTCTGCGCCTCTTCCTTCGCCCCGTGAAGGACCACGGCGAGCGCCTTCTCCTCGATCTGTCCCTGGTCGTTCACGATCTGGAGGTCGGGCGCCTCGTTATAGGGGTGTCCGTCCTTCTTCTCCTCGATACGGAGGATGTTGGCCGCACGGCGGTAACCCGAGAGCAGGTTCTTGCCATCCTCCGTATCGAGGAAGCGGCCGAGCGCCTCGACGCGGCGCACGATCATGAGGAGGTCGTCCTGGCCTTCGAGCGCGAACACCGCGTCGATGAGGTCGTGACGCGCGCCCTGATCGCGCAGATAGACCTTCAGGCGGTCGGCGAAGAAGGAGAGGAGGTCGAGCGCACGCACATACATGATGCGTGCCAGACTTTCGGAGTTCCCCAGTTGCCGCTGCCGGAAAATGGATTCCAGATCTGGAAGCGCGGGATGGTTGATAATCCCGGCGAGAGCGCTGTCCTCGATGGCTTCAATGAGTTTCCTGGCCTGCAGGAACTCCTCGAAGAGAACGTCCTTCGCATCGCGCGCAAACGGCTTCGCAAGCAGGGAGATCAGCGACAGCTTGAGATTGTTCTCCAGCACCAGCCGGATCACGCCCAACGCCGCGCGACGCAGTGCGTAAGGATCCTTCGAACCCGTCGGCTTCTCGTCGATGGCCCAGAAGCCCACGAGCGTGTCGATCTTGTCGGCGAGCGCCACGGCGACCGAGACCGGATCGGTCGGCACGCGGTCGGAGGGGCCGAGGGGCTTGTAGTGCTCTTCGATGGCAGCGGCGACGGAAGCGTGCTCGCCCTGCAGCGTCGCGTAGTAGCGGCCCATGAGGCCCTGCAGTTCGGGGAACTCGCCCACCATCTCAGTCACGAGATCGGCCTTGGCGAGGCGCGCGGCGCGCTCGGCCAATGCAGGATCGGCACCGACGACGGGAGCCAGTTCCCTGGCGAGCGCCGCGATGCGCTCGACGCGCTCGTATTGCGTGCCGAGCTTTTCGTGGAAGACGATGGATTTCAGCTTCTCCAGCCGCTCTTCCAGCCTCACCTTCTGGTCCGTCTCCCAGAAGAATTTCGCATCGGAGAGGCGCGCGCGCACCACGCGCTCGTTGCCGCCAACGATCGTCTTGCCGCCGTCGCCGGCGATGAGGTTGGACGTCAGCAGGAACCTGTTGGCGAGCTTGCCGGTGCTGGGATTGCGCAGCACGAAGCACTTCTGGTTCGCCCGAATGGTGGTGCGGATCACCTCCGGCGGAATGTCGAGAAAAGCTTCGTCGAACGAGCCCATGAGCACCACGGGCCATTCCACGAGGCCGGCGACCTCCTCGAGCAGCCCCTCGTCCTCGACGAGTTCGAGCCCTTGCGCGAAGGCGAGGTCCTTCGCGTCGTGCAGGATCATGTCCTTGCGGCGGTCCGTGTCGATCACGACCTTGGCGCGCTCCAGCGCCGGCGCGTAATCGTCGAAGCGCTTCACGCGGATCTCGCCCGGCGCGAGGAAGCGATGGCCCTTCGTGACATCGCCCGCGGCGATGCCGTCGACCTCGAAGCGCACCACCTCCGGATCCTCGGTCTCGGGCCCGAAGGTGCAGATGATGGAATGGAGCGGACGCACCCAGCGGAGCGAACCAGGCTCCTTCGAGGCCGCGCCCCAGCGCATGGATTTCGGCCAGGGGAAGTTTTTCACGATGCCGGGCAGGATCTCCGCCAGCACGTCCGGGGTCGAGCGGCCGGGCTTCTCGATGATGGCGACGTAGAACTCGCCCTTCTTCGGATCGCTCTCGATCTTCGCCTGCTCGATGGAGGAAAGCCCCGCCCCTTTCAGGAAGCCCTGGATCGCAGCCTCCGGCGAGCCGACGCGCGGACCTTTCGCGCTCCTCGCGCACGTCCTGCCCCTTCACGGGCAAGCCCGCGACATGGAGCGCCAGCCGCCGCGGCGTCGCTAGGGCCTTCGCGCCCTCATAGAGGAAGCCGCGCTCCACGAGCGCATCGGTTACAAGCTTCTTCAGATCCTCCGCTGCACGACGCTGCATGCGGGCGGGAATTTCTTCGGAAAAGAGTTCGAGGAGAAGATCGGGCATCGGAGAACTTTATGTCTGAGTGAGGAAACGGATGGGAGCAGCGGTCAGGCCGCCACGCCCCCGCCCTCGGTCTTCAGCCATGCCGCGCCGCAGGCCTTCGCGAGTTCGCGGACGCGCAGGATATAGCTCTGGCGCTCGGTGACGGAGATCACGCCGCGGGCGTCGAGCAGGTTGAACACGTGACTCGCCTTGATGCACTGGTCGTAGGCCGGCAGTGCCATCAGATGGCGGTTGTCGTTGGAGCCGGGCTGCGGCTCGCCGTCCGCGAGATACTTGCGGCAGGTGGCCTCCGCGTCACGGAAATGCCGGAACAGCATCTCCGTGTCGGCATACTCGAAGTTGTGGCGCGAATATTCCTGCTCGGCCTGCAGGAAGACGTCGCGGTAACTGACCTTCCGGTCGCCTTCGAGGCCGTTGAAATTGAGGTCGTAGATCGATTCCACGCCCTGCAGATACATGGCGAGGCGCTCGAGACCGTAGGTCAGCTCGCCCGCGACCGGCGAGCACTCGAAGCCGGCCACCTGCTGGAAATAAGTGAACTGCGACACTTCCATGCCGTCGCACCAGCATTCCCAGCCGAGGCCCCAGGCGCCGAGCGTCGGGCTTTCCCAATCGTCCTCGACGAAGCGGATGTCGTGGACGGAGGTATCGATGCCGATGGCCTTGAGCGAGCCGAGATAGAGCTCCTGCAGGTTCGGCGGGTTCGGCTTCAGGATCACCTGGAACTGGTAATAATGCTGGAGCCGGTTCGGGTTCTCGCCGTAGCGCCCGTCCTTCGGGCGGCGGGAGGGCTGCACATAGGCCGCGTGCCAGGGCTTGGGGCCGAGAGCCCGCAGGGTGGTGGCCGGGTGGAAGGTGCCCGCACCGACCTCCATGTCGTACGGCTGGAGGATGACGCAGCCCTGCTCGGCCCAATAGCGCTGGAGCGTGAGAATCAGGCCCTGGAAAGAGCGCGCAGGGTTCATGTGCGCGGGTTCGCTCGTCATATCGGCGTCCGGTTTGTCTCGAAAATGTCAGGCGAACCCTTGGGATGACGGGCGGCCCAAGTCAAGCGGCGAGGTTCTACAGCCCCAGCCGCGCCCAGGCGGCGCGCTCTTCGAGGGCTCCGACGATCTCGCCCGGGTCGATCAGGCTGCTCTGCCCCAGGGACCGGCGGCCGAGCAGGCGTCCCAGCAACGGCGGGCGCGCCGGCTCGATCATCCGGAACCGCACCTTCTCACCGAAGCGCTGGCGCAGGATGGTGCGGATGTCGCCGAGCCCGTCGACGAGGCCGAGATCGAGCGCCTCCGCCCCGACCCAAAAGGCACCGGAGAAGAGATCGTCGTAGGAATCGTTGAGCTTTTCGCCCCGTCGATCACGGACGAGGCCGGCGAACACGTCGTGGATCTGGCGCTGAAGCCCCTTCAGGCGCACCACATCCTCCGGATTCTCGGGCCGGAATGGGTCCAGCATCGCCTTGCTCTTGCCGGCGGTATGCACGCGCCGCTCGATGCCGATGCGCTCGATCAGTTCATGGAAGCCGAAACTCGCGGAGACCACCCCGATGGAGCCGACGATGGAGGCCGGATCGGCATATATCTCGTCCGCCGCGCAGGCGATCATGTAGCCGCCGGAGGCCGCCGCATCCTCCACGAAGGCGATGACGGGAAGCTTCTTCTCCTCGGCAAGGGCTCGGATGCGCTTGAAGATCAGGTGCGATTGCGCCGCCGAGCCGCCCGGCGAGTTGATGACCAGCGCCACCGCCCTCGCGCCCGGGACCGAAAACCGCGCGTTCCAGAAGCGGCGCCACGCTCGACATGGCAAGGCCCGTCCGCAGGGGCATCACGGCCCCGATGGGCCCCGACAGGCGCACCACGGGCACGACGGGATTGGGATAGACGCGATACTTGGCTGGGAGGAGAAATTGCAGACGTGCCGGGAGCATGGAGGAGAACGATGTTTGAGCCATGGCTGTTATGTAGGGTGCGTGGCCCGGCTTCCCAAGATGAACATACCGTTAGGGAAATTGTCGGGCTGCGTTCAGTTAAGGTCGTTTAAACCTTGATCATGGACAACAGCCCGGGCGTGACACCGTTTCAATCCGGTGTCTGGGCGGAGTTGAGGAGATATAGATGCGCAAACTTGTTTTCGGTCTTCTTGGTTTTGCAGCCCTGGGCTTCGGCACCCTGTCCGTGCAGCCGGCCGAGGCTCAGCCCTATTATCCGGGCTACGGCTACCGGAGCCCCGCGCCGGTCGTGACCGTCCAGTACGGGCGCCCCTATTATGGGCGTCGTCCCTATTACGGTCGTCCCTATTACGGTCGTCCCTACGGGGCTTATCGCCCGGTCCGTACGGCGCGCCGCTGCTGGGTCGAGCCCCGGCGGGTCTGGAACGGCTACCGCTGGGTGCGCCGTCCGATCGAGGTCTGCCGCTCAGGCGGCCGGCCCGGCTACCGCTGGTAATTCAGCAATCGATCATCGGAACAGGGCGCTCTTGGGCGCCCTTTTCCACAGAAGCGTCGACCTCACAGGAGATCGGCCTCCCCGCGGTGCAGGGCCTCGGCTTGCGGGGTGAAGCGCCCGTCAGGGCCGTTCAGGATCAGCGGCGGCAGAATGCTCATGGGAGCCCGGCTGCCTTTGATTCCGGAGACGAGGAAGCGGATCGCAGGCCGGTCGGCACTCGGATGCACGAAGCGAAGCTCCAGGCCGCCAAGCCATTTTTCCAGAATTTGAAGGCATTCGGCCACCCGGTCGGCCCGATGGATCAGGACGAGACGGCCCTTGGGCTTGAGAAGCCCCGCGCAGGCTTTGAGCCAATCCTCCAGTCCGCCCGCCGGCAGAGCATGGGCAGCCGCCCGACGTCGGTCGGGAGAGATCCGGGCCTGCCCCTCGTCCAGGAACGGTGGATTGGTGAGGACGAGATCCGCGCTTTCCGGGTTCAGCCCCGCAGCCTGGCGTGAGGCCTTGTCCAGCACGTCCGCGGCGACCGCCTCGCCCAGGACGCCGTTGTCCCGGCAGTTCCGGCGGCACAGCTCGGCGAGATGAGGATCCCGCTCCACGAAGAGAAAGCGTGCGCCCTTCTCCCGGGCTGCCGCCATGAGCCCGACGGCCCCCGTCGCCGCGCCCACATCCAGCACGACGTCGGCGGGCTTCACCGGCGCCGACGCTGCGAGCAGCACCGCATCGGTGCCCGCCCGATGCCCCTTCTCCGGCTGGACGAGGTGGACACGCCCGCCCAGGAGCAGATCCTCGGTGATCTCACCCATCCCGCTCTCATCCATGCCGCAGCTCGGCCTCGAGACCGGCCTCGGCGATCAGGCGGCGTGCCTGCGCCAGATGATCGTCAGGCACGAGAATCCGGCGCGGAAAGGCGCCGATCATGCCCTCCAGAGCGCTCATATGCATGTCGGCGACCAGAACGGGGATCTTGGCGTTTTCCAGGAGAGATTGTAGGAAGCCGATCAGAACGAGATCGTTGGTGCGGACGATTTCGACCATCGGCCTGAGATCCTTCCCTTGCGGTAAGCGTTTGCATTGCAGCATGGAAAGTGCCATGCCACGGTGACTGATATTCCTACCGGCCAAGCCGGCCGGCAACCCGGGTAGTGAGACGTGGGCGTCGTCGTTCCGTTCGAAGACAAGCATCCCGAGAAGAATGCGAGCATCGAGAAGCTCGTGTCCCTTGTGGCGTCCGATATGGAACGGGTCAATGCGATGATCCTGTCGCGCACGGGTTCCGAGGTCACGATGATCCCGGAGGTGGCGAACCATCTCATTTCCTCAGGCGGCAAGCGTCTTAGGCCCATGCTGACGCTGGCGACCGCCGGCCTGTCCGGCTACCAGGGCGACGGGAATGTGAAGCTCGCGGCCTCCGTCGAGTTCATGCACACCGCCACCCTCCTCCACGACGATGTGGTCGACGAGAGCGATATGCGCCGCGGCAAGATCGCCGCCCGAATCAAATGGGGCAACGAGGCGAGCGTGCTCGTCGGCGACTTCCTGCTCGGCCAAGCCTTTCGCATGATGGTGGAAGTTGGCTCGCTCCGCGCCCTGGACATCCTCTCCGCCGCTGCGACCGTGATCGCCGAGGGCGAGGTGATGCAGCTCGCCGCCGCCAAGAATACGGAGACCACCGAGGACGAGTACCTCGCCGTGATCCGCGGCAAGACGGCGGAACTCTTTGCCGCCGCCTGCGAGGTCGGGCCCGTCATCGCCGGGCGCCCGAAGGCCGAGCAGGCCGCCTGCCGCTCCTACGGGATGAATCTCGGCATCGCCTTCCAGCTCGTGGACGACGCCCTCGATTACGGCGGCAAGGCCGCGACCCTCGGCAAGAACGTGGGCGACGATTTCCGCGAGGGGAAGATCACCCTCCCCGTGGTCCTCTCCTTCCGCCGCGGTACGGACGAGGAGCGCGCCTTCTGGAAGCGGGTGCTGGAACAGGGCGAGATTGAGGATGCGGATCTCGAACAGGCCATCGCCATCATGCGCCGTCACCGGGCGCTGGAGGACACGGTCGAGCGCGCGCGCCATTACGGCGCCATGGCCCGCGATGCGCTCGCCCTCTTCCCCTCGAGCCCGATGAAACAGGCCCTTCTCGACGCGGTCGATTTCTGCATCGCCCGCGCCTACTGAGAACGCGCTCTTTGCTCCGACGAACCTGCCTCCGACGAACTTGCCTCAGACGAAGAGGAAGTCCTTGTAGGTGATGTCGCCACCGACCTTCTTGTCGTAGGTGACGGTGGCGACCTCCAGAGCCTTCTGCTTCGTGCCCGAACCGTCGGCATCAAAGAACAGCTTGTAGGTCTTGGCATTGACCTTCCTGGCGATGAAGAAGTCGTCCCGGTCCTTGGCCTGATCGACGGCAAACCAGCCTTTCTTGATGACGATAGCGTGATCGAGCGAGGCGTCCTTGCCCTTCAGGTACTTGGCGATGGTCGCGTTGCCGAAGGCCGCATCGTCGAAGTAGAACGCGTCGTATTTGAACTGGGCGTCCTTCACCGTGTCGGCGTGCCCCCTGGCGTTGCTCTTGGTCACCTTGAAGTCGAACAGGAACACGTCCCTGTTCGCATCCGCCTTGCTCCACTTGCCGCCCGTGAGCGTGTCCTTGCCGGCCCCGCCCACGAGGATGTCGTTGCCGCCATCGCCCTTGAGCGTGTCATTGCCCACCCCGCCGAACAGCCGGTCGCCGCCTGCTCCGCCGGAAAGCGGGTCGTTACCGGCCCAGCCGAAGAGCTGGTCGTCACCAAGCCCGCCGACGAGCAGGTTGGCACCGCTGTTGCCAGCGAGTGTGTTGGCGAGCTCGTTGCCGGTACCGGCAAGGGCGCCCGTGCCGGTCAGCACGAGGTTCTCGACATTTGCGCCCAGCGCATGACTGATGCCGGACATCACCTGGTCGGTGCCGCCGGAGGCGGTTTCCATCACCGTGTCGCCGCTTGCGTCGACGGAATAGACGTCATCGCCGTCTCCGCCCGTCATTGCGTCGGCCCCGTCACCGCCCGAGAGGACGTCGTTGCCTGCGCCGCCCCAGAGCACGTCGTTGCCGGCAGCACCGTTCAGCGTATCGTTGTGATAGCCGCCGTCGAGTTTGTCGGCGCCGGTTGTGCCATTCCAGACGAGGCCGGTCACATGGGCCGGTCCCGAATAATGGGCGGTTACCACGGCATTGGCGGGCTTGTGCTGCGTGGTGTAGTCCGTCCACTTGACGTCCCGTCCACCTTCTGCGACCGGAGCCATCGGATTTTCGAAGGAGTAATAGCTCCAGAGGAACGACCCGGCGAGCCATTGTCCGCCGTAGTTCTCCATCACCTTGAAGAGGGCCGTGTAGCAGTCGACCTGTTCCTGAGGGTCGTATGTTCCGTCACCGCCGAAAACACCCGGGTCCTTGTTCGCCCCGTCCATGCTCTTGTAGCCGACCTCGGTGAAGATCACCTTCTTGCCGTACTTCTCCGAGAGCATCTTATAATAATCGACGACGGATTTTCCCCCATGCAGGGTATCACGGATCCAAGGGTTGAAATGCGGCTTGACCCAGGCATCCACGATCTGATCGACGGTCGGATTATTGCTTAGTGAAGACGGAATATAGGCGTCGACGCCGATGTAATCGACCTTGTCCCAGAAGCCGACCTTCTGCACCGTGTCATAGGTTGCCGCATAGGTGACCTTGCCGGAATAGACGGCGCGCACGGCATCGATGATCTCAATCCATTTCTGGGTATAGGTCTTGCCGTCGCTGCAGACCTTGGTCGGATCGATCATGCTGTTCATCTCGGTGCCGACGCAGATCATCTCCGCGCCGCCCGCTTGTGCCGCCTTGGCGTATTCGACCATCATGGCCTTGTAGCTGTCGAACCAGGCCTTAGGGTCGGTCGGTGCGAGCTCGGCGCGCCAGACGCGATTGTTCGTTTCCAGATGGGGCTTGACCACGACCTTGAGGCCGCGTGCCTTGGCCTCGAGAATGGATTGCCTGACCTGCTCGAAGGTGTCGCTCTCGTTGTCCCATGGATTGGTTGGATCGCCGAGCCTCAGTCCCGTCGAGCTGCTGAATTTGTCCGTTTGAAAGAAGTTAGGAATGATCGTGACCGTATTGGCGCCGGTGGCCACGATCTGATTCATGGCTTTCAGGCCGTTGGGATCGAGGATTTGTCCGCCCCAATAGGAAGGCTGCGTAATACTTTCCCACTCGAATATCTGACCGGAATCACTCATAGCTGGCCCCTGCTCTCATTGGCTGACAATTTGCCCAAATGATATCAGCCGAATCGTTTATTATTTTATAACATATCACATCTCGCCCGCCCTTCGGCTAACCGGTCTAGGTCGCTTAGTCGACCTGAGCAGAATCACGATGGCACTCCGTCCAGCAGCGTGAGTGCATCGCCCTGGCATCCCGCGCATAACAGACTTGTTCTTTTTACAGAACAATTCGGTTGACATAAAAGTCAGCCGGTATAGAAGGATTCTTGTCTTGAGGCGGTTCCCACTACCTCGAACCGCGGTGATTTGAGACGAGCAGCTTGCCCCGCGTGATCAAAGGCTAAAGCGCCACGAGCGGCCTCCGCCTCGTGGTTCACGAGGATTGATCGGCTATGACGCGCCTGACTTCCATGACGGCATCCATGCCCGTCCTTCAGCCCCTGCAGGCTGAACGGTGTTGTCGCCTCACAGCCTGATCTTTCCCATCTCCCCGAACCACCTGTCCGGCTTCGAGTTGAAGCCCGGATACACTTCGCCCGAAAGGTAATCCCATGTCCGTTTTCACCCGCCGCACCCTCCTGTCCGCGACCTTCGCGCTCAGCGCTGCTCTGGCCGCCGCATTGCCGGCAGCCGCCCAGCAGAAGAGCATCAAGGTCGGCGTCATGTCAGGCGCCGAGGAAGAGGTGGCGCAGATCGTCCAGAAGGTTGCGGCCACCAAGGGCCTGAATGTCGAGCTCGTGCCCTTCTCCGATTACGCCCTCGTCAACGAGGCCCTGGAGCGCAAGGACCTCGATGCCAACGCCTTCCAGCACAAGCCCTATCTCGAGGCACAGATCGCCGCTCGCGGCTACAAGATCGTCCCCGTGGGCTTCACCTTCGTCCAACCCATCGGCCTATACTCCACCAAGGTGAAGGCCGTCGCCGCCCTGCCGAAGGGTGCCAAGATCGGCATTCCGAACGATCCGAGCAACGGCGGCCGCGCGCTCAACCTGCTCGCCGCTGAAGGAGTGATCAAGATCAAGGAGGGCCAGGGTCTGTCGCCGAGCCTGCTCGACATCGCCGAGAACCCGAAAGGCGTTCAGTTCTCCGAGCTCGACGCGGCGCAGTTGCCCCGCGCCCTGCCCGATCTCGACGCAGCCGTGATCAACACCGACCATGCGCTCAATGCCGGCCTCGACATCCGCAAGGACACGATCGCGGTGGAGAAGCGCGAAGGCAATCCCTATGCCAACTTCGTCGCCGCTCGTCAGGGCGACAATCGTCCGGAGATCAAGACCTTCGTGGAATCCTATCAGTCCCCCGAGGTCGCGAAGTTCCTGGAAGAACGTTTCAAGGGCGCCATCATTCCGGCGTGGTAAGCGGCTTCTAAGAGAAAACTGATAAACTCCGCACGTCATGGCCGGGCTTGTCCCGGCCATCTCAGTTTTCTGATGCTGACCGCTTTTCGAATCGGGATCGCCGGCACAAGGCCGGTGATGACGAGGGCGAGTTGGATTTACCGAAGGCTCGTCGCCTTGACCCACCAATCCGGCCGTGCGCGCCTGACGGCCTTCGCCGCCGCGGCAGCTGCCTCGCAATCGTCGTAGAGGCCGAACACAGTCGCGCCCGACCCCGACATGCGAGCCAGTCGGCAGCCTCTCGTCTGCCGGAGCAGGCCAAGCGCTTCGCCGATCAGCGGCTGAATGTGCAGCGCCGGCGGTTCGAGATCGTTGCGCGCAGCGCTCAATGTATCGATCAGCGCGCTTCGCTCGATGCTTGGATGCTCCGCTCCCGCCAGAGCCTGGCCGAGCCGTAACCCGAGCGCCTTGAACACCGCCGGCGTCTCGACCGGCACGCGCGGGTTGACCAGCACGGCGAACAGGCGCGGCAAGTTCAGCGGAGCTCCGAGCTCCTCGCCCGCTCCCCGCATCATGCGGGCCCTCGGTTCCAGGCACACGGGCACATCCGCCCCCGTGAGGCGGGCCGCCTCTCGCAACCCGGCGTGAGACAGCGGCAGGCCGTTGAGACGGGCCAGAAGCCGCAAGGCCGCCGCGGCATCCGAGGATCCGCCCCCGATCCCGGCAGCCACCGGCAGGCGCTTCGTCAGATGGAAGGTGCCGAGTTGCAAGCCTTCCACACGATCTGCCAGAAGCCGCGCGGCCTTCAGGACGAGATTGTCGGCATCGCTTCCGGCGAGAATGGCCGTCGGACCGCGGGCCCGAAGCGCCAGCCTCGGCCCCGGCTCGAGCCGCAGATCGTCGCCCGTGCCGGCGAACGCCACCAGACTCTCCAGCTCATGATAGCCGTCCGCCCGGCGCCCGAACACGTGGAGCGTCAGGTTGATCTTCGCGGGAGCGCGGGTGGCGAGCGGCGGAGGCATGGCGCTTCCATGCCCGAGAGCGGAGCGGATGGGAAGAGCGACTCGCCATAGTCGCCCCTCTCAGACCTCATCCCGAGAATCCGGCTCCTAAGGGTCTGCCCCCTCCTCCCGTCATCACCGGCCTTGTGCCGGTGATCCCGATTCGAAGAGCGGTCAGCATCAGAAAACTGAAATGGCCGGGACAAGCCCGGCCATGACGTGGAGAAGCGAAATTCGGGTTTGCCTTACCCGCCGTTGTGCTTCGGCAATTCCGGCTGCGGCGGAGGCGCATTTTCGGCGGCAGCCGGCTTCGGCTCCTCGTCCAGACCGTTGTCGATCTTCTTGAGGATCTTCACGAGTTCCTCGTGCTCCGGATCCGAGTTCTTGGCGTGGTCCCACTGGAACTTGGCTTCGAGCTTGCGGCCGACCTTCCAATAGGCATCGCCCAGATGGTCGTTGATGGTCGGATCGCCCGGCTTCAGCTCGACGGCCTTTTCCACTTCGCGCGCGGCGTCGTCGTAGCGGCCCATGCGGAAATAAGCCCAGCCGAGCGAGTCGATGATCATGCCGTCGCGGGGGGCGAGCTCCACGGCCTTCGTGAGCATCTTGAAGGCTTCGTCGATGTTCATGTTCTGGTCGACCCAGGAATAGGCGAGGTAGTTCATCACCTGCGCCCGGCCGGCCGGAAGCCCCTCGGGAACGAGCTCAAGGGCCTTCTTCAGATCGGCCTCCGCCTTGTCCCACTGCTTCGCGCGCTCGTAGGACGTGCCGCGATAGAAGTAGAGGATCCAGTGGCCGCGCTCCGGCTGGCCGATCAGCTTGATGGCCTTATCGTAGGTTTCGGCAGCCTCGGCGAATTTCTTGCGCGAGCGCTGCACGTTGCCCAGCGCCATGACGACCTCCACGTCGTCCGGGCGCTCCTTCATGAGCGTCTCGAGATGGGAGATGGCGTCGTCACCCCGGCCCATCAGCTCGTAATTGTGGCCGATGGAAATATCGGCACTCGGCCGCACGGGCGAGTCCTTCGGGATCCGCTCGAAGATCGCGTTGGCCTTGTCGTACTGCTTCAGGCGCTCGTAGACGTCGCCCAGCGTGACGAGGGCGAGCGGATGATCGCCCTTCAGGTCGAGGCCGAGCCGCAAGTAGATGATGGCGGTGAGTTCGTCGCCCTGCGTGTTGCCGACGACGCCGAGGCCGTAGAGCAGCTCCGCCGCGCCGTCCTGCGCACTGGTGACGAGCGGCATGAGCGGCTTGTCTTCCTCAAGCGCCTTCATGGCAGCGCGAACGATCGGATGACGCGGCGCCGCCTCGTCGAAGGCCTTGTAGATCTTCAGGGCTTCGTCCTTGCGGCCCCGCTTGGCCAGGAAGCGGCCGTAGGCATCGACCACCTGCAGGGTGTTGCGCTCGCCCTCATAGGCCGCCTTGAAGCGCTTCTCGGCCTCGGCCGGGTTGCCCACCACATCCGCGATGAGGGCGGCGTGGTATTCGCGGAACTGGTCGAAGGCGCGCTCGTTCTTGAGCTTGTCGATCGTGGCGAGCGCCTGCTTGCCGTCCTTGGAACCGGCATAGGTCCAGGCGGTGAGAAGCGTTGCCGTCAGATCCGCCTGACGTCCGCGGGTGCCCTTCGAAAGGCGGGTGCGGGCATCGGCATATTTCTGGCCCTTCAGGGAGCGGACCGCGAGAGCGAACTGCGCCAGGTTGTTCGACGGATCCTGCACGGAGAGGCGCTCGGCCGCGCGAACGGCCTCGGTCATGGAGCCGTTGGCCAGGAAAGCCACGAAGGCCCGCTCCAGTAGCTCCTGGTTGCGGGAATCCTCCTGGATCGCCTCGCGGAAGAAGATGGTCGCAGCCTCGGTATCCCGCGCGGATCCGGCCACATAGGCCGACAGGAAGTTGCCCTCGAGGCTCTGGGCAGGCCGCAGAACCTCGTCCTCGGCCGTATTGGCGGCCACGGCCGGGGCGGTCAGGAGGCCGGCAGCCAAAAACATCAATGCAGGCAGGCCCTTATAGGCCAAAGGCAGTTTCAAAATGGGCACGAAGCGCGGCTCCAATCATCGCAGCATCTCTTGACGGTTGAGATGTGCGCCAAATCAGGCCGGAGAATGGCGGTTCCCACCTGTGCCCGCAAGGGGAAGATTGCCGCTGGCAACGTAAAAGCCGCGTGAGGAGCCGAATACACCGCTACGTCATCACCGGCCTAGTGCCGGTGATCTCGATGGCGGAGCACAACGCTCTTCAAATCGGGATGGCCGGGACAAGCCCGGCCATGACGTGAAGGTCTCACCCTGTCAGCCGCTCACCTCTCGGGGAAGGGGAAGTACGAGCGCCCTCACATGTTCACGTAGTTCGGCCCGCCGCCGCCCTCGGGGGTGACCCAGTTGATGTTCTGGTTCGGGTCCTTGATGTCACAGGTCTTGCAGTGGACGCAGTTCTGGGCGTTGATCTGGTAGCGCACGCCCCCTCGCCTTCCACCCATTCGTAGACGCCCGCCGGGCAATAGCGCTGCGAGGGTCCGCCGAAGACATCGTGCTCGGAGGCCTTCTGCAGGGCCGGATCCTTCACCTTGAGATGGACCGGCTGGTCCTCCTCGTGATTGGTGTTGGACAAAAACACCGAGGACAGCTTGTCGAAGGTGAGCACCCCGTCCGGCTTGTCGTACTTGATCGGCGTCACGGACGAGAGCGGCAGCAGGCTCTCGTGATCGGGCTTGCCGTGCTTCATAGTGCCGAAGGGCGACCAGCCGAAGATCTCGGTGAGCCACATGTCGAGGCCGCCCAGCGCCACGCCGGCCGCCGTGCCGTATCTCGACCAGAGCGGCTTCACATTGCGCACGCGCTTGAGGTCGTAGCCGATGGGCGAGGAGCGCCAGGCGTCCTCGTAGGACGAGACCTCGTCATTGGTCCGGCCCGCCTGCAGGGCCGCGAAGACGTGATCGGCGCAGAGCATGCCCGACAGGATGGCGTTGTGGCTGCCCTTGATGCGCGGCACGTTCACGAAGCCGGCCGAGTCGCCGACAAGGCAGCCGCCGGGGAAGGACAGGCGCGGCACCGATTGCCAGCCGCCCTCCATGATCGCCCGCGCCCCGTAGCCGATGCGCTTTGCGCCCTCGAACACGTCGCGCACCATCGGGTGCGTCTTGAAGCGCTGGAACTCGTCGAAGGGCGAGAGGGTCGGGTTCTTGTAGTTGAGATGCACCACGAAGCCGACGGACACGAGATTGTCGTCGAAGTGATAGAGCCAGGAGCCGCCGCCGGCATTGTTCGGCAGCGGCCAGCCCATGGAATGGCGCACGAGGCCCGGCTGGAACTTCTCGGGCTTGACCTGCCAGAGCTCCTTGATGCCGATGCCGTATTTCTGGTGATCGCGGCCCTCGTTGAGGCCGAAGCGCTCGACCATCTGCTTGGTGAGCGAGCCGCGCGCGCCCTCACCGAAGATCGTGTACTTGGCGCGCAGCTCCATGCCGCGCGTGAAGTTGGCGTTGGGCTCGCCGTTGCGGCTGATGCCCATGTCGCCGGTCGCCACACCCACCACCTTGCCGTCCTCGATCAGCACCTCGGCCGCCGGGAAGCCGGGATAGATCTCGACGCCGAGTTCCTCCGCCTTGCGGCCGAGATAGCGGGCGACATTGCCAAGCGAGCCGACGAAATTGCCGTGGTTGTTCATGAGCTTGGGCATGAACACGTTGGGCATGCGGATGCCGCCGGCATGGCCCAGATACATGAATTCGTCGGCCGTGACTTCCGTCTTGAGGGGCCGATCCGGATCGCTGCGCCAGTCCGGCAGGAGGGCATCGAGGCCGATCGGGTCGATGACCGCGCCGGACAGGATGTGGGCGCCGACCTCGGAGCCCTTCTCGACCACGACCACGGAGATGTCCGTCCCCGCCTCCGCCGCCTGCTGCTTGAGCCGGATGGCGGTGGCAAGGCCTGCAGGACCCGCGCCCACGACGACGACGTCGAACTCCATCGATTCACGAGCGGGCAGATCGGACATGGCTTCCTCCTGGTACGCGGCTTCAACGCTTGAGCGGGCATATGGTTTACATATGAACGATATGCCCGAATTCTCAAGTCATTCTAACTAAGGCACCTTCCTAGCTTCATCGATGCACGGCTGAAAGTTCTCTTTCCGCATAACCTTATGCGGAAATCCGATGATCGCCGTCTGTTTCGAGGGACGTGGCTCAGCTCAATCCAGCAGAGCGACCACCGCAGTGGGAAAGAACATCCCGAGTTGTTCGACGACGCCAGGAGGTCTACAAAAGAGCATGCGGGATTATCCATCCAGCCCTCCGGCGTTCTACACGCTTTTCGAGACATCCATCGGCCTCTGCGGGCTGGCTTGGAACGAGCGCGGCGTCGTGGGCTTTCAGCTCCCCGAGGACGACGCATCCGACACACGCGGCCGCATCGCCAAGCGCTTTCCCGGGATCTTCGAGGCCCCGCCACCACCGGACGTTCAAGGCATCATTGCCGATGTGACGGCTCTGCTGCGAGGCGAAGCACGCGATCTGTCCACCGTACTGTTGGACATGGAAGGCGTATCGGACTTCGACCGTCGGGTGTATGAGATCGCCCGCAGCATTCCGCCGGGCCGCGTGCTGACCTACGGTGAGATTGCATCCCGGCTCGGCATCAACAACGCCCGGGCGATCGGCCAGGCTCTCGGGCGCAATCCGTTCGCCGTCATCGTGCCCTGCCACCGGGTTGTCGCGGCGAGCGGCAAGCTCGGCGGCTTCTCGGCCAACGGCGGTGCCACGACCAAGCGTCGCCTCCTTGCCATCGAAGACGCCAGACGCGACGAGAGCCCGACACTCTTCGACCTGATATCGTGAGGGATCGGCGAAGATGCTCCGCCCCTCTTACGTCATGGCCGGGCTTGTCCCGGTCATCCCGATCGGAGAGGTGCGGCGCTTCACAGCATCGGGATCACCAGCACAAGGCCGGTGAGGACGTGGCAGGGAATGTTCGGCCCCACTCTCTGGACAAGGTCGGCGTTTTAGCCCGAAGTCAGACAGCAAGATCCATCGGTTCCTTTGCAGGCCTGAGTTGTCCACAACCCTCGGGATGCTTACATAGTCCCTATGCAGGATCTCCCTTCCGACCGCGATGCTCTCCAGGCGCTCCTCGACTTCCATGTCGAGGCGGGGGCTGATCTTGCGCTCGACGAGACCCCGCACAATCGCTTTGCCGAACCGAAGGCCGAACGCGCTACGGCCAGGGCCCCGGCTCCCGCTTCCGCGTCCACGGCATCCCCCACCCCGTCAGCTCCTTCTCCCCGCGCGTTGCCGAAAGCGGCTGCGGGCGCCCCGGAAGAGGTGGCGAGCATGGCTCGCGAGCAGGCGCGCCATGCGCAGTCCCTGGAGGAGCTCGAGGCCATTCTGGCCGGCTTCGACGGCTGCGCCCTGAAATTCTCTGCCAAGAACCTGGCCTTCGCGGACGGCAATCCGGAAGGTCGCGTCATGCTGGTCGGCGAAGCGCCCGGTGCGGACGAGGACCGGATCGGCAAGCCCTTCATGGGCCGCTCCGGCCAGCTGCTCGACCGGATGCTCGCGACCATCGGGCTCGACCGCACGCAGGTCTACGTCGCCAACATCGTGCCCTGGCGCCCGCCCGGCAACCGCACGCCGACCCCGCAGGAAGTGGCGATCTGCAAGCCGTTCATCACGCGACAGATCGAGCTGGCGAGCCCGGAATTCGTGCTCTGCCTCGGCGGTCCCGCGGCCCAGAATCTGCTCGGTATCAAGGACGGGATTCTGCGCACCCGCGGTCGCTGGTTCACCTACAAGACCGAGGACGGGCGGGAGATCAGGGCACTGCCGACCCTGCACCCGGCCTATCTCCTGCGCCAGCCCCTGCAGAAGCGGCTCGGCTGGCGGGATTTCCAGGCCCTGCGGCGGGCTCTGGACGGCCGGGAGTAAAGAGGCTCTCGCAGTCAGGTTCGGAACCGGTCTATATGCTTACGCCTTAAGCTTCTGCGGTAAGGTATGCCGCTGCCTGAAGGTGGATCATGCGCTGGGAAGACTTTCGAAGCTCGTCCAATGTGGAAGACCGTCGCGGCATGGGTCTGCCCGGAGGTGCGGGTGGGCTCGGCATCGGAACCATCGTGATCCTCGGCCTCGTCGGCTGGGTGCTCGGCATCGACCCGCGCATCCTGATCGGCGGCGCCGAGATGATGACGGGCGGCGGCTCCGGCTACCAGCAGCAACAGCAGGGCCGCCAGGGCGCGCCGCAGGATGAAGCCGGACGCTTCGCCGCCGCCATTCTCGGCAACACGGAAGACGTGTGGAACACGGTGCTGCCCCAGCAGGCCAACAGGCAATACCAGGCTCCGAAGCTCGTGCTCTTCTCGGATGCCACCCGGTCCGGCTGCGGTGGTGCGCAATCGGCCATGGGGCCGTTCTACTGCCCGCTCGACCAGACCGTTTACATCGACTTGTCGTTCTTCGAGGAGATGCAGCGCCGCTTCCGCGCCGGCGGCGATTTCGCCAATGCTTATGTGCTGGCCCACGAGGTCGGCCACCACGTCGAAAACCAGCTCGGTATCCTGCCCCGCGTTCAGGAGCGGCAGCAGCAGGTCGGGCGTGCGGAAGCCAACCAGCTTTCCGTGCGCGTCGAGCTGATGGCGGATTGCCTCGCCGGCGTCTGGGCACACCATTCCAACCAGCGCTGGCAATCGCTCGAGCAGGGCGACATCGAGGAGGCCATCCGCGCCGCCGAGGCCATCGGCGACGACCGGCTTCAAAAGCAGAGCCAGGGCCGCGTGGTGCCCGACAGCTTCACCCACGGCTCCTCCGAGCAGCGCATGCGCTGGCTCACCACGGGCCTGAAAACGGGACAGGTCCAGGCTTGCGATACGTTCCGGGCGAGCAAGCTTTAAAACGAACTGTCTGAAGTCATTCCGGGGCTGCAGAGCAGAATCCGAAATCGTTCACAAATTCTCTTCGTCATGGCCGGGCTTGTCCCGGCCATCTCTATTGGAAAAGCGCGGAGTCTTTTCCATCGGGATCACCGGCACAAGGCGGATGATGACGTGGAGGGATCAGTTCCGGCAGAGTGTCAGCAGAGGCTCGGGATGAATGCTTGTGGAAGTGCAGGCTTTCCTGCGTTACATGGAAAACTCGCATTCGAGAGTCCCTCCATGCCCGGCATCGATGACGCCCTTCCCTTTATTCCGCTCACCATCGCCGTGCTGACGGTCTCCGACACGCGCTCTCTGGAGGATGACAAGTCGGGCTCGACTCTGGCCGAGCGTCTCACCAAGGCAGGCCACCGGCTCGCGGACCGGGCCATCGTGCCGGACGACATCGAGACGATCCGCGGGAAGGTGCAGGGCTGGATTTCTGATCCCACCGTCGACGTGGTCATCACCACCGGCGGAACGGGCTTTACCGGCCGCGACGTGACGCCGGAGGCGATCGAGCCTTTGTTCGACAAGCGGATGGAGGGCTTTTCCGCCATCTTCCATCGAATTTCCTACGACAAGATCGGCACGTCGACGATCCAGTCGCGGGCGACGGCTGGCGTGGCCGGCACGACGTTCATCTTCGTGCTGCCGGGCTCGCCCGGCGCCTGCAAGGATGCCTGGGACGGCATTCTGTCAAACCAGCTCGATTACCGGCACCGGCCGTGCAATTTTGTCGAGATCATGCCGCGCCTCGACGAGCACCTGAAGCGGGGCAAGCTGAAGGGGTGAACGGGTTCAGCCGAAAACCGGATCGCGCTCGATGGTGGCGGAGAGCCGCACGGGCATGTGGGCCCTCACCTCGTTCATCAACACGCGGCGATGGACCAGATCCCCTCCCCGTATCGATGAGCGCGCGAACAGGTTGAGGAATGCATTGACCACACCCGCCCGCTGTCGCCGCATCCGTGCCAGTCCGCGTTCGGGCTTGGACAGAGCCACGAACCGGTCGAGCACCCGGATCCAGCCTTCCTGCGGAATATCGCCGTCGTCGAGGCACAAGAGCCAGTCGCGCCGCGCGACCTTCGCTCCTTCCGTCCAGGAATCCCCTTGCGCAACCACCAGGGTCGCACCGGCGGCGTCGGCCACTTTCGCAAGGATTTCATCCTGCCTGTCGGACAGGATGACGGCATCGCCGATCAGCCCGGCGGCAACAGCCGGAACGAGGGCGCTCAGGGTGGCGGCGAGGGCCTCGGGCCCATGGGTGACGCGAACGAGAACGGTAATCATCTGAATACTATAGCTCCTTCGCGCCATGCCGTCGCTAGGACATACTTGCCGATGCCCTCTTGATTTTGTTCCTGTTTTGTTCTTAAGCTCGAGGCCTTCACGATAGATCTCGCTCGAGGCCGCCATGAGTGTTCGCGTTAAAGATCCCGCCCGCGATCCCTTCCGCAGCCGGCCTGCGAAGCGCACCCCGCTGGAAGCGGCGGAGGCCGCGCGGCGGCGCATGGACGACACGGCGTACCGCGTCGAGGTGGACCGCCGCCGGGGCCGGGGCGCGTCCGCGAACCCGTCCGGACGCTACGAGCCGGCGCAGCGCGAAGGATTCGACGACGGTTGGGAGATCGAGGAGGAGCTGCCCTCCCTGCCGACCGAAGTGATCGTCGAGAAGCCGCGCACGATCATCACCAAGAACGATTCGCCGGACATCCTCTTCGAGAAATCGATCAACCCCTATCGCGGCTGCGAGCACGGCTGCGCCTATTGCTTCGCCAGGCCCACCCATGCCTTCCAGGGGCTGTCTTCGGGGCTCGATTTCGAAACCAAGATCTTCGCGAAGCCCAATGCGGCGGAATTGCTGGAAAAGGAGCTACGGGCCTCGAACTATCAGCCGACGACGATCGCGCTCGGCTCCAACACCGATCCCTACCAGCCGGTTGAGCGGCGCTTCCGCATCACCCGGTCCGTCCTCGAAGTGCTGAACCGGATGAACCATCCCGTCGGCATCGTGACGAAATCGGCCCTCGTCACCCGCGACATCGACATCCTGAGCCAGATGGCCGAACGGCAGCTCGCCAAGGTCGCGATCTCGGTCACGACCCTGGACCCGAAGCTCGCCCGGCGCATGGAGCCCCGCGCGGCCGCTCCGGCCAAGCGCCTGGAGACGATCAGAAAGCTGACGGAGGCCGGCATTCCGGTGTCGGTTCTGGTTGCTCCCATCATTCCGGCGATCAACGACCACGAGATCGAAGCGATCCTGAAGGCCTGTGCCGCGGCCGGTGCGCAGGAGGCGGGCTATGTGCTCCTGCGCCTGCCGCACGATCTCAAGGACCTGATGCGCGATTGGCTCGCCGAGCATTACCCGGACAAGCTCAAGCACGTCTTCACGCTGCTGCAGGAGGCACGCGGCGGCAAGGACTACGATGCCGAGTGGAGCACCCGACAATCCGGCGTCGGTCCCTATGCCTGGATGCTCGGCCGTAGGTTCGAGACCGCCGCCGAACGGCTCGGGCTGAACAAGCGGAACCTGCGCCTGCGCAAGGACCTGTTCACCGTGCCGCCGAAAGAGGCGGGGCAGCTGAGTTTGTTTTGATCGCTTGCCCTGAGCGGCATCCCGGACGGAGCGCGGCACCTGATGCAGACAACGAGTCATCTCTGCACGTCATCACAGGCCTTGTGCCGGTGATCCCGATGGATTGAAGCACTGCGCTTCACCGTATCGAGATGGCCGGGACAGGCCCGGCTATGACGGGGAGGTCTCACCCGGTATCGCTCTGGTCACGCGACGGCCGATCAGTATATTGCCCTTCTCCTTATAAGCCTAAACGCCGGAGTGCACCGTGGAGCGCCACACAGGGTCATGCCATTGCGGCACCGTCCGTTTCTGCATCGACGCGGAGATCGGCGAGCTGACGACCTGTGACTGCTCGCTCTGCGTGAAGAAGAACGCCCTGATGACGAAGGTCCACGAGAGCGCCCTGACCATCCTGGCAGGCGAGGAAGCCCTGTCGCTCTATCAGTGGAACACGAAACGAGCGAAGCACTACTTCTGTTCGCGCTGCGGCATCTACACCTTTCACCGCAAGCGATCGGCGCCCGACCATTACGGTGTGAACATCTTCTGCCTCGATGGCTTCGATCCTTCGACTATCCCGACCCGAGCGACGGAGGGAGTAGGCATGTCGATCGTCGACCCGGTGGCCCGCGCTGAATGGCCCGGTCCCCGAGAAGAAGCAGATCGCCTATAAGCCTGCGAGCCATGACCGTCCTGATTCGCCCTCCTCAATCCGGCCTCGGCCTCGACCGGGAGCTTTCCGCCCGCGCGCAGGGTTTCACCTGCATCGCCGGCCTCGATGAGGTCGGGCGTGGGCCGCTGGCAGGACCGGTGGTGTCGGCAGCGGTCGTGCTCGATCTCGACAACGTGCCTGAGGGCCTGGCCGATTCGAAGGCTTTGACGGCGGCCAAGCGCGAGGCGCTGTTTCCGGAAATCCTCGCGACGTCCCATGTCGGCATCGCCTCGGTGTCGCATCAGGAGATCGACACCATCAATATCCGGCAGGCCTCCCTGCTCGCCATGTGCCGGGCGCTCGCCGCGCTTCCCTGCAAGCCCGACATGGCCTTCGTCGACGGCAACGATCCGCCCGACCTGCCCTGCTCGACGGAAGCTGTCATCAAGGGTGATTCGCGAATCGCCTCGATCGCAGCGGCATCTATCGTGGCGAAAGTGGTCCGCGACCGCATGATGACGAGGCTCGGACAAGCTTATCCTGCCTATGGTTTCGCCAGCAACGCGGGCTACAGCACGAAGGCGCATCTCACGGTGATCGCGAGCGAGGGTCCCTGCCCGTTCCATCGCCTGAGTTTTTCACCCCTGCGCCAAGGGTTACTGGACCTGTAACCGAACTTAACGCCCGTTAACCCGAAAAGATCAATGTTTTCAAGAAGTCGGCAAGTTTTGCCGACCCAAAATAAGACGCGCTTTTTTCCACTTGGAAACTTCATCTTTACCCTAACGGACCATGATCCGGAGTGTCAGTTGCGTAACCGGTGATCACCCATGGGTACCTCGCGTACCGGGGCTGCCGGCGCCGCCTCCCGGATCCATGTCTCGCGTACCGGGCGGTCTGCGCCGGCACCTCGGACGGGGCGTAAACCGCCCCTCTCCGTCCTGCCGAAATCTCTTCCTCTCAACGAGATCCTCCTCGGCGACTGCATCGCCAATCTCGAGAAGCTTCCGCCTGAGAGCGTGGACGTGATCTTTGCGGATCCGCCTTACAATCTCCAGCTCGAACAGGCGCTGACGCGCCCCGACCAGAGCCTCGTCGACGCGGTCGACGACGACTGGGACAAGTTCGCGAGCTTTGCCGATTACGACGCGTTCACCCGCGCCTGGCTCTCCGCCGTGCGCCGCGTGATGAAGAAGAACGCGACGCTCTGGGTCATCGGCTCCTATCACAACATCTTCCGGGTGGGCGCGGCCCTGCAGGATCTGGATTTCTGGATCCTGAACGACATCGTCTGGCGCAAGGCCAACCCGATGCCGAACTTCAAGGGCCGCCGCTTCACCAATGCGCACGAGACCATGATCTGGGCCTCGAAGAGCGCGGATTCGAAGGGCTACACCTTCCATTACGATGCGCTGAAAGCCGGCAACGAAGACGTGCAGATGCGCTCCGACTGGTTCATCCCCCTCTGCACAGGCGACGAGCGCCTGAAGGATGCTCAGGGCCGCAAGGTCCACCCGACGCAGAAGCCCGAGGCACTGCTCGCACGCATCCTGCTCTCATCGACCAATCCCGGCGACGTGGTGCTCGATCCCTTCTTCGGCTCCGGTACGACGGGCGCGGTCGCCAAGATGCTCGGGCGCAACTTCATCGGCCTCGAGCGCGATTCGACCTATGCCAAGGCGGCACGGGCGCGAATCGATGCGGTCGAGCCTCTCTCCGACGTGTCGATCGCGGCTGCGCCGGAAAAGCGCACGGAAGTGCGCGTGCCCTTCCTGTCGCTCATCGAGAGCGGTCATGTGAAGGCGGGCGAGACGCTGGTGGACGAACGCCGTCGTCACAAGGCGGTGGTCCGCGCCGACGGCACCCTGGCGCTCGGCGCCATCGTCGGCTCGATCCACAAGATCGGCGCGCTCACGCAAGGGTTCCCCTCCTGCAACGGCTGGACCTTCTGGAACGTGGAGCGACAGGGCAAGCTCGTCTCCATCGACGAGTTCCGTGCGAAGGTGCGCGCTGAAATGGCCGCTTGACCTTTAGCGGGATTTGGATTTTCCGAGAGGGCCAGCCCAAAGCTGGCCCTTTTCCTTTAGCGCACTACCCTATCGTCACAGAGGCGTCATCCAAGGCCGCTAGCGCGGGGAAAGCCTTACCGAAAGCGAGGAACCGCCCCGTGTCCTTCAAGCGCATCCTTCTCCCTATGGTCGTCGCCCTTATGCCGTCCTTCGCGCAGGCTCAAGGGCTCTCGGGCAATCTCGTCCTCTATACGAGCCAGCCCAACACCGACGCGCAGCAGACCATCGACGCCTTCAAGGCCAGGCATCCGGGCGTCAACGTCACTTTCGTACGCGACGGCACCCCGAAGATCCTCGCCAAGCTGAGCGCCGAGTTCGAGGCCGGGCAGCCCCAGGCCGACGTGCTGCTGATCGCCGACAGCGTCACCATGGAGGGCCTGAAGAAGGAGGACCGCCTTCTGGCCCATGAGACGGCCGATGTCTCGGCATATCCGGCAGGCACGCACGATGCCCAAAAATTCTGGTTCGCCACCAAGCTGATCACCACGGGCATCGCCTACAACACCAAGGCGAGCTTCAAGCCGACCTCATGGCAGGATCTCACCAGGCCGGAGGTCAAGGGCCAGCTCGTCATGCCGAGCCCCCTCACCTCGGGCGCGGCCCTCATCCATGCCGCGACCCTGACGGGCAGCATGAACGACGGCTGGAAGTATTACGAAGCGCTCAAGGAGAACAACGCCGTCGCCGGCGGCGGCAACGGCGACGTGCTGAAGCAGGTGGCCGGCGGCCAGAAGCTCTACGGCGTGATCGTCGACTACATGCCGATCCGCGAGAAGGCCAAGGGCGCGCCGGTCGAGTTCGTGTTCCCGAAGGAAGGCGTCTCGGCCGTGTCCGAACCCGTCGCCATTCTCAAGAGCACGAAGAACCCGGACGCCGCCCGCGCCTTCGTCGATTTCCTGCTCTCGAAGGACGGCCAGGATCTGGCATTGAAGCAGGGCTATATCGCAGCCCATCCCGCCGTCGCGCTGCCGGCCGGCTATCCTTTGCGCGATCAGATCAAGGTCATGAGCTTCGACGCGGCTAAAGCGCTCGCGGATGAAACCAAGAACAAGGCGGCCTTCGCCGAGATTTTCGGGCAGTGAGACATCGCGCTCAGACCAAGTCGTTCCTGGAGCGGGGAGGTTTCGGCCTTCTCGCTCTTGTCGCTTTGATCGTCTTCGCCTTCGACGTCCTGCCCGCCGCAAGATTGTTGCTGGCCGCGCTCTTTCCCGGCGGCGTCTTCAATCCCGATGCCATGCTCTCGGCGCTCTCCAGCCGCTCGGCCATGAACGCGGCCCGCGCGACGCTGGAAACGGCGCTGCTATCGACGCTTCTGGCGTTGCCGCTCGGCACTGCCATGGCGCTTGTCCTCGGCGTCACCGATATCCGCAGGCGCCGCATCGCGTCGTTCCTCTTCGTCCTGTCGGTGATGATTTCGCCCCAGGTGATCGCCCTCGCCTTTCTGCATCTGGCAGGCCCGGCCTCGCCCATCCTGAACGCGCTCGGCCTCGCGCCTGAAGCAGGCAGCGCCAATCCGATGCTCGGACGCGGCGGCATCATTCTGGTGCTCGGCCTGCACCATGCGCCGCTCGTCTATGTGGTGATGAGCGCCGGCCTGAAGCGCATCCCGCTGGCCGTCGTCGAAGCGGCCCGCATCGACGGCGCGCGGCCCTTGGGCATCCTCGTCGATCACCTGATGCCGCTGCTGCGCCCGCATCTCGTGAGCGCGGCCCTGCTCGCTTTCGTGGCCGGCATCGGCAATTTCGGCATTCCGGCGCTGCTCGGCGCGCCAGTGAATTACCTGACGCTTCCTGTGCTCATCTATCGCCGGCTGTCGAGTTTCGGCACCGATATGATCGGCGATGTGTCGGCCCTCGGCCTTCTGGTCGCAGCCATCGCGATCGTCTGCGTTGCGGCAAGCCAGTTTCTCACGCGGAAGCATGGCGTGCATCTGGAGGACGACACGCCCCTGAAACCGTTCTGGCCTCTCGGCCACGCGCGCATCGCTGTCGAAATCTTCGTTACGGTCGTCCTGGCCGTGACCCTCGTCCTGCCGATCCTGTCGCTGCTGGCGGCCGCTCTCGTTCCGTCCTACGGCATGCCTCTCTCGCTCGCGACGGTCACCCTCGACAATTTCATCGAAGTGCTGGCACGCCAGGACGTCACGATCCGCGCCTTCACGAACTCGCTCATCTATGCCGGCGGTGCGGCGTGCGTGCTGGCATTGCTCGTCGTGCCCGTTGCCTACGGATTGATCCGGCTGGTGGGACGCTCGAGAATTCTCGCGGTGTCCCTCCTCGAGATCTCCTATGTGCTGCCGGGCATCGTGCTCGCCATCGCGTGCATTCTGCTCTTCCTGAAGCCGATGCCGCTCGTGGGCTTCTCGCTCTATGCGACACCGTGGATCATCGTGTTCGCCTATCTCGCCCGTTTCCTCTCGGTGGCGCTGAAGCCCGTGCTGGCGGGCATGGTGCAGATCGATGTTGCACAGGAGGAAGCCGCAGCCATCGACGGCGCCCGCCTGATGCAGCGGCTCTTCGGCATCGTGCTTCCCTCCCTGCTCCCCGCCGCGGTCGCCGGCGGATTGATGGCGTTCCTGCTCGCCTTCAGCGAGCTCACCGTCTCGGCCCTGCTCTGGTCGGCCGGAACGGAAACCATCGGCGTGGTGCTCTACAATCTCGAAGAGGCCGGGCTCGCAAGCCAAGCCTCCGCCGTCGCCATCGTCATCATCGGCGTCGTGACAATCGCCATGCTCGTCCTCGACGCGCTGGGCAAGTATCTGCCGGCCGGGGCTCTGCCATGGCAATGCGAGATGGAAGGCGAAGAGCGCATGAACGCGAAGCCGCTCCATATTCCTGCTCGCGCTCCAGCGATCAAGCAGCTTGAACCAAAGCCGGCGTTGAGCTGATAAAATCACTTCCCTCGCCTGCGGCTTGCCGAGATTAATAATTGCTACGTCATGGCCGGGCTTGTCCCGGCCATCTCGATGCTGTGAAGCTCAGCGCTTCAAGCCATCGGGATCACCGGCACAGGGCGGGTGATGACGTGGGAGGATCGATCACGCGCCAACGCACGCACCCAACCTCTCCAAAACTGAACAGCTCTCCCCCGCCTCTGGCGGGCTGCGGGAGAACGGCCTTTGCGCGATGGTCGGCTTGTCTCAAAGGCCGGAACATCCCCCTATGCCGAACCGGGTTCAACGCTTTAGCATCATCTCATGGCTTCTTCGTCTCTCGATCCCTTCCGCCTCGCCTTCACCGAACCGTCCTGGGACGACCTGCGGATCTTTCTCGCCGTGGTGGCTCATGGATCGATGAACAGCGCCGCGAAGGCACTGGGTCAGAGCCAGCCGACCGTCGCGCGGCGCATCAAGGTGCTGGAGGAGACGCTCGGTCTCTCGCTGTTCCAGCGAGGGCCCAACAACCTCGAACTGACGGAAGCCGGACAGGCGATACTAGACGCGGCCGCTCCCATGGGCGAAGCGGCCGCCGTCGTGTCGCGAACGGCGGCAGCCTATCGGCCCGATCCCGATGCGCCGGTGCGGATCACGGCGACCGCCTCGGTAACGCTCTTCCTGTCTCTCTACGCGGGGGAATTGCACGAGGCAGCAGCTCCCGTGGAGATCGCCTATATCCCGACCCGCCACCGACTCGACCTCGCCTCCGGCGAGGCCGATATCGGCCTGCGGATGCGCCACCTGCCGGAAGGAAGCGACGATCTCGTGGCAAGAAAAATCGGGCAGATCGCGTTCGCCATCTATGCCCGCACGGAAAATCCCAAAGCCGTCATCGCGCCGCCGGAGGATCCCACCCTGTCGCGGCAGGCGGCCTATGTGGCCGAGTTCGCACAGGGACGCACCATCGCGGCCCGCATCGGTGACATGCCAATCCGCTACCAGGCGGCGAAAGCGGGCCTCGGCGCCGCCTTCCTCCCCTGCTGGCTCGGCGATTCGGACCCGGATCTCGTCCAGGTGACGAAGCCGGAGGGCGACCTGATCGAGGACGTCTTCCTCGTCATGCACCGGCGCAGCCGCAACCGCCCCAATGTGACGCGGGTGGCGAACGCGTTGGCAAGCCTCTTCAAGCGCAATCAGAAGGCGCTGGTGGGCGGCTGATCAGGTCTTTGCGGAAGCCTTCGCCTTCGGGCCTGGAATGTCTCCCAGCGCATGCACCAGCACCTTCTTCATGGCGCCGGGCAGCGCCTCCTCGTGCAGGGCCATGCGCGGCGTCCAGCGCATGTCTTCGGGCGCGGGCGTGCCCTTCGCGACCTTGGCGAAGAGCACCGTGAGCTCCAGCGGAAAATGGGTGAACACGTGTTTCACCGTGCCCGGCAGACGCTGCCAGCGCGCTTCGATGGGTGCGTCGAGCACGGCACGGGAGGGCTCGTAATCGGGCTCCCAGGCACTCGTCGGCGGCTCGGCCATGCCGCCGAGAAGCCCTTGCGGCGGACGGGTGCGGAGCAGGATCGTGTCGTCGGCGCGTAGCACCACGAAGGCCGCACCCTTGCGCAGCTGCCCACTCTCCTTCTTCTGCTTTTTCGGAAAGGTCTCCTGCAGGCCCTCGGCGCGAGCGCGGCAGGGCACCATCCAGGGGCAAAGCGCACAGGCTGGGCGCTTGGGGGTGCAGATGGTAGCGCCGAGATCCATGACGGCCTGCGCGAAGTCGCCCGGCCGGTCCGCCGGCACCAGAGCCTCGGTCAGGGCGCGGATCAGGGGCTTGGCCTTCGGCAGCGGCTCCTCGACCATGAAGATGCGGGACATGACCCGCTCCACATTGCCGTCCACCGCCGCCGCCTTCTCGTTGAACGCGATGGCCGCGACCGCTGCCGCCGTATAGGCGCCGATGCCGGGAAGCTTCAGGAGCTCCGCTTCCGTCCCTGGAATGCGTCCACCATGCTTATCCACAACCGCCTTGGCGCAGGCATGAAGATTGCGGGCGCGGGAATAATAGCCGAGCCCCGCCCAAGCCTGCATGACCGCCTCGGAGGGCGCCTCGGCCAAGGCCTCGACAGTCGGGAAACGCTCGAGGAATTTCAGGTAATAGGGTTTGACCGCCACCACCGTCGTCTGCTGCAGCATGATCTCGGAAAGCCAGACGCGGTAAGGGTCTGCGGTCACGCCGGGCTTGGCACGCCACGGCAGGTCCCGCCGGTGACGATCGTACCAGGCGAGGAGATCCTGCGGGTCGGGCTTGGTCGCGCTCGAAGCGGGCGTTAACATGTGATGTGGAATAACGATCCTCATCGCAGATTCCAACGCGGCTTTTGGACATTCAACATGAGACGACCGAGACCTCTCGCCCGCCCGCTTGCCGAGTTTCTCGACGTCTGCCTGTCCCCCAGCCTGGCGGCGCAAGGCTTTGCCACCTCCGACATCATCATGGCCTGGCCCGATATCGTCGGCGAGCGGCTGGCCGCCTTCACTCAGCCCCTCAAGATCGAGTGGAAGCGCAAAGCTCCCCATGCGGATCCGGAGGCGCGGCCCGACCCGGCAACCCTCGTGATCCGGGTCGAGAGCGCCTTCGCCCTCGAACTCCAGCACCTCGCGCCGACCATCATCGACCGGGTGAACACCTATTACGGCTGGCGCTGCATCGGGAAACTGGTGCTGAAACAAGGGCCCGTGCGGCGGGTTGAGAAGAAGCGCCCGACCGCGCCCGTTCTCACTCCTGCGGACCGGGAGAAGGTCGGCAAGGCCGTCCAGCCCATCGAGGAGGAAGCCTTGAAGGCAGCGCTCGACAGGCTGGGCCAGGCCATCGTCGGCTCCGGTTCACGCACGAAAGCGTGAGATAGCCGGCGCTTGCCAGAAACCCCAAGTCATTCTACCGCAGGACGAAATCTCTTCAGGAGCCTCCCCACGATGATCACCCGGCGTCAGACGCTTCAGCTTCTCGGAACCGCAGCCGCAACCGCCTATCTCGCTACGAGCCTGCCGGCCTTGGCCCAGAACGTGGCCGCATCGGATCTCGCGGTCCCCGGCCCCCTCGGCGACGTGGCCTTGGGTCCGGAAAACGCCAAGGTGACGATCATCGAGTATGCCTCGATGACCTGCTCGCACTGCGCCAACTTCCACAAGACCACCTGGCCGGAGCTGAAGAAGCGCTATATCGACACGGGCAAGATCCGCTTCACCTTACGCGAATTCCCGCTCGACCCCCTCGCCACCGCCGGCTTCATGCTCGCCCGCTGCGATGGCAACGACAAGTATTACCCGATCACCGACCTTCTCTTCGAGCAGCAGCGGAACTGGGCCTTTGTGGACAAGCCGCTCGATGCCCTGCGCGGGCTCATGCGCCAGGCAGGTTTTTCACAGGAAAAATTTGACGCTTGCCTCAAGGACCAGAAACTATATGACGCGGTGAATGCAGTGAAGAACCGGGGTATGGAGCAGTTCCGTGTGGACTCCACGCCGACTTTCTTCATCAATGGTCAGCGTCATCCTGGAAGCCTCTCGATCGATGATATTGAAAAGGTCATCAAGCCTCTCCTGGGAGAATAAGCTCCCTGAACCCGCCCCCGAGGGGCGGGGCGGGAAGGCGCGTCCATGAAGCTGACGCGCCTTCGCATCGCAGGCTTCAAGACCTTCGTCGAGCCCACCGATTTCCTGATCGAGCCGGGTCTGACCGGCGTGGTCGGGCCGAACGGCTGCGGCAAGTCCAACCTCGTCGAGGCCCTGCGCTGGGTCATGGGGGAGAACTCCTTCAAGAACATGCGCGCCACGGGGATGGACGACGTCATCTTCTCCGGCTCCGGCGGCCGTCCGGCTCGCAACTGGGCCGAGGTGATGCTCACCATCGACAATGGCGAGCGCACGGCCCCAGCTGCCTTCAACGACACGGATCTCCTGGAAATCTCGCGTAAGATCGAGCGCGAGGAAGGCTCGACCTACCGGGTCAACGGCAAGGAAGTGCGGGCCCGCGACGTGCAGATCCTGTTCGCGGATGCTGCCACCGGGTCCCGCTCGCCGGCGCTCGTCCGCCAGGGCCAGATCAGCGAGATCATCTCGGCCAAGCCCCAGGCCCGCCGCCGCATCCTGGAGGATGCCGCCGGCATCGCCGGCCTCCATGCCCGCCGGCACGAGGCCGAGCTGCGCCTCAAGGCGGCCGAGGACAACCTGGTTCGCGTCGAGGACGTGACCCGCGAGCTGGAAAGCCAGATCGAGAGCCTGAAGCGCCAGGGCCGCCAGGCATCCCGCTACAAGAACCTCTCGGCCGAGATCCGCCGTCTCGAAGCCCTGATGTATGCCATCAGCTTCTCCGAGGCCCGCGAGCAGGCCGCCACCGCCGAACGCCAGGTCGCCGAGGATCTCAAGGCGGTTGCCGACGCCACCGAGGAACAGACCCGGGCCGCCACGGCCCAGGCCGTCTCCGCCCATGGCATTCCGGCCCTGAGGCAGGCCGAAGCCGCCGCCGCGGCCGCCCTGCAGCGTCTGACCCATGCCCGCAACGAGCTCGAATCGGAAGAGCGCCGCTCCAAGGAGCGCGTGGTCGAGCTGGAGCGCCATATTGGCGACCTGAACCGCGACATCGCCCGCGAGGCGGCGCAGCGCACGGACGCCGAAGCCACCATCGAGCGCCTCCAATCGGAAGCCGCCGAGATATCGCTCACCACGGACGGGGCGGACGATGTTCGCGCCGAGGCCGAGGAGCGACTTCAATCCGCCGAGGCCGAGCTGGCGGAAGCCGAAGGTGCCTTGAGCGCCCTTCAGGCCCAGACCTCCGACCTCAACGCCCGCCGCGCCGCCCTGGAGCGCGCCGTGCGCGAGGAGATGGAGCGCGCCTCCCGTTTCCGATCCGAGAAGGAGCGGCTCGAACGCGAGATCGCGGCGCTCTCCGCTTCGCCCGAGGATGGCCCGTCTCTCGACGACCTGCGCGAGGAAGCCGCCATTGCCGACGAAACGGCGCAAGGCGCCGAAGAGGCGGTGATCGAGGCGCGCGAGACCCTCTCGGTCGCCCGCGAGGCCGAAAACCGCCTGCGCCAACCCCTCAACGAGGCCGAGCGCAAGGCGCAGCGACTCGAGACCGAAGCCCGGACACTCGCCAAGCTCGTGACGTCCGCGACCGGCGACCTCTGGCCCCCGGCCGTCGACCAGATCACGGTGCAGAAGGGCTACGAGACGGCGCTGGGGGCAGCCCTGGGCGACGATCTCGAAGCCTCGATCAATCCTTCAGCGCCGCACCATTGGGCCGAGACCCATGCCGGCGAGAGCGATCCGGCGCTGCCGGAGGGCGTCCGCTCCCTGGCGGATCTCGCCCAGGCTCCGGCTGCCCTGCAGCGCCGCCTGCGCCAGATCGGCGTGGTCAGCAAGGCCGACGGCCTGCGCCTGCGCGGCCTTCTGAGGCCCGGCCAGCGCCTCGTCACCCAGGAAGGCGACCTGTGGCGCTGGGACGGTTTTACCGCTGCCGCCGAAGCGCCCTCCCCGGCTGCCCGTCGCCTGGCGGAGAAGAATCGCCTTGGCGATCTGGAGCGCGAGGCCGCGGAAGCGCGGGAGCAGGCCGAGCACCTGCGCCACGAGGCCGAAGCGGCCGGTGAGGCCGTCCGCAAGACGGCCGCCCATGAAATGCAGGCCATCGAGGCCGCGCGTCGGACCCGTCAGGCGCTCGACGCCGCCCGGACGCGGCTCGCCGCCGCGGAGCGCAAGGAGGCCGAGCTCGGCCAGCGCCGCTCGGCCCTGCAGGAGGGCCTGACCCGCCTCTCCGAGAGCGAGGCGGAAGCCCTGGAGCGCGTGCAGGATGCCGAGGGCGCCCTGCAGGACCTCGCGCCCGCGCCCGATCTCGAAAGCCGCCTGCTCGAGGAGCGCACCCGCGTGGCCGAGCGCCGTGCTGCGGCCTCCGAGGCGCGCGCAGCCCTGCAATCCCTCATGCACGAAGCCGAGCTGCGCCGCCGCCGGCAGGATGCGATTGCTGCCGATACCCGCCTCTGGACCGAGCGCGCCGCCCGCGCCGCTAAGGCGTTCGAGGATCTGGGCGAGCGCCTGGAGCGGGCCCAGGACGAGCATCAGCGGCTGCTGGAAGCGCCCGACACCTATCTCATGCGCCGCCGTGCCCTCATTGCCGAAGTCGAAGAGGCCGAGGCGAAGCGCAAGGAAGCCGCCGACCATCTCGCCGATGCCGAGACGAGCCTGGCGGAGTCGGACCGCGCCGCCCGCGCGGCTCTGGAAGCCTTGTCCGCCGCCCGCGAGGCCCGGGCGGGCTCGCAGGCGCGCCAAGAGGCCGCCGTTGCGCGTCTCGCCGAGATCACCCGCAACATTGCGGAAAACCTGGAGACGACCCCGGCGGGGCTCATCGAGCTTGCGGGCCTGAAGGAAGGCGTCGAGCTGCCCTCCCACGGGGAGATCGAATCCAAGCTCCACTCGTTGAAATCCGACCGGGAGCGCCTCGGCGCCGTCAATCTGCGGGCCGACGAGGAACTGACCGAGCTCGAGGCCAAGTACAACAGCATCGCGGGCGAGCGCGACGACCTCGTCGAGGCCATCAAGCGCCTGCGCCAGGCCATCGGCAGCCTCAACCGCGAGGGCCGCGAGCGCCTGCTGGCTGCCTTCGACGTGGTGAACAACCATTTCCAGCGTCTTTTCACGACTCTCTTCGGCGGCGGCACGGCGGAGTTGACCCTGGTCGATTCGGACGATCCGCTGGAAGCGGGCCTCGAAATCCTGGCTCGGCCGCCGGGCAAGAAGCCTCAGAGCATGACCCTGCTCTCCGGCGGCGAGCAGGCCCTGACGGCCACCGCGCTGATCTTCGCCGTGTTCCTCACGAATCCCTCTCCGATCTGCGTGCTCGACGAGGTCGACGCGCCGCTCGACGACGCCAACGTGGAGCGCTACTGCGCCCTCCTGGAGGACATGGCCCGCCAGACCGAAACCCGGTTCGTGGTCATCACCCACAACCCGATCACCATGGCCAGGATGGACCGTCTCTTCGGCGTCACCATGGCCGAACGGGGCGTCTCGCAGCTCGTCTCCGTCGACCTGCAGAGCGCGGAGCGCATTCTTGAGGTAGCCTAAGGCTTTCAGCCCTGCCTTGCTCCAGCCTCAAAAACATGTGCGCTTTGAGCTGCAGCTCGCCTGAAAACACTGATACCGAAGCATTTTCAAATACTTAGATCTTTTCAGACGGTTCTTGACAGGGGGGACCCCCGCTCATATGGTGCGCCCGGCTTTCGGGGCTGGGCTTCCAAGCATTTTCCCGCAACGCTTCAAAGGAGATCGCAATGGCGGACCCTCACGAGCGGAACGGTGAAAATGAGCGGAAACCGGGCAGCGCCGACGATGCCGACCTGTCAGCGAGACTGAAGTCTCTCGATGCACGGATCTCCCAAGCTTCCGCGCATCGAGCCGAGTCAGAACCTCGTGCCCGTCCGACGTCAGATTCCAACGCTCTCGGCCAAGCCTTCAGGCTCTCGGCAGAATTCGTTGCAGGGGTCGCCGCCGGTGGAATTCTGGGTTGGATTGTCGACCGCCTGTTCGGGACGTCCCCTTGGGGTCTGATCGTTTGTCTGATACTCGGCTTCTGCGCCGGGATGCTCAACCTGATGCGAGCAGCCGGGATGGTCAAATCCGCCCGGTATGACGACAAGCGGTAACGAACCCGACCTTCGAACGCCGAACGGCATTTGATAACATCGAACTTTGAGAGCGGATCATGGCGAGCCCGATCGAACAATTCCAGATCAAGCCCATCATTCCGGTCATCAACTTCACCAATTCGTCCCTGTTCATGATCGGCGCAGCCGCCGTGATCGTGGGTGGCCTGATGCTGGCGACCCGCAAGCGCGCCGTTATTCCGGGCCGCGCCCAGTCTGTGGCCGAGGTTCTGCACGACTTCGTCGCGAACACGCTGGTCGATGCGACAGGCAAGGAGGGGATGAAGTTCTTCCCCCTCGTCTTCTCCCTCTTCATGTTCGTGCTGACCGCCAACCTGCTCGGCATGATCCCGGGCTTCTTCACGGTCACCAGCCACGTCATCGTCACCTTCGCCCTCGCCATGCTCGTCATCGGCACGGTGGTGATCTACGGTTTCATCAAGCACGGCACTCATTTCCTCGGCCTCTTCGTGCCGTCGGGCGTGCCGGTTTGGCTTTTGCCCTTCATCGTCGTCATTGAGGTTATCTCATTCCTCTCCCGCCCGATTTCGCTCAGCCTGCGTCTCTTCGCGAACATGCTCGCGGGACATATCGCGCTGAAGGTTTTCGCGGGCTTCGTCGTTAGCCTTCTGGCTGCCGGCGGCGCCCTGACGATCCTCGCTCCGCTGCCGCTTCTCATGGCGGTTGCTCTCATGGCGCTCGAGTTCCTCGTCGCCGCTCTGCAGGCCTACGTCTTCACGGTGTTGACCTGCATCTACCTCAACGACGCGCTGCACCCGGGCCACTAGGTCTGCGCTGAGTTACACCTTCCCTCCCGATCACAGTATTCCCAAGGAGATCACAATGGATCCGGTTGCTTTCAAGTACCTCGGCGCGGGCCTCGCCTGCATTGGCATGGGTCTCGCCGCTATGGGCGTTGGCAACATCTTCGGTAACTTCCTCTCCGGCGCTCTGCGCAACCCGTCGGCGGCCGACAGCCAGTTCGCCCGCGCCTTCATCGGTGCGGCGCTCGCAGAAGGTCTCGGCATCTTCTGCCTCGTCGTCGCTCTCGTTCTGCTCTTCACCTAATCTCAAGACGGTGATCGGGAGGTCGAGGCGTGCGAACGCTTCGCCTCGACCAGGGTGACGGCGGGCTCAACCGCCGTCATTCATTGTTTCTAGGATTGTCTATCCTTTAGGATCTGCTCCATGGCTCAGGCTCAGACGAACCACGCCACAACAGAGGCCCCCGGTGGCGCTCATGAGGATATCGGCTTTCCGCCCTTCGAGACGGAAACCTATGCCGGTCAGCTCCTCTGGCTGGCGATCACCTTCGTGGTGCTCTACACCCTGCTCTCACGGCTGGTCCTCCCGCGTCTGGGCGGAATCATCGAGAACCGCCGCGCGATGATCGCCAACGATCTCGACGACGCGGCTGCCATGAAGTCCCGCGCGGAAGAAGCCGGCACCGCCTACGAGGCGGCTCTCGCCGCAGCCAAGGGCCGTGCACAGGCACTCGCGCAAGAAACCCGCGCCAAGCTCTCCGCCGAAAGCGACGCGAACCGCAAGGCACTCGAGGCCGACCTCAACCAGCGCCTGGCCGATGCGGAAGCGACGATCACTTCCAAGAAGGCGGAGGCCATGAGCCACGTGCATGCCATCGCCCGCGACACGGCTTCCGCCATCATCGAGCGCCTGACCGGCAAGGCCCCGGCCCCGCAGAAGGTCGAAGCCGCTCTCAACCAGATCAAGGCCTGATCGGGAGATCCGCATGTTACATAGCGCTGAATTCTGGGTTGCGGTCGCCTTCGTCATCTTCTGGGGTATCCTGTTCTACAACGGCGTTCCAGGGAAGGTGATGAATCAGCTCGATTCCCGCGGCAAGCGCATTGCCGACGAACTGGCCGAGGCCAAGCGCCTGCGCCAGGACGCCGAACGGCTCCTCAAGGAATATGAGTCTAAGCGCGCGGCTGCCGAGCGCGAGGCTGCCGACATCGTGTCCAATGCCCGCGACGAGGCCGAGCGTCTCGCCCGCGAAGCCCAGGAGAAGATGGCCGATTTCGTGAAGCGTCGCACGGCCACCGCCGAGGCCAAGATCGCCCAGGCCGAGGCTCAGGCCTCCGCCGAGGTGCGCGCCGCCGCCGTGGACGCCGCCATCAAGGCCTCCGAGCGCGTCCTGCGCGACGAGATCACCGGCACCACCGCTGCCTCGTTCGTGACCGCCAGCCTCAACGACGTGCGCACGAAGCTGCAGTAAAGGCTTCGTCCCGAACCAACCCTATCAAGGCCGCCCCTCGAGGCGGCCTTTTTGCTTGGAGGATATCATGCTGCTGATCTTCGATTGCGATGGAGTCCTGGTCGATTCGGAAACCTTAAGCTGCCGGATCGACGCCGAGATTCTGACGGAATGCGGCGTGCCCTACACGGCCGAGGAGGTGGCCCGCGATTTCACCGGCGTCAGCGTCAAGGACCAGATCACCCGCATCGAATCGGAACGTGGCATCAGGCTTCCCGACGATTTCACGGAACGGCTCAACCGCACCCTGTTCCAGCGCTTCGAGACGGACCTGAAGCCGATCGAAGGCGTTCGGGACGCCATTCTCTCCTTCCCCTTCCCCCGCTGCGTCGCCTCGTCGTCTATTCCTGAGCGAATCGCGTTGTCGCTGCGGGTCACCGGCCTGTTGGACTTGTTCGACAACGTCTTCAGTTCGACCCAGGTCGCGCGCGGGAAACCCGCACCGGACCTGTTCCTGCATGCTGCGAGCCGGATGAACACTCTTCCCGAGGAGTGCCTGGTGATCGAGGATTCTATCGCGGGCGTTCAGGCTGCCCGAGCCGCCGGCATGCGCGTCATCGGCTTCGTCGGCGGCAGCCATTGCGGACCGGGACATGCGGAGAAGCTGCGTCAGGCGGGTGCTCCCGTTATCATTGAGCGGATGTCCGATTTGCCGGCCGCCGTGTCGACCTCCTGCTAACCACCGTGTCATCACCGGCCTTGTGCCGGTGATCCCGATGCAAGTAGCGCGATGCTCTCCGAGGCGGGATGGCCGGGACCGATCCCCGGATCAAGTCCGGGGACGGCCATGACGAGGAACAGATATCCCGCGCTTCCGCATGCCCAAAGTGAAGTGCCCCGAAATGAAAATGCCCGGCACTAGGCCGGGCATTTGGATTCTTAAGAGTTTTACTCCGCCGCCTCCGCCACCGGCGCGGGCGGGGTCCACTTGAGCACCGGATTGCGGGCCGCGCGGGTCTCGTCGAGGCGACGGCGCGGGGCGTGGTAGGGGGCTCCGGTGAAGCGCTCCTTGTCGCCGTTCTTCGCCGCCATGGCGAGGTCGCGCAGGGTCGCGATGAAGAGGTCGAGCGACGACTTCGATTCGGACTCGGTCGGCTCGATCAGCATCGCGCCATGCACCACCAGCGGGAAGTACATGGTCATCGGGTGGTAGCCCTCGTCGATCATGGCTTTCGCCACGTCGAGGGTGGTCACGCCCGTGTCCTTGAGCCACGCATCGTCGAACAGCACCTCGTGCATGCAAGGCTTGTTGCCGAAGGGAAGCGAGAGGAGATCGGCAAGGCCTGCGCGGATGTAGTTAGCGTTGAGCACGGCGTCTTCCGACGCCTGCTTCATGCCATCCGCGCCATGCGAAAGCATGTAGGACAGAGCGCGCACATACATGCCCATCTGGCCATGGAAGGCGGTCATGCGGCCGAAGGGCTTTTCCGCCGCGTCGCCTTCCTGTTCCACGAGTTCGAAACCATCCTTACCGGCCCGCACGAACGGCACAGGGGCGAAAGGCGCCAGGCGGGCGGAGAGCACCACCGGACCCGAGCCTGGGCCGCCGCCGCCATGCGGCGTCGAGAAGGTCTTGTGCAGGTTGATGTGCATGGCATCGACGCCGAGATCACCGGGCTTCGCCTTGCCGACGATGGCGTTGAAGTTGGCGCCGTCGCAGTAGAAGTAGGCGCCTGCATCGTGGATGGCTTTCGCGATCTCCGCCACCTGCGGCTCGAAGAGCCCGCAGGTGTTGGGATTCGTGAGCATGATGGCGGCGACATCGGGACCGAGTCGCTCCTTCACGTCCTCCACATGCACCCAGCCGTCCTCGCGCGCCGGCACGGGCTTCACCACGAAGCCGATGAGAGCGGCAGTCGCCGGGTTCGTGCCGTGGGCCGAATCGGGCACCAGCACCACATTGCGGGTCTTGCCTTCGCCCTTGGCTTCGATAGCGGCCTTGATCGCCATCATGCCGCAGAGCTCACCATGAGCGCCGGCCTTCGGCGACAGGGCGACGGCCGTCATGTTGGTGAGGGTGACGAGATAGCGCCCGAGCTCGTTCATGAGCTCAAGCGCGCCCTGCACGGTCGAGACCGGCTGCAGCGGGTGCACATCGGAGAAGCCCGGCAGGCGCGCCACGCGCTCGTTCAAGCGCGCATTATGCTTCATGGTGCAGGAGCCGAGCGGGAAGAGGCCCGTGTCGATGCCGTAGTTCTGCTGGCTGAGGCGCACGTAATGGCGCATGGTCTCGGGCTCGGAGAGACCCGGCAGCCCGATGGGCTCCTTGCGCTCCAGCCCACCGAGGCGCGGCTGGAAATCCTCCGGCTCGTCGAGGTCGACGCCGGTCGTGTCATAGCGGCCGATCTCGAAGAGCAACGGCTCCACCTGCGCCAGCGCCTTGTTGCCGGTGAAGGTCGGATGGCTGCCGGCGCCAGATGTAGCGCGGCTGGCATCGCCCTGCAGGCGAGCAGCCTGATCGCCCATGCCGGCGGCCGGATCGGACACGCCGTGAGCTTGCGGAGCGGAGGGACGTCCCTGGCGGTTCAACATCACAGAACCTCCTTCAAGGCGGCACAGAGGGCCGCGCGATCATCATCGGTGTTCACTTCGGTGGAAGCGACGAGCAACAGGTTGTCGAGGCCGGCGCCCGGCAGGAGGCGCGACACGGGCACGCCCGCGAGCACGCCCTTTTCGGCCAGCCGCTCGACCACGTCCGCCGCGGGCTTTGCGAGCTTCACGGTGAATTCGTTGAAGAACGTCTTGTTGAGAACCTCGACGCCCTTCACGGCCGCGAGCCCATCCGCCAGCTTCACCGCATTCGCATGATTGATGCGGGCAAGCCGCGACAGGCCTGCCTCACCGAGCAAGGTCATGTGAATGGTGAAGGCGAGCGAGCAAAGTCCTGAATTGGTGCAGATATTCGAAGTCGCCTTGTCGCGGCGGATGTGCTGCTCGCGGGTCGAGAGCGTCAGCACGAAGCCGCGATTTCCGTCCGCATCCACCGTCTCGCCGCAGAGGCGGCCCGGCATCTGGCGGATGTATTTCGACTGCGTGGCGAAGAGGCCGACATAAGGCCCGCCGAAGTTCAGCGCATTGCCGATCGACTGGCCCTCGCCCACCACGATGTCGGCGCCCTGGCTTCCGGGAGATTTCAGCAGGCCCAGCGACACGGCTTCCGTGAACACGGCGATCAGCAGCGCGCCGTGCTGGTGCGCCTTGTCGGCGATGGCCTTCAGATCGCGCACATTGCCGAACACGTCCGGTGTCTGCACGACGACGCAAGAAGTCTTGTCGTCGATCTGCGAGAGGATGTCCTCGGTGCCGCTCACGTCCGGCTGCATGGTGACGACTTCGTCGCTCGCCATGTCGGACAGGGTTCTCACCACGTCGGCATAATGCGGATGCAGGCCGCCGGAGAGAACGGCCTTGCGGCGCTTGGTGACGCGATGCGCCATGAGCACCGCCTCGCCCGTGCCGGTGGAGCCGTCATACATGGAGGCATTCGCCACATCCATGCCGGTGAGCGCGGCTACTTGCGTCTGGAACTCGAAGAGATATTGCAGCGTGCCCTGTGCGATCTCCGGCTGATACGGCGTGTAGCTCGTCAGGAACTCGGAGCGCTGAATCAGGTGATCGACGGTCGCCGGCACGTGATGCTTGTAGGCGCCCGCACCGACGAAGAACGGCACGGACGAGGCGGAGATGTTCTTCGCGGACATGCGGGAGAGGATGCGCTCCACCTCCAGCTCGCCCTTGCGCCGCGGCAGATCCACCGGCTCCTTGAGGAGCAGGTTCTTCGGCACGTCGGCGAACAACTCATCGACATGGTTGATGCCGATCCGCGCGAGCATCTCGCCGCGGTCGGTGTCGGACAAAGGCAAATAGCGCATCGGCAAAAAACCTTGAGTGGGTTAGAGCATCTTCCGCAAATGTGGACACCGGTTTTGCGTCAGAAAATGCGGCTTTCTATAAACGTAGTGCGTCTCCACGGAGACGCACTACGGCGAGGGAATGCCGGCCACGACAATCTCCGTGAGAACGGAATTGGCGATGAAGCATTCCTTGTGGGCGAGGTGATGCATGTCGGCGATCTGCTCCGGCGTCGGAACCTTGTCGCCCGAGAATTCGATTCTTGGGTCCAGGGTGACCCTGGACACGAATAGCTTGCCGTTCTCGTTCTTGGTCATGATCCCGAGCGCTTGGTCCTCGTAAGCATCGACGACGAAGCGCTTCTTGGCGGCAATCGACAGGAAGGTCAGCATGTGGCAGCTGGAGACCGCCGCCACGAAGGCCTCTTCCGGATCGACGGCATCCTCCCGTGAGAGAGGCAACGGCACGACGGACGGCGACGCGGAGCCCGGCACTTCGATGCCGCCATCGAAGCTCCAGGTGTGGCCGCGGCCGTAGCGGTTGTCGGAGAAGGTCTCGTCCGCCCCGCGCATCCAGCGAATTGTCGCCTTGTATTCGTGCGCCATTGCCGTGTTCTCGTTCAGGAGATCGATTTCACGAATTCCTGGTACTGCTCTTCGGTCATGAGGCCGTCGAGCTCGCTCTGGTCCGTAAGGCGGATCTTCATGAACCAGCCACGGCCGGCGGGATCCTCGTTGACCGTGCCGGGAGACGATTCGAGATCGCTGTTGACCTCGACCACTTCGCCGGACACCGGAGCATAGACTTCGCTCGCGGCCTTCACGCTTTCGACGACGGCGGCTTCGTCACCCTTCGACAGGGTCTTGCCGACGCTCGGCAGCTCCACGAAGACGACATCGCCAAGTTGGCCCTGGGCGTAGTCGGAGATTCCGACGATGCCGGCATCGCCCTCGATGCGGACGTATTCGTGATCCTTGGTATAGCGCGTGGTCATGGTGAATTCCCTCTTTGAATGTCAGCGCTTGTAGCGATGGGGGGCGAAAGGCATGGCCGCGACCTTGGCCGGCAGCGGCTTGCCGCGAACGATGAGGTGAAGGTCCGTGCCGGAAGCGGACACGTCCTTCGCGACATAGCCCATGGCGACCGGGCCGTTGACCGTGGGACCAAAGCCGCCGGAGGTCACGATGCCGACCTCGCGGCCATCGGGCGTCGTGATGACGGCTCCCTCGCGGGCCGGAGCACGGCCTTCGGGCTTGATGCCGACGCGCACACGCGCAGCACCGTCCCTGATCTCGCGCTGAACGCGCTCGGCTCCGGGGAAGCCCCCTCCTCGCGGCGGCGCTTCTGGATCGACCAGATCAGGCCTGCCTCGATGGGTGAAGTCGTGGTGTCGATGTCATGGCCGTAGAGGCACAGGCCCGCTTCGAGGCGCAGCGAATCGCGCGCACCGAGGCCGATGGCCTTCACCTCCGGATCGGCGAGGAGCGTGTTCCAGAGCTTGGCGGCATCTGCGGCGTGGCAGGAAATTTCATAACCGTCCTCGCCCGTGTAGCCGGAGCGGGAGACGTGGCACCAGATGCCATCGATCTGCACGTCGGCCGACATCATGAACGGCAGATCGGCGGTCTCGGGCGCGAGCTTGGCGAGCACGCCCTCGGCTGAGGGCCCCTGCAGGGCCATCAGCGCCAGGCCGTCCTTGGGGTTTAGGGAAACGCCCTTGGGCAGGCGAGCCTGGATATGGGCGTAATCGGCGTCCTTCATGGAGGCGTTCACCACCAGATAGAGCCAGCCTTCGTGACCGGGGGCGCCGACGCGGGTGACCATGAGGTCGTCGAGAATGCCGCCGTCGTCCGCCAGAAGCTGCGAATAGCGCTGCTGGTTCGGCTTCAGGTTCAGGACGTCGGCGGGAATCAGCGCCTCGATCGCCCTGGCCACGGTCTCGTGGCTCTTGTCCTCGGCGACGAGGAAGGCCTGGCCCATGTGCGAGACGTCGAACAGGCCCGCATGCTCGCGGGTCCAATTGTGCTCGGTCAGGATGCCGGCGGGGTATTGCACCGGCATGTCGTAGCCGGCGAAGGGCACCATGCGGGCACCAAGGGCCACATGCTCGGCATGAAGCGGGGTTTGCAGGAGCGGCTCGTCGCTATGTGCTGGCTCGGCCATCGGGTTCCCTCAAAGGTGCGCGTTCCATCGAGCCTCGCGGCCCGTTGCTGTGCGCCCCCTCTGTCCCGAGACCTGAGAGATTTCCCTTACCGCTTTCGCGGCAGGTTACGCCCGTCGGTGGGCGACGCTTTGAAACGTCGCCGCTTTCCAGAGTGCCAGCTCCCGCGCGGTCCTTTGGCCTGAGCGTTTCCGGGGCGGTTGCGCCTTCGGCGCCGGACGCTGAGGTCCGGTCTCTTCCGCGGGGATCATCGGCTGGGTTTAAGCTCTGAAGAGGAATTGCACTCCTGTCAACAAAGCAGGCTGCCGCACGGGATATCTCCCCGCCTTAATTGACGGCAGCCTCCGGACACTCCATCCTAAGCGCCTCATTCACAGAAGGGGAGAACGCGACCTGATCCGGTCGGCAGCTCCACGCATCGTTGCTCGAACTGATCATCGCTCTCGCTCTCGTCGCCCTCAACGGCGTCTTTGCTCTTTCCGAACTCGCCATCGTCTCCGCCCGCCGGGCCCGCCTCAAGGCCATGGCCGAACAGGGCCGTTCGGGCGCCGACACGGCCCTGACCCTCATGGAGGATTCGGGCCGTTTCCTCTCCACGGTCCAGATCGGCATCACCCTCGTCGGCATCCTGGCCGGTGCCTTCTCGGGTGCCGCGCTCGGCGACCGGCTGACCCAGATCTTTCTTGCCCAGGGCATGCCCGAGGGTGCGGCCGAGCCTCTCGGCTACGGCATCGTGATCGGCATCATCACCTATCTTTCCATCGTCATCGGCGAGCTGGTGCCGAAGCAGATCGCCCTGCGCAATCCGGAGGGCATCGCCTGCACCATGGCGCCCATGATGCTGGTGCTCTCGAAGGTCGCCGCCCCCGCCGTCTGGTTGCTCAACGCCTCCACGAGCCTGATCTTCCGCCTCCTCGGGGCCAAGTCCGACGACTCGTCGACCGTTACGGAAGAAGAGATTAAGATGCTCGTCGGTGAGGCCGAGAGCGCCGGCGTGATCGAGGAGGAGGAGCGGCGCATGATCTCGGGCGTGCTGCGCCTCGGAGACCGCACGGTGCGCGGGCTCATGACCCCTCGCACGGATGTGGACTGGATCGACCTCGACGACGACGACGAGGCGATCCGCGAATTGCTGATCGAGACGCCACATTCCCGCCTGCCCGTCAGCGAGGGGACGCCCGACAACGTGATCGGCGTCGTCCAGTCGCGCGAGCTTCTCGCGGCCATGCTGTCGGGCCAGCCCCTGGACATCCGCGGGCACGTGCAGCAAGCCCCCGTCATTCCGGATACGCTCTATGCCTTGGATGCGCTTGCGACCTTGCGCGATGCGGAGGTGCCGATGGCGATCGTCCATGACGAGTACGGGCACTTCGAAGGGGTCGTGACCCCGGCCGATGCCCTGGAGGCCATCGTCGGCGCCTTCCGCTCCGACGGGGAGACGCCGGAGCCGGATGCCATCCGGCGCGATGACGGCTCATGGCTGCTCGCGGGCTCCATGCCGGTCGACGAAATGGCCGAGGTCCTGGGCGTCACGCTGCCCGAGACCCGCAGCTATCACACGGTCGGGGGCCTGGTGATCAGCGAACTCCAGCGTCTGCCCAGCACGGGCGAGCATGTGGACACCCTTGGCTGGCGCTTCGAGGTGATCGATCTGGACGAGCGGCGGATCGACAAGGTCCTGGCCGCTCCTCTCAACCAGAGAGCGGGCGCCGCAACGCTCTATTGAGGCTTAGCCGCGCCGGCCTGCCGCGCGGCCGCCGAGGCCGACCTCGATCTCGAAGCTGTTGGCATAGGAGGCGGGAACCACGATGCCCTCTTCGATCACCGACACGGTCGTCCGGGACTGTCCGGCCGGGATCGCGGCCGCGACGCGGCGGGACCGGTTGGCGAAGACGGTCGAGCCGTCCTTCACGACGATCTGGATCGGCACGTCGTAGCGCCCCGACGATCCGCCGACGCCCACAAGCGCCCGCGCCTCGACGCCGACCTTGACCAGGGTCGAGCCATCCGGCTGGCCGATGCATTCGCGCGCCACCTCGCCCAGAGACACCTGGCTTCGGACGGAACCGCCCTCCCCGCCCCCGCGGACCTGGATCGCGGCGCCCCCATCGACGATGTCGACGGTCGGGCAATAGACGTCCCGGATCTCGGCCGACTGGGCCGGCGCCTGGGTCGTTCCCGCCGTGAGCAGCATGTCGCCCACGCCGAAGCCGCCCTCTCCCGGCGCGCCGCAGCCCGTCAGGGCCGACAGGCCGAGCACAGCGAGCGTCCACCCGGCCTTCCGGCTCAATCCATCTCTCATGTTCGCCCCCACCTTCTTGTTCATCTGTTACGGAAGGGCATCGAACCCGGCCGCGAATCCGTTCAGGGACACGGGAATCCCGATCCCCTCCTCAGGCGTCTGGAAGACGATGAAGGTGGCCGCCTGACCCGTCTTCATCTGGTTGATCAAGTTGTCTTCCATCACGACCTCGGCCACGCAGCCCGTGGCTAGGCAGCGCACGAACCCGGCGCGGCCGATATCCGTCTGGTCGATCTTGAGACCCAAGCCTGACGGCAACAGAATACCAAGAGGCGCGACGACGCGCAGGAGGCGGCTTTTACCGTCGGCGGTTTTCAACACAATAATGACGAGGGTGACGTTGGGGCGGTCCTCGGCGACGACGTTCTGCACGAGGGCGCATTGCTCGGCCGTCGCGCCCGCCGGCGTCTCGCAGCGCATCTGCCATTCCCCGTAGGTGTTCTTGACCATGCCCTGAGCGCCGGCGCCACTGGCCCCGAAAAGGGCCGACAGCCCCAGGATTGCCGCCGCACAATGGCGAGCCCACCGCGATGCGCCCATCGGTTTCTCCATTCAATAACCCTGCTGAAAGGGTCGCGGCCGGCCGCCGCTTCGGTCCATCTTTGGCCCGTTGGGACCATGGCAGGGGGCGCGATGTCAAGCGAGAGGGGCTGTTTGGAGGGCCGAAATGATTTTTGGCGGTTATGACGCACAGTTTGGAACGCTTCTACCGTTGCGCTTGAGCGCGTCCTGTGATCTTTGACGCAGATCAAAGGTGATGGCGCAAGCCGGGCACCGCCTTCCGCACGCCCGCGCCTTCCCCGATGCTTTCATGGCCATGCGCCACACATCTTTAGGAGCTTTGGAACGCCGATGCGGATCGAGACTGGACGTCGATCGGTGACCGCCCTCTCCACGGCAGCGGTCGCACTTGTGTTGGGCATAAGTGAGGCATGGGCCGCCGCCGGCCGGCCCTCCCCTGGGAAACCGGCATGCAGGAGATGGTGACCGAGTTGGGACAGAGCGTGTCCAACTTCCACACATACCTGGTTTGGCTGATCACGGTGGTCTGCCTTTTCGTGCTGGCCCTGCTCCTTGTGATCGTTGCCCGCTTCAACGAGCGCAAGAACCCGGTTCCCTCACAGACCACCCACAACACCCTGCTCGAGGTGGCCTGGACCATCGTTCCGGTCCTGATCCTCGTGGCGATCGCCATTCCCTCCTTCCGTCTCCTGCGCCAGCAGCCTCGTGCCGCCGCAGGCCGATCTCGTGGTCAAGGCGACGGGCTATGCCTGGTACTGGGGCTATGAGTATCCGGCCGACCAGGGCGGCGGCTTCAAGTTCGATTCGAACATGATCACCGATGCCAAGGACCTGAAGCCGGATCAGCCGCGTCTGCTGGGCGCCGACAACGCCATGGTCGTGCCGGTCGGCAAGGTCGTGCGCGTTCAGGTGACCGCCGCGGACGTGATCCACGCCTTCGCGATGCCGTCGTTCTACATCAAGGTCGACGCGGTTCCCGGCCGCCTGAACGAGGTCTGGTTCAAGGCCGAGAAGGAAGGCGTCTATTACGGCCAGTGCTCGGAGCTCTGCGGCAACGGCCATCCCTATATGCCGATCGAAATCCGTGTCGTGAGCGAGCAGCAATTTGCCGCTTGGCTTACCGAGGCGAAGCAGAAGTATGCTTCGACCGAGGGCTCAGCCCCGCTCAAGTTCGCGACCGCTCAGTAATTGTAAGAAGGACCACAGAGGTCTCATCATGGCACATGCAGCTGATGCCGCTCATGCGGATCACCACGATCATCTTCCGAGCTTCTGGCGCCGGTGGTTCTATTCCACGAACCACAAGGATATCGGCACGCTCTACCTCATCTTCGGCTTCACGGCCGGCATCGTCGGCGGCCTTCTGTCCATCGGCATGCGCCTGGAGCTCCAGGAGCCCGGCCTCCAGTTCTTCTCGAACCCGCAGGCCTTCAACGTCTTCGTGACCGGTCACGGCCTCATCATGGTGTTCTTCATGGTGATGCCCACGCTCATCGGGGGCTTCGGCAACTGGTTCATCCCGCTCATGATCGGCGCGCCGGACATGGCCTTCCCGCGGATGAACAACATCTCCTACTGGCTCACCGTTTCGGGCTTCTGCCTGATGCTCTGCTCGCTCTTCGTCGAAGGCGCTCCAGGCTCGCTCGGCTTCGGCGGCGGCTGGACGGTCTACCCGCCGCTCTCGACCGTGGGCCATCCCGGCCCTGCGCTCGACTTCGGCATCCTGGCCCTGCACCTTGCCGGTGCGGCCTCGATCCTGGGCGCGATCAACTTCATCACCACGATCCTCAACATGCGCGCTCCGGGCATGACGCTGCACAAGATGCCGCTCTTCGCCTGGGCGATGCTGGTGACCGCGTTCCTGCTGCTCCTGTCGCTGCCGGTTCTCGCGGGTGCGATCACGATGCTGCTCACCGACCGCAACTTCGGCACGACCTTCTTCGAGCCGTCGGGCGGCGGCGACCCGGTGCTCTATCAGCACCTGTTCTGGTTCTTCGGCCATCCCGAAGTGTACATCATGATCCTGCCGGCCTTCGGCATCGTGTCACACATCATCTCCACCTTCTCCAAGAAGCCGATCTTCGGCTATCTCGGCATGGCCTACGCCATGGTGGCGATCGGCGTGGTCGGCTTCGTCGTGTGGGCGCACCACATGTACACCGTCGGCCTCTCGCTCCAGACACAGGCCTACTTCGTGTTCGCCACGATGGTGATCGCGGTTCCGACCGGCGTGAAGATCTTCTCGTGGATCGCCACCATGTGGGGCGGCTCCATCCGCTTCACGGCGGCCATGCAGTGGGCGGTGGGCTTCGTGTTCCTGTTCACGGTCGGCGGTGTTACCGGCGTGGTGCTGGCGAACGCTCCCGTCGACCGGTACATGCACGACACCTACTACGTGGTGGCTCACTTCCACTACGTGCTGTCGCTCGGCGCGGTCTTCGTGATCTTCGCAGGCATCTACTATTGGTTCCCGAAGATCACCGGCTACATGATCCCCGAATGGATCGGTAAGCTGCACTTCTGGGTGGCCTTCATCGGCGCCAACGTGCTGTTCTTCCCGATGCACTTCCTCGGCCTCTCCGGCATGCCGCGCCGCTATGCGGATTATCCGGACGCCTTCGCCGGCTGGAACCTCGTCTCCTCGATCGGCTCCTACATCTTCTTCGCCGGTCTCTTCATCTTCATGTTCGGCGTCGTTTATGCCTTCATCCGCAAGGAAAGAGCTGCCGACAATCCGTGGGGTGAAGGTGCAACGACGCTGGAATGGACCCTGTCCTCTCCGCCTCCGTATCACCAGTTCGAGACGCTGCCCCGCATCGTCGACACCGGACACTAACTAAAGCGAGCCGGGCGGCCCTATGCCGCCCGCTCCTCCCCAGAGGGCTTGCGATGACAAGCCTTCCGGCGAGGAGCCGACAATCCGGAGGCTTTTTTGGCCTCGTCCCGGCATTTCGGAAGATCAATCAGTCATGAGCACCATGTCGAACAGTTTGGCCGATAACCACGCAGAGCAACTTGCCACGGCAGGCCTCTCGCAGGGTGACGTGTCCGACTTCTTCGCCCTCCTCAAGCCGCGCGTGATGTTTCTCGTCGTGTTCACGGCGCTCGTCGGCATGGTCGTGAGCCATCCGGACGTTCATCCGGTCGTGGCGTTCGTGTCGCTGCTGATGATTGCCGTCGGCGGCGGCGCGTCAGGCTGCCTGAACATGTGGTGGGATGCGGATATCGACGCCATCATGATCCGCACCCGCAAGCGTCCGATCCCGGCCGGGAAGATCCAGCCGGGTGAGGCTCTGGCCTTCGGCGTGACGCTCTCCGTCGGCTCGGTGATCATTCTCGGTCTCGTCAGCAACTGGCTTGCGGCCGGGCTGCTCGCCTTCACGATCTTCTTCTACGTGGTCGTCTATTCCATGTGGCTGAAGCGCTCGACGCCGCAGAACATCGTCATAGGCGGTGCGGCGGGCGCCCTCCCCCGATCGTCGCGCAGGCTGCCGTCACCGGTCATGTCGCGTGGGACAGCGTCGTGCTGTTCGCCATCATCTTCATGTGGACGCCGCCCCATTTCTGGGCCCTGGCTCTGGTGAAGTCGGGCGATTACGAGCGCGCCGGCATTCCGATGATGCCGAACGTCGCCGGCCCCGATTCCACGCGCTTCCAGATCCTGGCCTATACCGTTCTCCTGGCCCCGCTGGGCCTGGCTCCGGTGGCTCTCGGCTTCGGCGGGCTGGCCTATGCCATCATCGCGCTGATTGGAGGCCTCGGCATGCTGGCGCTCGCGGTACAGGTCTATCGCGTGCGCCAGGGCGAGCCCGCCATGCGCGTGGCCCAGCAGCTCTTCGGCTTCTCGATCCTCTATCTCTTCCTCCTCTTCGCGACCCTTCTCGCGGAGCATGGCTTCGGCTTCTTCCGGCCGGTCTTCGGGTGATCGGATGGCCGGTAACAAAGCTCCTCATAGCCTGACCCCCGAGGAACAGAAGCGCCGTCGCAAGCGTTCGCTTGCTCTGGCGCTCATTCTCGGTGCCCTCGTGCTGATTTTTTACGTGGTCACGATCGCAAAGCTTGGGCCGGGCGTCATGCAGCGGCCTCTGTGAGATTGAATCGATGGCAGAAACCTCCAACCTTCAACGCAAGATGCACCGCACGGCCTTCGCCTGCGTCGGCGTCGCCGTGGGAATGGTCGGCCTCGCGTATGCTTCCGTGCCGCTCTACGATCTCTTCTGCAAGGTCACCGGCTTCGGCGGCACCCCGATCGTCCGCGATGCCAACGGCTCGGAGGTCATGGACCGGACGATTGCCGTCCGCTTCGATTCCAATGTCGCGCCCGGCCTGAACTGGCGCTTCGCGCCGGAGAAGCCGGAGGTCAAGGTCAAGCTCGGCGAGACCACGACGGTCTATTACAAGGTCACCAATACCGGCGACAAGGCGAGCACGGGCATCGCCACCTACAACGTGCAGCCCGATCTCGCCGGGACCTATTTCTCCAAGCTCGAATGCTTCTGCTTCACCGAGCAGACCCTGCAGCCGGGCGAGACCCTGGAATCAGCGGTCGTATTCTACGTCGATCCCCGCCTCGTGCAGGATCCCGACGTGAAGGACCTGACCTCTCTCACCCTCTCCTACACCTACTTCCCCTCCAAGGGGGGCAAGCCGGTGGCGGAGGTGACATCATCCACCAAACCCATTGCGCAATAAGGGACGTGACAAGCTGGGCGGAAACGTCTTAAAGCGAGTTCACATTTGAGGCACGGAGACGACACGAAATGGCCGAGGCCCACGCCAAGAACCACGACTACCACATTCTTGAACCGAGCCCGTGGCCGCTCATCGGCGCGGTCAGTGCCTTCCTGATGGCATCCGGGTTCGTGACCTGGTGGAAGGACATCGCCATCGCCGGGATGCATCTCGGTCCGTTCATCTTCGGCGCGGGCATCATCGGCGTGCTCTACACCATGCTCAGCTGGTGGACAGACGTGGTGCGCGAGGCCAATACCGGCTACCACACCCGCGTGGTCCAGCTTCACCACCGCTACGGCATGATCATGTTCATCGCCTCGGAGGTGATGTTCTTCGCTGCCTGGTTCTGGGCCTATTTCGATGCCGCCCTCTATGCCGGCGACCCGCAGCTCTATGCCCGCGTCGAGGCTCTCGGCGGCGTCTGGCCGCCCAAGGGCATCGAGACCTTCGATCCCTGGCACCTGCCGCTCCTCAACACCCTGATCCTGCTCACCTCCGGCACCACGGTCACCTGGGCGCACCACGCGCTGCTGGAGAACGACCGTCAGGGGCTCAAGGCGGGCCTGTGGCTCACGGTGATCCTGGGCCTGATCTTCACCTGCGTTCAGGCTTACGAGTACAGCCACGCCACCTTCGGCTTCAAAGGCAACATCTACGGCGCCACCTTCTTCATGGCGACGGGCTTCCACGGCGCGCACGTGATCATCGGGACGATCTTCCTGGCCGTCTGCCTGCTGCGCACCTATCGCGGCGACTTCACGCCCAAGCAGCACCTCGGCTTCGAGTTCGCGGCCTGGTACTGGCACTTCGTCGACGTGGTGTGGCTCTTCCTTTTCGCCGCCATCTACGTCTGGGGCTTCGGCGGCCACGCAGCCGGCCACTAAGCCGCTCAGTATGACAAACTCAGCAAGGGCGGCTCTCGAAGCCGCCCTTCGCTTTTTGGGCTCCCCGGCACCATTGGCTCGGGAGTTCGTTGACCGGCAACCGTTTGGAGAAAAGCCGTGGCACACGATCCTTCCGCCCCCTCCCCCATCATCACCGGCCTCAAGGGCCTGTGCCCCCGCTGCGGCAAGGGACATGTGTTCAAGGGCTATCTGAAGGTTCAGCCGAAATGCGAGGTCTGTGGCCTCGATCTCGCCTTCGCCGATACCGGCGACGGCCCGGCCTTCTTCGTCATGTCCATCGTCGGCATCGTGGTGGTGGCGCTCGCCCTCTGGGCCGAGTTCGCCTATTCCCCGCCGATCTGGCTCCATCTCGTCATGTGGTCCACTCTCAGCATCGTCCTGAGCCTCGCCCTCGTCCGTCCGCTGAAGGGCGTTCTGGTCGCCCTGCAATATCACCACAAGGCCGAGGAAGGGCGCTTCCAGAAGTGATGGCCGCCTCCCACAAGGCCCGCTCGCTGATCGTTCCCGGATTGGCGGCGCTGGTCGCCCTCGCCATCCTGATCGGCCTGGGCACCTGGCAGCTCCAGCGCAAGGCGTGGAAGGAAGACCTGATCGCGCAGATCGGGGCCCGGGCCTATGGCGAGCCCGGCGCCATCGTCCCGGAGGCGGACTGGGCCTCCTGGCGCGCCGATCAGGACGAGTTCCGCAAGGTGCGGCTGACCGGCTCCTTCCTGCACCCGTTCGAAGCCCCCGTTTACGGCCTCGCCCCCGGCGAGCGCCAGGGCGCGCCGATCCAGGGCTATTACCTGATCACGCCCCTGAAGCTCGCGAACGGCTCCATCGTGATGGTCAACCGAGGCTTCGTGCCCACGGACCTGCGCGACCCGGCCCGGCGCCCGGAGAGCCAGCCGCAGGGCGAGGTGACGGTCACCGGCCTCGTGCGTGCGCCCGAAGCCCGCAATCCCTTCACGCCCAGCGACGATCCCGCCCGGAACCAGTGGTTCGCCCGCGACCCCCAGGCGATTGCAGTGGCCCACAATCTCGAACGTGTGGCGCCCTTCCTGATCGACGCGGATGCCAGCCCCAACCCGGGCGGCTGGCCGCGAGGCGGCCAGACCCCGCTCACTCTGCCGAACAACCATCTGCAATACGCGGTCACCTGGTTCGGCATCGCGCTGACCCTGATCGGCGTCTTTACCGCTTTCGCCCGGGGTCGGTTGAAGGAGCCGGGTTCAGCCGAGCTGAAATAGGACGAAGAGGCCGAAGCCGAGGATGATCAGTCCGGCGCTAACGACCTTGGCGACGAACAGCCACGCCAGAAGAGCCTCGTTCTCGGCCTTCCGCTCCGCGCGCTCGGCGCGGGTCATGCCTTCCTGAGCCTTGAATTGCTGCGCATAGAGGGACGTCGTCATGTCGTTGCTGGTGGCACCATCTTTTTCGAGTTCGATGCGCTGGGCCATAACGCCGACGATAAGTCCGAGAATGCCTAATCCAAGGAAGCCCGCGAGCAGGAACGCGCCCACGACCACCCCCGCCAGCACGCCGACCAGAACGGGCAGCAGGATCCAGTCGATCCGGGTCATGCGCACGGGCAAAAGCATCTCCGAACGAGACGAGCTTGGCTTATGATCCTATGTAATATACCATGCTTCGCATGTTCACGCTCGTCATTACCGTAACCCATCTCACGATGCGCCTTGCAGGGCGCACGGGAGAGGCTTTGCGCGGTTAGACAAGCGTCGAGCATTCCCGGCAAGCCCTGCGGAGACGAGCAGGGCTTCTCGAAGGTTCCGTTCGCCTCCGCCTCATCCAGAGGAGAGCGACATGAACGCGGAACCAGCTGTCCATCCGCCCAATCCTACCGACGACGTCGTCATCCGTGCGGCGCGTCCTATCGATTGTGAAGGAATCGCCGCGCTGGGGAATATGCCCGGCTATCGCTGGGGCACTTTGCGCCTGCCCTATCAAAGCCCCGAAGAGACCCGCAAACGGCTTGAAGGCAATGGCCCCAACAATGTCAGTCTCGTGGTAGAGAAGAACGGCCGGATCATCGGTCTGGGCGGTTTCGAGCGCCTGCCCGGCCGCCGCTCCCATGCGGCCTATCTCGGCATGGGTCTGCATGACGACTTTCGCGGCCAAGGCATCGGCTTCCGGCTTTTGCGCGAAATCATCATGATCGCCGACGACTGGCTGAACCTGCGCCGGATCGAGCTCACGGTCTATGTGGACAACGCGCCGGCCATCGCGCTCTACAAGCGTAACGGTTTCGAGATCGAAGGCACCCACCGGGATTTCGCCTTCCGGGGCGGGGTCTTCGTCGATGCCTATGCCATGGCGCGGATAAAACCGTGAAATCTGCGACCGGATGCGGCTTGCCGCAACCGGTCCATACCCATAATGTCCGGCCGAATTTCCAGGAGATCGAACGTGCTCCATGTCTCGACCCGGGGGAAGCCCCCGCGCTCGGTTTCGCCGATGCCCTGCTGACCGGTCTTGCCCGGGACGGCGGCCTCTACCTGCCGGAAAGCTGGCCGACCCTGGCCCGGGAGACGATCCGGGGCTTTGCCGGCAAGCCCTATGCGGACGCCGCGAAGGCCGTGCTCGGGCCGCTCGTCGACGGCGACATCCCCGAGGCCACGCTCGGGCGCATGATCGACGAGTCCTACGCGTCGTTCCGGCATGCGGCCGTCTGCCCGCTGACCCAGATCGGCGACAATCTCTTCGTGCTCGAGCTGTTCCACGGCCCCACGCTCGCCTTCAAGGACGTGGCGATGCAGCTTTTGGGCCGCCTCATGGATCACGTGCTCAAGGCCCGTGGAGCGCGGGCCACCATCGTCGGTGCCACCTCGGGCGATACCGGCAGCGCCGCGGTCGAGGCGTTCAAGGGCCTGGATCAGGTCGACATCTTCATCCTCTACCCCCATGGCCGCGTCTCGGACGTGCAGCGCCGGCAGATGACGACGGTGGCCTCGCCGAACGTGCATGCGCTCGCCGTCGAGGGCAACTTCGACGATTGCCAGAACATGGTGAAGGGCATGTTCAACCATGCCCGCTTCCGCGACGAGCTGCAGCTCTCCGGTGTGAACTCCATCAACTGGGCCCGCGTCGCCGCGCAGGCGGTCTATTACTTCACCGCCGCCGTCGCGCTCGGCTCCCCTCACCGGCCGGTTTCCTTCTCCGTGCCCACCGGCAATTTCGGCGACATTCTCGCCGGCTGGGCCGCCAAGCGGATGGGCCTTCCCGTCGAGCAGCTGATGATCGGCACCAATGCCAACGACATCCTGGCCCGCACGCTGGGCTCCGGTTCCTATGAGATCAAGGGCGTGCAGCCCACGACCTCGCCGTCCATGGACATCCAGATCTCGTCCAATTTCGAGCGCCTGCTGTTCGAGGCCTATGGCCGCGACGGCGGAGCGATCCGGCGCCTGATGGCGAACCTCAATCAGTCGCACGCTTTCATGATCGACGCACAGCCGCTGTCGCGCATCCGCGAGGAGTTCTCGGCTCGGGCCGTGAACGAGGACAGCGTCGTCGCCGAAATGGCCGAGACCTACCGCACGACCGGCTACGTGCTCGATCCGCACAGCGCCGTCGGCACCCGCGCCGGACGCGCCTTGCTCAATGAGAATCCCGAAACTCCCGTGGTGGCGCTTTCCACCGCTCATCCGGCCAAGTTCCCGGATGCGGTCGAGCGCGCGACGGGCGTTCGCCCCGCACTTCCGCCGCACATGGCTGATCTGATGGAGCGCAAGGAGAGCTTCACGGTTCTTCCCAACGACCAGGCTGCGGTCGAGCGCTTCATCCGCGAGCGCGCGCGGGCGGTCAAAGGCGCCGCCGCATGAATCAGCACTTCGTCCGCGAGAAGCGGGTCGACATCACCACCCTGTCCAACGGCCTGATGGTGGCGACCGAACGCATGCCCGAGATCGCCACCGCGACGCTCGGCGTCTGGGTCGGCACCGGCTCACGGCACGAGCGTCCCCATGAGCATGGCCTGTCGCACCTCATCGAGCACATGGCGTTCAAGGGAACGGCCCGCCGCTCCGCGCGCCAGATCGCCGAAGACATCGAGAATGTGGGCGGCGACATCAACGCCGCGACGAGCGTCGAATACACGAGCTACACCGCCCGCGTTCTCGGCGCGGACGTGGATGTCGCTCTCGATGTGCTCGGCGACATTCTCATCAATTCCGCCTTCGATCCCGGCGAGCTCGCCCGTGAAAAAGGCGTCATCCTGCAGGAATACGCCGCCGTCGAGGACACGCCCGACGACCTGATCTACGACGCCTTCATGGAAACGGCATTCTCGGGACAGGCCGTCGGACGTCCGATCCTCGGCACGCCGGACACCATCAAAAGCTTCGACGAGGCGACGATCCGCGCCTTCCTGGCGCGGGAATACACACCGGGCAAGATGGTGCTCGCAGCCGCAGGCGATGTGGACCATGCTCAGATCGTCGACATGGCGGAACGCCTCTTCGGCGGCATGCCCGCAATCGCCCCGCAGCAGCCGGAATCGGGACGCTACACGGGCGGGGAGAGGCGGATTTCACGCAAGCTCGAACAGGCCAATCTGGTGCTCGGATTGCCGGGCCTTTCGTTCAAGGATCCCGGTTATTACGCCGTCCATCTCTTCGCCCACATGCTCGGCGGCGGATTGACGTCGCGCCTCTGGCACGAGGTGCGCGAGACCCGGGGCCTCGCCTATTCGATCGATTCCTTCCACTGGCCCTTCTCCGATTGCGGTCTCTTCGGCATCGGCGCCGGAACGGCAGGCTCGGACGTGCGCGAGCTGATGGACGTCACGCTCGCCTGCATGGCTCAGGCGACCCAGGACATCAGCGAGATCGAACTCGTGCGCGCCAAGGCGCAGATGAAAGTCGCGCTCCTCACCGCTCTCGAGACACCCGGCGGCCGCATCGAGCGCGTGGCCCGCCAGCTCCTGTCCTGGGGACGCGTGGTGGCGAGCGAGGAGATCGTCAGGAAGGTCGATGCTCTTGAGGTGGAGCATGTGCGCGAAGCCGGACGTCGCCTGCTGAAGAGCGCACCCACGCTCGCGGCCATCGGCCCCATCAAAGGGCTGCCATCGCTGGACAGCATCGCCTCAGGGCTGCAGGGCTGAATTTTCCGCCACACCTTCCCTTTGGTCACGGGCGATTCTCCTCAATCCCGCCGCAAACTGGTCTCATGGCCACATAGTAACGATAACAAATGAGTCCTGCGGACAAGTGGGGAGCCTCTCCGGCTCCAGCTTGCTCTCAAGGCTCCTGACCGGTACCAATCCTGTTCCACTGTTTAGTACCGGACGAAAGACCGAAGCATTGCGGATCGTATCTTTCGCCATAACCCTTCTTTTGGCGACATTCCTGGGGCTGGCTTTGCCGTCGACCGGCTGGGCGGTGGAATCCGTTCGCGTCGACCCTAAGATGAAGGCCATCGACCTCACCCCGGCCATCGAGCGCTACAACTCGGACGGGGACGAGATCAGGATCTCGACGGCGCCGGGGCGTGACGGCATCGTCCGCCGCATTGCCGTGAAGGCGCGTGAGGCCGGCACGCGGCCCGACTGGATCGTCTTCGCACTCACCAACGATACCGACGAGCAGGTGGACCGCCTCCTCGTCGCTCCGCACTTTCGCCTCACCGGCTCCGGCGTTCTCTGGCCCGATCTCGGCGCGACCCGCATCGCGGCGATCACTGCGAGCCAGGGGATCAGGCCGGACCGCGACGACAGCGAGGATGCGGACATCTTCCTCATTACCCTCGATCCGGGCACGACTGTCACCTTCGTGGCGGAGCTGCGCTCCAACAACCTGCCCCAACTCCATCTGTGGGACGCGAATGCCTACAAGGACCGCATCAACGGGCTGACGCTCTACAAGGGCATCATTATCGGCATCGCGGGCCTTCTGGCCCTGTTCCTCACCATCGTCTTCGTGGTGAAGGGTGCCCTGATCTTCCCGGCGGCGGCGGCTTTGGCCTGGGCGGTGCTGGCCTATGCCTGCATCGATTTCGGGTTCTTCCAGCGCATCTTTCCGATAAGCGAGGCAACGGAGCAGATCTACCGCGCCGGTGCGGAGGCGGTGCTGTCGGCAACGCTCCTCGTCTTCCTTTTCGCCTATCTCAACCTGAACCGCTGGCACGTGCGCTACAGCCACGTGACGGCCTTCTGGCTGCTGTTCCTCGGAGCCATGGTGGCGCTCGCCATCGTCGATCCGCCGGTGGCCTCGGGCGTGGCTCGGATGTCCATTGCGGCCGTTGCCGGCATCGGCTTCGTCCTCGTGATCCATCTGGCGACGCACGGCTATGACCGGGCCGTGATGCTCGTCCCGACTTGGCTCCTTCTGGTGGCTTGGGTGACGGCGGCGAGCTTCACGGTCGTGGGCCAGCTCTCGTCGGATCTCGTTCCGCCTGCCCTCGTCGGCGGCCTTGTTCTGGTGGTCATGCTCATCGGCTTCACCGTGATGCAGCACGCCTTTGCCGGCGGCGCCTTCACCCGCGGCTTCGTGAACGACACGGAACGCCGGGCCCTGGCCCTGACGGGTGCCGGCGACATCGTGTTCGACTGGGACGTGGTTTCCGACAACATCTTCGTCAGCCCGGAGGTCGAACATCAGCTCGGGCTCAAGCGTGGCTCGCTCGAAGGCCCCGCCTCCGCCTGGCTCAACCTGATTCACCCCTTCGACAAGGACCGCTACCGGCTCGCCCTCGATGCGGTGATCGAGCAGCGCCGGGGCCGCCTGACCCAGGATTTCCGCCTGCGTTCTTCTTCGGGCACCCACAATTGGTTCCGCCTCAAGGCCCGCCCGGTGATCGGCTCGGACGGCGAGGTGCTGCGCATCGTCGGCACTCTTGCCGACGTCATGGATAGCAAGACCGCCGAGGAACGCCTGCTGTATGACGCGGTGCACGACAACCTGACGAGTCTACCGAACCGACAACTCTTCTACGACCGGTTGGAGGCGGCCCTCACCTACGCCAGCCAGGACGATTCGTTGCGTCCCACCGTACTCGTCATCGACATCGACAAGCTGAAGGATGCGAATGCCACGGCGGGCTATGCCGCCGGCGATTCGGTGCTGCTCACCCTCTCCCGCCGCCTGAGTCGCCTGCTCAAGCCGCAGGACACCCTGGCGCGCATCTCGGGTGACGAGTTCGCGATCATCCTGCTTTCCGAGCGCGAACCGGATCGCATCATCTCCTTTGCCGACATGGTGCGGCGCGTCGTGACGACGCCCTTCACCTATGCGGAGCGTGAGATCTTCCTCACTGCCTCCATCGGCATCGCCCTGTACGATCCGCAGATCGCCGCACGGCGCGAAGAGGTGCTGCGGAACGCCGAGATCGCCATGGCTCATGCAAGGCGCCACGGCGGCGACCGGATCGAGGTCTTCCGGCCCACCATGCGCTCGGATCGCAGCGACCATTTCACGATGGAAACCGACCTTCGCCACGCGCTCGACCGCAACGAGATGAAGGTGCTGTTCAAGCCCATCGTGCGCCTGGAAGACCGGACCATCGCCGGGTTCGAATCCATGCTGCGCTGGGATCACCCGCGCCTCGGCCGCATCGGGCCCGAAGACTTCATGTCGATTGCCGAGGAAACCGGCCTCATCATCAAGTTGAGCGTCTTCCTGCTGGAGCAGACCGGGCGCGAACTCGCCGCCTGGCAGAACGCGCTCGAAGTCGAGCCGCCGATCTTCGCCAGCGTCAACATGTCGAGCCATCACCTGCTGCGCCACGATCTGCTGCAGGACGTGAAGACGGTCATCGCCCGCTCGGGCGTTATTCCCGGCACTCTCAAGATCGAGATGACCGAGAGCCTCGTGATGGAAAATCCGGAATACTCGGCCCAGATGCTCACGCGCCTGCGCGATCTCGGGGCAGGCCTCTCGCTCGACGATTTCGGCACGGGCTATTCCGCCCTCTCCTATCTGCAGCGCTTCCCATTCGACACGATCAAGGTGGACGAATCCTTCGTGCGCCTGATGGCCGCCGGCAAGCCCGTCATCCTGCGCTCCATCGTGAAGATGGCGCATGAGCTCGGCATGGCGATCGTGGCGGAAGGCGCAGAGAGCGAATCCGAGGCCATCGAGCTCTACCAGCTCGGCTGCGAATATGCGCAGGGTCCCGTGTTCGGAGAGCCGATGTCGACGCTGCAGGCCCGCCAACTCGTCGGCGCGGCCCCGGCGGCAGCTTAGAGCATCACTGTTTAGGCGTGGCCGGTTTCCATCGACAGCATGGCCGGCTCGATCCCGATCCGGCGCAGGGCCATCTCGTAGCGCAGATCGGCGGCGGTGTTGAAGATCAGCTCCGCGTCGGCCGGGCAATTGAGCCAGCCATTGGCCTGAAGCTCCATCTCGAGCTGTCCGGCGCCCCAGCCGGCATAGCCCAGTGCCAGCACGGCATTCTCCGGCCCGTCGCCGCGGGCAATGGCCCGCAGGATATCGATGGTTGCGGTCAGGCAGATGCTGTCGTCGATGGGCAGGGTCGATTGGGCGAGATGAAAGTCCGGCGAGTGGAGGACGAAGCCCCGGCTCGTCTCCACAGGCCCTCCCATCAGCACCTGCATGCTGCCCACCCTTTGCGGCAGCCGGATCCGCTCCGGTTCGGGAAGGATCTCGAGCTGCACCAGCAGATCCGGCATGTTCAGGTTGGCGGCGGGCCGGTTGAGGACGATCCCCATCGCGCCTTCCGCCGAATGGGCACAGACATAGATGACGGATCGCGCGAAACGCTCGTCCATCATGCCCGGCATGGCCACGAGGACCTGCCCATCCAGGTAAGGGGATTCGGTATCGTAGGGAGGAAGCTGAGAGCCCATATTCCAAATTCTGCCTTGCCGGACCTGCCGTCTGATCACAGGATCGTGGATGGCGGACCCGAAGATAAAACGCATAAGGGAAGCGCGTCAGGGAGGCGTCAGTTCCATGGCATTCATGCTCCGCACCGTTTCGGCCGCGATTTTTTCGATTTTGTCCTTTGCCGCGGTTGTCGCGCAACCGTCCAAGCCGACCGCCGTCACCCAGGGTTTTCACTCTCAGGCCCGTCTGATCTCAGGCGGCCGGCAGGGCGATGTCTGGCTTGCCGGCATCGAGATCACCCTCGACCCGGGCTTCAAGACCTATTGGCGCAATCCGGGCGATTCCGGTCTGCCGCCCCGTTTCGACTGGTCGCGATCCGAGAATGTGGCCGGCGCTGACATCCGCTTTCCCGCCCCGTACCGGCACATGGATGCCGCGGGCGTGGCCTATGTGTACGGCAAGAAGGTCGTTCTGCCGGTCCTGGTCACGGCGAAGGACAGGGACAAGCCGGTCACGCTTGTGCTTTCGGCCGAATACGGGGTCTGCAAGGATATCTGCATCCCGGCCCGAGCGGATCTGACCCTGGACCTGACCCAGGATGGCCCGGACCGCAGCGTCATCGAGGCCGCTCTGGCGAAGGTGCCGCGCCCGCAGGCCTTGGGGGCGCAGGCCGATCTGTCCGTCCTCTCCGTCGAGCCCGCGATCCACGACAAGCCCACCTTCTCCGTCACCGTCCGTGCTCCGGAGGGCGCAAAACCCTCCCTCTTCGCCGAGGGCCCGGAGAACTGGTATCTCTCGACCTCCCTGCCCGACGACGCGAACCGCTTTACCGTGATCGTGGATGAAAAGCCCAAGGATGCCTCGGGCCCGATTCCCGTGCGCCTGACCCTGGTGGCGGGCGGAAGGTCCGTCGAGACGGAAGTCAGCCTCGACGGCAACGGGCAACCGCGCTAGGGATGAAGCACACAACGGCATCCCTTTGGAGTAATATGCCCATGCCCATCCAGGTTGGAGAACGCCTTCCCCAGGTCACCTTCCGCATCATGACGGCGGAGGGGCCCGTGGCCAAAACGACGGACGATCTGTTCAAGGGCCGCAAGGTGGTTCTCGTCGCCGTGCCCGGCGCCTTCACCCCGACCTGTCATCGCAACCATCTGCCCGGCTACGTGCAGAAGAAGGACGAGATCAAAGCCAAGGGCGTGGATTCCATCCTGGTGACCTCGGTCAACGACGTCTTCGTTCTGGAAGCCTGGAGCAAGGCCTCCGGCGCCGAAGGCATCGATTTTCTGTCCGACGGCAATGCCGATTTCGCCAAAGCCATCGGCCTCTCCATGGACGGCTCGGGCTTCGGCCTCGGCACGCGCTCGCAGCGCTATTCCATGGTTGTCGACGACGGCGTGGTGAAGGCGATCAACGTGGAGGACGCTCCCTCCAAGGCGCAGCATTCCGGCGCCGACAACATCATGAAGGATCTCTGATCGCTCTCGGGGCATATCCGGGAACGGAGTGCAACGGTGTCATTCCCGGCCGGAGCGCAGCGGAGGGGAAGGGAATCCATCAACTCATCGCTTGATCGTGGATCCCCTTCCCTCGCCTGCGGCTCGCCGGGGATGACACCGTAGCGCCTCCTCGGCGCTGCGCATCAAACAAACGTCGTGGCCGGCACGAGGCCGGTGATGACGTGGGAGAGTGTCATTCTCGTCCGGCCTCACCAGCCGAAACGGTCAGACGCTGACCCTCCGGCCCTGCCTCTTGAACGGCTTCATGGCGGCAACGGCGAGTTCGTCGACGCGGATATTGGTCGGATCGTCCGCATGGCCCTTCACCCAGTGCCAAGCGACGTCGTGCCGGGACGCGGCTTCGTCGAGCTCCCGCCAGAGATCCTCGTTCTTCACCGGCTTGTTGTCGGCCGTGCGCCAGCCGCGCCGTTTCCAGTTGTGCATCCATTGCGTGATGCCTTGGCGGACATACTGGGAATCCGTGAACAGATCGACCGCGCAGGAACGCTTGAGGGCGTTCAAGCCCTCGATGGCCGCGCGGATTTCCATGCGGTTGTTGGTAGTATGCGCCTCCCCGCCGGAGACCTCCTTCTCGCTGCCCTTGAAGAACAGGATCGCGGCCCAGCCGCCCGGTCCAGGATTTCCCGAGCAGGCTCCGTCCGTGTAGATCATCACGCGCTCAGGTGTGCTCATGCGTCGAGTCCGTATTCGCGCGCATGCTTCACATGGCGGTGGAAGTTGAGCTTGCGGTCGTATTCCAGCGGGTCCTTCGGCTTCACCAGCGCACCCGGCGGCACGTTGAGCCAATCCACCAGCCGCGTCAGCATGAAGCGCATGGCCGATCCCCGGCAGAGCACCGGCAGGGCCTCGACTTCTCGCGGCTCGAGCCGGCGAACGGACTGATAGCCTGCGAGCATTGCCTTGCCCTTGGTCAGGTTGAACGAGGCGTCGATCTCGAAGCACCAGGCGTTGAGGCAGATCGCGACGTCGTAGGCGAAGGAATCCGTGCAGGCGAAGTAGAAATCGATCAGTCCCGAAACCTCGGAGCCGATGAAGAAGACGTTATCCGTGAAGAGATCCGCGTGGATGATGCCGGAGGGCAGATTGCGGGGCCAGGTGTCCTGCAGGCTCGCGAGCTCGCGCCGCGTCCGCTCGGCGAGGCCGGGAGACACCGTGTCGGCCTGGGCCTCGGCCTGCGCGAAGAGCGGCGCCCAGGCTTCCAGCGAAAGCGCGTTGGGCCGCTGCATGGAGAAGTCATGTCCGGCGAGATGCAGCTTCGCCAGGGCGGCACCGAGCGCGCCGCAATGCTGCGCCGTGGGGCGGCGGACCGCGATGCCGTCCAGAAACGTGATGATGACCGCGGGCCGTCCGGCCACCCGGCCGAGAGGCTCGCCGCGGCGGTTGTCGACCGGCAGCGGACAATTCAGCCCCTTCAGCGCCAGATGCTGCATGAGGCCGAGGAAGAAGGGCAGATCGTCCTCCCGCACCCGCTTCTCGTAGAGGGTCAGGATGTACGAGCCCTTCGTGGTATGAAGGAAATAGTTGGTGTTCTCCACGCCCTCGGCGATGCCCTTGTAGGAGAGCACCGTGCCGATGTCGTAGGTTTCGAGGAAGGCCGAGAGCTCCTCGTCGCCGACTTCCGTATAGACTGCCACCGCTTACTCCGCCGCCTGCTCACGAAGCTCGCGAGGCAAAGGAAAGAACACGCTCTCATCGGCCGTCGACACGCTCTCGACCGACACCTCGTAGCGAGCCGCGAACGCGTCGATGATCTCCTCGACGAGGATCTCGGGTGCGGAGGCGCCGGCGGTGATGCCGAGGCTGCGGATGTTGTCGAACAGGCTCCAGTCGATGTCCTCGGCCCGCAGGATCAGCCGGACCAGGGGGCAGCCCTCCCGCTCGGCGACCTCGCGCAAACGCTGGGAATTGGAGGAATTCGGCGAGCCCACCACGATCATGGCATCGACCTGGGGCGCCACGCGCTTGACCGCGCCCTGGCGGTTCGTGGTGGCGTAGCAGATGTCTTCCTTGTGCGGCCCGACGATGGATGGGAACCGCGCCTTCAGGGCATCCACCATGTCCTGGGTATCGTCGACGGAGAGCGTCGTCTGGGTGACGAAGGCGAGATTGTCCGGATCCGCAGGCTGCAGCCGGGCGATATCGTCCACGGTCTCGACCATGGTGGCCGCTCCTTGAGGCAATTGCCCCATGGTGCCGATCACCTCCGGGTGCCCCGCATGACCGATCAGGATGATGTGGCGGCCGCGCTTGTGGTGGACCTGCGCCTCCCGGTGCACCTTGGTCACCAGCGGACAGGTGGCGTCGATCCCAAAGAGGTTGCGCGCCTCTGCCGCCTCCGGCACCGACTTGGGGACCCCGTGGGCCGAGAAGATCACCGGAGCCTGCGTATCCGGCACCTCGTCGAGCTCCCGGACGAAGACCGCGCCCTTCCGCTTCAGGTTTTCCACGACATATTTGTTGTGCACGATCTCGTGGCGCACATAGACCGGCGCGCCATGGATCGCGAGCGCCTTCTCGACCGCATCGATGGCACGGACGACCCCGGCGCAGAAGCCGCGCGGGGCACAGAGCAGAATGTCGAGAGAGGGCTTCGTCATGATCTGGCGATGTGGCGAGACGAGGCCCCTCCTGTCAAGCGGGAGCGACGCTTATTCGCGGCGGAGATGACGCCCTCCGACGTCATGGCCGGGCATGTCCCGGCCATCCCGACCACATGAAACATCACGCCTTTTAGATCGGGATCACCGGCACAAGGCCGGTGATGACGTGGAGTGGCCTTCCCGAACCTGTGCGATGAGGCACGAAGCGGGGCTGTTCCGGTCAAGAATCGCTCGCTCTTGCCCATAAGAATCCCTAGAAAGGTGAAACAGCCCTTCATTTCCCCTGATCGCTCATGGCCTCCACCGCTTCCCACGTCAGCTTCCTTCCACCCATCCTGACCTTCTGCGGGGCGGCGGTTGTGGCCGTGCCCGTGTTCCGCCTCTTGGGACTGAGCGCCGTGTTGGGCTATCTCGCGGCCGGCGTCGCCATCGGCCCGTCGGGCCTGAGCCTTGTGGAGGACCCGGAGACCATCGCGACGGTCGCGGAATTGGGCGTGGTGCTGCTTCTGTTCATCATCGGGCTAGAACTGAAGTTGTCCCATCTCTGGGAGATGAAGCGGGACATTTTCGGCCTCGGCTTCGCTCAGCTGACCGTGACGGCCCTCTGCCTCGGTGCCGCTGCCTACGCCATCGGCTTCTCGCCCAAGGCGTCCTTCGTCACGGGCGTCGCCGTCGCGCTTTCGGCGACAGCCATCGCCCTGCAGATGCTGGGCGAGAGAAACGATCTGCCGACCCCTTACGGCCAGCGCTCCTTCGCGATCCTGCTGTTCCAGGATCTGTCCGTCGTTCCGCTCCTGGCCATCCTGCCGCTTCTCGCCTCCGGGGCGGCTGCGGATCATGGTTCACTCATGGATCGCCTCCTGGCAGTCGGCGAAGCGCTTCTCGGCATCACGGCCGTCGTGCTGATCGGCCGTTACGGGCTCAATCCCTTCTTCCGTATCCTCGCCCGCAGCGGCGCCCGCGAGGTCATGACCGCCTCGGCGCTGCTCGTGGTGCTCGGCGCCGCCCTGCTCATGCAGGAGGTCGGCCTCTCCATGGCGATGGGTGCGTTCCTCGCAGGATTGCTGCTCGCTGAATCGAATTTTCGCCACCAGCTCGAAGCCGATATCGAGCCGTTCCGCGGCATGCTGCTCGGCCTGTTCTTCATGAGCGTGGGCATGTCGATCGATCTGGCCCTCGTTCGCGAGCAATGGGTGCTGCTCGCCATCGCCGCACCTGCAATCATCATCGGCAAGAGCCTTCTCATCGCCGTCCTGTCGAAGCTGTTCGGCGCAAGCTGGCGCGATGGATTGCGGTCGGGAACGCTTCTGTGCACGGCGGGCGAATTCGCCTTCGTCCTTCTCCCCGTTGCGATGGGGCTCGGCGTCATGTCTCCGGCCGAGGCGCAGCCGGTCACGGCGCTCGCCGCCATCACGATGCTGCTGGGCCCGCTCCTGTCGACCTTCGTCGAGAAGATGGTCGCCAGGAGCGGCGAGAGCGAGGAAGACCCGGATCTGCAGGGACTTCCCGGTCAGGAAGGCGAGCTTGAGAGCCGCGTTCTCGTGATCGGCTTCGGCCGCTTCGGGCAGATCGTGAACCAGGTTCTGCTGGCGCAGGGCATTCACGCGACCGTGATCGACAAGGATGTCGAGCGCATCCGCGATGCGGGGCGCTTCGGGCTCCAGGTCTATTACGGCGACGGCACCCGCCTCGACGTGCTGCGCGCGGCCGGTGCAGAGAAGGCCGAGATGATCTGCATCTGCATCGACGATCAGGAAGCGATGATGAAGATCATCGAGATCATTCATGAGAACTTCCAGAACGCCCGCAGCTTCGTGCGCGCCTTCGATCGCATTCACGCCATCGAGCTCATGAACCGGGATGTGGATTATCAGATCCGCGAGGTGTTCGAATCCGCCATCGTCTTCGGGCGGGCGGCGCTCGAGGAACTCGGGACCGAGCCCGATGCGGCGGCTTCCGCGGCCAACGACGTGCGCAAGCGCGATATCGCGCGCCTCGTGCTGCAGAAGGAAGTCGGCACCATGGGCGGCGCCGAGCTCGTGGTGGGCGCCAAGATCACCCCGGAACCGCTTACGGTTCCCACGAGCAGGGCCAGGGCGCTGAGCCCGGAGACGCGAGACATCCTCGGCGAAGGCGTGACGTGATGGATGCTGAGCCTTCGGTGAAGAAAACCGACATGACGAGTGAGTCACCGCGCTTCGTGGTCGGCTCGACCATGCGCCACGTTCTCGTCATGACGGGAACGGCAGCAGCCGGCCTCATTGCGATCTTCATCGTCGACCTCGTTTCGCTGCTCTACATCTCCTGGCTGCACGATCCGAGCCTGACGGCCGGCGTCGGCCTCGCCACAGTGGTGATGTTCTTCACGGTCTCGATCAATGTGGGCCTGATGATTCCCATCGGAGCGCTCGTCTCGCGCTCCCTCGGGGCGCGCCGGCCCGACGATGCGCGCCGCCTGGCGACCTCGTGCAGCATCCTCATGGCGGCGGTCGCAGCCCTCGTGAGCCTGATCATTCTGCCTCTGCTGCCGTTGATCCTGGGTACGATGGGCGCACGCGACGAAGCCTACGAGGTCGCGAAGAGCTTCCTCTGGATCGCGCTGCCGACGAACGTTCTTATGGCCATCGGCATGGCGTTCTCCACCGTCCTGCGCGCTGCGGGCGATGCCAAGCGCAGCATGTATGCCAGCCTGTCCGTGGCAGCCGTCACGGTCGCTCTCGATCCAATTCTCATCTTCGGACTGGGCCTGAAGGCCAACGGCGCGGCGCTGACCATCAACATCGCGCGCGTCGCCTATGTCTATGTGGCCTTCCTTTACCTCACTCGTGCCCACCACCTTCTGGCCCGGCCCGACTGGACGTCGATCGCCGGTGATGCGCGGTCGTTCTTTTCCATTGCGATCCCGGCTGTCCTCACCAATATCGCGGCTCCCATCGCCAACGCCTTCTTCATGGGGGTGATGGCGCAGTTCGGCGATCAGGCGATTGCCGCCTCGGCGATCATCGACAGGGTCACGCCCGTGTCCTTCGCGGGCGTCTTTGCGCTCGCCGGAGCCATCGGCCCTGTGCTCGGGCAGAACTGGGGCGCGCAGCGCTATGACCGCATGAAGCAGACGCTCAAGGACGCACTGATCTTCACGGTGGCCTATGTCGGCAGCATGTGGCTGATCCTGTTTCTCGTGCGAGTCCCGATCACCCAAGCTTTCAATGCACCGCCGGCAACGGCCGAGATCGTCCAGTTCTTCTGCCAGCTCAGCGGCTTCATCTGGTTCTTCGTCAGCCTCGTCTTCGTGGCCAACGCCTCGTTCAACAACCTCGGCTATCCCCTGCTCTCCACCTTCTTCAACTGGGGACGGGCCACGCTGGGCATGATTCCCTTCGCCTATTTCGGGGCCCAGATCGGCGGCCCCAAGGGGGCCCTCCTGGGGATCGGCGCGGGATCCGTGGTGTTTGGAATTGCAGCCGTCATCACTGCGTTCTGGACAATCCGGCGTTTGGAGAGGCAAGCTGTTCGAGCCGTGTGACGTTCCAGGCGCATCGGGCTCAAAATGTGGATCCGGTTTTTCGCTTACGCGGCCCTTCGGGTCGCGCACAACGATCCGCCGGCCTAAGAAGTGCCGCAGGCGTTTCAATTCGAGGAGGCTGCCATGTTCAACTGGTTCGACCTGATGCGCCAAGCCCAGACCAATGCGGCCCTGGCCTCCCTCGCGCAGCAGTTTAACCTTTCAGGTGATCAGACGCAGAAGACCATGGCGGCCTTCATGCCGGCCTTCGCCATGGGGCTGCAGCACGCCACCGCGTCCAGCGATCCTGCCCGCCTGTTCCAATCCATGATGAGCGGCGCCTACCAGAATTTCTGGCAGGCCGCCGGCAACCCTTTCACCCCGCAGGCGCAGCAGGAAGGACGACGGCTGCTCGACCAGCTCTTCGGCTCCGACGAGATCAGCCGCCGCGTGGCACATCAGGCCGCCGACTACGCGGGCGTCAGCACCGAGACCATGCAGCAGTTGCTGCCGGTTCTCGCCGGCGTCATGGCGGGAGGCATGTCGCATTGGATGACGGCGCACGCGCATGCGATCCAGTCCATGGCATCCTCCAAGGACGGCGCGAAAGACAAGCCAAGCGGCGCCGTCAACCCTTGGGCGGATCTCTGGGCAGGCTGGACGACCGCGACGGCGCCCGAGAAGAAGCATGCCAATCCGTTCGAGGACATGATGGCAAGCGTTCTGCAGATGCAGATTCCGCAACCGCCCAAGCAAGCGCCCAAGGAGGAGCCGCGACCCTCGCCGTCCTTCGACGAGATGATGGAAAAAGGACGCGAGATGCAGTTGCAGTATCTCGCGTCCCTGCAATCGATCTTCAGCGATGCCTGGAAGACGGATTCTTCGAAGTCCTAGGCGCAGCGCTTGACCGGCGTCACCATGGGAACCACGGGTCGGGCCTGCCTGGCCGAGTAGTCGGGCTTTTCAGCGCGGGAATGTCGCTCCGCACTTCGAATCAGCACCCATGACGGATTGCGCGTGAACGGCTCGGCGAGCGCGCTCGACACATCGTTGCGCGTCAACCCGATATCCTTGAGCATCCTGTCGTCGAACTCGGCGAGATGTTTGACCTCCCGGCGGTGCCTCAACGCTTGCGTGAGAGCGACGAACGAACGGGTGAACTGCTTCAGGGCAGCCATTCCTGAGAAGGGCGTCGTCGAAAATGCAGACCGGTTCATCGGAGGTCTCCTTGCTCTCACTTTCAATTCAATTGCCTTGAAACAGCTTGTTACAGCGTTTCAAGGCGTTTCAGCACCTGTTGCAAGGCTTGTTGCAAGGCCGTTGCAAGGGAATCCCAGGATTCTGGTAGCCGCGCGATGGAAGAATGCACCAGGCAGCTCTCAGTGAAGCCACTGATTCCGCTGGTATATTTCCATCCTGTGGACGGTTGTACCAGACGCTTATCATCACTTGAAACGATTGTTTGAGATATGTATCATCAACATGATTGATGATGAGGGCATCGCCATGCATCTGCTTGATATCGACCAGCTTCGGACCTTCGTGGCCATTGCGGATACCGGTTCGTTCACCCGCGCGGCGGAGATCGTGCACAAGACGCAGAGCGCGGTGTCCATGCAGATGAAGCGGCTGGAGGATCGCGTCGGCAAGACGATCTTCGAGCGCGACGGGCGCCTGTCGAAGCTCACCGACGAAGGCGAGCGCCTGCTCGACTACGCGCGCCGGATCGTGCGGCTCAATTCCGAATGCATGGCCTCCTTCAACGAGCACGAGCTCACCGGCCGCGTGCGCCTCGGCCTTCCCGACGATTACGCCGACCGCTATCTGCCGGAGATCCTGGCCCGCTTCTCGCGCTCCAACCCGAAGGCCGAGGTGACGGTGGTGTGCGAGCCCAGCCACAACCTGATCGAGCGGGTGCAGCACAGCGACCTGGATCTCGCGATCATCACCCATGTGGACCGGCGCGGCCCGTCCGAGATCGTGCGCATCGAGCAGCTGCTCTGGGTGACCTCGGCCCGCCACGGGGTGCACGAGGAAAGCCCGGTCCCGCTGGCGCTCGGCCGCCCCAATTGCGATTGGCGCCACTCGGCCACGGAAGCGCTGGAAAGCGCCGACCGCACCTTCCGCGTCGCCTATGTGAGCTATCACTCGACGGCCGTGGGCGCGGCCGTGCTGGCGGGACTTGCGGTCTCGGTCCTGCCCGAGAGCGCCGTGCGTTCCGGCATGCGCATCCTCGGACCGTCCGACGGCTTCCCGGCCCTGCCCTCGTGCAAGATCGGCCTCATCCGCGCCCGCGGCGAGGAGAACCCGCTCGCGGATGCCCTGGGCGTTCACATCAAGCAGTCGCTCGACAATCTCGGTTCGACCCGCGCGATGGCGCCGCTCGCGGCGGAGTGACGAGGCTTCGTGATCAGGCTTTCGCCGCGGGCCTGCGCAGCACGAGCACGTTGCCGGCGAGCGCCAGCACGACGCCGATCACGGCAAGCGGCGTCCACACATAGCCCTCGAGCAGGGTCGAGACCGTGAGCGCCACGATGGGGAACAGCACCGTGGCGTAGCCCGCCCGCGCGGCACCGAGCCGCCGCAGCAGGGTGAGGTACGACATGAAGGCGAGCACCGACGCGCCGATGGACAGGTAGAGCAGCGAGCCGATGTACTTCACCGTGGGCTCGATGATGAAGGCGTTGCCGCGCAAGAGGTTCAGCGCCAGCAGCACCGCGCAGCCATAGGTCATGGCCCAGGCGGTGGCGGAGAGAAGCGGCGCGCCCCGGCGCTGCACGACCGTCGAGATCATGTTGCCCGAGCAGAAGAACAGCGTGCCCATCACGCAGAGCCCGAGGCCTTTCAGCGCCGCCGCGTTGAAGCCCGCGCCGGTGATTTCCGGCCAGAACAGGAACACGATTCCCGCAACTCCGATGACGCCGCCGAGCGCCACCCGCGGCTCGACCTTCTGCCGGAAGATCACGAAGCCGAGACCTAAGTTGAACACGGAGGCGAGCGAGAACACCACCGAGAGCAGCGCGGACGGCACGCTCAAACCGCCGTAATAGAACGAGATGAAGTTGAACGAGAACAGGCAGCAGCCCACGGCTGCAAAGCGCAGGTGATCGGCGAGCGGAAAGCGCACCCGGTGCCCGGTGGCGAGCACCCAGACCCACATGAGTGCGGCCGCGAGCAGGAACCGCCACAGCACCGACATCTCCGGCGCCACGACGCCGAGCTGCGCCCGGATGCCGATCCAGCTCACGCCCCACAGGAACACGGTGGCCGCATAGAGCCCGAGGGTCGTCCCGTCGATTCCCTTCAGGTTCTGCGCGGGCATGGCGGCGCTGGCGTGACTCATGGCATTCCCGTCCCCTTTGAGAGAATCGGAATACGCTCAGCCACGCATCAGCACAAATGATGAAATCTGATCGATTGCCCTTGCAGCGGTGATGAAACACACGGCAAACGGCTGCCAACCTGAAACGGGGGCTGTGACACCCCCTGAAACGGGCTGTGACGGGGCTGTTACGGGGCTGTTACGGGGCTGTGACGGGCTGTGACGCGTCACAGCCCGTGCCCGGTCTCGATCGCCGCCCCGGCGGATGGGCGCGCGACCCGGGCCGAGGCCCCTACCCGGCGACCCGTCCCTTTGCCGCCCAGGCCCGAACCGCCAGCAGGATCTCGCCGTCGGGTCCGGTCGGAAGCCGCCGGCGCACGCTCTCCCGCACCTGCTCGCGCAACGGCTCGTCGAGGGACTGGCAGTATTTCGGGGCCGATCCGGTTCCGCCGAGGAAGGGCGTCCAGTAATCGTCGAAATCCGCGAACTCGGCCGTGATGTCGATGGCGCGCACCTCCACGGACTCGAGGCCCGCATCCGAGAACAGCCGCCGCAGGGGCTCCGGCCGGCAGACCGGCGCCTTCACGCCGTCGTCGAACTCCCGGGCCCGGGGATCGAGCGCCGTGGCCGCATCGAAGAAGGGCCGCATGATCTGCATGTGCCCGGCATAATCCCAGACATAGAGCGCCACCGTTCCGCCCGGCCGCACCACTCGGGCCATCTCCCGGATCATCGCCGCCTTGTCGGGCACGAAATTCAGCACCAGCCCCGAGACGGCCACGTCGAAGGCGCCGTCCGCCCCGGGCAGCGCCTGGGCATCGCCCTGGGCGAAGGAGGCGCGCGGGTCCCGCACCTGCTCCCGCGCCGCGTCGAGAAAGGCCGGCGCGCTGTCGATGCCGACGAGGCGCGCCGGATCGCAGGTCCCGAGCAGAGCGGCCGCGAGAGCGCCCGTCCCGCACCCCACGTCGATGATACCCGATTGCGGCGGAGCCCCGATCCAGTCGGCGAAGCGGGCGGCCACCCGCCGGCTCCAGCGGCCCATATAGCGCTCGTAAGCCTCGCTTCCGCTCCAAAGACCCGGCTGAACAGGCATCCGACAGATCCTCCGCGCCTTCAAGAGGTCTCCATGAGATCCCTTGCGAGATCCCCAAGAGACCCCCTGCCGAAAAATCTACGCCGCCCGGCCCGGCGCGGCAACGCTCGCGCTTGCGGACGCCCCTTCCGACCTTGACGGTTTCCGTGCGACCGTTATATTGTTCACTCTTTGTTCTGGTCCGAAGAGGCGAAAGCCATGCCGCCCGTCCTGCCCCTGTCCGCGTTTTACCGGGACAAGCTCACGCCCGAACAGGTCGCCGAGATGCGCGCGCGGGTGGAGGGCTCCACCCTCTCCTTCCGGCAGATCGCCCAGGCGCTGGGCCTGTCGGCCACCACCGTGTCGCGCTATGCGCGCCAGGAAGGCTGGCGGCGCCCGGCCGATTCTGCGGCTCCGGACCGGCCCGAGACCCCGAGGCCCGAGACCCCGAGCCCCGCGCCCACGAACCCCGAGACCCCGAACCCCGTGTCTCCGAGCCCCGCCCCGCCCGGGCAAAGCGCCCGCCGGGACGCCCCGCCGGCCGACCGGCGCGACCAGATCGTCGACCGGCTCTGGACCCTCGCCGAGCGCCACGCCGAGGTGCTGGAGACCCAGCCCATCGAGCGCGCCGAACGCTCCCTCCAGCCGCTCGCCCGCCTCACCCGGACGCTCGGCGAGATGGACAAGCACATCCGCCCGCCCCTGGCTGCGCCCGACGGCGCCCTCGACGCCCCCAAGCCCCGCCGCAGCCTCAACGAGCTGCGCGACGAGCTCGCCGCCCATCTCGAGCGCATCAACCGAGAGGAAGGTTACGGCTGGGAGGTGCGCGAATGGTGGTTCAAGGACGGCGGGGGGGATTTGAGCGCCGACACGGAACGGTTGACGGATCGTTGCGCGGCATCGCCCGGCGGCTTTGTTGACCCGGGGCGGAGCCGCCACCGACGAACCTGCCCGCACCCCTCGGTGACAGGATTCCCCGTCATCGATCGCCGGTGCGTGCGAACCGAATGGACTCGCTGTCATTGTCATGGGTGAGATCGGCCGCTCCTCGGCGCGGCCGGCTTTCGGATTCGAGAGTAAGAGGAGCTGACGATGGCAACGAATAAGAAGGACGGAACGTCACAACCCAGCAGGAGCCGGAAGGCATCGGAGAAGTCCGCCTCCCGATCTGCGGCCAGGAAAGGAACTGGCGCACAAAAGCGCGCGCAACCCAAGGCCAGCGCGCGCTCCGCGACGAAGTCCCAGGCCGTTCCCGCAAAAGCCCGCTCCTCCGCAGGATCGCGCTCATCGGCACGCTCGACGACACGGAGCCGCTCCGCATCCCGCCAGCAGAGCGGCCTGCTGAATCCGATGGCGTGGCTCTCGACCCTTGAAACGACTCTGACCTCTCCGCAGGCACGGGCCGTGATGGCGGAGGCCCTCAGGGCCGTGGCGAACGTGCTAGAGGCGCCGCGGGGCGGCGAGCACGGCAAAGGCGGTGGAGCGCAGGAAGGCCGCAGGGCCGTGTCGGCCGCCGGAAGCCTCGGGGCCGAGATCGTGGCCGCTCCCCTGGAGGTTGCCGCCGCGGCCATCGGAGCCGCCGGTGACGTCCTGACGGGTGCGCTCAGGGGCGCGCCAGGCGAGGACGGCGGCAACGGCACCAGCCGGACCGGCGGGCGGACCTCCTCGCGCAAAAAATCTTAAGGCGGCGGGCGCATCGCGCGGAACCGCAAAAAAGGCCGCCTCGTCGCAGGCGGCCTTCTCATTGTCGGATGCTCTCAGGCGTTGTCAGGCCGCCTCGGCGACCGGCGCGGGGCCGGCTTCGTCCATGGCCCGCATGTAGACGTCGAGCAGGCTCTCGTGCTCGTCGCGCTCGTCCTGGTCCTGCTTGCGCAGCTTGATGATCTCCTTGAGAATCTTCACGTCGAAGCCCTCGCCCTTGGCCTCGGAGAAGACCTCCTTCTTGGCCTCGTTCAGCTCCTTGATCTCGTTCTCGATCTGCTCGATGCGCTCCACGAACGAGCGGATCCGATTGCCCGGAATTCCAACGACGTCACTCATGGCTTCTCCTTTGCCTTGGGGTGACAGGCACTATCGGGCAGGCGGAGTAAGCGCGCCGTTAATGCGGCGGGGTGGAGGCACGAGGAAGGCTACGGCTGGGAGGTGCGCGAATGGTGGTTCAAGGACGGTGGGGGGATTTAGGGAGAAAGCCTCGAGATCAGGTCACGGATTGCCGGCGAACCGCCGGGCGGCCTCACCCGCTAATCCTCTTTGGCCCAAACGCTACCTTCCCGCGCAGTGGAAATAACATAGGTTAAAATTCGACCAGCCTTCCTGGGGTACTCATCTCGGTCGGTTCCCGCGTCAACTGCAAAACGGATCATCCTCCCTTTGATCCACCTAGGCTCCTTTGGAGATCTTTGGAATTGCAGTGACTTAGTGCAGCCTGTCTCGAGAGCCGTCACGGTCTCGCGATGACAGCACCGCATGGCGATCCACCGGGGGAGTACCGAGTTCAGGGAGGGGAATGTGTTCCTTGAGAACGAGAAATCGGCTGGCCCGGATTGCTCCGCCGGAGCAGGGCCTGGAGCACAACCCACCTTGGGTCAGGTGATAGGTCGGAATGCCCTGCGGGTTCCGCACCAGCCCGCGATCGTCTCACCCGCATTCCCGCCTCTGACCTACCAGGATCTGCAGCGACAGCTGGAGAGGATCCGTCGGCAGCTGCGCCAAGCCGGGTTCGGTTGCCACACACGGATCGGGGTGCTGATGCCAAGCGGCCCGGAGGCCATTCTCGCCATCGTGGCGGTGGCCTGCTGCAGCACAGCGGTCCCGCTCGATCCGCGACTGTCTCCGGCGGAAATCGATCAGCGGCTCGACATGTTGCGGCTCGACGCTCTTCTCGTCCTGCGCGGGAGTGCCTCCGAAGCCCGTCGGACCGCGGAGCGGAAAAGGCTTCCCATCCTCGAAGCCGCCGCGATCGGAGACGGTCGGCTCGGGCTCGACGTGACCGTGCCTTTCTCCGCATCCCCGGCTATCGACACCGAACCCGATCCAGGCTCGCCGGCCTTCATTCTGCAGTCCTCCGGCACGACGGCCGAGCCGAAGCTGATTCCGTTCAGCCACGCCAACATGCTGGCAGCGGCGGCGCGGCTCGAAACGTGGTTCGGGCTTACGGCGCAGGATCGCTGCCTGAGCGTCTCGCCTCCGTACTATTCTCATGGGCTCAAAGTGACGGTGTTCACGCCGCTCCTCACCGGTGGCAGCATCGCGCTGCCGACGAATGCCGCCGCGGTCGACCTGGCTGAATGGTTCGATGTCCTGCGGCCGACGTGGTACTCGGCGGGTCCAACGCTCCACAATGCCGTGCTGGACAAAGCGAGGTGTCTTGTGGATGCGCAGGCGATGCATACCCTGCGCATGGTCGTGTCCGGTGGCGCGCCGCTTTCGGGGGCGGTGCGGGACGAGCTCCAGCAGGTCCTGGGTGTGCCGGTGCTGGAGCATTACGGCTCCAGCGAAGCCGCGCAAATCGCCTCCAACCAGCCGCCGCCCGGTCCGAGCAGGCCGGGGACCTGCGGACAACCTTGGCCTGGCACGGTCATGATTTCTGGCGAGGACGGGCGCCCGCTTCCGGCCAACGAGCAGGGGGAGGTTTGGGTCCGCGGCCCCACGGTGATGACCGCTTATCTCGATGCGCCGGAACTCAATCGGTCCGCCTTCGTCGACGGCTGGCTTCGCACAGGCGACATCGGCAGTCTTGATGAGGACGGCTATCTCTCCCTGCATGGCCGCCTGAGTGAACTGATCAATCGTGGCGGAGAAAAAATCGCCCCCGCCGAGATCGATGCCGCGCTCGTGCGCCATCCGGCGGTCGCCGAGGCTGCCGCTTACGCTGTCCCCCATCCGCGCCTCGGCGAGGACGTCGCCGCTGCGGTCGTCCTGCATCCAGGCGCGATGACGACACCTGCTGATCTCCGCCGGTTTCTTCAGGGTGAACTGGCCTCATTCAAGATCCCCCGCCACATCCACTTCCTCGAGCAGCTGCCCAAGGGCACCACGGGCAAGGTCCAGCGCCGCCGGATGCTTGGGATTCTCGGTCCGCCGCTGCATGAACCGGCGGAGCATCTGCCTGCCATGACCAAAGCACCACAGGATCTAAAAGCCGAACTGCTGATGCTGTGGCGGAGGCTGCTCAAATCCGAGACGCTGTCGGACAACGACGACTTTTTCGAAAGCGGCGGCGATTCTCTTCTGGCGACGGAAATGCTCATCGAGGTCGAGCGCCTGATTGGCCATCCCGTGCCGGAAGCGATCATGGTCGGGGCGGAAACGATCCGTCAGCTTCTCCCGCGGCTTGCCGAGCAGATCAATGTGTCGGCAACCCCATTGCACTCGTTCCACGCTGATGGCAGCCGGCCCCCGCTGTTCTTCTTTCACGGCGACTTCGCGAGCGGCGGCCTCGGCGCACGGCGCATGGTTCAGCTTCTCGGACCCGACCAGCCGATCATCACCATCGATCCCCATGGATTGTATGGCGAGCCGTCTCCAGCGTCCATCGAGGCGATGGCAGCCGAGCGTCTGCCGCTCATTCTCGAGAAGCACGCGAGCGGGCCGTTCCTTCTGGGAGGATATTGCAACGGCGCTCTGGTGGCATTCGAAACAGCCCGCCTGTTGGTCGCAGCTGGCCACAGGGTTGAGATGGTTGCAATGGTCGACCCGCCGACCGTCAGCGCTCGCCCGGCGATGCGGACGTTGCTCAAGCTGTTGAAGCCCCTTGTGTCGCCACACTACTTGGGCCGGATCTATGACCAGATCGGCCGAGTGGAGCGGGTTCTCAGAATGCCGTCGGGCGAGTTGCTCGCCAAGATGCAAGCGCGGCTCAAGGCCGATAAACAACGATTGCACCTGCTACGATGGCATCCGTATACAACCGCGATGGCGCAGTACCGGCCGGCGCCCTTCGACGTGCCCGTGATCTTCTTTTCAGCCGGTCACGACGGCCGGGCCTGGCGGCGGCTCAGCTCCCAACTTGAAGTGATCGAGATGTCGGTGGGACACGACCACTGCCTCAGCATCGGCGCAGAGGTTCTGGTCAAGCACCTGCGGCAGCGGATCGATTCCGTCGCTGGTGGCCTGATCCCACAGAAATGAGCAAAGCCGTGTTGCTTCGCGTTCTTTCGGGAATGACACCGTCACTGGCTACATCCTCACCCGTCACCACCTCCCGGACTTGATCCGGATGGAGAAATGCGGTTCGCTGCCTGTCTCGGAAGAGCGGCGGGGAAAAGGCCGGATTATTGGCTTCGACACGAAGGGAACACGAAATGGCGAAGAATACGATCTGCCTCTGGTACGACAAGGACGCCGAGGCTGCCGCCCGCTTCTACGCCGAGACCTTTCCCGACAGCGCGGTGGGCGCCGTGTACCGTGCTCCCGGCGACTTTCCGTCCGGCAAGGAGGGCGACGTGCTGATGGTCGAATTCACCGTTGCGGGCGTGGCCTGTATCGGCCTCAACGGCGGCTCCACGTTCAAGCACAACGAAGCCTTCTCGTTCCAGATCGCCACCGACGATCAGGACGAGACCGACCGCTACTGGGATGCCATCGTAGGCAACGGCGGCCAGGAGAGCGCGTGCGGCTGGTGCAAGGACCGCTGGGGCGTGTCGTGGCAGATCACGCCGCGCGCACTGATGGAAGCGATGGCGGCAGGCGGCGATCAAGCCAAACGCGCGTTCGACGCGATGATGAACATGAAGAAGATCGACGTCGCGGCGATCGAGGCGGCGCGGCGCGGTTGATGCTCCAGCGCGGCTGGCGGCGAAATCGCTGCCAGCCCTTGTCCGCTCCCGGCGCACCTGAGACCTGAGCCCGAGGGCAGCAATCTCACGGAACCAGACATTCCGAAAGTCGGCGAACTTCACGGCCCGAACCTCGGGAGACCATCCGCCTTGAGGAGGCGGGGAACGCCCTCGAGCAGGTTCCGCATGTTCCCGATCGAGCGGAGGGGCCTACATAGGTCTGTACGGCTGGCCATGAGGACATCTTCTTGAACACCCCATCACCATCGGAAAGTCCGGCACGAACCTCTGTTCAGGCGGGCATCTTCCCGACCTTCTTCCTGTCGGGCTTCGAGTGCTCCACCTTCATCTGGAAGGATCAGGGCCGGCGCGATCTCGTGGCCGAGACGCAGCACCGCGAGCACGTGGACGAGGATTACGCCTTCCTGCGCTCGCTCGGCATCGCGGTCGCCCGCCAGGGGATTCCCTGGCCCTTCGTGGACAAGGGCGGCGCGTACGATTTCTCGGGCCTCGATCCGTTCATCGATGCCATGAACCGCTACCAGATCCTGCCGATCTGGGACCTGTGCCATTACGGCTATCCAGACGATGCCGATCCGTTCGCCCCCGAATTCGCCGATCGCTTTGCGGCCTATGCCAAAGCGGCGGCCGAGTATGTGACGCCGCGGATCCGCGGCCCGCATTTCTTCACGCCGATCAACGAGATCACCTTCTTCGCCTTCATGGGTGGCGAATGGGGTTGGACCGCGCCCTTCGGCAAGACGGACGAGCAGCGGCAGAAGCTGCGGCTTGCCCTGTGCCGGGCCGATATCGCGGCGGTCAAAGCCATTCGCGAGGTCGATCCGCAGGCACGCATGGTGCACATCGATCCGCTCATCCTCGTGGTCGCGCCGAAGGATCGGCCGGACCTTCGGGATGATGCGGAGCGCGAGACCTTTGTGGACACGTTTTACGCCTGGGATGTGATCGCGGGACACCGCCACCCTGAGCTCGGCGGATCGCCGGAGGTGCTCGATATCGTCGGGGTCAACTGCTACTCGTTCGGCCAGATGGAGTATCGCGAGAACGGACCGCATGCATCGCTCGAGCCCCATGACGAGCGCATCCGGCCGCTCGGCGACCTGCTCACCTACGCTTGGGAGCGCTATCGCCGCCCGATGATCGTGGGCGAGACGAGCGGCCTGCGCGAAGGGCGGCCGGACTGGCTCTGCGACATCGTCCAGGAATCGCTCGCCGCCGTGCGCAAGGGCATCGATCTTCACGGCGTGTGCCTGTTCCCCGCCATCGACATGCCCGACTGGCACAATGGCGAATGGCTGCACAACGGCCTCTGCGATCTGGTGGAAGAGAGCGGCCGCCTGAAGCGGGTTCCGTTCCAGCCTTACATCGACGAACTGAGGCGCTGGCAGAAGCGCCTGAACCGGGTGACGGAACTCGACGAGGACCCGTTCAGCGATCCGGTCGATCTCGCCGACATCAAGAAAGCGGCCGATGAGATGAAGATGACGTCGGACAAGGATTGGTGCTGACCGGAAACGGCCATGGGTACTCGTGGCTTGCCGATTGCAAAGCCTGATTGCGGAGCTTTGAGAGCCTGCCGGAGCGCTGCGACCGGTGGTGCTCAGGACAACTCCTTAGGGACATGATCTGAGTTCCCGGCCACCTCGTCCCGGCGTATCCGTCAGTCATCCTCAGGGACGGGACGACCATACGGATTGCGCCATACCGATGCCTCGTATGTCTGCGATCATCCCGTCCGCCCACGACGAAGTGTCAAGGATGATCCCATGTCCACCTCGCTCAGCGACACGACCATACATCTCGTGAAGGCCACCGTTCCCGCCATCCAGGAGCATGGGTTGGCGATCACGAAGCGCATGTACGAACGCATGTTCCAGAACGAGGAGATCCGTGATCTCTTCAACCAGTCGCATCACGGCGAGACCGGCTCGCAGCCCAAGGCGCTCGCGACCGCAATCCTCGCCTATGCCCAGAACATCGACAACCTCGGGGCGCTGGTCCCGGCGGTCGAACGCATCGCGCAGAAGCACGTCGGACTCAACATCCTGCCCGAGCACTATCCGCATGTGGCCGAGGCGCTGCTCGGCGCGATCAAGGACGTGCTCGGCGACGCCGCGACCGACGAGATCCTGGCCGCCTGGGGCGAGGCGTACTGGTTCCTGGCCCATGTGCTGATCGGACGCGAGAAGGCCATCTACACCCATCTCGCCACCGCTCCCGGGGGTTGGAACGGCTGGCGCAATTTCCGGATCGAGAGCAAGCAGAACGAGAGCGAGATCATCACCTCCTTCGTGCTCCGGCCCGAGGACGGCCAGCCGGTCCTGCGCCATCAGCCGGGGCAGTACCTCACCTTCTGGCTCGAGGTGCCGGGCCAGCACCCGCTCAAGCGCAACTACAGCATCTCGAGCGCGCCGAACGACGAGACCTATCGCGTCTCCGTGAAGCGGGAGCCGCAGGGCATCGCGTCCACCTGGCTGCATCAGGCCGAGATCGGGACGGTGCTGAAGGTGGCGCCGCCCGCCGGCGAGTTCTTCCTCAACGAGGAATCGCCGCGCCCGGTCGTGCTCCTGAGCGGCGGCGTCGGCCTGACCCCGATGATGAGCATGCTGGAGACGATTGCCGCCCGGTACCCCGACAAGGCCGTCCATTACGTGCATGGCACCCTGAACGGCGCGACCCATGCCATGAAGGAACGGGTCAGGACCCTGGCGCAAGCGTACCCGAACATCAAAGCCACGACCTTCTATGTCGAGCCGCGACCGGAGGATCGGCCCGGGACCGACTACGATCACGAGGGCCTGATCACGGTCGAATGGTTGCGCGCCAACACGCCGCTGGACGAGGCGGGCTATTACCTCTGCGGCCCGCGGCCGTTCCTGCGCGCCTTCGTGGGCGGCTTGGCGCTGGCCGGCGTTCGGTTGAACCGCATCCACTACGAGTTCTTCGGGCCTGCCGACGAGATCCTGGCAGCGGCCTGAGATGATCCTTCTCTCCGGTGTCATCCCAGCGATGGCGTGGATCCACAACAGTCAACGATGACGTGTGACGCCGTCCGCGTTGTTCTCAAACGTCCGTGTCCACGGGTTTCCACGCCTGCGGCGCGGATGGCCGGGACGAGCCCGGCCATAACGAGACCGGCGTCGCGCACGCGACGCTTCGACTACATGCGCAGGGACCTGAGCCCCGCCCGGACCTCTTGCGTGAAGAATTCCGGCTGTTCCCAGGCCGCGAAGTGGCCGCCCTTGGGAAGCCGGTTGTAGTGGATCAGCTTGGGATAGGCGCGTTCCGTCCAGCTCCGCGGTGCCGCATAGATGTCATTGGGAAAGACGCTCACGGCCACCGGGATCGTGACATTCTTGGGGGCGAAGAAGGCGAGCTTGTTCTCCCAATAGAGACGAGCCGAAGAGACCGCCGTGTTCGTCAGCCAGTAGAGCGTGATGTTGTCGAGGATGTCGTCTCGCGTCAGGCCCTCGGCTTGACCGTCGAAGACACGGGCAATGAGCTCGTAGCTGCGGATGTCGTGGTCGAGGATCCAGGCCGCGAGGCCGATCGGTGAATCCGCAATCCCGTACAGCGTCTGCGGGCGGGTTCCCATCTCCTGGGCGTAGGCGACATCGCGCTTGAAGAAGAAGTCGAGCTGATCCCAGGCGCTCTTCTCCTCGCCTGCGAGGCCTGCCGGCGGCGGACCGCCAACCTGCAGGGCATTCCCGACATCGGCCGGAACGGTGCCAGCCATGTTGGTGTGGATGCCGAGCAGTTCCGATGGCGCCTCCACCGCCATCAGGTCCACGATGAGCGCGCCCCAGTCGCCGCCCTGCGCGACATATCCCGTGTAGCCGAGGCGCTTCATCAGCACGATCCAGGCACGGGCGATGCGGACGGGATCCCAGCCCGCCGTGGTTGGCTTCCCCGAAAATCCGTAGCCGGGCATCGACGGGATCACCACATGGAAAGCATCTTCCGGACGTCCTCCATGAGCCGTGGGATTGGTCAGCGGCTCGATAATCTTCAGCTGCTCGATGATCGAACCGGGCCAGCCATGCGTGACGATGAGCGGCAACGCATTCTCATGCTTCGAGCGCACGTGGATGAAATGAATGTCGAGGCCGTCGATCTCGGTCATGAACTGCGGATAGGCATTCAGTTTCGCCTCGACCTTGCGCCAGTCGTGTTCCGTTGCCCAATATTGCGCGAGCTTCTGGATCGTCGCGAGTTGCACGCCCTGCGTATCATCCGCGACCGTTTCCCGTTCAGGCCAGCGAGTTGCGGCGATGCGCCGGCGAAGGTCGACGAGGTCCGCTTCCGGAATGTCGGCGCGGAAGGGGCGGATGGCATCGCCTTCAGCTGGTTTGGTCACGTCCTCGGAAAGCATGTTCAAGGCAGCTGCAGCCGCCGATGCAGCCTGAAGGTCGGGCTGGTTCGGCAGTAATGATGGCTCCGACATTGATTGTCTCCATTCGTTCGAGGCGCCACACGTGACGTTCCTCGAGATTGACGAGCGGACAGCCGCGAGCCGCGTGGCTTGTGCATGCACAAGCCACCGCAGAGCAGTCGTTCCTGGACCACTCTCACACGTCGATGAAGGCTTCGGCTTTGCGGTCAAGTCCGCGCATTTCAAGGGAGTCTGCAGCTCTTGCTGTCAGATCCTCCCCCTTCGGGTTACGCAACCACTCGGTTCAGGAGCGACGTCGGCAAGGCTGTCGATCAAAAGCGGCCTGTCGGGAGGCCAGGTCGAACGCAGGGACGTTGATTGGTCGGGGAGGATACGCCTCGGTGGCCCGCATAGCAAGCAGCACCATTCGGTGGCGCGTCCTGCAGACGGGTTCATGAAGGGCGCCGCGGTTCGACGCTAAATGGACTTATTCTCGCGCTATGTCTTCGACCAGTATCGATGCGTACTCGCATGTAACATCGAGATAATCACGCTCGCTTGAGATCTGAAGAGCTACGAATAACCGCGCAACTCTCGAAGCAAGACAGGAATTCTTTAACAGACGATCACCTCCGAAAACTCTCTTCGTTCAATATATACTTATCGAGAGGAATGACTGCCGGTTTAGACAAGTTCACATACTGCAAAAGGCGTACCGCAGAAGGCGTAGTAGAAGCCTCCAAGTCCCATCAGCAAAGTTCCCTGTAACGGGAGGATCGAATGGCACTCATATTTGGCCGCGGACGTAGCGAAAATCTGATTGGCACCAATGGCACGGACCGAATTTTCGGAAGAGGCGGCAACGACCGCCTGTCCGGCCTGAGCGGCAACGACACTTTGGATGGCGGCAGCGGCAATGATCGTCTGTTCGGCAACAACGGCCACGACCGTCTGTTGGGCCGCAGCGGCAATGACTGGCTCGACGGCGGCAGCGGCAACGATCGGCTGTTCGGCAATGACGGTCGCGACCGTCTGTTCGGCGGCAACGGTCAGGACTCCCTGGACGGCGGCAACGGCAACGATCGGCTGTTCGGCAACAACGGCCATGACCGTCTGCACGGGCGCAGGGGCAACGACTCTCTCGACGGCGGCAGCGGCAATGACCGGCTGTCCGGCGGCAGCGACAACGATACCCTGCTGGGTGGCAGCGGCAACGACAACCTCGATGGCGGCGACGGCAACGATGTGCTGCGGGGCGGCACCGGCAATGACACCGCATTCGGCGGCGAAGGCAACGACAGCTTCACCTGGAACCCCGGCGACGGGAACGACATTTTCGACGGCGGCGGCGGCACGGACACGCTGATCTTCAACGGCTCGGACGCCGCCGAGCGAATGACGATCGCCACCCAGGCCAATGGCGGGTTCCTGTTCACCCGTGACGTCGGCAACATCACCGTCAACACCACCAATGTGGAACGGGTCGACGTCGACGGATTGGGCGGCAACGACTCCATCGACGGCTCGGGTCAGACCAATGCCGGCGTCGTGCTGGACATCAGCGGCGGTGCCGGCGACGACAGCCTGCTAGGTGGTGCCGGCGGCGACAGTCTCGACGGCGGCGACGGCAACGACACGATGATCGGCAATCGAGGCAATGACACCGCATCCGGCGGTCTTGGCAACGACAGCTTCACCTGGAACCCCGGCGACGGGAACGACATTTTCGACGGTGGTGCCGGCACGGACACGCTGATCTTCAACGGCTCGGACGCCCCTGAGGTCATGACGATCGCCGACCTCGCCGGCGGCGGATTCCGCTTCACCCGCGATGTCGGCAACATCATTGTCGACACCACCAATGTGGAACGGGTCGATGTCGACGGATTGGGCGGCAACGACACCATCAACGGCTCGGGCCAGACGAACGCCGCCGTTTCGTTGGAAATCAGCGGCGGTGCCGGGAACGACAGCCTGACGGGTGGCGCGGGGAATGATGCCATCATCGGCAACACCGGTAACGATACCGCGGCCGGCGGTCTTGGCAACGACAGCTTCACCTGGAACCCGGGCGACGGCAACGACCTCTTCGACGGTGGTGCCGGCACGGACACGCTGATCTTCAACGGCTCGGACGCCCCTGAGGTCATGACGATCGCCGACCTCGCCGGCGGCGGATTCCGCTTCACCCGCGATGTCGGCAACATCATCGTCGACACCACCAATGTGGAACGGGTCGACGTCGACGGATTGGGCGGAGCCGACTCCATCGACGGTTCAGGCCAGACGAACATCGCCGTTGCGCTGGAGATCAGCGGCGGTGCCGGGAATGACACTCTAACCGGCGGTGCGGGTAACGATTCCATATCTGGCGATGCTGATAATGACATTGTGGATGGCGGCGCCGGGAACGACACTCTGACCGGTGGTCTCGGCGGCGACACATTCGTCTTCGGTGGCGCGACTGCGAACGGCGTGACGGAGACGGACCTCATTATCGGCTACAGCGAAACCGAGTTGGATCTGATCGACGCAGACGTGGCCAGTAACACGGTTGTTGGAGGCAATCTCCAGCTGACCCTTGCCGGCGGCGACAACGACATCGTGGTGCTCCAGGGCATCACCAATATCAATGACGTGACGTTCGTCCTCTGACGTTCACGCCTGTCATGTGACGAAGCCGCCACCGAGGCTCTCGGTGGCGGCTTCGGATCCAGCCGACGCGGCGGTCAGACTTCATTGGATCCACCTGTTCCGTCCTCAGCCCAATTGTGAGACGTTTGTCCGCAAACCGGTCGCCAGGACCGTGGCATCTTCGTCATCGGGATGTCACGGGTTCAATGGCAGGTGACCGGTCCAGGAGGAACAGGATCCCATGAAGCCCATTGCGATATTGAGTGCATTCGCCGTCTCGCTGCCCGCGCTGCTCGGGCCCGCCATGGCCCAGGAGAAGACACTGACCGGCGAACGAACCACCGTGGTCGCCCATCGCGGCGCCAGCGGCTATCTCCCGGAACACACCCTCGAGGGCTACACGCTCGCCATCGAGTTGGGTGCCGACTTCGTCGAGCCCGACCTCGTGGTGACCAAGGACGGTGTGCTGGTCGCCCGTCACGAGCCGATGCTGAGCGGCACGACCGATGTCGCCAACCGTCCGGAATTCGCGTCGCGCAAGACCACCCGCAAGGTCGACGGCGTCGACACGACCGATTGGTTCGCCGGCGACTTCACCCTGGCCGAGATCAAGCAGCTGCGCGCCAAGCAGGCCATGGCGGACCGCGACCAGTCCAAGAACGGCCAGTTCCAGATCCCGACCCTGGACGAAGTGATCGACCTGGTGAAGAAGGAATCGGCGGCGCGCGGGCGCACCGTCGGCATCGCACCCGAGACCAAGCATCCCACCTTCCACGCGGCTTTGGGCCTGCCGATCGAGGATCGCCTCGTCACCGCGCTCACGAAGTCCGGCTGGACGGCCAAGGACTCGCCCGTGGTGATCCAGAGCTTCGAGACCGCGAATCTCAAGTACCTGAACACCAGGATCGACGTGCGCCTGGCGCAGCTCGTCGACGGGGCCGATGTCGACAAGGACGGCAACATGGTGACGGAGGCGCCATACGCGCAGCCCTATGACTTCGTGGTGATCGGCGACAAGCGCACCAACAAGGACCTGCTGACGAAGGAGGGTCTGGCCGAGGTCAAGACCTATGCCGACATCATCGCTCCGTGGAAGCCGTACATCCTGGCGAGCCGGCAGGTCGACAGGAACAACGACGGCAAGCCGGACGATCTCAACGGCGACGGCGCGATCGACGAGCGCGACCGCGTGCTCGTGGAACCGTCGAGCGTGGTCAAGGATGCCCATGCCGCCGGCCTCCAGGTGTTCACCTGGACCTTCCGCAGCGAGCCGAAGCGCCTGACCTCCGACTTCAAGGGCGAGCCGGCGGCGGAATACAAGGCTTTTTATGCGCTCGGGGTCGACGGCCTCTTCAGCGACTTCACCGATCACGCCGTGAAGGCGCGTTAGCGCATCGTGCGGACCCGAAGTGCCGCGCCCGCGAAAAGCGGTCCCGGTTTTCCGCGGTGAAAGATGCGCCGCTTGAGGGATTGAGCATCGGACCTGCATTCACGAAAACGCTCCGGCTTCGTCACGGGCCGGGGCGTTTTCGTTTCCGTGTCCCGTCAGGCGCGCTCAGGACCGTGCGGCCGGCGCGACAAAACGCATGGTTCGCGGCCGGGTCGTTATGATATTCTGCCCATCAGGCTCGGGCTCACCTGGGCCGACCGACACCATCACGGGATCAGGCCGGGTCGAACCCGGCTGAACAGGGGCATGTCTCATGGAAACCACCGTCCTCGGCGTTCTGAAGAAGGCCTGCGACCTCGTCGGCAGCGGGCAGTCGCTCGGGATCATCGAAGCGATCAGCTCTCTCCGGGATCAGACTAGCGGCCGGACCCGGGATCTCGCCTATTACGCGGTGCTCGACACGGCGATGGCGAGCCGGGGCGATGCCTCCCTTGCGATGCTCGCCGATCAGGAGGAGCCCGCGATCGAGCTCCTCCAGGCGACCATCCGGCGCATCATGTCCGCGCTGCACTGAGGTCGCGCCCGCCGTCTTCGAAGCGGATCAGTCGATCTGAACGCCTGCTTCCTTCACGACCGGCGTCCACTTGGCGATCTCGGTCTTGACATGCTCGCCCAGGGCTTCCGGGGTCGAGCCGACCACCGTGGCGCTGAAGGTCTTCAGCCGCTCCTGCACGGCCGGGTCCTTGACGGCCTTGAGGGCTTCGGCGTTCAGCCGGTCGACGATCTCGTTCGGGGTCTTGGGTGGGGCAAACAAGGCATTCCAGGTATAGGTCTCGTAACCGGCGAGCCCGCCCTCGGCGATGGTCGGCATGTCCGGGAAGGACGGCGCCCGCTCCTTGGTCGTCACCGCGATACCCCGCAGCGTGCCCGCGCGGATGAACTCGGAGGCTGACGGCAGATTGTCGAACATGATCGGCACCTGGCCCGCCACCACGTCGTTCAACGCGGGGCCGGAGCCGCGATAAGCGATGTGCTGCATCGACACCTTGGCCATGCTCTTGAAGAGTTCGCCCGACAGGTGCAGGGGCGTGCCGACGCCGGAGGAAGCGTAGTTGTACTTGGCGGGATCGGCCTTCAGCAGCGCGATCAATTCCGGCACGGTCTTGGCCGGCAAGCTGGGATGAACCACCAGCACATTCGGCACGATGACCAGGAGCGACACCGGCGTAAAGTCCGTCACCGCATCGTAGGGCTTGCGCTTGAGCATGAGCGGGTTGAGCGCGTGCGTGGCCACCGTGCCCATCAGGATCGTATAGCCGTCGGGATCGGCCTTGGCGACCCGGGCGGCGCCCGTGCTGCCGCCGGCGCCGGCGACGTTCTCGACGATCACCTGCTGGCCCAAGCCCTCGGACATCTTCTGGGCGATGATGCGGGCGACCACGTCGGTCGAGCCGCCGGCCGCGAAGGGCACGACCATGGTAATCGGGCGTGTCGGGAAGGTCTGAGCAGCTGCTGGGGCCAGACCCAGAGCAGTCGCGGCCAGAAGGGCGCCGCCGGCGAGAACGGCTTGGCGTCGTGTTGTCTTGATCACGATGATGTCTCCCATGTTGGGCAAGGGACTGGAAGGAGCCCCCCATGGCAGTCTCACATAACCGACAGGCGGGCCATGTCCATGGCCCGGAAACCGGTACGGAGTTGAACTGTGCTTGATCGTGCGCCGGGAATGCTCTCCTCGACCAGCATCTCTCCGGCCCGGATGCCCCGACCGGCATGTGCTGATCACCTCAGCAGGCGATCTGAGCCCCTGTCATGTGAACGGGCGTGATGGGCCTGACATCGCGACCGGCGACGGCACAGGTCAGGCGTGCCTCGGACCGGCATTGAGGCCCCTTCGGCGGGCCGGCTCTCGGCCCGACGGCAAACTGAACCGTCACTTCTCCAGGAGCCGTCTCGATAAAACCTTCGACGGACGACAACCAGGTTTGGCCGACCACGTCTTCCGTGGCGCGCGCTTCGCTCAGGGCCTGCTCGACACAGGCTGCCGCGGCGTCCTTCGGCAGCAGGGGCTCGGGCGCGACGGGCTGCGCGATGGCCGCTGTCGTCTCGACGTCCGGCGCCTGCTTCGTCGTGGACACCTGCGGCTCGGCGGCCTGCGGATCGCCACGGAATCCGTTGACGGTCGCGAGCGCCAGAATGGCGAAGACACCGGTTTGGATCGGTATTCGCTTCAGCTTGCTCAGCAGCGGAGCCCGGCTGAAGAGCACCGGTCCATACAAATGAACGAAGATGGTAACGAGGGTGAGGAGAATGAGGAAACGCAGCATAATGGATCGTGCCCGCGCGATATCGTGCGAAATGAACGTGTTGTCCTGGGAACGCCCTTAACCTAACGCAGGATTCCCATGATCGCATGCGGCAAGTCCCGTTTCTCGATTTTATGGTTAGCGATGTCTTAAAAATCCCGCGCCGCATCAACATCGGCATGTTCTGAAGAGGAGGCGCGTTACGCGCGCTCTTCCCAGAGCTTGGCGAGTTCGACGATGGTCGTCGCGGCCTTGTCCATGTCCTGGCTGCTGACGAATTCCAGCGGAGAATGGAAGGCATGGCCGCCGGCGAAGATGTTGGGACAGGGCAGCCCCATGAAGGAGAGCCGCGAACCGTCCGTGCCGCCGCGGATGCTGCCGCGCACCGGATCCATGCCGGCCCGGCGGATCGCCTCCACGGCGTATTCGACGATCTCCGGATTTTTGTCGAGCACGACCTTCATGTTGCGGTACTGCTCCTTGACCGTGAAGGTGTAGCCGGAGCCCGGATAATTCTTCATCACCTCCTGGGTGATGCTCTCCAGCAGCGCCTCCTTGGTCTTGAGCCCCTCCTCCGTGAAATCGCGGATGATGAAGCTCAAGTTCGCCTTCTCCATCACGCCGGAGACGCCCGTCGGATGGATGAAGCCGTCGCGGCCCTTCGTGGTCTCGGGCGCCATGTCCTTGGGCAGACGCGCGATGATGTCGCCGGCGATCCTGATGGCGTTTTCCATCTTTCCGTAGGCGAAGCCCGGATGAATCGCCACGCCCTTGATGGCGATCTCCACCGCATCGGCCGAGAAGGTCTCGTCCTCGATGGTGCCGGCCGTCTCGCCGTCCATGGTGTAGCCGAAATCGGCGCCGAGTTTTTTCAGATCCACCTTGTCGACCCCGCGGCCAATCTCCTCGTCCACGGTGAAGAGGATGCGGATCGTACCGTGTCTGATATCCGGGTTGTTGATCAGGAACTCTGCCGCCGCCATGATCTCGGCGATTCCGGCCTTGTCGTCGGCGCCGAGAAGCGTGGTGCCGTCCGAGGTGACGATGTCGTGGCCGATCAGGTCCTTCAGCACGGGTTGATCCGCGACGCGGATGACCTGCGCAGGATCGCCCGGCAGGCGGATGTCGCCACCCTGGTAGTTCCGGACCACCTGCGGCTTGACGTTCGTGCCGGAAAAGTCCGGTGCCGTATCCATGTGGGCGCAGAAGCAGATCACGGGCACGTTGTTCTTGGGCGTATTCGACGGAATGGTCGCATAGATGTAACCGTGCTCGTCGAGATGCGCGTCGGAGATTCCGATCTCGAGCAGTTCCTCGACCAGGAGGCGGCCGAGATTCTTCTGCTTCTCGGTCGAAGGCTGGGTCGGAGACTGGGCGTCCGACTGGGTGTCGATGACGACGTAGCGGAGGAAACGGTCTGTAACGCTGGCGGCCATGGCTGGTGATCCGGATTGCGAGGAGATGCAACGGAGTTGTAGCGGGGCAAAGCCGTCTCGTGAATGGGCCGACGGGAAATTCTTCTTCTTGACCGTCGGGACAGGCCTGCTGCTGGGGGCGCCAATCACATTGTCAACACATTGGCGGGTCATGCGCGGTCTTTCGTTCCGACAATGAACAAGACCGTTTTATTGCGTCGGAATGTAAGCCTAAGACGTTTTTCCAAGGGGCCTTTTCAAGAATGACGACACCAACCAATTTAGAAACGCTTTTTCTGCAGCTCATCAACGAGGCTCGTGCCAATGCCGGGGCCAAGCCGCTTACGTTCGACGGCGAACTTCTAGACTCCACTGACGCTCACAGCGCATGGATGGACCAGACCGACACGTTCTCCCACACCGGCGTGAACGGCTCCAGCGCGGGCGCCCGCATGACCTCGGCCGGCTACGGATGGCAGGGCTGGGGCGAGAACATCGCCTATGTGAGCGGCGGAATGACCGAAGCGACCGTCCGCCAGCTGCACACCAACCTGATGAACTCGCCGGGCCACTACGCGAACATCGTCAACGGCTCGTTCGAGGAGATCGGGATCGGCCTGAAGGAAGGCACGATCAACGGCTACAAGGTCGTGTTCGTGACGCAGAACTTCGGCACGCCGAATGCGACGGAGCGGGCCGAGGCGAACGACGTCGGCACCACAACGCCGACCACTCCGACCACTCCGACTACGCCCACCGGACAATCCGTCATCGGCAACAACTCCAACGACACGCTGTACGGCACCTCCGGCAACGACACCCTCAACGGCAACGCCGGGCGGGACGTGCTCTGGGGCCATTCCGGCAGCGATACCTTCGTGTTCGATACGGCATCGGAAGCCAACGGCGACACCATCAGCGACTTCGTCCATGGCACCGACAAGATCAACCTGTCGGGCATCGATGCCAGCACCCGGGCATCCGGAAACCAGGCGTTCAAGTTCATCGACACGCAGGGATTCCACAAGGTCGCCGGGGAGCTGAAGGCGTATCAATCGAGCGGCAACACGTACCTTGCCGGGGACGTCAACGGCGACGGCACTGCCGATTTCACGATCAAGGCGCTTGGGGCTCATAGCTTCATGAGCACCGATTTCGTGCTCTAACGGACGAGCCATAATCTCACCACGTCATGGCCGGGCTTGTCCCGGCCATCTCGATGAGAAGAGGCTCAGCGCTTCAAACCTTGGGGATCACCGGCCTGGTGCCGGTGATCCCGAAGGGGATACGATGCGCCGGCGATCGTGATCGGCGGCGCTCTCAGAAGCCCCCAACCACCGCGACGACGCATCCTCCCAGCACTCCCAACGCAACGACAACGAACACCCCATCGCGCCCGTGAAACGCAGGCGCGTTCATGATCGTGCGTGGGCCAGCAGTGCCGAGGCCCCTCGCCTCCATGGCGATCGCCGTGCGGCCGGCGCGGCGGATGGCGAAGGCGAGCAACGGGATGACGAGGCTCGTCAGCTCGAAGGGCCCCGGGATGCGCCGCGGGCGGCGGCCGGATTTCATGGCGCGGGCAAGCCGCATCTGCTGCGCCTCCCCGGCCAGGTCCGGCACGAGCTGCATGGCCGCAAACAGCGAATAGCCGATGCGCGGCGGCAGTCCGGCGTGCCGCATCAGAGCGCGCACGAAGAGCCCGGGATCGGTGGTGAGCGCAAAGAACAGGGAGATCATGCCGCAAGCGAGCGCGCGCAGGAACAGGGTGACGCCCGCCGAGAACTCGGGCGAGGCGAGAACGGATTCACCTGCCATGCGCAAGGCGAAATCGCTCTCCTGGCGAAACAGCAGGCTGGTGGTGAGAAAGCCGAAGCCGAACAGGGCGAACGGCACCATCAGCACGAGCAGCACCAGCGGCGAGGTGCGATGGAGGACGACGAGCGCGAGTGCCGGCGCCAGGATCGCCGCGAGCTGGAACCGCGGGTCGAAGACCACCACCGCGGCGACGAGCCAGATGGAGCAGACGACAAGTTTCGATAGCGGGTTGAGCGATGTCAGCACGGGACGACCGCCAGCCGTCGGGCGGTGGCCTTCAGCCATCGCATCGCCGCAGCGCAGGCAGGCTCCGCAAGCCCGGCACGGCCGAGAAGAGCGGCATCGTTCATCAGCTCCTGCGTGGGACCATCGGCCAGGATTCCCCCTCCCCGACCACGATGGAACGCGGGCAGAGCTTCAAGGCGAGATCCAAGTCGTGCGTGATCAGCGCAAGGGTATGGCCTTTCTCGCGCAGGGACAGGATCTCCTGTGTCAGGAGCGCGGCGCCATGGGCATCGAGCCCCGCCATGGGCTCGTCGAGCACGAGGAGCGGCCAACGGTCCGACAGGGTGAGCGAGGCCAGCGCGAGTTTGCGCTTCTGGCCCTGCGACAGTTCGAACGGATGGTTCCTCGTGAGCTCCGCGAGGCCCCAGGCCTCCAGCGCCGCCGCCACGCGCTCCGCCTTCTCATCCGTGTTCATGCGCTCCGGCAGCGCGGTGAGCAGCTCCTCGTACACGGTGCCGGCGGTGAACTGGTTCTCGGGACGCTGGAACGCATAGCCGCCCGATGGGCCTTGGCGCGTGCCCGCCTTCAGCGGCAGGAGACCGGCGAGGCAGAGACCCAGCGTCGACTTGCCTGCGCCATTCCTGCCCAGCACGCCGAGGACCTCGCCCTGGCGGATCGCGAGATCGACGCCGCGCAGCACAGTGGGGCCGAGGAAGGGTGCGCAATCGGCCTTTGCCAATTGAACGAGCACAGGTGCATCGCGCATGGCGATCGTCGACTTGGCCGAGGCAACGAAGGCCTCTACGGCGGGACGCGCTCTGTCGAGATGTTCGCTCGGAGCGCCATCGGGATCGAGATGCGCGAGCGCTTCTTCGACAGAAAGCGGCGCGACCGGCGCGGCGATGCCCGCCCGCATCAGTGCCGCATCGAGCGCGCTGGCGGCAGGGCACCAGATGCCGTGCGATTGCAGAAGCGCGCGCTCGTCGCGAAAGATCGCGCGCGGTTCGCCTTGTGCGATGACGGTGCCGTCGCGCTCCGAGCACGACCATGCGGTCGATGGATTCGATCAGGCCGTCGAGCCTGTGATCGACGATGAGGATCGTTTGCCCGCCCTCACCGCTCGTCAGCAGAGCGTGCAGGCGGCGCGCGGCTTCCGGCGCGAGATGCGCGGTCGGCTCGTCGGCGACGAAGAGCGGTGCGTCCTGAATGAGGGTCGCCGCCAGCGCCACGAGCTGCCGTTCGCCACCCGAGAGCTGCGCGGAGCGGCGGTGGCGCCACTCCTCCGGCAAGCCGACCTTTCGCATGACCTCTGTGACGGCCTGCGTGATGCGCTCCGGCGGCAGGGCGCGGTTTTCGAGCGCGAAGGCGAGCTCGTCCTCAACCCGCATGCCGCAGAGCGTCTGGTCCGCATCCTGGAAATACTGCGCAACCTGGCGCGCCCAGTCCCACGGCTTCTGCGACGAGACATCCTGACCGAAAAGCCGGACATGTCCGCTCACCTCGGCGGGAATGCTGTCGGGAATGAGCCTCGTCAGCGTCAGCAGCAGCGTGGATTTTCCGGAGCCCGACGGGCCGAGCAGCAGCACCCGCTCGCCCGGCCTGATCGACAGGTCCACGGGTCCGACAGCGGGGCGCCTGGCGAAGGGATAGTGGATCTCGACCCCACTCCATTCCGCGGCGGGTTCAGGCGGCAGCGGAGCGCTTCTCGACATCGATCGCAAGGCCCGCGAGCGCGCCCGTCTTGTAGAGCGCCTGCACGATGATGTGGGCAAGCCATCCGCCGAGCAGCGCACCGCTTAAAGTCCGCAGCACGAACATGGCGACGAGCAGCGTCGGCTGCAGCGCGCCGTAATCGAACCGGATCCAGGTGTAGATGTAGGAGAAGATCGCCGCGCCCACGCCTGCGGCCATCAGCACCGGCAGCGAATAATTGCGCCAGCGCGTTGCCGCGAAGACCGCTTCCGCGCCCGCGCCCTGGACGATGCCGCTGACCACGAGCAGCAAGCCGGCGGGGCTTCCCAGCAGCACCTGCACCGCGGCGGCCAGCACTTCGGCCGCGAAGGCGGCGCCGGGCTTGCGGATGATGGCGGCGGCCACCATCGAGGCGACGAACCAGAAGCCCATCACCACATCCATCGTCAGGGGGCCGAAGGCTGCCTGCGCGATCAGCCACACCTGCACCCAGCCGAGATAGAGCACGGCGAACACCGCGCCGATCACGGTGACGATGAGGGTTTCCCTCAATGTCCAGCCACGGGACACGGACATGACGACCTCCTTATTGTGCGACGAGTCGTTGCGGAAAATTACGCTTTGCTCGGGCTGTTCGCCGAGACCTTGAGATCGAGCGCCACATGGCCCTGCGGTGCGCCGAAGCGCAGGAAGGCTTCGCTCAACGTGGCGAAGACCGGGCCCGCATCGCCGCGCAGCTTGGTGCAGAAATTCTTCGAGCGGTCGAAGACGCCGGATGCCTTCAGAAAGTCGATGCAGCCGTAGATCTCGTCCATGTGATGTCCGCTGCCGAGCGGATAGAGCGAGAATTGCGCGGCTACGACCTGCCCGGTCCTGGGAGCCGCCTCCACATGCCTCACGGCGGCGGCAATGCGCGCTGCGAGCGGTTGATCGTGGTTCGAACCGGCAATCGGCGTGCAGATCGGATCGTCGGGCTCGCCCGGACAACCGCGCGAGACGGTTGCGGCGAGCACGCAGTGAACGCCGCGGCCCGATGCGGCGAGAAACAGATCGCGCATGGCGGGAAAGAGCTGTTCGGGCGGGCCGACGATCAGAGTCGAGATGTCGTCGGTCTCGATTCTGAAATTGGGACGGTACGGTTCAAGCGCCCCGATGGCGCCGAGGATGACATCGACGAAATCGTCCGTCATCGGGTAGAGGGATATTTGTGCGCCGGAAAACATCGTCACCTCGCTCCGCTGGCATTACCCAGATCAGCTTGAGGGTCCAACGGCTTCGCGCCGTTATCTCAGCCCCGGCAATACGGAGCACCCCTGTCAGATGCGAACTCCTTAGCACCTATTGCCGCGGCATGGCAAGCAGGCCGCATGCTTGCAGAGAAGCAGGCTCGCAATCGATGGCTCCCCACAGCTCTCATCCTGAGGACCGCCGGAGGCGGTGTCTCGAAGGACGAGGGCGACTCCAGCGCAGTCTGGGTTATCCTTCGAGACGCCTGCTGCGCAGGCTCCTCAGGATGAGGGTGACGGTTCACGAGCCAGACTTTGAAGACGGATCAGGGCACCTACTTCACAGCGACCTGATTCTTGATCCTCTCGTAGGCGGCGCGGCGCACCACCCTCTTCGTCACGAGGTCTTCCACGGATTTATACGGACGTCCCCTGACGATGGCGCGGCCGAGCGAACCGGCACCCTTCAGCCTGTTAAGCTGCTCGACGGAGCCCTTGTTGAGATCGACGACAGTTGCCGCAGCATCCCCGGCAGGGACGTAAGAATCCGCAAGGCTCGCCTGCTCCGTTACGGTGCCCGTCGTATTCATGTCGGTGGGTGCAGCAGGCAGCGGCTTTGCAGGTTTGCTCTTGGACGATTGTCGGACGACGGCCTCGAACTGTTGCAAGACGGCAAGGGAATGATCGTGAGCGAGCCCGATGGAAGCGCGGTCGATGGCAGGTTCGACCGAGGATTGGTCGAAATCCTGCTCGTCCGTCTCGGGCGGAGGAGCGACTGCCGGCCGCTTCATGGGCAGCGCGATCGGCGCGGATGGATCTCGCATCGGCAACCTGAACGCGATCGGTCCGATCGGGTGGAACTGCAGTTCTTGGTTCCACGGTGATCGTCTGTGGCGGGGCGGCGGCCACCATGCCTTCCGTGGCGGGGCCGCTTCCCTGGGTCCGCCACAGGGCCAGCCACCCGGCGCTCATGAGACCGATTACGAGCAGAACGCGGATGGCCTGGAAGGCCGCGTTGTCGTGCGGTTCGCGGGGCATTTGGGTTCGGGACAAATTGCCAACCTGCATGGGATCCTCGCACTTTGACTCGACGACGGAACCGTGATGTGGGTTAGGGCTAGACGGAGGATGTGGCGCAGGCGTGGCAATCGGCACACGTAAAGCGGCTTCAACGGCAATTTCGGCTAGGCGCGTATATCTTCCGAGGGTCGATGACGGCGACCGGCAACGTCATCACCTTTCGAAAGATGCGGTTTCAAACTGTCCGCACCTTCGCGGGCGCGCCGATGGTGCATTCGAGCGCGGCGCGATCCCAGCCGCCCGCATCGGCCGCGGCATTGTAGGTCGTGACGAGGAAGTCGAGCAGCAGCGCATCGGGATCGTCTGCCTGGCGCACCGTGTCATAAGGCAGGATGAACTCGCCGAGCGTGGCGTCGAAGGAAGCGCCCGGCGTGACCTTCGCATCGCGAAAGCCCGGCGGCTCGGGATAGGCATAGGAGTAAAAGGCCGGCTGCGGAAAGGCATCGCTGCCAGGCCAGAAGCCGGCACTGCTGACCTCGTGCGAATAGGCCTCGCGGGTCACCGGATCCGGCAGGCCGGGCACACCGCCGGGATGGAGAGGAGCGCTGCGCCCCGAAAAGCGCGTCACCGCGAGATCGAAGCTGCCCCAGAAGAAATGCACCGGCGAGGACTTTCCGAGAAACCCGCTGCGGAAGTGCTTGAATACTCGGTCCACCTGCACGAGCACGCGCCAGAAGCGATGCGCCGCATCCCGATCGTATGAGGCATGAACCCGATCCTCGGAAAAGCGAATGGGATCTGCCACCTCGTTCGGCATCCCGTTGATGGCAACCTCGACGCCGATATCGTTCAGGACCGTGAGGATGCGTGAATAGAATTCCGCGACGCTTTGCGGCTGCAGCGGCAGTTCCCGTTCCTCCCCGCTGCTCGTGCGCACGAGCAGGAGGTGGGACATGAAGTCGAACTCGATCTCCAGGATCTCGCGTCCGATGGGAATGGGTGACGTTCCCAAGCCTCGCACGCTGATATAGAGCGGGACCTGCCAGCCGTGATTGAGCCAGGGCGAGAGCGAGAGTCTGATCTTGCCGACGATCTGCGTCCAGAGCTGCAGGGTCGCTGCCGTGTCCCGCCAAGCGGGATAGGACAGTTCAGGCCAAGAAGCGTCGCGCATCAAGCGCTCCCGTGAGAAACGGACCTCAAGCAAAGCTAGGGCATCGTTCGGGGCAGGCAACCGGGCGACTTAAAACCGACGAACAGCAAACATTCACATCGATCCAGCGTGCAGCTGAAGCGGCGTGGCATTCCGATGAAATGCCACGCCGGTTCAGAAGACTTTCACGATCACGCGGCCGGACGCATGCCAGCTGCGATGGCTGTCGGGATCTCGATATCGACCTCCAGGGTCGACACGGAGGCGCCGCGGTCCATCTTGATCTGCACGTTGTCCTGCGGCACCGCCATGTGCTTGGCGATGACGGCCATGATCTCCTCGCGCAGGATCGCCACGAGATCGGACTCGCCGCCCCCGACGATGGTGCGCTCATGGGCGAGCAGAACCTGAAGCCGTTCGCGGGCGACGGGTGCGGACGTGTTGCGCTTGAAGAAATTGAACAGGCTCATGCGGCCCTCCGTGAGAAGAGTTTGCTGAACAGGCCGCGCTGCTTCTGAACTTCGACGATCGTCTCGCCCTGGAGCTTGCGCACGGCTTCGAGATAAGCCCGGGCCGGTGCGGAGTTCGGGCTGCCGAGCGTCACCGGCGCGCCGAGGTTCGACGAGCGCAGCACTTCCGTGCTTTCCGGGATGATGGCGAGAAGCGGAATCGAGAGGATATCCAGCACATCCTCGACTTTGAGGATCTCTCCGCGCTGAGCGCGCGCCGGGTCGTAACGCGTGAGCAGGAGATGCTTTTCCACCTGCTCGCCCTTTTCCGCCTTCTCCGTCTTGGAATCGAGCAGGCCGATGATGCGGTCGGAATCGCGGATGGAGGAGACTTCCGGATTCGTCACGACGACGGCAACATCCGCATGGCGCATGGCGAGCGTCGCGCCACGCTCGATGCCCGCCGGGCTGTCGCAGATGATCCAGTCGAACTTTTCACGCAGGCCGTTGATGACGCGCTCGACGCCTTCGTCGGTGAGGTTGTCCTTGTCACGCGTCTGCGAGGCCGGCAGCAGGTACAGGGTCTCGATGCGCTTGTCGCGGATGAGCGCCTGTTCGAGCTTCGCATCGCCCTTGATCACGTTGATCAGGTCAAACACGACCCGGCGCTCGGCGCCCATGATCAGATCGAGATTGCGCAGGCCCACGTCGAAATCGATCATGGCCACCTTCTGGCCGCTCTGTGCCAGCGCGGCGCCCAGCGCCGCCGTCGATGTCGTCTTTCCGACACCGCCCTTGCCCGATGTCACGACAAGTACTTTCGCCATCCTTGGTTCTCCTCACCCTACAAAGCTGCTCCTGCGACGGCATCACCAGCAGGTTCCCCGGAGGACCGCAGAACATGTTCGGAGAGTGGAGGCGGATCAGGCTGTCGCGGATTTCTTACGCTACGTGATGCATCTTATTCGGCGCCCAGTATGGTTACCGGGCGGTTAATATTTCCTGCTGGAAGCAAGTTTTTTGTTGAAAAACCAACGTTTTCAGCCGGATTCGAAACGGTTGAGGAATTAGATCCTCTATAAGGAAATAAAGCCGCATGTACCGGCGCCCGTCGCCGCCTTCCCATTGACCTTCAGCCGGGAACCCCTAGCCTTGAATCGATGTCACTGGAGGACCTCCGATGCGGTACGGATGGCGGCTACTTCTCTTGTCGGCGTTGTCCCTCGTTGCGGCTCATGCCTCGACGCTTGCTCAGCAGAGCACGACGGTCCGGGTCGGGCATTTTCCCAATATCACCCATGTGCAGGCCCTGGTGGCCCGCGCCTTCGAGCGGCAGGGGCGGAACTGGCTCGGGGAGCGGCTCGGGCCTGGGGTGAAGATCGAATGGTACACCTACAATGCCGGTCCGAGCGCCATGGAGGCGATTTTCGCCAACTCCCTCGACCTGACCTATGTCGGCCCCAATCCGGCGCTCAACGCCTATGCCCGCTCCCGCGGCGCCGAGGTCCGCGTGATCGGTGGCGCCGTGAACGGCGGCTCGGCTCTGGTCGTGCAGGGAGATTCGCCCCTCTCCAAGCCCACCGACTTCAAAGGCAAGCGCATTGCCACCCCGCAATTCGGCAATACGCAGGATGTGGCAGCCCGCGCTTGGCTCGTCGCAGGCGGATTGCGCATTACCCAAACCGGCGGCGACGCACATGTGGTGCCCACCAGCAATCCCGATCAGCTCTCCCTGTTCCAGAGTAAGCAGCTCGATGCGGTCTGGACCGTGGAGCCCTGGGTCTCGCGGCTGGAATCCGAGGCTGGCGGCAAGGTGCTGGTGGAGGAGAAGGACGCCATCACGACGATCCTTGTGTCGAGCGCGGGTTTCCTGGAGAAGAACCGCGATCTCGCCAAGCGCTTCGTGGCAGCCCATCGCGAACTCACCGACTGGATTCAGAAAAACCCGGACGAGGCCCAGCGCATGGCCCGCGAGGAGCTGCGGGCCTCCTTCCGCCTCGACATGTCGCCGGAGCTCGTTGCTCGTGCCTGGAGCCGCATGGTGATCACGCCGGACACGTCGCGCGAGGCGTTTCAATCCTTCGTGACCAGTGCTCAGAAGGTCGGCTTCCTGCGCGACACGCCCGATCTGTCCCGTCTGATCGAGGCGCCTTGATGGAGGTATCCCAGCCGGATTCCATTACGGCCAGACCTGCCAAACTCCTCGTGGAGAACGTCTCCAAGCGCTTCACGTCATCGCGCGCCACCGTGCAGGCGCTGGAGAACGTTTCCCTCACCGTCACGGAGGGGGAATTCGTCTGCCTGATCGGCCCCAGCGGATGCGGCAAGTCCACTCTTCTCGACATCATGGCGGGGCTCACCATGCCGGATTCGGGCCGCGTGCTCGCCGACGGCAAGCTCGTGGAAGGTCCTGGCCGGCAGCGCCTCGTCATGTTCCAGGAATCCGCGCTGTTTCCCTGGCTCGATGCCTTCGGGAACGTGATGTTCGGGCTGAAGCTGCGACCGGATCTGACCCATGCGGAGCGCAAGGACATCGCCAATCATTTTCTGCACCTCGTCGGCCTCGAGAAATTCAAGCGCTCGCATGTGCACGAGCTCTCGGGCGGCATGAAGCAGCGCGTTTCACTGGCCCGCGCGCTCGCGCCCGATCCGCAGGTACTGCTCATGGACGAGCCGTTCGCCGCGCTCGATGCGCTCACCCGCGATCAGCTCTACGACGACATCCAGCGCATCTGGATGGAGAGCCGGAAGACCATCGTCTTCGTCACGCACAACGTGCGCGAAGCGGTGTGCCTGGGAAATCGCGTCGTGCTCATGTCGCCCTCGCCGGGCCGTATTTCGGAAATCTTCGACATCAACCTGCCTCGTCCGCGCGACATCAACAGCCGCGATCTGGCCGGCAACACCTCCAGCATCGCAGCAGCCCTCAAAGGTGCTCTGAAGGGAGCGGTCTTCGAATGAAGCGTCTGGCTGTCGCCCTCCTCTTCTTTGCCGCGCTGATCGGCCTGTGGGAACTTGCCGTGCGCACCGGCCGCTGGTCCATCGTTCTTCTTCCCTCGCCCATCTTCGTCGGCGAATACATCTGGAATGCGCTGCTCGATGGCACGCTTCTCGAATCCACCTGGGTAACGCTCAAGCGGCTTCTGGTCGGCTATGCCGTGGGCGTTCTCGTCGGCCTGCCACTCGGCCTGCTGACTAGCACGTCGCAGGTTTTCGAAGACACCATCGGAGCATTGGCTCTCGGGTTCCAGACATTGCCGAGCGTGTGCTGGGTGCCGCTCGCCCTCGTCTGGTTCGGGCAGACGGAAGGCGCGATGCTGTTCGTGGTGGTCATGGGCACCGTGTGGTCCGTCATTCTCGCGACCGATCACGGCGCACGCAACATCCCGCCCATCTATGCGCGCGCGGCACGCACCATGGGATCGGAGGGCTTCCATAAATGGACCCGGGTAATCCTGCCCGCCTCGCTCCCCTTCCTGGTCAGCGGCATGAAGCAGGGCTGGGCCTTTGCGTGGCGTTCCCTGATGGCGGCGGAAATCTATGTGACGATCCTCACCGGCTTCGGCCTCGGCCACCTGCTGCATTACGGACGCGAGTTGAACGCCATGGAGCAGGTGATCGGCATCATGATCGTCATCGTGGTGATTGGGCTTCTGGTGGATCGCCTGCTGTTCTCGCCCTGGGAACGGTTCCTGCATCGGCGCTGGGGCACGAATGTGAAGGAGGCATAGCAGGGCTGCATTGCGGCTGCCTTGGCGTCGTATTCCTGTGAAACATTTCCCCTCCCCTGACGTTGGAAGCCGAATGTCCGGAGGAGTCTATTCATGCCTGGCCCGGGACGCAGCCCTGTTCTCATCATCGCGGCCATTCTCACGCTTCTGATCGGAGTGGCTCTCGCCATCGGCGGCATATGGCTGATCACGCTCGGCGGCTCCTGGTTTTATGCGATTGCGGCCGTCGGCTTTCTCCTCACGGGCATTCTCCTCCTCGCGCAGAAGCCCGCAGCCTTGTGGGTTTTCGCACTCGTCCTCGCCGGCACGCTCGGCTGGGCCCTGTGGGAGGTGGGTCTCCATTGGTGGCCTCTCGCGGCGCGTGGCGACGTGGTGTTCCTCATCGGCCTGTTGCTGCTCACGCCCTGGGTGACCCGCAGCCTCGATAATCGACCGGCCGCTTCGACATCGGACCGAGATGCAACAGCGCGGCGCGTCTCGGCCTTCCGGGGCGCAGGACTGCCGCTGACCGGAGTTTTGGCCATTGCGCTTGCGGTGGCGGCGGCCTCGTGGTTCACCGATCCCACGCGGATCGAAGGCACGGCCCCGGGGCCGCGCGCGGACGTGCCCGACGATATGCTCGGCGTTCCGCCAGGCGAATGGCATGCCTATGGGCGCACGGCTTTCGGCCAGCGCTACTCGCCGCTCAACCAGATCACGCCCGAGAACGTCGCCAACCTCCAGGAAGCCTGGACCTACCGCACCGGCGACGTGAGGGGACGCCCCGGCGATCCTGAGGAGACCACATTCCAAGTGACGCCGCTCAAGTTCGGCAACCGGCTGCACCTGTGCACGCCGCATCAATCGATCATCGCGCTGGACGACACGACCGGAAAGGAGGTCTGGCGCTACGACCCGAAGATCCGCGGCGAACTCGCCCTGCAGCATCTGACCTGTCGGGGCCTGTCCTATTATCGCGGCAATGGTGCTGCTGCGGCCGCGCCGCCTCCAACTCCTGCGCCTGTCACGACGGCCTCGCCACTTCCGGACCTGCCGGTTGCAGCGAGCGAGCGCCCGGCTGCGGACAATTGCCCGACCAAGCTCTTCATGCCCACCGCCGACGGGCGCCTGATCGCCCTGAACCCGGAGAACGGCGCCGTCTGCACCGCTTTCGGCGGCGGCACGGGGCAGATCAATCTCTGGGCCAACATGCCCAATGTGAAGCCGGGCGCCTATTACTCCACCTCGCCGCCCGCCATCGCGAGAAACCTCATCATCGTCGGTGGCACCGTGCTCGACAATGTGTCGACCAGTGAGCAATCCGGCGTCATCCGCGCCTTCGACGTGAATACGGGCGCGCTGGTGTGGAACTGGGATTCGGGCAGGCCCGATGTCACGACGCCGCTGGCGCCGGGCGAGACCTACGTGCCGAACTCGCCCAACTCCTGGTCGATCTCCAGCGTCGACGAAGCCTTGGGTCTCATCTACATTCCGCTCGGCAACCAGCCGCCGGATCAATGGGGCGGCAACCGCAGCGCCAATGTGGACCGTTTCTCCTCTTCCGTCGTGGCGCTCGACATCGCGACCGGGCAGCTGCGCTGGGTCTTCCAGACCGTGCATCACGATTTGTGGGATTACGACGTTCCCTCCCAGCCGAGCCTCATCGACCTGAATATCGGCGGCCAGACTGTGCCGGCTCTCGTGCAGCCGACCAAGCAGGGCGAACTCTACGTGCTCGACCGGCGCACGGGACAGCCTGTCCTGCCCGTGACGGAGAAGCCCGCGCCGCAGGGCGCGGCACCGGGCGACCGCACGTCTCCGACGCAGCCCGTCTCCGCCCTGTCCTACGACCCGCCACCGCTCACCGAGCGCGACATGTGGGGCGCGACGCTATTCGACCAGCTCGCCTGCCGCATTGCGTTCAAGAAGCTGCGCTACGAGGGCCGCTACACGCCGCCCTCGCTTGAAGGCACGTTGGTCTATCCCGGCAATTTCGGCGTGTTCAACTGGGGCAGCGTCGCGGTCGATCCGGAGCGGCAGATCGCGTTCACGACGCCGACCTACATCGCCTTCGTGTCGCAGCTCGTGCCGCGCCAGGACGACAAGACGCTCTATGTGCAGGGCGAGAACCGACCCGAGAGCAGCCTGCCGGCGCTGAACGAGAATTTCGGCGCGCCGTTTGCGGTGAAGCTTTCCGCCTTCACCTCCGCGCTCGGCGTCCCCTGTCAGGCTCCGCCCTGGGGCTATGTGGCGGCAGCCGATCTCACCACCGGCAAGATCGCCTGGAAGCACAAGAACGGCACCGTGCGCGACGCCTCGCCGATCCCCGTGCCGTTCCCGATGGGCGTGCCCAATCTCGGCGGGCCGATGATGACGGCGAGCGGCGTCGCGTTCCTGTCCGGCACGATCGACTACTTCGTGCGCGGCTATGACGTGTCCAACGGCAATCAGCTCTGGGAGGCGCGGCTTCCCGCCGGTGGACAGGCGACGCCGATGACCTATACCGGGGCGGATGGGCGGCAATATCTGCTCGTGGTGGCGGGCGGCCACGGCTCGCTCGGCACCAAGGCGGGCGATTACGTCATCGCCTATGCCCTGCCGAGGACCTGATGGGAGGATTCGATGCGCAGGATCGTCGCCGGCCTGATGACGCTGCTTCTCTCGACATCGGCTGCGCTGGCACAGGCCAGCCCGCCCGTGGAAGGCGCTCCCCCAACACGCCCGGCGCTGCAGATGGCGCCGGGAATGCTTGGTGGCTGATCGTCCTGGCCGTGGTGGCGGTTCTCGCCATCTGGTATTTCGCCAGAAAACGGAACCGGACTTAAACGTAGGGAAGAAGGGCGGCTGTTACCGCCCGTCCCGTTTCAGCGACCCTGAATCCGCCCCGCCCGTCTGAGCGCCGCCGGTGCCGACCGAGCCCGTGGAGGCAGCAGGACCGCCCGCGGGAAGCGTTCCGCCCGGTTGCAGCGGGGTCGAGAGACCCGAGGGAGCGCGCGGCGGATGGGCCGAGGAGAACCAGTTGTCGTCCGAGGGGCTTCCGCCCGCTGCCGGAGACGTTCCGCCTGCACCGTGCAGCAGCGCTTCGTCGCCCTGGGCCGCTCCCTGCTCGCCGCCCATCCTGCTCGCCGACGTTCCTGTGGTGGAAGCCGCACCGGTGGAAGCTGCACCTGCGGCCTTGTATGTCCGGGCCCCGGATGACGTCTGCCCCGTGGTGCCACGGTGGGAGCCTTCGAGGCTCCGGTCGATGACTCCGCTCTCGAGCGGGAATGGCGGCTCGGGACGCCGGCGTGCCACGTGCATCGGCCTGTTCTGCCGCGAGCCGGTATGGCCGGACCGGGTCATGGTCCACAGGAGCGCACCGGCCCCGATGGCGGCAACGCCTGCAAGCACGCCGAACACAGTGCCGGAGGGAAGGCCGTAGCGGCTCGGCATCATGGATTGCGGCATATGCCAGCGCTCCGCCTCGTAGGATGCGATCCGCTCGCGCTCGTAGGTGCGCTGGAGGCTCTTGAGTTCGCTCGGGGAGAGGACGCCGCGGGCGACGATCATCACGCCGTTTTCTTCGAGCGTGAAGGCGTGCCGGATGGAGCTGGTCAGGTCCTTGAAGTCCGCAGCCCAATCCTGGCTGTTCTTGTCGGGCCGGGCAGCGAGTTCATCGATCTGACGCAGGATATCGTCCTGTGATCTCTCGAGATCGGCCACGTAGCTGGCTGTGCGCTCGTGGCCTGACAAAGCCGGATAAAGCACGTTCTGCTGCGCTGCAATGTGCCGTTCCAGCTCGTCCTGGAGATCGGCGAAGAGCTCGGCGCGGCTGTTGGGCCCGGTGCCAGTGGCCCGGAGAACCTCGCGACAGAGCTCTTCGATATTCGCGTGGTCCGTCACCACCATTTGCCATAGGTCCATGGGAGGCCTCCTGTCTTGCCTTGATAAGCATGAACGGCCGGAGCGGAGGGCTGTTCCGCTGGCGATGGACTTTGGCCAAACCTAATCCGAAAGACCTCCCGGCTCTCAAAAAAGCCCCAAAGGTGACAAGCATTGCACAAAGTTGCTATGGACAAAAACCAGAGCTGGGCCTTGCGCATGGGAGGCGTAAGGGCTTGTCCGAAGCTTCAAAAAGCGTGAGAGATCGATGAACGCGCAAACCCTGCAAGCCGTTGAGGCCGTCGCCCCTGCCTCGGTGAACCTGCCGACTTACGACGACGTCGTCACGGCGGCGTGGCGCATCAACGGGGTGGCCCATCGAACGCCGGTTCTGACATCCCGCACCGCCGACGAGCGCACGGGCGGAAGGCTGTTCTTCAAGGCGGAGAACTTCCAGCGCGGCGGCGCGTTCAAGTTCCGCGGCGCCTACAACGCCATCGCACGGCTGTCTCCGGACGCGAGAAAGCGCGGCGTCGTGGCGTTCTCCTCCGGCAATCATGCCCAGGCCATCGCCTATGCCGGGCAGCTGCAGGAGGTGCCGACCGTCATCATCATGCCGCAGGATGCGCCGGCCATGAAGGTCGCGGCCACCAAGGGCTATGGCGGCGAGGTGGTGTTTTACGACCGCTACAAGGAAGATCGCGAGGCCATCGGGCGCAAGCTTTCGCAGGAGCGCGGCCTGACCCTCATCCCGCCTTACGACCATGAGGACGTGATCGCCGGCCAGGGCACGGCGACGAAGGAGCTGATCGAAGAGGTCGGCCCGCTCGACATGCTGCTCGTCTGCGTCGGCGGCGGCGGATTGCTCGCGGGCTCGGCGCTCTCCTCCAAGGCGCTCTCGCCCGATTGCTTAATTTACGGCGTCGAGCCGGAAGCCGGCAACGATGCGCAGCAATCGTTCCGCACGGGCTCCATCGTCAGGATCCCCGTGCCCGCCACCATCGCCGACGGCGCGCAGACGACCTATGTGGGCAACAAGACGTTTCCCATCATGCGCGCCCTCGTCGATGACATCCTCACCGTGTCGGACGCGCAGCTGGTGGACACCATGCGCTTCTTCGTCGAGCGCATGAAGATCGTGGTCGAGCCCACCGGATGCCTCGCGGCCGCGGCCGCCCTCCACGGCCTCGTGCCCTGCAGGGACAAGCGGGTCGGCATCATCATCAGCGGCGGCAACGTGGACCCGAGAGCGCTGGCGGGATTTCTGGCGGGGTAACCTTCGCGCGCCGGGGGTGACACACGACCACGTCATGGCCGGCCTCGTGCCGGCCATCCCGATGCTGTGAAGCGCCGCACCTCTGATATCGAGATCACCGGCACAAGGCCGGTGATGACGTGAAAAGTGCGTGGACGCCTCCAAACTTCTGCTTCACGGCCCAACGCGCACGACAACGGCGATCCCGTCGTGATCGCCGGTCGTGAGCTTGGGATCGCCGATCAGCGCGTTGCCGAGATCGACGAACCGGCTCACCTTGAAGTCGGTGCTGCGGTTGAGACGTTGGGTGAAATCGTCCCGCGCCCGGTTGAACGAGCCGTAACTGTGCGGCGGATCGCGAATCGGGTCGATTTCCTCACGGCTGAAGGCACCTGCGAAGAGATATCCTTGTCCGAATTGATGTGGCCCGAAGATGCGGCCGTGATTGTTGCTGACCTCGAAGATGTCGTTTGAGAAGGCATCGTCCCTGCCCTGGGGCAGTTGCGCATAAAGCTGTCCGCCGATGAAGCCCTGGTAGCCCGTCGAATGGCCGAAGCGGATGGGATAGCCGGCACGAGCAGCAGCAGCCAGCAGCCGTGCCTTTGCATCGTCGACGCTCGAGGCTCCCTCATCGACGATGATGACATTGATGGGCTCGCGCAGATTCCTGCCCTCGTAGATTTCGCCGAGCCAGTCAGAGGGCACACTCTGGGCCGTCAGCATCCATCTGCCGATGGCGGGCAGGCCTTCCGGCGTTGCGACATCGATATCGGGGCGCTGCTGCGGCCGTGCCTCAAAAGTCATTCCGCCTGTCAGGGCAACACAGACGACGACAAGCTTGATCAGGCTGTGTCCCATGGGTCTTCTCCCGATGCCGCTCTAGAGAGTGCATCAGGAGAGCACGATCCGGCTCCACAAGCCATGGCTTTTCAGGTGGGGGCCTTCACCGCGAGAACCGCATAGCGATGCTGCGTCGCGCGCTCGAGGCCTTTGAGCAGCGGCAGATTCTTCGCCTGCTGCCGATGGATCTGCGTGAGATCGCGATCGATGATCGTCTGCGCGAAACCGGCCTCGTGCAGCAGCGCCGCCACCTCCTGCGCCCGCGCGCCTTTGGAGAAGTAGACTCGGCGCAGGATACGCTCATGGGTCTCGCGCATGGCATTGGGCGCATGCGAGGCTCCGGCAAGTCCCGGCACTAGCTTCTCGACGAACCGGATCATGCGCTTGACGAGCGTCTCCGACACGAAGTCCCCGTCGACGATGAGAAGCCGCCCACCGGGCTTGAGCAGGGAGTGCCATTCCCGGAACGCGGCCTTGGGATCGACGAGCGTCCACACCAGATGGCGCGTGACGAGCACGTCGTAGCTCTCCGGCCTTTCCAGGGTGCGTTCCGCATCGCCCATGACGAACCGGATGTCGGCGCCGCGCTTGGCCGCCTTGGTTCGCGCCTGGTTCAACATCGCCTCAGACCAGTCGAGACCCGTGACGTCGAAGCCGACGCCGTGCAGCAGGTGCGAGATCACGCCGGTGCCGCTGGCGAGATCGAGCGCTCTGCGGCCCTCGCCGGGGCCGAGATGGCGCAGGACAAGATCACGCCACGCCTGCCGCTCCGCCTCCGAGAAGATCTCGTGCCCGACCTGTTCGTCGAAGGTCGGCGCACGTAAAGACCAATAGTCGCGGATCTCGTCCCGAAGAGTGTAGTTCGAGTTCATCGAGGGCCCATGAATGCAGGTTGTTTCGGCGCTCCTCTAGGCATAAATCCGGAGGACGTCAAATTGTAATGACTATAAACTGTAGAATAGAACGATTTTAAACTGGAGTTTTCACTTTTTAATTAAAGTAATTCTAAAAGATATTGCTTGCCTGACACTTGGCCCGGACATAGGAAAAGCCCGCTTTCCCTTGATACGAGGCGCGTCATGCAACTCTCCAAACTGGCTCTCGGTGCCGCTGTGGCGCTGGTCGGGCTCCTGCCCGTTTCCTCCCATGCCGCCGACAAGATCAAGGTGACCGACATCACCGGCCGTCAGGTCGAGGTCAAAGCCCCGGTCGAGAAGGTAATCCTCGGCGAAGGCCGCCAGATGTACTTCGTGGCGACCCTCGACACGGACCAGCCGTTCAAGCGCGTGGTGGGCTGGCGCGACGATCTGCAGAAGGCGGATCTCGACGGCTACAAGGATTATCTCGCCAAGTATCCGCAGATCGACAAGATCCCGACCTTCGGCGGCTTCAAGGAAGGCACCTTCGATGTGGAGCAGGCCGTCTCCCTCGAGCCCGACGTGATCCTCCTCAACATCGAGGCGAAGACGGCGACCGACGACGCCAAGCTCATCGAGAAGCTCGCCAAGATCGACATCCCGGTCGTCTTCGTCGACTTCCGCGAGAAGCCGTTCGAGAACACCGATCCGAGCATGCGTCTCATCGGCAAGCTGTTCGGCAAGGAGGCGCGCGCGGAGGAGTTCATCGCATTTCGTAAACAGCAGATCGACCTCGTGACCGAGCGCCTCGCCAAGGCCAACCCGACGAAGCCGGTGGTGATGGTGGAGCGCGCGGCCGGCTATTCCGACGATTGCTGCATGTCCTTCGGCAACGAGAACTTCGGCAAGTTCGTGGAAGTCGCGGGCGGGCAGAACCTCGCGGCCAAGATCATCCCCGGCACTTTCGGCGTGGTGAATCCGGAGCAGATCATCGCGGCCAATCCGGATCAGGTGATCATCACGGGTTCGAACTGGGAGCTCTACGTTCCCGGCGGCGCCTGGGTCGGCGTCGGCTCCGGCGCGGACAAGGCGAAGGCGCGCGACAAGCTCGCCGCACTGATGAAGCGTCCCGCCTATACCGGCGTGAAGGCCGTGCGCGACAATCAGGTCCACGCCGTCTGGCACCAGTTCTACAACAGCCCCTACCAGTTCATCGCCATCCAGGCGATGGCCAAGTGGCTGCACCCTGACCTGTTCAAGGACATCGACCCTGAGCAGACCATGAAGGCACTCTATGATCGCTTCCTGCCGGTTCCCTACAAGACCGGATACTGGGTGTCGCTCACCGACAAGGAATAGCCCCTTGGCTCACTCGCCCGCCATCGGCGTACTTAAGGGACGCGGGGCCTACCGCGTCCTCGTGCAGCGCAAGAAGCTCGTGCTTCTTGCACTGAGCCTTGTTCTGGCCCTTTCCGTGATCGCAGATCTCGGATTGGGACCGGCCCGCTACACCATGCGCGAAGTCGTGCTGGCGCTGATGGGTTCGCCCGATGTCTCGCTGCAGATCAGCGTGGTGATCTGGGAGATCCGCATGCCGGTCGCGCTCATGGCGGTCGTTGTGGGCGCAGCGCTCTCGGCGGCGGGCGCGCAGATGCAGACCATCCTCAACAACCCGCTCGCCAGCCCCTTCACGCTCGGCATCTCGGCGGCGGCGAGCTTCGGCGCTTCGATCGCGCTCGTCTTCGGTGTCGGCATCCTGCCCTGGGCCATCGATTACGTGGTGTCGATCAACGCGCTTTTGATGGCCATGGCAGCTGCGCTCTTCATCCATTTCATGAGCCAGAAGCGCGGCGTCACCGTCGAGACCATCGTGCTCCTCGGCATCACCCTCGTCTTCACCTTCAACGCGCTTCTCGCACTGGTGCAGTATCTCGCCTCCGAACAGGCGCTGTCCGCCGTGGTGTTCTGGACCATGGGCAGCCTGACGCGCGCCACATGGCCGAAGCTTGCCATCACCACGATCGTTGTCGCGGTCTCGCTTCCGCTCTTCATGCGTCGCGCCTGGGCGCTCACGGCTCTTCGCCTCGGCGAAGACAAGGCGGCAAGCTTCGGCGTCAACGTACGCTGGCTGCGCCTCGAGACGATGATGATCATCAGCCTGCTGGCCGCCGTACCCGTGGCCTTCGTGGGTACCATCGGCTTCATTGGTCTCGTCGGTCCGCATATCGCGCGCATGCTGGTGGGCGAGGATCAGCGCTATTTCCTGCCGGCCTCCGTTCTGTCGGGTGCTGCGATCCTGTCGCTCACCTCGGTCGTCAGCAAATCCATCGTGCCCGGAACGATCTTTCCCATCGGCATCATCACGGCACTCGTGGGCGTGCCGTTCCTCTTCAGTCTGATCATGTCCAGCCGGAGGCGCTCATGGTAGCGACCCTGCAACTGACCGATGTCGGCGTTCGCTACGGCAAGCAGGAGGTCCTCTCCGGCGTCACCACGCCGTTGCTGAAGGGCGGCGAGGTCACTGCCGTGATCGGGCCCAACGCCGCCGGCAAGTCGAGCCTGTTCCGACGCATCGCCGGCCTGCTCGACGGTCCCGGCGTCATCCGCATCGACGATACGGCGCATAAGGCAAGCTCGAGCCATGTCTGCTACATGCCGCAGGACACCTCCGTGAACACGGTGCTGACCGTCTACGAGTCGATCCTGCTCGCCCGCAAGCAGGGTGCTGCCCGCAAGGTCACCGACGAGGATCTCGAGGAGGTCGACCGCGTCCTCTACAGCCTTCAGATCGAGCCTATTTCCTTCAAGGGCCTGCACGAACTCAGCGGCGGGCAGCGTCAGCTGGTCTCGCTCGCCCAGGTGCTGGTGCGTACCCCGAAGATCCTGCTTCTCGACGAGCCGACAAGCGCCCTCGATCTGCACCGGCAGGTGGAGGTGCTGGCCCTGATCCGCTCGCTCGCGAAGGACCGCGAAATCTGTGTCGTCCTCGCCATTCACGACCTCAACCAGGTTCTGCGCGTAGCGGACCGGGTGATGGTGATCGATGCCGGCACCATGGTGACCTGCGGTCCGGTGGACACGGTGATCACCTCTACCCTGCTCCAAAACATCTACAAGGTGGAAGGCCGCATCGAGCAATGCTCCCGCCTCTGTCCTCATGTGATTATCGACGGCCCTCTCGAGCGGGCGTGAGCGGCAACAGGGCCTAGGCTTACGAGGTTTTAAGACCCACCGACTTGCTCCCTCTTCTGCCGAGTCTTTCAAGAGGTGGGAGCGTCAATGCCGTCCGACATCATCTGCCATACCAAGGGAAGACCTATTCGACAGGTTGATCGTCGACCGCGCCCTCTTCAATGACAAGAGAGAGGGCCATCCGCAGCATGACCTTCCCCGCTTCATCCCTCACGTTGACCACGAAGGTTCGGTGATTGTCGTCAGGAAGAGCATCCTTCGCCATCTCGGGCAAGCATTTCTGTGCCTCGGTTTTGGCAACCTCCAGGCTTTCCAGTTCCAAACCCACATCATCGGGAATGAGTTTTTCCCCATCATAAGTGTCGAAGAAGAAGCGCGGCATTGAACTCCCCGGGCGAAAAGCTGTGGCTGTCAATGGTTGCGCGCAGCCTTTGTTCACTCCATCCGATCATAGACCTGAATATGACCTATGCCCATGACATCACTGCCATCTCCGAGCCACCCGGCTACCCACTCGGGACCTTGGCGACTGAGCGGCGGCATCAGGTGGGGAGATTACGGCGCCTGATGAGGCTTATAGGCCAGGATCTCCAGGCGCTGGATCTCGGGAGGGTCGACGAACAGATCGGGAGCCTGTTGGATCAAGGTCACGGCAACCTGACCCGCCAGATGAGCATTCCGGGCGTCCTCGTCGGGAAAAGCATCGAAGATTGCAAAGGTATTGTGGTCGAAGCGAACCGCGTACCAGGTGGTCGTACCGGGCTCCTCCTGCGCGAGGGATAACAGCGAGCGCAGAAACTCCGCCGCCTCCTCCTCTTTGTCCGCCCTAGCCTCGAGAGCCACATACAGAGCGAGTTTGGCCATGCCACGATCCTTTTCCGGCCCCTTTGAGACGGCTGGCAAGAATATGGAGCGCGTGCAGGCAACGCCTAGGTCGGTCCATCATCGACCTTCTCCCTCTCCGGTAGGGCAGCAGGCTAAAGCTCTCTTCACCGATTCGACCATGCCGTCTGCATGACATGCTCCCGCGGCACCGCTGCCATCTCCAAACGCACGGGCCAAAGCCGCCGGGCATAATGTTTACCCTACGGCAGATTTCCGCTGGTCATTATCGACTTTAGTCGTATGATCATCGCTGCAAGCTGTGTCGTGCCCATGATGGGCAACCGGAGCACAGCATTATGAACTGCAATGGGGCTCATGATGAGCAATTACAACGGGCATGACCGCCCTTATCCCAATTGGTTTCCTTATGCCGTCAGCGGCACTCTGATAGCCGTTGCGGTCCTCCTGAAGGCTCAAGGAATTCTTTAAAGGCTCGACGGGATAGGCAAGGCTGCGATGAAGGCTTGTGCTCGCTGCCGACTGCGGCCTATCGCTTCCTGGAAGCGGCCGCCTGGGTCGCTTTGAGGGTCGTTTCGACCTTGTCGAGCTTGTCCTCGATTTTATCGAGTTTCGTCAGGATCTGGTAGAGGAGGTCCGGGACGACCCGGGCATGATCAACGTTCTCACGGGATGCCTTCGCAACGGCCTGCGTCGCCTCGATCAGCTCGCGCATTTCCGTCCGGCTTGCGGTCACGACGTCGTTTGTCGGCGCAGGGCCGGTTTGGCCCACGGCTTGACTCGTCAAGCCGATGATCAGAAGCGAAGCGATTGCCACATAGCGCATTGTCGGGCTCCAGGAGAACGTGAGTAGAGATCTCAAGATGTCGTCAGCAAAGCAAAGACTTTCTTGATGGAATACAGTGATCTCTGTTGAAAGCGGCGAACTCCGGGCTCAACCAGCCCTTCCCTATGCGCCACCATCGTTGCCGAGAGCATCAGCCGAACCGTCATGACCTCTTGTTTAGCGAATCGTACGGAAAAGAGGATCCGGTTTCCCGCGAGGGACGATGCGCCGTTTATGGGATTGAGCATCATTTCGCTCGCCATCGGCAACATGAGTGAGGACGTATCCTCATCAAAGGCCCATATGCCGGGCCGAAAGGAGATGCTTTTGCTGTCGCGACTTTACCCCAGGCTTGCAGCCGCTCTTGTCGCCTCTGCCTTCACCCTGTCGCACGCGTTCGCCGCAGGTCCCGATCGGGACGCCAGGGTACGGCAGGCCGTCGACGACGCGATGAAGCCGGTCATCGAGCAATATGGAATTCCCGGCCTAGCCGTTGCGGTGACAATTGATGGACAACGCCATTTCATCGAGTATGGCCTGGCCTCGAAGGAATCCCGGGCTCCTGTCACGCGCGATACGCTCTTCGAGCTGGGATCGATCAGCAAGACGTTTACTGCAACCTTGGCGGCCTATGCCGAGGTCGAGGGCAAGCTGTCGCTGAACGATAGCGTCAGCCAACACATGTCCGAGCTGAAGGGCAGCGCCCTCGACAAGGTGCGGCTCCTGGATCTCGCGACGCATACCGCCGGCGGCTTCCCGCTACAGCTGCCCGGAAACGTGAAGGATCAAGAGCAGCTCATCGCCTATTATCGCGCGTGGAAGCCCAAATACGCTCCGGGGACGTATCGCAGCTATGCCAATCCGAGCATCGGGCTTCTCAGCACGGTCGCCGCACGAACCATGGGCGCAAGTTTCAAGGCCCTTGCGGAACGCCGATTGTTTTCTGAACTCGGGATGCAGCGAACCTATATCGATGTTCCCGCGGCCGAGATGAAATCATACGCCTGGGGCTACAGCCGCGACGACAAGCCCATCCGCGTCTCTCAAGCCCTGCTCGCGGACGAAGCCTATGGCGTGAAGTCGAACGCCGTCGACATGATCCGCTTCCTCGAGGTGAACATGGGCATCGGCTCGGTGTCGGAGAAACTCGCCCAAGCCGTCCGTGCAACACACAAAGGCTACTTCCGCTCGGGCGAACTGATCCAGGATCTCATCTGGGAGCAATATCCCTATCCGGTTGCGCTGGACAAATTCATTGCCGGCAACACGATGAACCAGAAGGCGCATCCTGCAACTGCGATCGATCCGCCCATGGCGCCGCGTGGAAACGTGATCATCAACAAGACCGGATCGACCCTCGGATTCGGAGCCTATGCGGCTTTCATTCCGGACAAGAAGGTCGGCATCGTCATTCTGGCGAACAAGGGGTATCCCAATGACGCCCGCGTGAAGGCGGCCCATCAAGTGCTTTCGCGCCTGACGGAATAGAACTCACGATGAGATTTCGTTCGACAATGGCGTATCCCATCTCACCCAGCGCCGCCCAATGCCGCGGCGCCCTTCGGGCCTCTCGCCCTCGGCAATACGAGAGTATTGGACCGAAGGTCCGCATGATCCGCTAGCACTCGGTCTTCTGTTTCGTCGTGGTGTCGCCGAACTCGTCCGTCTTCTGTTTTGTCGTTGTTGAGCATCCGGTGCTGCCGGTCGTCCCCACATCCCGGTGCTCGATGATCACGTTCTTCTGATCCGGGCCGGACACGGCGCCACCGGCCACCCCACCGATGCCCGCTCCGACAGCTGCACCGACAGGCCCGCCCACGACGGCCCCCGCCGTGCCGCCGGCAATCGCGCCTGCCGCCGCACCACCCTCCTCCGCACATACCAGAGTCGGAACCGCGACCAGCACCGCAGCAACCGCAAACTTGAGATTAGAGGCACGCATGGCTCGTTCTCCAAATTTTCAAAGGACGCCTTGATAACGGCGAAGGCGGCCTCCCGTTTCAGCGTGGCGGCATTCTCAAACCTCGGCCAGGACCCGACGTCTGCCTCGGGGACGTGGCAGCGACCATTCGGTACGATCCCCCGGAAGGAGCAGCCTCGATTAAGACGGCGTTAATCGGAAAAGGCGGAGACTCATCTGTCATCTGGGGGAACCAGAATGCTTTCCGCTTCTCGATCCAGGGCTACGGTCCTTGTTGTCGAAGATGATGCGATTACCCGCGAGCTCCTGGCTCAGCTTCTGCAGACGAGCGGGTTCGAGGTGATGGCCTCACCCAACGGAGAGCGCGCGTTGCTGATCTTGTGCCAGCAAGGAGACGAGATCGACTGGCTCGTGAGCAAGGTGAACCTGCCAGGGCTCGTCTGTGGCTGGATCCTGAAAGACGAGTACCAGAGCCATCATCCCGATCGGCCGGTGCTGCTGATCGCGGCCCTCGACCCGGCCGAGATCCCATCTGCACACGCGGTCTTTGTCCCGCCGGCATCTCCGGTCAGAGTTCTCGAGGTCCTGCAGGCTCTGAGGAGTCCGGAAGCGGCTCAAGTTCTCCCATTTCCCAGCTCGAAGGCCGCCTGATCCGTTTCACTCGCAGCCGCAGCCAAACTCTCGGCCTGCTGGTCGACGACCTTGCCGTGTTGCCGTGGCGATCACACGAGCATTAACGATCTTGTCACGCCCGTCCGGCATACAGGCGGGATGACCTATTCCCGCGACACCAAAGCCATTTCAGAATTCACCGGCGAGCCCGTCAGCACTTGGTCCGAGGAATGGAGGATCGAGACGGAGGCCCGCGCCGTCCTCAAGATGTCCAAGCAGGAGCGGGACGTCTTCTTCAACGGCCGGAAGGACGAGAACGGACGAAGCATCGACCGCGGGGTGATCGGCATTCGCGGGTTGAAGGCGGCTGAGGAGATCAAGGCGATGATGGAGCGGCTGCAGGAGGCCCGCAGCAGGCCCAAATAACGGACCCCATTCCCAAACACTCCCCATGCTAGCAATAAACAGAAATCATAGCCATATATAGAAAAGGGCCGCGCCCAGTCTTTAAACGACTGTGTTCGCGACCCTTCGAACCGTATTTGCCCCTACGGTTGGCTCGACATAAATCAGATATTATGGCTGATCAAGTCCAAATAGTTTGCAAATGAACCATCGGAGGGCGTCAGAATAGCGCGGATATTCTATTGACACATCCTATTCAGACCACGAACGGTCACAATTCGGCCAAAATACTCCACGAATAGATAGGTTCACGACCTTCTTATTTGCCCCTACGGGTCGGACCTTAAAGCGCCCGTTGAAGCGGGCGCTTTCTTTTTTGACGATCCGGCCTCCACTTGCTTTTGCCGCAATCAGGAATCATTCAGTTTTCCTGTGAAATGATCGCATAGGCGTTAAGGCAATTCTTCCGTGATCCCGCACCGAATCCTTCTGGCTCTCGCCCAGTCGCTTCTGGCGCTTCTGCTCATGGCAGGCGCAGTGCAGGCGAAGCCATGCCTCTTCGAGGCCAGGGACCGGATCGAATCGGGTGAAAGCACGCTGAGCCTTTCCGGCGATGTCATCGCCCCGCTTGAAGACACCTCGTTATACTTCCAGGCCGCGCCCAGTGGCGGCGATGACGATTCGGGGTCCGTCCTGCCCGGCGCCGCGCCGACCATCGTTCTCGATCACGCCCGTCTGATCAGGATATCTTGCGTCTCCTATCCCAACGCACCGCCCTCTCACAGGCCCTGCGCCGCCCCACCGACCGGCCCCCTCTCGTCTGAGCCCGCCGCTACGCCGCTTTCCCGCGTGCGTGAGCGCCCGCGTGTGCAGCCTTAGCACACCATCCTTGCTCATGCTTTGACCGACGGTCGAGGCATCCCGGCGCCGAGATTGCAGGCGCCCTGAAAATCAGACGAGTTCTCCCATGCCAACCAACGCTCTTCGTGCAGCCGAGGTGAGGCCCGCCATCGGGGCGCAGCAGGCGCCCGATGCGTCCCGCCCCATTGCGGTCGATTCCCTCGCCGTCGGTATCCACACCTACGATGGACGATGCCGGCTCTTGCCATAGCAGGATGTGCCGGTCTGGCGTTTCTGCTCATGAAGCTTCTGTCCGGGCTCGATCTTTCGACCGTGGCTGCGAGCGCCCTCGGCACACCGCTCCAGCTCATCGGGCTCTCCCTTCTCCTTGCGGCCACAAGCTACGGCGCCCTGATCGGGTATGATGTCTTCGGCATCCGCGCGGCGACGGACAAGGCGGTACCGCTCAAGACTGTCGCCCTCGGGTCGTTCACGAGCTACGCCATCGGCCATACCCTCGGCTTTCCTCTCATGACGGCCGGCGCCGTGCGCTGGCGCGTTTATGGCAGAGCCGGCTTGACCCTGGGCGAGGTCGCGAAGCTCACGGCTGTTGCCGCCATGACCCTGTGGATCGGCATGGCCGGGGTTCTTGGGCTGAGCGCCGCCTCCGAGCCGCAGGCTCTCGCCTCCCTCGACCATCTGCCCGACGGCCTCAACCGCGCCATCGGCATGGTGTTGCTGGCCGGTCTTGCCGTTTACCTGGCCTGGAGCCGCAGGGGCGGCCGGGAGATCGGCCGAGGCAATGTGCGGATCCGCCTTCCGGGCGGCGGAGCGGCGCTTGTCCAGATCGGCCTTGGCCTGACGGACATATGCGCAGCCGCCGCAGCCCTTTGGGTCCTTCTTCCGCAGGATATCGGCATCGGCTTTCCGGCCTTTGCCGCCGTCTTCGCCAGCGCAATTCTGCTGGCCATCGTCAGTCACGTCCCGGCCGGGCTCGGCGCTTTCGAGGCGGCGATCCTGCTGGCCTTCCCACATGTTCCGTCAGCCGAGTTGCTGTCTGCCGTTCTCGTCTGGCGGCTCACCTATACGCTGATCCCATTCCTTTTCGCCGTTGTGCTTTTCGCGGTCCACGAAGTGAAACGATGGGACGCAAAGCTCACACGAGCGGCACGGCGCGTCCGCCATCTCGTGCTGCCCTTCGTGCCCGCGGCCCTCGCCATTCTCACATTCATCGGCGGCCTCGTGCTGCTCACCTCCGGCGCGCTTCCCAACGACTACTCGCGCGTGCGTGCCCTGCGGCTTCTGGTGCCTCTGCCCTTTGCGGAGGTCTCGCACCTCGTCGGCAGCACGGCCGGTGTCGTGCTCCTCATCCTGTCCCGGGGGCTGATGCGCCGCCTTTCGAGTGCCTGGAGCCTGTCCATCGTCGTCATCGGCGCCGGGATCGTGGTATCGCTGGCCAAAGGCTTCGATTGGGAGGAGGCGCTCGTTCTTGGCGCCGTTCTCGCTCTGCTCCTGACCCACCGCTCGGCCTTTTACCGAAGAGCAGGAATCTTCACCGAACCGCTTGAGCCGCGATGGCTGGTCGCCGTGGCCTTCATTCTCGGCTGCAGCATCTGGCTCGGCCTCACGACGTTCCAGGATGTCGATTACAGCCATGACCTGTGGTGGCAGTTCAACTGGCACGACGATGCCTCCCGCTTCCTGCGCAGCAGCCTCGGTGCCATCATCATCGGCGCGGCCCTGTCGCTCTACGCCATGATCCATCGCCATCCCGGTGTCCGACGGGTGGAGCCCCTGAAGACCGGAGCGCTTGCTCCCGCGCTGGCCCATGCGGAGCGGGCCGACGCGCATCTCGCTCTCCTGGAGGACAAGCGCTTCCTCTTCCACGCATCAGGCGAGGCCTTCCTCATGTATGCCGTGCGCGGCAAGAGCTGGATCGCCATGGGCGATCCGATCGGGAAGCCCGAACATGCGGCCGATCTCATGTGGCAATTCCTTGAGGAGGCTGATCGGCATGCAGGCTGGCCCGTATTCTATCAGGTCAGCCCCGCGCACCTGCCTCTTTATCTCGACGGCGGATTGTCCCTCGTGAAGCTCGGCGAAGAGGCGCATGTAGACCTTGAGACTTTCACGACCGAAGGCAAGGTCGGCAAGGATTGGCGCGCCGCACTCAACCGCGCCAAACGCGAGAACCTGGAATTCGCAATCATCCCCGCCGCCGAGGTGCCCGCGCATCTCGCCGAACTCAAGACTGTCTCCGATGCCTGGCTGGCCGTACGCGGTGCAGGCGAGAAGGGCTTCTCCATCGGCTTCTGGTCGGAACGCTACGTGTCGTATTTCGACGTTGCCGTGATTCGCCGCGAAGGCCGCATCGTCGCCTTCGCGAATATCTGGTATGGCCAGCCCGGAGGCGAGATCACCATCGATCTCATGCGCCATCTGCCGGATATCGCCGGCATCATGGATCTTCTCTTCGTCACGCTCATGCAGGAGGGCAAGGCGCGAGGCTATCGCTGGTTCAACCTCGGCATGGCGCCGCTCTCGGGCCTGTCCGACCATCGCCTTGCTCCGAGTTGGCACAAGGTTGCAGCCTTCGTTGCTCGTAACGGCGAGCGTTTCTACGGCTTCAAGGGATTGAGGGCCTACAAGGAAAAGTTCGGCCCCGTCTGGGAACCGCGCTATCTCGCCAGCCCCGGCGGATGGGCACTGCCGCAGATTCTGCTCGACGTCAGCAATTTGATTTCGGGCGGCCCGATCAAAACCATCAGCAAGGGGGCCAGATCATGAAGCCGCTCAAGCCGATCCACATTCTGACCGTCATCTTGGCGCTCGCCGCCCTGCTGTTCGGAAGCATTCTGCTCGGACGCTCCGCCTGGTCCGCCCTGATGCCGCCCACCATCACCACCATGAGGATCGATGTGGATGAGTTCGGCCCTGTCGATGTTGTCCAAGCGGAGGATCGTCAGCCTCGGGGATTGGTCATTCTGGCGGCGAATGAAGCCGATGCGACCGCAGGCCGACAGGATGCATTCGCGCTGGCGAAGGCCGGGCTGGTTGCCGTGTCGTTCAACTTCGAGGCGTTGCGCGCAGACTTTGCCAAGTCGCCGCCAACCGACGAATGTCACTACGTGTCGGACGACCTCAAGGATCTCGCTCAGGCGGTGCAGCGCAAGCTCGGGCTCCAGCGCTACTTCTTTCCCGTAATCGTTGGGCGGGGTGATGGAGCAGCCTTCGCTTATGCCGCTCTGGCGCAGGCTCCGGCGAATACCCTGGGAGGCGCCATCGGCATCGGCTTCAAGCCCTTGCTGAGAACCGACAGAACCTATTGCTTCGAGCCGAAGCTGGAACCTGCTGGCGACGGATACTTTGCCCTGCGCCAGGTGCCCGATCTGCCTGCACCCTGGCGGGCCATTGCACCCGAACGCGAGCGCCAAAGCACCGAGGCCTTCCAGGGCATCGACGGTGACGTGGCATTCGTGCCTGCCGAAGATGACGCCGCAATCCGTGAAGCCTTGATCGAGAACGCCGTCGAACTGGGCAAGACCGGCGAGCGCGGGCATTCTCAGATGCCCGTTTCGGTCATCCGACCCGAAGGCCCTGTGAAAGGGATGGCCGTGATCGTCTCAGGAGACGGCGGCTGGCGGGATATCGACAAGTCCATCGGCGAGTGGCTGGCACAGAAAGGTGTTGCCGTCGTGGGGCTGGATTCGCTGCGCTACTTCTGGTCCAAGAAAAATCCGAAGGACGTTGCTGCCGATCTCGCCCTGCTATTCGATCATTACGGCGCCGAATTCGGCACCGACCGTTACGCGATCGTCGGCTTCTCGTTCGGTTCCGACATCATGCCCGACGTGTGGCCCGAACTGCCGAAAACGATCCGAGACCGCGTCGGTGTCGTGTCGCTTCTTGCGCTTGGCACCAATGCCGATTTCGAAGTGACCGTGGAGGGCTTCATCGGCTCAGCCTCGGCCGAAAGCCGTCCCTTGGCTCCTCTCCTGCATCAATTGCCGCTGGACAGGACGCAATGCATCTACGGCACGGAGGAGGCGGACGACAACGAGACCTCCTGCACGGCACCCGAACTTGGCGAAGCGCAGCGGGTCGCACTGGAGGGTGGGCATCATTTCGACGGCGATTACAGCAAAGCCGCGGAAGCGATTTGGGGGCGGCTGAACCCGGCTCCCTAACGCATCGTGAGGAACCGAACGATGCACCCATCAAGAGGGGACCATCACGGGACAATCAACGGAGCCCGCCATCACGACGCCCCTTGTGGAGCGAAGAAGCAGATGATGGCTCGCGTCTTCGGCTCTTCGCAGATGTGAAATTTCGCATCGGGAGACATCTTGGCATAGTCCCGACCGACGAGGCGCCCATCCCAGAGCCTCCAGCCGTCTTCCGTCTCGGTCACGGTCTCGCCTCTGGCCTCGATCAGCTCTCGGCAATCATGATCATTGCAGCACCAGGCCGGGTACCAGCTATGGGCCAGGGCGGGCGCGCTGAGGAGCCAACCCGCTACCACGAGTATCGTTCGCCGTCGGCAATCGGCCATCCAGGACAGGCCTTTCCCGAGGAAGCAACTCCCCGATTGACAAGCTCATCCCGGATCTTGGCCCGCGCTACACCGCGCGTCCAGTCCTCTGCCCTAGGCCCAATAAGGCCTCACTCCTTGGGCTGCAGATAAGGCTCGACCTTGCCCTTGAGCTTGATGGTCATGGGATTACCGAAGCGATCCTTGGCATTGCCGGCGGTGACACGGACCCAGCCTTCGCTGATGCAATACTCGTCCACATTGGTCTTCTCGACCCCGTTGAACCGGATGCCTACCCCCTTGGCGATCAACTCCTCGTTGAAATAGGGGCTGTTCGGGTTCGAGGACAGGCGGTCGGGAAGCGTGTCGGTCATGCGAAGGTTTCTCCAATGATGGGTCAATCTGGGGCGGGCAACCTACCCTCTTGGGACCAGGATGCCAATTGTGACGCGCCCGACGTGACAAGCTCGCCGCAATGTCCTACTTTCGTCGAACTCTTCTAAGGGTAAGACGATAATCCGCGGCAAAGCGGAGACAGATCAGGGAGACAGCGTTGTCCGCAGCGACAGACGGGATTCACACCGATTTTTCAGAAGGCATGAGCTATGGAGACTATCTCCGGCTCGACACCCTCCTCTCCGCCCAATCTCCCCTGACGGCCGAGCACGACGAACTTCTCTTCATCACGATCCATCAGGTGATGGAGCTTTGGCTGAAGCTCCTGAACCGGGAGCTCGATATGGCGCTGGCCCATATCCGGGCGGACGAACTCCAGCCCGCCTTCAAATGCACCGCACGCATCAACCGGATCCAGGAGCAGCTGATCCAGGCCTGGACCGTGCTCTCCACCATGACGCCCTCCGACTACCTGAGCTTCCGGCCGGCGCTCGGCAAATCTTCCGGCTTCCAGTCCTGGCAGTACCGCTTGGTGGAGTTCAAGCTCGGCGCCAAGGACGCGATCAAGATGGCGCCGCACAAGCACCGGAGCGACCTCGCGGACCAGCTCGAAGCCGCCTACCAGGCGCCGAGCCTCTACGATGAAGCCCTGCGCCTGCTGGCGCGGCGCGGCTACGCGATCCCGGCCGAAGTGCTCGACCGCGATGTAACTCAACCCTACACGGCACATCCCAGCGTCGAGGCCGCCTGGGGGGAGATCTACCGCCATGCGGGCGAGCATTTCGATCTCTACGAACTCGCCGAGGAGCTGGTCGACCTGGAGGACGCCTTCCAGCAATGGCGCTTCCGGCACATGAAGACCGTGGAGCGCATCATCGGCATGCGCAGCGGCACGGGCGGCAGCACCGGCGTGACCTATCTGCGCAAGGCGCTCGAACACTACTTCTTTCCCGAACTCTGGTCCGTGCGCGGCAGGCTGTGACGGGGGAAATACGCAATGCTTGACCTTCGTTCACAATTTTCCCGCTTCCTCAACACCGAGCCGGACCGCCTGCATTTTGCATCCCACAGTCACCATCCCTGGCCGGATGTGACGCGCGACGCGCAGCTCCAAGCCTGGGACGATGCTGCCCGCCTCATCGACGACAAGTGGGAGCATGTCTTAGGACCTGTTCTTGAAGAGTATCGCGGCCATGTGGCCGGGCACCTCAACCTGCCGGATCCGTCGACCATCGCGGTTGCACCCAACACGCATGAATTCTTGAAGCGCATTCTCTCCTGCCTCCCTACGGATCGCCCGGTCCGCATCCTGACCTCGGACGGCGAGTTCCATTCCTTCACGCGCCAGATTGCGCGCCTGGAGGAAGAGCAGATCGTTGCCGTGACACGCGTGCCGGCGGAACCGTTCACGACCTTCGAAGACCGCTTCTTCACGGCTGCGCAGGAAGGCTACGATCTCGTTTTCGTAAGCCAGGTCTTCTTCAATTCGGGCTTTGCACCGGATGGGCGCAGGCTCGCGGAATGCGCCTGCGACGGCGCCATGATCGTGATCGACGGCTATCACGGCTTCATGGCACGGCCGACCGATCTCGGCAGCATCGCGGAGCGGGTGTTCTACATCGCGGGCGGCTACAAATATGCGATGGCGGGCGAAGGTGCGTGCTTCATGCACTGCCCGCCCGGATGGGGTCTGCGCCCGCGCGACACCGGCTGGTATGCCGCCTTCGGCAACCTCGCCAGCGCGCAGAACGGACAGGTCGGTTACAGCGACGATGCCTGGCGCTTCATGGGCGCGACCTTCGATCCCTCGGGTCTCTACCGCTTCAATGCGGTCATGCGCTGGCTTGCGGATGAAGGCATCACGCCCGGCATCATCCACGCTCACGCGAAGGCGCTGCAGCAGCATTTCCTGCGCTGCATCAGTGCATCCGCCTTGTTCGCGGAAGCCACGCTCGTGGTGCCGGCCGACGAGACACGGCGCGGCAACTTCCTCACCTTTCAGACCCCAGAGGCTCAAAGGATCTATCGCGACCTTGCAGAGCTGCGCGTGGTGACCGATGTCCGCGGCCAACGCCTGCGTCTCGGGTTCGGCATCTATCAGACGGAAGAAGAAGTGGACGATCTCGTGCGCCGCATCGACGAGGCGGGCGCGCTGGAGTCCCTGCCCGTCAATACATCCTCGGCGGCCTGAAGAAGACCGCACCCCACATGCACCACTCCGTCGAGCGCGAGGAAACACAGTTTCGCTGTCACTTGCCTGAATCCGTGATCTTGCTCCCTCGCCTTTTCGATTTGACATGACGCGGCATGGAGCAGAGCATTTAGCCCTGCTTCAGCCCGCACGATGCCATGGTGGCATATCCGTGTCGGACCCAACCTGAATCCCCTGCTTCCGACCGTCGCGTCGGACAGCCAGCTTCGGAGCCAGGCCATGCCGGTCGACACATACTACGCCAGAAGCGGTGATCTCCGGATCGCCTACCAGGTGGTCGGCCGAGGACCGCTCGATCTGGTCTTTGTCCCAGGGTTCATCTCGAACCTCGATCTTTACTGGGATGAGCCGAACATGGCTCACTTCCTGTCTCGCCTGAGTGCATTCAGCCGTCTCATCCTCTTCGACAAGCGCGGCACCGGGCTCTCGGACCGCCTGGGGAACCTTCCGACACTCGAAGAGCGCATGGACGATGTACGCGCGGTCATGGATGCCGTGGGCAGCAAGAGAGCCGCCCTCTTCGGAATATCCGAAGGGGGCGCAATGAGCATGCTCTTTGCGGCAACCTATCCTGAACGAACACAGGCTCTGATCCTCTACGGCACCTATGCCGATTTCCACACCTGGGTGCTGCCGCCTGAGCGGTTCGAGCCGTTTCTGGAGAAGATCGACAGGACCTGGGGACAAGGCGAAAGTCTCAGCGCCTTTGCGCCGACCATGATGGCGGATGAGCGATTCAAACAATGGTGGGCGCGCTTCGAGCGGCTAGGCGCCAGTCCCTCGGCCGTCATCACCCTCATGCGGATGAACAGCCAGATCGACGTGCGCCACATCCTTTCGGCGATCCGCGTGCCGACACTCGTCCTGCATCGCTCGGGCGACACGCGGGTCAATGTGGAGGGAGGTCGCTATCTCGCAGCCAACATACCAGGAGCGAAATATGTAGAGTTTCCGGGCATGGATCATGTGATGTGGGCCGGCAACGTGAATCCGCTGGCGGATGAGATCGAGGAGTTTCTCACCGGCACGCATAGCGAGAAGGAACCGGACCGTGTGCTGGCGACCGTCCTGTTCACGGACATCGTGGATTCAACCCGAAAAGCAGAAGCGATGGGCGACCGCGGCTGGCATGCCCTTCTCGACGAGCACGACAGGATCGTCCGCGCCGCAATCGACCGGTTCCGGGGACGTGAGATCAAGACTCTCGGCGATGGGTTTCTGGCCACCTTCGACGGCCCTGCACGCGCCGTCCGATGCGCGAGCGCGATCATCGACGCGCTTCATCCCTTGAGCCTGAATGTCAGATGTGGCGTCCATACCGGCGAGGTCGAGATGAAGGGTGACGATATCGGCGGCATTGCGGTTCATATCGCAGCCCGGATCGCCTCCTTGGCAGATGGCGGTGACGTACTGGTATCGCGGACGGTGCGCGATCTCGTCGCCGGATCCGATTTGCCGTTGGAGGAAAGGGGCAATTTTGCCCTGAAGGGACTGAGTGAGCGCATGCCGCTCTATGCCGTTGCAGCGCTTCAGCGAGCGGGAATGGGCGCTTGATTTGGTGATTGTTCCGACTGCCGCAGAAGAGACGGCAGCGGCAGAGCTTGGCAGGTGAGAGACCATGCAGGAGCCGAATCCGTTGCCACGAATGCATCTGTGGAAGCCCATGCTGATCGATCCGCGCCTTGGCGATGCGGAGGACGACATCGCGAGTACCAAGAGCCGGTCACTCGTTGCCATCGGCGGACGACTTCTTGCGGAAATCAGTCTTCCGAAGCTCGCCGTCGCCTGGTTCATGCTGATCGGCCTTCCTGCCATCCTCCTGGGACTTGCGCCATTGGTCATTCTGGGATGGGCGACCACGATATCCGGACAGGTCGCGACCGCACTGGCAGGATTCTGGTCGCTGTTGATCGTTGCCGGTCTCATCAGCCTCGCGTGGATCGGCGGCAAGCCTGTGTTGCGCGCAGCCGAACAAAGCTTCTGGTCGCTCAATGCACTGGCCGTTCAGCCCGTCTATGCCCTGTTTCGAGAAGGGTTGCGGCACATCATCGGCAAACTCGCTCCCGATCTCAGGCCGCGCCGCCATACACATCTCTACGCCATCGCTGCAGTCGGAGGCGGCGTTTTGGTGAGCTCCTTGTCGTTTTGGTTCGTCGTCCTTGCCTGGCCCGCTTCGCGCTGGGTCGGTGAAGCGGGAGACATTCTGGCGCCTTTCCAGCTGATCGTCCCCGCCCTCGCCAATGCTGTAGTCATCATAGGATGCTATGTCACAGGCGCCGCCCTCATATGGGCCCTTGCGGATGGCGCCCTGGGGCGGCCCGCCGATCTCATGGCCTTCGCCGACATGCCGTCCGAGGCCCGGACCTGGCGCGTCGCACATCTTTCCGATCTCCATGTGGTCGGAGAGCGCTACGGATTCCGGATCGAAAGCGGCCGGACGGGACCTCAAGGCAACGAGAAGATACACCGTGTCCTCGATCGACTGGATGCTTTTCACGCACAGCATCCCTTGGACCTTGTGCTGATCACCGGCGACATGACGGATGCCGGCCGGTCTGGAGAGTGGGCGGAGTTCATGGATGCGGTCGCGGCTCATCCCGGTCTGGCGGAGCGCCTGTTGATCCTTCCCGGCAACCATGACGTGAATGTCGTCGATCGCGCCAATCCGGCTCGACTCGAGTTGCCGACGAGTCCAGGAAAGCGCCTTCGCCAACTTCGAACGCTCTCCGCGATCGAAGCTCTGCATGGGGACAAGGTTTTCTGCTTCGATTCCGACAAGGGGCGCCTCGGCCCCACTCTGACCGAGAGACTCGCTCCGTACCGGGACGATATCGAGGCCTTTGCCGATACAGGAGGGATCCGCCAATCCCTTCGACTGGCACAGATCTGGGATGACGTGTTCCCCATGATCGTTCCACCGAAAACGGATGATGGGATCGGCGTCATGCTTCTCAACTCGAATGCGGAAGCACATTTTTCCTTCACGAACGCTCTTGGCATCATATCCGCTCTTCAAGCGCAAGATCTCATGGCCGCCATGGAGCGATATCCGCGCGCCGGCTGGATCGTGGCGCTTCACCACCATCTCGTGGAGTATCCCACGCCGGCAAAAGCATTCTCCGAGCGTATTGGCACGGCTCTTATCAACGGCTCCTGGTTCGTCAGGCAACTCCGCCCCTTTGCCGACCGGCTGGTGGTGTTCCACGGGCACCGGCACACCGAATGGATCGGGCAATCCGGAGGCGTTCGGATCGTCTCCGCCGCCTCTCCCGTGATGAATCCGGCGCAGAACGGCAGCGTTTCATTCCTCATACACACCCTTGCGGTCAGCGGCGGTGAGCTGAAGCTCGCCGCCCCGGAGCGAGTGGAGATCAAGCTTCCGGACGAGGGTGATCGGGGGCCGGCAGATCCGCCTCCTCCGGCGGACCCAGTTGGATCGCCAACCATCGGGTCGCTGGATCCTGAGCACAGTAGGTGAGAACGGCAATCGTGATCGGGAGGCCGATGAACGTTCCCGGCAATCCCCATAGGAACGTCCAGAGGAAAATCGAGAACAGCACGACGAAGGGCGACATGGCGAGCACAGTACCGGAAAGGCGCGGCTCGATATAACTCCCAACCACGAACTGGATTACATTCAAGCAGGCGAAAACCACAATGACGGCCTGCCAGGTGTCGAATTGGACCATCGCGAGCAACGTCGGAAACAGGGTCGCGATAAAGGGACCGATGAAGGGGATGTAGTTCAACGTGAAGGCGATCACTCCCCACTCCTGGGCGAGCGGCAGACCGAAGAGCATCGCGAAGGCCCAGACGAGTACACCGGTCAGAACGCTCATCATGGTTCGCACCACCATGTATCGCCTGATCTTCGCCGCTGTCTCCTCGCTTCCGGCGAGCAGGACCCGCGCGATACGACGGTTCGGAAGAGCCTCGATTTTCCTCGCCGTCCCTTCGACCTCGAGCAAGCCGATGATGACGTAGACGAGAACGACGAGCCAGAAGCTCAAGGTCGTATTCACCTGGCCGGTGAGCTTCTGCATGAGGCCCACGATCCAGCTGACGTTGAAGTGATCGGCCCAGAGGCTCGCCACGGCAATTCCTTGCTCCTCGAGCCAGGAAGTCATTTGGTTGTAAAGCGCCTGGAACCGGCTCAAGTTGATGAGGATCCAACGCCCGACCCGACTGAAGGCCCAGACGATGAGCGAGGCGAAGCCGCTGAACGCCACCACGAGCAGCAGGACGCTGATCGCCAACGCGATAAGGCGTGGAATGTAGGCCTGGAGACGGAACTGCAGCGGCCAGACGATCGAGATCAGAAACAGCGAGAAGGCAACCGGAGCGATAACCGCCTCGGCCACATAGATCGCGCCGAGGAAAGCCAGGATCACGAGCGTGATCAAAGCCCAGTGAATCAAGCCAAAGTCAGAGGGTACGCGATGCGTTTCTTTCAAGGGAGCTTGAGGCCGATTCACGTCGTCTCTCCCGGTTCACCCTAGCGTCGAAGATCAGTGGCTCTATCCGTTGCCGTCTGTCGTCACGGCGCTTGCCGGGATTTCAGATACCCTCTGTCTCGACGGCTCCGGAGTGGCACGCCGCAACGCGATTTCGTTATACAATACCGAGAGTTCGCATCAGGAGCAATCGGCTGATCGCTGCATGCCCAATGAGCCTCGTTCTGCAAGGAGATGACATCCGCCTGATGCAGGAAGCTCGAGGAAAAGTCGCAGATCAGGACTTCTACCTGGCTCCTCCAGGGTTTTTATCGATACCCTTGCCGGTCTTTTGGTGCTCACCGCCATCATGGGTCAGTTGATCAGCAACACCGCGACCGCGTTGATCGTCATTCCCATCGGATTGGCGGCCGCGACAAGCATGGGGATCTCGCCACGCCCCGTTCTCATGAGCATAGCGGTGGCCGCAGCCGGTTCTTTCCTGCCCCCCGTCGCAACGCCGACGAACCTGATGGTCATGGGACCGGGAGGATACGCGTTTGGCGATTACTGGAAGCTCGGACTGCCGCTGATGATCTGGTTCTTCGTCGTGTCGGTCTTCCTGGTGCCGCTGATCTGGCGATTCTGACCGGCTCGTCGACGATTCGACATCAGCTCATCCGCACCTGCCAGGCGAGATAGGCGATCGCCGAGCCGACGCTGATCAGATTCATGCCAAGCAGAAATCCTAAAAGCCATACGGAAGTCACCGGCAGATTAACCCAGAGGACGAGTGAAAGCACGATGCCGACCATGCCGCTTGCCAGCACCCAGCCCCAGTTGGGGAACGGCCGGATCGTCAGTGCGAAGACCACTTTGGAAATACCTTCCATCATGAAGAACACGATGAGGAGGAGCGTGATCGTCGTCAGTCCCTGCTCCGGGTCGCGCAGGAACAGGAAGCCGATCAGCATGGCAAGGCAGATGGAGATCAGCTGCAGCCAGAAATGCGGCACGTGCCGTGCGCTGATGAGACTGAGCGCCTGCAGCAGGCCGCTGATCACCAACAGCCAGCCGAGGAGAACGATCACTGCCGTCGATGAAAAGATAGGATAGACAATCGCAAGAACGCCGGCTGCGATCAGAAGGAGCCCCTCGATGAGATACCATAGCGAATAACGCTTGACGGCATTCCGCATCGCTTCGCGGAACACTTCCGCCGCGGCGTCCAACGATATTGCCATAGCACCCTCTCTACATCTCAGCGCTCACGTCAGCTCCCGAACACCCGCACCGCGCTCGATGCCTGTGGGCCAGTCGGATCCCAAACCATACTCCCCGAAGCACAGACGAGTGCGAACATGAAGGGCTTGAGAACGCTCATGTCGGTAAACTAGTGCTCTGCATCTCCACTGAAAGACGCAGCTTACTGCCTCCTTCCCGATACACCGGCAGGAGCCCAGAAAGAGCAACTTCGGATCGCTTCGATCGCCCGGACCCGTCTACGGTGTTTCCGCCGCCATTGCGCCTGCAGCCGCGACGCCCTCGCCCGGACTCGGCGCATGGGCCTGCGACAGGGCAGCTTGGAGCTTTGCTTCCTGTTCCGGCGACAGCGAGGAACGTATGACGCGCCCTTTGAACCCTGAAAGTTCGGCCAGCACCTTCTCGGGCTGCGATTTCCGGATCAGCAGGAACAAGGCGGAGGTGTCGGGCTGAAGCGTCTCGCCGATGGATTTGATGAAGTCGTCGTTGATGCCGTAGTCGATCATGCTCCCGGACAAGGCTCCCGAGCCTGCTCCGACGGCGCCGCCGATGGCAAGGCCAGCGAGCGGATTGAGGAACAGCAACCCGATGAGGCTGCCCCACATCGCGCCGGACAGACCGCCGGAGGTCGCTCCGAGCTTCACGAGATTCATGCTCTGCTTGATACGCACGGCACCGTCGGATCCACGTATGGCGACGACGGCGTCCTCGAGATCGATGAGGTATTCCTTTTGCAGTCGGGTCAGTTCCGTCAGGACACGGTCTGCATCATTCGGGTTGTCGAATCCAACGACTACCAGCTCGGCCATGAGACCCCTCCTCCTGTAGCGACAGTCCCTGGAGAGTAAAGTGAATGGCTGATACGTCCATCAGGTATTACCCCGAGCCAGTGCGGGGATTCTCATGAGGCTCGGCTGAATATTCAGTCCTGATACGGTGCGAAGCATCATTCGTGGCTGCGGAGTTGCATGAACTCTTGTCCATCACGGGAGAGAAACCCTGGAAAAGGGAGATTGCTGCGGCCATAGATCAGGCTTTGCACCACGGGAAACCAGGGATTTCCCGAGTAGCCGAATCCGGCCTCTCGGGTGAGGCTGTATCCGATCCGATCGTGTCGCGTGGAACCGAAACTCTGCGTCAGCGAAAAGCCGACGTGGTTTCCCGCTGCGCATAATGCGCTACTTGAGGATTGGGCATCGGATGGATCCCAGAAGTGTGTTCCAATTTTGGGGCCGATGCCGTGGCCCGCAGCCGGGTCCAAAACCCAGAACCGAGGAAGGAAAGTGCGATGAGGACAATCATGACAGCCATCGCGGCGAGTACGCTCATGCTTTCCATGGCGGCCTGCACCACACCGGGAGAACGCGCGGCCGGTGGTGCGGTCATTGGCGGCGTTACGGGTGCCGCGGTCGGCGGAGCGGCAACGGGCCGGACGAGCGGAGCCTTGGCCGGAGCGGCCGTCGGTGCTGCCGGCGGCGCGATCGTCGGAGCATCGACCGCCCCGCGCAGCCCATGCCCCTATGGCACCTACCGGGATGCTTCCGGCAATCTGTTTTGCCGTTGACGGTCCGAAGCAGAGGCGTAGGACTTATCGTTCGCTGATGCGTTCTGCAGTCGCTTGACCCCGTAACTTAGCGGTGCGGGAGCAGGCGACTGTACCCGTATGCCAGCCAGGGCTGTATCAGCCGACGCGTTGTGCCATTGCAAGCCTTAGGCCCTCCGTCATCGACGAAGCGGCTGAACCTCCGTATGCTTCGCAATGGTGCCGACAGCCCTGGCCTCCAATCGTGCGGGATCCTGCCGCCCGCACTTGAGACGACGCAGGTCAGCGGCAGGCATCGGCGCTTCGGCCTTCATCGTGCGGAGATTGCCGACGGGACTCGCCGCTTCCGACAGGCCGGTGTTGAGGAGTTCCCGCATGACCAGCGTCCGTGTCGCCGCGCTGGGCGATCCGAGAACCACGCCGATGACGCGTCGGTTCCCGCGAAGGGCCGAGACGGTCACATTGAACCCGGAGGCGCATACATAGCCCGTCTTCGAGGCCTCGAGACCTGTGTAATCCTCCACCAGCTTATTGGTGTTCTTGAGCATCCGCCCGTTGACCGTAATGGAGGGCGTCCTGAGGAGGTCCAGGTAATCGGCATGGTAGCTCAGGAGTGCCAGCATCAGCACGGCCATATCCCGCGCATTGGTCACCTGTCGGTCATCGTGCAGGCCGGTCGGATTGACGAACCGGGTCCCGGTCATTCCGAGGCGCCTCGCCTCCTGGTTCATCGCCGAGACGAAGGCCTCCTCGCTTCCGCCGATGGCTTCCGCAATCGCGAACGACACGTCGTTGGCGCTCTTGACCATCATGACCGTGAGTGCGTCCTCCAAGCGAAGCGACGTGCCCGGCGGGACACCGAGCTTCGTCGGCGCCTGGGCGGTCGCCCTTGGGCTCAGGACGATCGACGTGTCCATGCTGACCCGGCCCGATTTGACGGCCGTCAGCGCCAGATGGGCAGTCATCATCTTGGTGAGCGATGCCGGATGCCAGGAGCGTGTCGCCTCCTGTGCGGCGAGAATGTCGCCAGTGGACGCATCCACCAGCAGCATGGGAGAGGCGCCGACGGATAAGGGCGTCAGGAGAAGGCCGGCAGCCAGGAGGATCGAGAGCGGCTTCATGCCCGGATCGTTGCCCGAACCGCGGCCTTACGCAAGCACCCGACGGCAAAAACCGTCCCGCTCTACTACTTTCGGGTTGTCGCAAAAGGATTTGGGAGTGGTCCCCAGGTCTGTCAGACGGCCGCCTCGGCCAGCAGGAGGACGATTCCCAGCGCGACCATGACGATGCTGGGCCAGTGGTGTTTGGGATGAAGAGCGCGCACCCGCTCCCGCGGCTCCAGGGTCGCGCCCGATCCCGTCGAGCCCATGCGATGCGGGTCGCTCAGGCGCCCTTTCCAGAGAACCTGACCTGCCGCGAGCACGATCCCGCCCACGATCAGCAGCGCACCGATCCAGATGAGGAGCATGCCCGACTGCATGAAACCCTCCCTGATGAGGTCCAATGCTCGCGAGCATAGCACAGGGCTCCAAGAGAACCCAGGCGTTGGGCTGGCCGAAACGAGAAGTACGGAGACATCATCGTCGCTGTGGTCAGACCGCCTGTCCAGCACACCAGCCGGACGACCAAGCCCACTGGAAGTTATATCCGCCGAGCCAGCCGGTGACGTCCACCACCTCACCGATGAAGTAGAGACCGGGCACCGCCTTGGCTTCCATGGTCCTGGAGTCGAGTTCGCGGGTGTCGACGCCGCCGAGCGTCACCTCGGCCGTCCGGTAACCTTCCGAGCCGGCCGGCTTGAAACGCCAGCGGTTCACGGCCTCGTCGATGGTCCGAAGCTTCTTGTCGGAATAATCGGCAAGGTTGGCCGGCCCCTTCTCCGTCTCGGCGATCAGTTGTGCCAAGCGCTTGGGCAGGAAGGCGGACAGAGCGGTCTGCAGGGCCTGCCGGCCGTTTTGCGCGCGGGCGGCACGCAGCTCCTCGAAGAGGTTCACGCCCGGCAACATGGAGAGCACGATCTCGTCGCCCTCGCGCCAATAGGAGGAGATCTGCAGGATCGCGGGGCCGCTCAGGCCGCGATGGGTGAAGAGCATGGCCTCGGCAAACGTGGTCTTCCGGCAGCCCGCCACCACATCGACCGACACGCCCGCCAAAGGCGTAAGGCGCTCCAGCAAGGTCGGCTCCAGGGTCAGCGGAACGAGAGCCGGCCGCGTCTCGACGATCTTCAAGCCGAATTGCTGCGCGAGATCGTAGCCGAACCCGGTAGCCCCCATCTTCGGAATGGACTTTCCGCCCGTCGCCACCACGACGGAACGGCATTGCACTGCGCCCTGCGTAAGCTTCAGCGCAAATCCTTCCGGTGCTTTCTCCACGCTCTCGACGGAGGTCGAGAGACGAAGCTCCACATTACCCTGTCGCATCTCGCTCAACAGCAGATCGATGATCTGCTTCGACGAGCCGTCGCAGAAGAGCTGGCCCAAGGTCTTCTCGTGATAGGCGATGCCATAGCGCTCCACGAGAGCGATGAAGTCGCGTTGCGTGTAGCGGCGCAGGGCCGAAATGGCGAAGCTTGGGTTCTGCGAGATGAAATTTGCCGGCGCGGCATTGAGATTGGTGAAGTTGCAGCGTCCGCCGCCGGAGATGCGGATCTTCTCACCGGGCTTCGCGGCATGGTCGAGGATGAGCACGGAACGGCCGCGTTTGCCGGCCTCCGCCGCACACATCATCCCAGCGGCTCCGGCGCCGATCACCACAACGTCGAACTGATCCAAGAGAGGTCTTCCTGAAAGAAATTTCTGACGCCTCCGCTTGAGAGACGCATGGAGAACTTAGCCTGAGGACATGGAAAGGCTGTTCGTAGTGAACCTCGGAAGAAGGCGCAAGTATCGTGCAGGAGGACTGCGTTGAAGCTCAGCCGCATCAGGCATTATTTGCGGCCACAGCAGTCAGTCGATTGAAGCCGGTCCGTCAGGGGTGTACCATCGAGGCGTTTCCAAGCAACCGCGCATCCCGAAGCGACGGTGTGTCAGTACAGCCGCCCTCCTGGCATGCGAGCGTCCTCGTCTCATCGGAGGTTGTCATGACGATCGCACCAACCCTTCAACGCTACATGTCCGATCAAGGCATCAGCTACGACCTGATCCAACATGAACCGGCAATGACGTCGCTGGGTACGGCCCATGCTGGGCATGTGCCGGGCGATCGGCTGGCAAAGGGCATCATGCTCAGCAACGGGCAGAACTACATGCTCGCCGTTCTGCCGGCGTCGCATCACCTGCGTCTGTCCGACCTGAAGATGGAGCTGGGCCAGGAACTGCGTCTGGCCTCCGAGGATGAGATCGTCGAAGTATTCCGCGACTGCGATCGCGGCGCCATCCCGCCCGTCGGTACATGCTATGGCCTCGATGTCATCGTCGAAGACAGCGTGGAGCGGCAGCCGGACGTCTATTTCGAAGGCGGCGATCATGCCACGCTGGTTCACGTGAAAGGGGATGACTTCGCGCGCCTCAACCCGCGGGCTCAGCACGGCACGTTCAGCGACCGGATATGATGCTGGGAGTTGGTGAGGCATGCGTGCGGTGGCGTACGAGTGCCGATAGGTGATCTATCACTGGAGCATAGGATCCAAAAGTGGATCTGCACTTTTGGATCCGGTGCGCTCGATGGGTCAGCTCGGCGGCATCCAGGAACCGTGATAAGGCTCGTTTCATTCCGCCTTCGTGCAAAGCCTTGAACCCGCCCGTCCTCAGTCCAACGTGATCCTCGCCTCATGCCGCATCTCGCCGAATACGGCGCCCTGTTTGCAGCCGCTTTTCTCTCGGCCACCATCTTCCCTTTTCAGTCCGAAGCCGTGCTCTTCGTCATGCTGGCGGCGGAGCATTATCCCTCGTGGCTTCTCATTCTCGTGGCGAGCGTGGGCAACATCCTCGGCTCCATCGTGAACTGGTTCCTGGGCCGCTTCTTCGCCCATTTCGAGAATCGCCCCTGGTTTCCGGTGAAGCGCAAGCAAGTGGCCAAGGCCGAAGGCTGGTATCATCGATACGGACGCTGGACGCTGCTTCTGAGCTGGCTGCCGATCGTCGGCGATCCGCTCACCATCGTGGCGGGCCTGATGCGGGAACCCCTGCGGGTCTTCGTGCCTCTCGTGGCGCTCGCCAAGACGGGGCGTTATCTCGCCGTCGGAGCGCTGAGCCTGGGATGGATCTAGGGTCCCTGCAGGCTCGACCAGATCTCCTCCAGATGGCGTGGCCCCAGCACCGCGCCGGAGGCGGCACGTATGACGGCCTCCATGCCGGCCGGCGGCTCGTTGTTCATGGCCCAGTGAACGGCTTCGCGGAGGGTGGCGAATTCCCTCACGTCGCTGGGATGGCCCTGGCCGGTCGTGCCGATCGGCTCGTATTGCAGATGGGCCGGAGCATCCAATTCGGCTTTGGTGAGCATGTCGCGGTCCTGCCTTCGTTAGGGGTGCTTGAGCAGGACAACGTTCTTCAGGCTGAAGGCGTTTCAGCCCGGTGCTCCTCGCGGGCAGCCTCCCAGACCTCCCGCGCGGCATCGGCATTCATCGCCGCGATGGCAAGACCCACGATCAGGTCCGGCCAAGCCGAGACCATCATGGCCGTAACCAGGCCCGCCCCTACGATGGCAACATTGGCAACGGCATCGTTGCGGGCCGACAGGAAGGCCGCCTTCGTGAGGCTGCCGCCATGATGGCGATAGCGTGCGAGAAGGAAGGCGCAGGCGAGATTGACCGCGAGAGCCCCTGCCCCGGCGAGCGTCAGCGGAACCGGATCGGGCGCGATCGGCACCCAGAACTTGCCCCAGGCCGTCCAGAGGGTGGCGAGGCCCGGCACGAGGATGATCCCCGCCAGCACCATCCCGACCCGTGCCCGCATCCGCGGTCCCCAGCCGAGGGCCGCGAAAATGAGGAGATTGATCGAGGCATCCTCCAGGAAGTCGACGCTGTCGGCGAAGAGCGACACCGAGCCGATGGCGAGCGCGACCGCAAACTCGATCCCGAAATAGCCCAGGTTCAGGACCGCCACGATGACAACGACCCGGCGCAGGCCCTTGCTGGAACTTGGATCATTCATGGTATTCGCACTCCTACGGCCGCTTCGTCTCGTTCCGGGCCATCAGCAATTCCATTGCGGCAAAGCAGGCGCGACCACAAGGAATGGCAAATTTTCTTGCAAACCGCGCAATTTCAGTTGAACAAGGCGGCAAAGTTCAGCGCATCGTGCGAAAAAGTGGACCCGATTTTCCGCGAAGGACGATGCGCCACTCAAGGGATCGAGCATCGGATCGATCCCAAAAGTAGAGTCCACTTTTGGGTCTGATGCTCTAGGGGAAATCATGCCAGCCTATCGCTCTCGTACCACCACCCACGGCCGCAACATGGCGGGGGCTCGCGGCCTCTGGCGGGCCACGGGCATGAAGGATTCCGATTTCGGCAAGCCGATCATTGCCGTGGTCAACTCCTTCACCCAGTTCGTGCCGGGCCACGTCCACCTCAAGGACCTTGGCCAGTTGGTAGCGCGGGAGATCGAGAAGGCGGGCGGCGTCGCCAAGGAGTTCAACACCATCGCGGTGGATGACGGCATCGCCATGGGCCATGACGGCATGCTCTATTCCCTGCCCTCGCGTGAGCTGATCGCCGATTCCGTGGAATACATGGTCAACGCCCATTGCGCCGACGCCATGGTCTGCATCTCCAACTGCGACAAGATCACCCCCGGCATGCTGATGGCATCCCTTCGCCTCAACATTCCGACGGTCTTCGTCTCCGGCGGGCCGATGGAAGCGGGCAAGGTCGTGCTCAACGGCGTGACCAAGAAGCTCGACCTCGTGGACGCGATGGTCGCCGCCGCCGACGACAAAATCGCGGACGAGGACATCAAGGTCATCGAGCGCTCCGCCTGCCCCACCTGCGGCTCGTGCTCCGGCATGTTCACGGCCAATTCCATGAACTGCCTCACCGAGGCGCTGGGCCTCTCGCTCCCTGGCAATGGCTCGACGCTCGCCACCCATGCCGACCGCCGCCGCCTCTTCGTGGAAGCCGGCCACCTGATCGTCGACCTCGCCCGCCGCCATTACGAGCAGGACGACGCGAGCGTGCTGCCGCGCTCCATCGCCTCGTTCGCGGCCTTCGAGAACGCCATGACGCTCGACATCGCCATGGGCGGCTCGAGCAACACGGTGCTCCACCTGCTAGCCGCCGCCCATGAGGCGGAGGTCAATTTCACCATGGACGACATCGACCGCCTGTCGCGCCGCGTGCCGGTGCTCTGCAAGGTCGCGCCTGCCATCGCCAACGTGCACATGGAAGACGTGCATCGCGCCGGCGGCATCATGGGCATCCTGGGCGAGCTCGACCGTGCGGGCTTGCTCGACACCTCTGTGCCGACGGTCCACTCGGAGAGCATGAAAGCCGCCCTCGACCGCTGGGACGTATGCCGCACCAACAGCCATGCCGTGCATGAATTCTTCAGCGCCGCCCCCGGTGGCGTACCGACGCAGACCGCCTTCAGCCAGGAAAGCCGCTACGACAGCGTTGACATGGACCGGGCGGGCGGCGTCATCCGCGACAAGGACCACGCCTTCTCGAAGGACGGTGGTCTCGCCGTTCTCTCCGGCAATCTCGCCCTCGACGGCTGCATCGTGAAGACGGCGGGTGTCGACGAGAGCATCCTGAAGTTCTCCGGCCCGGCGATCGTCTTCGAGAGCCAGGACGATGCCGTCAGCGGCATCCTCAATGGCAAGGTCGCCGCGGGCGACGTGGTCGTCATCCGCTACGAGGGCCCACGCGGCGGACCCGGCATGCAGGAGATGCTCTATCCCACGAGCTACCTGAAGTCGAAGGGCCTCGGAAAGGCTTGCGCCCTCATCACCGACGGGCGTTTCTCCGGCGGCACCTCGGGCCTCTCCATCGGCCACGCCTCGCCGGAAGCCGCCGAAGGCGGCACCATCGGCCTCGTGCAGGACGGTGATCGGATCGAGATCGACATCCCGAACCGCCGCATTCATCTGGCCGTGGCCGATACCGAGCTGGAGCGGCGGCGCGCCGAGCAGCAGGCCAGGGGCTGGCAGCCGGCTCAGCCGCGCAAGCGCAAGGTCTCGGCGGCCCTCAAGGCCTACGCGATGCTCGCCACCAGCGCCGCCAAGGGCGCCGTCCGGCAGATCTGACCCTCATCGGCTGGGTGGGTGACGAATAAGCGTCTCGCCGAACGATGCGCAGGTGAAGAGAATAGGCATCGGACCAAAAAGTGCGCTCCACTTTGGGGCCCGATGTTCTGGCGCTGCCAAAGGTCTCAGTCAGATCTCGAACCTTGACGAAACACTGTCTCCTGGGGTCCAGTTGGTAAAAGCCCAAATCAGCTCGCTGCAGGATCCTGAATGACCCGCTTCGCCTTGACCGTCAGCTTCCTTCTCCTTGCCGGCCCCGGATTCGCCCAGGGAACTCCGGAGAGCGAGGCCCTCCAGCTGACCGTCCGCCCATCCGGCTATGAGGCCGAGGCCAACGAAGCGACCGAGCGGCAGCAAAAGCTGCTCAAGCGGCTCGAGCAGAGCAACCACATGATCCGTTCGATCTGCGTCAATTGCGGCGACGGGTGGAAGCACCAGATCTACACTCCCTTCAATCCTCTCGCTTCACTGGGCCGCTCCAACCCGCCCTCGGAAGAAGGCGGTAACTAAGCCAGCAAACTGACTTTTGGCCGCGCTTGCAGCGTATTGAGAACCTTTTCCGTTCCCCCTATATTCGAAGGGGTGAGGACGACCTCGCGCCTTCATGACACCGGTAGGGACGGCCCTGCCAATGACGGAGGTCCTGTCATGGCATGGACTTGGCTCGGTCTTGCCGGCCTGTTCGAGATCGGCTGGGCCATCGGCCTGAAATACACCGATGGCTTCACCCGCCCCATTCCTTCCATTCTGACCGCTGTGAGCATGGTCATCAGCGTCGTACTGCTCGGCGTGGCGCTGAAAACCCTCCCCGTGGGAACGGGTTATGCGGTCTGGACCGGGATCGGAACGGTCGGCACGGCGCTGCTGGGAATTTATCTCTTCAGCGAGCCCGCGACAGCGACGCGCCTGGTCTGCATCGGCCTGATCGTATCCGGAATCCTTGGCCTGAAGTTAGCCTCAGGCTAGCCACGGCAGTTATGGTTAGGGGTCATGACTGCATTTGCTCACATTAGGCCGAAATCTGCGGCACGAGGGCTGAAAGCCTTCGTCGTCGTGGTATGCCTCGTTATCGTCGGCCTTGAGGGCTGGCGCGACTGGAACGAGCGGGAGCAGGAGATTGCCCGGATCAGCGCGGAGACCCTGAACCTCGCGAAATCGCTGGTCCAGCACGCAGAGGACACCTTCGAGGTGGCGGACGCCCTTCTGGTGGACGTGGCGGACCGGGTCGAGGCCGGCGGCGTGCTCCCCATTGCGGTCAAGAGACTGGATACGTTCCTGGTCGAGCGGGTTCAGTCCCTGCAGCGCATCAAGTCCCTGTCGGTCTATGAGGACGATGGATTTCTCCTGACCAGTTCCCTGCCCGGCCACCGGGGCAAGGTGAACGCCAAAGACCAAGTTTTCTTCCAGCATCACAAGGCATCCTCCAGCAGCGACTGGTTTTTCGGCCCCCTGATCCGCGACCCGCTCGGCGGCGACTGGGTTCTCACCCTCTCCCGCCGCTTCGACAAGCCGGACGGCAGCTTCGGCGGCGTCGTTCAGGCCAGCATTCCGCCCCGCTATTTCGCCAATTTCTTCGGCCGCTTCGATATCGGAACGCAGGGCAGCATCACGCTCATTCACAAGGACGGTACGCTCCTATCGCGCTACCCCTATACTGAACGTGCCATCGGGACCGACCTGTCGAACCAACCTCGCTTCCGGGAAGGAAAAGGATCGGGTTCCTATGAATATGTCTCCCCGGTCGACGGGGTGACCCGCATGGGCGGCTATTACCGCAACCACATCTTTCCCATCGGCGTTCTCTCATCCGTCGGCCGAGACGAGGCGCTGGCGAGTTGGAATCGTGAGTTCGTCTTCCGCACCATCGTCATCAGCCTGCTCGTCACGACGATCGCCACCCTCGGCTGGATCCTGTCTGCGGAATTGCGCCGCCGGGAGGAGGCAGAGGCCGAGCTCTCCGTCCTTGCCGTTACCGATGGCCTGACGGGTCTTGCCAACCGACGCATGTTCGACAAGCAGCTCGAGACGGAGTGGATTCGGGCCTCGCGGGAGAAATCACAGGTTTCCCTGCTTCTCGTCGATGTGGATCAGTTCAAGGCCTACAACGACATCTATGGGCACCAGGCCGGCGACGAATGCCTGCGCACCATCGCCAAGGCGATCGCGGGCGCAGCCCGCAGACCGGGCGACCTGGTGGCGCGCTATGGCGGCGAGGAGCTCGTGGTTCTTCTGCCGGACCTCGACGAGGCCGGCGCGGCGGCCGTGGCCGAGGACATCCGCGCGAAAGTCGAGGCGCTTCGCGTGCGGCACGAGGCCAATATCCCGTCGCGCACCCTGACCGTCAGCATCGGCAGCGCGACCCGCGTTCCAAGCCTGGACCGGTCCCGCAACGGCCCGGAGGACCTGATCACGCTCGCCGACGCAGCCCTCTACCGTGCCAAGCAGGATGGCCGCAACCGCGTTGCGACCGCGAAAGCCGCCTGAGATCAAATGACAAGAAAGTCGTTGAAAGCAATGGACTTGTGCTTGCCGATATTGGCGAAGACCAACTGACCGCCGACCTTGCTGCCGTTGTGATCGTACCAGAGATTGCCCGTCGTTGCGTCGTACCCGACGTAGTCGTTGCCATCGAGCGCCTTGGCCGCTTTGACGAAATGAGACTTGCTGAGCCCGCCGGTCTTCTTCAGCGCCTTGAAGACGGCGTTCTCAAGCTGGATCGTATCGTGTTTGGCGCTCCAGTCGATAATCGTGTCCTTGTTGCCGGACCTGGCCGGAGCCGTGTCGAACACGAACACATCCTTGCCGTTGCCACCGGTGAGCCTGTCGTTGCCAGCACCGCCGGCGAGCGTGTCGTCGCCGTTGCCCCCGTTGATCTTGTTGGCGGCGGCATTCCCCTTGATCCTGTTGGATAGGGCATTGCCGGTCAGGTTGATTGCCGCGGAGCCGCTGCCCGTGAGACGCTCTACATAGGCCGCCAAGGTGTAGCTGATGGTGGTGTAGATCTCATCGGCTATCCCGCCGGTGGCAGTCTCGATCACCCGATCGTTGGCATCGTCGACATAGTAGGTATCATTCCCGCCGCCACCCACCAGAACGTCTGCCCCTGCCATGCCGTTCAGGATGTCGTCCCCCGAACCGCCGACAAGCGAGTCGCTTCCGGCAGATCCACTGGCATTCTCAGGATTGACGTCACCGACGGTCACGACGAACTCCTTCTCGGAGCTAAGCCCTCCTCCATCGGTGACCTTGATCTTGATCGTATAGGATTTGGCCTGCTCGTAATCGAGCAGGAGGCCATTCGCCACCTTCAGCTGACTGCCTTCAATCGTGAAACGCCCGTCCGTCGCGCCCCAGGTCCCGTCCGCCTTGAGGATCTGGAACGTGAAGCTGCTGCCTGCCGCATCCGTGGCCGAGAAGTCGCCGATCCTGGTGCCGTTCGCCGCCAGTTCGAGAACGGACGAGCCTTGAAGCGCGATATCCGTCGGCGGCTTGTTCGGCTCGGGAGGGACGCTCGCCGCGAGATCGACGTTGAACTGGACGGTCGTTTCGCGGAGGCCCGGATCGTCCAGAACAAGGGTGATCTGCCGTGTTCCAGCCCCACCCTCGCCGTCGTTGCGATAGGTGAGGGATTGAATGACCTTCTGAACGAGCGCAGGCACCGCGCTCCCATTGAAGTAAACGCTTATGAAGCTGTCGTTATCGTACAGCTCACCGATATGGGTTCCATCGACGAAGATCTTCTGTCCGGATGAAGCGGAACCGACGAGCGCAATGCCGTTGGACGCATCAATCCCCAACCTCTCGTGCGAGTCATCCCCGAGGAGAAAAACCTGCAGCGTTCTTATGAGGCCATCATCGGCGCTGAGACCGGCGTTTCGGCCCACATCGAGGAACGTCAGCTTTCCCCGTTCCGCGTGGACAGCGCCCTCGGCGAAGGCCGTCAGCTGAGGGGCATGGTGCGTCGTCGGGGGGTGACCGTCGAGCGTGACGATCGTATCGATCCCGTGCCGATGGATCAGAAGCCGTTCGTCGGCACTGAGCGTTCCGGATTTCAGGATCAGCGTGTCATTGTCGGTTTCATACCCGTAAACATGCTGCGCCAAATCGAAACCATCGACCGTAATCTCGGCAAGGTCGGACCTGAGATGGATGTCGAAGCCCGAGATCGTCTTGACGGTCAGATCGATATCCGTGCCATCGACGAAGAGCTTATCCCCTATGGCTCCACCTCCCTTTCCGTCGATCCGCCGAAGTCCGGCCAGTTGCTCGCTCTCGATTATGATCAAATCATCCGTCGATGAGCCTTCGAGGGTTTCGACACCCGTGAGCTTGCTCATGAGATCAAGACGATAGTATCCGCCGGTCAACTTAAGGGTATCGTTGCCCGCTCCCCCGTCCAGTTCGTCTCCTGAACCGATCGCATCTTCTTCGGCCGTGAAGACGTCGTCCCCGGCCGTTCCCTGAATGCCGTCGCCGACGGTGACCTCGAATTGAGCATAATCGTTATTGCTATCCGTTAGGGCAACCGTCAGGTACCGGGTATTCGAGAAACCGGTTTCGGTCGATTCGTCGGTGTATGTCAGCGAACGGATGAGAGTCTGAACCCGCTCGGCCGTCGCATCGTCATTAAACTCGAATTGAAGGGCGTCTTGATCGGCGTAAGAGACAAATCCGATTTCCACGTTCGCAACGATGATCTTCTTGCCTGTCTCGAGACCGTCCGGGAACTCGACCTCGCCCACCGTGGTGCGGACACCGAGAACATCGGTCACCTCTGAGGGTCCAAAATAGACATCGAGGTATCGGAAGGGATGATCCCCTTCCACGACGACCGCATCACTTCCCTGGTCGATGAAGACGGGTTCCCCAGGTTTTCGCAGAATGGACGTAAAGCCAAGATTGTGGATCTGCGGACCGGCCATCGTTCATCTCCCCTGCAGGGCTTCGGTCCTGGACAGGACACCTGCCAGGGTCTCCACGGCAGAGTCATTTGGACCAAGCAATTCGATGAACGTTATTATGTTATAAAGACCGATAAGAAAAGTCCCCTCCTCAAGAAAGGATATTGCGCCTCGGCTGCGGAGAATTTCGGCGCCTGAAGAGTGTCAGGGGCGACGGAGACCCCGCCGCCCTTCCCGTGCTAGAACACGCATGTCCTAAAGGCAGGCAGAACCGATCCACCCCACGACCCGTGGTACAATTCCAGCAGCCGCTCTGCCGGCGTGCGGCCCGAGGCGACGATCTCTTCCACATAGGCAAGATGAAGCGTCTCGTCACGGCCCGCTTCGTCGCGATGCGCGCGGCGCTGGAGACCGGCGCGGGAGAGCGCCAGCGCGTCCCGGGCGACCTCCTGCGCGGAGCGGCCCGCGATGCGGGCCTTGAGGGCCTGCTTCGGGACGTCGGCGCGCAGTTGCTCGCGTTCGTCCGCATTCCAATGCTTCACCAGTTCCCACGCACCGTCGAGAGCGGCGTCATCGTAAAGAAGGCCTGTCCAGAAGGCCGAGAGAGCCACGATGTGTTCGAGGTTGCCCACATCTGCACCGCGCATTTCGAGATAGCGCTTGAGACGCACTTCCGGAAAGACAGTGGAAACGTGGTTCGCCCAATCCGAGCGCGTCGCGTGTTCGCCCGGCAATTGAGGGTGCCTGCCAGCAAAGAGGTCGCGGAAGGAAGAGCCCGCCACGTCGTGATAGGTCGAGTCGCGCTTGACGAAATACATCGGCACGTCGAGCACCCAATCCACATAACGCTCGTAGCCGAACCCGTCCTCGAACACGAAGGGAATCATGCCTGCGCGATTGTTATCCGTGTCGCGCCAGATCTGCGAACGCATGGACAGGTAGCCGTTGGGCCTGCCGTCGGTGAAGGGCGAGTTGGCGAAGACCGCGGTCGCAATCGGCTGCAGCGCGATTGAGACGCGCAGCTTCTTCACCATGTCGGCTTCGGACGCATAGTCCATATTCACCTGCACGGTGGACGTGCGGTACATCATGTCGAGGCCGAGCGAGCCGACCTTCGGCATGTAGTCCGTCATGATGCGGTAACGGGCTTTCGGCATCACAGGGGTCTCGGCGCGCGTCCAGAGCGGACTCATGCCGAGCGTGAGAAAGCCGATGCCGTGTCCCTCCGCGACAGCCTTCGCATCGGCGATATGCTGCGCCGTCTCGCGGGCGGTCTCGTGCAGCGTCTCGAGCGGCGCACCCGACAGCTCGAACTGCCCGCCGGGTTCGAGCGAAATCGCTCCGCCGCCGACCTCGTCGGCGAGACCGATGGGGTGGTCGCCCTCCATGATCGGCGCCCAGCCGGTGCGCTCCTGCAAGCCCTCCAGGAGGGCGCGAATGCCTTGCCCCCGTCATAGGGCACGGGCGTGGCATCGGCCGTGTAGAACGGAATCTTCTCGTGTTCGGTGCCGAGCCGCCAAGCCTCGCGCGGCTTCTCGCCGGAGGCGATCCAATCCACGAGCTCCGACCGTGCACCAATGGGGGTCGTATCGGATACGTCCCGCGCCATGCATCACCTCATCAAAAAGCGCGTTCAAGGCGCGCCGACTCAGGGTCGGGACTCCATAAGGGGCTTAAGGCCAAGGCGCAATGAGGGACGAAGACATAAAAGCGACGAGGCGGTGCCGCCCCCATCAAAGCATCGGCCTCAAAAGTGGATACCGCTTTCGAGGGTGGTCCGATGCTTCTCCTCATCGCTGGCGCACCGTTGATGCGGAAAACAGGGTCCACTTTTCGCAGGCGCAGACCTTCGGTTCCGCACGATGTGCTAGTGACGGATCGTCGTTTCTCCCATCGTCTCCGCACTGAGCCAGTCGACAACGCCGGCAAGCGCGTCCCGGTTCGACAGGCCGCGGCCGACCGCTTCAGTATAGAGCGTCAGCTGCTGGTCGGCACTGGTGCCGCGGGCCACGATCCAGCGGGCGAGATCGAGCTCGCGCTGGCAGCCGAGGGCCTTGGCATCCTCGGCCACGAGATCGAGCGTCTCGTCGAGGAGCTCCCGCACCGGCTTTGCGGTGCGCGTCTTCTCATCGACGAAGCTGCCGTGGATGCCGTAGCGCTGGGCCCGCCAGCCGTTCTCGTCGTTGATGGCGCGGGAGGCGCCCGTCTGTCCGGCGTTCAGCGTGGTATCCAGGCTCAGGCGGCGGACAAGGCAGCGATAGAGCGCGGCAATCGCGATGGTGTCGTCGAGCCGGGTGCAGCTGTCGGCGACGCGCAGCTCGAGGGTCGGATGCTTCAGGGACGGCCGGATGACCCACCAGACATAGCTGGAATTCTCGATGGCGCGGGCGGCCACGAGGGTGTCGATATAGCGCTGATAGTCCTGCGCGCTCTCGAAGAGGTCGGGGAATCCCGTGCGCGGCAGCTCGCGATAGGCCGCAAGCCGGTAGCCGAGAAGACCCGTGCGCTGCGCCTGCCAGAACGGCGAGGAGGTCGAGAGCGCGAGCAGCAGCGGCAGGTAGGGCTGGATCCGGTTCATGATGTCCACGCGCATACTCAGGTCGGGCACTTCCACATGGACATGCATGCCGCACAGCACGTTGCGGCTGCCGAGCATCTGCAGGTCGTGCATGACCTTGCCATAGCGTGGCTGCGCCGTGGGACGCACCCGGGACCAGATGGCGAGCGGATGGGTGCCGGAGGCCATGATGGACAGGCCGAAATCGCGGGCGACGGATCCCACCGACGAGCGCAGCTCGGCAAGCTGCGCGCGGGCCTCGGAGAATTCCACGGCCGGCTTGCTCGCGACCTCGATCTGCGGCTCCAGCATCTCGGGCTGGATGTCGCCGGAGATGTTGTCACGGCAGGCGGCGAAGAATTCCTTGATCCTCCCCCTGGCGATATCCCGTCTCGGCGCATCGTTGACGAAATACTCTTCCTCGATGCCGAACTTGAAGTCCCAGCTCATTTCCCTGTGTCCTCTGTTCTTATTCAGAAATGGCCTTTCGCGCATGCGGACCGGCCTGCGGCGACCGAGCCCAAACTCCGGCTTAATGGGGCCAGAATGGGGCGAATCGACGCGAAACTGCTAAGCTTTTGAAGCTAGAGGCGGTTTGGTTTTAGCCGTTGTCGGACGATGAGGTCAGTTCCAATCGCCAAGCACGGCCTGAACGATCGCCAGCGCGGCCACAGCGGCTGTGTCAGCTCGCAGGATTCGCGGACCCAACGATACGCAAACACATCTTTCGTGGGCGGCGACAAGCGCTCTCTCCTGATCGGTGAACCCTCCTTCGGGGCCCACAATAACGGCCAGACCAGCTTGATTGTTCCCAAGCTTGGCCAGAGCCGCGACAGGGTTCGAAACCGGCGCATTCTCGTCGCAGAAAACGACCAGGCGATCTTTCTCCAACCCCTTGAGAAAACGCTCCAAATTCTCTTCTTCGCGCACCTCCGGAATCGATAGGATCCCGCACTGCTCGGCCGCCTCGGCGGCGTTGCTGCGCATGCGCTCGAGATTGACCCGGGAGGCCTGGGTCCGGCGCGTCAGGATGGGCTGGAGTACGCCCGCTCCCATCTCCACCGCCTTCTGGACCATATAGTCGAGGCGGGCGTGCTTGAGCGGCGCAAAGGCATAGATGATGTCGGGGGCAGCCCCCTGCTCCCGGGTCCGCTCCACGCAGACGAGACCGGCGGCCTTGCGCCCCTCGACCTCGACTTCGGCGCGCCATTCCCCATCCTGCCCGTTGAAGATCAGCACGCTTTCCCCGGCCTTCAGGCGCAGGACGTTGAGCAGGTAATTGGCCTGTCCCCGGTCGAGGGCGATCCTGGCCCCGGCCTGGAGGGGCGCATCGATGAAGAGACGGGGAGCGTTGAAATCGTATTCGGCCATTGGGGATCTGGGAACCTTGTGCTGAACCGCTCTCCCTGTATCAAGTTCCCCCGCCCCGAGGGAGTGGGTCGGCCCTTTTGGTCACGTGAAATTCAGGTGCGGGATGGCACAGCTTAAGCTTAAGGCGACCATTCGCCTCTTGGCCTCAAGGCCCTGAACCTGTTAACAGAACGCAGGCGTGCGAGACGTCGCGCGCTTTTTGAGGGAATTTTGGGCATGATGCATATCCGTTCGCATCTTCTGGCTGCGTTGGCCGTCGCCGGCATTTTCGTGACAGCTCCTGCCTTCGCGCAGTCGAGCGCCTGCCAGGAAGGGCAGAAGATTCTGCAGGAGCGGCAGAGCCTGATCCAGCAGGTCAACAAGCTCACTAATGGTGGCAAGAACAAGCAGATCGACCCGCGCGCAGCCTGCACCATCTTCTCGAAGCTCGTGACCAATGGCTCCGCCGGTCAGAAGTGGATGACCGACAACAAGGATTGGTGCCAGGTTCCCGATCAGCTGGTCCAGAGCTTTGCCGAGGATCACAAGCGCTCCCAGCAGTTCAAGGGTCAGGCCTGCGGCGCTGTCGCGAAGATGGCCGAGATGGAAAAGCGCGCCAAGCAGCAGCAGACTCAGCAAGGTGGTCCTGCCGGCAAGATGGGCGGCGGTCTGACCGGCACCCTGAGCGTCCCGAAGGGCGCGCTCTAAGCCGGTCCTTTAAGTTATGGAGCGTCCCGCGGACCCGTCCCTGCCTGATGCCGTCAAGGGCCATTGGGCCGAACGATCGGCGCCGGCGGGCCTCAAGCCTTACCTGCGCCTCGCCCGTATCGAGCGACCCATCGGCTGGTGGCTGCTTCTCCTGCCCTGCTGGTGGTCGGCGGCGCTCGCCGCCATCGCGGCGGGACAGCCCTGGCCGAACCCGGTCCATTGCCTCCTCTTCCTGATCGGCGCCGTGGCCATGCGTGGAGCGGGCTGCACCTATAACGACATCGTCGACCGGGATCTCGACACCCGCGTCGAGCGCACCCGTCAGCGCCCCCTTCCCTCAGGCCAGGTCACCCTGAAAGGGGCTCTGGCCTTTCTCGCGCTTCAGGCCATCCTGGGCCTTCTGGTCCTGCTCCAGTTCAATGCCTTCGCGATCGCGACCGGCTTCGCCTCGCTTGGCATCGTCGCGCTCTACCCCTTCATGAAGCGCTTCTTCTGGATGCCGCAGATCGTGCTGGGCCTCGCCTTCGCCTGGGGGGCCCTGATGGGCTGGACGGCCGCCTTCGGATCTTTGGGCTGGGCCGCCATCCTGCTCTATCTCGGCAGCATCGCCTGGGTGGTGGGCTACGACACGATCTATGCCCTGCAGGACATCGAGGACGACGAGATTGCCGGGATCAAATCCTCGGCCCGGTTCTTCGGCGAGAACGTGAAGCTCGGCGTCGGCATCTGCTATGCGCTGACCATCGTCTCCATCACCGCATCGCTGGTTCTGGCAGGCGCAGGCTTGCCATCCTTTGCCGGCTTGAGCCTCTTTGCCGTTCACCTGGGCTGGCAGGTCGCCCGCATCGACCGGGCGGACGGCACCGGCGCACTGCGTCTCTTCCGCTCGAATCGGGATGCGGGCCTGATCCTGTTCGCGGCCATGACCCTCGACTGCCTCGTCTAGAAAGGCCGACCTTTCGAAAAGGAAGGTTTGGGCTCGAGGGATATGGTATCTCCTCCCGATGGCCCCCATGTCAGGTTCGATGCTGTCTCCTTCATCTCATCCAGGCCCCTCCCTCGCGCCCGCCGTGCGGGATGCCGCCCGCCGGGCGGGAGATCTGGCCCTGCCCTATTTCCGCGCCGGCGCGCAGACGGCGGCCAAGCTCTGGTACAAGGGGCACAGCTCCCCGGTGACCGAAGCGGATATCGCCCTCGACGTTTTCCTGAAGGAGCATCTCTCCGCGCTGTTTTCCCAAGCCGGCTGGCTTTCGGAGGAGACGGCCGACGACCCGGCGCGCCTTGAGCAGAGCTATGTCTGGATCGTCGACCCCATCGATGGCACCCGGGCCTTTGCCTCGGGCCATCCCGATTGGGCCATCTCCATCGCCCTGGTCAGGGACGCCAGGCCGGTTCTCGGCATCCTCTATGCGCCGATCCATGATCGTCTTTACGAAGCAAGGATCAGCGAAGGAGCCTGGTGCAACGGCGAGAGGCTGCAGGTGTCCGAGGCCGAAGATGTCCCACATGCCCGGGTTGCGGGGCCCAAGCCTCTCGTGGACCAGCTCGAGCGCCACATGGGCCCGGTCGAGCGCCTGCCCAAGGTGCCGTCCCTGGCGCTCAGACTGGCGCGGGTGGCGGAAGGCTCCATCGATATCGGCCTCGTCTCGGCCAATGCCCAGGATTGGGACATCGCGGCCGCGGACCTCATCCTGCAGGAAGCAGGCGCATGCCTGACCGGTCTCGACGGTTCGACCCCGATCTACAACAAGCCTTATCCCTCCCACGATGAGATGATTGCCGTTGCGTCACGGTTGCATCCTCGTGCTATTGGAGCCATGAGAGCCTGAACAAAGTTGGCTCACATCAACACCGACCCTCCAACCCTCTTCAGAAGAGCCCTATCATCATGACCGACACGCCTGGCAAGCAACTCCTGCATCTGGTTTTCGGCGGCGAACTCAGCAGCCTCGAATCCGTCGACTTCAAGGATCTTTCCAAGCTCGAAATCGTCGGAATCTTCCCGAACTATGCCAGTGCTCACGCGGCCTGGAAGGCCAAGGCACAGGCGACGGTGGACAATGCGCAGATGCGCTACTTCATCGTCCACCTTCACCGCCTGCTGGATCCGCAGATCGGCTGATTCCTCAGGTCACAATGGGTTTCATGAAGCGCATCACCCGGTCGCGAGCGGTCCAGGAAATCCTGGGCTTTCTTGTCGCGGGCTATCTCAAGTTCGTGCAGCGCACGAACCGGTTCGTCATGGAGCCGGCCGATGCTTATGACCGAGTCGAGATGCCCGTGATCGCCGCCATGTGGCACGGGCAGCATTTCATGATCCATTTCGCCAAGAGGCCGCAGGACCGCGCCGCGAGCCTCGTCTCACGCTCGGGCGACGGTGAGTTCAATGCCGTCGCGCTGCGCCATCTGGGGGTGCGGGCCATCCGCGGCTCCGGTGCACGCGGCCGCGACATCCGCAAGAAGGGCGGTGCCCAGGCCATGCGGGCCATGCTGCGGGCCTTGAGCGATGGAGAGATGGTGGTGATGACCGCCGACGTCCCGAAGATTTCGCGGATCTGCGGCCAAGGTATCGTCACTCTGTCCCAGCTGTCCGGTCGTCCCATCGTGCCGGTCGCCGTGGTCACGAGCCGCCGCATCGACTTCGACAGCTGGGACAGGGCCAGCATCGGGCTGCCGTTCGGCCGCGGAGCCATGGTGCTCGGAGATCAGATCCATATCCCGCGGGAAGCGGACGAGCAGACGCTGGAATCCTTAAGAAAGACCGTCGAGAGGGAACTCGACCGAGTGCACGAGCGGGCCTATGCTCTGATCGGATCGAGGGATCCGGGCGCCAAACCCAGTCCCGTGCTCATGGGAGGCTTCCGGGCATGAGCTTCCCGATCATCTTCAAGGCCTACCGCACGGCGGTGTCCATGCTGGAGCCGGCCGTGCTCGGCCTCCTGTATTGGCGCCGGCACAAGGGTCGCGAGGATCGCACGCGGCTCGGCGAGCGGCAGGGCTATCCCAGCCGCCAACGGCCCAAGGGCCACCTGATGTGGGTTCATGGTGCCAGCATCGGCGAGACCCTGTCCCTGCTGCCGATCGTGGAACGGATGACCCAGCGCGGCCTTGCGGTCCTGGTGACATCAGGCACGAAGACATCGGCCTCTCTGATCGCCCGGCGGCTTCCGCCCGGCGCCATTCATCAGTTTGTCCCGCTGGACGTGCCACGTTATATAAAACGCTTCCTGGAGCACTGGCATCCCGATCTGGCCCTGATCGCGGAATCCGAGATCTGGCCGAACACGATCATGGCGCTGGCCGAGCGTGACATCCCGCTCGTCATGGTCAACGGCCGCATGTCGGATCGATCGTACCAGCGCTGGCAGAAAATGCCGGGCATCATCAGAGGCCTTCTCGAACGGTTCGCCCTATGCCTTGCCCAAACGTCCGACGACGCCGAACGTCTGGCACGGCTCGGTGCTCCCCGGGTGATCGTGACGGGCAACATCAAATTCGATGCGGCTCCCCCGCCAGCGGACCCGCGGGTGGTGGCACATCTCTCGGGGCTGATTGCAGGGCGCCCGGTCTGGCTTGCAGCCAGCACGCATCCCGGCGAGGAAAGTGCGATCATCGCCGTGCACCGCGCCTTGGCGAATCGCCATCCTCACCTGCTCACCATCATCGCCCCACGGCATCCCCATCGCGGGCCGGACGTTGCCTCCCTTGCCAGACAGGCCGATCTGCGCGCCAGCCGGCGCTCCGAGGGCATTCACCCCGATCGGGCGACGGATATCTACGTGGTCGACACGGTCGGCGAGATGGGCCTGTTCTACCGGCTCTCCCCCATCGTCCTCATGGGCGGCACTCTAGTTCCCATCGGCGGGCATAACCCGATCGAGCCGGCCAAGCTGGGCGCGGCCATCCTGCACGGACCACATGTCCATACCGCCACCGAGATCTATGAGGCCCTCGATCGGTCGCGGGGCGCAGTAATGGTGAAGGACAGCGCCACCCTGGCGCGGGCGGTCAACGAATTGCTGAACAACGCGGCCCTTACGCGCGATATGGCTCGCAAGTCCGGGGAGGCTGTGCAGGCGCTCGGCGGCGCCGTGGACCGGACGATGCAATCGGTCGAGCCCTTCATCGTCCAGGCGAAACTGGGAGCGCGCCGCTGATGCGCGCACCACGCTTCTGGTGGCAGCCCTCCCCCTCGCTGCAGGCCAGTCTGCTGCGCCCAGCCGGCATCATCTACACCTCCATCGCCGCGCAACGGATGCGGCGACAGGGCGAGAAGGCGGATCTTCCCATCATCTGCATCGGGAATTTCACCGTGGGCGGCGCCGGCAAGACACCGACGGCACTTGCCGTCGCCAAGATACTCGATGCGGCGGGTGAAAGCCCCGCCTTCCTGTCACGGGGTTATGGCGGTCGCCTGCGCGGCCCGGTGCAGGTCCGGATGAAGCACACGGCCTTCGATGTGGGCGACGAACCCATCCTGCTCTCGGGCGCGGCGCGAACCATCGTCTCCCGCGACCGCCCGGCCGGGGCCCGGCTGTCCTACGAGATAGGATCGACCGTCGTCATCATGGATGACGGGCTCCAGAATCCGTCGCTGATCAAGGATTGCGCCATTGCAGTCGTGGATGGAGCAACGGGAATCGGCAATGGTTTGCCTTTGCCTGCCGGGCCGCTGCGCGCGCCAATGAAAGTGCAATGGCCCGCCATCGATGCGGTTCTCATCATCGGCAGTGGAGAGCCGGGACGACAGATTGCCGAGGAAGCTGAACGGCGCGGCAAGCGCGTGTTCGGAGCAAGGCTCGAACCGGCAATGGATGTGGCCAAATCCCTCCAAGGCAAGAAGGTGCTGGCCTTTGCAGGGATCGGACGGCCCGAAAAGTTCTTCGACACCCTGCACGCCTGCGGCGCCATCGTCGAAGCCGTACATCCGTTCCCCGACCACCATCGCTACAAGGCGGCCGAACTCACGGCTCTGCGCCAGGAAGCGGAGGCACGCGGGCTTCAGGCCGTGACCACGGAGAAGGATTTTGCACGGATCGCGGCGGTGAAGGAGGCCGAGCCTTGGCCGGATCTGATGGTGCTGCGGGTGCGGCTTCGGATCGAGAACGAGGCGGGCCTGCGCAACCTGCTCCTGCGCCGCATCAACGAAAGGCGGCTGCATGTCGCATGAACGACGGCGAACCGGATCCACCTCGCCGGAAGCACTCTACTTTTGAGGCCCGCCCCCGCCGGTGATGCGCATCATCACCGCCTCGGGCGAGGCATAGGCCTCCTGCCTCTCGACGCTCCAATACTTCAACTCGTCGAGGGGGATCTCGACACCCGTCACCGCGCAACGCACATACGCCCCGGGCTTCAAGACCCGGAGGTTGCTGTCGAGATATTGCACGACGGCTTCGCCGCCGCTGCGTTCGATCTTGTTCAACATCGATGACATCAAGAAATGCGTTGCGCTGTCTTCCACATAAGCAGGCTAGACGAGGATTTCCAATCCTCAATCAAAACAAGGCGCCCTGCTCTTCCGCCGCCACAAGCTTCGGCTTGGCTACCCTTGGCCTCGTCCCGATCCGCCCACCGGTGGCATCCGCCTTGCCGTCGGCGAATTCGAGCACGAGGGCCTGGCCGTCCAGCACCGCCTCCGCCGAGTTGAGCGGCTGTCCGTCCGCATCGCGGACGAGGGCGAAGCCGCGCTTGAGCACGGATTTGTAGCTGAGGCTGTCGAAGAGCTTGGACACTGCGTCCAGCTTGTCGGCCTTGCGGGCAATCTGGCCTTGCAGCGCCGGCCCGAGGCGTTCGGCGACCCGCTGGGTGAGTTCATGCCCTTGAGCAAGACGCACCCGCTCGGCGCGCAACAGCGCCTCTCGGGACACCACCAGACGGCGGCCGATCTGCTTCAGGCTCTCCTCGCGCAGCAGGATGGAGCGGCAGGCTGCATTGTAAGGGCGCGGCCCCACCGCATCGAGCCTGGCGCGCATGCGGGCGACGTTGGCCACCGGCGACACATGGGCAAGCTGGCGCGCAACCTTGAGCAGCCGCTCCTCGTGGCCGCGGGCGTTGCGGGCGAGCGCCGGATAGAGCTTGGTGGCCGCAAGATCGAGCCGCTGCCGCTTGGGCGAGAACAGGGCCTCTGGGCTCGGCAGGGCACGGGCCGTGGCGCGCAGGTCCGACCGGCGGCGCTCCACAAGGCGAAGGGCTGCTTCCACATGGCGCCGGGAGAGATCGTTCACGGCGGCCATGAGCTCGACCCGGACCGGCACCACCATCTCGGCGGCGCCCGTGGGCGTCGGCGCACGCATGTCGGCCGCATGGTCGATCAGGGTCCAGTCGGTCTCGTGGCCGACCGCCGAGACGAGCGGGATGCCGCTCTCGGCCGCGGCCCGCACGACGATCTCCTCGTTGAAGCCCCACAGGTCCTCGATGGATCCGCCGCCGCGGGCCACGATGAGTACGTCGGGGCGCGGGATTCGCCCGCCGGATTCCAACGCATTGAAGCCGCGGATGGCGGCGGCGACCTCCGCCGCGCAGGTTTCGCCCTGCACGCGCACGGGCCACACCAGCACCCGGCGCGGGAATCGATCCTCCAGCCGGTGGAGAATGTCGCGGATCACCGCGCCGGTCGGCGAGGTGACGACGCCGATCACCTGCGGCAGGAAAGGCAGCCGGCGCTTGCGCTCCTGAGCGAACAGCCCCTCCGCATTCAGCTTGCGGCGGCGCTCTTCGAGCAGCGCCATGAGCGCGCCGATGCCGGCGGGCTCGAGCGTATCGATGACGATCTGGTACTTGGACGAGCCCGGAAAGGTGGTGATGCGCCCGGTGGCGATGACCTCCATTCCCTCCTCGGGGCGGATCTTGAGCTTGGCGAAGGCCCCTTTCCAGATCACCGCGTCGATGCGGGCATTCTGGTCCTTCAGGGAAAAATACGCATGCCCCGACGAGTGAGGCCCGCGATAGCCCGAGACCTCGCCACGCAAGCGCACATGGCCGAACGCATCCTCCAAGGTGCGTTTGAGGGCGCCCGCCAGATCGGACACCGACCATTCGGAAGCATTCGAGGGAGCTTTTTCTGCGAACATGAGGTGAACCTAATCCGCCCACCCGGGGCCTGCCAAGGGCACGGCCGCAACAGACGTTCACAATGGCAACCTATCCCCTGTGCATTTCGCCGCGCCCGCAAAACAGGTCTTGGCCTCGCACTTTCAAGACTAGGCGCAAAAGCCCATAGCCGCTAAGAGCGCAGCAGCACAGGGAGGCGAAAGTCATGAACATTCTTCTCATCGGGTCCGGCGGACGGGAGCATGCTCTGGCCAGGAGCCTCTCGGCGAGTGCCCTGTGCGACAGGCTTCTCGTCGCCCCCGGCAATCCCGGCACGGCGCAGCACGGCACCAATGTCGTGCTCGATGTGACGGACCATCGGGCGGTGATCGATCTCTGCCGGGTGATGAAGGTCAATTTCGTCGTGGTCGGGCCGGAGGCGCCGCTGGTGGCAGGACTCGTGGACGATCTCACGGCTGCGGGAATCAAGGCGTTCGGGCCAAGCAAGGCCGCCGCCCAGCTCGAAGGCTCGAAGGCCTTCACCAAGGATCTGTGCGCCGAATTCAACATCCCGACCGCTGCCTATCGGCGCTTCACCGATGCGGAAGCGGCCAAGGCTTACGTCCGCAGTTACGGCGTGCCGACCGTGGTGAAGGCGGACGGCCTTGCCGCCGGCAAGGGCGTGGTCGTCGCTACCTCCTTCGAGGAGGCTGAAGAGGCCATCGACATGATGATCGGCGGCGGTCTCGGAGCGGCCGGAGCCGAGGTGGTGATCGAGGCGTTTCTCGAAGGCGAAGAGGCGAGTTTCTTTGCCCTCTGCGACGGCACGCATGCGATCCCCTTCGGCACGGCGCAGGACCACAAGCGCGTCTTCGACGGCGACCAGGGACCCAACACCGGCGGGATGGGGGCTTATTCGCCGGCCGCCGTGATGACGCCGGAGCTCCAGGCCCGCGCCATGCGGGACATCATCGAGCCGACTCTCGCGGGCATGAAGGCACGCGGCACGCCCTATACGGGCATCCTCTATGCCGGGCTGATGCTCACCAAGGACGGGCCTCAGCTCATCGAATACAATGCCCGCCTCGGCGATCCCGAAACCCAGGTTCTGCTGCCGCGCCTGAAATCCGATCTCGTGACGGCGCTGCTTGCCGCCTGCGACGGCGTTCTGAACAGCATCTCCCTGCAGTGGACCAACGAAGCTGCGCTCACCGTCGTCATGGCCGCGCAGGGCTATCCGGGATCAGTCGAGAAGGGCTCGGAGATCAGGGGCATCGACAAGGCTGAAGAGCTGGACGACGTCATCGTGTTTCATGCCGGCACGAAACAGGACGGCGACAGGATCGTTGCCAATGGTGGACGCGTGCTCAATGTCACGGCGTTGGGACACACGATCTCCGAGGCGCAAAGGAAAGCCTATGAGGCTGTTGCCAGGATCGAGTGGCCGGAGGGCTTCTGCCGGAAGGACATCGGCTGGCGTGCAGTGGAGCGTGAGCTGAACTGAGCGTACTTCAATCGAGGGATGACGCGACGGAACATAGTCCACTTTAAGTTGTAACTCTCTTTTTTCCTAAGCGGCCTCATCCAATTCGCATGGGAATGCTCTAGCTTCTGGAAGCGATCTTCTTACAACAGCGAGCGGCCATCCATGAGCGACGAACTCTTTCCCGATTTCGAAAGCCACTGGATCGACACGGAGGTCGGGCGCATCTTCGCCCGCTCCAAAGGCACGGGAAAGCCGCTCGTTCTGCTGCATGGCTTTCCTGAAACCCATGCCATGTGGCACCACCTCGCGCCGACTCTGGCCGAGACCCACAAGGTCGTCTGCATGGACCTGCGTGGCTATGGCTGGTCCTCAGCGCCGGAAGGCGACCCGAAGCACGAGACCTATTCCAAGCGCGCCATGGGCCGGGATGTCGTGCGGGTCATGGAGGCTTTGGGCCATGTGCATTTCGCCGTCGTCGGACACGACCGCGGAGCGCGTGTCGCGTACCGGCTCGCCCTCGACCATCCGGGCCGGGTGGAGCGGCTCGCCCTTCTCGACATTCTGCCGACCTACCATGTGTGGGAGCAGATGGGAGCAGGCAGAATTCCGGAAGTTCACTGGGGCTATCTTTCACAGCCCCGACCGAAACCCGAGGAAGAGATCGGGCGCGATCCGATCCCGTATTTCGAAGGCCTGATGCGGGAATGGTCGGCCGCGGGCGATCTCAGTGCCTTCGACCATCGCGCGCTCCACTCCTACTGGCAGAGTTGCAACGAACCCAGCCGCATCCACGCCTTCTGCGAGGATTACCGGGCCGGCGCCACCCGCGACATCGAGGCCGACGAAGCCGATCTCGCCGCAGGCAAGACCATCCAGTGCCCGACCTATGTGATCTGGAGCGATTATTATCTCGTCAGCGGCCCCGTCGGCGACCGGAAGCAACCACTCGACATCTGGCACCAGAGCTTCGCCCCGAAAGCGACCGGCATCGGGGTCACGTCAGGGCATTTCGTAGCAGAAGAAAACCCGAGCGCGACGTTGGAGGCGCTGCAGGCTTTCCTGCAGAGCTGAAGCTTCGATTGGCGCTTCTGCCTGAGGAACCCGTCTGATCAGCGCACGTTCACCGGTGCAGACGGGACCTTTTCAATGACAAAGCACATTCCAGACCAGCCGGTCTCACAGGACACCTCCTCCGAGGCGGAAGTCATTGCTCGTGCTGAAGAGGAAGTGCGGCTCGACAAGCGCATGGTGACAACGGGCAAGGTTCGTGTTCGTACAATCGTCGACGTCGAGACTGAGCTGGCAAAAGGTACGCTCGACGGCGAGACAGTCGATATCACGCGCGTTCCCATCGACCGCATCGTGGATCAGGCTCCCGGCATCCGCGTCGAAGACAATGTGACCATCATCCCCGTTCTGGAAGAAGTTCTCATCATCGAAAAGCGCCTCGTCCTGAAAGAGGAAGTGCACATTCGCAAGCTTGCAACGACGGAGGAAGTTGAGATCCCGGTTGAGCTTCGCAAGCAGCATGCCGTCATCGAACGGCTTCCCGCAGATGAGGACGACACGAACACCAGTTCGTGAGATTGCAAGCATCAACAAATCGATTTTGGGAACGAAGTTGCCCAGCAGCAATTGGTAGATCAGTGCGCCTGAAGCCGTGCTGAATTGAGTAATACGGCAGCAGTAATTGAGCATGAGCTAGACTTCGCAAAATTCCATTTGTTTGTCGATCACCTCTGGAGCTCTTCGCAATGGCCAAGACTGTAACCTGCCTCTATGGCAGCGACTCTCAAGCTTCTGCAATCGTTCGTGAGCTGGAGCAATCCGGCATCTCGCAGGGCAAGATCTGCATGTTCACCAACTCGGGCAGCAACCGCTTCTGGGATGACGCCAGCAGCTTCGACGAAAGCTCAGGTGGATCGCACCATGATCGCGTCGAGAATTACCTCACCACCAACGGCGTGCCACGTGACGATGCTCGCGCTTATGCAGAAGGCGTGCGCCGCGGCCACGCTCTCATCGCCGTACGCTGCGATGACGGCGAGGCGGATCGGGTCGTAGATATCCTCGACAATGACGATGTTCTCGACCTCGACGAGCGTCAGGGTGCTTGGCGTTCGGAAGGCTGGAGCAATTACGGTTCGGGTGTTTCCGATCTCGGCTCCGGCGCTGCCACCACATCGTCCGGCATGCTGGGTAGCGCAGGGCTGACGAGCGGCAGCGACATGCGCGACAGTGACATCGCGCAAGATCGCACCTATGCGACGTCTGATGACCGCACGGCCCTTGGTACGGATCTCGGGTCTGATCGAACCCAGCTTCACGGCGGGGACGTAAGCCGCGGCGACGAAGTGATCCCCGTGGCGGAGGAAGAGCTGCATGTGGGCAAGCGCGAGGTCAGCCACGGCCGCGTGCGCATTCGCTCTCATGTGATCGAGCGTCCCGTGCAGGAGCAGGTTACCCTCTCCGAGGAGCGCGTCGCCGTCGAGCGCCGCCCGGTCGAAGGCTCCCTGCATGCCGGATCCATCAACGATGGCGATCTCTTCCAGGAGCGTACCATAGAGATGGAGGAACGCGCCGAGGAAGCGGTGGTCTCCAAGGAGGCTCGCGTCGTCGAGGAGGTTGTCGTGCGCAAGGAAGCAGACCAGCGGACCGAGACGATCTCCGATACGGTTCGCAAGACCGAGGTCGAGGTGGAGGACGAGCGGGGCAACACCGTCTCCCGCACCGGCACGACGGATAACAGCCGTTAATCCTCACACCGGAAGAAGCGCAGGCCCGGAGAGCGTCGCTCCGGGCCTGTTTCATGCAACCCTTTATCGCCGGCCCTCGAAAAACTCCTTCAGCAGCGCCGCCGCCTCCCTCTCCCGGATGCCGCCATAAACCTCCGGGGCGTGGTGGCAGGTGGGCTGGTCGAAGAAGCGCACGCCGTTATCGACCGCGCCGCCCTTCGGATCGTAAGCCGCGTAATAGACCCGCCGGATACGGGCGAACGAGATCGCGGTCGCGCACATGGTGCAGGGCTCCAACGTCACGTAGAGATCGCAGCCGGAAAGCCGCTCGTCGTCCAGAGCCTCGCAGGCGCGGCGGATGGCGAGCATTTCCGCGTGGGCTGAGGGGTCCCGCAGCTCGCGCGGGCGGTTGCCCGCCGAGGCGACGACCCGGCCGTCCTTCACGATGGCGGCCCCCACCGGCACCTCCCCGCGCGCCGCAGCGGCGCGGGCCTCGTCGAAGGCCACGCTCATGGGATCCGGTCTTCCCGGATCAAGCGGCTCGTGATCGGCGTTATCCATCAATCGGTTCGTTCCTTAATCCTCGCTTCTCTGCCACTCCTCTGCTATCAGGCTCCCATGACCGACAGCAACGACGATAATCGCAGGGGCCGCTCCTCGGGACGCTCCGACCGCAGCCGCACCTCCGGTGACAGGCCCTTCCGCAAACCCCGCGAGGGCGGCGAGCGCCCCTTCCGCGCCCGAGGCGACGATGACCGCCCGCGCAAGCCGCGTGAAGCAGGCGACCGGCCTTTCCGCAGCCGCGATGGCGATAAGCCGTTCCGCCCGCGCGGAGAAGGTGGCGATAAGCCGTTCCGCAGCCGGGATAACGATGATCGTCCTCGCCGCTTCGAGAGCGGCGACAAGAAGCCCTTCCGGCCCCGCGGCGAGGGTGGCGACAAGCCGTTCCGCGCCCGCAGCGCCGGTGACAAGCCTTTCCGCGGCCGCTCCGGCGACGAACGCCCGCGTCGCTTCGACCGCTCCGCCGAGGATCGTCCGCGCCGCGCCCGCGAAGAGCGCCCCGAGGTTCAGGCCGAACCGCAGGAGCCCACCGAGGACCGTATCGCCAAGGTCATCGCCCGTGCCGGCATCGCGTCCCGCCGCGACGCGGAGGTGCTGATTGCGGAGGGCCGTGTCACCCTCAACGGCAAGGTGCTGGAATCCCCCGCAATCAACGTGACGGCGGCCGACAAGATCACCGTGGACGGCGAGCCCCTGCCGGCCAAGGAGCGCACGCGCCTGTGGCTCTTCCACAAGCCGCGCGGCCTCGTGACCACGGCCCGCGATCCGGAAGGCCGGCCGACCGTGTTCGACAACCTGCCCGAGGACCTGCCCCGCGTGGTGGCGGTCGGTCGGCTCGACATCAACACGGAAGGGCTTCTGCTGCTCACCAACGACGGCGGTCTTGCCCGCATGATCGCCCATCCCGATACCGGCTGGCTGCGGCGCTATAAGGTGCGCGCCCACGGCGAGATCAACCAGGCGGACCTCGACCGCTTACGCGACGGCATCAGCATCGACGGCATCGATTACGGCCCCATCGAGGCGCGTCTCGACCGGGTGCAGGGCGACAATGCCTGGATCACCATGGGCCTGCGCGAGGGCAAGAACCGCGAGATCAAGCGCATCCTCGAGCATCTGGGCGTCCGGGTGAACCGCCTGATCCGCATGTCCTTCGGCCCGTTCCAGCTCGGCGACCTCGAGGTCGGCCTCGTGGAAGAGGTGCGCACCAAGGTGCTGAAGGATCAGCTTGGCGAAGCGCTCGCCCTCGAGGCGGGTGTCGATTTCGAAAGCCCGGTGCGCGAGCCGATCGCGCCCTTCGGCTCTCCCAAGGGGCAGGATCGTGATGAGCGCGGCGAGCGCCCCTCGCGCTTTGGCAGAGACCGGGATGACGAGCGCCCCCGCCGTCACCGCGATGGGGATGAGCGGCCATCACGCTCCCGCGATGGCGACCGTTTCAGCCGCGACGAGGAGGAACCCAGGAAGCGCCCGTCGCGCCTCGATGTGAAGACGAGCGTGTGGCGCGCCGGTGAAACCGACGAGGACGCCCCGCGCCGGAAGACCCCGCGCCGCGGTGCCGATCCGAAGGAGGCTCGCACAGCCAGCGCGGAGCGTCAGCGCGAGCGTGTCGGCGCCATTTCGTCGAGCGAAGGCCGCAAGGTCGTGGTGGAGCGCCTCGTGCGCCAGCCGCAGGAAGAGGAGGCGCCCGCTCCCCGCAGGGGCCGCAGCGCTGCCGGTGGCGAGGATCGTCCGCGCCGCCGTGACGACCGCGATGCGGCTCCGGCCCGCCGCGGTCGCGAGGGTGGAGAACGTCCTTCGCGCCGCGATGACGAGCGCCCGCGGCGTCCCGCCGGCGACAGGCCCTTCCGGGCACGCTCGGAGGGAGCGGAGGATCGTCCGCGCTCTCATCAAGGCGAGCGCCCCTTCCGGTCCCGCGAGGGCGGGGACGACCGCCCGCGCAAGCCACAGGGGGACCGTCCGTTCCGCGCCCGTGGCGATGACGACCGTCCCCGCCGTGGCCCCCCGCGAGGGGATGCCCCTTCCCGTGGCGGCCCGAGAGGCGGCGGCTTCAAGAGCGGTCCTCGAGGCGCGTCCAAGGGCGGAGCCTCGAAGGGCGGCTTCAAAGGCGGTTCCAAGGGCGGCCCGCGCGGTCGCCGTTGACCAGCGCCTGACACCATCCTGGTCATCATCCTGAGGAGGTCGCGAAGCGACCGTCTCGAAGGAGGGTCCGGAGAGCATCGGAGACGCCCTCGTCCTTCGAGACGGCCTTTCAGGCCTCCTCAGGTCGAAGGCTTCTGAAGAGTTTCTGAATTGGGAATCATGCCATGAGAATTGTGGGCGGGCGCTGGCGCGGCCGCTCGCTCAAGGGGCCGAGTTCGGACGCGATCCGCCCGACCTCGGACCGCCTGCGCGAGACGCTTTTCAACATCCTGCAGCACGGCTATGACGATCCCGTCGAGGGCGCGCGCGTGCTCGACCTCTTCGCCGGCACCGGCGCCCTGGGGCTGGAGGCGCTCTCACGCGGCGCCGCCTTCGCGCTCTTCGTCGACGACGGGGCGCAGTCCCGCGGCATCATCCGCGAGAACGTCGAGGCTCTCGGCGCCGGCGGCGCCACCCGCCTCTTCCGCCGCGACGCCACCCGCATGGGCGGGGCCGCGCCCAATGCGCCCTTCTCCATCGTGTTCTGCGATCCGCCCTACGGCCGGGACCTCGCGCCGAAAGCCCTGCGCTCCTGCGCCGAGGGCGGCTGGCTCGTGCCCGATGCGCTTGTGATCGTGGAAGAGGCGCAAGGCGTCGAGTTCACGCTGCCGGAAGGTTTCGAGGAGATCGAGCGGCGCGATTACGGGGAGACGAAGGTGGTGTTCGGGCGGTATCGCGCTTAACCCTCCTCAGCCGGCAGATGTCCGTGCGATTGTCCCATCATCATCTGCCCGCTATACCGCCCCTTCCCTGTTGGTCGCGTAGGAAAGGCTCATCATGAAAGCAGTTCTCTTCGAGCAGTTCGGGCAGCCGCCGCGCGTGCAGAACGTGCCGGACCCGACGCCCTCCGCGGAAGGCGTCGTGATCAAGGTCGAGGCGACCGGCCTGTGCCGGAGCGACTGGCACGGCTGGATGGGACACGATCCCGACGTGGTGCTGCCGCATGTGCCGGGGCACGAGCTCGCCGGCACGGTGCTTGCCACCGGCAAGCAGGTCACGCGCTGGAAGAAGGGTGATCGCGTCACGGTGCCGTTCGTCGGCGGATGCGGCCATTGCCATGAATGCCATTCCGGCAATCACCAGGTCTGCGAGCAGCAATTCCAACCGGGTTTCACGGCCTGGGGCTCGTTCGCGGAATATGTGGCAGTCGATTACGCGGATACGAACCTCGTCCCGCTCCCGGAGGAACTGGATTTCGCCACCGCGGCGAGCCTCGGCTGCCGCTTTGTCACGTCGTTCCGCGCCATCGTCGACCAAGGACGCGTAAAGCCCGGGGAATGGGTGGCGGTGCATGGATGCGGCGGTGTGGGGCTGTCCGCAATCATGATCGCGGGCGCCATGGGGGCGAACGTGATCGCCATCGATCTCACGGACGAGAAGCTCGCATTCGCGAAAGCCTTGGGAGCCGTGGCGACGGTGAATGCGCGAGACAGCAAGGATGTGGTCGGAGCTGTCAAGGAAATCACCAAGGGCGGCGCACATGTGTCCATCGATGCCCTGGGCCATCCGGCCACCTGCTTCAACTCCATCGCCAATCTGCGCCGCCGCGGGCGTCACGTGCAGGTCGGGTTGATGGTGGGCGAGCATGCCCGCGCGCAGGTGCCGATGGCGCAGATCATCGCGCATGAGCTGGAGGTCTACGGCAGCCACGGCATGCAGGCCTTCCGCTACCAGGAGATGATGGCCATGATCCGCACCGGCAAGCTCGCGCCGCAGAAACTCGTCGGCAAGCACATCAGCCTCGACGAGGCGCCCGACGCCCTCATGGCCATGGATCGGTTCGAAGGACTTGGCATCAGCGTCATTACGCGTTTCTGAGAACGGCAAACGTTCCATACCCCTCGCTCGTCATCACCGGCCTTGTGCCGGTGATCTCGATTGATTGAGGGGCAACGCTCTTCCTGATCGGGATGGCCGGGACTGACCCCTGGATCAAGTCCGGGGACGGCCATGACGGGAAGGACTCACCCAGCTGCACCACTCCACCCGGCCCCTCCACGCAAGGGGGAGGGAAACACGCGCCACATCGTGCGTTCATGTTGTTGAACAAGCACGAGACGCGCTATGTAACTCTTCTGCCTAATTGCCCGCTGGAGAGTTCGATGGCCTACCTGCCCGCTGAAAATCGCTACGACGAGATGATCTACAATCGGTGCGGCCGCAGCGGACTGTTGCTGCCGGCGATCTCGCTCGGGCTCTGGCACAATTTCGGCGAGGACAAGTCGGCCGCGACCGCGCGGGAGATCTGCCGGACAGCCTTCGATCTCGGCATCACGCATTTCGATCTCGCCAACAATTACGGCCCTCCTCCCGGTTCGGCAGAAACATTGTTCGGCGAGATTCTGCGCAACGATTTCCATGGCCTGCGCGACGAGCTGGTGATCTCCACGAAGGCGGGCTACCGCATGTGGCCCGGCCCGTACGGCGAGTGGGGCAGCCGCAAGTATCTCCTCTCCAGCCTCGACCAGAGCCTCAAGCGGATGGGGCTCGACTATGTCGACATCTTCTATTCCCACCGCTTCGATCCGGACACGCCTCTGGAAGAAACCATGCTGGCGCTGGACTCGGCCGTGCGGCAGGGCAAGGCGCTCTATGTCGGCCTCTCGTCCTACAACAGCCAGCGCACCCGCGAGGCTCTCGCCATCCTGCGCGAGCTCGGGACTCCCTGCATCATCCACCAGCCGAGCTATTCCATGCTCAACCGCTGGATCGAGGAGGACGGGCTGCTCGACACCCTCGAGGATCTGGGCCTCGGCTCCATCGTGTTCTCGCCGCTGGCGCAGGGCATGCTGACGACGAAGTACCTCGACGGCATTCCCGACGAGAGCCGCGCGGCCCAGGGCAAGTCTCTGCGCACGAGCTTCCTCAACGAGGACAACATCGCCCGCATCCGCGGCCTCAACGGCATCGCCGAACGGCGCGGCCAGACCCTGGCGCAGATGGCGCTGGCATGGGTTCTGCGCGGCGGACGCGTCACCTCGGCGCTCATCGGCGCGAGCCGCCCCGAGCAGGTCGTCGATTGTGTCGGCGCGCTCAAGAACCTGTCGTTCACGGCGGACGAGCTCGCCGAAATCGACCGACATGCCGGCGAGGGCAACCTGAACATCTGGGCGGCCTCGGCGGAGCGCAAAGGACCGTCGCGCTGAATCGCGAGGAGGCTCAGCAATTAGGCGAATACCCCTTAGGAGGGACTTGAGATGCCGGTTAACAAATGGTTAATGCCAAGGTTCATTGGCCATTTGTCCCAAGGTCGCTTCCATGGTTCCCGTCACCGCCATCGACAATCGTCGGCAAGCCAGGCGTTTTCGCACCCATCACCCGGCAAAAATCATGCTGGGTCCTGAGGCGATGATCTCCTGCCTGGTGAAGGATATCTCCACCGGCGGGGCCAGGATCGCGGTCAAGCGGCACATGGACCTGCCGGAAACCTTCGAGTTGTACATCGCGGCCCATGACCTGCAGGTTCGCCGCGCACGGGTGTGCTGGCGCCATGGCGATTTCGCGGGCGTCGCGTTCAGCGCCGAAGAATCCGATATGACCCCGGCCGTGAATGCAGCCGAGTCACTGCGATTCGAGGATTGCCTCGATCAGGCCGCCATGCCGGCCCATCTTGCATCGGCTCCGGCGCGCAAAGAGCTCAAGCTCTACCGCACTTCCGTCTAACCGATCGTCAGCACATCGTCCCGGCAGGCGAATTGATCGCGCATTGCTGCCGAGCCCGTGGTTCATGGCAATCACTGTCCGTCAGCCGACATTCAGTGATTGCGACGCCGTTCAAGTCACCGGCGTGATGTCGATCTTGAACCACTTCTCGGACAACTTCTTGATGGTTCCATCCGCCTTGGCGGCTGCAATCGCATCGTTGAACATGGCCTTCAGATCGGTGTCTTCCTGGCGAAGGCCGGCACCGACGCCAGGTCCCAGAAGACCACCGGTGATCGACGGTCCGACCAGGGCATAGTCCTTGAACTCGGGCTTGCGCAGGGTTCCGCTCAAAGCCGTTGCATCCGCCAGAACCGCATCGATGCGCCCCGCCGCAAGATCGAGATCATGCTGTTCTGTGGTCTTGTACTCGCGGATCTCGGCGACGTCCTTCAGATACTTGTCGGCAAAGTTCGAGTGGATGGTCGAGGTCTGGACGCCAATGGTCTTGCCTTTCAGGAGCGGCTTCAGATCGGCGATGGCTTTTTCGGCAGCCGCCTGCTGGGTCGACAGATTGAAGGATTGACCGGTCCCCGGCATCTTGGCGAGCGGCGAGTCCTTGGAAACGAGGAAGCCGTTGGGTCCGGCGGCGTAGGGGTTCGAGAAGTCGATGGTCTTCTTGCGCTCGTCGGTGATGCTCATGCCGGCCATGATGGCATCGTACTTCTTGGCGGTGAGCGCCGGAATGATGCCGTCCCAATCCTGGGCCACGATCTCGCACTTCACTTTCATTCGGTTGCAGAGTTCGTTGGCGAGGTCGATCTCGAAGCCTTCGAGCTTGCCGCCGGGGCCCGTGAAGTTCCACGGCTCGTAGGCGCCCTCGGTGGCGATCTTGACGGTTTCCCATTTCTTGCCCTGTGCGAAGGCGCCACCAACCGCCAGCGCGGCGCCGAGGAGAGATACACCAACGATTTTTGAGACCTTCATCGCCATTCTCCTGTTTCAAAGGGCTGGCCTAAGGTTAAATCGCGCTGCTCGTAATCGTTCGAAGCACGTCACACCGTTGTGATGACTTAGGGCGAACAAAGGCGCCGGCAGCACGGGATAAAACCTATCTCAGCACTAGCAACTTTAGCGCATTTTCACGCATATGCGTAGAACGTCCGCCCTCCACGGCAGTGTTCCCTATCGCCGCCCGAACAGCCGCTCGATATCCGTCAGCTTGAGCTCCACGTACGTCGGCCGTCCGTGATTGCACTGGCCGGAGAGCGGCGTCGCTTCCATCTCGCGCAACAGGGCGTTCATCTCCTCGGGCCGCATGCGCCGCCCCGCCCGGATGGAGCCGTGGCAGGACATGCGCGAGAGCACGGCGTCCAGACGTTCCTCCAGCGGGCTCGCAGCCCCCTGCCCCCATTCGGCCAACGCATCGGCCACGTCCTGCACCAACGCCTTGATACGCCCGCCCGCGAGCGCGGAGGGCACCTCGCGCACGAGCAGTGCGCCGTGACCGAAAGGCTCGACCACGAGACCGAGGCTCTCGAGGGACGAGGCCTCCGCCAGCACGCGGTCGGCATCGACGGGATCGAGATCCACCACGTCGGGGATCAGCAGCAATTGCCGCGCAATGCCCGACGAAGCGCGCTCACGCTTCAGGCGCTCGTAGACGAGGCGTTCATGCGCCGCGTGCTGATCGACGATGACGATGCCGTCCTGCGTCTGTGCGACGATGTAGGTGCCGTGCAATTGCGCGCGGGCGGCGCCGAGAGGCGCCTCTTCCGTTTCCGACTCGACCTCGTGAAGCGTTGCCCGGCTGTCGGCGGAGGGGCTTGCAAGATCGGGAAGGCTCGCCTGTCGTTCGGCAAGTCCGGACGCCGGAGCGTACGATCTCTCCGATCCATCGAGCGGAGCCTGCCAATTGGCAAAGGCGCTGGTCGGACGGATCATCCCATGCGTGCGATGAGGATAGGCCCGAGGCGACGGCAGCGCCCCATGAGGACGCAGGCTTTCCAGCGTACGCGTGCCGCCGGTCGACGAGGCACGGAAGGCATAGCGGGTGATGGCCTCCTTCAGCGCCCCCACCACGAAGCCGCGCACGAAAGCAGGATCGCGGAAGCGCACCTCGGTCTTGGCCGGATGCACGTTGACGTCCACCGCGCGGGGATCGAGATCGATCATGATGGCAAGCACCGGATGCCGGTCGGACGCCATCACATCGGCATAGGCGCCGCGCACGGCGCCGAGCAGCAGCTTGTCGCGCACGGGCCGCCCATTGACCACGAAATGGATCGCGGTGCCGGTGCCGCGATGATAGGTCGGCAGGCTCGCAAAGCCGGTGAGCCGAACGCCCTCGCGCTCGACGCCGATGGACATGGCGTTCTCGTGGAACTCCGCCCCCAGCACGCGCGAGAGACGGCGCAGGAAACCATGCTCGCCGGGCTCCTCCGGCGGGTAGGTGAAGGCGGTGATGTGCTCGCCCGACAGGGTGAAGCGGATCGTCGGATGCGCGATGGCCAAGCGCTTGACGATCTCCGCCACCGCCTGAGCCTCGGAGCGGTCGCTCTTGAGGAATTTCAGACGCGCGGGCGTAGCGGCAAACAGATCCGTCACCTCGACGCGCGTGCCTTTGGGCGCGGGTGCCGGTCGCACCGGACCCTTGACGCCGGCCTCCACCACGATGGACGAGCCGGTCTCGGCCTCGGCCGTCCGGGTGACGATGGCGAGGCGCGCGACCGCGCCGATGGAGGGCAATGCTTCGCCGCGGAAACCCAGCGTGTTGATCGAAAACAGATCGCCGTCCGGCAGCTTGGAGGTGGCGTGGCGCTCGACCGCCAGCTCCACATCCTCCGGGGTCATGCCCCGGCCGTCGTCGATGATGCGGATCAGGCGCCGCCCGCCGGCCTCGACGGCAATCTCGATGGAGGAGGCGCCCGCATCGACGGCGTTCTCCACGAGCTCCTTCACCGCTGCCGCCGGGCGCTCGACGACCTCGCCCGCAGCGATGCGGTCGACGAGGATGGGATCGAGGCGGCGGACATGCATGCGAGGCGTCTAACCTTCAGATTCGTAAGAAGAGAACATAGGGGCTGAAGGCGGCGGAAACCAGAACGCGCGACGTTATTCCCCTGCTGACTTCACGTGTCATCCCGGACGGCGCAGCCGATCCGGGATCGGTACCCAGGATGGACATATCGCTTGCCGTCATCACCGGCCTCGTGCCGGTGATCCCGATTGCATGAAGCGGCGCGCCTCTCCTTATCGAGATGGCCGGCACAGGGCCGGCCATGACATGGAGGCATGATGTGGAGGCATGACGTGGAATGATGATCCCTCACCCCTGCGTCAGATACTCCTTCGCCAGGATCTTGGCTTCTTCCACGGCCGGCTGATCGAACGGGTCGACGCCCGTGGCGTAGCCGGCCAGGATCGTCTCCAGCATGAAATGCATGAGAAGCTCGCCCAGAGCACGCTCGTTCAGGGTCTCGATATGAATCTGACGGGTCGGGCGGCTGTTCTTGGCGAAGGTGTCCGCCATGGCACGGCCTTGGGCAGCCACAAGGTCGCCGATGGTCCTGCCTGCGAAGCCCGTTTGGCCCGCGCGCTTGGCCAGCGCCTCATTCATGACGGGGCCCTTGCCGGCAACGCCGGTGGTCAACACCGTGAAGAGCTTGTCGTTGGGGCCGGCAAGATAGAGCTGCTGCTGACTGTGCTGGTCCACCGGCCCGATGGCGGCGACGGGCTGCGTGCCCTTGCCGTCCTTGCCCACGCTCTCGGCCCAGAGCTGGACCCACCAGCGGGTGAAGCGCTCGAGACGATCCGCATAGGCCATGGTGACCGCAATGCCCTTGCCGGCCTTCGCCGCCGCGACGTTGAGCGCAGCGCCCAGAGCGGCCGGCGCGTCCTTGGCCGCCGCACCCTTTCGGAAGGGTTCATAGGCATCCGCCGCGCCCTGCCGGATGGCTTCGATGTCGAGACCGAGCACGGCGGCCGGCAAAAGGCCCACATTGGTCAGCACCGAATAGCGCCCGCCGATACCCGTGTGGTGGTCCAGGAAGCGCACCCCCTCAGGCTCCAGGAGATCGCGAAGAGCATTCTTGCCGCCATCCTTGCGAGGCTCGGACAGGCCGAGGAACAGATCATTGGGATGGGAGCGCAGGCCTGCCTTCTCCAGGGCCGTGAGCACGGCAATGGTCTGCATCAGCGTCTCGCCCGTACCGCCGGATTTCGAGATCGCCACGAACTTGGTCGAGGAGAGCGGCAGCTTGTGCAGGACGCGGTCGAAGGTGATGGGATCGAGATTGTCGAGGAAGTGGATGCGCGGACTCTCGGTGAACCGCCCGGTGCCCGGCACCGCATAATCCTTCAGCTGAGCCAGGGTCTGCCCGCCGAGGCTCGATCCGCCAACGCCGAGAATGACCACATCCGTCGCATCATCGCGCAGAAAGGCCGCCGCCTCGCGAATGCTTGCCAGATCGTCCGTGGTGCGAGGCATGTGGAGCAGCGGCAGCCGGCCCGAAGCATCGTCCTCGGCCAGCCGCTTCATGGCATCTCCGACAAGCCCCAGCGCGTCGTCGAGCGCCGCCTGCGTCAGACCGCCTCCCCCGATATTGGCGTCAAGGGCAAGATCGATCGATTGCTGCAGGGCCATGAGCGTACTCCGACTCGTTCAAAGTGGGAGCGAAAGATTAGGGCAGAGCGGGGCCCGAGGCTAGGGTCGAGGATTTCGGCCTCACCGATCGCACCTGTGCCCGATGGTTATTCCGTGCGATGGCCGGAAATCTCCGACCATCATGGCAGCCTCACACCCCTGTCGGCCGTCCAGCAATCACCGTGAGCATCTTTCCGTCGCCGAAGATGCGTTCGGCGGCCTTGCGGATGTCGGCCTGCGTCACCGCACCGACTAGGCCGTTGCGGCGGCCGATATAGTCGATGCCGAGGCCCTCGAAGGCGATCTGCGCCAGGGTATGGGCGATCTTGGTCGACGTGTCGAAGCCGAGTGCATAGGAACCGATGAGATAATCCTTGGCCTTCTGCAACTCGTCGTCGGACGGGCCTTCGCTCGTCAGCTTCGCCATCTCGTCGGCGATGACGTCGAGCGCTTCGACCACGCGCTCGTTCTTGGTGGCGGTGTAGCCCCAGGTCATGCTCGCCGAGCGGTAGCTCACGAGGGACGTGCCGACGCTGTAGGCGAGGCCGCGCTTCTCGCGCACCTCCTGGAACAGGCGCGAGGTGAAGGCGCCTCCGCCGAGGATGTGGTTGAGCACATAGGCCGGGATGAAGCCCGGATCACGCCAGGCAATGCCGTTCATGCCGAAGCGGATGACCGATTGCGGCACGTCAAGATCGACCACGATGCGCGACCCCAGCATCTGCAGTGACGCGGGCTCGATGATGCTGAGCGCCTCGGCCTCGGGCAAGGAGCCGAACACCTTGTCGAGCAGAACCGAGAGATTGTCGCTGCCGATGGCCCCAACGACGGCGACCTTCACGCGACCGCGGGCGATGATCGCCTTATGCATGTCGATGAGATCATCCCGCGTGATTGCCGCAACGCTCTCGGGCGTGCCGGAGGTCGGGCGACCATAGGGGTGGCCGGCAAAGCCTTCCTCGAAGAACCGGCGCGTCGCCATGACGCCCGGATCGTTCTGCTGGTACTTCAGGCCCGCGATGGTCTGGGCCCGGACGCGCTCGATGGAATCCTGATCGAAGCGCGGCTCGGCGAGCGCGAGGCGCAGCAGCTCGAAGGCTTCGTCCGCATGTTTGACCAGCGTCTTCAGGGAACCCCCGAGCGCATCGTTGCCGGCATTGAAGGACAGCTCGATGGCGTTCGCCGCCAGACGCTCCTGGAACGCATCGGAATCGTATTCACCCGCACCTTCGTCGAGCAGACGCGCGAGCATCTGCGCCACGCCGGGCTTGTCCGCAGGATCATGTGCCGAGCCGCCCTCGAAAATGAAGGAAACGGCAATCAGCGGCACCACGTCGGATTCGACGTGCCAAGCCTCGACGCCGCGGGCTGAGGTCAGGGCCTTCACCGTGGTCGGAGACGAGGACATGGTTTCGACAGAAGCTGTCATGGTTACCTCGGTTCTTGTGCAGGCGGTCAGGAAGCCGACTTCTGCAGATAACCCGTCACGGAACGGCGGGGGGTGAGATAGCGCTCGGCGACGGAGGCCAGATCGTCCTTCAGAACGGTCTCGATCTCGACCGGCCAGCGACGCACCTCCTCGATGGTCTCGCCGATGGCGAGCGCCGAGCCGTAGATGCGGGCGAGCGAGGATTGGCTGTCGGTGGAATAGATCGTCTCGGCAACGAGGCGCGTCTTGGCGCGCTCGATGGAATCCGCATCCAGCGCCTCGGCGGGAATCGTCTTGAGCACCTGATCGACGGCCTCTTCCAGCGCCTGCAGCGATACGCCTTCGGCCGGTACCGCATAGACGCAGAAACGCGTGTCCTCCATGGCGGAGGACATGTACCAGGCGCCGGCGTTCACGGCGATGCCGCGCTCCATCACGAGCTTGCGGTAGAGATAAGATGTCGGGCCGCCGCCGATCACTTCGGCGAGAAGCTCGAGCGCATAGCAATCGCGCTGCGATGCCGTGCGGCAGGACGGCACGAGATAGAGCCGCTGCATGGTCGGCTGCTCGACCTTGGGATCGGCTACGGTGACGTGACGCGCAGCCACGGGCTCCGGCTCGCGCGGACGCAGCCGCACCGGACGCTTGCCCTGCGGCGCGATGCGGCCATAGGTGGCATCGGCCAAGCGGCGTACCTCGTCCTCGCTCACGTCGCCTGCAACGACCAGGATGCCGTTCTCGGGCGTGTAGAAACGACGATAGTAATCGAGCGCGTTGTCGCGATTGAGCGTCTCGATCTCGTGCATCCAGCCGATGATCGGAATGCCGTAAGGGTGATGCACGAAGAGCGAAGCCGCCATGGCTTCCGAGAGCTGAGCGGAAGGGTCGGTCTCGACGCGCATGCGGCGCTCTTCCAGCACCACGTCGCGCTCGGGGGCAATGACGGATTCTTCGAGAAGGAGGTTCGTCATGCGATCCGCCTCGAACTCCATCATGGTCTTGAGGTTCTCGCGGGCGACGCGCTGGAAGTAGGCCGTGTAGTCGAACGAGGTGAACGCATTCTCCTGACCGCCGAGGCCGGAGACCACCTTCGAGAACTCGCCGGCCGGATGCTTCTCGGTTCCCTTGAACATCAGGTGCTCGAGGAAGTGCGCGATGCCCGATTGTCCGAGCGGATCGTCCGCCGAACCGTTGCGGTACCAGACCATGTGCGTGACGACGGGAACGCGGCGATCCGGAATGACGACGACATCGAGGCCGTTATCGAGCGTGAAGGAGGACAGGTTCGGACCACTGCCTTCCGTCCGCCCGAAGGAGGCGGCGTCAGCGCGAAGAAGGGGCTTTGAGGCAGTGTCCATGACGTTTCAACCTTAGCGACATCAAATCGTTTCGCAGGATGGTTCCTACGGGATAGTCAAATTAGGGGGCTATGCAAGCGAAGCCGCTGATCTTTCCTGTGCGGCACTCTTTGTCTGGAGTCGCTGGGACAGACTTGGCTTTTCATAGTCCCCATAACGTTTTCAGGCGAAGCGGGTGAACCCGTTCGCCTGAAGAAAGAAGGGAGAGACAATGCTTACTGCCTGCTCTGCTGCTGGCGGAGATAGGCCGACGGGCTGTCGGGATCGCCCGACGGGATCGGATCGGCGGAAGCCTTGAGCCGGCCGCCGCCCTGGGCCTTGAGCAGTGTGCCCGGAGGATCGCTCAGGTAGCGGCGGTCGAGGCCATTGCCTTGCAGCTCCGGCTTATCATCCTTCGCGAAGGCGCGCAGCTCGTCGGGGCTCATGCGGCCAATATCGGTCTGGCGGCCGACGGGGCCCTGCGGGCCGTTCGAATAATTGTTCGGGTTACGTCCGGCACGCATCTCCTCGATGGAGAGGGGCTTGCCTTCGGAGTGTTTGTAGAGCTCGGAGCTGGTATAGGGCGTGCGGGCCTCGGCGGCGGCCTTACGGCGAGCGGCCACGTCCGGATCCTTGGGCCAACTGCCGTTGCGCGCCTCGGCACCGCCGCCTGCGGCCGGAGCCGGCAGGTCCATCTTGGGCGGCAGCACGAGCGGAGCACGCTCGTTGTAGGTGATGGGTGCCTTTTCCTTGGGAAGGATGCCGATGCTGCCGAGAAGGCTCTTCACGGCCTCGCCTTCCTGGGCCGAAGCGCCGGTGGCGACGATCAGAAGCGCCAAGGCCCCCGCCCGGCCGATGATTTTCATTCCCTTCATGGCACCCACCATTAGTTTCTCATTGTGGCCGGAAGGCCTGATCGCTCATTCTGGCGAACATATGGCAGACGGCGCGATAAAATATCGTTATTTTGCCCGCCGCCCCTCCAGGACGAAGGAGTCATAAAGCAAACCGACCACCCCCGCAACGATGGCGGCGTCCGCCACATTGAACACGTACCAGGACCACGAGCCGATGTGGATCTGGATGAAATCGAACACGGCCCCGTAGGCGAGCCGGTCGATGACATTGCCGATCGCTCCGCCCACGATCAGCCCGAGAGAGACGGCGAGCAGCTTGGCCGTGGTCCGGCGGATCCAGAAGGACAGGCCGATGGCGGCCAGGATGGAAATAACGATCAGCCCCCAGCGGCCGATCTCCGAGTTCTGCTGGAACAGTCCGTAAGAAATGCCCCGGTTCCAGACCACGATCAGGTTGATGAAGGGAGCGAACTCGACCGGCTCCTTCACCGGCAAGTCGTAGACGAACAGGCTGTAGAGCTTGGTGACCTGATCGAGAATGAGGGTGATCAGGGCAGCCGAGAAGCCGAGGATCGCAGCGACGGACAGGCCTCGTTGAGCCGTACGGCCCCTGCCCGATCCCTTCGAGGCGCGCGGCCGGTTCGCCACGCGCGGACGCGGCGAGCCGGGTCGAGACGTCATCCCCGCATCGGTGAGCGGCGAGCCGGTATCCTCGGACTTGCTCATTCCGCCGCCGCCTTCAGCTGATCCCACTCGCGCAAGGCCGCCGCATCGCGGGGCGTCACGTCCGGGTAATCGGGATCGGTGCCGACATCGGGCGTGACCTTCCACGAGCGGGCGCATTTGCGGCCCTGAGCGAGTGCCGGCACGACGGCGATGCCCTTCACGTCCTCAAGACGGAAGGCCTCGGCCGGGCCATCACCCTTCGCCACCTGGATGCCGGACGTGATGCAGATCTCTGCAAGGTCGAGACCCTGCACGGCCTTGAACAGGCTCTCATCGGCGATATGGACGACAGGCGCCGCCTCGAGGCTCGCGCCGATGCGCTTCTGCGCACGCTCGATCTCCAGCGCGCCGGTGACCACGCGGCGCACGCGGCGGATCTTCGCCCAGCGCTCGGCAAGCGCCTCGTCGCGCCATTCCGCCGGGACCTGCGGGAAGGTTTCGAGATGCACCGACTCGGCCTGAGGATAGCGCGCGAGCCAGGCTTCCTCCGCCGTGAACGCGAGGATCGGCGCGATCCAAGTCGCCACGCACCGGAAGACCTGATCGATCACGGTGAGCGCGCTCTTGCGAACGGGGCTCGAGATCGGATCGCAATAGAGCGCGTCCTTGCGGATGTCGAAATAGAACGCCGACAGATCCGTCGTCATGAACGAGTTGAGAAGCGCGATCACCCGCTTGTAGTCGAAGGTGGAGTAGGCCTCGCGCATCTCGCCATCGAGCTCGGCGAGGCGATGCAGCACGAAGCGCTCCAGCTCCGGCATCTCGTTCACGGCAACCTTGTCGGTCTCGCGGAAATGCGCCAGCGAACCCAGCATCCAACGCACCGTGTTGCGCAGCTTGCGATAGGTCTCGACGAAGGTCTTCAGGATCTCCGGGCCGATGCGCAGGTCGTCCGAATAGTCAGACGCCGCCACCCAAAGGCGCAGGATGTCAGCGCCGGAATCCTGGATCACCTTCTGTGGCGCGACCACGTTGCCGAGCGACTTCGACATCTTCTGGCCCTTCTCGTCGAGGACGAAGCCGTGGGTCAGAACGATGTCGTAGGGCGCGCGGCCGCGCGTGCCGCAGCTCTCGAGCAGCGAGGAGTGGAACCAGCCGCGATGCTGGTCGGAGCCTTCGAGATACATAACCTGATCGGGCCCGCCATCCACCTTGCGCGTGACCTTCAGGTCGTCGCGCTTTTCGAGGGCGAAGGCGTGGGTGCAGCCGGAATCGAACCACACGTCGAGGATGTCGTTGATCTTGTCGAAATCGTCGAGGTCGTGGCCGCCCGCCTTCAGGAAGCGCGAACCGTCATCCGCGTACCATGCATCCGCGCCCTCCATCTCGAAGGCCTCCGCGATGGCGTTGTTGACACGGTCGTCCTTGAGGATCTCGTTGGAGCCCTTCTTCACGAAGACCGCGATCGGCACGCCCCAGGCGCGCTGACGCGAGACCACCCAGTCGGGCCGGTTCTCGATCATGCCGTTGATGCGGTTCTCGCCCGTCTCCGGCACCCACTCGACGGTCTTGATGCCATGGAGCGCGCGCTGACGCAGGGTGTCGCCCTTGTCGTCGAGCGGCTTGTCCATGGAGATGAACCATTGCGGCGTGTTGCGGAAGATCAGCGGGCCCTTCGAGCGCCACGAATGCGGATACTGGTGCTTGAGACGCCCGCGCGCGATGAGCGCGCCGACCTCGACGAGCTTCCTGATCACCGCCTCGTTGGCGCCCGCGTCCTTGCCCTTGTCGTCATAGATGCGCTCGCCCGCGAAGAACGGCACGTCGGGGAAGTAGGACGAATCCGGCGAGACCGTGTGCGGCACCTCTTTCGTACCGCAGGCGGCGAACACGTCGCGGTGCTTCACGTACGTGTTGTAGTCGTCCGCGCCGTGACCGGGAGCCGTGTGCACGAAGCCCGTGCCTGCATCGTCGGTCACGTAATCGGCCGGCAGCACCGGAACGCCGAAGTCCCAGTAGCCGTTCGCGCCGTCGAGCCCGCGGAACGGATGCGCGCAGCGCTCGATCATCACCGGCAGCACGTCCTTCACGCGCCTGTATTCGGCAACGCGGGCGGATGCGAACACGTCGGCGGCAAGTTTGTCGGCAATGACGAGACGGTCGCCCACCTTCGCCCAATTGTCTTCCGCCGCTTCCGTGACCTCGTAGAGGCCGTAGGCAATGTTTTCGCCATAGGCGATGGCGCGGTTGGCCGGGATGGTCCAGGGAGTCGTCGTCCAGATGACCACGGACGCGCCGTCGAGATCGCCGTCGAGCGTGTTGGTGATCTTGAACTTCACCCAGATCGTGGTGGAGGTCTTCTCGTGATACTCGACCTCGGCCTCGGCGAGCGCGGTCTTTTCGACGGAGGACCACATGACGGGTTTGGAGCCGCGATAGAGCTGGTCGCTCACCGCGAACTTCATGATCTCGCGGGCGATCTGCGCTTCCGCGTCATACGACATGGTCTGGTAGGGGTTCGTCCAGTCGCCCTCGACGCCGAGGCGCTTGAACTCCTCGCGCTGCACGTCGATCCATTTCTCGGCGAAGGCCCGGCATTCGCGGCGGAACTCGACGATGTCCACATCGTCCTTGTTCTTGCCCTTGGCGCGATACTCCTCCTCGATCTTCCACTCGATCGGCAGGCCGTGGCAGTCCCAGCCCGGCACGTAATTGGAATCGAAGCCCAGCATGCCCTGCGAGCGGACCACCATGTCCTTCAGGATCTTGTTGAGCGCATGGCCGATATGGATGTTCCCGTTGGCATAGGGCGGGCCGTCGTGCAGCACGAAGCGCGGACGGCCCTTCTGGACCTCGCGCAGGCGCTCGTAGAGATTGTTCTCGTTCCAGCGCTGCAGGAGCTGCGGCTCGCGCTGCGGCAGTCCGGCCCGCATGGGGAACTCGGTCTGAGGCAGGAACAGGGTCTCGGAATAGTCTCGGGCGGCGCTTTCAGGCTTATCGGTCATGACGGTCAATCGGTCTCGTGAGGCCCGTAAATCAGGCGGGCTCATCAGGCTTCTGTCAGGGGCGAGCGGCTAGGATCCCGGACCTTCGCAGGTCATGCGAAAGCCGGGCCGATAATTCGCGCAGCGCCTATGCGGGCCGCCAGCTGAGCCTGAGAAAGCATGGACATGACGAGCCTTTTAGCAGCGCCGGGCCGGATAATAAAGCGTGGTGATTGCCTGGACGGCTCCCTATTTAAGGGCAGAAACCAGCTCTATACTCTCCCGAGCAACAGGACGGGCAGGAAGGATCGAACCATGGCAGACTCAACCACCACGGCCGGACAGCGCTCCCGCGCAGGCTTCGACCTGACACCCCCGAATCCTGAGGAACTCCGCAGGCTCACCGACAATCTCGACGACGAGGAGCGCCGGGTTCTTCTGGAGCACGGCACGGAGCGCCCGTTCTGCGGCATCTTCAACGAGGCCAAGGAGAAGGGCACCTATTGCTGCCGCCTCTGCGGGCTGCCCCTGTTCAACGCCGGCACCAAGTTCGAATCCGGCACCGGCTGGCCGAGCTTCTTCGACCCGATCGACCGCGATCATGTCGCCTTCGTGCGCGACACCAGCTACGGCATGGTCCGCATCGAGATCCGCTGTGCCCGCTGCGAGGGTCACCTCGGCCACGTGTTCAACGACGGCCCGCCTCCCACGGGCGAGCGCTACTGCATGAACTCGGTCTCCCTGCGCTTCGTGGCCGAAGGCGATCCGCTGCCTGACGAGCTGGGCCGAGGAGCGCCGGAGGGCGAAGTGGTGGGCTAAGGCCACCCATGGACGCCACTGGTCCCCAGACGGGCAGCAGGGCGGAAGCGGACTTCTACGCCCGCCTGCCCGTCTTCGATCATTTCTCCCAATTGACCGATCCCGGGCTCTACATGCCGGTACCGGATGATTGGGTGCTCGGCCTCAGCGACATCGTGCGCTCGACCTCCGCCATCGGGGCCGGGCGCTACAAGGAGGTCAACACGGCCGCCGCCTCCGTCATCGCGGCGGTCTCCAACAGGCTCGGCACGAGCGAGTTTCCCTTCGTGTTCGGCGGGGACGGGGCGAGCTTCGCCCTGCCCGCCTCGCAATCCGATCTGGCGCGGGAAGTGCTTTCGGCCGTGGCGGCCTGGGTGCGCGATTCGTTCGATTTCGAACTGCGCATCGCGGTCGTTCCGGTGTCGGAAATCCGAGCCAAAGGCCATGACGTGCGTATCGCCCGTTTCGCGGCTTCTCCCGACGTCTCCTATGCCATGTTTTCCGGAGGCGGCCTCGCCTATGCCGAACAGCGGATGAAGGAGGGCGTCTTCACCATTCCTCCCGCACAACCCGGCACCCTGCCCGACCTTACCGGTCTCACCTGCCGCTTCGACGAGATCACCCCCGAGCGCGGCGTCATTCTCTCCCTGATCCTTCTTCCCGATCCCAAGGCGAGCACGGACGCCTTCAACGCTCTCGTCGGGCAGGTTCTCTCGCTGGTCGACGGCCAGGAGGCCGGCCGCCCCCTCCCTGAGGGCGGGCCCGCCCTGACCACGCCCTTCAAGGGCTTCGGCATGGAGGCGAAAACCGTCAAGAAGGGTGGAGCGGGCCTCGGCGCGTTGGCGAAGCTGGCCGGACGTCGCCTGATCTCCTTCCTGGTCTTCCGGTTCGGACTGAAGGTCGGCGGGTTCGATCCCGCCCGCTATCGGCGCCAGCTCGTCGAGAACACCGACTTCCGCAAATTCGACGATGGCCTGCGCATGACGCTCGACTGCACCCCTGCCCTCGCCGACCGATTGGAGGCCCTGCTCATGGAGGCGCAGCACAAGGGGACGGCCCAGTACGGCCTGCATCGGCAGGACGCCGCCCTCATGACCTGCTTCGTGCCCTCGGCCACCCGCAGCGATCACATCCATTTCGTCGACGGCGCCATGGGTGGCTATGCCATGGCCGCACGGACGCTGAAGCCGGCCGGATAGACTTACATGTCACTCCCGGAGCTGCGAAGCAGACTCCGAGCTCGGGCGCGGAAGGGCATATCCATTTGCGTCGTCACCGGCCTTGTGCCGGTGATCCCGTTGTGAAAAGCGCTGCATTCCACTTTATCGAGATGGCCGGCACAAGGCCGGCCATAACGTGGAAGCTTCGGGGCAGATCCCGCGTACCGCGGCGCAGCCCCGGGCTGACCGCAGCTAAGCGATCATCGACACCGTGCCGTCCGCGGCGAGCACCCGCTTCGCCTCGACGGAATCCCGGTCCATCTGCGCAATCAGTGCCTCGATGCCGTCGAAACGTTCCTCGCCGCGGATCCAGCCGATGAACTCCACGTCAAGAACCTGCCCGTAGAGATCGCCGGCGAAATCGAAGAGATGCACCTCGAGCAGCGGCGCGCCGTTGTCGAAGGTGGGGCGGCGGCCGAAGCTGGCGACGCCGTCAACGGGCTTGCCTGCCACCGAAGCCCTGACCGCGTAGATGCCATGCCGGAGGCGGCAATCGTCAGGCAGGCGCATATTGGCCGTGGGATAGCCGAGGACCCGACCGCGCTTGTCACCGTGGCGCACCTCGGCCCGGACGAACCAGCGATAGCCGAGAAGCCGGTTGGCGGTGGCGATGTCCCCCGCCTCCAGAGCGGCGCGAATGGCGCTGGAGGAAACGGGCTCCGTTCCTTCGACGATGGCCGGAGCGATCAGGCATTCGAGTCCCCGCTCGCGGCAAAGCTCGGCCATGCGTGCCGGATTGCCCTCGCGTCCGCGGCCGAAATGGAAATCGTGGCCGATCACCACCCCTGAGAGCTGCAGCTCCTGCGCCAGCAGATCCACGAAGCCCGGCGCCGTCAGCGCCGCGAGGCTTCCGCTGAACCTTCTCTGGAAAACGCCGTCGAGGCCGAGACGCGCGAAGATCCTGAGCTTCACGGCCTCGGGCGTCAGCCGGAACAGCGGCCTGTCGGGCTGGAAGAAGGTGCGCGGATGCGGCTCGAAGGTGACGACCGTCGCCGGTTTTCCGGAGGTCAGGACCATGCTCAGGAGATGCTGGTGTCCCCGATGCACGCCGTCGAAATTGCCGATGGCCGCCATGGCTCCCTTGAGGCTCTCGGGCACGGGCTCGCCATCGCGGCAGATCGCGAACGGGGTGGGCATCGGGAGAGAAACCTCGGAACTCATCTGTGCAGGTATCGGTGCGGGCGCGACCCTGTCGAAAACCGGCTCTCGGGTCAAGGGAGGCTGCGTTAGCGATCCAATCCGACGTTATTCTCGGACGACGATAACACCCTCGGACGTCATGGCCGGACCTGTCCCGGCCATCCCGTTTCTTTGAAGCGCGGCGCCTCTCACATCGGGATCACCGGCACTAGGCCCCTGATGACGTGAGGGGCCTCGGGCAGGCTCTACCAGGACAGCACTTCCGTAAAAGCTGTGGGCCGGACCGGCTGCCGGTCCACCCAATCCTGCACGTGATCCGAGACCAAGCCCCCGTTGTGAAGGCCCAGTTCCTCCGCGTGAATGCCGCGGGCGACCATCAGCGAGTCGATGCCGAAACCCACGGCGCCCGCGATGTCGGTGCGGATCGCATCGCCGACGGCGAGCACCCTCTCCTTCGGAATGGCCCGGCCGCTCAACTCGGCCGCCACGTTAAGAGCCCGATCATAGACAGGACCGTGGGGCTTTCCGGCATAGAAGACCTTGCCGCCCATTTCCTCGTAAGCCAGGGCAATCGTTCCCGCGCAGGGCAGAATCATGTTCCCGCGCTCGACGATGAGATCGGGATTGGCGCAGACCATGAGCAGGTCGCGCCGGCGCATGGCTTCGAGCGGGGCCCGGTAATCCTCGACCGTCTCCTCCTCGTCGTTGTCGAAACCGGAGCAGACCACGTAGTCGGCCTCGTCGATGGAGCCGAAACGGACATCGAGCCCGTTGTAGATCGGCATGTCGCGTGGCGGGCCGACATGGTGAACGATCCTGTCGATGCGCTCCTCGATGGCGAGCCGCGTCAGATCGCCGGAGGTGACGATGGCGTCATAGGCCGCGCGGAGCACGCCGAAGCCGTCGAGCTGCGTCCCGACCGACGCACCGGGACGCGGCGCGTTGGAGACGAGGACGACCCGTCCGCCCTTGGCGCGAAAGCGCGTGAGCGCATCGCTGGCCGCCCCATAGGCCTTCACACCGTTATGCAGCACGCCCCAGACATCGCACAGGACGAGATCGTAGCGGTCGGCGAGATGTTGCAGGCCTTTGACGTGAACAGGGCGGGTCAAGGCGGTCATGGGGTCTCACTAGCGCATCGGGCGGAAAAGTGGGCCCGGTTTTCCGCGCCAAACGGTGCGTGAGTCAAGATGACGAGCGTCGGATTGATCCTAAAAGTGGGTTCCACGTTCAGGTCCGGCGCTCTTGTGACGAACCCGGGCGGGTAGGCCCTTGCGTCGTTCCGGTCAGCCAGCGCGGCGCAGAAGGGTCGGCGCATCCTCCAGGCCGAAGGGCTGCGGAGCCGTCTGCTCACCGGCAATCTCCGGCTTGACCGGGCGAGGTCCCGCGAAGACGAAGCCCTGCGCCAGCGGCACGCCGAGATCGCAGAGCATGGGCACCGTGTCCTCCTCTTCTACCCGCTCGGCGATGAGCCGGATGCCCTGGCGGCGCAGGGCCGAGGCGAAATCGCGCACGTCGAGCTCCGGCCCGGCATAGCGGCCATCCGCCTGCTCGGCCGCCTCGATCATGAGATCGGCCGGCAACTTCATGAACCGGATGCCGAGATCCGCCAGCGCCTTGGGGTCGAACCGAAGATCGGTGGCGCGATCGAGGGAGAATGGCACGCCACGCTCGCGCAACATTGCGAGCGCCGCTCTGTGATCCGCGTCGAGATGGCGCCAGCTGTGCTGGGGCATTTCCAGGACGATCTTGCCGAGAAGATCGGGGCTGGTGTCGAGCAGGCCGGCAAGCGACCACAGGAAGCCGGGCTCAGCGATGGAATGAGCCGTGAGGTTGACGCCCACGATGGCCTCGCTGCCGCGGGCGACGAGATGGCGGGCGATGGCCATGGAGCGGATCAGGACCCGCCGGTCGAAATCCGACGCGCGGCCGGAAGCCTCGAGAAGAGGTAGGAATTCAGCCGGTCCCAGCAGGGTTCCGTCCGCCAAGCGTAGCCGGGCCAGCGCCTCGTAGAAGCGAATCTTGCCGTGCGGCAGCGAAACCACGGGCTGCAGGTGCAGCTCGATCTGGTCGGCCTCGAAGGCCTGGGTCACCAGCCTCATGCGGCTGACCTCTTCGGCCGAGGGGTTGCGCATGGAGGGCAGCAGGGACGGCTCGGGGAAGCGCGCGGCCTGCACGCGCTCGGGCAGCATCGGGCTCGTCTCCGCGCTGGCTTCCTGCAAGCTGACGGACAGCGCCAGCTCGCGCAGTACAGTCACCGGGCTGTCCGCAAGCACCGGTGGGCGCAGGACCAGCGGAGCGGCCGGAATCCGCTCTTCCTGCTCGAGGCCCGCAAGCTGGATGGCCAATGTCTGCCGCTCCGTTTCTGCTTGCCACCACAGAACGACAAGACCGAAGAAGACGGTCATGATCACGAGGCCGAGAAGCGGCAGGACGAGGCTCGCCTCCATCGGCACATAGGCCGAAGCGGCGACCGTCAGAAAGGCCGGCGTGAAGGCGAGGAGCGCCGTCTTCCTGTCCCCTCGCGCATCGTGCGGAAAAGGGGACCCGGCTTTTCGCGGACGCGGACCTTCGGTTCGCACCGAACGATGCCCTTGGAAAGGAAAGGAGCGTCGGATGAAATCCAAAAGCGGAATCCACTTTTGAGTCCAGTGCTCTCGGCCCGAAATCTTATTGTTCTTCGTCACCATGGGTGCCCCCGCTCCCCTGGCTCGGCGAAAGTGCGCGAATCAGTTGTTAACAGACAATGAATCACGGCGAATCGCCGGGCAAGTTTCGCATTCCCGCAATGGACATTTTTTCGCAGCCCTGCGTTGCCCGCCCATGGCGTCGATGGACAGGGCGGCGCATAAGAAAGGACATATCCGATGGAAGAGCCCCGCAAGGATCTGCTGATGCAGGTCGATGGAATGACCTGCCAGGGTTGTGTCACTTCAGTCACCAAGGCGATCCAGCGTCTCGATCCGGGCGCCAGGGTCGAGGTGGATCTGGAGCATGGGCGCGTCCATGTCGCGACCACGGCGCAGAGCGTCGAGGTGGCGCGCGCCCTCGATGCGGCCGGCTATGAGGCCCGCGCCATGACCGGATGAGCCGAGGGTCGCGCCCGGCTCCAGGGCTTCGCCCGAAGGTCTTTTTGCGGCGCCTTGATAGGAAAGTAGCATCGGCCCCGAAAGTGGATTCCACTTTCGGGGCCGATGCTTTAGGTTCCCTTCCGCCAGCCATTTTCGGGGACCATGATGACCGCCCAAACCTCCAGAGCCGCCAACGACCTCATTGCACCCAACGACCTGGATGCCTGGTGGCTTCCGTTCACGGCCAACCGTTCCTTCAAGCAGCGCCCCCGGATGATCGCCCGCGCCAAGGGCATGTACTACTACACCCCGGACGGTCGGGAGGTGATCGACGGCGCCGCCGGCCTCTGGTGCTGCAATGCCGGTCATAACCGGGACGAGATCACGCAGGCGATCCAGGCTCAGGCGCAGGAGCTCGACTACTCGCCCGCCTTCCAGTTCGGCCATGCGGGCGGCTTCGCCCTCGCTTCGCGCCTCGCCCAGCTCGCGCCGGGCGACCTGAACCACGTCTTCTTCTGCAATTCCGGCTCCGAGGCGGTGGACACGGCCCTCAAGGTCGCTCTCGCCTATTGGAACGTGAAGGGCCAGGGCAGCAAGACGCGGCTCATCGGCCGCGAGCGCGGCTATCACGGTGTCGGCTTCGGCGGCATCTCGGTCGGCGGCATCGTCAAGAACCGCCAGTTCTTCGGCTCGCTGCTGGCGGGCGTCGACCACCTGCCCCACACCTACAACCGGGCCGAGCAGGCCTTCTCCCGGGGCGAGCCGGAATGGGGCGCGCATCTCGCCGACGAGCTGGAGCGCATCGTGACGCTCCACGACGCCTCGACCATCGCGGCCGTGATCGTCGAGCCGATGGCAGGCTCCACCGGCGTGCTGCCGCCGCCGCAGGGCTATCTCAAGCGCCTGCGCGAGATCTGCGACAAGCACGGCATCCTGCTCATCTTCGACGAGGTCATCTCGGGCTTCGGCCGCCTCGGCACGGCGTTTGCCGCCGAGCGCTACGGCGTGGTGCCCGACATGATCACCTTCGCCAAGGGCGTGAATTCCGGCACCGTGCCCATGGGCGGCGTGCTGGTGCGCGAGGGCCTCTACGACACCTTCATGAACGGCCCCGAGCACATGATCGAGCTGTTCCACGGCTACACCTATTCCGGCCACCCGCTCGCCTGCGCGGCGGCGCTCGCCACCCAGGACATCTACCGCGACGAGAAGCTGTTCGAGCGGGCCAAAACCCTGGAGCCGGTCTGGGCCGACGCGATCCATTCGCTGAAGGACCTGCCGAACGTGCTCGACATCCGCACCATCGGGATCGTGGCCGCCATCGACCTCGCCTCGCGTCCCGACGGCGTGGGCAAGCGCGCCTACGAGGCCATGGACCGGGCCTTCCAGGATTTCGGCCTGATGATGCGCGTCACCGGCGACACCATCGCCCTCTCCCCGCCGCTCATCATCACCGAGGAGCAGATCGGCGAGATCGTCGAGAAGCTGACCAAGGTGATCAAGACAGTGGCGTAACGCTCCACATTCTCCCTCGCCATGGCCGTCCCCGGGCTCGATCCGGGGATCGGTCCGGGCCATCCCGCTTTCAGACTCATCGCCCTCATCCTGAGGAGCCGCTGCAAGCGGCGTCTCGAAGGAGGAGTTCAGTGCTCTTCCGGACCCTCCTTCGAGACGCAGCCTCACGGCTGCTCCTTAGGATGAGGCCGTGCGAGACGAACGGGATCACCGCCCTGGACACCCTCTCCCGTCATGGCCGGCCTTGTGCCGGCCATCCCGATCCGGTGAGGCTCGGTACTTCAGACCATCGGGATCACCGGCACAAGGCCGGCGATGACGCTGGGGAACGCGAGGGCCAAATGAAATCGCAAGCGGAACTAGGCGCCGGCTATCCATCGAGGTCACCGGCACAAGGCCGGCGATGACGGCTGAGGGTGCAGTCGGAGGGCGCGAGGGCCGAACGGCGAACGTTGCCGATATGGCAACAAGCCTTGCCCCTCCCCGCCGCAGGGAGTAGGACCGCAGCACGTTTTTCCAATCCAACGGCTGCTGTAAAAACCATGTCCAAGGCCGACAAGATCAAGGCCCGCGCCCCGCGCGGCTTTGCCGACCGTACTCCCGCCGACCTCGCCGCCACCGAGCGCATGCTCGCGGCGATCCGCGACTCCTATGAGCTCTACGGCTTCGAGGGTGTCGAGACGCCCTTCGTCGAGTACACCGACTCGCTGGGCAAATTCCTGCCCGACCAGGACCGTCCCAACGAGGGCGTGTTCTCGTTCCAGGACGACGACGAGCAGTGGCTGTCCCTGCGCTACGACCTGACTGCGCCGCTCGCCCGTTACGTGGCCGAGAACTTCGATGCCCTGCCGAAGCCCTATCGCAGCTACCGGGTCGGCTGGGTGTTCCGAAACGAGAAGCCGGGCCCCGGCCGCTTCCGCCAGTTCATGCAGTTCGACGCCGATACGGTGGGCGCCGCCTCCGTCGCGGCTGATGCGGAAATCTGCATGATGGCCGCCGACACGATGGAGAGGCTCGGCCTCAAGCGCGGCGACTTCATCATCAAGATCAACAATCGCAAGGTTCTCGACGGCGTGCTCGAAGCCATCGGTCTCGGCGGCGAGGACAAGGCCGATCAGCGCCTGACGGTTCTTCGTGCCATCGACAAGCTCGATCGCCTCGGTCCCGAGGGCGTAAGCCAGCTCCTCGGCGCGGGCCGCAAGGACGAGAGCGGCGATTTCACCAAGGGCGCGGGCCTCGTGCCCGATGCCATCGCGCGCGTGCTCGCCTTCACGGATGCCAAGGGCGCGAACAATGCGGCGACGGTCGAGAATCTGCGCAGGGTCGTGGGCTCGTCCGCCCGCGGCGTCGAGGGCGTGAACGAGCTCGCGGAGATCGCATCGCTCGTCGCTTCCTCGGGCTACGAGGATCGCGTGACCATCGATCCGTCCGTGGTGCGCGGTCTCGAATATTACACGGGCCCCGTCTATGAGGCCGAGTTGACCTTCCAGGTCCAGGACGAGGACGGGCGTCCCGTCCGATTCGGCTCTGTGGGAGGCGGCGGGCGCTATGACGGCCTCGTGGGCCGCTTCCGCTCCGAGCCGGTTCCGGCCACCGGTTTCTCCATCGGCGTCTCGCGTCTTCTCTCGGCCCTGCAGATGGTCAAGAGCCCCATCGTCGCCGGGGCAGAAAAGCCCGGTCCGGTGGTCGTGCTCGTCATGGATAAGGACCAGATCGCCGCCTACCAGCGCATGGTTTTCACCCTGCGCCAAGCCGGCATCCGCGCCGAGCTCTATCTCGGCTCGTCGGGCATGAAGGCGCAGATGAAATATGCCGACCGGCGGCAGAGCCCCTGCGTCGTGATCCAGGGATCCAACGAGCGCGAGCGCGGCGAGGTCGAGATCAAGGACCTGATCGAAGGCGCCAAGGCGGCCCAGGCCATCGCGTCCAACGAGGAGTGGAAGGCTGCGCGTCCGGCGCAGTTTTCCGTTTCTGAACCGGATCTCGTCAAGGCGGTGCGCGAGGTCCTGGGCCGCCACTTCGGATAAGCTTGGCCTTTCGGGAACCCCTATGGTTTCATAGGGGTTATCTCCCAAGCTTGACCATCAGGAGATGAATATGCCGAAGGATAAGGACAAGAAGAGCACTGCGAAATCGAAGAAGGGTTCGGGCAAGGGCTCCGGTACGAAGCTGGCGAAATCGGCGAAGAGGTCCGGCCTTATGGACTTGATCAACACGGACCTCGGTCGTGAGATCCTCGCGGATGCCCTGATCGCCGCCGCCGGCGCTGCCGCTGCCGCCCTCACCAAGACCCGCACGGCCAAGAAGGCAGGCTCCGCCCTGGCCAATACGGGCGCACAGGGCGCCGACCTGACCCAGACGGCTGCAGGCGCCGTCGCCGGCGTCGTGACGGAAGCCGCCCGCCATTTCCTGCCCCCCAGCCTCCTGGGCGAAGGAGAGGCCGAGAGCGGCGCCAAGTCCGAGCCCAAGAAGGTCAAGTACGTCCAACGCTCCAGCGATCACAGCAAGCGGAAGACGACCAGGGCAAAGAGCGCGAAGAGCGAAACGGCCGAGAAGCCCTGAGTTTCTCATCGCCACGCCGTCATTCGGGGGCGCGCCTTTGGCGCGAACCCGGGACCCATAATTGCTGCCGGCCTACGGATCGATGCAGCGGTTACACCACCGCTCTTTCCTCCAACCAAGTATCCATGAGTTCCGGGTTCTGCTTCGCAGCCCCGGAACGACGCACTTTCCCGCCCCATTCACCCTTCCCGTCAAAAACAATCGCCTTCCTGGCCGGGCATTGCTAGAGAGCATGCCGACACAAGGATTGGGCAAGGCCAGTGACGGAGACGGATGCCATTGTTGCGCTGATCGCGCTTTTCGAGCGCGAGGGCTATGCGCGGATCGAGCCGCCGGTACTTCAGCCTGCGGACGTGTTCATCGACCTCTCCGGCGAGGATATCCGGCGCCGTATGTTCGTGACCCAGGATGCCTCGGGCACGGAACTGTGCCTCAGGCCCGAATACACGATCCCCGCCTGCCTCCAGCACCTCTCCCGGCATGGCGCCCAGCCCTCCGGCTATTCCTATGGCGGCCCCGTCTTCCGGATGCGTGCAGGCGAGAGCGGCGAGTTCCTGCAGGCGGGCCTTGAATCCATCGGCCGGACCGATGTCTCGGCTGTCGATGCGGAGATCCTCGCCCTCGCCCTGGACGGCCTCAAGCAGATCGACGGCCCCGCCCCCATCGTGAAGCTGGGCGACATGGGCCTTCTCCACGCCCTGATCGATGCCCTGGGCATCGCGCCCGCCGCCAAGCGGCGCGTGATCCGGGCCATCGTGTCGGGCCAGGGATTGGCCAGCCTCGCCGAGCCCGAGGGGCCGGGTGCCCAAGAGCATGCAGGCCTGCTCGCCGCCATCGAGGGCCAGGCGCCCCAGGCCGCCAAAGCCTTCGTGGAAGACATCCTGTCGATTGCCGGCATCGCCCGCGTCGGTGGGCGCAGCGCGGGCGAGATCGCCGAGCGCTTCCTGGCCCGCGCGGCGAACCGCACCGGCCTGTCCGACGAAGCGCGGCAGGTCCTGGAGCGCTATCTCACGATCGCCGGCGATCCGGACCAGGCGGCCCATGCGGTCCGGACCCTCGCCAAGGATGCGGGGCTCGACCTCAACGGGGCGCTCGCCACCTTCGAGGAGCGCACCGGCTTCATGGCGGCCCGAGGCCTCGATGTGAGCGCCTTCTCGTTCGCCGCCACCTTCGCCCGCAATCTCGACTACTACACGGGCTTCATCTTCGAGGTGCAGGACCCCCGCCGCAGCGACGGCAAGCCCATCGTGGGCGGTGGACGCTATGACCGCCTGCTCGAGCATCTCGGCGCCGAGGCTCCGATCCCGGCGGTCGGCTGCTCCTTCTGGCTCGACCGCATCGTGGGGAGGCCCTGATGACCGATTCTCCTCTCATTCTGGCCGTCCCTTCCAAAGGGCGCCTGCAGGAGAACGCGGCTGCGTTCTTCGCCCGTGCCGGCCTTGTCTTTACCCAGTCCCGCGGCGCGCGCGACTATCGCGGCACGCTCGCCGGCGTACCCGACGTGGAGGTCGCCTTCCTCTCGGCCTCCGAGATCGTGAGCCAGCTCGCCAGCGGCATGGCCCATCTCGGCATCACCGGCGAGGATCTGATCCGCGAGCAGATCGCGGATGCGGACGAGGCCGTGGAGATGCTGACCCCGCTCGGCTTCGGCCATGCCAATGTGGTCGTCGCCGTGCCGCAGGCCTGGATCGACGTGCGCACCATGGCCGATCTCGACGAGGTGGCGGCCGATCTTCGCGCCCGTCACGGCTACAAGATGCGGGTCGCGACCAAATACGTGAACCTCACCCGCCGTTTCTTTGCCGAGCAGGGCGTGGCGGATTACCGGATCGTCGAGAGCCTGGGCGCCACCGAGGGCGCGCCGGGCGCGGGCTCGGCGGAGCTCATCGTCGACATCACCACAACCGGCGCGACGCTTGCGGCCAACGCGCTGAAGATCCTCGACGATGGCATCATGCTGCGCTCCGAGGCCAACCTCGTGGCTTCGGCCCGCGCTCCCTGGACGGATCGGGCGCGGGCTGCCGCGACCGCCGTGCTGACCCGCATCGCCGCCGAGGAAGAGGCACGCACGAGCCGCGAGGTGCGGGCGGCGCTCGATCCGGCCCGGGCCTCCGCGCTCGTGTCGCTGGCGAAGGGCCACGGCGCCGCGCTCCCCTATGGCAATGCTCTGGGCCGAGAGGTCGTGCTGCATTGCCGGGCAGCGACGGTGTTCGAGATCGTGGCGGCCCTGCAGGGCATCGGTGCGCAGGACATCACGGTCCGCGCTTTCGACTATCTGTTTCGCCCCACCAATGCTCTCACCGAGCGGCTCCTGCGGCGGATTGGATAGCATGATCCTGCAGCCTCTTTCACGAAGACTTCAGGTTTCGTGCGTTCCATTACGTGAGAGACAAGACAACATCACCTTGGGCGTTGCCTCAATGCTCAAGGCCCCTTATGGTCCCTGCGTTTTTTCGATGAAGAGGTTCCGATGAACGCCCTTCGACTTGCGACATTCTTGGCGGCCCTCGCTACCGTCTCCATGGCTCACGCCCAGACAGCCGCGACGCTCGGCCGGCCGGTCGGCCCGACCCGCCAGGTGGACAACAAGGTTCCGCAGCCGGGCGAGGGAGGCAAGATCTTCCCGCTGAACTCCTCTTGGGTGGCCGTCAGCCTGAACGGCAAGCCCTTCTCCGGCGACCGCCCGAGCTTCAAGCTCGACGATCAGCTCCGAGCCACGGGTTTCAGCGGCTGCAACACCTATGCGACCGCCGCCTATCCCCTGCGCGAGCAGAGTCTGGCAGTCGGCCCCTTCGCCCTGACGAAGAAGAGCTGCGACAAGACCACTATGGCCATCGAACAGGCCTTCCTCGTGGCGCTCCGCTCCTCCGGCAAGTGGGACATCCAGGGCCGCAACCTGATCATCCGCACCCAGAACGGCGGCGAACTGCGCTTCGAACGGTCGCTCTGAGGCATTCGCTCTATTCGAACGAAGGCCGGCTTCACGCCGGCCTTTTTCGTTGTCCTGGTCATTGCCGGCCGGAGATGGCGCAGCCATCCCAGGGGAAGGAATCCCTCAGCTCAGTGCGCGTGGGTGAATCCCTCCCCTCGCCTTCGGCTTGGCCTGAGGATGATCCCATACCGTCATGCCCGGCCTTGTGCCGGGCATGACGAAAGTATTGGAGAGGCTTACTCCGCGGGCTCGGCCTGCCGCAGGTCGACAGGGGTCGAGAGGCCGCCTTCGGTCTTCTTCATGTCGATGCGCCGGTCGTGATAGGCGGCGAGCGTCGAGCGGTGACCGATGGAGACGACCGTCGTGTTCGGCAGCTTCTCCCTGATGATGCGGTAGATCTCCGCCTCCGTGGGCTCGTCCAGGGCGGCCGTCGCCTCATCCAGGAACAGCCAGTCGGGCTTGGCGAGAAGTGCGCGGGCGACCGCGAGGCGCTGCTGCTCGCCGAGCGACAGGGTCTGTCCCCAGTTGCGCTCCTCGTCGAGCCGGTCCGCGATCTGCGGGAGCTTGGCGGTGCGCAGGGCTTCCGCCATCTCGGAATCCGTGTAGGCATCGACCTTGCTCGGATAGGTCACGGCATCGCGCAGCGTCCCGATCGGAATGTAGGGGCGTTGCGGAAGGAGCATCATGCTTTGCCCCTCCGGCACCTGGATCTGCCCTTCGCCGAAGGGCCAGATGCCCGCGATGGCACGGAAGAGGGTCGATTTGCCCGAGCCCGATGGACCCGTCATCAGGGTGCGCTCGCCCGGGCGGAAATCAAGCTCGTCCGTGTGCAGCAGGGCGCTCCCATCGGGCAGTCGCACGTCGAGATCCTCCAGGTGCAGCTCACGGCCTACCTTCGGAGTGATCGCCAGCTTGCTATCGCCACCGACGCGCTGAGCGGACGCAATCGCGCCCTCGAACGTGGTGAGACGGTCGAGCACGGCCTTGTAGTCGGCAAGCGTCGTATAGATCGTGATGAAGTAAGTCAGCGCCGACTCCACCCGTGAGAACGCGCCCACCACCTGCTGCATCTGGCCCAGGGAGATCTTGCCGACGAAGTAGTAGGGCGCGGTCAGGATGTAAGGCACCACCACGTTGGCCTGGAAATAGGCCGAGGTGAAGGTGTTGAGCTTGATGAGGCGGAACACGATCCGCATGTAATTGTCGACGATCTGTCCGAACCGTCGTCCAAGGCCTTCCCGCTCGGCCGACTCGCCGGAGAGAAGTGCGACCTGCTCCGCGTATTCGCGCAGGCGTGCCAGGGAGAAGCGGTAGTTCGCCTCCACACGCTCCTGCTCGAAGTTCAGAGCGATCAGCGGTCGACCGATGAGGTGCGTCACCCACGTGCCGAGAATGGCGTACCCTGCGCAGACCCACACCAGCAGACCCGGTATCTCCACACTCGTCCCCGGAAAGGTGAAGCCGGCCGAGATGGTCCAGAGGATGGCCACGAAGGAGACGAGGGTCGCGGCCTGGTTCATCAGGCCGACGGACAGGGAATAAGTGCTCTCGACGAACTTGCGCAGGTCTTCCGAGATACGCTGGTCCGGATTGTCCGCGCCACGGCCCATGATCTGCATCCGGTAATGCGTCCCGTCGCCGAGCCACTCGCGCAGGTAATAGGTGTTGAGAAAGGCACGCCAGCGGATGGTGAGCACGTTCTGCAGCAGCACCTCGGTCAGCGCGATGGCCACGAACACGGCTGCCAAAGGCGTGAAGATGACGAAGAGCTGATACCAGAAGGCCGCGGCATCCTTGGCCTCGAGCGCATTGAACATATCGCGCGAAAAGAAGCTGAGACGGACGTTGAGCGCGACCTGAGCGAGGTTGATCGCGATGAGAATTCCGATCATCCAGGTGCCGATGACACCTTCGCGAGCCCGCACGAGACCGATGAAAGGGATGCGGATGACGCTATCGGCCTGGGAGGCGAGATAAAGATCGGTGATGCGGCAGATGGTGCGGACGACGGGAACGTAGGACAGGCCATAAATGATGGCACCGAAGCCCGTCGCGCCAAGCGCGGCAGACGGCGGCGGAACATATCCCGTGTAGTCGCCCGTGATCACCCCTGCGGCTGCACCGAGGACAAGAGCCACAAGCACAAGGTGGGTCGCCGACAGCATCACAACGAAGATGCGCAGGAACTTGGGAATATCCCGTCCGACGAACACGATCCCGGCGAGGGCCAGGGTCGAGAGGGGCAGGTAGAACGGAACCGCAGCCGCCCCGGACAGGGAAGCCACCAGGACGCCCAGACCTATGAGTGCCAGCGCAATGCTCGCCTTGATCATACATATCTCCTGCCGAGATCCCGTTCTCGGCTCCATAGAAACCTGGAGAAGCCGGATCAATCGTGCTTGTGGCGAAAGAAAGGAGGAACTTCCTTCCGGCACAAGCGATAGCAGCCTTGTGAGAAGAGCAATAGGCGGTTATTGGCCTATCACGTTCGACAAAACAGATTGTCCTGTTTAAAGAACGAAAAGGTTGACTTAGAGAACGGGATGTTTCATGTGTCATTTCGACATCCCCACGTCACTGGAAAAGGCGACCCCATGAACGCCCCTCTTGGATATCTCGGCGAGCAGACTGCCCAGCGCCTGATCCCGGCGGAGCCCATCGTGCGCCTGGAAAAGGCGTCGAAGACCTTCCCCGGCCGTGACGGCCAGCCCGTGACCGCGCTGCAGGAGATCAACCTCGCCGTACCCCAGGGCTCCATCCTCGGCGTGATCGGCCGTTCCGGCGCGGGCAAATCGACCCTGATCCGGCTGGTGAACGGACTCGAAAAGCCTACTTCCGGCAAGGTGATCGTTGACGGCGCCGATATCGCGGCCCTTCCCGAGGCCGCCCTTCGCCATGCCCGCCGCTCCATCGGCATGATCTTCCAGCACTTCAATCTGCTCTCCTCGCGCACGGCGGCTCAGAACATTGCCCTGCCGCTCGAGGTCGCGGGCTATGACAAGGCCGAGATCAAGACCCGCGTCGAGGAGCTGCTGGCCCTCGTCGGCCTCTCGGACAAGCGCAACCGCTATCCGTCCGAGCTCTCCGGCGGCCAGAAGCAGCGCGTCGGCATCGCCCGTGCGCTCGCCACCAAGCCCAAGGTTCTCCTGTCGGACGAGGCAACTTCAGCCCTCGACCCGGAAACCACCCGTTCGATCCTCGACCTGCTCGGGCGCATCAACGACGAGCTCGGCCTGACCATCCTGCTCATCACCCACGAGATGGCGGTGATCCGCAACATCGCCCGCGAGGTCGCGGTGATCGAAGGCGGACGCATCGTCGAGCAGGGCGACGTGTTCGAGGTCTTCACCCGCCCGCAGCACGAAGTCACCCGCTCCTTCCTGGCCGACGAGTCCGGCCGCGCGCTGCCGCCCTATGTGCAGAGCAGGCTTCGGCCCGAGGCGACGCCCGGCAGCCAGGCGGTCATCCGGATCGGCTTCCGCGGTCCGCATGCGACCGATCCGGTTCTCGCGCGGCTCGCGCGCGATCTCAACATCGAGACCAACATCCTGTCGGGCTCGGTGGACGAAATCGCAGGCCGCCCCTTCGGCACCCTCGTCGTCGGCGTGCCGGAGCAGTTCCTCGCCACTACACTCGATTTCCTGAACAAGCACGGTCTCGACACGGAGGTCCTCGGCCATGTCGCCTGAGATGATCCGCCTCATCGCCAACTCCACTGGCGAAACCCTCTACATGGTCGCGGTCGCGGCGCTGATCGCAACGGCCTTCGGCCTGCCGCTCGGCGTGTTTCTCGCCACGTCCGGCAAGGGCGAGCTCTTTGCCGCGCCCTGGGTCAATCGCGTGCTCGGCGTCGTCGTCAACGCCACGCGCTCGACGCCGTTCATCATTCTCGTCGTGGCGATCATTCCCTTCACGCGTCTGATCGCCGGCACGTCCATCGGCACCAACGCCGCCATCGTGCCGCTGACGATCGCTGCCACGCCTTTCATCGCGCGTCTCATCGAAGGCGCGATCCGCGAGGTGGACCAGGGACTGATCGAGGCCGCGCGCGCCTTCGGCGCAAGCCCGCTGCAGATCGTCGGCAAGGTGCTGATCCCGGAAGCCCTGCCCGGCATCGTTCTCGGCCTGACGCTCGCCATCGTTTCGCTCCTCGGCTTCTCGGCCATGGTGGGCGCAGTCGGCGGCGGCGGCCTCGGCGATCTTGGCATTCGCTACGGCTACCAGCGCTTCATGCCCGAAATGATGCTCGCCGTCGTGGTCGTCCTCATCGTTCTCGTTCAGGCGGTGCAGAGCATCGGCGACCGCCTTGCACGCAGCCTCAACAAGCGCATCCGTCACGCCTAACCCTTCAAGAAAATATCGTACAAGGAGTACCAACATGTCCCTGAAGAAACTGGGCCTCGCCGCCCTCCTCTCGTTCGCTGCCCTGCCCGCACTCGCGCAGACGCAGACCGTCCGCATCGGCGCCACGCCCGGCCCGCACGCGCAGATCCTCGAAGCCGTGAAGCCGATCGCCGCCAAGAAGGGGCTCGACCTCAAGATCGTCGAGTTCTCTGACTACGTGGTGCCGAATACGGCTCTGGCCGGCGGCGACATCGAGGCGAACTCGTTCCAGAACCAGCCCTATCTCGACAATCAGGTCGCCGACCGCGGTTTCAAGATCGAGAGCGTCGCGCTCACCGTGAATTTCCCGATCGGCATCTACTCGAAGAAGCACAAGAGCCTCGAGGCGCTGCCGAGCGGTGCGACGATCTCGATCCCGAACGACCCGACCAATGGCGGCCGTGCGCTCATTCTTCTGCAGGACAAGGGCCTCATCAAGCTGAAGGACGGTGTAGGCTACAAGCCGACGCCTCTCGACGTCACAGAGAACACCAAGAAGCTGAAATTCGTCGAGATCGAAGCTGCCCAGGGACCGCGCGTGCTCGACGACGTCGATGCCGCAGTCATCAACACCAACTATGCGACATCGGGCGGTTTGGATCCGGTGAAGGATCCGATCGCCCGCGAGAATCCGAAAGGTCCTTACGTGAACCTCATCGCGGTACGCAGCGAGGACAAAGACAAGCCGTGGGTGAAGGCTCTCGTCGAGTCCTACCACACTCCCGAGGTGAAGCAGTTCATCGAGGAGAAGTTCAAAGGCTCAGTGCTCACCAGCTGGTAAGCTCTCCGTCCGAGATTTCAGGAAGCCGGCCCAAAGGGCCGGCTTTTCCATTTATTTCTGCCGCGGCTCCTTCAAGTTCTCTCCAGCGGCGCTCAGCTTTCCATCCCGTTTGGCCTTGACGGCTTCCAGCAAAGTCCAGGCGGCGTTGCGCACTTCGTCCTGCACGGCCCGATCCTGATCGAGCTCCTCGTGGCTGGTGGCATAGGGTTTCCAGTAGCCGATATAGCGGTCGAATTCCGCTGCCCCGCCGGCGGGCACGAGGTCCATGGCGCGCAGCCAGTCGGACAGGCTGCGGCGGACGCCGCCCGCGCCTTCGGTATCGCCATGGACGATGACGGAGAAGAGCCTGCCCTCCAGGTGCTTGGGATAATCCCAGCCCTTCAGCTCGAGACCCTTCGCGAGATCGGTTTTCTTGCCCTGGGTCGAGGTCGGGTCAGGATTGCCGCCATCGGCGCAGACGAGCCGGTCCATCATCAGCTTCAAGGGGGATGAGACCTGATACCAGTTGACGGGAGTAACGATCATCACCCCGTGAGCCTCGACCCAGCGGGGATAGATCTCGTTCATCCAGTCCTGCGTCTGGCCAAGGGAGTAGTTGGGATAGCAGGAGCAGGGCCAGTGGCACAAAGCGGCCGCCGTCGAGAAGCAGGCCTTGCAGGGATGGATGTGACGGCCGTACTCGGCGGTGAGACGGCTCAATTCGAGCACTTCGACCTCGGTGTTGCCGGCACTGGCAAGAACCTGATGCGCAATCTCGACAAGGCGATAGCTTTTGGACATCTCGCCGGGACAGGTATGTTCGCTGCGAGACGAAGCGGAGACGAGGAGAAAGCGGGCTGGCCCCGTCCTGTCCTCGTGCCGCTTCTGCGCAAGGTCGATCGCTTCCTTCGCGGCGATCCAATCGACCGCGAGATCGTACTCGGGATCGGCGAAACCTGGGCCCGCCTTGCGAGTCTTAGGGCTCTTCCTGTGATGGCTGTAGGCATCCCAGGCAGCATCGGCGACGCGTTGAAGCTCGCCTCCCAGTGCCTCGAAAGCGGGGTCCTGGAACTGCTCGAGAAATCGCTTCCGGAACTCACCTTCGTCAAGGGTCGGATCGGGCGTGCCTTTCCGCGCTTCTGGAACGGACAAGACGAGCTCCTGCTGCAAGGAATTGGTGTGCCAAGCTTGCAACGCAGGTTGGCCATGCCGGTTCCGGCATGGCGCTGGCTCGGGGCGATCACTATTTGCTTAGTCCCAATGAGCTCTATCTTCCTGCCGCACAATCAATGGAGCAGTCCATGTCGACCATACCCACTGTCCGCCTGAACGATGGAAACGCCATGCCGCAATTCGGCTACGGCGTCTGGCGGGTCTCCAACGAGGAAGCCGCGAGCGCTATCGGCGAGGCCATCAAGGCAGGTTACCGCTCCATTGATACGGCGGCCATCTACGGCAACGAGGAAGGCGTCGGACAGGCCATCAAGGCAGCGCCGGTCTCGCGTGACGAACTCTTCATCACCACGAAGGTTTGGAACGACCGTCACGGCTATGACGAGACGCTGCGCGCCTTCGACGAGAGCCTGGCTCGTCTCCAGCTCGATCATGTCGATCTCTATCTCATCCACTGGCCCGTCGCGGGCAGCGAGGCCTATCGCGAGACATGGCGTGCGCTGATCAAGCTGAAGCAGGATGGACGTGCGAAATCCATTGGTGTGTCGAACTTCATGGTGCAGCATCTGCAGCGGCTGATCGACGAGACCGGCGTGACGCCGTCCGTCAACCAGATCGAGCTTCATCCCCGCCTCCAGCAGACGGAACTTCGCGAGTTCCATGCCAAGAACGGGATCGCCACGGAGTCCTGGAGCCCGCTTGGACAAGGCACCCTCATCGCCGATGAAACCCTTGCCGCGATCGGCCGCAAGTACGGAAAGACGCCGGCTCAGGTCATCCTGCGCTGGCATCTCGACAACGGCCTCGTCGTCATTCCGAAATCCGTGACGCCCTCCCGCATGCGCGAGAACATCAGCGTGTTCGACTTCAAGCTCGATGCGGAGGATATGCGCGCGATCGAAGGTCTCAATGATGCTTCCGGCCGTGTCGGACCCGATCCGGCGGTCTTCGGCTGAAGATTGCAACGAATGCTACAGGTGACCCTTCGCAGGGTCGCCTGCAGCCTCGAACTGTTTGAAGATCGCTTCGGCGATCGGCAGGAGCTGGGTCCGATCCGCTTTGGCGGAGACCACGTAAGACAATCCCTTATCGATCCAGGAGAATGCCGACACACCGCCCTGCTCTTCGAAGCGGAAGGATGTCTGCGCCTCGCTTCCCCCGGAGCGGGCATAGAGTGTGAGGCGATTGCCCCCCACATTCTCATACATGAATTGCGCCGCGGCCTCGCCGCTGTCGGGAAGCAGTCTGCCCCCGATGAGATGATAGCCCTGGGCATTGAGGTTCGGGGCAGTCAACGGCTTGCCCACACGGCGCGACAGCCATTGCACGAGATGCGCCTCCTGATCGGCGGGAACTTCCACAGGGTGCAACCGCTCGCTGACATAGATGCGATGCGCCGCAATGGCATTGTCGGCAACGCTTATAGCCGCCGATTGCGTCTGTGCGCGGGACGCCCACCAGACTCCGCCCCAAGCTCCAAGGATTCCGCCGATTGCAAGCCACGCCAATGCGGCGGCGTAAGCGGCCGGACGAACCAGCGGAGAACGGCGTTGGGCTGCAACGAGATTGGCAATGCGCAAGCGCGAAGGAATGGGCTCCTGAGCCTTGAAGGCGAGTCGTGTGCGCAAGGCCTCGCGGTGCTCGATCTCGCGCTCGACCTGTTCGGCCGTCGCCGAATGATCGGCGAGATACGCCCTCACCGCCTCGAGCCGCGACGGTGAGAGCCTGCCGTCGACGAAGGCCTGCAGATCGTCTTCTCCGATGGGTCGCTCGCCCGTCACTTCACTCTCCTCAAGACGGCGCCGCGTCCAGTCTCCATGAACTCTCTCAGCCGCGCACGCGCCCGGCTTAAGCGAGACATCACCGTGCCAAGCGGGATGTCCAGCACCTGCGCGGCCTGCTCGTAGGACAGGTCCTCGACGCCGACCAGCAGCAGGATGGAGCGCTGCTCCTCCGGCAAGGCATCGAGCCCCTTCAGAACGTCGCGCAGACCGGCATGGCTCTCGGGGCTCATCCCGGGCGCCGGAACATCGTTCAGGGCCTCTTCTCCCACGCGGGTGCCGCGCGCTTTGCGCCGGCGCAAGCCGTTGATGAACAAGTTGCGCTGGATGGCAAAGAGCCAGGCTCTCAGATCGCCGTCGCGTCGCTGGTTCCAGCGGCTGATCGCACGCTCCAGAGTATCCTGGACGAGATCGTCCGCCGCCTCGCAATCGCGCAGAAGGGCCCAGGCGTAACGGCGCAAGCCCGGAATCTGCGGCTCGAGAAGGGAAGCGATCTCGTCCAAGGTCAATTCTCACGCATCAGGCATCATTCAACGATGAACCTGCTCGTCCTGCAAGCCCAGAGCATCGAACCCGAAAGTGGACACCACTTTTCGCGCGATGCGCTAAGGCGCAGCGATATGCCAGACGTTGTTGACGCCATCGCCCGTGACCTCGCCGGGCTTGGTGTCCTTGACCCAGAGATAGAGCGGCTTGCCCTTATAGGCCCATTGCTTGGAACCGTCGTCGCGGGTCACCACGCTCCACTCGCCCGATGCGGCGGCACCGCCAGCCGCCATGAGCGGCGGCCAGTTCTGGGCGCATTGGCCGTTGCAGGCCGACTTACCCATCGTATCGCGGTCAAAGGTGTAGAGAGTCATGCCCTTGGCGTCGACGAGAGCCTTGCCCTTGCTCGTATCCGCCACCTTCGCAGGGGTTGCGGTTTGCGCGAACGCGACGGATGCGGCGACGAGGGCTCCGGTCAGGATGGCGTGACGCAGAAACAGCTTCATGGGTGTCCTCCCGAGGTCGATGGTGACCACGCCTTTAAGACACACCACGCTTGGCATTATTCCCGGCATCGGGAAATTTTCTTCACCGTCCCATCGCGTTGAAGCCGTTTTCGTCGATAGGCTCGCGCAGCTCGATCCGATGGCGGCCGTTGTCGCGGATCTGGGCCGTGCGAAAGCGGCCGTCAAGCTCGTCTTCGGGATTTTGGAGAACCTCCACGCCCGCCTTCCGCAGGCGCTCGATCTCCTTGTCCACATCGGGGACGAGCACGCTCACGACGGGAGCCTTGGTCACCTGAACGGTCGCAGTCGTATCCGGCTCCGAGGGCAGGATGTGATCGGCCTCGTTGATTTCGAGCAGGAACCCGCTCCTCTCCATCACGGCCCGTCGTCCGGGAACGAGGCTCTGACTGCCGAGCAGCCGAAAGCCCAGCTTGTCCTGATACCACTGAACGCTCTCGTCGAAGTCCGGCGTCCGAATCGAAGCTGAGCTCGGTCGCGGAGTGGATGCCGATTGCGCCTGGACGGAAGGTCCCGTCGAAAACAGGAAAGCGCCGATGAACAAGAGAGCCAGAGCCTGCAGGATGTGGCGCAATCGGCGAGACATTGAGGCGGAGCATGCTTTCACGGATCGTCCCTCATCGGCAAACGGAACTTAGCCGTCTACTTCCATGAACGCCCGTCGGTCCAGATCGTTCTTGGGGCTTCAGGTATTCTCGGAACGCATCAGCTTGAGGAGCAGAGCGGCCAAGTGCGCGGCCTCCTCATCGGTGAGCTTCTCACCGATGGATCGGTTGATGGCCGGGCCATAGACACCCCACATGCGCCGCTGCAGCAATCGCCCCTCTTCCGTGATCTCGACCAGTTGCCGCCGCTTGTCGCCCGGGTACGGGACGCGGCGCACGAGCCCCTCGGTCTCCATGCGGTCCAGAAGGCGGGAGAGGTTGTATTGCTCGAAGAGCCCTGCGTCCTCGATCTCCCGCGGCGAGGAGCGGCCATCGGGCCGACGCTTCAGGTGAAGGAGCACATCGTACCAGGACAGGTTGGGAAAATCGGCGCCTCTCAGCTCCGCCTCGATCTGGCCGACCACCTCCTCTCCCCGCCCGGACCAAGTGGACCCAGGCGTCGGTGACCGCATCCGACGGCTCCTGCATGTCTTGCACCACGGCAAAGCTCCTCTTGTTTCTATGCAATTGCATCATGTTTGACATTTCCATGCAAGTGCATATAAATATCTATGCATCTGCATGGAGTTTTCCGATGGCACATCACACCTCCTCAAGCACCGCCTATGGGGTTCTTCTCCTCCGGGTTTCCCTGGGCGTCATGTTCATTGCCCACAGCCTTATCCTGAAGCTCATGACCTTCACGCTTGCAGGCACTGCGCAGTATTTCGAATCCCTCGGACTTCCCGCTGTCCTGGCCTACGCCACGTTCCTTGCCGAGCTCGCCGGCGGGATCCTGCTGGTTCTCGGCGTCCAGACCCGCTGGGTGGCGCTGGCTCTCCTGCCCATCCTCGCCGGAGCCGCCTGGGTTCATTCCGGCAACGGCTGGGTCTTCTCCGCCGCCGGCGGAGGATGGGAATATCCGCTTTACCTCATCGTGCTCTCGGTGGCACAGGCCCTTCTTGGCGACGGCGCCTATGCACTTAAGCCTTCCTCCCGCCTCCCCCTTCCTGCCGCCCAGGCTGCCCTGAAGCCCGCTGCCTGAATCTTCCACAGAAAAGGACCACTCCCATGAAGCTCTATTATGCTCCCGGCGCCTGCTCGCTCGCTCCCCATATCGTGGCCCGCGAGGCCGGCCTTCCGGTCACCCTCGAGAAGGTGGACCTCGCGAAGCATCTCACCGAGACCGGCGTGAACTTCCGCACGATCAACCCCAAGGGGTACGTGCCCGCCATCGCCCTGAACGACGGCTCCATGCTCACGGAAGCGGCGGCGATCATCCAGTATCTCGCCGACCAGAAGCCCGGCGCCGGCCTCGCGCCCGCGAACGGCACCACGGAGCGCTATCGCCTGATCGAGTGGCTCACCTTCATCAGCTCCGAGATCCACAAGGGTTTCGGCCCGCTCTGGAACCCCGCCACGCCCGATAGCGTGAAGGCTGCCACGAAGGATCGTCTCGCCAGCCGCTTCGCCTATCTCGACGAGATTCTGGCCAAGCAGCCCTACCTGATGGGAGAGACCTTCACGATTGCCGACGCCTATCTCTTCACGGTGGTGAACTGGACGAACTTCCACGCCATCGACATCTCGTCATTCAGGCACCTGAGCGCCTTCATGACCCGCGTCGCCGCGCGTCCCAAGGTGCAGGAAGCTCTTGAGGCAGAAGGCCTGAAGCAGGCGGCGTAAGCTTCATCGGCCGCACATAAAAAAGGCCCCGGAGTTTCCTCCGGGGCCTCTCGTTAAGTCAGAGCCGTTCGGGCAGGACTTAGAAGTCCATGCCGCCCATGCCGCCCATGCCGCCGCCCGGCATGGCCGGAGCGGATTCGCGCTTGGGAGCCTCGGCCACCATGGCCTCGGTGGTGACGAGCAGGCCGGCCACCGAAGCGGCGTCCTGCAGAGCCGTGCGCACGACCTTCGCCGGATCGACGATACCGGCCTGGAGCATGTCCACGAACTCTTCCGTCTGAGCGTTGAAGCCGTAAGTGTCGGACTTGGTGTTGTCGTTGATCTTGCCGACAACGATCGAGCCCTCGACGCCAGCGTTCTCGGCGATCTGGCGGAGCGGAGCCTCAAGCGCGCGCAGCACGATCTTGATGCCGGCCTGCACGTCCGGATTGTCGGTCGTGAGCTTCGCAACCGCGCCCTTGGCGCGCAGCAGAGCCGTGCCGCCGCCGGGAACGATGCCCTCTTCCACCGCAGCGCGGGTGGCGTTCAGAGCGTCGTCGACGCGATCCTTCTTCTCCTTCACCTCGACCTCGGTCGCGCCGCCGACACGGATCACCGCGACGCCGCCTGCGAGCTTGGCCAGGCGCTCCTGGAGCTTCTCACGGTCGTAGTCCGAGGTGGTCTCCTCGATCTGCGCCTTGATCTGCGAAACGCGGGCCTCAATGTCGGCCTTCTGGCCGGCGCCGTCGATGATCGTGGTGTTCTCCTTCTCGATGCGGACGCGCTTGGCGCGGCCGAGCATCGGGAGCTGAACGGTCTCGAGCTTGATGCCGAGGTCTTCGGAGATCGTCTGGCCGGCGGTGAGAACGGCAATGTCCTCGAGCATGGCCTTGCGGCGGTCGCCGAAGCCCGGAGCCTTCACGGCGGCGATCTTCAGGCCGCCACGCAGCTTGTTGACCACCAGGGTGGCGAGAGCCTCGCCTTCCACGTCCTCGGCGATGATGAGGAGCGGCTTGCCGGTCTGAACGACAGCTTCGAGGATCGGCAGCATCGGCTGGAGCGACGAGAGCTTCTTCTCGTGGATGAGGATGTAGGGATCCTCGAGCTCGGCCACCATCTTCTCGGCGTTGGTGATGAAGTACGGCGAGAGATAGCCGCGGTCGAACTGCATGCCTTCCACGACATCGAGCTCGGTCTCAGCGGTCTTGGCTTCCTCGACGGTGATGACACCCTCGTTGCCGACCTTCTGCATGGCATGGGCGATCATCTCGCCGATGTCCTTGTCGCCGTTGGCCGAGATGGTGCCGACCTGGGCGACCTCGTCGGAGGACTTCACCTTCTTGGCGCGGGACTGGATGTCCTTCACGGCCTCGGCGGTGGCCATGTCGATGCCGCGCTTGAGATCCATCGGGTTCATGCCGGCGGCCACGGCCTTGGCGCCCTCGCGGACGATGGCCTGGGCGAGCACGGTCGCCGTCGTGGTGCCGTCACCAGCGATGTCGTTGGTCTTCGAGGCCACTTCGCGCACCATCTGGGCGCCCATGTTCTCGAACTTGTCGGCGAGTTCGATCTCCTTGGCGACGGTGACGCCGTCCTTGGTGATGCGCGGCGCGCCGAAGGACTTCTCGATCACCACGTTGCGGCCCTTGGGACCGAGGGTGACCTTCACCGCGTCGGCGAGGATGTCGACGCCACGGAGCATCTTGTCGCGAGCGTCCGAGGAAAACTTAACGTCTTTGGCAGCCATGGGCTATGCCTCCAGTTAAATTGTGAAACTTGAGAGTAGGGCTCTTGGCGGCTCGATCAGCCGACGATGCCCATGATGTCGGATTCCTTCATGATCAGGAGATCCTGACCGTCGATACGCACCTCGGTGCCGGACCACTTGCCGAACAGCACGCGGTCGCCGGCCTTCACGTCGAGGGCAGCAATCTTGCCGCTCTCGTCACGGGCGCCGGGGCCGACGGCGACGATTTCGCCCTCTTGCGGCTTCTCCTTGGCGGTGTCCGGGATGATGATGCCGCCGGCCGTCTTCTCTTCGGCTTCGATGCGGCGGACGACAACGCGGTCGTGCAGCGGACGGAACTTCATGGAACTTCCCCTTTGACGATGGGCGCGGCCCCTCTGGCCGCACCGTGGTCTGCTGGCTGTTAGCACTGTTCGTTGACGAGTGCTAACGCTGGCCGCGAGATAGGCATATGCGACGAGGGAGTCAAGACGCCTGCCTAAAGGTCAGCTTCAAAAAAGTGAGGCTTGACGCTCCATAAGGGCGGGTCATGATCGTTTCATGACCGACCTGGAAGCCATCGGCAAGACCTGCTTTGCCCTTCATGCCCGCATGACGGCCCGGCTCTTGAGCCGGACCTACGAGGCGGCGCTGCGCCCCCTGGGCCTCAAGCTGCCCCAGTTCGGCATCCTCGGAGCCATCGGCCATGGAACGACGGCCTCCGAAACCGTTCTGGCGGACCGCCTGGGCTTGGAACGAACCACCCTGGTGCGCAACCTGAAGGTCCTGGCCGAGAATGGCTGGATCGAGCCTGTAACGGGGGACGGCCGGGGGCTGCGCCACAGGCTGACGCCTGCCGGGCAAGCCATTCTGGAGGCTGCGATCCCGCTCTGGCAGAAGGCCCAAGACCGGTTGGAAGCCAAACTGAAGGACACCGATGCCGAGGAGGCCCGCAAGGCCATGCGCGCCCTGCGGAACGCCGCCTACCCCTCTTAAGAACCGTTGCGAAGCCTCCAAGCCTGCCATAGTGTGTATCTGCACAGACGGAGGTGGCGATGCTTGAGCGGGTTCACGGAATCGTATCGCGGGACGTTCTGACGGCCGAGCCGGGGCTCGCCTTCCTGCGCAGCATGCTCGACGGCCGCCACCCGGCTCCACCCTTCTCGCGCACGACCCATGTCTACATGACCCATGTGGAGGAAGGCCGGGTGGTCTTCGAGGGCGAGCCGACAGAGGCCTTCTTCAACCCGCTCGGCACGATTCATGGCGGCTGGACATCCGCGATCCTCGACAGCGCCATGGCCTGCGCCGTCCATACGACCCTGGCGGCCGGCCAGGGCTACACGACGGTGGAGATGAAGCTCAATTTCGTCAGGCCGATCCTGCCGAACATGGGCAAGGTCACCTGCGAGGGCGTTCTGATCCATCGCGGCGGCACGCTCGCAACCTCCGAGGGCAAGCTCTTCGATGCGAAGGGGAGACTTCTGGCCCATGGCACGGAGACCTGCATGATCTTCGATGCGGCTGCGCGCAAAGCGGCCTAACGGCGCGAGGTCAGCATCGCTGCGCCGACGATGAGGATGCCGCCGGCGAGCGTCGCCCAAGTCGGGATTTCGCTGAACACGCCGTAGCCGATCAGCACCGCCCAGATCAGGGCGGTATATTCGAGCGGGGCCAGCCGCGCGGCCTCCGCCTTGGCATAGGCGGTCGCCATGAGTACATGGCCGATCACGCCCAGCACTCCCATCAGCATGAACCAGGCCAGGTGCGCGTAGTTCAGGGGCTGCCATGCCCAGATGCCGAACGGTGCGACCAGCAGAAACGGCCCGATGTTCTGAAAGATGACGATGTGCAGGAACTTGTCCCGCTGAGCGCGCTGACGCAGCAGCACGAGGCTCAGCGCATAGGTGATGGCCGACAGCAGCGCCGCGCCGACGCCCAGCCAAGAGCGGGCGGCACCCGCCTCCTCCGTCTGGCCCAGGACAACGACGAGCGTTCCGAGAAATCCGATGCCGATGGCGCCGACGATCCGGGCATCGACCTTCTCCCGCAGCATCAGCATCCCGAACAGGGCAATGAACATCGGCGACAGGAAGGACAGAACGAGGGTTTCGGCCAGGGGCAATTGCCCCAGGGCATAGAAAAAGCTCAAGGCCGTGACGACCGCGATCACGGAGCGGATCGCGTTGGCCGCGACGGTCTCGCGGCTCGGCCACCCGGGCTTCAGGACGGCCACGACGCCCGCAACCACCAACGAGCCGCAGGCAAAGCGCAGGAAGGCGACCTGGAAGGTCGGGTAATAGACGGACATCCCCTTGATGACCGCATCCATGATGGACAGAACCGCGATGCCTGCAGCCGCCCGCAAAGCGGGACCGAATTTCATGATGTCACGACGATGTGAAGGTCGGCGTCCGGGATGAGCGCCGTCAAGGAAAAAGGCTCTTACAGCACTTTCCGCGAAGCTTCATCCTTCTTTTCAGGGCATCGACAGGAAAGCTCTCCTCGGGCTTCCGCTTAAATTCATGGAGCTTGGCGGAAACAAAAGCCGCGCTTGCCGTTTATTCTGCAAAACACGGAAAACAGGATATTTCAATGCGTGCTTGGATCCCTTGCTCTGCAATGCTTTTGGCCGCCCTCCTTCCGACGGCCGCCTCGGCTCAGCCCGTCCCCAGGAGCGGCAATTTCTACGGCAATACCTACGTCGCTCCGGGCTACGATTACCCCTATGCGCGGGCCGAGGACGGTTATACCGAGAGCTATCCTCTCGTGACGCGTCCGTCCTCCCGCGCCCGCGCCAATCAGGCCGGCTATCCCTACGACGTGACGTCCACCGGCAGCACGGTTGCCTCCCTGCCGCAGGATTACGGGAACGGCACGGGCTACGACAACAGCATCGATTATGCGATCGCGCCGGAGTTCCAGCGCCAGCTCGTGTCCTATCGCGGCGCCGAGCGTCCCGGCACGATCATCGTCGATACCAACAACAAGTTCCTCTATCTCGTTCAGGATGGCGGTCGCGCCATCCGCTACGGCATCGGCGTCGGCCGCGAAGGCTTCGAGTGGAGCGGACGCCAGACCGTTTCCATGAAGCGCGAATGGCCGTCCTGGCGTCCGCCGGCCGACATGCTGCGCCGTCGTCCCGACCTTCCCCGCTTCATGGAAGGCGGTCCGGATAACCCGCTCGGCGCCCGCGCGCTCTATCTCGGCTCGTCGCTCTATCGCATCCACGGCACCAACGAGCCGCACACCATCGGCCAGGCCGTCTCCTCCGGCTGCATCCGCATGCTCAACGACGACGTGGTCGATCTCTACAACCGCGTGAAGGTCGGAACGGCCGTGATCGTGATCTGATCGCGCCCTAGATCGACATTCATCGTCGTTCGTGATGGCCGGGCTCGCCCCGGCCATTCGCTTTTGAGAATCGCGGGAAGTCTTGCTGAAGGCGACATCGCCTGCCGCACGAGGGACGTCATGAACTACGTCTATCTCTTCGCCGCCATCGTCAGCGAAGTCATCGCGACCTCGGCCCTGAAGGCGGCAGAGGGCTTCTCGCGCTTCTGGCCGTCGGTCATCGTGATCGTCGGCTATGGGCTTGCCTTCTATTGCCTGTCCCTGACGATGCGCACGATCCCTATCAGCGTCGCCTACGCGATCTGGTCCGGCGTCGGCATCGTGCTGATCGCTCTCGTGGGCCTGCTGTTCTACCGCCAATCGCTGGACGCACCTGCGCTCATCGGCATGGCGCTCATTCTGGCGGGCGTGCTGATCATCAATGTGTTTTCGAAGACCGCTGGTCACTGAAGCAAAAACGCCCGCCATCCGGCGGGCGCTTCCGAAACCGATGACCGGTCCTCAGGTCCAATCGCCCTCGTCTCCACCATCGCCGCCGAAGTCGGAGAAGTCGCCCTGGTCTTCCTGCTGGCTCGCGTCCTGGTAGAGCGAGTCCGTGATGCCGGCATTGCCCGCATCGGCCGCACCCGCATCGGCCGCTTTATCTGCCCCTCCGAGACCGGCCGCAGACGCCACATCGCCCAAGGGGTTGTTCTCACCGCTGAAGGCATGGGTCAGGGCATTGGCGATCATCATGCCGCCCGCGACACCCGCCGCCGTCGTGAGAGCGGTCCCGAGGAACCCGCCCCCGCCACCGCGCTGCATCATGCCGCCGCCCCAGGGACCGGGCGCGCCGCCCATCATGCCACCCTGGGGAGCGCCGTAATGCTGCTGGGGCGGATGGGGCTGACCCCACGGCGACGCCTGGCGGACCGGCGGTGTGTTGTAGGCTGGTCCCGGTGGGCGCGATGCGCCGCCGCCGAAGATGCTGGACAGGAAACCGCCCTGCTGGGGCTGGCGGTTGGCGTGATCGACCTCGGCCCGCAACTGCTCATTCTCAGCCTGGAGATTGGCCAAGGCCTGCTCCTGAACGAAGACCGCCTGCGCCAGGGCGTAGGGCGCATAGGGCTGCTGGCGCAGCTTCTCGGCGATGAAGCGCTCGGCCTCCGGATCCCGCGGCTGGTTCGCCACCTGCTCCAGGCGTCGGAAGATATCGCTGATGACCTGGCGTTCCTGATCGTTCATGGCATGCCTCCTTCAATCGATCGTTGGAGAAGGATGTAAGTATGGCCCTTGCTTTTGTTAGGGGCGGACAAGGCCGAGCTTGCGCATATTCCGTAAGCCCTGCGCAGCGATGCTTTCCAGATCCCGAAGGTCGCGCCATTCGGCACCATGCACCTCCCGCAGATCGGCACGAATGGCATCACCCTCCTCTGCCCTCACGACATAGCGGATATCATGATGCCAATGCTCGGGCTCACCCCGCTCGGGCCGGGACGGTATGCGGTGGCTGTCGATGTCGATGGGCATGCCGGATGTTTCATGCCACGGGTCGATGAAGAGACGGTTCAGGCCAGTTTCCTCCATAGCCTCCCGGAGAGCGGACTCCGCCAGATCGTCCGGCGGCTCGTAATGGCCGCCCGGCTGCAGCCAACGCCCGAGGGAACGGTGGTGGATCAGGAGAACCCGCTGTCCCGTCCGATCGAGGATGAACGCCGAGGTCGTGACATGCCCGGGAAAGGTGCGGCGGGAATGAATGTCATCCCCGCTTTCGATCTGGCGACGGAGGATGGCGTGTCTGTCATCGGGCACACCGAAGGCCCCGGCGTGATCGTCGAGGATCGTTCCGACATGATTCCGGAAGGCTGCCGGATCGAAACTCACGGACGAACTCTCCTGGAGCATCGAATGAATCCGCTTTTCGCTGACGCGGACCTTCGGTTCCGCACGATGCTCTAGCCTTCCATCACCTTGGCGAACGCCTCCTTGTAATCGGGATGCCAGCGCGACAGCGGCGGGCGGTTCTCGATGAGGTCCTCGGCGGCCCAGCGGACGCGCTTCTCGTCCATCTCCCGCGTCGTCTCGTTATCGGGGCAGAGCACGTAAAAATCGTTTCGCTCCAGGGCCGGCAGCAGAAAGTCGACGACCTGCTCGGGCTCCCAGGCGCCGGCCGGCCTCTCCGTGATGCCTCTCGCCTTGGTGAAGCCCGTATAGACGAAGCCCGGGATGAGGAGATGCGCGCTGACCTGGCAATCGGGCCTGTTGCGCAAGTCGTGGGCCAGGGCTTCGGTGAAAACCTTCACGCCGGCCTTGGAGATATTGTAGGCGGTGTTGCCGGGCGGCGTGGTGATCCCCTGTTTCGATCCCGTATTGATGATCGCGCACGGGCTTTTCTGGTCCATCATGGCCGGTGCGAAGACATGAACACCATTGATGACGCCCCAGAGATTCGTCTCGATAATGGAGTGCCAGCGCTGCGGATCGCCGAACATCTGCCCGCCGCCCTCGGTCCCGGCATTGTTCATCAGCAGAGCCACCTCGCCGAAAGCGGCATAGACCTTCTCCTTGAGGCTCTCGACGGCCTCCAGCCGGCTGACGTCGGTCGCCACCGCAAGGACGTTTTCCGGCTTGCCGGCAACGCGTGCCACGTCCACGGCGCTGCGCTGGAGCGTTTCGCCCTCGAGATCCGCCAAGCAGACCTTCATCCCGAGTTCCGCGAACCGCTTGGCGGCCGCAAGCCCAATGCCGCTTGCGGCTCCTGTGATGACGGCGACGCGCTCGGGGGCGATTGCTGGATGCTGGGCCATCGCTTGGATCCTTCGTTGTTGTTCTGGAGACGTGTGCGATTCGACTATGAGCCCAAAGTGGCGCGCAGCGGATCGTTCGCCAAGGGCCGTGAAAGGATCGGCAATATGCGTCCGACACATCGTTCTTCGTGTTTGGCCTTCCAGCCGTCGGAGATGACACCCTCCCCGTCATGGCCGGCCTTGTGCCGGCCATCCCGATACGGTGTGGTGCAGCGCTTTTCCAATCGAGATCACCGACACAAGGCCGGTGATGACGTGGTGGAGAGGAGTTCCAATTCCAAAGAAAAAGCCCCGCGTCTCTGCGGGGCTCTTGAGGTAAAGGGTCTACTCCGCGTCGGACGATTTCAGAGGCCGGACATTCGTCTCGATTTCATCTTCGTCGAAGAGGGTCGGATCGTCCTCCTGCGCGTCGAGGCGCGTCTTCTTGCGCAGCGAGATATACTTTTTCTGGATCTTGATGCGGCTTTCGCGGGCGATCTCGAGGGCGCCCTGCATGAGGGAGCGCTCGGCCTTCTCGTTCTGCAGCTCTTCCGTGAGGCGGCGGTTGGCAGCCTCCAGGGTGTTGCGCTCCTGCTCGAAGCGCTTGGTGACCTGGTCGATGCGCTCGGAAAGGCTCGCCAGCTTGTTGTCGGAGCTTTCGATCTGGAAGTCCTTGGCCGCGATGGCCTTGTTGAGCATCTCCACGCGCTCCTGCAGCTCGATGCGCGAGCGCTGAAGCTCGTTGACCATGGCCACCTGACGCTCGACCTCCTGCTGGGTCGCCTCCAGGCGCCGGTCGAGGGTGTTCTTCTCGATGGTGGTCTCTTTCAAGGAACGCTCGACGCCGCGCAGAGCCTCGTTCTTGTCCCGCAGCTGATCGCGGGTATGGGCCAGAATCTTGTCCGTGGCGGACAGGCGTGAATTGAGGCCCTCGATTTTCATGTCGAGGGACGAAAGGTCGGTCTGGTGGGCCGAGCGCTCGGAATCGATTTGGGTCTCCAGGCGCTGGCGCAGCACCTGCTCGGCCATGAGCTTGGTCTCGAGCTCGGAGGCGCGCTGGCGTGTGGCCTCGAGCTGGGTCTCCAGTTCGCCGTACCGATTGGTCAGGCTGGAGAGGCGATAATTCTGCTCCTCCGCCACCTTCTGCAGACGCTTGACCTCGTGATCGAGCAGGCCATTGCGCTCGCGGGTTTCGATGAGCTCGCGCTCGGCGCGGGCCACCGTCTGGTCGGCCTCCTGGGTTTCAAGGCGCAGGGCCTGGTTCTCTTCGGTGATGTTGCGGGCTCGCTCGGTCTCGATGGAGAGCTGATTCTCCAGATCGGTGACGATCGCCTCCTTGTCCTTCACATTGAGGCGCAGGTCCTCGACAAAGGAATCCTGCTCGCGGACCCTGGTCTCCGCCTTGCGCAGCTGCGAAACCGCAGAATTCAGATCGTCCACCGTCCGGGCATGAAGGCTGTTGAGATCGCCGAGCTCCCGGCGCAGCGCCAGGGTCGTCTCGGTTTCCTGCTTGAGCACCGCCTCGGTTTCGAGAAGGCGCGACTGAAGCTGCGGATAGCTGCGGATGAGCTCGATCACCGGCTCGTTGAGGAGGGCGAAATCCTCCTTGAGGCTGCGGATCTCCTCCAGCCGGTCGATCATGTTGGCGAAGCGGACGCGGATCAGTTCGTTCTTCTGGCCGACAGAATCGAGCGCTGCGTTGGGGCGAACCACAATCGTCTCGCCTTTTTCCGGAGAAGCAACGGCAGTCGCGGCAACGGCCTCGGCGCTCCTGCCCCTCTCGTGCAGAGAGCTGACCTCAGCATCATCCTGCCTCTTGCCAAAACGGTTCCTGAAAGACGTCCATCCCGAAGACATGTGCCGGCCCTTACGCCCCTGAAATTTACACTTTCCTAACTTTTAGCTCAGATGGGAGCAGTTTGGAAATGAAATTTCGTTGCGTAAGAATGTAGCAGGCTCACTCTGCCGCGACGGTTAACGGCCGAGACACGCGCTTCTGAAAACCCGCCGCCTCCAGCGTTTCCGGCATGGGTCCGCCAGTCGCCCAATCGAGAAGCTCAACCGTATGGACGATGGGGATCTCGGTGCCTTTCCCGATCTGGGTCATGCAGCCGATATTACCGGTGGCGATGAGGTCGGGCTTGGTGCGCTCGATATTGGCGACCTTCCGGGCCCGGAGCTGGGCGGCGATCTCCGGCTGGAGCAGGTTGTAGGTGCCGGCCGAGCCGCAGCAGATATGCCCTTCCGGCACGTCCTTCACGGCAAAGCCCGCCTGCTTCAGCAGAGTCTTCGGCTCGGTGCGGATCGCCTGCCCATGCTGCATGGAGCAGGCGGAATGGTAGGCCACCACCAGGTCCGTCTCACGCACCGGCTCCATGAGCTTCAGGGACATGACGTATTCGGTGATGTCCTTGGCGATGGCGGAGACGCGGGCCGCCTTCTCGGCATAGTCCGGGTCCTCCCGGAACATGAAGCCGTAATCCTTGATCGTCGTGCCGCAGCCCGACGCCGTGATGATGATGGCGTCCAGCCCCGCCCCGTCCATCTCGGCGATCCAGGCGTCGATATTGCGCTTGGCGAAGCCGTGGGCCTCCTCGTCGCGGCCCATGTGGTGAACGAGCGCGCCGCAGCACCCCTCCCCTTGGGCTGGACCACATCGACGCCGTGACGGTTGAGGAGGCGGATGGCCGCCTCGTTGAAGCCAGGCTTGAGCACCGGCTGGGCGCAGCCGGACAGGATGGCGACCCGGCCCCGGCGCTCCCCATGCGCCTTGAAGGTGCCGGGCTGATCGAAGGGCGAGCGCGCGGGAGCCTTCACCGGCGCCAGCTCGATCATCGCCTGCAGGCGGTTGCCGACGAGCGGCAACGCGCCGATCACGCCCTTGAGGGGCTTGGCCAGCATCGCCGCGCCCAGAGCAACGCGGAAGCGGTTCGGATATGGCAGCACGCTGGCAAGAACCCAGCGCAGGAGCCGATCATGCCAGGGCCGCGTATAGGTGGCCTCGATATACGCGCGGGCGTGATCGACCAGATGCATGTAATGCACGCCGGACGGACAGGTGGTCATGCAGGACAGGCACGAGAGGCAGCGGTCGATGTGCTTCACCACCTCCGGAGAGGCGGGCTTCCCGCTCTCCAGCATGTCCTTCATCAGGTAGATGCGCCCGCGCGGGGAATCGAGCTCGTCGCCGAGCAGCAGATAGGTCGGGCAGGTGGCGGTGCAGAAGCCGCAATGGACGCAGGTCCGGAGGATCTTCTCCGAACTGGCCATGGCGGGATCTCTGAGCTGATCGGGCGTGAAATTGGTTTGCATCGTTTTATCTCACATCGCCCCTTGCCATCGATTGATGGCGTCAATGGGATGGATCAGCATGATGATGTTCAGGATCAGGTTGTCGCGGATCCAGAACCCGACGAACGCTTCCATGATCGCCGCCAGCAGAACCGTCAGCCAGACCGGCCATAGGCGGGCCAACACGAACCCGGCGATCATGGCGAATATGTCCGAGACCGAATTGACGACGCTGTCGCCATAATAATCGAGCGCGATGGTCGTTGCACGATAACGATCGATGACGGAGTCGGTATTCTCGGCGATCTCCCACGTTGCCTCCAGCCCGATGGCGAGCAGAAGCGCGACACCGAGGGGAAGCGCCTTTCCGCGCAGGACGCCGATGCTCCAAGCCCCCAGATAGAACAGGAAGCCATGGATGACGTGGGAGGGCGTGTACCAGTCGGTCAGGTGCTGCGAATTGCCGGAATCCTTCACGGTTCCGTGCCACAGCTCGACGGTGCCGCATGTGCAGATCGGCGTGCGGCCCATCATGAGAAGGATGGCGGCGGTGAGCGCGATGAGCCCGAGGGCAAGGCCGACGATGAGGACCGTCCGCGAGCCGCTCAACGTCCTCGCCTCCGACGCGAGAGAAGCCGTGCCCACCATCTCAGATCCCCGCATACATCCGGCCCGGATTGAGAATTCCGGCGGGATCAAGGAAGCCTTGATGCCGCGGGTAAGCGTCATCAAGGCGTCGGACTGCGGCTCGAACACGTCGAGGGTGGAGCGGATCTCGGCCGGCGCGCGCACGAGGGTGGCATGGCCGCCGAAGGCTCTGGTCGCCTCGCGCATGACGGAGGCGCCCGCATCGTCGTCAATGGGCGTCGAGATCCAGAGAAGTCCGCCGCCCCAATCGTAGAACCATTGCGCATCGAGAGATCGCGCAACCTGGGCTACGAGATCCGGCCCCTTCGTCGGCGCGGTGGACACGCGCCAGATCGCCCGCTCGCCCCGATCGGTCAGAAGCGTCGCATCGCGCACCGATTGCCAGAGCGCCTCGGCCCCGACGCCTTCGAGCAGATCCATGAACCGAAAGCGCTTCAGCAGGCGCTTGAGCTCGTTCATGCGGTAATCAACGGAGACCCTGAATCCCTCGAGCCGGATCAGCGTGCTGCCGCCGCGCCGGTCGCGATCCGGGACATGGGCGGCGCCTGTCACGTCGAAGGGCGATCCGAGGGCCATCGACAGGGCCTCGATGCCCTGCCTGTCGTCGAGGCCACGGATGACGAGGGTCGCCATGCGCTCCTGCTTGGGCAGAACCTTGAACGTGACCTCGGTGAGAAAGCCCAGGGTACCCCAGGAGCCGGCCATGAGCTTCACCAGATCGAGGCCGGTGACGTTCTTCATCACGCGGCCGCCGGATTTCACCACTTCGCCCCGCCCGTTGACGAAGCGCACGCCGATCAGGCTGTCGCGGGCGGCACCGGCCATGATCCGGCGCGGGCCGGAGATGTTCATGGCCGCGATGGCGCCGATGGTCGGATCGCCCCTGGTGCCGAGGAGCGAACGGTAATCCATCGGCTCGAACGGCAGCTCCTGCCCCTTCGCGGCCAGCACCCGCATGACCTCCAGCACCGGCGTGCCGCTGCGGGCGGAGATCACCAGTTCCGCCGGCTCGTAGAGCGTGATCCCGGCCATGGCGGACGACGAGATCGAGGCGTCGGTCTGGTTCGGGCGGCCCATCGGCGCCTTCGTGCCATTGCCGGAAACGTTCAGAAGCGTGCCTGTGCCGGCGGCTTCGCGGATGATGATCGATGCGTCCTGCTCGTCGCGAGGGGTATGGGTTGTCACGCGGCGAACCTTCCTTCGAGCGGGAAGACCTTTGCGGGATTGAGCAGCCAGCGCGGATCGAACACGCCGCGCACGCGCATCTGCTGCTCCAGATCGGTGGCGTTGAACTGGCAGGTCATCAGATCGCGTTTCTCGATGCCGACGCCGTGCTCGCCGGTGAGGCAGCCGCCGACCTCGACGCAGAGCTTGAGGATGTCCTCGCCCGCCTTCTCGGCCTTTTCCATCTCGCCCGGCACGTTGGTGTTGAACATGACGAGCGGATGCAGGTTGCCGTCGCCCGCATGGAACACGTTGGCGACGCCGAGCCCGTAGGATTTCACGATCTCGTCGATGCGGTTGAGCACGTAAGGCAGCTGCCCCGTCGGGATCGTGCCGTCCATGCAGATGTAATCGGCCACGCGGCCCGTGGCGCCGAAGGCCGATTTGCGCCCCTTCCAGATCGCCGCGCTCTCGGCCTCGGATTGCGAGACCTTCATGGTCTTCGGCTTGAACGGCTCGGCAATCGTGACGATGCGGCGAAGCATGTCGTCGATCTCCGCATCGGAGCCCTCGACCTCCACGATCAGCATGGCCTCCACGTCGAGCGGATAGCCCGCATGGGCGAAGGCCTCGCAGATCTGGATCGCGGGCTTGTCCATGTATTCGAGCGCCACCGGGATGATGCCCGCCCCGATGATCGCCGCCACGCAGGCGCCGGCAGCCTCCACCGACCCGAAGCCGAAGAGCGCCGGCCGCGCGCCCTCTGCGGCGCGCAGGATCCGCACCACCGCCTCCGTGACCACGCCGAGCTGGCCTTCCGAGCCGCAGACGAGGCCGAGGAGATCGTAGCCCGCAGCATCCAGATGCTCGCCGCCGATCTCCACCACCGTTCCGTCGAGGAGCACCATGGTGACCCCGAGCAGGTTGTTGGTGGTCACGCCGTATTTCAGGCAATGCGCCCCGCCGGAATTCATGGCGATGTTGCCCGCGATGGTGCAGGCGAGCTGGCTCGAAGGATCGGGAGCGTAGAAGAAGCCCTCATGGGCCACCGCCTGGCTGATGCCGAGATTGGTGATGCCCGATTGAACGCGAGCCGTGCGACCCTCGAAATTGACGTCCAGCACCCGGTTCATCTTGGCGACGCCGAGCACGATGGCGTCTGCCTGCGGGATCGCGCCGCCGCAGAGCGAAGTCCCGGCCCCGCGCGGGACCACCTTCACTCCATGCTCATTGCAGAAGCGCATGATGGCAGAGACCTCTTCCGTCGTGGACGGCAGCACCACCGCGAGGGGAATCTGGCGATAGGAGGTCAGGCCGTCGGTCTCGAAGGCCCGGCGCTCGTCCTCGGAGACGATCAACGCCTCAGACGCGACAAGGCGTCCCAAACCCTCGACGATCTCCTTCCGGCGCGCCAGAACCGCTTCGTCCGGTTTCGGAAATGCAATGGTCATGGCACCCTCCCTGGGGAATCATCACTGCGCTCAAGGTATGGCTACCTTAACAATAAGGCGGCTTTCCCTGGAGGCGTTTTCCAATAATGTAGAATGTCTCTAAGATGGGACAGGGGTCCAGCAAAGGAGTTTTTGATGCGTTCCTTCGTTCTTTCCGCCGCCCTGCTTCTGGCCGGGCTCGGTTCCGCCCAGGCTCAGGACGCCGCCGCCGGCGAGAAGGTGTTCACGCAATGCCGGGCGTGTCACCAAATCGGCGAAAGCGCGAAGAATGCCGTGGGTCCGGTGCTGAACGGCCTCTTCGGTCGCCACTCGGGATCGGTCGAAGGCTACAACTACTCCCCGGCCAACAAGAATTCCGGCATCACCTGGGACGAGGCCACGTTCCGGGAGTACATCAAGGATCCGCGGGCCAAGATTCCGGGTACCAAGATGATCTACGCCGGCGTCAAGGACGAGCAGAGGGTGAACGATCTCGTCGCCTATCTCAAGCAGTTCGATGCGTCGGGCAAGAAGGCCGCCCAATGAGCGTTTTGATGTCGCAAGGCCGCCCGAAGAAAACCCGCGTCGGCCTTTTCGTCACCTGCCTCGTCGACCTGATGCGCCCCTCCGTGGGCTTTGCCGCCGTCAAGCTCCTGGAGGATGCCGGCTGCATCGTCGATGCGCCCATCCAGACCTGCTGCGGCCAGCCGGCCTACAATTCGGGCGACCGCGGCACGACACGCGATCTCGCGATGCAGGTGATCGAGACCTTCCACGGCTACGATTACGTGGTCGCCCCCTCCGGATCCTGCGCCGGCACGATCAAGGCCCATTACCCGGAGCTCTTCGAGGAAGATCCGAACTGGCGCGCCAAGGCCGATGCGCTTGCCGCCAAGACCTATGAACTGACGAGCTTCCTGGTCGACGTGCTCGGTGTCACGAAGGTCGATGCCTCCTTCGACGGCGCCGTGACCTATCACGATTCCTGCTCCGGCTTGCGGGAACTCGGCGTGAATACCCAGCCACGCAGACTTCTCGCCAGCGTGGAAGGCCTGACCCTCGTCGAGATGATGGACAGCGATGTCTGCTGCGGCTTCGGCGGCACCTTCGCGGTCAAATACAGCGACATCTCCGGTGCCATCGTCGATGCCAAGGCCAAGAACATCGAGGCGACCCATGCGCCCACCCTGCTCGCGGGCGATCTCGGCTGCCTCATGAACATGGCCGGCAAGCTCAGCCGCGACGGCAAGCCGATTCAAGTGCGGCACGTGGCGGAGGTTCTGGCCGGCATGACGGACGAACCGCCGATCGGTGCTGCAAAAGCTGACGCGATCAAGTAGAAGTCAATCATGACCGTTCATTCCACTTCTCCCCAGTTCAAGCAGAATGCCGCGCGGGCGCTGAACGACGTTCAGCTGCAGAAGGCGCTGGGCAACGTGAAGCAGGGCTTCATCGACAAGCGCCGGATGGCCGCCGACAAGCTGCCGGAATTCGAGGCGCTGCGGGATGCGGCACGGGACATCAAGAACCACACCCTGGAGCACCTCGACCTCTACCTCGAGGCCTATGAGGAGAAGGTGAAGGCCTCCGGCGGGCATGTGCATTTCGCCCGCAATGCCGATGAGGCTCGCGACATCATTCTCACCATCTGCCGCGAGGCCGGTGCCAGGACGGTCACGAAGGGCAAGTCCATGATCTCGGAGGAGATCGGGATCAACCATCACCTGGAAGCGAACGGCATCAGGCCCATCGAGACGGATCTCGGCGAATACATCATCCAGCTCCGCAACGAGCTGCCCAGTCACATCATCGCACCCGCCGTCCACCTCAACGCCACGCAGGTAGAGGAGGATTTCCGGCGCGTTCACACCCATCTCGACGCCAAGCGCGATCTCTCCGAGCCCGTGCAGCTTCTCACCGAAGCCCGCGCCGTTCTGCGCGAGCGGTTCCTCGCGGCCGATGTGGGCATCACGGGCGCCAACTTCCTCGTCGCCGAGACCGGCACGTCGGTCATTGTCACCAACGAGGGCAATGGCGATCTCACCCAGATCCTGCCGAAAACGCATATCGTGCTGGCCTCCCTCGAGAAGCTCGTTCCGACATTGGAGGATGTGAGCCAATTGCTGCGCGTGCTCGCCCGCTCGGCGACCGGCCAGGAGCTCTCGGTCTACACCACCTTCTCCACGGGTCCCCGCCGCAGCGCCGACGCGGACGGGCCGGAGAACTACCACGTGGTTCTCATCGATAACGGCCGCTCCTCCATGCTCGGCACGAGCTTCGAGGAGATGCTGCGCTGCATCCGCTGCGGCGCCTGCATGAACCATTGCCCGGTTTATCACGCGGTCGGCGGACACGCCTATGGCTGGGTCTATCCCGGTCCCATGGGCGCGGTGCTCACGCCCTCCCTCATCGGCGTTGACCAGGCCGGGCATCTGCCCAACGCCTCCACCTTCTGCGGACGCTGCGAGAGCGTGTGTCCGGTGCGCATTCCTCTCCCCAAGCTCATGCGCCACTGGCGCGAGCGGGAATTCGAGCGGCACCTGACTCCCGCCACCGTCCGCTCCGGCCTCAAGTTCTGGGGCTTCTTCGCCAAGCGCCCTGCCCTCTACCGGCTGGCGACCCGCGTCGCGATGGGCGCACTCGCCCTGGCGGGCCGCCGGCGTGGACGCTTCACATGGCTGCCCATGTCGAAGGGCTGGACGAAGTATCGTGATTTTCCGGCCCCGCAGGGCGAGACGTTCCAGCAGCGCTGGAAGCGCGAGCGCCGGGGAGCCTCCGCATGAGCGCCCGCGACGACATCTTCGCCAATATCCGCCGGTCGCTCGGCGTCAAGGGCAGCGAGACCATCCGACAGCAGATCGTGGCGGACCGCCTGGAGCGCGCGCCCAAGGGCGTGATTCCCAAGCGCGGACAGGTTTCCGGCGACGAGCGGATCGCTCTCTTCAAGACCATGGTCGAGACCGCTCTCGCCACGGTGACGGAAGTCGCCTCCCCGGCGGAGGTGCCGCAGTCGATCGCGCTCTTCCTGCGCAACCACAACCTGCCGGCGACCCTGCGCATGGGCGACGATCCGCGCCTCAAGGCGATGCCGTGGTCCGACACGACGCTCGAGATCGCCCATGGACCGAGCCAGGGCAGCGATCTCAACGCGGTGAGCCATGCCTTCGGGGGCATCGCCGAATCCGGCACGCTCGCGATGGTGTCGAGCGCGGACAATCCGTCTACCCTCAACTTCCTGCCCGACAACCACATCATCGTGGTCTCGGCCAAGGACATCGCCAGCGACTACGAATCCGTCTGGAACCGGGTGCGCTTCGCCTACGGCAAGAGCACCATGCCGCGTACGGTGAACTGGATCACCGGGCCCTCCCGCTCGGGCGACATCGAGCAGACTCTGCTGCTCGGCGCGCACGGCCCGCGGCGGCTGCATGTGGTGGTCGTCAGGGATTGAGGACAAGCTCAAACGGCACCGCCGATCACGCATGATGGCGTTCGGCTGGAGACGTCCACGAGCCGGGTCGGGCTTGTCCTCTGAAAACCTGATTCAAAAGGGTATGAGTCGAAAAGTCAGAGCGCTGGACCGGATGGATCCGGCGCCGCTCTCTCCACATCATCACCGGCCTTGTGCCGGTGATCCCGATCACAGGAAATGTTGAGCATCACCTTAGCGAGACGGCCGGGGCTGATCCCCGGATCAAGTCCGGGGACGGCCAGGACGGGAAAGTTTCACCCAGCCGTTCACTCTCCCCCCGCCCCTCCCGCAAGGGGGAGGAAAAGCGCGCGGCATATCGCGGACTGCTTCCGACGAGCGCCCGATTCGACAAGCCGTTCGGCAGGGCCATAATCGTCCGGCAAAGCAGCGGCAAAGCTTGGAGCCACGGCATGTCCATTCCGACCCTGATCTTCCGCACCATCCGCTGGTCGGCCTGGGACGGCTGCGAGGCGGGGCTGGAGCATGTGGACGTGCGCCCGGCCGATGGCGGGCTTGCCATCTCCGGCGTCGTGATCGCCCAAGAGTGCGAGACCGAGTTCGGCCTAACCTATCGCGTCAAGCTGGATGCCCTGTGGCATACGAAGGAGGTTCGCTTGAGAACCACGTCCGGCCACGCGTTGCATCTGGAGAGCGATGGTCGGGGGCATTGGCGGGAGAACGGCAGGGACCGGCCGGATCTTCAGGGCTGTATCGATGTCGACATCCAGGCGACACCGCTCACCAACACCTTACCCATCCGGCGCCTCGACCTGGAGACCGACGAGAGCATGGACATCCGCCTCTGCTACATCGACATGCCGGATCTGACCGCCTCACCCGCCAACCAGCGTTATACAGCCCTCGATGCAGGCACCCTCTATCGGTTCGAGAGCCTGGAGAGTGGGTTTACCGCAGATCTCCCCGTGGATGAGGATGGTTTCGTCCTGGACTACCCGCGATTGTTCAAGCGCCTCGCTTGAGGGTGACGCCTTAACCGTGACATCTGGGCACAGGGAATAGTGCTGGCCCTTGGCCCATTTCTCAGCTAAGTATTTGAAATCGCATGTAGTTTTTAGTCATTCTAAACTAGAACAACAAATGATCGTCTGCTCCTGCAACATCCTCTCCGACGGTGATGTCAAAGCGTGCCTTAGACCGGGACCGGAATGTCCGCGCACTCCGGCGCAGGTCTATCGCTGTCTCGGCTGCAGTCCCAATTGCGGGCGCTGCGCACGGACGATCCGCGCCATCATGGACCAGGCCCTGAGCGACGCGGGCGTGGAACCCATCGCTGCCTGCAACCGCGGCTGCTGCCCGACGACATTGGAAAAAGCGGCGGCCGAACCCACCCTTTGAAGAAAAGGACTTTCACCCTAGTTCATAAATCCTCTAAGGAATGGTCCGGCGAATCCGGCGCCGATTGGACGAGAGGGTAGGATGAAGGGTGATCCCAAGGTAATCGAGTATCTCAATCGCGGCCTGCGCAGCGAGCTGACGGCCGTCAACCAGTACTGGCTGCATTACCGGCTGCTGGACGATTGGGGATACAAGGAGCTTGCGAAAACCTGGCGCAAGGAATCCATCGAGGAGATGCACCACGCGGATCGCTTCATCGAGCGCATCATCTTCCTTGAGGGCTTTGCCAACCTGCAGGTGCTCGATCCCCTGCGCATCGGCCAGAACATCCAGGAAATCCTCGAAGCCGACCTCGCGGCAGAATACGAGGCCCGCAACCTCTACGGCGAGGCAGCCGCCTATTGCGAGAGCGTCGGCGACCGCGTCTCGAAGAACCTGTTCGAAGAGCTGATGAAGGACGAGGAAGGCCATATCGACTTCCTCGAGACCCAGATCAACTTGGTCGAGCAGGTCGGCATCGAACTCTACGCCCAGAAGCATATCGGCGGGCTCGAAGGCCACGACTGAGATTCTGCTCCTGAGAGTCCGGCTCAGTAGCCGGCTCTCCCCTGAGCCCTCATCCTGAGGGGCCGCCAAAGGCGGTGTCTCGAAGGATCAGGGCGCTTCCAGCGCACACTGGGTCCTCCTTCGAGGCGCCTGCCGCGCAGGCTCCTCAGGATGAGGTCGAGGACGATCAGCGAAACTCTCAGGATGAAGTTCTAGAAGAAATTGCAACGGCCCGCTCTTACGGCGGGCTTTTTCTTGTCACGTCGATTGAGCGAGCTTTTCCGGCTCCTCGATCGAGGCAATCGGCAGGGTGACGAGGCGCAGTTCCGGGTCGTCCGGATCGATGCGGATGGAGAAGCCGAGGCTGCGGCACATGTCGAGCATGGTGGAGTTCTCGCGCAGGACCTGCCCGTCGATCTCGCGCAATCCCTCGGACTTCGCCCATTCGATCATCAGCCGCATCAGCTCCCAGCCCAGTCCGAGCCCCTTGAGGTCGGAGCGAAGAAGAATGCCGTATTCGCCGGTCTCGTGGTTGGCATCCGCATGGAGGCGGACCGCACCCATCATCTCCCCGGTCTCCTCATCGAAGGCGACGAACGCGATGGCGCGGGCATAATCGAGCTGCGTCAGGCGGGCGAGGAACGTGTGGCTGAAATCCCGGACCGGGGCGAAGAAGCGAAGCCGCAGATCCTCCGGCGTGATCTTCTCGAAGAAACGCCGGAACTCCTCCTCGTCCTCCGGCCGAACGGGCCGAACGAAAGCACTCTGCCCGTTGCGGAGCTTGATGTGGCGCACCCACTCCTTGGGGTAGGGCCGGACGGCGAAGCGCGGATGGCCGCTGCCCTTCCGGGTCTCGGGCGCGACCGCCACGCGGGCATCGACCGCGACCACGCCGGTATGGTCGGCCAGCAGCGGATTGATGTCGAGTTCGCGGATCTCGGGCAGATCGGCCGCCATTTGCGCCAGCTTCACCAATGTGAGGGCGATCGCGCCCTCGTCGGCGGCCGGGACGTCCCGATAGGCCTTGAGGCGGCGCGACACGCGGGTGCGGGCGATCAGATCATTGGCGAGCTTGAGATCGAGCGGCGGCAGCGCCAGCGCCTTGTCGTTGATGACCTCGACGGCCGTGCCGCCGCGCCCGAACAGCACGACGGGGCCGAAGGAGGGATCGTCCGCCAGGCCGACGATCAGCTCCCGGGCCTTCGCCCGCCGCACCATGGGCTGAACGGTCACGCCGGCCACGTGGGCCTGGGGCTTCAGGCGAGCGGCGCGCTCGAAGATGTCGGCAGCCGCCTTTTTCACCGCCTCCTCGGTCGTGAGATCGAGCTTCACGCCGCCGATGTCGGATTTGTGCACGATGTCGGGCGAGAGTACCTTGACGGCGACCGTGCCGCCCTCGGCAATGATCGGCCGGGCCGCCTCGGCCGCCTCGGCCGGCGTGGTCGCAAGGGTCACCGGGGCGGTCGGAATGTCATAGGCCCGCAGGAGCGCGTTGACCTCGAGCGGATCGAGCCAGCGGCGGTTCTGCGCCAGGACATGGTCGACGACGGCGCGGGCTGCCTCCGGATCCGGCTCGAAGTCGTGCGGGAGGTTATCGGGCGTCTCCATCAGCTCGTCCTGCGCCTCCCGGTAGCGGACGAGCTGCATGAAGCCGCGGACCGCATCGGCCTCAGTCGCATAATGGGGAATACGCGCCTCCTCGAAGACGCGGGCCGAGTCCGGATCCTCGCCGATCCAGGCGGCAAAGACCGGCTTCTGGCGATAGCCCCTGGAACGATCGCGCCTGACGACATTGGCGACGGCTGCGGCCACGTCGGAGGCTCCCGCGATTGCCGTCGGCACGTTGAGGATGAGAACGGCATCGTTCTCCGGATCGGCGAGCAGCGCCTCCAGAGCCCCCGCATAACGGGCCGGGTCCGCATCCCCGACGATGTCGATGGGATTGGCATGGGACCAGGTCGACGGCAGAATGGCGTCGAGGGAGTTCCGGGTCTTCTCCGACAGGGTGGCGAGTGTTCCGCCGAGATCGACCAGCCGGTCGACGGCGAGAACCCCGATACCACCTCCATTGGTAAGAACTGCCAATCGGCTGCCAGGAAACGGCTTCTGCCGACCCAGCGTTTCGGCTGCGGCGAAAAGCTGGTCGAGATCGAGAACCCGCAGCAGGCCGGCCCGGCGGAAAGCGGCGTCATAGACCGCATCAGACCCCGCCAAAGCTCCGGTATGGGTCGCAGCCGCCCTCGCTCCTTGAGCATGCCGCCCGGCCTTGATGACCACCACCGGCTTCACGCGCGCGGCGGCACGGGCGGCCGACATGAACTTCTGCGCGTTGTCGATGGACTCGATGTAGAGCAGGATCGCCCGGGTACCGCTGTCGGCGGAGAAGAAATCCAGGCAATCGCTGAAATCCACGTCGACCTTGTCACCCAGCGAAACGATGGCCGAAAAGCCGACCTGTCGCTGGGCCGCCCACTCCACAAGACCCGCTGCAAGCGCACCGGACTGGGAGACGAGAGCTAAATCCCCAGGCCTCACGCTGTGAGCAGCGAAGCTGGCATTCATCTTGGCACGAGGCGCCAGAACGCCGATGCAGTTTGGACCGACGACGCGCAGGCCATGGGCGCGTGCCGCAAGCCTGACCTGATCGCCCAGAGAGTTCGGTCCGTAGCCCATTCCCGCTGTGGCCACGATGGCGGCGCTCACTCCTACGCTCCCGGCCTCCTCGATCACGCCGAGCACTCGCTCGGGCGGCACGGCGACGACGATGAGGTCCGGTGCTTCGGGAAGCCCGGACAGGGAGGCGAAGCAGGGCCTCCCCTCGACCTCGACATGATGGGGGTTGACGGGAAAAAGCTCTCCCTCGAAGCCGCTCGCGATGAGATTGCGCAGGAAGGTCAGGCCGAGAGAACCGGGACGTGGGCTCGCGCCGACCACCGCGATGGAGCGGGGATTGAAGAGCTTATCGAGGCGATAGGTGGACATGACAATCCTTCGTCTCGTGGAGGCGGAGAGCCTATGACTTACAGGCTAATGCCAATCCTGCAAGAATCGGTCTTTTTGCTGTCGATGACGATTATTCCGCCAGAACCCGCGTCGGCGGGAAGATGACTTCGACGAGCGTCCCCTCGCTCGGCTGACTGGCGATCTGCAGAGCGCCCCGGTTCGCCTCGACGAGAGCCTTGGTCAGTGGCAATCCAAGCCCCGTGCCGCCGCGCTTTCGCGAGGTGGCGAGTTGCCGGAACGGCTCGAGGGCGGCCTCGACTTCGTCCGGCGTCATGCCGATGCCGGTATCACGCACCCGGAAGGCCACCTCGCCCCGATCCGTCGTCGCCGTTGAGACGATGACCTGCCCGCCCGCATCGGTGAACTTGATGGCATTGGAGACGAGGTTGAGCACGATCTGGCGCATGGAGCGTTCATCGGCCACCACAGGCGGCAGCTTGGGCGCGAAGCTCATGCGCATGACGATGCGGTCGCGTGCGGCCTGCGGCTGAAGCAGGGTTACGCAGGACGAGACCAGTTCGTTGAGGCTGACGCTTGTGAAGGACAACTCCAGACGGCCGGCCTCGATCTTTGCGAGATCCAGCAGATCGTTCACGAGGCTGATCACATGCGAGCCGGAGGCGTGAACGTCCCTGAGATATTCCTTGTAGCGGTCATTGCCGATGGCTCCGAACCGCTCCTCGAGCATGACCTCGGCAAAGCCGAGAATGGCATTCAGCGGCGTCCGGATTTCATGGCTGATCTTGGCCAGAAGATCCGATTTCTGGGCGCTCGCCTCCTCGGCCGCATGCTTGGCGCCGATCAGTTCGCCCTCAGCCTTCTTGAAGGCCGTGATGTCGCGAAGAACCGCACAGAACCGGCGATCGGGTCCGTCGCCCAGGCGCCCCATGGTCATGAACAGAGGGATCGACCCGCCTTGACGCTCCCGGCCGAGAACCTCGCGCCCGTCGTTGAGCAGACTTCGCACGCCCGGCGACCGCAGGCTTTCGAGATAATCGAGGGCCACCATATGGCTCTCGGGCGCCAGAAGCACGGTAATGGCATCGCCCGCAACCGCCCGCTCGTCATATCCGAACAGCGCTTCGGCCGAGCGGTTGAGGGACAGGATGCGTCCGGTCTCGTTGAGGACGATGACGCCGTCGGTCGCCGTATCGAGGATCGCCTCAAGTTCATGGACGCGGCTGTCTTGCGGAGGCGGTGGAGCCTCCATGCTGGACGCCTTGCGGATGACCATAAGATCGGCCGGCTCGCCATCCCATTCGGCGGATGAGGAGCGCACGGTGACGGCGATGTTCTCGCTGCCCCGTGTGGTGAGCGCCAGCGCGGAATCCTCGTCGCCCTGTCCTCGAAGCGCAGGAGAGCCGCGGAACAGATGTACGAGATCGCCGTCGGATCGGATCTGCTCGACATCGTCATAGCCGGTCAGGTCCAAAAGAAAGCGGTTGGCGAACAGGATGGTCTCGCCGCGGTGGACCAGGATTCCGATCGGCAGCCGGTCGAGTACAGGATTGCTTTTGGCAAGAGTTGCTGGCGGCAGCGAAGGAGCCGGTTCCGACGTGGCTGCAGACTCAATCGTTTCAGAGACAGCCGCTTCCTCTCGGCTATCAACCTGAGTCGGCGTATCTTCCTCTAAGCGCGCTCCGAGAGCGCGGGCGATCTCACGGAAGGCGCTGCGCTCCGCATTGGAGAGGCCCGATGTCTGGGCCGGTTTCTCGGCCGGGCGGGTCGGCTGGGCGGGCTCCGGCTTAGTGCTGCCGAGCGCTTCGGCCACCTGATCGCGAAGGTTCGAAAACCAGCTTTCCTCCTCGCGCGGCTCGGGTTCGGCAGCAGGCTCTTGCGCCGGCATTTCCTCGGGCGGACGGAACGGGAGCGTCTCGCCATGGACCAGGCTCTGCGCGATCAGATCGGCGGCGACGTCCGAGGCCTCGCGCTCCTGGATGGCATCCATGCGCAGGAGACCGAAGCCGCGGAAACCGATGAGTTCCCGGCCTGGACCGAAAACCGGCATGCCGGCCCAATCGACCGGCACCTGCAGGCGCGAATTGTCGATGTTCCAAAGGACCGTGCGTCCGCTCCAGGTTTCGTTGCGGGCGAACAAGGCCGCAACGGCTCCACCCGGATCCTCGACGACCGAGCGCGCCACCTCCTCCCAGGTCTGTCCGACGATGTTGCCGGCCATGGCGCCGACAGCCTGGGCAAGATCGGGTGACACATCGGTGAAACGAGTTTCCGCATCCGTGTGCCAGATGAAACGGATCGGGCCGGTATGCCCTTCCGGTCGGGGAGCGGCTTCGGCTTGCGTCACCGGCTCAAGACTAGCAGGCTCGATCCGCCGGGCCGTGGCAGGAAAAGAGGATGCCTTGGGCACGGGTCCTGTGAATGCAATCACGAGGACGGTCTCGCCGTTCTCCAGGGATGCGAGGCGACAGATGGTGGGAACCGGCAGCCAGGGGCGGGTCGGATCGAGCCGCAGGCGCTCCTGGCGGGTGCCCTGCCGTGGGGCACGGCCGCCGGCCAGGGCCTTGATGCGATCGTGCGCCCGGAAGCCTGGGATCACCCGGCCGGCTTCATCCGTGAAGGCGCCGCGCAATCCCTCGGCGGCCGGCGATGTCCAGAGCAGCGTCTCCCCCGCCTGATCCCAGACGAGTACGCCCGCTCCAGGCCCGGCCAAAAGGCCCAGGTCCGGCTCGGCGGCAAGCCGCGCGATCAGCGCTTCGAATGGGTTGGCACCACCGGTCATCAACGGCCTTTGCTGTGAAAGGTCTCAGAGTCACCTCTTCAACAGCTTCTAGACTAATATCAGCGGCCAAGCATGCAAGGCGGGACACTTGAATCCTTTTACTTTGAGGTAACCTTAATAGGACAAGGCATGAGGGAGTTGATTTTGCGGTGCACAATGTGATATTGCACTGCACAAATGTCTTAGCAACAAGGAGCAGTCCATGGCCACTAACCAACCCCAAGGTTACGAGATTCCCCCGGAGATGCGCGATTTCGCCGAGAAGAGCGTCGAGCAGGCCCGCAAGGCCATCGACGGCTTCATGAGCGCCGCGCAGAAGACGGCCGACACGTTCGAAGGTTCGGCGAACACCGTCCAGACCAGCGCCAAGGATGCCGCCCGCAAGACCTTCTCCTATACGGAGCAGAACCTCTCGGCTGCTTTCGACCTCGCTCAGAGGATGGTGCGCGCCAAGGACATGCAGGAAGCCATGCAGATCCAAGCCGAGTTCGTCCGCACTCAGTTCGAGGCGATGCAGTCCCAGATGAAGGAATTCGGCTCCCTGGCCCAGTCGGCCATGAAGCAGCCGGGCTCCAAGAAGTAAACTCCTTCTCCCTAGAATCTTGCGAGGACGTCACGATGGCGGAAGTGAAGAAGCCCAGAGCCAAGAGTACAGTCAAAAGCGCGCCGAAGGCCGATCTTGTCGAGATGGCCGCCATCTCGGCAGCCGAGACTGTCGAGGCCGTGACAGAGGCGAAGCCCACTTCGCTTCCTGCGATCGGCGCGACACCTGTTGAGGCAGGAGCCATCTTCTCTTCCGCCAAGAAGCAGGGTGACGCCCTCCGTCAGGCCATGAGCGAGGCCGTGTCGGCCTCGGCCAAGGGTGCCCTGGAAGTGAACGACAAGATCATCGACGCCATGAACACGCAGCGCTTTGCTGCCCTCGATCTGTGGCGCTCGGCGATCAGCCCCTCTCCTCTACCCGAGGCCCTCAAGGCGCAGAGCCAGGCGACACGCCAGGCCTACGAGACGGCTTCCGCCCAGTGGAAGGACATCGCCGAGACCACGGCGCTCTGGTTCACCAAGAGCCTCGAGCCCCTGCAATCGGCGCTGCACCGTTCGGGTCGCTGATCAAGCTACCCAGCGGCGATCGTATGCGTTAAGGCTCGGCCATCCTTGGCCGGGCCTTTTTCATGTCCCCATCTCCGATTCCCGCCGTCATCGCCGTCGTCATCCGCAACGGCTGGACCCTGCTCGTGCGGCGGGCCAATCCGCCCGATGCCGGATTGTGGGGCTTTCCGGGCGGAAAGATCGAGTTCGGCGAGATGGTCAAGGATGCAGTAATTCGGGAGCTTCTGGAGGAGACCGCAGTTCATGCGGAAGCCCGGGACGTCCTCACCACGCTCGATGTTCTGGTGCGGGATGTCGGTGGCAACGTTCGTCAGCACTACATCCTGATCGCCGTTCAATGCCGTTGGATTTCAGGCGAGCCCGTTGCCGGCGACGATGCTCTCGAGGCACGCTGGTTTCCGATCGCGGAACTCGATCCGGACACGCTGGCCATGAGTGTTGATGTGGATGTGATTGCCCGGCGCGCTCACGTGGCTTCGAACCTGGGCGATCCCTGAGCATTGCTTAAGATAACGAAAAAGGCCCCGCCTCGAAAAAGGCGAGGCCAAGTTTTGTCTCTTACTTTGAGGCCTCACGGCCGAACTTCACGCTCTGATCTGCGCACAATCGGCCTGTGATCTCAAGTCGAGCACGGATGTCATGGTTGATGAACAGTAAACATTCATAAACCGTCAATCATGTTTCGAATGGTTACAAGCGAGCATATTGCAACAATCTCTCGTCATCCCTTATTAGATCCGTGACAGGTAATAAATGCCTATCTAATCTCTGTTGTTAAGCACGGAATACAGTAATGCGTACCTCTGCTCTTGGACTGCTCGCTGCCACAGCGGCTCTCGCCATTGCGGCCTCGACGGCCCACGCGGCTGATCTGCCGGGCCGCTATTCTCCTGCTCCGGCCTACAATGCGCTTCCAGTCTTCACCTGGACCGGCTTCTATGCCGGTCTGAATGCCGGCTACGGCTGGAACGTCGGCGACAGCCGCTATTACGATCCGGCATTCAGGAACGGCAAACGGAGCGGAGGCTTCGTCGGCGGTGCCCAAGCCGGCTATAATTATCAGTTCGGCATGTTCGTGGGCGGCCTCGAGACGGACCTTCAGTATGCCGCCGTCGGCAACAAGGGCGCTTCCTACGGCACCACCTATTACCCGGGCGACTCGGACGGCTTCTTCGGCACGATCCGCGCCCGCGCCGGCGTCGCCTTCGACCGCGCTCTCGTCTATGGCACCGGCGGCTTCGCCTATGGCGATATCGGCGGCAACCGGGGCTACGACACGCTGCTCGGCTATCACAGCGGCGACGAGATCAACTGGGGTTGGACCCTCGGCGGCGGCGTGGAATACGCCATCACCAACAACTTCACCGCCAAGGTCGAAGGCCTCTATGTCGATCTCGACACGAAGGACAACTACACCCTCGGCGGCCGCGTGAACGTGGATCGCGATGCGGAGTTCGGCGTGCTGCGTGCGGGCGTGAACTACAAGTTCAACTGATCAAGCAAGGCGTTCGAAATCCAATGGCCCGGTGGCAGCACCGGGCCTTTTTGTGTCTTGGGCGATCATCGCTGCGTCAGGGATCGTTCACACCTTTCGGCACCTTGAACTCAGCTTCCTTCTCGCTTCGCTTCAGGGCCAGCAGGCGCCGCGCGGCAACGCCACCCGGCTCCGGCGAATAGAGCCTCTTGTTGAGCACTTCGATCTGCCAGCGCTGCAACTCGAGCAGCGCTTGCAAGCCCCTTACCCGAGCCTGGAGAGCGAGAGCATCCTTCAACGGGTCTGGTCCGTCTGTCGCCATAGGACCATCCCTGACAATCCGGGGATGAATCATGTCTGAACGCGCAATGTGTGAGGTTGAACATTAATCGGTTTTGCCGGCCAGGAACATAGTCCCTGAAGCCATCGCGCAATATTGATCAAGCTAGATATTATTACGCCAAAAATATGGTCCTGACGCGGTCCGATCCGGCGTGCGGGAACCGGGAAGACGTCAGGAAGTTGCATCGGCATAGCTTGCTGGAGATTGTCATGCCTGAAACACGCCACGAGATGGAGGCCGAGAGGATCCTCGCCACGTTGAGAACGGCGATGGCGGATGAACATGCCCTGATGCAGAGCCGCCGCCTACTCGCTGACGCCTTGGAAAGGGCCGAGCAACGAGGACGCCAGTTTTCTGGGCATCAGAAAGAATCCAGCGGCTAAGGTTCTTCAGACATTTCTAACGGTGGCCGTGCGATGTCTGTCGATGACGGCGGCCCGCCCTCCCCTGCGACATTGACAGCGAGGAACGGTCTGTGGTGAGGCACGTTCCTTCCCCGTGTGCGATAGGACACAGCGGAAAACCCTCGGGAGTGGTGTTCTCCGAGCGTTAGGAGAATCGGTCAATGCGCTCCTCTTTGCTTGCAATCATGCTCGGCACCATGGGTGTCCTTGCGAGCGGCTCGGTTGTCCTGGCCCAGTCCGCTGACACGCGCATTGCATCCATGCCATTCGAGGAATGCCTCTCCATCATCAACGAGGCTGCGCAGGAGGTGGACGAGGAACCGGTCAAGCTCGTGAGCACGAACGATGTGGTCACAGTCCGGATCAGCGCGTCGGACGGCTTCGTCACAGTGTCGTGCGATCGCAGCAACAGCAAGATGACGCTGACCAAGAGCCCAGTTCCCGAAGCCGCCGGCATGACCGCGGCGGCACGCTAAGCTAGATTACTGCAGAAAAGCTCCATATGGAAACGGCGAGCCTTGGCTCGCCGTTTGGCTGAATGCTTGCTTGAAGCCAACAACCCTCACTTTTTCCGGTTATAGACATCGAGCGACACGGCTGCGAGCAGCACGAGGCCTTTGATGACCTGTTGGTAGTCGATGCCGATGCCGAGGATCGACATGCCGTTGTTCATGACACCCATGACGAAGGCGCCGATGACGGCCCCCGTCACTTTGCCGACGCCGCCGGTGGCCGAGGCGCCACCGATGAAGACGGCCGCGATCACATCGAGTTCGAAGCCGAGACCGGCCTTCGGCGTGGCGGTATTGAGGCGGGCTGCGAAGATCAGGCCGGCGAGGCCTGCCAGCACGCCCATGTTGACGAAAGTGAGGAAGGTCAGGCGCTCGGTCTTGATGCCAGACAGCTTGGCCGCTTTCTCGTTGCCACCGAGCGCATAGATGCGCCGGCCGATGGTGGTCCGGTTGGTCACGAAGGCATAGAGTGCGATCAGGACCGCCATGATGACGAGCACGTTCGGCAGACCGCGATAGGTCGCCATCAGATAGCAGAACGCGACGACGAGAAGGGCCAGCAGAACGTTCTTGAAAGCGAACAGGCCGAACGGTGCCGTCTCGACCGCGTGCTTCAACTGGTTGGCGCGGCTGCGGAAGCTGAAATAGATGATGACGGCGACGCTTGCGACGCCGAGGAACAGCGCGGTGTAGTTGAAGCCCTCGCCACCGAAGACATCCGGAATGAAGCCGGAGCTCAGGCGCTGGAACACCACCGGGAACGGGCCGACCGACATGCCGCCGAGGAGCGCCAGGGTCAGGCCCTTGAAGACGAGCATGCCGGCGAGCGTGACGATGAAGGACGGCACTTTGAAATAGGCCACCCAATAGCCCTGAGCCGCGCCGATCATGCCGCCCACGATGAGGCAGGCGATGGTGGTCGTCACGGGATCGAAGCCCCAGCGCACCATCATCATGGCAGCCAGACCGCCGACGAAGCCGACGATAGAGCCGACCGAGAGGTCGATATGCCCGGCGACGATGACCAGAAGCATGCCCAACGCCATGATGACGATGTAGCTGTTCTGGAGCACCAGGTTGGTGAGGTTGAGCGGCCGCAGCAGGGTGCCGTCGGTCACCACCTGGAAGAACAGCATGATGACCAGCAGCGACAGCAGCATGCCGTAATCGCGAAAATGGGTTTTGACGAACGCCGTCCACGACGCTTTTTGCTGGGGAACCTGAATCTCGTCAGCGATTCTCGTGTCCATCTCAGCGCCTCCCCGACTTAACGATAGCGTGCATGATCTTTTCCTGGGATGCCTCGGCGATGTCGAGCTCGGCAATCAGGGAGCCTTCGTTCATGACATAGATCCGGTCGCACATGCCGAGCAGTTCCGGCATCTCCGAGGATATCATGAGAACACCCTTGCCGGCATCGGCCAGCCTGTTGATGATCGTATAGATTTCGTATTTCGCCCCGACATCGATGCCGCGGGTCGGCTCGTCGAGAATGAGGATCTCCGGATCGGAGAAGAGCCACTTGCTCAACACCACCTTCTGCTGGTTGCCGCCCGACAGGTTCACCGTTTCCTGGAAGACGCTGGGGCTGCGGATCCGCATCTTGGCGCGGTAGTCGTTGGCGACCGCCAGCTCCCGGATGTCGTCGATGACGAACTTGCTGGAGACGCCCTCGAGATTGGCGAGCGTCACGTTCTTGCGGATGTCCTCGGCCAGAACCAGGCCATAGGTCTTCCGATCCTCGGTGGCATAGGCAATCCCGCTGGAGACGGCCTTTTCCACCGTGCTGACGTCGATCTGCTTGCCGTGCAGCGTCACCCGGCCGGAGATGTTCTGGCCGTAGCTGCGCCCGAACAGGCTCATGGCGAACTCGGTCCGCCCTGCCCCCATCAGTCCGGCGATGCCGACGATCTCGCCGCGCCGGATGTTCAGGTTGACGTTCTTGACCACCTGCACGTGGTTGTGGAGCGGGTGATAGGCCGACCAGTTCTCGACCTGGAAGATGGTCTCGCCGATCTTCGGCTCGCGCTTCGGATAGCGATCCTCCATGGTGCGGCCCACCATGCCGCGGATGATGCGGTCCTCGCTCACCTCTTTTGCCCGGCAGTCGAGCGTCTCGACCGTGCCGCCGTCGCGAAGGACCGTGATGGAATCGGCGACCTTGGAGATCTCGTTCAGCTTATGCGAGATCAGGATCGAGGAAATCCCCTGCGCCTTGAACTGGAGCAGAAGGTTCAGGAGCGCGTCGCTGTCCTTCTCGTTCAGGCTCGCGGTCGGCTCGTCGAGGATGAGCAGCTTCACCTTCTTCGAGAGCGCCTTGGCGATCTCAACCAGCTGCTGCTTGCCGACGCCCAGATTGGTGATCAGCTCCTCGGGCGACTCCTTCAGGCCGACGAGCTTCAGCAGCTCCTTCGTTCGGGCAAACGCCGCGGACCAGTCAATGACGCCGTACTGGGCCTGCTCGTTGCCGAGGAAGATGTTTTCCGCAATCGACAGGAGCGGCACGAGGGCCAGTTCCTGGTGGATGATGATGATGCCGAGCTTCTCGCTGTCGGCGATGCCGGAGAAGCGGCGCTCCTCGCCCTCGTAACGGATCTCGCCGCCATAGGAGCCGTGCGGATAGACGCCGCTCAGGACCTTCATCAGCGTGGACTTGCCGGCGCCGTTCTCACCCACCAGCGCGTGGATCTCGCCGGCCTTCACGGTGATATTGACGTTGTCCAGCGCCTTCACGCCCGGGAACGTCTTGGTGATCCCCCGCATCTCAAGGATCGCATTCATCGCATAACCTCAGGCAACAGGCCTTCCAGAAATGAGCAAGGACCCTGCGCGGGCGCGCAGGGTCCGTATCGTCGAGAAAACCAATTATTTGAACTGGTCTTCCTTGTAGTAGCCGCTGCCGACCAGAACTTCCTTCCAGTTCGACGCATCGACGCTGACCGGCTTCAAGAGATAGGACGGCACGGTCTTCACACCGTTCTCGTAGGTCTTGGTATCGTTGACTTCCGGCTGCTTGCCGGAGAGCACGGCGTCGACCATGTTGACCGTGACCTTGGCGAGCTCGCGGGTGTCCTTGAACACCGTCGAGGTCTGCTCCTTGGCGAGGATCGACTTGACGGATTGGACTTCCGCGTCCTGGCCGGTGATGACCGGCATCGGCTGCTTCGGGGTGCCGTAGCCTACGCCCTTGAGCGAGGAGATGATGCCGATGCTCAGGCCGTCATAGGGCGAGAGAACCGCATCGACGCGCTTGTCGGTGTAGTAGGCGGACAGAAGGTTATCCATGCGGGCCTGAGCGACCGCGCCGTCCCAGCGCAAGGTCGAGACCTTGTCCATGCCGGTCTGGCCGCTGGCGACCTTGAGCTTGCCGCTCTTGATGTAGGGGTCGAGAACGGACATGGCGCCGTTGTAGAAGAAAAAGGCGTTGTTGTCGTCGGGCGAACCGCCGAAGAGCTCGATGTTGAACGGGCCCTTGCCCTCCTTCAGGCCGAGCGCCTTCTCGATATAGCCGCCCTGGAGCACGCCGACCTGGAAGTTGTCGAAGGTCGCGTAGTAGTCGACGTTCTTGGAATTGCGGATCAGACGGTCATAGGCGATGACCTTGATGCCCTTGTCGGCGGCTTGCTGCAGCGCGTCCGACAGCGTCGTGCCGTCGATGGCCGCGATCACGAGCACCTTGGAGCCCTTGGTGATCATGTTCTCGATCTGGGCCAGCTGGTTCGGGATGTCGTCCTCTGCATATTGCAGGTCGACGTTGTAGCCCTTCTCTTTGAGCACCTTGACCATGTTGTTGCCGTCGTCGATCCAGCGCGCGGACGACTTCGTCGGCATGGCCACGCCGACCGTGCCCTTATCCTGCGCCTGGGCGGCGCCGAGCAGGCCAAAGGCTCCAAGAGCCACGGCCGCCATTGTGGTCGTGAATGTCTTCAAGGTCGTTCTCCCTCTAGTCCATGCCCGGAACGACATCATCTCGCCCGGCGCATATTCAGCATTCTTCATTCCAGGCCAGCTCGCGGCTTCGGACGCCGCCCAGCAGCCCCTTTTGATCCTATGATAAAGGCAGAAAGGCGCCTTGGAACAGCCCCACCTGCCTCTTGGCGGGCCGAGTGTTAGACCTCTCATGCCAGCCCATAAATCATACTATAATACTATTTGGTCCGGCAAGGCTCCTGAAAGGTACCGAAGCCTCTGGTTTCGCCGTCGGAAACCAATAGCCGGCAGATCTACTCGACGCCCGAGAAGGCGTGGATCTGGACCACCGCGAGCGAACTCTCCACATGCTTGATCTGAACCCGCTCCGCCGCCTGCAGGATCAGCTCGGACATGGCCTCACTTGCAGCGACAGGGTTGCGCTGCTCGATGGCATCGAACACTGCCTGATGCTGCCGCATCACCTCCCTGAAGCGGGCGTCGCTGGAGACCGGGGAGCTGATCGTAAACGACGTGGCGAGCGCCGCGCCGATGACCGATCCGATCGATTGCAGGAAGGGATTGCCGGAGGCTTCCAGAATGGCCTGATGGAAGGCGAGATCCGCCTTGGTGAAGCCTTGCCGGCTGCTTTCGCACTGGTACATGGCCTGGAGCGCCCTGTGCATGCCCTCGAGCTGCTCCGCCGTGCGCCGCACGGCGGCGGTGGCGCAGGCCAAAGGCTCCAGCATCTGCCGGATCTCGAAGAGCCACCCGAGGAAGCGGGAATCGACACCCATCTCGAGATGCCACCCGAGGATATCGGCGTCGAACATGTTCCAGTTGTTCCGATCAAGAACCTTCGTGCCGACCTTCGTCTTGGACTCGATCAGGCCCTTCGCCGCGAGGGTCTTCAACGCCTCCCGGAGAGCGGTTCGCGAAACTCCGAAGAGTTCCATCAATTCCGCGTCGCCCGGAAGGATGCTGCCGACGGGGAAGCGGCCCTGCATGATGTTCTGGCCGATCCCATGGGCAACGAGATCGTGGGCTGATCGCGCTCTCGAAGGCCTTTGGACATCGTGCAGCAACACCATTCTCCCTTTTTACTCTACCTTGTCCGAAGCGATGCCGCCGACAGGCCGCGCTGCAGCACGATGAATGCGAACAGCAGGGCGCCAATGGCGATCTTGGTCCACCAGGAACTCAGGGTTCCCTCGAACGTGATGTATGTCTGAATCAACCCCTGGATGAGCACGCCCACGAGCGTGCCGATGATCGTCCCGTAGCCTCCCGTGAGAAGGGTGCCGCCGATGACGACCGCCGCGATCGTGTCGAGTTCGACGCCCGTCGCGGCCAAGGAGTAACCTGCGGAGGTATAGAAGGAAAAAACGATTCCGGCCAAGGCCGCGAGGAAACTCGACAGCATGTAGATGCGGACGGTTGTCCTCCCCACCGGCACACCCATCAGCTCCGCCGAGGTCCTGTTGCCGCCTAGCGCGTAAACATTGGCGCCGAAGCGGGTGAAATGCGCCACGACGATGCCGACCGCGAAAGTCAGCAGCATGATCATGGCGATGAAGGTCAGCCGGCCACCGCCGGGCAGTCCAAAAGCGATGTCCGTGATCTGGCCATAGGCCGGAGCGTTGATCGGGATCGAATCCGTGGTGAGCACGAAGCATAAGCCCCGCGCCAGGAACATGCCCGCCAGCGTCACGATGAAGGCCGGGATCTGGAAGGTGTGGATCAGGAAGCCCATGCCGGCCCCGAACAGGGCTGCGACGCCTAAGACGAGGACGAAGGCGAAATAGGGGTTGAGCCCGTACTTCTCGATGGTGACGGCGAGGAACACGCCGGTGAAGGCGATGACGGAGCCGACCGAGAGATCGATGCCGCCGGACAGGATCACGAACGTCATGCCGACTGCCACGATGCCGAGAAACGCATTGTCAGTCAGCAGATTACCGATCACCCGGGTCGAGGCGAAGCTCGGAAACTGCGCGAGACAGATCAGATAGCCGACGATGAAGACGGCGAGCGTGATGAGGACGGGAAGGTGGCGCCTGATCATGCCTTTGCCTTCCACACGGAACGGACGGCCGACAGAACGGGCGACTGGGCGAGAAGCACGGCGAGCACCACGATGGCTTTCACGATGAGGTTGTATTCGGGCGGGTAGCCGCTGAGCAGGATGCCCGTGTTCATGGCCTGGATGATCAGGGCTCCGACAACGGAGAGGCCGAGGCTGAAGCGCCCGCCGAACAGGGACGTGCCGCCGATCACCACGGCGAGGATCGCATCGAGCTCGAGCCAGAGACCGGCATTGTTGGCGTCGGCGCCGCGGATGTCCGCCGTCACGATCAGCCCCGCGATGGCCGCGCACAGGCCGCACCACATGTAGACCGCGATGGTCACGACCTTGGTGCCGATGCCGGCATAAGCGCTCGATCGGACATTGGCGCCGATCGATTCGATGAAGAGACCCAAGGCCGTATACCGGACAATGAAATGCGTGATGATCAGCATCACGATGGCGATCACGACCGGCATCGGCAGCATCAGGAAGGAGCCGCCTCCGATGGCGGCAAACCCCTCGCTCACGAAGGTGATGATCTGTCCTTCCGTGATCAATTGCGCGAAGCCGCGCCCGGCCACCATCAGGATCAGGGTCGCCACGAAGGGCTGGATCTCGAGAACCGCGACGAGAAATCCGTTCCATAAGCCGCAAAGAAGGCCGATCCCGGCTGCCGCTCCGAGCGCGACAGGCAGCGGATAGCCCTGAGCCGTCAATGCCGCGGCCGTTGCACCGGCGATCGCCATGACGGCACCGACGGAGAGATCGATGCCGCGGGTCGCGATGACGAGGGTCATCCCCAAGGCCAGAATGGCGACCGGCGCGCCACGGTTCAGCACGTCGATGAGACTGCCGAAGAGGCGTCCATCCTGCAGGCGCAGAGCGAAGAAGTCGCGGAACACGAGCCAGTTGACGAGAAAGACGATGAGAAGCGCCGCAACCTGCGGAAGCCCCTTGGGAAGGATGCGCGAGGGACCGGCCTGAATCATAGCGCTCATTCAATGGCCTGCGATGGTTGTCATGATGGTGTCGGCGCTCACCTCCGAGCCGGAGAGTTCCCGCACGTGCCGCCGGTCGCACAGGACGACGACCCGATCGCTGTAGGAGGCGATCTCCTCCAGTTCGGACGAGATCACGAGAAGGGCAAGCCCATCCTCGCACAAGCGCTCGATCAGGCGGATGATTTCGGCATGGGCACCCACATCGATGCCGCGCGTCGGCTCATCCAGGATGAGGAAGCGCGGCTCCGTGGCGAGCCAGCGGGCGAGCAGCGCCTTCTGCTGATTGCCGCCGGAGAGAAGCCCGATGGGCTTTTCCGCATCCGGCGTTCGGATGTCGAGAAGCTTGATGAAACGGTCGGCGATCTCCTCCTGCTTGCGTCTCGGGATCAGGCGCAGCCAGCCGCGCTGCGCCTGGAGAGCCAGGATGATGTTTTCGCGCACGGACAATTCCGCCACGATGCCTTCCGTCTTGCGATCCTCGGGCGTGAAGCCGAACCGCAGCCGGGCGGCGTCGCGTGGCGTGGCGATGCGCACGGGCTTGCCGTCGACGAACGCCTGCCCGCTGTCGGCACGCTCGATGCCGAAGACCAGCTTAGCCGTCTCCGTCCGGCCGGACCCGAGAAGACCTGCGAGCCCCACCACCTCGCCGGGACGCACCGCCAGGTCGAACGGTTCCATGAGGCGGCGCTTCCCGTAATCCTTGAAGGCGACGAGCGGTTCTGCCGTCACGGCGCTGCGCTGGTTGCGGTGGAGCGCTTCTGCTGCAAGCTCGCGCCCTAGCATCATGGAGACGAGCTCGATCCGCGGCAATTCCGCGATGGGGCGGGATCCCACGAGACGCCCGTTGCGCAGAACGGTAATCCGGTCGCAGACCGCATAAACCTGATCGAGGAAATGCGTGACGAACACGATGCCGATGCCGCGGCGCTTGAGATCCCTCAGGATCTTGAAAAGGGTTTCAACCTCATGGGCATCGAGGCTCGCCGTCGGCTCGTCGAGAATCAGCACCTTGGCCGAGAGATCGACCGCACGGGCGATGGCGACGATCTGCTGAACGGCCACCGAATAGGTGCTCAAGGGATTGGCGACGTCGATGTCGAGACCGTAGCCTGCCAGAAGCTCTTCGGACAGGCGCCGCATCTCGCCCGTGCGCACGAGGCCGAAGCGATGCGGCTGACGACCGATGAAGAGGTTCTCCGCCACCGACAGATTCGGCAGCAGATTGACCTCCTGATAGACGGTTCCGATGCCCAGCGAGAGCGCGTCCGCAGGATCCCGCGCCTCGATCTCCTGTCCATCGAGGCGGATGGTGCCGGCATCGCGCTTGAAGACACCGGTCAGCACCTTGATCAATGTCGACTTGCCGGCGCCGTTCTCACCCAAAAGGCCGTGAATCTCACCCGTATGCAGCGTGAAATCCACGCGGTCGAGCGCCTGCACGCCCGGGAAGCCCTTTGTCAGACTCCTGATCTCAAGAAGCTGAGGCTGTTCACTCAATGGCTGCATCACGTCCTCGACGCCTCACACGCAAGGCAGCAGGCGATTGCCCGCCTGCTGCCTACAAAGAAGATCTCAGTAGAGATCCTTGCGCTTGTCGTATTCGGCCTTCGCCGTCTCGGGCGTGAAGACCTTGGATTCCGTCTGGATCCACTTCTTCGGCGCCGTGCCGTCCTTCTTGAAGGCCGCGAGCGCATCGAGGGCCGGGCCTGCCATGTTCGGTGTCAGCTCGACCGTGACATTGGCCTCTCCATCGGACATGGCCTTGAAGATGTCAGGAACGCCGTCGATGGAGACGATCTTGATGTCCTTGCCGGGCTTGAGACCCGCTTCCTTGATGGCCTGGATCGCACCGATCGCCATGTCGTCGTTATGCGCGTAGACGGCGCAGATGTTCTTGCCGCCGCCTTCGGCCTTGATGAAGCTTTCCATCACTTCCTTACCCTTGGTACGGGTAAAGTCGCCGGACTGAGTGCGGACGATCTTCATGCCAGGGTTGGCGGCGACGACCTGATCGAAGCCCTTCTTGCGGTTGATCGCCGGGCTCGAGCCGACCGTTCCCTGCAGCTCCACCACATTGCACTTGCCGCCGGTTTCCTTGGCGAGCCACTCACCGGCCACCTTGCCTTCATAGACGGTGTCGGAGGTCACGGCCGTGAGGTAGAGAGACTCGTCCTTCGTGTCGATGGAACGATCGAGGAGAACGACCGGGATCTTGGCGTCCTTGGCTTCCTTCAGGACGGCGTCCCAACCGGTCGATACAACCGGCGCGATGAAGATGCCGTCCACACCCTGCGCGATGAACGACCGGACGGCGCGGATCTGGTTTTCCTGTTTCTGCTGTGCGTCGGAGATCTTCAGATCGACGCCACGCTTCTCGGCCTCGATCTTCGAGACCTTCGTCTCGGCAGCCCGCCAGCCGGATTCCGATCCGACCTGCGAAAATCCAATGGTCATTTTGTTCTGGGCGTAGGCGGCGCCTGAGGACAGCATCAGCGCAGCCATGCCGATTGTCGTCAGAAGATGACGGGCCTTCATGAGCTTTCTCCCTAAATTAGTCGTTGCTGTTCGACTTTAGCAGCCTTAACAGCTGACTATTAGTACTATTATATGAATCGAATTGAGCGCCTATTCAACCAAAGTCGCGTTCCCTTAAGCCTCCTTCGGCGAGGCGATACAGAGTTTCAAAGGCACCAAGAGAATGACTGAGGACAAGAAACGCCAGCTACGCAGCCAAGCCTGGTTCGGCCGTCAGGACAAGATGGGCTTCTATTATCGCTCCTTCCTGAAGAACAGCGGCTTCCCCCAGGATCAGTTCGAGGGCCGGCCCGTGATCGGCATCTGCAACACCTGGTCCGAGCTGACACCCTGCAACGCCCATTTCCGCACGATTGCCGAGCATGTGAAATACGGCGTGCTGGATGCCGGCGGCTTCCCGCTCGAATTCCCCGTCTCCTCCCTCGGCGAGGTGACCATGCGCCCGACCGCCATGCTGTTCCGCAATCTGGCGGCCATGGACGTGGAAGAGGCCATTCGCGCTCATCCTCTCGATGGCGTCGTGCTCCTCATGGGGTGCGACAAGACCACCCCTGCCCTGCTGATGGGCGCGGCCTCGGCAGATCTGCCGACCATCGGCGTGTCGGGCGGTCCCCAGCTGCGCGGCGTCTATCGCGGCAAGTATATCGGCTCCGGCACCAATATCATTTCCATGAGCGAGCAGTTGCGCGCCGGGGAAGTGACGCTGCAGGAATTCCATGAGGCGGAAGGCGGAATGAACCGCTCGGCCGGTCACTGCATGACGATGGGCACCGGTTCCACCATGGCGTCAATGGTCGAGGCGCTCGGCGTCGGCCTGCCGGAGAATGCGGCGATCCCCGCCGCCGACGCACGGCGCAACCATCTCGCGCGCATGGCCGGACGGCGCATCGTCGAAATGGTGAACGAAGACCTCGTGCTGTCGAAGGTCATGACGCGCGAAGCCTTCGAGAACGCCATCCGCACGCTTGCTGCCATCGGCGGATCGACCAACGCGGTCGTGCATCTTCTCGCCATCGCGGGACGCGTCGGCATCGACCTGACCCTCGACGATTTCGACAGGCTCGGCCGCGAGATCCACTGCCTCGTCGATCTCATGCCCTCCGGCCGATTCCTGATGGAAGATTTCTATTATGCAGGCGGTCTGCCGGTCGTTCTGCGCACGCTGGGCGAGCGTGGCCTGCTGCACAAGGATGCGCTCACCGTCAACGGCAAGCCGATCTGGGAGAACGTGAAGGACGCACCGTGCTGGAACCGCGAGGTGATCACCACCTTCGAGGAGCCCTTCAAGCCGGAAGCCGGCATTGCGATCCTGAAAGGCAATCTCGCCCCCAACGGCGCCGTCATCAAGCCGTCGGCGGCCTCGCCCGAGCTCATGCAGCACACGGGCCGCGCGGTCGTGTTCGAGACCATCGAGGATCTGCATCACAGCATCGACGATGAGGATCTCGACATCGACGAGACCTGCATCATGGTGCTGAAAAACTGCGGCCCGAAGGGCTATCCGGGCATGGCGGAGGTTGGCAACATGCCGCTCCCGCAGAAGCTGCTCAAGAAGGGCATTCGCGACATGATCCGCATCTCGGATGCGCGCATGTCCGGCACCGCCTACGGCACGGTGGTACTGCACGTGGCACCCGAGGCTGCCGCCGGCGGCCCGCTCGCCTTGGTGCAGAACGGCGATCTGATCACCCTCGATGTGGCAGCGCGCAGCCTACATCTTCACGTCGAGGCCGAGGAGATGGAGCGCCGGCGCGCCGCGTGGGTTCCGCCCACACCGCATGCCGATCGGGGCTGGGCCAAGCTCTATATCGACCACGTTCTGCAGGCCGACAAAGGTGTCGATCTGGACTTTCTCGTCGGACGGACAGGATCGCCCGTTCCACGCGACAACCATTGAACACGATACTGTAGATATTGAAGGGAGAAACCATGTCCTTGTCTGGCAAGACTTCCACGCGCTCCTATCGTGGCGTATTTCCGGTGGCACCGACCATTTTCGATGATAACGGCAAACTTGATCTCGAAGGGCAGAAGCGCGCCATCGATTTCATGATCGATGCGGGCTCCGACGGAATCTGCATTCTCGCGAACTTTTCCGAGCAGTTCCTTCTAACCGACAGCGAACGCGAGACCGTGATGACAACGGTGCTCGATCACGTTGCCGGGCGTGTTCCGGTCATCGTCACCACCAGCCATTTCTCGACGGACATCTGCGTCGATCGCTGCAAACGGGCGGAAGCCGCAGGTGCAGCCATGGTCATGATCATGCCGCCCTTCTTCGGCGCGACGCTGCGCGTCTCGGAAGCTGGGATCTACGAGTTCTTCCGTCAGGTCTCGGATGCCATCAGCATCCCGATCATGATCCAGGACGCACCGATGGCAGGCACCTCCCTGTCGGCCACATTCCTTGCGCGCATGGCCAAGGAAATCGCCAATGTCTCCTACTTCAAGATCGAGGTTCCCGGCACGGCGTCCAAGCTGCGCGATCTCATCGCTCTCGGCGGGAATGCCATCGAAGGACCGTGGGACGGCGAGGAAGCGATCACCCTCATGGCCGATCTTGATGCCGGCGCCACGGGCGCCATGACGGGCGGAGCGTATCCGGACGGCATTCGCAAGATCATCGATCCTTACATGGCCGGCAACAAAGAAGAGGCCGCCGCGGCTTACGAGCGCTGGCTTCCGCTGATCAACTACGAGAACCGGCAGTGCGGACTTCTGGCCGCCAAGGTGCTCATGAAGGAAGGCGGCGTCATTCAGTCGGAAGCCGTCCGCCGTCCGCTGCAGCCCCTTCATCCCGAGACACGGAAAGGCCTGATCGAGGTCGCCCGCCGCCTCGACCCGATGGTGTTGCGCTGGGGCCGGTAAAATGAAGCCGCGATCTGACATCATCTAAAGTATAATTCGCCGCAGATGCATAACATCTGCGGCTTTTTCTTTCTAACTGAGGCAAATATTCTTCTCCGCGAAGAGGCGCTGTCAGCTGATTTAACGAACTGATAACAAGGTGCCAGAAAACGCTAAGTGTTTTCACTTATTGACGACCACGACAACTTTTTCAGACTTGAAGCACCTGGTAGAGCGTGTCGTGGGGGCACGCGCCCCCCGTGGCGATGCGGGCAGGTTCGCAAAGAAAAATGTCTGATAAGAGTTCTACCATTCGCAACAAGCTGACGCGTTCGTTCTCCGGTGTTGCCGGCCGGTTCTATGCCGGGATCGCGGCAGGAATCGTGGCCCTGATTGCGCTCGCGATCTTCGGCTCCGTCACGATCTCGACCGTCCTGACCGAACAGAAGAAAACCGAGCTCAAGCACCTCGTGGAAACGGCCGTCAGCATCGTGGCTGATTTCGAAACCCGCTCAAAGCGTGGAGAAATGTCAGAGGACGAAGCGAAGAAGCGTGCTTCCGATACGCTGCGCGTTCTGCGCTATGGCGGCTCTGAATACTTCTTCATCCAGGATTACCAGACGGTGATGCTGATGCATCCCTTCAGTAAGACCCTGGAAGGGAAGGACAACTCCGCAGTGAAGGACGCCAACGGTGTCGCATTCCTCAAAGAGATCGGAAATGTCGGGCGGACCGGTGGCGGCTTCGTTGCCTATCTCTTTCCGAAGCCGAACCAGCCGGAGCCTCTTCCAAAGCTCTCCTATGCAACGAACTTCAACAAATGGGGCTGGGTGATCGGCAGCGGCGTCTACATCGATGACCTTGCCGCGACAGCCGCATCCTACCGCAATCTGTTCCTGGCACTCGTTGCAGGCGCCGCAGCGTTCCTGCTCCTGATCGCCTTTGGTCTCGGACGCAGCATCTCCAAGCCGATCCAGAAGCTCGTGGCGAACATGCGCGCGCTCGCCAGCGGCGATCTTGGCGTGACGATCGAGGGAACCTCCCGCCGCGACGAGATCGGCGTGATGGCCGGCTCGGTTCAGGTGTTCAAGGACGCCATGATCGCCAAGAAGCAGGCCGATGAGGCCGCAGCCCTGGAGGCGGACGCCAAAACCCGCCGGGCCGAGGTGCTGGACCAGCTCACGAAGCGCTTCGAGCTGAACGTCTCGGCCCTGACGCAAGGGCTGTCCTCGGCCGCCACCGAGATGGAAGCCACCGCGCAGTCGATGACCGCCATCGCCGGCCAGACGACGCAGCAGTCGGTTGGTGTCGCCTCTGCGGTGCAACAGACCTCGGCCAACGTGCAGACGGTAGCGGCCGCCACCGAGGAGCTGTCGATCTCGATCCGTGAGATCGCCTCCCAGGTGGCGCAGTCCTCGCAGATCGCCGACCGCGCCGTGCAGGGCGCGCGGCGTACCGATGCGGCGGTGCAGGACCTGGCCGCGACCGCGGCCAAGATCGGCGACGTGGTGCAGCTGATCAACACCATCGCGGGCCAGACCAACCTCTTGGCGCTCAACGCCACCATCGAGGCGGCTCGTGCCGGCGAGGCCGGCAAGGGCTTTGCCGTGGTGGCCACCGAGGTCAAGGAGCTGGCGAGCCAGACGGCCAAGGCGACGGAGGAGATCTCGGCTCAGATCGGCTCGGTGCAGCAGGCGACGCAGCAGACGGTCTCGGCGATCCAGGAGATCGCCCGCACGATCACCGAGATGAGCCAGATCTCGACCTCGATTGCCGCCGCCATGGAGGAGCAGGGCGCGGCGACCGCCGAGATCGCCCGCAACGTGCAGGAGGCGGCGCGCGGTACGGAAGCGGTGACCGGCAGCATCGGCGACGTGCAGCAGGGCGCCGGCGAGACCGGAGCGGCGGCGAGCCAGGTGCTGGGCGCGGCGCAGGAGCTGTCGCGTCATTCCAACGATCTCGGGCGCGAGGTCGAAACCTTCCTCCACGGCGTCAAAGCAGCCTGACCCGGCCCACACAGAACTTAACATTCCCGCCCGGCTCACCCGAGCCGGGCGTTTTCTTTGACACTTACAGACGAGAGCTTCTCCAGACACAGAGCCTCTCGTGCCACTTGCTTTCAGAAAGCGATGGAAACCCGGGTTGCGAGGCTTATATGGGAGGAACCCCCTGCGAGACCCGTTTCATGCCCGAGACAGACGAACAGCCGGAAGATGAACTGGAAGAGCTGAATGGCACGAAGCGCATCAACTTCCGTGACTATCCGAGTTCCGGCCTTGTGGTGATTGCGGCCCTCAGCTCGGGCTTGGGGTGGATGCTGTTCAAATGGCTCGGCAAGAAGCGCAAGGCCCGGAACGGCACGCCTGCCGAAGATGGAACGACCCCAACCTCCCCTCCCGAACCTGGGTCGTCAAGCGATCAGAAATCCTGAACCGGAATGCCCGCTTCCATGGGACGTGCTGCAGCGCACCGCCTCCTGAGCCCCATGGGATTACGTTAAGGAAGTTGGCAGGAGGTTTCCATGGCTCATGGTGCTGTTTCCTTCGTTCTCGGCATCATCGCCCCCGTGGCGTTGGTCGGCTGGCTTCTTGTATTACACTGACGAGCCACGTCGTTGCCAAAGGGTCTCTATGAAACTTGCCTACACTGCCGCACTCATCGCCTGCATCGGCGGCCTCACATCGAGTGGGGCTGCGCTCTCGGCCGAACTGATGCAGGGCCGTTGCCGGATGGACTATTGCGCGTGGTTCAGCATAGAGAGCCGCGACATCGTCGGCTCCAATGCGAATGGTGCCCTCTTCAGGGTCATCTCCAAGGAATGGACGTCCCATCACCCGAACGGCATCTATGACAGGCGCCGTCCCAGGACAGGCGGTGAAGCGTCGATGGGTTACTATTTCTGTTCCAAGACGAAGCCGTCCGCCATCTGGCAGGACGATGCAGGGTCATGGAAGGTGGCCATCCTGAACCTGGCTTCGCCCTCCGGGGCTGAGGAGAATGCCGTCATCGAGTATTTTGCCGTCTGCCATGGCGTGCAGAGCGGGCACCACACCAGCGACACATTCGATGCTCTCACGAAGCGGTTCGGCTATGCACCCGTCGAGGCAGCAGATCCGCGAGACGTGGCACGGCCGGAGGACGTTTTAAAAGACTAGCCATCGCGCGCTTTTCGTAACCACTCGTTTACCTTTCAGGCGCAGCCTTCTCATGTGCCTGGCTGGCACGGTCCTCCCTCTGGTCGCAACAGCGGCCTACCTAGAGCGCCAAACAACGGGCGCTCTTTCTTTGGGACGATCCGAGATGGCACCTAGCTGATCATCACCTCACGTCTATCAGACCTCCAGGCTACCGTGCCCTTTCGGAAGCGGCCCCCAGGATAGCAGCCATAAGGCTTAAAGTCCTCTCCAATCTCTATAATCTTATGGGGCGACAGAATACTTACCTGCAAGCTGAATTCTTCCTGCAATGCCACGATGTTGCCTTATTCCATTAGCAGAACACCACAAGCGGATAGCGAGATATAACTCTCAAGTGCCGCAGTATTGTCAGCGTGTAGATTAACGCTTCTTCCTAACTGTGCGTATCCGTGTCACTTTCCGCCAGCATCCTGGCAAACTCTCAATAGAACTGCACAATTCTTATTCAGAAGCCTCGGAAAAGAGGCTCGCTCAATTATGGGGCAGACAACATGGCTTTGAATTCTTCTGTCGCACCGAGCGGCAACTTTGACTTGTCCAATTGGAAGATCACCCTTCCTGTGGATTCGAATGGCCAATTCAGCGGCACCGCCATGGAAGTGAAAAATCTTTCTGGCTACCAGCATTCCAAGTACTTCTACACTGCGGCCGACGGCGCCATGACCTTCGTGGCTCCCGTCGAGGGCGCTACCACCAGCGGCTCCTCCTATGCCCGCTCCGAGCTGCGCGAGATGAACGGCACTGCCAACGCCGCCTGGAACCTCCAGACCGGCGGCTTCATGAGCGCCACCCTTGAAGTCGACGCCGCTCCGAACCGCGATGGCGCTGGCGGCAAGATCGTCGTCGGGCAGATCCACGGCCAAGACGACGAACTGGTCCGTCTCTACTGGGAGAACGGCAAGCTCTACTTCGCCAACGATCAGGCCGGTTCCAACAACAGCGAGACGAAGTTCTACTTCGTGAACGCTTCGGGCCAGCAGCCTGACGTGTCCCTGGACGAACGCTTCTCCTACACGATCAACGCCAAGGGCGATAACCTCGAGGTGACGGTCTTCGCCGACGGCCAGATCTACAAGTCGGTCAGCAAGATCAACAGCGTGTGGCAGTCGGATACGTTCTACTTCAAGGCCGGCGCTTATCTGGGTGCGAACGAGAGCAATGGTTCGGGCTACGGCCAGACCTCGTTCTATGCCCTGAGCTTCAACCACAACGGCACCGGCACCACGCCGACGGAGCCGACACCGACACCGAATCCGACACCTGGGGCGGGCGACAAGCCTGTCACCGCGACAGACGACACCTATGCTGCGACGGAGGACACGGTTCTCACAATCTCCGCAGCCCAGGGCGTGCTCGCCAACGACATTGCGGCCGATGGCGGCAAAGCGGCGATTGCCGGCACCTTCGCGACCGCTCAGGGCGGCAGCATAAAGCTCAACGTCGACGGCTCCTTCGTCTACACGCCGAAGGCCAACTTCTCCGGTGTGGACAGCTTCAGCTACACCGCCAAGGACGTGGATGGTGACACCGACACCGGCGCGGTCACCTTCCAGGTCACCGACGTACCTGAGACAACCCCGACCCCGACACCCACTCCGACGCCCTCGCCGCGGCCCACCACCACGAAGACGGTCAATGGCACGAGCAGTGCCGACAGCCTGACGGGCACGTCCGGCAACGACCTGATCGACGGCAAGGGCGGCGATGACAAGATCTGGGCCAAGAACGGCAGCGACGTGCTGATAGGCGGTGCAGGCAAGGACACCTTCACCTTCGACACCAAGTCGGGCAGCGCTAATGTGGACGTGATCGTCGACTTCAGTGTCGCCGATGACACGATCCGCCTCAACGACACGGCGTTCACCAAGCTCAAGTACGGCGCGCTCTCCTCGAGCAGCTTCGTCATCGGCACGAAGGCGTTGGATGCCGGTGATCGCATCATCTACAACGACAAGACAGGCGTGCTCTCCTATGATGCGGACGGCACGGGCTCGACGGCAGCGGTGAAGTTCGCCGTCATCGAGAACTTCGCCAAGCTCACGGCGGCCGATTTCCTTGTGATCTAAGCGATTCAGATCGAGCTTTTTGAAGCGGCTCCGGTCCAGACCGGAGCCGCTTTTTCTTTATGGTGTACGTAACGTCCAAAGCGCCGTCGGCCTCGCGTCAATCCCCGAGCCAACGCTTCTTCGACGCGTCGAGATGCATCCGCATCGCAGCTTGCGCCAGAAGCGGATCCGCAGCCTCCAGGGCTGCATAAATCGACTCATGCTCCGAAAGAGCGGCGCGCCAACCTTCGCGGCTGTCGAATCTGACGCTCAGCTGAGCGGAAATGGGGCTATGGCGTTCATCGAACAGGTCGCGCACGATACGCACGAGCACCGAATTGCCCGACAAGCCCGCAATGGCGAGATGGAATTGGCGGTCCTGCTCGAGCGGGTCGCGTCCATCGGCAATATCGATTCGCATTGCTTGAATCGTTGAGTAAAGGGAAGCAAGCCCTTCCGGTGTCATACGCGCGCAGGCAAGAGCAGCAACCGTCCCCTCAATAGCCGCCCGCGCTTGCATGAGTTCCGATGGGCTCTCCCCCATCGAGCGGATCATATGGGCCGGCCGTTCGACCGGTGTGCAGACATAGACGCCCGATCCGGAACGGATTTCGACGCTCCCGTCGATTTCGAGAGCGATCAGCGCCTCGCGGAGCGACGGGCGCGAAACGCCCAATTGGTGCGCGAGATCCCGCTCGGCAGGAAGGCGGGCGCCAGGCACGAACTGGCCTCCTTGGATCAGGCCGCGGATCTGATCGGCGATCTGCTGATAAAGGCGCCTGGTCTCTATTGGCTTGAATGGGATCGACATGAGCGGGAACCTGAAATTGGCCTGACCATAAGCCTCGCTCCGGAACCTGACAATGAGGGTCGGGCTAGCACCACCTGCCTATCCTTTCGACTTGACCAATTATTACTCCCGGCCATATTCCTATAGCGCTCGGATTGGCCTGACCAATTCGAGCCATTAGAGAGCCCTGCAGAAGACGGGCCATGTTGCAGAGGGAGGAACATGCGAGGCCTGACAGCCCATCTTCGTCATTGCACCGGCACGCCGACAGGGCCTGAAAGGGCTCAGCGGTTGGCTGTTTCCTGTCGCCCGCCGACCGAGGGTCTGTCATGAAGATTTCCGATCGCCGCGCCCTTCCTCGCAGAGATCTGCCCCTCACCGCGCTTGGTCTTGGGAGTGCGCCGATGGGTGGGCTCTATAGCCCCACCAGCTATGCCGAGGCTCAGGCCGCCACGGAAGCCGCCTGGGACCAGGGAATTCGTTATTTCGACACCGCTCCCTATTACGGCTACACGCGATCCGAGCGCCGCCTCGGTGCTTTGCTGTGCGACCGCGCGCGGGATAGCTACGTCATCAGCACGAAGGCCGGGCGCCTGATGGTGCCCGATGACGGGGTCAGCGATGAAGAGAATAGCTGGGTCCGCCCTCTTCCGTTCCGCCCTACCTACGACTACACCTATGACGCCATCCTGAAATCCTTTGAGGACAGCCAGCAGCGCCTCGGAATCACCAAGATCGACATTCTCTACATTCACGATATCGGCCGCTACACCCATGGCGACCGGCATGAGCATTACTGGCGCCAGCTCACCGCCGGCGGCGGGTTCCGGGCGCTCCTGGATTTGCGTCGCAGTGGACGCGTCACGGCCATCGGCCTCGGGGTCAACGAGGCGGAGGTCGTTCACGATGCCATGCAGGAGGCGGATCTCGATGTCGTGATGCTTGCGGGCCGCTACACGCTGCTGGAGCAGATGAGCCTTCCATTGCTGGAGAAATGCGTTCGCGCAGGAACTGGTATCGTCGTCGCCGGTCCTTTCAATTCCGGCATCCTCGTCGGAAACAACAAGTTCGACTACCAGGATGCGCCGCCCGATGTGGTGCAGCGCGTCCAGGCCCTGAAAGCCGTGTGCGACGATTTCGATGTCCCACTTCCTGCGGCGGCCCTTCAATTTCCTATGGCTCATCCGGCGGTTGTCTCTTGTGTGGTCGGAGCCTGCAACGCTCGGCAGCTTCAGACCAATGCGGCTTGGTTCGAAAGCGCCATCCCGGCCGAACTCTGGACAGCGCTCCGGAAGCTCGGATTGGTGAACGAAGCCGCCCCCCTCCCCGGCAAAGGCGAATGAGCCCCATGCGGATCGATGCTCACCAGCATTTCTGGCTGATGCGCAACCGAAAGGGCCAGTGGCCGCCGCCGGACCTGGCAGACATCCATCGCGATTTCATGCCGCGCGATCTGGAGCCGACCTTAAGGTCCTGCGGCATCGGCGGCACGGTCCTGGTGCAATCTCTTCCGACGCTGGACGACACCGATTTCATGTTGGAACTGGCAGACCAACACTCCTTCATCCTTGGCGTCGTGGGCTGGGTCGATCTCAAGTCCTCCGATGCTTCCGCCGATATCGCCCGCCTCGCGGCGCATCCGAAACTGAAGAGCCTGCGGCCGATGCTGCAGGATATTCCGGATCCCGACTGGATCGATGACCCGCATCTCGATCCTGCCATCGCAGCCATGAAAGAGGCGGATCTGCGTTTCGACGCCCTGGTGATGCCGCAGCACCTGAGGGCGCTGACGGCCTTTGCCAAGCGCCACCCTGACCTTTCCATCGTGATTGATCATGGAGCAAAGCCTCGCATCGCAACAGGCGAGATCCGCCAGTGGCGCGAATCCATGGCCGGCTTGGCGACCCTCCCCAATGTTCATTGCAAGCTGTCGGGCCTTCTCACGGAGGCCGGAGAGCGGCGCGATGCGGCATCGATCATGCCCTATGCCGGCACTCTCCTGGAGTTGTTTGGCCCGGAGCGCCTCATCTGGGGCAGCGACTGGCCCGTTCTCAGGCTTGCCGGCGACTATGGGGATTGGTTCGCCATGTGTCAGACGCTCGTACCCGTCAGCCATCACGACATGGTCTTCGGAGCGAATGCGAGCCGTTTCTACAAGCTCGATGTGAGCCATCATGAGCAGGAGGCATGATACCGAACATGAACGGCAAAGTTTCACCCTCACATACGGGCGTTCAGGGGAAGAACGCCTGGCCTTATTGAAACGCCGCAAGTACCGGAACGATCTGAGGTGAGATCGCCTTCGCTCGCATCTTTTTCACCAAAGGTGCAGATGACATCGCACGGGGCCCCGTGCTTAGATCAACGATGGCGCAAAGACGCCGCACAGGCGATAGCCTGATATAAAGGGAGGAACGCTCTTGTCACTCCTCGTCCTGCAAGACGTCGGGAAGGAATTCGGCGCCATCCGGGCCCTGTCCCATGTCAATCTTACGATCAAGCCCGGAGAAGTCGTCGGTCTGATGGGCGACAACGGTGCCGGCAAATCGACCCTGGTGAAGATCATCGCCGGCAACTTCCCGGCCTCGCACGGCAAAGTTCTGTTCGAGGACCAAGAGGTTCATTTCACCAGACCGATCGATGCCCGCTCGGTCGGCATTGAGGTCGTCTACCAGGATCTAGCCCTCGCCGACAACCTGACGGCGGCCGCCAACGTATTTCTCGGGCGCGAACTGAAACGCAAGGTCGGGCCGTTCTCGTTTCTCGACCACGCCACGATGAACCAGAGAACGGCGGCCCTGTTTCGCGAACTGAAATCCGAGACACGACCGGACGATCTGGTCCGCACCATGTCGGGCGGGCAGCGGCAGGCGGTCGCGATTGCCCGGACGCGCCTCGCCAAGGCCAAGCTCATCCTCATGGATGAGCCGACCGCGGCGATTTCCGTTCGTCAGGTGGCCGAGGTCCTCGATCTCATCCACCGCCTGAAGGATGCAGGCATCGCCGTGATTCTGATCTCGCATCGCATGCCGGATGTGTTCTCGGTATGCGAACGGGTGGTCGTGATGCGCCGCGGAACCAAGGTGGCGGACAAGCCGATCAGCGAATCGAGCCCCGAGGAAGTCACCGCGCTGATTACGGGCGCCAAGGAAGCGGCGTGATGAGCGAACTCTCTCCAGCAACCGGCACGGAAACGAGCGACTTCTCGAATGTGGGGCGGGCCCGCTGGTGGCGGCGCGGTTTCTTCGCGAGCCAGACCGCCTATGTAGCGGCCGCCCTCATCGTCATCATGATCGTGATGTCCTTCCTAAGTTCGGCTTTTCTCAGCCCCGGCAACCTGGCCAATGTCGCCAAGAACTTTTCTTTCGTCGGCATCGTGACGCTGGGAGTCACCCTCGTCATCGTCACCGGCGGCATCGATCTCTCCGTCGGCTCGACCATGGCGCTGTCGGCCATCACCTGCGCCATCGTCATGCAGGCGGTGAGCGGCACAGTGCTCGACAGCATTCCGCTTGCGGGCATGGTGGTCTCGCTCGGAGCGGGCCTTGGTGTCGCGCTGCTGATTGGCTTGGCGAACGGCCTGCTGATCGCCCGCGTGGGGCTCTCTCCCTTCGTGACGACGCTCGGCATGCTCTCGATCGTCCGCGGCCTCGCCTATGCAGTCACGGAGGGCCGTGGGCAGGCCCCGACCGGGCCGGACGTGAACCTCTTCTACGACATCACGGACGGCAACATCGCCGGCGTTCCAGTGGCCGTCATCTATCTTCTCGTTCTCGCTGCGATCATCGGCGTCATCCTTCATCACACGGCCTTTGGGCGGCATGTCTTCGCGCTCGGCGGCAATGAGAAGGCCGCAGCCCTCACCGGCATTGCGGTCGAGCGCGTCAAAATTGCCGTGTATGTGCTGTCTGCCCTCTCCGCCGGACTCGCCGGCATCCTGATGGTTGGGTGGCTCGGCTCCGCTCCGGCCAATCTGGCCACGGGATATGAACTGACGATCATTGCCGCGGCCGTCATCGGCGGCGCGAACCTCAACGGCGGCATAGGCGGGCCGGCCGGAGCGGTCATCGGCGCTCTTCTGATCGAAGTCATCCGCAACGGCCTCGTGCTCGCGGGTATCAATGCCTATTGGCAGATCGTGCTCGTCGGCGGGATCATCATCCTCGCGGTCCTGGTCGACCGCCTGCGGACCCTGCGCATGACGTCTTGAATACCGTTGTCGGAGGCAAGCACGTCTTGCTTCGAAGGCGGATGCGAACAACCGGCCGACAGAAGCCGGTCACGAGACCCCAGGCATGGGGCGATCAATCAACCAGGAGGAAGACATGATGAAGCGCCTGATCCTTGCCGCAGTCGCCGCTGCGGCGCTCACCGCCCCGGCCATGGCACAGCAGACATACAAATTCGCCATCGTTCCGAAGGCGATGAACAATCCCTATTTCGATCTCTCCCGCGACGGATGCATCAAGCGCGCAAAGGAACTCGGGAATATCGAATGCATCTACAAGGGCCCGGTGGAGCATGAACCGGCAAGCCAGGCGCAGATCATTCAGGATCTGATCAGTCAGAAGGTCGACGGCATCGCCATTTCGGTATCGGATGCAGCCGCAGCCGTACGCGTGATCAAGGCAGCTCGCGATGCCGGCATTCCGGTGATCACCTTCGACGCGGATGCGCCGAGCTCCGCGCGCCAGGCGCATGTGGGTACCGACAACCGGGCCATGGGCCGCGCCCTTGGCGAGGAGCTCCTGAGGCTGCGGCCCGAAGGCGGCAAATACGCCATGGTGTCAGGCGGTCCGGCGGCCGCCAACCTGAAGGAGCGCGTCGAGGGCGTGCGGGATGCTCTGAAAGGGTCCAAGTGGGCGGAAGTGTCCGGTTCGCCCACCTACTGCAATGACGATCTCGCGCTCGCCGTGCAGCAGATGCAGGATCTCAAGACCGCCAATCCGGATCTCGCCGCCATCGTTCCCGTCGGCGGCTGGCCGATGTTCGTTCCGGAGGCCTACAAGAGCTTCGTGAACAAGAACAAGGCTGCCATGGACCAGAACAAGTTCACGCTCGTGGTGGCAGATACCCTGAAAGTCCAGCTCGAGCTGCTGCGCGACGGCTATGCCAACGCTCTCGTCGGACAGCGGCCCTACGAGATGGGCGAGAAGGCGATGGACATCCTACTGCAGCTCAAGAAAGGCGAGAAGGTTCAGGACATCGTCTATGCCGGTATCGACCGCGTGACGAAGGACAACGTCGCTTCCATGCTGAAGTGAGCTGACATTCCAACCAACGGCGAACTCGCCCTGGAAAGACGATCGTCTTTCCAGGGCGATCTTTTCACATCCTGCTTTCCGCTGATTCTGCGGTGAGACTTATTCTGCCGCGCCCGCCGGCTTGACGAGTTGAAGCCCTTCCTGCGCAACGGCTGCCGCCGCCTCCCCGCCGCCGCCGGCGACCTGAACCGTCGGGACCGCGAATTTGATCCCGTTGTCCTGGAATGCCTGCTTGATGCGGGCAAAGGCCTTGCGGCGGATCACGAATTGCTCGCCTGGGCGTGTCGTCATCTTGCAGCGGATCTGAATTGCGAACTCCCCGAATTGCTCTACGCCCTGCATCTTCAGAGGCTCGATGATGTTCGGAGCGAACTCCGGGTCGGCAGCCATGTCCTGACCGATATTCTTGATGAGCTTGCGTGCCTTCTCCAGATCGGAGTCATAGGTGATGCCGATCTGGAACTTGTCGATTACCCAGTCCCGGCTCATGTTCTCCACTGCCCCAAGCTCGCCGAAAGGAACTGTGTAGACCGGCCCGCGATGGTGGCGCAGTTTGACCGAGCGCAAGGAGAAAGATTCAACCGTTCCCTTGTAGCTGCCGCTCTGGATGTATTCTCCGACCCGGAAGGCATCGTCGAGGAGATAGAAAACGCCGCTGATCACATCCTTGACCAGTGTCTGCGCACCAAAGCCGATGGCTACGCCCGCGATGCCTGCGCCCGCAATCAATGGACCGATTTCCACTCCCAGCGCGGAGAGAACCATCAACACGGCGACGATTGCCAGAACGGCGAAAGCCACATTGCGAAAGATCGGCAGGAGCGTACGCAGCCTTGCCTCTCGCGACGCGACTTCACTGTTCACGGAGGTGGCAGATTGCGCGCGCGTGAGCCGTTTATCGATCAAGGTCTTTGTCATCTGCCAAACCAGATCGGCAGCGAGCAGGATGACCACGGCGCTCAGGGCGCCCCGGATGAGGCGGGTCAGAAGCGTGTCGCGGCTTGTCATCTCGACCAGATCAATGTGCCAGGCATCGGCCAGCAGCAGCACTGCTCCGGCAATGAGCAGCGCCCGGATTCCGCGATCCAGATAGACCGCCATCAATCCCGTTTGCCCCGAGGTTCCCAAGCCCTCATGCGGGCGAAGGGCGTGGCGGCTTGCCTTCTCGGTGATGGTAATCGCGGCCGGGAGCAGGAAAGCGACGGAGGCGAGCCAGAAGAAGCCCATGAGGCCCGCCACCCACAGACCCCAGATAAGAATAAAATAGACGGAAAACAGGCTGGCCACCACCGTATGAGACATACGCCTCGGCGCCCTGGTCTCCGAGACTTCGCTCGATCCCGGCAGGGGCCGTGTCCAGACAGCGTTGAGAGCGATGACGAGAAGCCCCAGCCCGAGGATATAGGCCACCACGGCGCGCGCCTCCGGCGTGAAGCCCAGGATCTTGAGCACGTCGACGGTGGCCCATCCGAAGGCGAACCAGCCGACGAACAGGGCCAACCGCCGATGCCAGAATTGCGCGGCTGCCCTGCCCATCGGGATCAGGCGGAACCGTTCAGCATCCTCCAGGGCGGCATGATCGGGTGCGAGAAGGAGCCGGCTTGCCATCAGGACCAGACGCAACATGACGGCGGCAAAAAGATAGGCCACCACGACCTGCCTGAGAAGCGGCGGCCAATCGAGTGCCAGGAACGCCCCGATGCTCCCGACTGCAAAGATCGCGATGTCGGCCAGGTTGAAAACGAAGCGCAGGGCGATCGCGTGCAGTCGCTCGGAGGTAGCGTTCACCGGCCGGGTCACGACCCGCTTCCTGGACGAGGCCGTCACTCTGCGGAACAGCCGCTCGGCGCCGGTTCCCAGGGCCAGGAACCCGATGACCAGGAGCAACACGGAAACTGGTCTTCGCCCCTGGAGTTCGCCAAGGAGCCGACCGGACGCGTTCCGGAACTCGTCCGGCAGTCGCGGCATGGCAGCGGCCAAGGCTGCAAGGCGCTCCCGCAGGCCCGTGATCCGCTGCATCATCATCTCAGATGTCGTCGGCTCGGGTTCAGATGCCGTCACCGCGACGGGAGGCTTCCGCTGTTCGTCGATCCACGAGCGGACGGCGGGATCCTGCAGGAGCTGCAGCAATTGCTGAACCTGGGGTGGCGGAGGGCTTAGAGCCGGCGCAGACTGAGCCTTGGCTCCTAGGGAGCCTGCGGAAGCCAGGAATAGGAGAACCACGCCATAAAAGGCTGCTGCCAGCACTTTGCTCCATAAGTGCCCACGTATCACAGACAAGCATCCTGTTCAGGGCCTGATCTGAAAGGCTTCGCGCAGGCCCGGCCGCGGTTGGTCCACAGCATCGGGCCAAGCCTTCAAAAAGTCCACCGGCTCATCAGCTTGCCCCTTCCCTGGGTGGCGCTCCAACTCCTTAACCGGCGCTCGCCGGCTTTGGCACCGGAGGAGCGGACCTCAGGGCGCTCACGGTATAAATCGCAAGAGCGAGCCAGATCAGCCCGAAAGCCATGGCATCGATCCGCCCGAAGGCCTCTCCATAAGCGAAGACCCCAAGCGCAAGTTGGCATGATGGCGCCAGATATTGCAGCAGGCCGATGGTGGAGAGTTTCAGCCTCTGAGCGGCCGCCGCAAACCAGATGAGGGGCAAAGCGGTGCTGAGCCCCGTCAGGATGAGAAGCGCGTCAAGGCGCAGATCGCCCCGGAATGCCACGGATTGGCCATTTACGGCCGTATGAACGAGGTAGCCCAAGGCCAGGGGAGTGAGCAGAAGCGACTCGATGCAGAAGCCGATGAGAGGCGCGACCGGTACGATCTTCCTGACGAGACCGTAACAGCCGAAGCTGAAAGCCAGAGCCAACGCGACCCACGGCATCTCACCCGAGGAGACGGCGAGGGCAAGCACGCCCAGCGCAGCAATCATGCAGGCCGCTATCTGCGCCCGGTTCAGCCGCTCCCGAAGGAAGAGGACGCCCAGCGCGACGTTCAGAAGCGGGTTGATGAAATAGCCGAGACTCGTCTGAACGAGATGGCCGGAATTGACGGCCCAGATATAGATGAGCCAGTTGATGGCAATCAGACCGGCCGATAGGCACAAGAGCAGGAGCCGGCTGCCGGAGGTCAGCGCTTCAACAAGCTTGCGCCATTGCCGGCCGATGAGGATCAGGCCCAGCGCGAACACGCTCGCCCAGACGATGCGGTGAGCGAGGATCTGCAGGGCCGGCACGGCTGAGACAAGCTTGAAGTGAAGCGGAACGGCCAAGCCCCACATGAAGAATGCGGCCAAGGCATAAAGAACGCCGGCCCGTGTCCGACGTGCCTCGGAAGCCGCTAATCCTGTTTCCATGGTGAGCCTCTGGCCTTGCCTGGTTCTCCGAGGCAGGCCTTTCTTGCCAAGTCTCCCCGCATGTCCCGGTCCTATTTCGATTCGTGCGAGGGTGATAGCCCCGACTTTGTGACACTGCAGGCCAATTCAGTCCATGACCACGCTGCACAATGCATGGAGGGATCGGGAAGGATCACGAGTGTCCGCTCTCCATTGAATGCGTCATTTTTCGCGGTGAGACCGCTTCGGGAAGATCAGCCTGACCCGTACAATTCGCCGTGTGGCCAACAGCTCAACTCTGTCTCTGATCACCTGAGCCATCTCCGGCCCGATACCATGGATCTGCTCGATGACGGGCACCATGGTCTTGAGCTGTTCGAGGCTGGTGATGTGCGCTTCCTCAAGGGCCTTCCAAGCGCTCACCGGTAGGTACAGCCCCTCGAAAGGATCGTCGGCGATCTCAGGATTTGCAGGAGGCAACGGACTCCTCCCCCGCAGATTGGTCAGAGGCTCCGGACGGAACCGCCTGCCAAAGACAGCTGGGCCTAGGCTTTATTCCCGAGAGATCCGATAATTTTTCAGCGAAGATTCATCCATCGGGCGCAGGCGCTCAGACAAAGAAATAAGCGGACTTCAGCACGTCCACACCCTTGATCGCCAATTGATAATCGGCGACGCCGTCACCTGTCGTTTCGATCATCAGCGTGTCGGTGACCCTGTTATAATATGCTGTGCCCGCAGCTTGATGCTCGACATCTGCGCTGAAATTGCCGGTGAACATGATCTTCTGGCGACCGGGCGCCACCGGATCGGCATCGAAGGAGCGGAAATCCAAAACATCGTTCCTATCGAACTGCTGAATACGATCGAAGGAGCTTAACGATCCAAGTTCATTAAGCGTCTTGAAGATGAATCGATCCTTGCCTGGACCGCCATAGAGGGTGTCTGCGCCCGCGCCTCCGTAAAGATGATCATTGCCGCTGCCGCCGTGGAGCCGGTCATCGCCAGTACGGCCGGACAGCCTGTCATTGCCTGATCCACCCTTCAGGTCGTTCGCAAGCTCATTGCCGTAGATCGCATCGTTTCCAGTACCGCCGACAGCATTCTCGATCATGGTGAAATGTCCAAGCCAGACCTGCTTGCTCGCCAGGATCGCATGCTTTCTTCCGAAGTAGCTTTGCGTGCCGTCATCCAGATAGAGGGTGACCTTCTCATGCAGGTGGGACGCGCTGATGGTGTCGATCCCTCCTCCATCCCAGATGATTTTATTGGCGCCGAATTTGTAGGTCGATGAACCTAGGCGCCCTTTGGCCGGCCCGTAGATGCTCTGCAAAGCCATGATGTCATAAGGCCCAAGACCATATGACGTGGCGCCCTCCGTATAGGACATCACGCTGTTGTCGATGTTATCCTCTGCTGGCGAAAGGCGGCTCTGTCCTTCGAAGGTATGCTTCAATCCCAAGGCATGCCCGATTTCGTGCAGCGCCACCTGATAGCCCCAGCTTGCCGTGGTCAGTGGTTGATCGACGTCGATCATGATGAGCTGACTGCTTTGAGTAACGGGTCCCGTCTTGTTGACCCATGGCATATCGGCATAGCCAAGGACGCTGCCGCTGATGTCGAATCGGCCGAACATCAAATCGGCGTTCTGTGAATTGTCCCTGACGAAGGTCACGCCTGAGATTTCGCCGAAAGCGTGAAGCGCGGTCTCCACGAGAGCCTTGTCAAGGGCCGAGTAAGCCTTGAAACGATAATTCGGATCGCCATACCAAGCGGGACCCATGGGACCCGTCATGAAATTGTAGGTGATGGTGACCGGCTCTCCATCGGCCGTGTTCTGGTAGTAGCGCCAGTCGATGGTCTCAGCGCTCTCATTGCGCACTGCACGGAGAAATCCCGGATATGTCGCCATGACGTGAATCTCCGACCAGGAATCGAGCGCGATCATACTAGTCAGCACGCGGCCAGGTGCCTTTAGAGAAAGAGTAGCGGTGCCGCTCAATTCGGGGCGTGCGTCACTCCGAAGGACACGCAGGCATGAGACAAGTCAGGCACGACGATGTCTGCCACCGCCTCGGCACCCGGTCTATCCGCCTCATAGGACCGAATATTCGCCCTCCCGTCGAGGATGACACAATCGGCAGTCTGTAACCGATCCAAATCTCCTGTTCAGCTTAACAGGAAAAATTTACTCCACAAAGCCGAGCAATAGCCACCTTCAGTGACTGAATTGCAGGTCGGACAAGCCCAGGGAGACCGGATGCTCACCGAGCATTTTATAACCGATTGGGAGGTCTTTGAAGGAACCAGAACGTCTAGCCCGGCGCCCAAGGGGGAGCATAGGTCGAAGGTTCGAAAGCGCGGAAAGCTCTATTTTTATAGATGGTACAGCCGCCCCGGCTCGAACGGGGGACCCCCAGATCCACAATCTGGTGCTCTAACCAACTGAGCTACGGCTGCACGTGAGGCAGGGTGTAATCGCCCGGGCGGGCAATTTCAAGTCCTGTTCGAGATCTCAAAGCCCGAAATGAGAACGGCGGGCCTGGGGCCCGCCGCCTTGAATGCTCAAGCTTTGAAAAGCCTATTCGGCCGTAGCGCCGGCAGCCTTGAGAACCGGAGTCCAGCGGGCCACCTCGCTCTCGACGAGCTTCTGCAAGGCTTCCGGGGTCCGCTCGGTCGCGCTCGGGATCACGCCGCCAAGCTCCAGGAGGCGCTTCTTGGTGTTCTCGTCCTCGAGAGACTTGATGAGCGCGTCGCTCAGCTTCTTGACCACCTCCGGGGGTGCCCTTCGGCGCGAAGGCGGCGTTCCAAGCGCTGACCTCGTAACCCTCAAGACCGGCTTCCTTGGTGGTCGGCACGTTCGGCAGCACCGGGGAGCGCTCGGGGGTCGCGATGGCGAAGGCCTTGATGTTCCCGCCTTGGATCTGCGGAGCCACGTTGACGATCTGGTCGGTCATGAAGTCGACCGTGTTGCCCATCAGGTCGTTCAGGGCTGGACCCGTGCCGCGATAGGCGACCATGGTCGGCTTCACCTTGACCACGGAATTGAAGAAGATGCCCGTCGAATGGGAGACGGAGCCCACGCCTGCATGGGCCATGTTCACCTTCTCGGCGTTGGCCTTCAGGTAGTCGAGGAAGCTCTTCAGGTCATTGGCCGGAAAGTCCTTCTTGGCCACGATCACGATCGGCGTGCCGGCCGCGAGCCCGATGGGGGCGAAGTCCTTGGTCGGATCGTATTTCAGGTTCGGGTACAGGGCCGGCGCAGCACCGTGAGTGCCCATGTGGCCCATCATGATGGTGTAGCCGTCGGGCTGGGACTGGGCAGCGCGGGTGATGCCCGTGGTGCCGCCGGCGCCCGCCACGTTCTCGATTACGATCTGCTGGCCGAGGGTGCGGCTCATGTGGTCGGTGACGATGCGGGCGATCACGTCCGTCGGGCCACCGGCCGCGAAGGGCACGATCATGGTGATCGGACGGGTGGGGTATCCTTGGGCCTGGACGCCCGTTGCGGCCAAGCCGGCGACAGCGGCAAGAGCCAGTACAACTTTCTTCATCAGTTTTCCTCCCTGGATAAGTTATGGCCTTACATGTGGGTAAGGCTGGATCGAAGGCAAGCTACTCCGTGAACACCTCGTCGCGTCCCTTCCGGATGGAGGGCAGGAGGGCAATCACAAGCAGGATAGCGGCGACGGCGAGCAGGCCGGCACTGATCGGACGGTCGATGAAGGTTTCCAGCGACCCGCGCGAGATGATCAGCGCGCGCCGCAGGTTCTCCTCCATCAGCTTGCCGAGTACGAAGCCGAGCAGCATCGGGGCCGGCTCGAAGCCGAACTTGATCAGCGCGTAGCCCACGAAGCCGAATAGCCCAATGAACATGACATCGGTGGGCAGCGAGTTGATCGAGTAGATGCCGATGCAGCAGAACATCAGGATCGCCGGGAACATCAGCCGGTACGGCACCTTCAACAGCCGCACCCACATGCCCACCAGCGGCAGGTTGATGATGAGCAGCATCAGGTTGCCCACCCACATCGAGGCGATCATGCCCCAGAACAGGGTCGGGTTCTTGGTCATCACCTGCGGGCCCGGAATGATGCCGTGGATGGTCATGGCGCCGACCATCAGGGCCATCACGGCGTTTGGCGGGATGCCGAGCGTCAGCAGCGGAATGAACGAAGTCTGCGCCCCGGCGTTGTTGGCCGATTCCGGCCCGGCCACGCCCTCGATGGCGCCGCGGCCGAAGCGGCGCGGATCCTTGGCGAGCTTCTTTTCCAGCGTGTAGGCGGCAAACGGCCCAAGTACCGCGCCGTTGCCCGGCAGGATGCCCAGAATCGCCCCGATGAAGGTGCCGCGCAGAATGGGCTTGTAGGACTGCTTGAAGTCCTCCTTGCTCGGTAAGAGGCGGCCGATGGCCTGGCGCATCACATCCCGGTGCTCGGTATGGTCGAGGTTGCGCATGACCTCAGCGATGCCGAAGATACCCATGGCGAGCACGGCAAAGTCGATGCCGTCGGCCAGGAACGGCAGCCCGAAGGTCATGCGCTCCTCGCCGGTCTCGAGATCGGTGCCGACCGTGGACAGCAGCACGCCGACCAGGATCATGGCGATGGCCTTCAGGATCGAGCCGCGCGCCAGCACAACCGCGAAGACCAGACCCATGACCATGAGCGAGAAGTACTCGGTTGGGCCGAAGATCAAGGCGAGGCCGGTGAGCGGGGCGCCCAGCGCCGCGATGACCAGGGTCGCCACGGTGCCGGCGAAGAAGGAGCCGATGGCCGCGATGCCGAGCGCCACGCCGGCACGACCCTGGCGGGCCATCTGGTGGCCGTCGAGCGCGGTGACCACGGAGGTGGCCTCGCCGGGGATGTTGACCAGGATCGCCGTGGTCGAGCCGCCGTACTGCGCGCCGTAATAGATGCCGGCCAGCATGATCAGGGCGCCGGTCGGATCGAGCCCGAAGGTAATCGGCAGCAGCATGGCGATGGTGGCGATCGGCCCGACGCCAGGCAGCACGCCGATCAGCGTACCGACGAGACAGCCCAGGAAGGCGAGCCCGAGGTTGATCGGGGTCAGGGCAACGCCGAAGCCGAGGCTCAGGTTGGCAAAGAAATCACCCATCAGATTCTCCCGCTATGGTCGGCGACATCGACCGGAGCCCGGCGACGGTTGCGCGTGGTGAGGAACACCAGGATGGCTACCGCAGCCATGATGGCGGCCGTGGCCCGTAGCACTGCCTTCTGCGACCAATCGGCGGGGAACAGGCCGGTGAGGGCCTGCGGGAAGACCGGGATGGGTAGGTTCAACAGGTCGCCGAACAGCACCATGCAGAACGGGGTGAGGCTCAAGGCCAGGATCACGAGATCCCGCAACCGCGCCTCGGGGGTGGCGAAGCCGCCGAGGATGATCGCCAAGGGGCCGGCGACGAGCAAGCCAAGACCTGGCGTGGTCAGGCCGCCGCCGAAGGAGAAGGGGCGGATCGTGAGGGCGAAGGCCAGGATGGCTCCGATGACGAAAACCGGGCCGCGCAGGCTCCAGCGCTCCAGACGATCGCCGTTCTTGAGGAAGGCCGCGGCCAGCAGAGCCAAGCCGGACAGGCCGACTCCGATTGCGAGCCAGCGCGGCAGCATGGCCGGGCCCATGGCGTTAAGCGTGCCCTGGTCGAGATCCTGCGTCAGCCAGAGCGCCAGAGCGGCTAGTGCGATGAGAAGCAGGCCACCCGCCAAGCTTTGCGGGGCACGCACCGGTCCGCGATGCCGCGGAGGCTCGGAGCCTTCATGGAGAACAGACATGGACGACCTCCCAGCAGGCGCATCCCGCGCCCAAGGTTATTGAGACCGATATGGCCCGAGGCCGCAGCCTGGATCAAGCTTCTGATGTCCTGCAGAGAATGCTTCTCAACAAGACCTGTTCGAATGAACAGCCCCTGAGAAAACGTCTATTAAACTATAGGACAGTAGCCAGAGCCCCGCGGGAGATCACTTGATCCTCCGCGGCATCTTGTCTAGATGGACCCCTGTAGCCAGGCCGGGCCCCTCTGGTCGCTCTTAGAATAGGAGCGGCGATGTCGGACTGGATGAAAACCAGGGCGGCCTGGGTTCGTTCAAAAAGACGGTTTTGCCTGCATTTCGGCTCCCGGTCCGAGGAATTCCGGACCAGGCCAGTGCCAGATGCGTCTTTTTGAACGTTTCGCATGCGCTGCTCCCAACCCGACATATGAGGCACTGCATGTTTGATCTCTCGCAGTTTTTCGGACCCGAGGTCGTCGCCTTCCTAATGGTCGTGGGCATCGATCTCGCACTCGCCGGCGACAATGCCATCGTCATCGGCCTGGCCGCCGCCGGTCTTCCCAAGGAGCAGCGCAACAAGGCGATCCTGCTCGGCGTCTTGGCCGCCACCGTCCTGCGTATCATTTTTGCGCTGGTGACGACCCAGCTCCTCCAGATCGTGGGCCTTCTCCTCGCCGGTGGCATCCTACTGCTCTGGGTCTGCTGGAAGATGTGGCGAGAACTGCGTACCGGCCATGAGGCCGAACAGCATGCCGCAGAGGAGGCTCTGGAAGGTCGCGACATCAACGAGGACGGCACCATTGCCGGAGGCGTCCCGCGCAAAACCTTCGCCCAGGCTGCCTGGCAGATCATCATCGCCGACGTGTCGATGTCCCTCGACAACGTGCTCGCGGTGGCCGGCGCCGCACGCGAGCATCCCTACATCCTCGCGTTCGGTCTGCTTCTGTCGATCGCCCTCATGGGCATTGCAGCCTCGTTTATCGCCCGCCTGCTCCAGCGCTACCGCTGGATCGCGTATGTCGGCTTGGCGATCATCCTCTACGTGTCGCTCAAGATGATCTACGAAGGATTCCTCGAGATCTACCCGATGGTCAACGGCACCGTCGGCTAGAGCATCGGCTCCTTCGCCCACAAGACACTAATCTCCAATTGACGGCGGGGATGCGGGACGGCACAGAGCGTGACGCTCATGTCCCCCGCTCTCCGCCCTCATTTTTCCACTGCAGGTCTTCGGCACGGCGCCCGTGCCGCCCTACCCGCCTTTCCGGGCTTCATCATGTTTGCCGTGGCCTTCGGCACGGCAGCGGCCCAGAAGGGCCTGTCGCTCGGCGAAACACTCGGCCTCTCCGCCTTCGTCTATGCCGGTGCCTCCCAGATGGTCGGGCTCGAAATCTGGCAGCAGGTCTGGACGCCTTCGACGATCCTCACGATCATGACCGTCACCGCAGTCGTGAATGCGCGCATGATCCTTCTTGGCGCCACCCTTCAGCCCTGGCTCAAGGATGAGCCGCTCGCCCGCACTGCCCTCAACCTCTTTCTCCTCACCGAAGCGGGCTGGCTCGTCGGCACCCGCTATCACAGCGAGGGCGGCCGCGATGTGGGTGTGCTTTTGGGGTGCGGAATCATCCTCTGGCTGGTCTGGCTCGTCGCAACGCTCACTGGCTTCTTCGCCGGCGCCCTCGTGCCGGAGCCGAGGCGCTTCGGCCTCGATCTCGTCATGCCGATCTTTTTCGGCGTCATGCTCGTGCCCCTGTGGAAGGGCGCAAAGCCCGCCCTGCCCTGGCTCGTGGCCGGCTTGGTCTCCCTTGTCGTCCATGCCCTCGTGCCCGGCTATGTCTTCATCATCGCCGGCGCTTTGGCCGGGGTCGCAGCCGGGATACTGGTCGAATGAACTCGCTCGGTGCCGTCATCGAGAGCCCATGGGGACCCGTTCTCGCCATTGCCGCAATGACCCTTGTGACGTTCCTGTGCCGCATCGCAGGGGTCGTGGTCATGAGTCGGGTCCGGCTTACGCCGCGCATCGAGCGGGGCCTGCGCGCCCTGCCCGGCTCCATCATCCTGGCAACGATCCTGCCGGTGGTGATCGACAACGGTCTGCCCGCGAGCATTGCCCTCACTGCGGCCATTGTGGCGATGGTCGTGACGCGGATCGACATCGTCGGTCTCCTGGTGGGCCTAGGCACCCTCTCCATCATCAGGGCTTTTGGATGAGCTCTGCTTGAGCCGCAGACGGATGCGGTACATCAATCCGTCGCGGATATTGCGATAGGCATCGAGCACCTGCTCGCGCGAGCCCTGCGTGATCGTCGGGTCAGGCGTCGGCCAGTATTCGACGTCGGCGGCGATGGTGCGCGTCAGCTCCAGCGCTGCGTGATGCGCCTCCGGAGAGAGGGAGATGATGAGGTCGAAGTTGAGCCCCTCCCACTCCTCCAACTCCTGGAGCGTGCGCGGCTTGTGCTTGGATGCATCAATCCCGATCTCGGCCAGGATCGATGCCATGAACCCATCCGTCTCGCTCTTGCGAACGCCGGCGGATTGCACATAAATCGACTTGCCGAAGTAATGGCGCGCAATGGCTTCCGCCATGGGGGAGCGCACGGCATTCATGGCGCAGACGAACAGAACCGAATGGATCCGTTTCGAGCGGGGCTCGTCCAAGCGTCAGCCCTTCCAGTGCAGCGCGAAGATCAAAGTGAAGATGCGGCGCGCCGTATCGAAATCGAGGATCAGCTTGCCATCCAGGCGCTTCATCAAGAGTTCGGCCGCTTCGTTGTGCAATCCGCGCCGCCCCATATCGATGGCTTCGATTTGAGCCGGCGAGGCGGAACGGATCGCCTGGTAATAGCTGTCGCAGATCATCTCGTAATCACGGATGGCTCTGCGGAACGGCGTCAGCGACAGGTGATGCGAAACGAGATGCGCGCCGTCCTGTGCCGTGACCTCGAAGCAGAGTTTTTTCTCGATGAGCGAGATGCGCAACGCATAAGGCCCACCGTCGTAATTCGGCAGGGCGAAGGTGTTTTCTTCGAGAATGTCATAGATGGCGATGGCCCGCTCATGCTCCTGATCGGGATTGCCGCGGCCGATGGAGGCCTCGTCGAGCGTGACGGCGACCAGCCGGGTCCGCTCCTTCGCTTCGCTCGCCATCCCCCCTCCGCTCGCCCTTTAGAGATTCAGGCGGATCGCGACCGACCGCGCATGCCCCTCCAGCCCTTCCGATCGCCCGAGCGTAATCGCCGCTGGGCCGAGCGCACGCAGAGCGTTCGCATCGCATTTCAGGATCGAGGTTCGCTTCATGAAGTCAAGCACGCCCAGGCCCGACGAGAAGCGGGCGGACCGGGCCGTGGGCAGCACGTGGTTCGGACCGCCCACATAGTCGCCGATGGCTTCAGGCGTGTGGCTGCCGAGGAAGATCGAACCTGCATTTCGCACCTTGGAGGCAAGCTCCTCTGCATTCTCCGTCTCGATTTCCAGGTGCTCAGGAGCAAGCCTGTCCACCAGGGGAATGGCGTTCTCCAAACGATCGATCAGGATGATGGCGCCGTAATCGCGCCAGCTCGCGCCGGCGATCTCCGCCTTGGGCAGGGTCTGAAGCTGGCGCTCGACCGCCTTCTCCACCGCATCGGCGAGAGCAGGGCTATCCGTGACGAGGATCGACTGCGCTGCGGGGTCATGCTCGGCCTGGGCCAGAAGGTCGGCGGCGATCCAATCAGGATTGCCGTGGGCATCCGCCAGGATCAGCACCTCGGAGGGACCGGCAATCATATCGATGCCGACCTGGCCGAAGACGCGGCGCTTGGCGGCCGCCACATAGGCATTCCCGGGACCGACGATCTTGGCGACCGGCCGCACGGACTCGGTACCATAGGCGAGCGCAGCCACCGCCTGCGCGCCTCCCACGCGAAAGACTTCGTCGACGCCGGCAAGGCGCGCAGCCGCCAGAACGAGCGGGTTCGTCTCGCCCTTCGGGGTCGGCACCACCATGGCGATGCGGGGTACCCCTGCGACCTTTGCCGGCACCGCATTCATCAGGACGGAGGAGGGATAACTCGCCCGGCCGCCGGGCACGTAAAGCCCGACGGATTCGATCGCGGTCCAGCGCCAGCCCAGCGTGACCCCGAGCGGGTCCGTGGTCATGGAATCCTGCGGGCGCTGCGTCCGGTGGTAGGTCTCGATGCGCTCCTTTGCCAGCGCGAGAGCTTCCAGCGCCTCCTTCGGGCACTGGGCCTCGGCGGCATCGATCTCGGCACCCGAAATGCGCAGGGTCTCAGGCTGGAGCGCCAGCCCATCGAAGCGATAGGTGAAATCGATCAGGGCTTCGTCGCCTCGCACCACCACGTCCTCGATGATGGCACGGACGGCCTGGTCCACATCCTCCGACACCTCCCGCTTGGCCGAGAGGAGAGCAGAGAAAGCCTGCGGGAAGGACGGCTCCCGCGCATCGAGCCTTTGCGCCATTACAGGCGCTCCGCCGATTGGAGCTGTTCCTCGTGCGAGGGGCGGCTTTCGGCAGCCCAGACGGGGCCAGTGTCTTTCATCTGCATTTCGATGCACTCCAAGTCCACCTGGATGGCGCCACCTTCGGCAAAGATCAAGGTGGCAGTGCCCGATGGGGCGCTGGTCTCCTCGAAGGCAATGGCGAGAAGGTTAAGAACCGCATCCTTGTTGGTCTGGTCGATGCCACGGACACGCACGCCCGTGACATTCTCGAAATGCATGCAGGTCAGCCGGCGCTGGGGGGTTGCCGCCTCCCAGTCATAACGGCGGGTCTGAATGGCAAAACGCCGTTCCTTGGGCAGATAGGCGATATCGCCCACCCTGAGCAGGGAATCCTGCAAGTGGGCGGAGATAACGGCAAGATCTTCCGGATCGAAAGCGACAAGTCTCAGGAGATCCATGGGGCACCAACCTATTGTTGAACTTTAAGGTTTAGGTAGAGAGCCCCCTGCCCTGGCGCAACCTTTCGGCTGCGGCTTCTTCTTCATGGCTCGAAAAGAAAAGGCCGGCTGAAAATGCCGGCCCTTCTGTCCTTAGCCCCTCAGGCGCTCGATCTGAGCGCCGCAGCGGGCGAGCTTGGCTTCGAGGGCCTCGAAGCCGCGATCCAGGTGGTAGACCCGGTTGATGGTGGTCTCGCCTTCAGCCACGAGGCCCGCGATAACCAGGGACACGGAGGCGCGAAGATCCGTCGCCATGACCGGCGCTCCCTTGAGGCCGGCCACGCCATCCACATAGGCGCTGTCCCCGTCGAGGCGTATCTGTGCGCCGAGGCGGGCGAGCTCCTGCACGTGCATGAAGCGGTTTTCGAAGATCGTCTCGCGTATACGGGACGTGCCGTTCGCCCGGGTCATGAGGGCCATGAACTGGGCCTGCAGATCGGTCGGGAAGCCTGGGAACGGGTCGGTGGTAATATCGACCGGCTGGATGCCATTGCCGTTGCGCCGGATGCGAATGCCGCCATGGGTCGAGGACACGTCGATGCCCGCCTGACCCAGCACGTCGAGGGCGGCCTGGAGATATTCGGGCCGGGTGTTGTCCAGAACGAGGTCGCCGCCCGTCATGGCCACCGCCATGGCATAGGTGCCGGTCTCGATCCGGTCGGGCATGACGTCATGGGAGGCCCCGCCGAGGCGGGATACGCCCTTGACCACGATCTCAGAGGTGCCGGCTCCTTCAATCCTGGCGCCCATCTTGATCAGGCATTCGGCCAGATCCGCCACCTCCGGCTCGCGGGCGGCGTTGCGGATCACGGTCGTGCCCTGGGCAAGCGTTGCCGCCATCAGGGCCACATGGGTGCCGCCGACCGTCACCTTCGGAAAATCGATCTCGGCGCCGATCAGACCTTTAGGAGCGGTCGCCACCACGTAACCACTCTCGATCTCAATGGCCGCTCCCAGCTTGGCGAGTGCCATGATGAGGAGGTCGACCGGCCGGGTACCGATGGCGCAGCCGCCCGGCATGGACACCTTGGCATGACCGAACCGGGCCACCAGGGGAGCGATGACCCAAAAGCTCGCCCGCATGGTCGAGACCAGTTCGTACGGGGCCGTGGTGTCGATGATGTTCTTGGCCGTCAGTCGGATGGTCTGCCCCGTCTCCGAGGACTGGCCGGGCCGGCGGCCGGCAATCGAGTGATCGACACCGAAATTACTCATGATTCGCAGGAGCGAGGAGATATCGGCGAGCCGCGGCACATTGCCGAGCTCCAGGTTTTCCTCCGTCAGAAGGCTGGCGATCATGAGAGGCAGGGCCGCATTCTTGGCACCTGAAATCGGAATCAAGCCGTTGAGAGGCGCGCCGCCCCGGATGCGAATGCGATCCATCAAATTCCCCTTGCAATATTTTTAGCGAGCTATGCGCTATGCGCGCCTTGAGCCCTTCAGGCTAGTCTGACGGCTTGTCGCGCTCAGCTGAAACGCTCAAGCTCTCAGCTTCGGTTCCGGACGTCTTCACAGCCTGCCGTCCCCGAGCTTGAGCCTTGCGACGCTTAAGATTCTCTTTCAAGGCCGCCTTCAGCCGGTCAGCTTTCTCTTGCGATTTCACGTCAGTCATGGTTCACGCGACCCATCGTCGCCTTTATCAAATAGAGGCTTCGCAAGCGGCTCTCAACCGCAATATCACGGTTCAGGACTTTGACCCGGATCAATGTGATCTGGCATAATAGGTCCAGTATCCCCGGGCATTGCGTTGCCCACCCGGTGAGATGATGGATTATCATAACTTCTTCACGTCAGCCCTCGAGCGTCTCCAGGTCGAGCGGCGCTACCGCGTTTTTGCCGATATCGAGCGGCTGGCCGGCCGTTATCCCCAGGCGATCTGGCACTCTCCGGAGGGGGCCCGTCCCATCACGGTCTGGTGCTCCAACGACTACCTCGGCATGGGCCAGAACCGGGACGTCACCCGGGCCATGGTCGAAGCCGCTTGGCGCCTCGGCACCGGAGCCGGCGGCACCCGCAACATCTCCGGCAACAGCAATCCCATCGTGGCGCTCGAGGCCGAACTCGCCGACCTGCACGGCAAGGAGGCGGCGCTGGTCTTCACCTCGGGCTACGTCTCGAACCAGACCGGCATCTCGACGCTCGCCAAGCTGATCCCGGACTGCCTGATCCTGTCGGACGCGCTCAACCACAATTCGATGATCGAGGGCGTGCGCCAGTCCGGCTGCGACAAGGCGATCTTCCGCCACAACGACCTCGATCACCTGGAAGAGTTGCTCCAGGCAGCCGGTGATCGCCCCAAGCTGATCGTGTTCGAGAGCGTCTATTCCATGGATGGCGACATCTCCCCGATCCATGCCATCTGCGATCTCGCCGAGCGCTATGGCGCCATGACCTATATCGACGAGGTTCATGCGGTCGGCATGTACGGCTCCCGCGGCGCCGGCATTGCCGAGCGCGAAGGCGCGATGCACCGGATCGATGTGATCGAGGGCACGCTGGGCAAGGCCTTCGGGGTCATGGGCGGCTATCTGACCGGCACCAAGGCCGTGATGGACGCCATCCGCAGCTTTGCCCCAGGCTTCATCTTCACCACCGCCCTGCCCCCGGCGGTCGCGGCAGCCGCCACGGCATCCATCCGGCACCTCAAGGAATCGTCCACCGAACGCCAGCAGCAGCAGCATCAGGTGGCCCGCACCAAAGCGGTGCTCAGCGGCGTCGGCCTGCCTGTCCTCGACACGGTCACGCATATCGTGCCAGTGATGGTGGGAGATGCGGAAGCCTGCAAGGCGGCCTCGGACCGCCTGCTGAACAAGCACGGCATCTACATCCAGCCGATCAACTATCCCACCGTGCCCCGTGGTACCGAGCGTCTGCGCATCACCCCCGGCCCGTTCCACTCCAACGCCCATATCGACGCCCTCGCCGCCGCCCTGGTGGAGGTCTGGACGGCGCTCAGGCTGCCTCTGGAGCCGAAAGTCCAGGCGGCCGAGTAAAGATCATTTTCAAGCTTGCATGGAGGGCTGCCCTGTGGCAGTAAGCGGCCCTCCCCGTTGGCGCGCTGCCGTAGCTCAGTGGTAGAGCACTCCCTTGGTAAGGGAGAGGTCGAGAGTTCGATCCTCTCTGGCAGCACCAGCCAAACCCTTTGAAGGTTCTAACCTTCTTGGATTTCTCGCTTACCTGGTAATCACCCCTGTAGATCGCGGGCAGCACCAGGGCGGCATACCCGAAATGATTGGCTGTACACTCCCGTGAGCAGGAATTGCCGCAAACGGGAATTTGAGTTGGCGCGCCGTCGATTGTGGTTGCCGAGGACTCGGCCACGCTGATAACCGCTTGGCCTCAAAGTCGAACGTGGCGGACACGACCCGGAGGACAGCGCGAGACTCGGCACTGCCTACCGAGAGTAATGTCGTGAGCTCGGGTCTTGTATGACCTCGACGTTCCGGCGCCCTGGTGAAGTCTAGTCCTCACCCTTCTCTTGGTCAGTTTCGTCGCGAATACCCGTCCTTGGGCAATCTCAAGACTTTACCGGTAGAGCGTCGGGACCTTGTACGTCCCTGTGTTAAGGTCCGCCGCAGGCTACGACCTGACCTAACGGTGAGATGGACTGCATCAAAACCGGAACTCTTGGTCGCCCGGGAGCTTGGTTTCCGCAGCATCGCTAACACTCGGCTCTGACAGGTCTTCGATGTCTGCGGATGGGGGCTTAGCTTGGCGGACGATGTAGTGGTCGAGTACTCTCCCCAAGACGGCGGGTTCGTCGATATGCATGAGCGGATCACCCGGGCAGCCGTCGCTAAGCGATTGGCTGCCCTGATGGGATTTGACTATGCGGGCGAATACGACCAATCCTCCCTTCATCCTGGCAGAATTTATTTCGTCCCCAGCAACACATTGGTTGGCATCAAGCAGGCAGCGCAGCTTGGCATCACGGGCGAGCGCGATCTCTTCGGCGGGGCTGTGCCTTATCCGTTCGTTGCCACCAAAATCATCACTCATCCACTCGTTGAGCACAATGCATCTGCACCCCGGGGCTGGTCCAACTCCTTCGCCCGCCGAGTACAAAGCGCTGTGCTTCAGGGGTATTCCGTCTTTACGGAAGACCAAGCCTATGCCGCCGGTGAGCGTCTTCTGAAGGACGGGCCTGCTCGCCTCAAGCCAGTGCACGCAACGGCCGGACGGGGACAGAGGGTGATCCGGAGCCTGAGCGAGCTCGTGGAAGCCCTTACCAGAATCGACCCAACCGAACTGTTACACTCCGGGCTGGTCCTGGAGGAGAACCTTACAGCGGTGACGACCTACAGCGTGGGCCAAGTGCGCGTGGTCGACCTCACAGCCACATATTATGGCAGTCAGCGCCTGACAACGGACAATGCCGGAGATGAGGTCTATGGCGGATCCGATCTCGTGGTCGTGCGCGGCGACTTTGATGCGCTGGTCCGGCTTCCGCTGACCGAGAGCATTCGCATCGCCGTGGGGCAGGCTCGGGTCTACGATGCCGCCACAAGTGTCTTTCCGGAAATGTTTGCCTCACGGCGTAACTACGATGTGGCTCAAGGAACGAACGCACGCGGCCAGTGGCGCTCGGGTGTTCTGGAGCAGTCCTGGCGTATGGGTGGCGCCACAGGTGCCGAAATCGCCGCGCTTGAGGCCTTCCGGGCCGATCCTGCCCTCCAGGTCGTGCGTGCGTCGACTTACGAGGTCTACGGTGAGAGCCAGGCTCCTCCGCCCCAGGCGACGGTGTATTTCCGTGGGACGGATGACCGGGTAGGATTATTGACCAAGTACGTAGTGGTTGAGGCGCATGGCGATACGAGATGAGCAGGTCGACATCCAAGTCGACGATCAGCAGATCTCAGGCACCTTGGTTACACCGGCAACGGTTTTGCCCGGCGTCCTATTTCTGCATGGCTGGGGCGGCAGCCAACAACAGTACTTGGCAAGGGCCCGCGAGATTGCAGCCTTGGGCTGTGTCTGTCTGACAGTCGATCTCCGGGGCCATGCCGGAACCGAAGCGCAGAAGGAGACGGTCACGCGCGCGGACAACCTGGGTGACGTGCTTGCGGCCTACGACACGCTGGTCCGCTACCCCGCAGTTGACCGGAACGCGATCGCGGTTGTGGGCAGCAGCTATGGCGGTTATCTCGCCGCAATCCTGAGTTCATTGCGTCCCGTGCGCTGGCTCGCCTTACGTGTTCCGGCACTCTACCGCGACGAGGATTGGCCTCTGCCAAAGCAGCAGTTGAAGAAGTACGGTCTGGCCGACTACCGCCGTGGGCGGGTCACTCCTGACCAGAACAGGGCTTTAGCAGCTTGTGCGGCGTTTCAAGGTGACGTGCTGATCGTGGAATCGGAGCACGACGACATCATCCCGCACCCGGTGATCGAGAACTATCTCACTGCGCTCAAGGGTGCCCACTCGCTGACCTACCGTCTCATCGAAGAGGCGGATCATGCGCTATCAGAAGAGGCGTGGCAGCAGTCCTATACCTCCCTGCTGCTCAACTGGGCTACCGAGATGGTGCTGGGAGCCCGAGAGGAGGGGGCAGCCCCGGAAGTGCACACCCAGATACATCCGGCACCACGTAAGGGGCCCCCGACGGCTGCATGATGGCGCGACCGTAGCCCCCAGGTCCGAAACTACCATTCTCACACTGGCAGCAAAGCGGCCAGACCTGCCTCAGATCCGATGATCTGGCGTTACCGGCGGGAGGTCAGATCTCGACTCGATAGTCCTTTCGCTCGGCGGTGTCGGGAGTGGTGTGAACCTTGACTGCCCTATCGACAAGCGTTTCTCTAAGGCAGCAACTTGCCGTGCCAGATTGTCGATGGCTGCTTTGAGGGCGAGGACATCAGCCGCATCGGGAATGGTGGACACGGTAGTGGCCGCCCGTGATACGGCCGGATCCTCATGGTTCCTGCGAGCCTTGAGCTCCGCTTCAAGAGATGGGGCACGCCTCATCCTGCGCGATGCCAGGAAACGCCGGAGCGCTTGACCGATCAACCACAAGACACATAAGGCGAGGAAGAGCGTGAGCAACGCAGAAGGCAGGCTATCGAACATGTTTGGCTTCATCCCTGAAAGAGCGGATCGAGGCAGGAGGCAATGCCACAGCAAGGTTCATCGTTCCGGAGGTCGACTGTCGCGTCTAGCTCATGACGTTACCTCTGAACGTCACTTGCTGACCCTGACAGCTAATCAACGCTCCGCCTCCGAGACTTGCCACAACGGGGTTTTCGCCGAAGCCAGCAGCCGACATCCAGATTGCCTATTCCGCGGTTAGACCTTCCATTGAAGCGTGGAACCGTCCCAAGATCGGCTCCTTTGCCATGCATCGCTCTTCGCTATGTCGATGCTCATGACGCCCCTCGGCCTGCCACGCGTCACCTGTGCATCGACATCCAGCGCCTCTGCTCGGAAGAAGTGTCATGGCGGAGTCCTGGCGCGGCCATTACGAGCACTGGCGCAACGTGACCCGCGAGCATCTTATCCATCGCTTCTCGAACCCACGCTGGCAAATACTGAATGACTGGTTTGGGTCAAACTTTCACATTCCGACCACTCAACATACGTCCGCACTCAGACGCCGAAACGGACCAAGCTTGCTGGTCCAGGGAGTGCCATTTTCGGACCCTAGGGCGATTCGAACCCTTCCGGGGCACTCCCGATTCGCGAGGAACCGAAAGCCAGGCCTTAGGCGTTGAAGCTGTGCCATTCCACGCGAGGAGGTCCGCATGATCCACTTCGTGTTCACTGTCGTGCTGGTTGCGTGCAGTTTGGTGTTCACGGGCTCCGCCCAGGCGCAGACCGTCGCCTCTCTTGGTGGCGAGCCTACCAACTTCTTCGAGCGCCTATTTGGCGGGTCGATCTCCCCGACTGCTCGGCGGGTGGTCTTCTGGCCCGGCAACAATCGGCCAGGCACGATCGTCATCTCCACCAGTCAGCGCCGGCTCTATTTCGTACTCGGCACCGGGCGGGCCATTCAGTACGGCATCGGTGTCGGACGTCCGGGCTTCACCTGGACCGGGATCAAGACTGTCAGCATGAAACGGGAATGGCCATCTTGGAGCCCTCCGGCCGCGATGCGGCGGCGGCGCCCTGATCTTCCACGCTACATGGAAGGTGGCCTGGGCAACCCGCTGGGTGCCCGGGCACTATACCTTGGCTCCTCCATGTACCGGATTCACGGCTCCAATGAGCCGGAGACCATCGGTTATGCCGTCTCGTCCGGGTGCATTCGAATGACCAATGCTGACGTGGTCGACCTCTACAACCGAACCCGGGTAGGCACCAAGGTCGTGGTATTGCGCTGACGGGTGCCGGGATGGAACCTTGTTTCTGTCGCCAACAGTCAATCCATAGACGTTCGGGCCATGCAGACAGGCATCCCTGACAGACTGACGTTCAACACTCCGCCGGCAGGATATCTAGATCGGTCGTGGAGCGCTTAGCGATGTCGTCGGCACTGGCGTGCAGGAATTCACTTGCGGCCCGGCGGAACTCCGTCCGCAGCATCGACACGAAGTCCCACTCGCCGTTGAGCTTTGACGATGCGCCACGTTGAAACAAGTCTCGCTTGTGCTGCCAGGGAAGCTAGCATGGTTCCACCAAGGGGCAGGAGTGGAAGTCGGTCCTCGTCCTGAACGTGGTCGACGGCTGCATCCATTCTGATCTCGGCACCGACACCCACGGCGGAGATCGAGGAGGAGCTTCGGCTGCATTACGTGGCCATGAGCCCGCCCAGAGCCGCCTACATCTTATCGTGCCGGAGCGGTTCGTCACACACCAGCAATCCGCCACCGGGATCATCATGTTTATACAGCCCCTACTCGATCCGAGCCATATTTCCGGTTGCCTGCTCCTTGGCTTCATGAATATCATCCTCGAAATAAAATAAAACTATGCACGTTCAATCTCGTCCGTCTCCGAAGGGGGCTCACCGGAACGGCGTCAAGAGCGCAGTACCGTCACTGGGTGGCGGTCGGGAGGGAACAGATGCGGGTACAGGATAACGTCCTGCTGCAGACCGCAGCGGCTTGCGACGTTGAGTGTCCGAGCGCCCTCCAGCGGCTGCGCAAAAATAACTCCAACGTGGCGAATATTGTTGGCTCGATCGCCGCCGCATGTGCGGCATCCCGCAGACCGGTTCTCGTCAGCCGCTGGGGTTGGAGGCAGCCTAGGCATGCGACAGTATCGTACCAAGCGGAGCGTCGCTCATGACGCCGCTCGTCACGATCAGGGATCTCGACAAATCATTTCCTGGCGTGAAGGCTCTGAAGAAGGCTCGCTTCGAACTCCTCTCCGGAGAGGTCCATGCCCTGATGGGTGAGAACGGCGCCGGCAAGTCCACCTTGATGAAGGTTCTTTCCGGGATCTACCGCAAAGATGCCGGCGAGATCTGCATTGAAGGCGTGCCCGTCGATATTCCATCTCCGCGAGCCGCGCAGGATCTGGGGATCAGCATCATCCATCAGGAACTGAACCTGATGAACGACCTCACGGCCGCGCAGAACATCTACATCGGTCGTGAGCCTAAGCGAGCCATGGGGCTTCTGCTCGATGAAGAGGCTCTGAACCGAGCTGCCGTCGAAATCTTCGAACGCATGCATCTAAAGCTCGATCCGAGGGTCGAGGTCGGCCAGCTCACCGTCGCCAAACAGCAGATGGTCGAGATCGCCAAGGCCCTGTCCTTCAGGTCGAGGGTCTTGATTATGGACGAGCCCACGGCTGCCTTGAACAATGCCGAAATCGGAGAACTGTTCAGCATCATCCGGAAGCTCAAGGCCGATGGCGTCGGCATCGTCTATATTTCGCACAAGATAGATGAGCTGAAGGAAATCTCCGACCGCGTTACCATCATGCGCGATGGCGAATATGTTGGCACGGTTTCCACAGCGACCACGAGTGTCGACACGATCATCTCGATGATGGTCGGCCGAAGCCTCACCGAGACGAAGACGGAAGTTCCGGACCTGTCGAGCCATGACGTCGTGCTCGAGGTCCGCAATCTCCACCGCAGCAATGACATCCTGGACGTGAGCTTCAAGCTGCGGAAAGGCGAGATCCTTGGATTTGCCGGTTTGATGGGGGCGGGTCGGACGGAGGTTGCACGCGCCATCTTCGGGGCGGATCCGCTTGACGACGGCGAGATCATCGTCAGGGGCAAGCCTGTGACGATCCGCTCGCCGCAAGACGCCGTCCGTCTCGGCATCGGCTATCTGTCAGAAGACCGTAAGCGTTTCGGACTGGCGACCGGCATGGACGTAGCGGCCAATATCGTCATGCCATGCCTGAGCCGCTTCCTCTCCAAGAACATATTCCTCAAGACACGTGCGATCCGGGAGACGGCGCGCTCCTACATCCGGCAGCTGCGGATCAAGACGCCATCGGATGCTCAGGAGGTGCGGTTTCTGTCAGGTGGCAACCAGCAGAAGATCGTCATCGCGAAATGGCTCGCCCGAGACTGCGAGATCCTGTTCTTCGACGAGCCGACACGCGGCATCGATGTCGGTGCGAAGAACGAGATCTATAAGCTCCTCAACACTCTTGCGGCCCAAGGACGCGCCATCGTGATGATTTCATCGGAGCTGCCCGAGATCCTGCGCATGAGTCATCGGATCGCGGTGATGTGCGAGGGTCGTCTGACCGGCGAACTGCCCGCCGAGGGAGCGTCACAGGAAGACATCATGCGCCTTGCGACGCAGCGGCACAGCCTCACCACCAATGCCTTGAACGCGGCGACCCGGGGATCAAGCACGTGACGACGATCGTAGAAAAGGAAGCCCAGACCGTCATCAAATCCGCTGTGTTCAGCCAAGGGGCATGGCAGAAGATCCTTGCCTTCGCCAGCCTGATCGCCCTGATGGCCGTCTTCAGTATAGCGTCCGATAACTTCCTCCAGCCCGACAACCTTATCGGCATTCTGCAGGCGACGGCTGTGAACGGCGTTCTCGCCGTGGCTACCACATTCGTCATCATTACTGGGGGCATCGATCTGTCTATCGGCACGTTGATGACCTTCTGCGCGGTCATCGCCGGCGTGTTCCTGACCTACTGGGGTCTGCCCATGCCCGTAGGCATCCTGGCGGCCATTGCCGCAGGTGCTCTCTGCGGCTCGGTTTCCGGCACTCTCATCGCTAAGATGAAGATCCCGCCATTTATCGCGACGCTTGGCATGATGCTGCTGCTGAAGGGTCTTGCCCTCGTGATCTCGGGAACGCGTCCGATCTACTTCAACGATACACCGAACTTCCCGATGATCTCGCAGGAGTCGCTGATCGCGGCAATCCTGCCGTTCCTGCCGATCCCCAACGGTGTCCTGATCCTCTTCGTGGTCGCGGTCGCCTCCAGCCTTATTCTCACGCGCACCGCTCTCGGCCGTTACACCTTTGCCCTCGGCTCCAATGAAGAGGCGGTGCGCCTCTCCGGCGTGAATACTGATTTCTGGAAGATCATCGTCTACACGGTTTCAGGCGGGATCTGCGGTATTGCCGGTCTCATTATCGCCTCGCGGCTCAACTCCGCCCAGCCGGCGCTCGGCCAAGGCTATGAGCTCGATGCCATCGCGGCCGTGGTCATCGGCGGAACTTCCTTGAGCGGCGGGCGCGGTACCATTCTTGGAACGATCATCGGAGCACTGATCATCAGCGTGCTCACGAACGGCCTGCGCATCCTGTCGGTGGCTCAGGAATGGCAGACGGTCGTCACCGGGGTGATCATCATCCTGGCCGTTTACGCCGATATCCTGCGCCGCAAGGGCTGAGCATCTCCCCTTACTTCTCACGAGCGAAAAGGAGCACGCGACACGTTCCAGCAATCCAGCCCACCGCATCCGACAATAGCCAGAACCAACAACGACCAGGAGGAAACGATGTGGAGTAGACGCACTCTGATTGGCGCCATCAGCATTGGCGCGCTCATTGGTTTCGCAGCCCCGGCAGCGGCCCAGGAGATCTATATCCCACTTATCTCGAAAGGCTTTCAGCACCAGTTCTGGCAGGCAGTCAAAGCCGGGGCCGAACAGGCGGCCAAGGACTATAACGTGCGCATCACGTTCGAGGGCCCGGACAGCGAGACCATGGTCGACAAGCAAATCGACATGCTCTCGGCGGCTCTCGCCAAGAATCCGAAAGCGATTGGCTTTGCGGCTCTCGACAGCCAGGCGGCAGTCCCTCTGCTGCGCAAAGCGCAGACCGCCAAGATTCCGGTCATCGCGTTCGACTCCGGTGTCGACAGCGACATTCCGCTGACCACGGCAGCCACCAACAATCTCGCAGCTGCGGCACTGGCTGCCGACAAGATGGCCGAATTGATCGGTGGCGAAGGCGACATCGCTCTCGTGGTGCACGACCAGACCAGCCGCACGGGCATCGACCGGCGGGACGGCTTCGTGAACCGCATCAAGGAGAAGTACCCGAAGATCAATATCGTGAGCATCCAGTACGGCTCCGGCGATCACCTGAAGTCGACGGAGATCACGAAGTCGGTTCTCCAGGCCAATCCGAAGCTCAAGGGCATCTTCGGCGCCAACGAAGGTTCGGCGATCGGCGTGGTCAACGGAGCCAGGGAGATGAACCGGAAGATCGTCATCGTCGGCTACGATTCCGGCAAGCAGCAGAAGCAGGCGATTCAGGAGGGTCTCATGGCGGGCGCTATCACCCAGAACCCTGTCGGCATTGGCTACAAGACAGTCGAGGCGGCCGTGAAGGCTCTCAAGGGCGAGAAGCTCGAGAAGATCATCGACACTGGCTTCTTCTACTATGACAAGTCGAACATAAGCGATCCGAAGATCGCAGCCGTCCTCTATGACTAAGGGATAGCGTCGGGAGAGGGGTTCACCCCTCTCCTCTGCCGTCGCCGTCGCCGTCGCTGTTGGAAATGCTGCAGAACACAAGAGTGTTACGTCAGTAGCGGTCACACGCGTCCGCCTCGGGGCAGATCAGCAATCAGAGCAACTGACGAAGCTGCACTATGTAGCGCATCCCAAACAATGTGGACCAACTTCCCTCATTGTCGTTGAAGGAAACATACTCAATTCTGGAGGACTATAGGTACCTCAGCGGTGTAGAGGGAGTGAGAGCCAAGGATCTGTCTACGTATCGCCTTGGAAGAGCCTTGATCTGCACGTCGCAATAGCAAGCCATGTGGTTTGATTTACGAGGTAACACATGCACTTAGATCAGCCTTTTCCTCTCGAAGCCGTTCCATCGCGGGTGAAGCATCCGCTCTTGCTTGAGTTCAAGGGGCGCTGTCCTAGTCTCCGGGAAGTTGACCAGATCCCGGATAAACATTGGCTGGCGACACCGGGCATTGGCCCAGCATCCCTGGAAGCGATCCGCAGCATCACCCATGCTGGGCGAGTGCAGAGCGTCAGTCACGCTGCTTCACCTAGCTTATCAGATGCCGCTTTACTGAGGCGCCTTGAAGGGCTCCAAGAGGAACTGCGGTGGCTGGAGGCTGAACTGAAAGCTCGTATGCCCCTAGGCCCAAAGAACACATCGAGCCGGCAGCGAAGCGGCCGCGCGACGCGAGATGACACTGACCACCTGGGGCATCGAGTAAGTGGGGCTGAATCGTCACATCAGCAAAGCGGCCAAGACCACGCCGCTTAAGAGCTCGCGACTCCCGATGGACTAGGCGGTGGCTCCTAATCGCACAACCGCTCTTCTGCTGCGCCCCCTTCAGAGCCAGAAGAAGAATACTGATGTCGTCGTCGAGCAGATCAATGGCATTGCGGGCATACTCCCGGAACCGCTCCTTTCGGATTGCGGGCTCGTTATCCCACAAGCATGCTGCTTGCTCGGCCTCATGAATGGCCTGAGCCACGAGCTCAATTTTGTAGTCCATCTTTGTCTCCAATGATGCGATTAGTCTCGTTCTCGTCCATGGAAGCTTTAAGGTTCCCAGCCTCGTCAGATCCCGGCCAGAAGAAGGGCTGCTCCGATGAAGAAACAGAGGAATGCAACAAAGAGGAGCACTGCGCACTGAAAGGATGGGCCTGTGCTGGTGGGGTTCGTGGGATCTAAATCGGCTCCCTGTACGGCGTTCGTGTGTCGGGTGTTGCTCATACGCCTATCCTGCATCTCTATCGACGACCTATAGCCACTAAACGCATGCATTTGCTCGTCTATTCCTTCACGAAATTTATAAGAATGTTTCGAGAGCCCTGGCTGCAGTTCGAAGGATGCTCAGAAAAGCAGCGGCGCGGCAGATGAGGCGGCTTTGCAAGAGTGCGCTCTATGGAGTTCAGATGAGCAATTGCTCCGTTCCAGCAACCATTTGTTAATTCCTTGGGCGCAGCCTCTTCATGTGCCGAGACGGCACGGTCGTTGTTTCCTCTGGAACTGGCCGTGAAAGGCGGCCTCCCTTGAGCGCCAAGCGCAACTGGCGCTTTTTCTTTGATGACTGCCTCGTCAATGAAGACGGCACACCTTGGCCATATTGGGCCAATCCGTCAGCTACAGTGCAACGGCTTAATAGAGGGAGTTCTGAATGTCCTCCCACAAGTATGATGCATCTCCAATGGTACAGAGAGGAATAGCCATGATTTTCCGTATCACAACTGCTACCAGCCTTCTGCTTGCCGCTACCGGTGCCTTTGCTGCACCTACCAAAACGAAGCCAGTCTCGACCGTTATCATCACAAATGCCCGCGACATACCTGCGACTGATGTAGCCATTGGTGCCAATGGACAGACAGTTCGACTGACCAAGCCGCTTGCCCCGAAGGCGAAAACTACTTTGAGGCTGCCGAAAATGACAGGATGCATGGTGGCTGTCGCAGCGACGTTCGAGGATGAATCGACGGCAGAGTTCTCTGAACTCGATGTATGCCAGGACGGTACTGTCCGCTTTACGGACTGATACCTGCTGCATCCAGGCTTGGCACTCCTAAATTAGAGAGACTTCCACTAAGAGGTGAGCGCGGACTCAACTCGAGCGTCTAGAGCACCAGAGCGCTCTGCGTTTATATGGCGGTTCAGCCTCTTCAAAGCATTTGAACTGACCCGTGTCTCTGTAGCCCTTATGGATAGAGCTGATCAGGGGCCTTGGACGAGAGATCGCGGGTCAGAAGTCTCGGAGTATCCTACGTCTGTACGGAAGCCTGTTTCCTATTCTATCTGCCGCAAGAAAGTCTCCAAGACATGTCTCAATAGTAGGTGATGGATTCCCGAAGGGAGTGTTCCATGGGCCGTTTCCTTCCCGAGCTAGCGACGGCAGACTGGGCATTCATCACCTCTGTCATCATCCTGCCGCTTCTCATGGCATTCGGCATCTATGCCATCCGCAGTGAGGTGCGAGAGGCGAGACGTATCCAGGCCAAGTCGGTTAAACTCAAGACCAGCGGAGTACAGCGCCAACAGTGGCGGAAGGGAGCAACGTCCGCAGAGATGCTCAACTTGCTGGATGATATCGAGGCTCTGCTACGCTTCATCAATGCCGATGATGTACTTGTTCGGCAAGAGCACAGTGAGGCCGTTCGCCTCTCTTGGATGAGCTATCGTATACCCATTCGGGCGGCCCTTTTTGGCAGCTTGGTACTAGCCGGTGTATTCTCAGCCATCTTCATGGTGATTGCGCAAGGGCCCAGCAACCCCATTCCATGAGGATTGCTGCGCTTGGCCGCATAATCAGAGGGAGAAGGGCTCGCGCAGTCTCTCTCCATCGTCACGTGCGCCGCATACGCGCGAGCGATAGCTATAATAGACATCGCCCAACTTGCGGCCGAAATAGGCTTCCTCGCGGGCCAGGACGCCGTAGCGTATGACGAGTGCGAAGGGCACCAGTATTATTAACGGCCAGAGATTGTCAGACGCGATTGCCAAGCCGATCAGACCCAGGAACATGCCGAGGTAGATAGGGTTGCGCGTGAAACGAAACGTTCCGCCCTTGACGATGGTGGCGGTCGGCAGGTTCGTCGGGACGCTCGAACCGGCCCTGGTCATTGTAACGATGGCCCAGGCGACCAGCGTCAACGCGAGGACAAATACCGTCGCGCCGAGCCAGCCTGCAGGTAGGGCCGCCGGCAGGAACGGTAAGGGCATGAACCAGCTGAGCGCAAGCGCGGCAATGACGCCAAGTCCCCATGCAAGCGGTGGCCGAATGATGACTTGAGCGGCTTCTGCCGTGTCACCCGTGGCGGGACCGTGCCCCAAGGTCCTTGTCTATGCTACCTTGCACTCCCCCTGAAAATACTTCCAAAGCTGCAAGAAACCGCGACATCAACTATTCCGTCGTCAATCTCTCTCTTGCTTCGTTTTCGGCAATTCGCGCGTCAGTGCAGTTTCAATCTGCTCTGAAGTCCAACCCAGATCTGTTCGACAACAAGTGCTTCTTCGGCACGGTTCTTGGCCTTAAGCTTTCGAAAAATGTCGGTCACATTGTCCTGAACCGTCTTTTCTGTCACCGCTAGTTGTTCTCCAATCTCGCGATTGTTCAGCCCTTCGGAGATCAGGCACAGAGTACGTTTCTCGTACTCGGACAGAGGTGTCAGCGGGCTAGCTTTCACCTGAGCATCGTCCGACAGTATGCGGAGTGCGAGATTGGGGGAAATGAAAGACTCTCCAGCCTTCACACTTCTCACAGCCGTGATTAGATCTAGTGCATCCGTTCCCTTGAGAAGGTAGCCGACGGCACCTGCCTCAAGTGCATGCGTCACGTCGTCTTCATCTCCCGAAACCGTCAGCATTACGACGCGAGTTGAGGTCGCAAGATCGCGGATCGCACGCGCGGCTTCGATGCCGTTTCCGGGCATAGATATATCCAGCAAGATGAGATCCGGTGCATACATTTTTGTAAGCTCGACTGCATCTGCTGCTGAAGCACCCTCTGCCACGACTTTGATCGAATCATCAAGTGCAAGCGCTCGGACAACTCCTCTACGCAGGAGTGCGTGGTCATCCACCACAACAACACAGGTCTTTTCAGACATCTTGGCTCCCCTCCGCAACAACAACGCTCATTTCAACTCTGGTCCCCCCACTCGGGAGATGGCTCACCCTAAAAACACCGCCCAGACTTTCCACTCTTTCCCGCATCCCAAAGAGCCCTAAACCGGAGTCTACCGACGCGTGGCCGCCGATTCCCATTCCCCCATCGTCCTGCACGACCATGTTCAGAACAGAGTCATCGAGTCTGCACGTTACCATCTGGCCATTTCCGCCCGCATGGCGGAATGCATTGTTGAGCCCCTCCTGCAGGAACCGGTACACGCAGATTTTGATTCCATGGGTAAGGGGATGCGAAATGTCGCCGCAATGAATGGCAACCTTGGTTCCAGTACGCCGCTCGTGATTGGAAGCTACTCGTTTGATAACCTCTGGGAGGGGCAAGCCTTCTATTTCAGGCAGCATCAGTCCCTTCGACATAGTTCGGATATCGCGAAGGGCCTCCGAAAGCATGGTATTCAGTAACTGCAACTCTTCTTCGTGTTTCGCGGGTGTCTGGGCGCGCCGGACGTGTTCCACGGTTAGAGCGGCTAAGCTGATGAGCTGCGCGGGACCATCGTGCAAGTCCGCACCAATCCTCCGCAGGTAATTCTCGGTCAATTCGGCGACGCGACCAGAGGCTCTCTGAGCACGCTCCTTGAGGATATGGTTGTGTTGGGATGTATGCTCGATCTCCACCAATCGTTCGTGAAGCTGACGCTGTTGGAGGCGGATGAGCTTATTGCCGCGGTAGACGATTCCGAACAGACCGACCATGATGAGCGCGGTCGCCCCCACGACTGCGAGCCAGCTTTTAAGACGTAACCACCAGAGTTTCTCTTCGAGTGGTGCGGTGCTTTCATGAATCTCTGCAACGGCAACGACGCGACCGGAGCGTTCCTCCCGGATGGGGACATAGATCTCAAGGTACTTGCTGCTGAGGTCCCTGACTCTGTGCTCAAGTGCGTTCAGGTCAGCGTATTGTGCAGAAATGTCTCCTGCCAGGGCTGTGACTAGGCCGGGAGGGGGCGTAAATCTTCGACCAACCAAATTCGGTGTCGTTGAATAGACGATAAGCCCACTCTCCTTCCAAATCTCCAAGTGGGGGAATCGCTCCTTGAAGTGATCTGCTCCCAACAGGCGGTTCAACTCAGCGGTTTCATCGGCAGGCAGAAGCTCCTCGCTTGCCAAGCCTTGGATCATCGGTTCGAGAAAGCTGTCTATGAGGAGAGCCGTCGATGAGGCGGTGTTCTCCACCGTCGCCTTTGATACAATCTCGGTGGTGAAGAGGCCCGCAGCAATCATTGCAATTAGCATGATGACACTGCCTGTCAGTGCGAACTGGCGGGTCAGGCTCACCGTTGCCGGGGTCGCGCTCCGGCGACGCATCCATGTCGATGGCGCCAACTCTAACATTTCTTACCCCGCTTGCTGCACCGAGGCACATGAAGGTAAACAGCAGTGAAGTTCCCTGCAATCGACGTTGGTCCGACAACGAGGCCGGGCTCTAGTCCAAAGGCGATGCCCTCATCATGGCAGGGCGGCTCCTTAGACATCGTGAATACTCGGATCTGCCCTTCAAAACAGTTCAAAAACAAGATGTTAGCGTAGCTAGCCAATAATACAGAGGCGTTGCGGCAGAGAGGTATGGCTCGCTGTATCCGCGATATACCTCCATCGGGGTACTCCTTGAGATGATGCTCCGTTCCGAGGCAAATGCACCGTTCCCTTTAGGTATAGGTTAGGATGGGTGTACGCTTGATGTGCCGGTTCCGGATCATCGCAACACGAAGGCGGACGAGAGCTTCTTTCACAAGCAGCTGACGAGCTCGCGATACATGCTTAGAGCATTGTGACGGATAAACGGTGGGCCTGCAGCGGTATCAAGCGTGAGATCCTGTAAGATATTGAGTAGCGGCGAAGCCGCTGCCCCAGCAGCCGCTGCGAGGTTTTGCACCAAACCACCCGAAGGCGTGAGTAACACATGAGGCAATTCAAGTCGGCCCGATATGCGAGCCCTCGCTCCCCGCCTGGCGTCCAATCCGCAATCATTCTCAGTTTGAGGGACTATCTTGTCCGCCTGTGAATGACACACTGCCCACGAGCATATTTTTATTACATGGCGCGACTTAACTGTTGTTCACTTGTATTAACTTGGGCCGACTTGGCGACTATGTTGTCCCCTTGACGTCACGCTGACATTGCCTCTCGCGCTGGCCGTTTCAATTCTTGCTCAAGTCAACGCAATGCAGCCAGTTCCTGTCACTTGCAGGTTCACTCCCAGTAGGTTTGCCGGGAATAGGAGGCTCGAACTGCAGGGCGGTTTCGTCGCTAGCCTGCCACACCAAACCCTGAGAGCGGGCAAATAGGGCCGCTTCTACACGATTGCGGACTTGCAGCTTACCTAGAATGCTTGTCACGTAGTATTTGACCGTACCCTCGTTGAGGTCGAGCTTGCTGCCGATCTCTCTGTTGCTAAGGCCCACGGCCAGCATCGATATGATTTGCTTCTCCCGCGGTGCTAGAGACTTGAGGCGGTCCCTAGGCTTTGTCATTCCAGAACCGCCCTGATTGGCGCGCATCAAGAGCCTCCCAGCAAGCGTCGGTGAAATACAGCCTATGCCTTTGTCAAGCGACCGCACAGCATTGACCAGTTCAGGGCCGCTGGTACTCCTTGGAAGATATCCAGATAAACCCGCTGCTATGGCATCGCAGATCCGTTCTTCGTCAGAGCTGTCTGAAAGAACCAAAATTCTGACCGCTGGATACTTCGACACGATTGCATCAAGGGCTTCGAAGCGGTCGTCCGGCAGGCTCACGCCGACTACGATCACATCCAGTTCATTTTCCTGAATCAGTTGAATCGCATCTCCTATTGATGCCGCTTGACCTAAGACTTCTATATCCAATTGAGTTTTGAGGGCATCTATCACCCCATCCAGGAAGAGAGGTTGATCGTCAATAATACCGACTCTGATCGCCTTCGACATTAGCACTCCCCGTTGCAGAACGTGCGTGTGTCAAGCACACACCTCCTCTTGGCACGATGACCTCGGTCACTGTGCAAATAGTCTGCTGATCCTCTTCTGAGGCCCCGCTGTGTGGAAACAGTGCTGTCATTATCTACTATGGTATTTACCTAGTTTTGCAGCACATTGCCCGTCACAATCCTAGAAGTCTTCTAAAAATAATGTTCTTGGTCATGACGAAACTCAATACGAATAACGAGGAGGGGAAACCTCACCTTCGGCTAAAAAGGAGTAGCTCCGACGATTGAGCCTGTAGGTAGTCACTCAGGTACAGTCCGAAAGAGCGTCTGAGATTATTACAGATGCATGACCGACTTAGGCTTGGCCGGGTACAGATCGAACCCTTCGGCCCCTCACCGATGCTTCTGAAGAGGATTTCACGAGCGCCGGCCCACTTGTTCATTGGCCACGGGTCAAACATCTTCCGACGAACTCGCAACGACGGCCTGCTTGCAATTACTAGCTCACGTCACCTCAACGAGGACGAGATCAGTGAAGCTGCATTTGCTCAGTCGCTAGATGAGACGGGAGCCAAGCTTGCTGGCAATCCGGTGCCTGCAGTGGAATGTCAGTACAAGCCGGAGCTGTCCTTATCAAAAGTCGGAATTTCAGCTGATCTACGTTCGCCCACTTCACAGATTCCCGCTTGCGCAGAAGCTGCTGCGAAAGCGCAGGACTCCATAACTAAAGTCCGACCCAGCAATCAACTTTGGTCCTGAAGAGTAAAGACGTTCGAAACACTTGCCTTGGACCTCAGCCCAGATAGTAAAACATCAGCCTTCCTGCCCATGATGATTGCGTCTTTCTCAAGAACACAAGGGTGAGGGTTTTCACATGGTTGCCTATATTCGCTCGGATCTGGACTTCATTCTCGCTCAAATCAAGATCGCTGAAGCGCATGCTGCAGGTCAGCCCTTGTATGGCCCGGGCGGCTTGGTGCCTGCCTACAATGTCGCTTGGGGGCTGCGGACGGTGGATGGCACGTACAACCATCTGTTGCCTGGCCAGATCGAGTGGGGTGCTTCCGACAACGAGTTTCCGGAGCACCTCGGTAAGGACTTCAAGACCATCATGGTGCCTGCTGGCCCAGGCGGTGCGCTAGTGCCTGTCAGCTACACGCCCGGCGTCGACAATGACGGCCCTGGATCCGCTGGACCGGGCGACGTATTCGATCCAACCGTGCGCATCATCTCCAACCTGCTGGTCGACCAGACGTTGGGGAACCCGTCCGCTATTCTGACCGGGTTGCAGCGCGCCGGCATCGTGCCGCCTGATCAGCAGATGGCAGTTACGGCACAGATCTCAGCGGCCTACCAGCCGCTTAAACCTCTGTTCAACGCAGTCGGAACTGCGGAACGCGAATATGCGGCAGCTTCCGCAGCCGCATCCGCCAGTCCCAATAATGAAGCGCTTCAGGGACAAGCAGCAGCCAAGCTGGAGGCCCTGAATGTAGCGAAGGCTGCACTCGATGCAGCCGATGACTCGCTGATGACGCTGCTGGAGACCAACGGCATCGAGCTCGAAGGTGCAAACATCAAACTCACCAACGCAGCGCCGGACGAGGGGCTGTCGGCACCGTTTAACTCATGGTTCACGCTGTTCGGTCAGTTCTTCGATCACGGTCTCGATCTTGTCGCCAAGGGCGGCAACGGTACGGTGTTCATCCCGTTAATGCCAGATGATCCGCTTTATGTGCAGGGCAGTACCACCAATTTCATGGTGCTGACACGGGCCACACTGGCCGGACCTGGCCATGATGGTATCATGGGCACCGCCGACGATACCGATCGTCCCGTGAACACCACCACGGCGTATGTCGACCAGAACCAGACCTATACCTCGCATCCATCGCACCAAGTGTTCCTGCGTCAGTATGAACTGAATACCAATGGTGATCCGGTATCGACCGGCAAGCTCCTCGTCGGCAGTGCGGGCGGCATGGCGACCTGGGCCGATCTCAAGGCACAAGCCGCCGATCTGCTCGGCATCCAACTTCTCGATTCCAACGTCGGCAACATCCCGCTGCTCGCCACCGACCCCTACGGCGAGTTCATCCGTGGCCCCAATGGCTATCCGCAGATGGTGACGACGACCGGGTTGGTCGAAGGTGACCCGACCGCCAACGGGGGATTGGGCGTCCTGGTGCCTGCGAACACTGTCCTTACTGGTCACGCCTTCCTTGCCGACATCGCGCATAATGCAGTCCCGACGGGTCTCGCGGACGGCGATATCGAGATTGGGCTTGAAAATCCCGGCAACGAGCCAGGTGTCTACGACAATGAGCTGCTCGACGCCCATTTCGTAGCCGGCGACGGCCGCGCCAACGAGAATGTCGGCCTGACAGCTGTCCACCACGTCTTCCACTCGGAGCATAACCGGCTGGTCGAGCACACTAAGGCGGTCGTGCTGGCTGATGCCCAGGACATGCTCGATAACGGTGCCTCTCAGGCCGAAGCTGTTGCATTCCTGAACGAGTGGCTGGCGGTCGACGTGGCCGCGGTCCCGGCCTCCGCTACCGGCCTCCTCTGGGATGGCGAGCGCGTATTCCAGGCGGCCAAGTTCGGCACCGAAATGCAGTACCAGCATCTGGTGTTCGAGGAGTTTGCGCGCAAGATCCAGCCGAACATCAACGTGTTCCTGGTGCCAGACGGCTTCGACACAACGATCGACCCATCGATCGTCGCCGAATTCGCCCACGTGGTCTACCGCTTCGGTCACTCCATGCTGACCGAGTCGATCGACCGTTTCGACCCCAACTTCAACCAGGACCACATTGGGCTGATCGAGGGTTTCCTCAATCCGATGCAGTTTCAAAACAACGGCGGCACGACCAGCGTCGACGCCGACATCTCGGCCGGCGCAATCATCCGAGGCATGACCCGGCAGGTCGGCAACGAGATCGACGAGTTCGTCACCGGAGCTCTGCGCAACAACCTCCTCGGCCTGCCACTCGACCTTGCGACGATCAATCTTGCTCGCGGTCGCGACACTGGAGTGCCGTCCCTTAATGAAGCGCGCGCGCAATTCTACGCCGCCACCAACCAGGATGCACTGCTCAAGCCCTATGAGAGCTGGGTCGATTTCGCCGGGCACCTCAAGCACGAAGCGTCGATCATCAATTTCGTCGCGGCCTATGGAACGCACTCGCTGATCACCGGTCAGACTACGCTTGAAGGCAAGCGCGACGCCGCGATGACGCTCATCTTTGGTCAGTCGTTCGGAGGCCTGGAAGTCCCAGCCGATGCAGCCGAATTCCTCAATGCGACCGGTACGTATGCCGGCGGTTCGCTCGGCGGCCTCAACGATGTTGACCTCTGGATCGGCGGCCTTGCCGAAGAGATCATGCCCTTCGGCGGCATGCTGGGCTCCACCTTCAACTTCGTCTTTGAAGTTCAGATGGAGAAGCTTCAGAACGCGGACCGCTTCTACTACCTGCAGCGTCTCGACGGCCTGCATCTGTTCGGCGAGATGGAGAACAACTCCTTCGCCGCCATGATCATGCGCAATACGGACGCGACACATCTGCCGTCGGACGTATTCTCGACGCCAGGCCTGATCCTTGAGGTCGACCAAACCAAGCAGTTCAACGACCTCAATGGCGATGGGATCATGGAGAGTACCGATCCAATAGGCGGTGGCGTACTGACTCCGCTGGTCGTCCGCAACAACCCGGCCACGCCGGGCGCCGACACCAATTACCTGAAGTACACCGGCGGTGAGCATGCCGTGCTCGGCGGCACGAACCAGGCCGATACCATCATCGCCAGCGATGGCGACGACACGCTCTACGGCGATGGCGGGAATGACCGACTCGAGGGCGGCTTCGGCAACGACATCATCAACGGTGGTGACGGCGACGATATCATCGTGGACAGCGGCGGCGACGACAACATCAAGGCCGGCGCCGGCAACGACGTGGTTCATGCCGGCCCGGGCCTCGATCTGGTGATGGGTAATGCAGGCCAGGACTTCATCTTCCTCGGCACCGACATGGGCTCGGAAGTGTTCGCCGGTGAAGGCAACGACTTCATCTACGGCAACAAGAACGCCGAGCGCATCCTCGGCAATGAGGGCAATGACTGGATCGAGACAGGCACCTTCGACGGCGCACCGGGCGACAACTTCGACGAGGTCTTCGCCCATGACAGGATCGACGGACACGACGTATTCCTCGGCGACGGCGGCTTCGACGAGTTCATCGGCGAGGGCGGCGACGACATCATGGTGGGCAGCGCCGGTCGGGGCAAGATGGTTGGCATGTCCGGCTTCGACTGGGCGACCTACAAGGATAACACCTTGGCGGTGAACGCCGATCTGTCCGTCCCGATCGTGTTCGATGAAAGCCCGACGCTTCCCCAGAACGCGGCACTCGATGAATACGAGTCGATGGAAGGGTTGTCGGGCACGCGCTTCAACGACACTCTGTCAGGCTCGGACGCAGTGGCAGCCGATCGTCTTCCAGCCTCCCAGGGGGGTACGGAAGGATATGCCGGCAGCGCTCTCGATGCGGCGGGCATCGCCCTGATCAAGGGTCTGCAAGAAGTGCTGGGTGCGGGCGTCGCCTCCTACAGCGAAGGTGATATCATCCTTGGCGGCGACGGCAGCGACATCATGATAGGTCGAATGGGTGACGACATCATCGACGGCGACAAGTGGCTCGATGTGCAGATTGGCGTTTTCGCCGCGAATGATCCTAATCACCTCGGTGAACCGATCGCATTGCATAAAAGCATGACGACACTGGCTGCCAGCATGTTCAACGGCACCATCAACCCGGGCCAACTCGCGATCGTTCGTACTATCAGGAACAGCGCCGACCAGCCCGACAGTGACGGAACTGCCGATGTCGACGTCGCGGTGTTCAGTGACGTTAGAGAGAATTACACCATCACTGCCAATGCCGATGGCAGCATCTCGGTTGCTCACGTGATCGTCTCCGACGGGCTCGAGTCCGATGGTGTAGACCGAGTCCGTAATGTCGAAATCCTCCGTTTCTCGGACGGAGACGTATCGTTGATCAAGCCGGTCGTTGACCTCCACGCCTTCGACGTCGGCGGCACCTTCCTCGATAACTTCACCACGGCTGCGTACAACAACAGCAACGGCACGGCCGCCTGGGGGACGGTCTGGACCGAGACAGGAGATGATAACAGCGCCACCAATGCGGCTGGCCAGATCCAGGTTACCGGCGGCAATCTCCGCTTCGATACCGGCGACGGCGCCACGATCACCCGTACAGTCCCACTCAACGGGGCCGGGTCGGCCACACTAACCTACCAGGTCAACGAGCAGAGCCTCGATCTCGGCGACGACATCCAGGTGCAGTTCTCGTCGAATGGTACGACCTGGGCGACGGTCGACACAATCGACGGGAATACAGGCAACACGACTCGCGCCGTGAGCCTGCCCGGCCCGTTCACGGCCACTTCCGCCATCCGCTTCGTGGCGTCCTCACTAGAAGCTGCTGGCGGTGGCAACCTTGGTGCCGATATCGTCGACATCAATGCCATCTCAATCGAGTTCACCGTCCCGGCTCCGGCCGACGGCCTGAACTACACTACCTCCTACACCGAGAATGCACCTGGAGTGGCGATCGCCAACCGTCCAGGCATTACGGACGATGGCACGACGCTGGTTTCGGCCCGGATCGTGCTGACCAACGCTCAGCCCGGTGACGACTTCGACATCGTTGGTAACCTGCCTGCAGGCATCAACGCCACGCTCGACACTTCGGTCGACGGCCAGATCGCGCTGAACCTGAACGGTACAGCCAGCTTGGCTGCTTACCGGGCTGCGATCCAGCAGGTGACGTTCGACAGCGGCTCGGACAATCCGGGTAATCTTGCCCGTATTATCCAGGTTACTGTCAACGACGGATTCGTCGAGAGCGATCCGGTCACAACGACCATCAACGTGATTGCTGTGAACGATCCTCCGAACGGGGCTAACGATACGGTGATTACGAACGTCGCCGCTGGCGTGAACTTCTCCATCGCCCAGTCGGCGCTGCTTGCCAACGATACAGATGCCGAAGGTTCGCCTGTGGCCATCACAGCGGTCGGTAACCCGGTTGGCCTGAACGCAGCTCCGGTGCTTGGGGTTGGCGTCGTGACGGTCGCGGATAACGGGACTCCCAACGGTTCCTTCTCCTACAATGCCAGCGATGGCTCCCTGACGGATCCTGCGACGGTGACCATCACTCGCGTTACCGGAACGATCAACGGAGGTGGCGGTAACGAGATCATAGTCGGTAATGGCTCCGCCACAACAATCAACGGCGGAGGCGGCAACGACAGCATAGACGGCGGTGATGGTAACGATACGATCACGGCTGGTACCGGCGACGACAACGTCAACGGCGGCACCGGAAATGACTTGATCTTCTGGAACGCCAACGCTGGTGGGGATACCGACGGCTACGATAAAGTCGACGGCAGCTTTGGCACAGACACGTTTGACGTGAACACCAGGGGCAATACATCTGAGACCTTCCGAGTCTACACGAAAGCCTATGCAGAACAGGTTCTCGGAATGACTGGTCTGCTGGCTAACACGGAGATCATCATCACCCGTACCGTGGGGGCCAACACCTCGATCATCGCTGAACTCGACAATATCGAGGAGATCCGCATCGGCACGCAGACGGCCGATCCGGTCAATGGCGGTGCCGGCCCAGGCGACACCGTGCAAATCTTCGGCGATTTCTCCACCACAAGCCTCGCCCTCAACACCATCACCATCGATGGCAATACGGGCGACGACACGGTGGACATCTCGGGGCTGACCTCGGCGCATCGGATCGTGTTCCGCTCCAACGGCGGACAGGACACCATCGTGGGCACCCTGCGGGCCCAGGACGTGATTGAGCTGCCGCCGGGCATGTCAGTCGGCGATTACACGGAAGAGACCAACGACCAAGGGGTCACCACGCTGACAAGCGCCAACCACCGGATCACCTACACATGCTCCGAGCCCCCAATCGTTCGAGAGTGCACGAACGAGGAACCGTTGGTCGAGGAGCCTCCGGTCGAGGAGCCTCTGGCGGAGCAACCCCCGGCCGAACATCCTCCGGTCGAGCAGCCTCCGGTCGAGCAGCCTCCGGTCGAGCAGCCTCCGGTCGTGGGCCCGGTGGTTGAGGGTCCGGTAGATGAGGTCAAGTGGGGCGGTCGCGGTCATGACCGGCTCTGGGGCCAGGACGGCAATGACAAGCTCTACGGCGGGTCCGGAAACGACCGGCTCTGGGGACAGGACAACCACGATCGCCTCGACGGCGGGGCGGGCCACGACCGGCTCTACGGTGGGGCGGGCGACGACAGGCTCTATGGCAGGTCCGGGAATGACCGGCTTGAGGGCGGATCCGGCAAAGACCGGCTCTGGGGACAAGACGGGCACGATACGCTCAAGGGTATGGCCGGCGACGATCACCTCGACGGCGGCAAAGGCAAGGATCGTCTCTCCGGCGGGGCAGGCAACGACCTGCTTAAAGGTGGAGCCGGGAATGACAAGCTGACTGGCGGCTCAGGTCAGGACAGCTTCGTCTTCCAGAAGAACGGCGGCTCAGACACTGTGACTGACTTCCGCAATGGTCATGACAGGATCGATGCAAGAGGCCTGTCCGGGGTGGACAATCTGTCCGACCTGACTCTGGTGCAGGTCGATCAGGATGTGATGATCGCACGCGGCTCCGACATCCTCGTCCTGAAGGGCGTCAACGCATCCGATCTCGACAACAGCGACTTCATCTTCTGATGCAGTTGATCTGAGATCGCGATGGCCCGCCGGGAGTATCAGCCCCAATCCTCCCGGCGGGCTACTTACAGAATGTCGCGGTGCAACCTTTGAGGCCAAAAGCACGAGACGGCACAACCCCCCTTAAGGCAACGTCGATGACCCACTCACTCAAGAGACGTCCCAGTATCATGGCCTCATGCCGCGGCGCCTTCTTGGGTGTCGCGATCCTGAGCGGCCTTATTAACCTGCTCTACCTGTCAGGCTCGATCTTCATGATGGAGGTCTACGATCGGGTTCTTCCGAGCAGGAGCATTCCGACACTTGTCGGTCTCTCCGTCATTATCGTGGTTCTCTACCTCTTTCAGGGTTTGTTCGAGATGCTCCGCGGTCGGATCATGGCGCGCGTCGGCGCAGCACTCGATGAAGATCTGAGCCAACAGATCTTACAGGAGCAGCTCAAGGCGCCGCTCAAGGACAAGGTCGACGGCGACGGGCAGCAGCCCCTGCGCGATCTTGACCAGTTGCGGGCCTTCTTCGCCGGCGGTGGGCCGTCCGCACTCTTCGATCTACCTTGGATGCCGCTTTACCTGTTCGTATGCTTCGCTTTTCATCCGTGGCTCGGCTTCGCGGCATTGGGTGGCGCAACCGTTCTCGTCGTGATTACGCTCCTGACCGAGTTGCTGACCAAGGAAGCCTCGAAGGGGGCCGTCAGGGCCGCGCTGCTTCGTAACGGGATCTCCGAAGGCGCACGCCGCAATGCGGAAGTTGTCCACGCCATGGGAATGGCCCAGCGGATTGGTGCCCGTTGGGGTGATGCCAATGCCGGCTACTTGGCCCACCAGCAGCGGGCTTCGGATGTGGCAGGCGGCTTCGGCGCCATGTCCAAGGTGCTACGCATGCTGTTGCAGTCCATGGTGCTCGCGATTGGTGCCTATCTCGTGATCGACGGCCAGGCGACGGGCGGCATCATGATCGCAAGCTCGATCCTCACCTCACGGGCCATGGCGCCGGTCGAACTCGCCATCGGTAACTGGAAGGGTTTCGTGAGCGCCCGTCAGGGCTGGCGTCGGCTCAAGACTCTCCTCGAAGCCAATGTCAGGACCAGCGATCCCTTGAAGCTTCCCGTGCCTCGCTCCGTGCTGTCGGTTGAGAACGCAGGAGCGGGAGCGCCCGGCGGACAGAGATTCGCCGTGCAGGACGTGTCGTTCGAACTGAAGGCCGGCAACGGGCTTGGCATCATTGGTTCAAGCGCGTCCGGCAAGTCTTCTCTCGCCCGCATGATCGTCGGGGTGTGGCCGACTTGGCGCGGGAAGGTTCGCTTTGACGGTGCCGCCGTCGAACAATGGCTGCCGGAGGACCTCGGTCACCATATCGGCTATCTGCCGCAAGACGTGGAACTCTTCGCCGGAACCGTGGCGCAGAACATTGCACGCTTCGATCCCGAGCCCAAAGCGGATGCAATCATCGCCGCCGCCAAAGCCGCCAATGTCCACGAGATGATCCTCCAGTTGCCGGACGGCTATGAGACGCAGGTGGGCGAAGCTGGGGCGGCATTGTCCGGCGGGCAGCGCCAGCGCATCGCTCTCTCGCGCGCGCTCTATGGCAACCCGTTTCTCGTGGTACTCGACGAACCGAACTCCAACCTCGACAACGAAGGCGAGCAGGCTTTGACGGCTGCGATCATGGGTATCAGGGCACGAGGTGGCATCGTGGTGGTCATCGCCCACCGGCCGAGCGCTCTTGCTGGTGTCGATCTGGTGCTCGTGATGGGCGAGGGTCGGGTACAGAGCTTCGGCCCGAAGGAAGACGTGCTGAGTAAGGTGCTGCGCCCCGTGCCAGCGCCGCAGGCTGCCGAGCAACGGGTGGTTTCCACCGCTCCGCTAAAAGTCGTCTAGGATCTGGGGGTGTGTCATGAAACCTGCGAATAAGAGCAATGCCCGCACCGCGATCCGCCGCTATTCGCTGCTCGGCCTCTCGTCTGCCTTCTTCCTTGTCGGGGGGCTCGGCGGCTGGGCGGCTGTGACGGAGCTCTCCGGTGCCGTGGTTGCGCCCGGCTCTATTGTGGTCAACAGTCACGTCAAGAAGGTGCAGCATCCCACGGGCGGTGTCGTCGGTGAGATCCTGGCCCGAGACGGGGACCGGGTTCGATCCGGTGATGTCGTGATCCGCCTCGACGAAACGGTGGCTCGTGCTAACCTTGCGATAGTGGCAAAGAGCTTGGACGAGTTGGCTGCCCGCCAGAGCCGGCTCGAAGCAGAGCGCGACGGGTTGGAGAGGATTACCTTTCCACTCCCACTGAAAAGCCGTCTTCATGATCCGGAGCTCGCAAAGCTGATTCAAGGCGAGATCCATGTTTTCGAATATCGCCGTGTAGTCCGGGCAAGCCAGAAGGCACAGCTCAAGGAGCGCATCGCGCAGCTCCAAGAGCAGATCGATGGATTGCAACTGCAAGCCTCCGCCAAGGCCGATGAGATCCAACTGATCCAGGATGAGTTGACCGGCGTCGAGCAGCTCTGGCGCAAGAATCTGGTTCCGATCTCCCGGGTGACGGCGCTCAGGCGGGAGGAGACACGTCTGCGCGGTGAGCGTGGACAGCACATTTCAAACATAGCGCAGGCAAAAGGTCGTATCAGCGAGACGGAGCTCCAGATCATCCAGATCGAGCAGGATCTCAGAAGCGAGGTATCCAAGGAATTGCGCGAGGTTCAGGCCAAGATGTCCGAACTCGGGGAACGCAAGGTTGCCGCCGAAGACCAGTTGAAACGCATTGACATCCGCGCACCACAGGACGGCGTCGTGCACCAGTCGATCGTCCACACGGTTGGCGGTGTAATCAATGCTGGCGAACCCTTGATGTTGATTGTACCCGAAGACGATGCGCTCTCCATCGAAGTGAAGGTATCGCCCCAAGACATCGACCAGCTTCAGCCAGGGCTGGATACGGTCCTGCGGCTCTCGGCCTTTAGCCAGCGGACCACGCCCGAACTCAAGGGCAAGGTCAGCCTGGTCGCGGCCGATCTGGTGACGGACCAGCGCACAGGCGTGCAGTATTACCCGGTGCGCGTAGCGTTCGCGGAAGGAGAGCGGGAGCGTCTGGGCGCTCTCAAGCTGGTTCCGGGCATGCCCGTAGAGGGCCTGATCCAGACCGGCTATCGCACGGTGTTCTCATATCTGACGAAACCGGTTGCCGACAACATGGCCAAGGCTTTTCGCGAGGAGTGAAGGCACAGATCTCTTATCCGGATCCTTGGTCAAGCCGCTCCAGCAACCTTTTCAGTCGGTGCGGCATACGGGCGACACAAATCAGCCGGGTGCAGCGTAGACAGTGACGCGAGCAGCACCAGGCGGATGTCCCATTACCCGCTTGAACGCCCGACTGAAGGCAGCGTGTGATCCATAGCCGAGACGGTGCGCGGCGGTTTCGATCGGCATCCGGTCACGGCCAATCCACTGTGCCGCGAGCCGCATCCGCAATTCCGTCAAGTAGCGAACCGGTGTCACGCCCGTGACTGTCAGAAACCGCTCGGCGAATACGGAGCGGGAACTGCCCATCTCCGCCGCGAGTTCAGACAAGGTCCAGTCCTTCCCCGGGTCGCGATGCAGTGCAGCGATCACCCGTCCCAGGCGTGGATCGCGCAGGGCAGCGACCCAGCCGCTGGCATCACCACATCCACACTCCACCCAGGCCCGAACAATAAAAGCAGACACGACATCGGCAAGCCGTGCCAAGATCCCGGCAAAGCCCGTGCGCTCGCCTCGCGCCTCACGTTCCATCGCCTCGAGCATCGGCAGAATCTCAGGATAGCGTTCCAGCAGCGTGCCGACGAACATCACTTCGGGCATCAGCGCGACCAAGGGATGCATGCTGCCCAGGTCGAATTCCATGCATCCGCTGAAGATGAGGGCGTCGGTCGGCTCACAGGCTCCGCCAGTGCAGGCTTGGATGGAACTGACACTCTGACAAAGGGGCGCGGTCTCAAATCCGGCCACGTCGCGGCTCGGCAGATTCGGCTGCGAAACGAGGTCATGGGGCCCACCGCGGGGCAGCAGCACGGCGTCGCCCGTATTCATTGAATGGACGGTTCCCGCTGCGTTGCGCAGAAACACAGGGCCACGGGCGACGAAGTGGAACTGCGCACGCCTCTCTCTCATGCCAAAGCGAATACCGAATGGGCGAGTGATCTGAATGCGACGATATTCGACTCCGAACAAGCGCATCCCCATAAGCAGTTCGCTTACGAGATCAGCCGGCAAACGACTGCCCTTTGGCGGAAGGCCAGTTCCGGACTCTTGATCAATCATCTCGGATTTAATGACATAGATAGTCCGAAAATTCCAGCCCATTTTGATGCGGTGCAACCCATCTCTTCGTGAAAGGACGAGAGAATGAGCCAACCGAGACACTGGGATGAGGCAACACGGGTGCGGGAAGAGCCCGCCTGGGGTGCCGTTTTTTCGATGACGTTGGGCGTCTTTGGTCTTGTGACTGCGGAGTTCTTACCTGCCAGTCTGTTGACGCCCATGGCGGCGGATTTGAACATCGCCGAAGGAGTGGCAGGGCAAGCCGTGACGGCGACGGCTGTCATCGGGATGATAACGAGTCTCCTGATCTCCGTAGCGACAAGGCGCTTCGATCGCCGGATTGTGCTTCTGAGCTTTTCCGTGTTGCTGATTGCCTCGAATCTGCTGGTGGCGCTCGCGCCAAACTTGCCGCTTCTTCTGATGGGACGTGTTCTGCTGGGCATTGCGATTGGCGGATTCTGGACCATGTCGGCCGCGGTGACCATGCGCCTCGTGCCAGAGGCGCTGGTGCCCAAAGCCTTGTCGATGATCTTCAGCGGCGTCTCGGCCGCGACCATTCTGGCCGCCCCTGTCGGCAGCTATCTTGGTGATGTCGTCGGCTGGCGGAGCGTCTTTCTCATCACCGCAGCACTGGGATTGGTAACGCTGGTTGCACAGTTGGCGATGCTGCCCAGAATGGCCCCGAGTGGGCTCACAAGCCTGCGAACGCTTGTTGATGTTTTGGTCCGTCCAGGAATTTGTCTTGGCATGGTTGCTGCGATGCTGGTCTTCACCGGGCACTTCGCTTTCTTCACCTACATCCGCCCCTTCCTTGAGACTGTCACCGGCGTCGGAATCAACGCAATGTCCGCCATTCTCCTGGGTTTTGGAACCGCCAACTTCCTGGGCACGCTGTTGGCAGGACTATTGCTCGAGCGGAGTCTTCGGTTGACCCTGATGCTCATGCCGCTGCTGATGGGCACCCTCGGCTTGGGTCTTGTCGCCCTAGGCAGTGCGTCAATGGTGGCCGCCGCGATGGTGGCATTGTGGGGAATGGCGTTCGGAGCCGTGCCTGTGGCCTGGTCGACATGGCTCACGCGCACGGTTCCGGACCAAGCGGAGAGCGCGGGAGGCCTGCTGGTTGCGGCGATCCAATTCGCCATCGCAATTGGGGCATCCATGGGCGGCATAGTCTTCGGTTTGAGCGGAGTGACGGGCGTGTTTGCCGCCAGCAGTGCCGTTCTCCTGCTGACCGCGCTTATCATCCTGGCTGGCATCCGGCCCCGCCCCGCTGCTGCGATGGCCTAGATGTCGACGACGAACATCGTCGCGCTACGTACATCGCGACGATGTTCTCACTTGCAGTCATGATCGCGACGGAGTGTGGCGAACCGCCCCCTCCGCTTTCCTAGCGCCGCCAATTGACGACGGCGACCCCAGCCAAAGCCATGATGCCGCCGATGGCACCGAGCGTGGTTGGCACTTCTCCAAGCCAGAGAAAGCCGAGAAGGGTCGCCACGGGCGGGACACAATACATGAAGTTCGATGCACGACTTGCCGGCAGGCGTGACAGCGCGATGGCCCAGGTTCCATAGGCGACAAGGCTCGGGACGAGGCCGAGATAAATCACGGCTTGGACAGCCGCAGGTGGCGCGGCGGAGAACTGGGCCGCACCATTCGGAAGCCACGACGCGAGAACAAGAGAGCCGAGCACCATGTTCCATGCTGAAACCGTCAGTGGCTTGTGCCGGGCGAAGAGGGGCTTCTGCACCACTGTGGTCACGGAGTTGCAGAGAGCGGCCCCGAGAATGAGCAACGCTCCGGTGTCGAGGCGTACCCCCTGCCCTTCGCCAAAAGCGATCAGACCAATGCCGGCGAACGACAGCGCCGTTCCGGCCCAGGCGCGGGAACTGAAACGCTCGCCCAGGACAAGCATCGCGAGACCGGCCGTCATGATCGGATTCGTGTTGATGATGAAGCTGGCTGCACCGGCCGAGACGGTCATCTCACCCATGTTGAGAAGGGCCGTATAGAGCGCCACGAACAGAAGGCCGCCGACTGCTAAGCGGACGAAATCCGAAAACGTCGGCCAGGCCGGGCGCGTGACGGCGAGAAAGAGCGCGGCCGGTACGGCAGCAACAGCAAACCGCAGGGCTCCAAGCTCGATTGGGCCGAAGGCCTGCAGCCCGGCGCGGATGGCCGGGAAAGCCGAAGCCCAGGCAAGAATCGTGACGATGACGGCAGCGGCAGTCACTCCGTCGATGGATTTGCTTTCAGAAGAACAGGCAGCACCGATGCTCATTGCGGAAACTCACAGTTAGAAAGCGGGATGTCCGACCATTCTGCGATCTGAGCTGATTGACAATCGAACAATTCAAGGATCAGCTGTGAGCATGAATCACAGCTCGTCATCTCTGCCGCCGCTGGATGCCCTGCGTGCCTTCGAGGCGGCTGCCCGTCTCGGCAGCTTCTCGGCTGCTGCGAACGATCTCCACCTCACCCACGGCGCCATCAGTCGTCAGGTGGCCAAGCTCGAACATTGGCTCGGTGAGAGGCTCTTCGACCGACAGGCCCGCGGCGTCGCTCTGACCCCGCAGGGACAGCGCCTTCACCAGCGGACGAGCGAGGCTTTCGCGCTGATCGCCGACAGCTCCGACCGCTGGATCGAGCGACGCGGCGCAGCAATCGTTCGCCTGACGTCGATTCCATCGGTCAGCAGCCTCTGGCTGATGCCGCGTTTGAAAATCTTCGAGGAGGGTGATCCCTCCTTGCGGATTGAATTCGTGGTCGAGCACCGCAACATCGATCTCGAGGCTGAGGGAATTGATCTGGCGATCCGCTGCGGTCGTGGAACTCTGCCGGGACGAGTTTCGGTGCGACTGTTCGAAGAGCAATGCTTCCCGATCGCTGCGCCTGCCCTGGCCAATTCGCTTGGGGTTGGCGCTCCCGAGCGAATTCTGAATTATCCGCTTGTGCATGATTCCGACGCATCGGGATGGCGTACCTGGTTTGCTGCGCAGGGCTTGGACTACCGCCCTCGCCCACAGGATCGCCGCTTCGAAGACTACAACCTCGTGCTCGATGCCGCCGCCCACGGCCTTGGCGTCGCTCTAGCCCGTCCACCTCTGGCCGGCGAGGCGCTATGCACCGGGCGTGTCGTCGCGGTTGATCCGCGAACAGTGCTTAATCCCGTCTCGTACTGGCTCGACCGGACCTCAGGCCGATTACGGCCGTCGGCAGCGGAACTTGCCCGGCGGATCATGGCGGAAGCCGGCTTGCCCAGCACTGCGGCCCAGGCATTCCTGAGCGCGAGGATGCTCTGATCGCACGCACGCTCCACGGTCTCAGTTCGCAATTCAAGAGCCGCAGTTTCTTGCCTGATCATCAAAGGAGGCATGTCTCGAGCCCCTCAACCGACCTCTGGAGCAATCAAGTTGACGAAGTCATTCAGGATCTGCTCGCATTCTTCGAATTCGAAGTTGCAGGGCAGCTCAAGGCGTAATTCGCGGCCCTGAGCAAGAACCCGATCTCGATAATGCGCATCGGGGATTTCATCCGCAGATCCAACCAGATCACGGGCGAACAAAGTTCTTTGCTCGCCTTGTGGCGCGAGCGTGCGTTCGCGTCGAGTATCCGCATACTCCATGTAGCGACATCGCGCCTTCTCATCTGCCCCATCGGGTTCCCGCCGCTCAGCCCAGCCCGCGCGATAGGCATCGAGTTGGCGTAAATGAACCACCTCGAGGTCATCGTCCCCTCACCTGTTGAAATGTTGCCGATCGGCAGATCGAAGCCGTTCTGCCCGGCCCAGGTCACAGAACGGAGCGAGCCCCCGCCATACCAGAGCCGGTCGCACAATCCCTCTGCCTGAGGATGAAGACGTGGTCGATCGCGGCCTGTCACCGACGTGATGACTGGATCGGGGCCACCGGTGGAAGTTTCCTGCCGGGCACGGCATTGTGTGGATTTTGACATGATGGGATCGCCAGCCCCGTTGCAAAATTTTCCGTCAGGCTACGGCCACGGCTTCGATCTCAAGCAGCCAGGAATCGTCGAAAATTCCAGCAATCACAACAGTCAACGCTGTTTCCCGCCCGCCAAGAAACTCAATTCTTGTAGAGCGGTTGAGGTGGGTGTAGCGCCGATCGGTGAGATAGGTCCGGTGCATGACCAAGTTGTCGAGAGTCATTCCGGCTGCGGCAAGTTGCGCTTCAACATTCCTCCACGCAAGTCGGCATTGTGTTTCAAAGTCCGCAGGCACTGTACCGTCAGCCTCGACCGGAGTTTGACCGCTGATGAAAAGCATGCGCGTGTGGCCGGTCACCTCAAGCGCCTGAGAGTAGCCGGTTGTTGGCACGGGTGCGGCGTCGGCATTGATACGGCGGATTTGCATGGCAGTATCCTTGCTCCTGGGAAGCACAAGGCTGCACCACATCTTGCGTCTCGCTCAAACGATTGTTTCTGGACGATTGAATTAGATTTTCTAATCTCATCAAGGTGCAGGATAGGGAGATGAGTGCCATGAGTTACAGACTGCCACCGCTCACCGGGATAAAGGCCTTTGAAGCCGCTGGCCGCCATCTCAGCTTCAAACTGGCGGCTGAAGAGCTTTCAGTCACGCCAGGAGCCATCAGCCAGCAGATCAAGCATCTTGAGCAGACCCTAGGATTTCCGCTGTTTCACCGTCTGCATCGCAGCCTCATCCTCACAGGCCACGGCGAAGCGCTTCTGCCTGCCCTCAGCGATGCTTTTGAGCGCATGTCGACGGCCATGGACGCGGTCGCGAGTTCTCTTCCGACAAAGAGATTGCGACTCGGGGTTTCTCCGGATCTGACCGACGATCCCCACCGTCTGGTAGCGACATTGACGAAGACCGGACAAGCACCCGACTACCTTCAGGTGAGCTCGACGGACGATGTGGCAAGCCTCCTGAGCGGAGCGTTGGATGCCATCTTGCGCCCTGGTCCCAGTCCGTACCCAGGGATGCATTCGGAGGTGCTGGACCTGCACCACGCATTCGCTCCCTGGCACCGCGCCAGCCTGGTCGTTTGGCCAGGGCTGGCCAAATGTCGCGAGTTCCTGAAAGCGCGATCGCTGCTCAGTTCGCTGTGACGTTCAGCATCGTTCGAAATGGCTTTTCACAAAACCCTGTACGGCTCTGAGCACGCCTGTCACCTTCGACAACGGCCAGCTCTTCCATCTGCCTACTCTATCCTTCCAACGCAAAAATCCAGCCTTGATCTCATCGCGTTATGAATGAGCCAGAATCGATAGTGGCGGCGTCGTGATATCAGCAAAGCAAAGGTCGTCTGAGCCACCGACTTCGTTTGCTTCAGTCACTGGAAACGCATGATCGTGCACCCACGCGAAGGGCAGTGTAGGTATGAAAAAAGTCGTTGATCTACCCAAGGCGTGGTGACTGTCCCGACAGTGCGACGGGACAGTGAGTTGATTGCTTGGCTCATTCGGCCGGTTGAACGCTGGCCCTGGCCGAAGATCGCACACCGGAGCTGGCGAGGGACTTCTGCCCGAGGAGTACGGTCAGCAGAGCTAACAGGCCCGCCATAACCGAGACCCAGAAGCCGTGGCTTGGCCCGTAGGCGTCGACGATCCAGCCGGAGGCGAAGGAGCCCAGCGCCATGCCGATACCTATGCCGGTCATCACCCATGTAATGCCTTCCGTGAGCATGGCGGCGGGGACTCGCTGCTCGATCAGGCCAAAGGCCGTGATGAAGGTCGGAGAGATGGCGATGCCGCTAACGAAGACGGCCAGAGCCAGCATGGGCACCGTATTTACGAACAGCAGCGGCCAGGCTGTTATGGCCAGGACAGTGAGTGCGATGACGAGTTGGCGCTGCAGGGCCATTTTCAGATTCAGCGCGCCGACGACTAGACCGACGACGAACGAACCCACCGCATACACGCCGATCACGAAACTGGCGGCGCCAGGCTGACCGAGATCTTCAGTGATGGCGACTGCGCTCACTTCAGCGGTTGCGAAGGTTGCGCCAACGAAGATCAAGGCGAGGGTGACGATCTGAACCGGCCGCTGCCAGATGGCGGATCCGCCTGACACCTCGGTGCCGATCTGCACCCTGGGTTCGGTGGAGCGCTGCGCGACGAAAGCCGCGGCGCCGAGCGTCAGAAGTAGTGTACTGGCCACCAAACCTGCCTCTGGGAAGAGAGCAACGCTGAGGCCTACCGACAGCGAGGCGCCGGCGATGTAGACCAGCTCGTCGGCGGCGGATTCAAAGGCGAAGGCGGTGTTCAGCTCCGGCCGATCACGGAAAAGTTCGCTCCAGCGGGCTCGCACCATCGCCGGAAAGCTGGGCATCAGCGCGGCCGAGAGGGCAGATGCGAACAGGGTCCAAACCGGCCAACTCCGGTTGGCTGCCAGCATCAGCAGGGCGAATGCCGCGATCGCAATCACCGTGGTCGGCAGCAGGATGCGTGTCTGCCCGAGGCGATCGACCGCGCGCGAGATCTGTGGGGAGATCAGGGCATTGGCCAGCGCATAGACCGCCGAGACGGTACCGGCGAGCCAGTACTCGCGATGGGTCTGGGAGAGCATGGCGACGATGCCAATCGGCGCCATGGCAATTGGCATGCGCGCGAGAAAGCCCGCCGCGGCAAATCCTTTGGCGCCTGGAGCCCGGAATATTTCTGCATAGGGGTTAGACATATCCATGCATCCTCGAAATTGGAGGAGACGCCACTCATACGGCTTACATACGTGGCGTATGTAAAGTCAGATACTGACATACGAACCGTATGTCAATTGACATTTGTATCGTATGTGAATAGATGGATGGATGGCTCGCCGAACACGGAGCGACATGATCAGCGAAACCCGCGCCAAACTCTTGGCTGCGGGGCGCAAGGCTTTTGCTACGGTGGGGTATGCGGATGCATCGATGGACGATTTCACCGCCGAGGCGGGGCTGACGCGTGGAGCGCTCTATCACCACTTCCGGGATAAGCAGGGCCTGTTCCAGGCCATTGTCCTACAGATCGACGCTGAGATGGCCGAACGACTAAGGCAGCGCGCGGCTGAGGCGCCCAGTCGCTGGGAAGGCTTCGTCGAAGAGGGCATTGGCTACATTGAGATGGCTCTTGAGCCTGAGATCCAGCGCATCATCCTACGTGATGGTCCGGCGGTGTTGGGAGATCCTTCATCCTGGCCCACTGCCGATGGCTGCATTGCAGCGATGACGGCAAGTTTGGAAACACTGCAGGCGGAAGGCGTAATCCGCAATGTCGACCCGGAAGCAACGGCGCGTATGATTACGGGAGCCTCATGCTACGCTGCGCAGTGGATCGCCAATTCCGAAGACCCGCTCACGACATCACGCCGTGCCACTGCCGCATATCGCCGGCTTCTCCAGGGATTGCTGCGGGTCGATGCCGAGGCGTTGTGACAGCACCTAACGACCGGCACCCAATGCTGCAGCATTCGTGCAGTTTCCTTGGGGTATCGCGCCTAGGCAGTTGGCGCCGGTCGCCGGTAAGGCATTAACCTCGCAAGCCTCGCGGCCTTCTCAAGGATTCAAGACAGCAATCTATTAACGATCCGTTATATATTTTTCGACGGTGTTCTTCCGCGTATTATCAGCCACACAAGGGTGAGTTGCCGGGATGAAAGCGAGAAGAACTTTTGCATGCACAATTGGCATCTTGGTGTCCTCATCTCCATCGGCAGCCTCACCTTGGGTGAGGGCCCTCAATCTGATCCTCAGCACCGGAACCTGTCCAAAAGTGCAGTTTCTTTCAGGCTGCAGCTTTGCAATACTCAGGACTTAGGAACACTTGTCCCTTGAGACAGGCATTCCGGCCAGAATGACTGGGGGAAAACCCCCGGCATAAGGGGGAAAACATGAAGAACGCGGCCATTGCACCTGAGATCGCAGATCCTTATGCGACGCTCGAAAAGATTCTCAAAGTAATCGGTCGATCATGGCTGAGCGAGGAATGGCGGCTTGAGGATATTCGCCTCCTGGCTCAGGAGGCGATTGCAACGCGCCGAAAAAAGGCGAGTGGGAAAAGCGCCAGAGTTGCCGCCCCACCTCTTCAGCCGCAGATCCATTTCAAACCAGACCTCCCCCGAGCTTCCGACAAGCGAAACGAGCGTCTTCCTTCATAGAGACACCTAAGACCCGTTCGAAGAAGGCCCCTGCGCAGGCCGGCACTCAGGAACAGCGTACAAAAAACGCTGCGATGCGGCATGTTGTCGAAAGAGGCAATATTCAAGCAGGTCCGCTTTTAGTCCTGCCAAAAATCCCTTATCACCTCCCGAAGCGATAAAGTTCGCGCGAGATCAACAAAATAAAGCAATCTCGCTGGGGCTGTCAGATGATATATCGTAATTTATTGTAACGCTTCGCACGAAAGCGCGATCAGACGGCAAGCTTAAGCTTTTTGGAAGAGACGTTCTTTACTCTTCAAAAGCAAGGCTGCTTGTCACTGGCGGGCAGCAGCTCGCACGAACCTTATCAATTTCTGCTCTATTCGATTGAAGAATCATGCCTGCTGTCGAGACATACAATTCAACGGGAAACGCCTACATCGATGCCGTTCTCGGCAGCACCAAATGGGTGCCGAGCAACCTGACATACAGCTTTCCCGCGACACCTACCTCATACGGCTCTTCCTATGGAGACGGTGAGGCGGCGAAAGGATTTGGCGCGTTCAACGGCGCGCAGCAATCCATTACGCGCTCGGCGTTGAATCTCTACTCGGCTGTCAGCAATCTGACCTTCCAGGAGTGGGGCGGGGCGAGCGGGCCATCGGCCGACCTGCGTTTTGCACAATCGGACCTGCCCAGCACGGCGTGGGCCTATTTCCCGACAACGGATGCAACCGGCGGCGATGTCTGGGTCAACAATTCCAGCCAGACCTATGCAAGCCCGGCCATGGGCAACTACGCCTATCTCACCCTCGTTCACGAGATCGGGCACGCCCTTGGGCTCGAGCATGCCCACGAGGGCAATATGCCTCTGGATCGCGACAGCATGGAATATACCGTGATGAGCTACCGCTCCTATGCGGGCGCTTCAACCAGTACGGGCTATACCAACGAGACCTGGGGCTATGCCCAGTCTCTCATGATGTACGACATCGCCGCTATCCAGCACATCTACGGCGCGAATTACGCGACCAACGACGGCAACACGACCTATACCTGGAGCCCGACAACGGGCGAGATGTTCATGAACGGTGTCGGCCAGGGCGCCCCCGGCGACAACCAGATCCTACTGACCGTCTGGGATGGGGGCGGTTCCGATACCTATAGCTTCACCAACTACACGACCGAGCTATCGATCGACCTCCAGCCTGGAGCTTGGACGACCACGTCCCAGGAGCAACGCGCCAAGCTGCATTGGGATGGCTCCAAACTCGCAGCTGGCAACATCGCCAATGCCCTTCTCTATCAGGGCAACACGCTCTCTCTCATCGAGAACGCCTCCGGCGGCTCCGCGAGTGATGTCATCAAGGGCAACGTGGCCAGCAACACGCTTCGCGGCAATGGCGGCGATGACAAGCTCTATGGCCTGAGCGATAACGACGTACTGATCGGCGGAAGCGGCAAAGATGTGCTCAACGGCGGGACGGGCACCGATATCGCAAGTTACATCACGGCGAAGGCGGCCGTAACGGCCGATCTCCAATCCTCGTCGAGCAACCGAGGCGAAGCTTTGGGCGACACCTACTCGAGCATCGAGAGCCTTATCGGGAGCGCCTATGGCGACACGCTTCGCGGAAACGGCGCGTCCAACACGATCAAGGGCGAAGGCGGCAAGGATACGCTCTACGGGCGCAACGGCAACGATATGCTCGAGGGCGGTTCAAGCGGCGACAAGCTCTATGGTCAGAGCGGGAAGGACATGCTCATCGGCGGAAGCGGAGCAGATGCTTTTGTTTTCCAGGCCTTGAGCGATTCCCGCAGATCCACTGTCGATACGATCAAGGATTTCTATCGCGGATCCGATCGTATCGATCTGCGCAGCATCGATGCGAATACGAAGGTCGCAAGCGATCAGGCATTCACCTTTATCGGCAAAACCGCCTTCCATGGCAAGGCCGGCGAGTTGCGCTTTGCCGATGGCATCGTGTCGGGTGGACGTGAACGGCGATAGGACTGCCGATTTCAAGATCAATGTCGCAGGCCTCTTCACGTTGTCGAAAGGCGACTTTTATTTGTGATCAGGTTTTTGTGATCGGCTCTCCCAGGGGACCAGGGTTGCCTCGTGACAAGCGATGATGCGAGGAGGGTCGCTTCATCCGCTGAACAGATTCGACCCCGGGAGCCGTGAATGAGAACGTCCATCGCCGCCTGTCTTGCCATGTTCGCCGGATTGGTTCTTCCGACCTTTGCTCTCGCGGCCGATAGCGAAAAGTCGCTGCCCGAGACGGACCTCGTTGCTCCCTTCCATTCGAACGAGCGCACTTATTTCCGTGAGCATCGGATGCGTGCCTATGAGCGGACACGGGCAGGAACCCGTCAGGGCGCCACCTGCGTGACACCGAAAGGCGTGTGCTGGATTGCAGACCCCCTCTCCAGCGGCAACGACTGCTCCTGCGAAAGCCGGCGCCTCGGAACAATCCACGGCACGATTGGTGGCTGACTAAGAATAATAGGTTAACCATCTGGACAGACAGCAAGCTTAGGCATAATCCACATCGCAAGGCCTTCCGGCTTTAGAGGAAGCGCGATGGAACAAACGGAAAAACGCCACCCTGCCAACGATGCTCTGGCCTATCTCATGAATCTGATCGCTCTCGCGTTCAGCTTCAGTTGCCTCTGGGTCGTGGCATCGGCCGCCAAGATGTAATTTTGTATCGTTTCCGCCGTTTCAGCGGGAGCGCAATTCCCTGGCCGCATCGGCGGCCTGATAGCTCCAGTAAGTGAGCTGAACAGCGGCACGGCCGAAGATGCCGCCATTCCATGCCAGATCGAACGGCGCAAACAGGCGATAGCGGTCGCTTTCTGCAGTTATTCCTTCCGCAATCACCGTCCCGCCAGCTGCCGTCGTGTTCATACCGTGGCCGCCGAAGGCCGTGCAGTACCAGACCCCCTGTTTCCATTGACCGATCTGCGGCATCAGGTGCCGGGCATAGGACATAAGGCCCGACCAAGCGACCTCGACCTTCAAGCCGGACAGCTGCGGATAGGTCGTCACCATCTCGCGCCGGAGAAGGGCTGCGATATCGTGCGGATCGGTCGTGCGCGTGGTGATGCGTCCACCCCATAGGATCCTATTTCCGCCGTCGACCAGTCGGTAATAGTCCCCTGCCCTGCGATCATCGAGAATGGCCGCCTGCGTGCGAATGGCGCCTTGCACCAGCTCCGGCGCCTGCTCGCTCAACAGAACGTAAGTGGCAATGGGCAGGAACGCGCGCTTGAGCGCAGGCAAGACGGCGCCGGTATAGCCGCCCGTTGCGAACACCACATGCTCGGTCGAAATTTCGGCATCCCCCGCGCGAAGGACCTTGCGTGCGCTGTCGAGATCGGCCGCCGTCACCGACGAATGCTCATGAATCGAAGCGCCCAGTCGCGCCGCCTCGCGAGCCAGCGCACGTCCGTAATTCAGCGGATGGAAGTGGAAGGCGCCTTCGTCCAGAACCGCCTCGTGATATTTGGGAGAAATGAAGAGCTCTCTCACCTCATCACGGGGCACATAGCGGAGCTGCAATCCGAACTCGCTCCGCTGGCGTTCGCTTGCAGCCTGCAGGGCTCCGCGCGAGTTGTAACGCAGTGCCTTCGCAATGCCGGGTACCCGATGGGCATTCTGAATCCCGAGTTCGTCGATATTGCTGCGGACGATCTCCACGCCCTCCATGGAGAGGCGGAACAGCTCCCGTGCCTGATCAGGTCCCGCACGGCGCTCGATGGCGGCAAGCCCCGTGGCATAACCTGCGGAAACAAAGCCGCCGTTGCGGCCGGAGGCGCCCCAGGCCACCCGCTGGGCTTCGAGCAGCACGACCTTGCGTCCGCTGCGTGCAAGCTTCAAAGCCGCTGTCAGACCGGCCAATCCACCACCGACGATGCAGACATCCGCCTGGATGCGTCCCGCCGCCCGCGGATAGGCTTCCGACGTGGCGGCGGTGCGGCTGTAATAGGTGTCGATATAGGCGGGCTGCATTTTGAGGGTTAAAGCGAGAGCTCGGAAGCCTTGAGATAGATCCGCACCAGTTTCTCGCAGCCCTCGCGGTCCTCCTCGTCGAACCGGTTCGTGCTAGGGCTATCGAGATCGAGCACGCCCAGCACCTTGCCGTCCTTGATGAGCGGCACGACGAGTTCGGAGCGGGAGGCGCTGTCGCAGGCGATGTGACCCGTAAAGGCGTTGACGTCCGGCACCACGATGGATTCCTTGCGCTCTACCGCTGTGCCGCAAACGCCGCGACCGACCGCGATGCGCACGCAGGCCGTCTTGCCCTGGAAGGGGCCGAGAACGAGCTCCGGCCCGCGCATGAAGTAGAACCCGGCCCAGTTCAGATCCGGCAGGAACTGGTAGATCAGGGCCGACATGTTGGCCGCATTCGCGATCGCATCCGGCTCGCCCTCCAGAAGTCCGGAGAGTTGCTGGGCGAGAGAGGCATAGAAGTCCCGCTTATTGTCGGAACTCGGGATGTCTTTGACTTCAAACATGGGATTTCCCTTAAAGCATCGGACCCAAAAGTGGAACCCACTTTTGGGTCCGATGCTCATCTTCTTGGCTGGCGCATCGTGCGGACTTCCGGTCCGCACGATGCGCCAGAAATTTCAGAATAGCTTGTCCAGACGCCTTATTCTGCAGCCATGTCGGACCGCGGTCCCTTAGTGAGATCCAGCCCCTGGTGATCGCAGAGGCGGCGGTAAAGACCTCCCTTGCGATAGAGCGTCAGGTGATCACCTTCCTCCACCATCCGCCCTCTGTCGAACACGAGGATGCGGTCGAGGGCGCGCACCGTCGAAAGGCGGTGCGCGATCACGATGGAGGTGCGCCCCACCATGAGCCGCTCCATCGCCTGCTGGATCAGCGCCTCCGATTCCGAATCGAGCGCGGAGGTCGCCTCGTCCAGGATCAGGATGGGCGCATCAGCCAGGAAGGCGCGCGCGATTGCGACCCTCTGGCGCTCGCCACCCGAGAGCTTCACGCCACGCTCACCCACAAGGGTCGAATAGCCTTTGGGCAGGCTCATGATGAAGTCGTGCGCATTGGCGAGCCGCGCCGCACGCTCGATCTCCGCCACAGACGCATTCGGGCGGGCATAGGCGATGTTCTCGGCCAGCGTACGGTGGAACAGAATGGGCTCCTGCTGCACGATGGCGATCTGCGAACGCAAGGACGCCTGCTCGGCTTGAGCGATGTTCTGCCCGTCGATCAGGATCTGCCCACCCGTCACGTCGTAGAGACGCTGGATCAGCTTGACGAGGGTCGTCTTGCCTGATCCCGAGGGGCCCACGAGGCCGACGCGCTCGCCCGCCCGGACCGTCAGGGACAGATCCCGGTAGAGCGGCGTGTCATGTCCCGCATAGTGGAACGTGACACGGTCGAACGAGACCTCGCCGCGCGAAATGCGGATCGGCTTCGCGCCGGGACGATCCGGCACGCCGATGCGCTCCCGGTGGATCTCGACGAGTTCCTCCATGTCGTTCACCGAACGGCGCAGGTTGTTGATGTGCATGCCGACGTCACGCAGGTAGCCGTGGATTACGAAGTACGTCGTGAGCACATAGGCAAGATCGCCTGGCGTTGCGCGGTTCTGCCACCACAGCCAGATGGCCGTGCCGATGATGGCGGCACGGATGCCGAGCAGGGCGATGAACTGCACCGTTCCGCTGTTGGTGCCGCGCTGCCAGAGGCGGCGGGTGCGGTTCTGCCACTTGCGCAGCACCCAGGTGAGGCGCTGGTCCTCACGCACCTCGGCTCCGAAAGCCTTTACGACGGGATTGCAGCTCAAAGCATCGGCCAGGGTGCCGCCGACGCGCGTATCCCAAGCATTGGCCAGCCGCGCCGCGGGCGCGACATAGCGGGTCGCCAGGAAGCCCGTCATGACGATGTAGGCGAGCGCGCTCCCTCCGATGACGAAGCCCATCACCGGCCAGCGCAGACCCAGCACGATCATCGAGCCGGCGAGCACTGTGAGCGAAGGCAGCAACGCGAGCAGGAGCGTGTCGTGCATCAGGTCCAGCGCCCACATACCGCGGGTGATCTTGCGCACGGTGGAGCCGGCAAAGGAGTTCGCATGCCAGTCGGTCGAAAAGCGCTGGACACGGGCAAACGCATCCTGCGCCACGCGCCCCATCACCCGCAGCGTCAGCTCCACGATGCCATAAAAGGCCAGATGGCGCATGACGATCGTGAGCAGGCCGAGGCCTGTCATGAAGGCGAAGGAGACGAGCGCTGCGTGAAGGGCGGCCTCACGGTCGTTGGCGCCCATGGCGATGGCATCGACGAGACGTCCCGCGAAGACGGGCATGAATACATCGGCCAGCGTCGAGACCATCATGGTAACGACGATCAGCACCACGTAACGCGGTTCTTCGCGCCAGTGCCGAAACGTGAATTTCAAGACATCGCGGGTGGCGTCCCCGCTCTTCGTTTGCTGGCTCATGGAAGCGAACAGGCGGCGCTCGGAGCGCACACCTCTCCCCGGAATTTGAGGAGCGACAGGGGAACCGCTGCTTACAGCGTCCGATGTCGCTCAAAGATCATAGATTGTGAAAGCTTGATAAGGTTTGCCGGGCCTTGGAGCCCCACCTGGTCCGACCTAAAGTTCGGACGCGGGAGGAACGTTCAGCAAGCGGATAAAAGCCATGCAGTCCTCCCTCTCTAGAAATTAAACCTAGGCCCAAGGTAGTGCAGTTCGTTCAACTTGGCAACCGCACTTTTGTTTCAGCCCGATCTGAGGCTCTAACGCATCGTGCGGAACCGGAAGTCCGCTCAACGGTGCGACAGTTAGGAAAGTGAGCATCGGCGGGACCCCAGAAGTGCCTCCCGCTTTTGGATGATGCTCTAGACGACCTCGAGCGCCCGGTGCGGTCCGAGCGGCAACTCCACCCGAATGGCATCACCCGATCTCACCTCACCTCCTTCGAGGACGATCGCCATGATTCCGGATTTACGGACGAGGTTTCCGTGCTCGTCCTTGCCGAGTACGGCCTTCATGAGTCCCTTCTGAAAGCGATCGATCTGGACACAAGGGTTGCGCAGTCCCGTCACCTCGATCACGGCGCTCGGGCCGATGAGCAGGCGCGCGCCCGCCGGCAGGCCGAGCAGATCGATGCCGCGCGTCGTGACGTTTTCGCCCATGTCGCCGGCGGAAACGTTGAAGCCCACTTCACGAAGTTCGTCGTGCAGTTCGGCATGGATCAGGTGAACCTGCCGCAAATTCGGCTGGCTCGGGTCCTTGGCCACCCGCGAGCGGTGCTTGACGGTCGTGCCAAGGTGAGCATCGCCCTCGACGCCGAGACCGGCCAGGAGGCGGATAACGCCCCGATTGGATTTGCTGAAGCTGTGGCCGGGGCTACTGCTCACCGCCGTGACGATTGCCTGCATGACCGCCCCTTGCCTCCCTGCGCAGGATTCATCTTGTAGCGTCAGAGAACCGTCAGATCCACCGTCTCGAAGCCTCTTTCGGCGAGTCGCTGCGCCAGCACGCGGCGATGGCAATCGGCGGGATCGCGCTCGAAGCAGAGAAGGCAGATCGGTTGGGCCTGCGCCAGTGCCTCCAACTCGCGAAAAGCCTCCTGAGCCGGTTCGGTCGCCAGAACCTCGTTGCAATAGATCCGGCGCATCAATTCGCCGTCACCGGCACGAGCCGCCTGACGCCCCTCCTTCGGCGTTCCGAGTTTGATGAAATGCTGGTAGCCGATGCCCTGATTCGTTAGAGCATCCCGCAGGGCCGATTTGGAGAAACCGCGCTTGCGTGAGAGCGCGACGGCACGCACATCCGCGAGGGCGCCGACTCCCGCATCCTTCAAGGTGGTGAGGAAGCGGTCCACATCCGCTCCCTCGTATCCAATGGTAAAAACCTGCGGCTTTGTCATGCCGCGAAGTTACATGGACGGCTGAGGATGTCGAGATGGCTCCGGCTGCGTATAGGGCCGCAGCGCCTCCGGCGTGCGGAAATCGCTCGGCACCTCGAAATCCCGGGCCGCACCATGACTCTGCTCAATCCCACGGGGATAACCGGTGCGATCGGAATAATCCTGCATCGGCGGCAACGGATGCGGGCTTTCGCGGCTCAGGGTTTGAGCGCAATAAACGTCCAGCGCCGTCACGCCGGCCACAGCCGCCATCGCGATGCCGACATTACCCTTCTTCGGGTTGTTGCCCTCAAGGGCCGTCGCCAGCGTTGCAAGGTCGAGCCCGTCGCCGGCGACACGCCCCCAGACCCAAGGTGTCGGATCCTTCGAGGCCAGAATGCCAATGCCGGTTGCGATTTCGCGAACACCATAGCCAGCAATCAGCCCCTCTTGCCCTTTCATGCCGAGCGCTCGTGCCAGTGCGCGAGGCGCTGCGACTTCGGCGATGCCGAGAGCGATGGAAAACAGGCCGAGCCCGCGGGCCAGGGTGTCGGTCGCCGTGTCGGCGTGACCACGGCGGCGCGTTTTTTCAGTTTCGTAGCGCATGATCTCACCTATCAGGGTTTGAGTACGACCTTGATGCAGCCATCCTGCTTGTCACGGAAGACCTTGTACATGTCCGGTCCCTCATCGAGAGAAACCGTATGTGTGATGACGAACGACGGATCGATCTGACCTTCCTCGATGCGGCGCAGGAGATCATCGGTCCAGCGGTTCACATGCGTCTGGCCCGTGCGGATGGTGAGCCCCTTGTTCATGATCGCCCCGAAGGGGATCTTGTCGAGTAAGCCGCCATAGACACCAGGAATCGAGAGCGTCCCGGCCGGGCGGCAGACATAGGCCATCTCACGCAGCACATGCGGACGATCCGTCTCCATCATGGTGGCCTGCTTCACCCGATCGTACATGGAATCGATCGTCGCGGTGGCATGTGCCTCCATGCCGACAGCGTCGATGCACTTCTCGGGACCCTTACCTTTGGTGAGCTCGTTGAGCCGCTCGATCACGCTCTCCTCGTCAAAATTGATCGTGATGGCGCCGCCCGCCTCTGCCATGGCGAGGCGCTCGGGAACCCGGTCGATCACCACGACCTGTTTGGCGCCAAGGAGTATGGCGCTGCGGATCGCCATCTGGCCCACGGGACCTGCGCCCCAGATCGCGACCGTGTCCGTGGGTTGGATGTCGCACTGGACGGCCGCTTGCCATCCTGTCGGAAAAATGTCGCTGAGGAAGAGAAGTTTCTCGTCCGGAACGCCGTCCGGCACCTTGATGTGGGTGGAGTCGGCGAAGGGCACGCGCAGATACTCGGCCTGCCCGCCCGGATAGCCGCCGGTCAGATGCGTGTAGCCGAACAGACCCGCCGTCGTGTGCCCAAAGGCCTTGGCGGCGATATGGCCGTTGCGGTTCGTCCGCTCGCACACCGAGAAATTGCCGCGCTTGCACTGCTCGCACTCGCCGCAGATGATGGTGAATGGGATCACCACCCGGTCGCCGACCTTGAGCTTGCCTCTGGACTCGGCACCGACCTCTACGACCTCGCCCATGGTCTCATGGCCCATGATGTCACCGGATTTCATCCCCGGCATGAAATGATCGTAGAGGTGAAGATCGGAGCCGCAGATGGCGCAGCTCGTCACCTTGATGATCGCGTCGCGCGGATGCTCGATCTGTGGATCGGGAACCGAATCGCAACGGATATCGGTGGTGCCATGCCAAACAAGCGCCTTCATCGAAATCTCCTCACATGCCTGGAAATGGTCAAGCTCCGCCGCTTGACCGCTTTCGTCACAGGAAAGACTTCTTGAGGAGCTTTGCGTTCCCTGAATCGCCCTAAAATCTACGTTCTACCTCGTTGGGACGAGGCCGTCAGACGTGTTCGGGAAGGCTGCGGATGAGCTCGGCCAAAGCGGGCTCCAGGACCTGATGAGCTGCCTCTTCAACCTCGAACCACTGGGCCTGACGCTGCCCTTTCTCGCGCCAGGACTTGAGTTGTTTGGAGACCTCGAGCGGGTAGACGTTGACGCGGCACAGATCGAAATGCGCGGCCCGACGCTTCCAGTAATCGTAGGAGCCGAGTGGCTTGTTCTTGATCTCGCCCTTGACGCCAGCCTCCTCCTCGGCCTCCTGCGCGGCCGCCTTGTGAGGCTTCTTGCCTTTCATGGGCCAGCCCTTGGGAATCAGCCAGCGCTTGGTCTCGCGCGACGTGACGAGGAGCACCTCGATCTTGCCGTCCTTGATCCGGAAGGGGAGTGCCGCAACCTGGCTGAGTTCTTCTTTTGCTGTCTGGGGCATTCGACGAGAGTAGGACTCCTAACGAGATAGTTTGTAACGTAAGTGATTTGAGCCGGCTAAGAAAGGGTCAATTTGAGAGGAATTGGGAACACCGTCGGCCTCGGCCTCATACGATTCTCCATCCTCTCAAAGATCCATGACCGCCTCATAACAGTGGAAACCCCGCATTTGATCCAGAAGGATGTTCCAACCCGATGACGACAGACAGCCTGGACATGAGATTTGCAGCCGCCTGCGCCATCGCCAGGGAGGCGGGCGTGCTGGCGCGCAAGCGCTTTCTGGAACGGCCGCGATCGCAGCGGCCGGATTTCAAGGGCCCGCAGGATTTCCTGACAGCCACCGATGCGGAGGTAGAAGAGCTGATCCGCAGCCGTCTGAGCGAGCTGTTTCCCGGCGATTCCTTCTTCGGCGAGGAAGGTGGCGGCTCCTTCGAGCGCGACGTCTGGGTGGTGGATCCTATCGACGGCACGGCGAATTTCGCCCGCGGCATCCCGCACTTTGCCATCTCCATTGCCTTCGTGCGTGAGGGACGGGTCGAGATCGGGGTGATCTATGATGTGATGCATGCCGAGCTCTACACGGCTCAACGCGGCCGGGGCGCCATCCTCAATGGCGAGACCATCCGTGTGAGCGGCCTCGCCAATATGAATCAGGCCACCGTGGAAGCAGGCTGGTCCTCGCGCCTGCCGCCCGAGCCCTATATCGCCGTCATCGACAAGCTGAAGACGGCCGGTGCCAATGTGCGCCGGGCGGGATCGGGTACGCTGGGCTTGGCTTACGTTGCGGACGGTCGCATCGATGCCTATTGCGAGCTCCACATCAATTCCTGGGATGCCCTGGCCGGCCTTCTGATCATCGAAGAGGCTGGAGGCTGGACCAACGACTTCCTGGCAAAGGACGGCCTCAGGAAAGGCAATCCCGTTCTGGCCTGCACGCCGGAACTGGCCGATGCACTCACCCAGGCGACCGGGATCGCGAAGACGCCATGAGACGGCATCTTATTCTAAAGATTCAGATTTGAAGCACCGGCTAGGCTCTTGACCCGCCGTCGCAATGGGGGGAGCTTAGCCGACCAACCAATAATAGAAACGGCTCTTTGGGAGGATCGAATGAACGTGAAGAAGAATCTCGCTGCGGCAACCATGCTGGCAGGCACCATGACGGCCCTGTCTTTCATGTCCGCAGGAGCGGCCCAGGCGCAAGGCGCGCTGGTGATGTATTGCGGCGTGCAGGAGGAATGGTGCCGCGCCATGACGACTGCCTTTGAGCGTGAGACGGGCATCAAGGTCTCGATGACCCGTAAGAGCGCAGGCGAGGTCTACGCTCAGGTCAAGGCGGAGGCTGCCAATCCTCGCGCCGACATCTGGTGGGGTGGCACGGGCGACCCGCACATGCAGGCGGCAGAAGAGGGCATCACCGAAGAGTACAAGTCGCCGAAAATGGGCGAATTGCAGGACTGGGCCGTGCGCCAGTGGGAGCAATCCAAGGGCCGCACCGTCGGCATCTATTCCGGGGCGCTCGGCTTCGGCTACAACACGGAGCTCGCGCAATCGAACAAGATCGGCGAGCCGAAATGCTGGGCGGATCTGCTGAAGCCCGAGCTGAAGGACGAGGTGCAGGTCGCGGATCCGAACTCCTCCGGCACGGCCTACACGCTTCTCGCCACCATCGTGCAGATCATGGGCGAGGACAAAGGCTTCGAATATCTCAAGGCCCTGCACAAGAACGTCAATCAATACACCAAGTCGGGCGCTGCCCCGGCCAAGGCCATGGCGCTCGGAGAGACGACCGCCGGCATCGCCTTCATGCACGATATCGTGACGATGGTCGTCGACAAGGCGCCCGTGAAGGTCGTCGCCCCTTGCGAGGGAACGGGCTACGAAATCGGCTCCATGTCGGTCATCAAGGGTGCCAAGAACCTAGACAACGCCAAGAAGTTCTACGACTGGGCGCTCACCGCCGACGCGCAGAAGCTCGGCGCAGAAGCCAAGTCGTACCAAGTGCCCTCGAACAAGAGCACACCGATTCCGCCGCAGGCTCCGAAGCTCAGCGACATCAAGCTGATCAATTTCGATTTCGCGAAATACGGCTCCTCGGCCGAGCGCAAGCGCCTCCTGTCCAAGTGGGACAACGAGGTGAAGAACCTGCCGAAATAGGCGGACTTAAAATATGCTTCGGCGCACCGGAGGACCGCTGCGCCGAAGCACATCGATACTCTGATCATAATAAGGACCGAGCCCGCATCGGTCTTGAGGCGAGGACAGAAGATGTCACGGGCAACCCTTGGCTGGATCGTTCTGGGCTGGGTCGGCTTTGCCCTCCTGCCTTGGTACGGCTTCGACCGCACTGCCATCCCGACCCTCTCCGATTATTTCGTCAGCGGATCGGCCCTGATTCATGGCCTCAAGGGCACGTGGTGGCTCCTGCCGATCCTGGCGCCCTTGTGCTTGTCCCTGGTCCCCGTGATCCGTCCCTCGGCTCAACCCAACGGCAGCTGGCTCATCGCATCGGGACTTCTCGGTCTCACCCTCATCGTTCTGCAAGGGTTTTCCATCGGCCTCAACGGCTGGACCATGGATGCTCTGAAGGACCTCTTCGGTGAGCCGGGTCCAAGCCAGGCCGGAATGGGCTATGGCGCTGCTCTGACGGCGGCCGCTTTCCTCATCATCCTGTGCCACGGCCTTGCGGCGCGCGGCTGGTGCCGGGGCGATGCCTTCGTCACCTCCTCCATCGGCGTCGTCATTGCCCTGATCTTTGTCTTCGTGTTCTTCCCGGTCTCGACTATTCTCGCAAGCGCCTTCGCCGACAACAGCGGCGACTTCGCCCCTTACGAATTCTTCGTGAAGTTCCTTGATCGGTCGATCTGGGGTCTGGATTGCCTGTCGAGCGGCCTGCGCTGCGGCGTGGCGTGGAATACGCTCTTCCTCGGGCTGCTCGTGGGCGTCGGCACGACGGCTCTCGGCCTTGCCTTCGCTCTCATCGCGACCCGGACGGATTTCCGGTTCAAGAAGCTTCTGCGCCTGATGAGCGTTCTGCCCATCATCACGCCGCCTTTCGTGATCGGCCTGGCCCTGATCCTGCTCTTCGGCCGCTCGGGGGCTCTCTCCGCGGTGCTGTGGGAGTGGTTCGGCGTGCCGCGCTCACGCTGGATCTACGGACTTCCCGGCGTTCTCATCGCACAGCTTCTCGCCTTCACGCCGATTGCGTTCCTCGTCCTCATCGGCGTGGTGCAGGGTATCAGCCCGACACTCGAAGAAGCCTCGCAAACCCTGCGTGCGAAGAGCTGGACGACCTTCTGGACCGTGACGCTGCCGCTCATGCGACCGGGTCTCGCCAACGCCTTCCTCCTCGGTTTCGTGGAAAGCCTGGCCGATTTCGGCAATCCGCTGGTGCTTGGCGGAAACTACGAGGTGCTCTCCACGAAGATCTTCTTCGCCGTCGTCGGCGCGCAGCAGGATCAGGGCCGCGCGGCCGTGCTGTCCATCATCCTGCTGGCGTTCACGCTCGGGGCCTTCTGGCTCCAGCATGCCTGGCTCGGCAAGAAGGTCTACACAACAGTCACGGGAAAGGGCGACGCCGGCATTCCGCTGCCGCTGCCGCGGCGGGTGGCGCTGGCCTCCTACCTCGCGGCATTGCCTTGGGCGATCTTCACCGTCGCCATTTATGCGATCATCGTGGTCGGCGCCTTCGTGCGCTCTATGGGTCGCGACTATACGCCGACCTTCGAGCATTTCCTGACAGCCTTCCGGGTGGAGCGCTCCAGTTCGGGCCTCTACTTCTCGGGTTCGGCCTGGGACTCATTTTTTGCGACCGTGAGAGTGGCCGCGCTCTCGGCGCCGCTGACCGCGGCCATCGGACTGCTCACCGCCTATCTTCTCACCCGCCAGCGTTTCTCCGGCCAGCGCGCCTTCGAGTTCGGCACGCTCCTGAGCTTTGCGATTCCCGGCACGGTCGTCGGCGTGTCCTACATCCTGGCCTTCAACGTGCCGCCGATCGAAATTACCGGAACCGGCTTCATCCTCGTGATGTGCTTCGTATTCCGCAACATGCCGGTGGGCGTGCGCTCCGGCATCGCCACCTTGAGCCAGATCGACAAGAGCCTCGATGAAGCCTCGTTGACGCTGGGTGCCGGCTCGTGGACCACCATGCGCCGCGTAGTGCTGCCGCTGCTGAGACCGGCCATCGTCGCCTCTCTCGTGTATTCCTTCGTGCGCGCCATGACGGCCGTGAGCGCGGTGATCTTCCTCGTCACCGCCGAGTACAATATGGCGACGACCTACATCGTCGGCCGGGTCGAGGCAGGCGAGTTCGGCCTTGCGATTGCCTATTCCACCGTGCTCATCCTTGTCATGCTGCTCGCCATTGTGGCGATCCAGCTGGCCGTCGGCGAGCGGCGCCTCGGGCGCCGCAGCGCGAGCATCGCTCCTTCCCCCGTTGCCGTGCAGGCGGTCCCATGAACAAGATGTCGTCCATTCATTCCCTATCCCGCCCCGCGGCCTCCAAGAAGCAAGCTGCTTCGGTGCAGTTCCGCAACGTGACGAAGCACTACGGCAGCGTCACCGCGGTGGACGATATTTCCTTCACCATCGAACCGGGCCAGCTCGTAACCCTGCTCGGCCCTTCCGGCTGCGGAAAGACCACGACTTTGCGCATGATCGCCGGCCTCGAGATGGCGAGCGAAGGCCAGATCCTGATCGGAGGGCGTGACGTGACGAACCTCTCCGCCGCCGACCGGGACGTGAGCATGGTGTTCCAGTCCTACGCACTCTTTCCGCACATGTCGGTGCTGGAGAACGTGGCCTATGGACCTTCCGTGCAGGGCGTCTCCAAGAAGGACGCCTACGAGATGGCCATGGAAAAGCTATCGCTGATAGGCCTCAAGGGCCTGGAGAAGCGCGCACCCTCCGAGCTGTCCGGCGGACAGCAGCAGCGCGTGGCGGTGGCCCGCGCACTCGTGCTGGAACCGCAGGTTCTGCTTTTTGACGAGCCTTTGTCGAATCTCGACGCCAAGCTGCGCCGGAGGGTACGCGAGGATATCCGCGAACTGCAGCAGAGCCTCAATCTCACCGTGGCCTACGTGACGCACGATCAGGAGGAGGCGCTCGCTGTCTCCGACCACATCATCGTCATGTCGAACGCTCGTATCGCCCAGACCGGTGCACCGCGTGAGCTTTATGAAGAGCCGGCCAACCTGTTCGTCGCCGACTTCATCGGTGACGCCAACATCATCAACGGCGATCTGGTGAGCATTGCGGGACCTACGGCACAGGTGAATATCGGCAATTTAAGCCTCCAGCTTCCTCACAGAAACGCCAGCCAAGGACCTGTCAAACTTGCCGTCCGGCCCGACGCAATCCTCCTCGACGAGTCAGCCTCCGTCGCCGGCGCGCTGACCGGGACAGTGCGAAAAGCCTCTTATCTCGGCACGCAGGTGGAATACGAGGTAGAGAGCGCCATCGGGAACCTGTTCGTCGTCCAATACGGACGCAAGGAGCCGATTACTCCGGGCACGCCCGTGTCAATCTCGTTCACGACACAGCGCGGCGTCGCTATCGTTCCGGACGCCTAAAGCATCGTACGGAAAAGCGGATCCGGCTTTCCACGCCAACGATGAGCCGTTTAAGGAATTGAGCGTTTTTCGGCCACGTGGATCCGGTTCGCCGTTAAGAAATGCGGCGGACCAAGAGGAGAGATGTTTCTACGCAAGTGGAAGCAGCTCTAGCGCCTTCAGATTGCCCCTTCATCCGGAATGTTGAGGACCGTGCCGCAGGCCTTGCAGTGGACTGCATCGCGATCGTGCCGCTGCAGAGCACAGACGGGGCAGGGAAAGCGTACCTTGTCGGGTCTGAGCAGCACCTGCACGAGACGCAGGAAGAGCGTGACGCCGCAGATCATGATCACGACAGAGATCAGGTGTCCCAGCGTTCCGGTCAGGGTGATATCGCCGAATCCCGTGGTGGTGAGCGCCGCAATGGTGAAATACAGCGCATCGATGTAGTTGCCGATCTTCGTGTTCGTCCAGCGCTGCGTCTCGTAGACGAAGCCGGTCATGATGAAGATGAAGACGCCGAGGTTGACCGCAGCGATGATCAGGTCTTCGTTGCGCCGGAAGAACACGCTGTCGGCCCGCAGGCGGGCGAGCAGCTGATAGGTGCGCAGCAGCCGAAGTGTCCGCAGAACCCTCAGGAAGCCTATGCCCTCTCCGACGACCGGGGCGAGAAAGGACACGATGGCCGCAATATCCGCCAGAGTCGTTGGATAGGCCAGATCCCGCCATGGCGTTCGGCTGATCGCAAGGCGCACCGAGAAGTCCGCCAGAACGATCAAGCCGATGATCACGTCCATCCACTCGAAAGCCGGTGAGCGCGGCAGGAAGGACGTGACGACGATGAAAAGGATCGTCGTCACGTCGAAGACCAGAAGTGCGTAGCGAAACTGATGCGCTTCCGGCGTATCGCCCTCGTAAAGAAGCCTGAGCCTGTCGATCACCCGCATCGGGATATCTCGTCGGACAGGCGGGAAAGAATGCGAACCATCAGGGGGATCACGCTTTATACGGTTTATCAGGTCCCCGATTATGTATAGAGCAGGGTTGCAATTCCAACGGGGTGCCTTCCGGGGCGAAGCGGTCTATTCCCTCGCCCTGAGACCCGACATTGTTGAGAGACGGCCCGATGCTCAAAGCTCTGATCTTCGATATGGATGGAACATTGGTTCACAGCGACCCTGTCCACCTGGAGGCCTTTGCCGAGGTTCTGAAAGCCGAGGGCGTCGACATCAACGAGGAGATCTACCGCTCCAAGATCATCGGGCGCACCAACGAGGCGATCTTTGCTTCTCTCCTGCCCCATCTGCCGGTCGAGGAGCACGAAGCCTATGCCGATGAGAAGGAAGCCACCTTCCGCCGCATGGCTATGGAGCTGAAACCGTTGGAGGGCCTCCTCGAGTTGCTCGACTGGGCCGAAGCGCGCGGCATCAAGGTCGCCCTCGTCACCAACGCGCCGCGCCTCAACGCGGATCACATGCTGGACGTGCTGGGGCTGGCGGAGCGCTTTCCCGTCCAGATCACCATCGAAGACGTCGAGCGTGGCAAGCCCGATCCCCTGCCCTATCTGACGGCGCTGGCGCGGCTCGGCATCAAGGCCGAAGAGGCGGTCGCCTTCGAGGATTCGCCATCAGGCATGAGGGCCGCCAAGGCCGCCGGCCTGTTCTCTTTCGGTGTTCTGACCGGGCTGACCCGAGACGAGATGAGGGAGATCGGGGCCGATGGGGCCATCGTGACCTTCCACGACCGGGCCCTCTGGGAAATCCTGGAGCACAGGGCCGCCTCCTGAAATCTCTCAAGCGGCGTCGAACTGCCGAAGGCCGGTCCCGGAGCCGGTATCGCCTTCATCGAAGCGTCGGCGTGCCTCCAGGATCTCGTCCCGATTCTGGATCGCCCACTCGCCCAAGCCCCGCACAGTCTTGAGCAGGGAGCAACCCAGCCCTGTGAGCTGGTAATCCACTCGGGGCGGAATGGTCGGGTAGACGGTGCGCGTAACGAGCCCGTCTCGCTCCAATCCGCGCAGCGTCAGGGTCAGCATGCGTTGCGAGATCCCGGTCACGCTACGGCGTAACTCGTTGAATCTCTTAGGTCCCTCGCCCATCTGGACGACGACCTGGACGCTCCACTTGTCGCCGACGCGCGACAGGATCTCCGTCACCGTCCGACAGTCGGTGGGAACATGGATGTGACTGGGTGACATGAAAGTGCCTCCTTGCGCGATGCTCAGGAAGTTACTTAATGAGCCTCGGTTACAAAACGGAACTTAAGGGTTCCGGCCTTCGAATGCAAACCAAGGACATGTCATGAAGCCCAAGCTTCACATCATCATCGGCAGCACCCGCCCTGGCCGGATCGGCCCCAGCATCGCCCGATGGTTCAGCGACTACACGGCCGAGCATGGCAAGTTCGAGCCTGTTCTGGTCGATCTGGCGGATTTCAACCTGCCCGTCTTCGACGAGCCCGAGCACCCGATGAAGCAGAACTACCGCCATGCCCATACCAAGGCTTGGGCCGCGAGTGTGAGCGCCGCCGATGCCTTCGTATTCGTGACGCCGGAGTACAACTACGCTCCGCCCCCGGCTCTCGTGAACGCGCTCAACTACCTGTCCCGCGAATGGAACTACACTCCCGTCGGCTTCGTGAGCTATGGCGGCATTTCGGGCGGTCTGCGTTCGGTTCAGGTGGCGAAGCAGATCGTCACGACCCTGAAGATGATGCCGATTCCGGAAGGCGTGCCCATGCCGATGGTGTTCCAGAACCTGGACGAGACCGGCAATCTCAACGCTCCCGACATCTACAAGACCTCGGCGGCCACGATGCTCGACGAACTCTTCCGCTGGACGGAAGCGCTCAAATCGCTCCGGGCCGAGCGCAAGACTCCCCTGAAGGCTGCCGCTTAAACGCCGACCGATATCCCTCAAAGGAAAAGGCACCGCTGCAGCGAACAGCGGTGCCTTTGTCATTTTATAGCGGGCAATTCGTCAGAGACGCCCGGCCAGCGCATCCTCGAAGAGCTTGCGGGCGCTGTCCTTGGCGATCGGCACCGGATTGCCGCCGGCGGTGGGATCGTTGGGCGCCATCTCGGACATTTCGTCGAAACGAGCCGCATCGACCTTCAGGCCTTCTAAGGTGTGCGGTACGCCAAGATCCTTACGTAGTTGCAGCACCCAATCGAGGAAGGCCTGGAACGAAGGTTCCAGGCCGATAAAGGCGGCGAGTCGTTCGATCCGTGTCTCGATGGCCTTGCGGTTGTAGACCAGCACATACGGCATGAAGACCGCATTGGTCAGGCCGTGGTGGGTGTCGTAGAGCGCGCCGGTCGGATGCGAGAGGGCGTGGATCGCACCCAGTCCCTTCTGGAACGCGGTGGCGCCCATGGCGGCGGCCGACATCATCTGGGCGCGGGCTTCAATATCCTTTCCGTCCTTGTACGCCCGCGGCAGGTATTCCTTCACGAGGCGGATGCCCTCGACTGCGATGCCGTCCGCCATCGGGTGATAGCCCGGTGCGCAATAGGCCTCGATGCAATGCGCGAGCGCATCGAGTCCCGTGCCCGCCGTGATGTGCTGCGGCATGCCGACCGTGAGCTCCGGATCGCAGATCACGATCTTCGGCATCATCAATGGATGGAAGATCACCTTCTTGGTGTGGGTGGCTTCCTGCGTGATCACGCCGGCGCGGCCGACTTCGGAACCCGTGCCCGCCGTCGTCGGGACGGCGATGATCGGGAGAATGCCGTTCGGGTCGGCGCGGGTCCACCAATCGCCGATATCCTCGAAGTCCCACATGGGACGAGTCTGGTCCGCCATGAAGGCGATGACCTTGCCGGCATCGAGCGCCGAGCCGCCGCCGAAGGCTACGACCCCGTCGTGCTTTCCAGCTTTCAGAGCCTCAAGACCCTTGTAGACATTGGTCTCGACCGGGTTCGGCTTGATGTCCGAGAAGATCGCGGCCCTCAGGCCGGCGCCCGTCAGCTGATCCAAAGCCGCCTTCGTCATGGGCTGGGTCGCCAGGAACGGATCGGTGACGATGAGGGGCGCCGACATGCCGACGACCTTGCAGCCCTCGGCGAGTTCCGCGATGCGGCCTGCGCCGAAGCGGATGGCGGTGGGGTAGTTCCAGTTGGAGCGGGGAGATGTGGTCATGATGCGTGCAATCAGATCTGACGGAGGTGGTAGGATTTCGGACGGGTGAGGGCCTCGTAGGCCAGCCGCGAAAGGCTCGCGCCGCGGCCGGTGTCCTTCACGCCGGTCCAGGCGAGCGCGGGATCGAGATAGTCGCAGCGGTTCATGAAGACGGTGCCGGTCTCCAGCTTCTCGCCGATGGCTTCCGCCGCATCGACATCCGAGGTCCAGATGGCGGCGGAGAGGCCGTAGGGCGAGTCGTTCATGAGGCGGATCGCCTCCTCGTCGCCCTTCACCTTCATGATGCCGACGGTCGGGCCGAAGCTCTCCTCGCGCATGACGCTCATGGCGTGGTCGACGTCGGTGAGCACCTGCGGCGCGAGGTAGGCGGAATTACCGACATCGGCCGGGAACTTCTTGGCGTCAATATGGGCCTTCGCGCCCTTTGCCACCGCTTCCGCGTTCTGCTGGCGCACCAGGTCGGCGAAGCGCTTGTGCGCCATCGGGCCGAGCGTCGTCGTCTCGTCGAGCGGATTGCCGAGCACGTATGTGTTCACGAGATCGATCGCGCCCTCGACGAAGCGGTCGTAATGCTTCTCGTGAACGTAGATGCGCTCGATGCCGCAGCAGCACTGGCCCGAGTTGAAGAACGCGCCATCCACGAGGTTCTCGATGGCATGATCGATATTGGCATCCTCGCGCACATAGGCCGGATCCTTTCCGCCGAGTTCGAGGCCGAGCGAGGTGAACGTGCCTGCTGCTGCGCGCTCGATGGCACGGCCGCCGGAGACGGAGCCGGTGAAATTGCAGTGATCGACAAGACCGGAGCCCAGGATGCGGCTCGTCTGGTCGTGACTCAGGTGCAGGTTCTGGAACAGGCCCTTCGGCATGCCCGCCCGGTCCATTGCCATCTGAAAGCGCTCGCCGGCGAGCACCGTCTGCGAGGCGTGCTTCAAGAGCACCGCGTTGCCGGCCATGAGCGCCGGCACGATGGTGTTGATGGCGGTGAGATAGGGATAGTTCCAGGGTGCGATGACCAGCACGAGACCCACGGGCTCGCGCTTAATCATGCGGCGAAAGCCCGGCTTCTCATCGTCGGCCGGGATGGGCTGCAGGCTCTTCTCCGCAATCCCGATCATGTGGCGCGCGCGCTCCTCGACCCCGCGGAACTCGCCGCCATAACGCACCGGGCGGCCCATCTGCTGGGCGATTTCGGGCACCACTTCCTGGTTCATCGCAAGCAACGCGTCGAGGAAGGCGGAGACCTTGCCGGCACGCTCCGACAGCGAGGTGTTTCGCCACGCCTTTTGCGCCCCTCGCGCCGAAGCAATAGCGGCATCGATGGCAGCCTCTGACATGATGGGACGGCGGACGAGCTCGCGTCCGTCGATGGGGGAAATGCAGACGATATCGGTATCGGCCATGATGTTATGTCTGAAAGACCATGATTCCAGGGAATCATGGTCTTCTCCTGTGCTTTGAGTCTGGATGAATCTTTTAGATGATCTCGAAGTAGCGGGCGAGTTGCCAATCGGTGATGGCCTTGCGGGCCTCACGCTCTTCCCATTCGCGCGTGGCCGCATAATGCTCGACGAAGGTGTCGCCGAAGAGTTCACGCGCAGCCTTGGAGCCCTTCAGACGCTCGGCGGCCTCGCCGAGGGAGCGCGGCAGGGCCCGCTCCTTGGGATGCTCGACCGCATAGGCATTGCCTTCGATGGGCTCACCCGGATCGATTCGGTTCTCGATGCCCCAGAGGCCTGAGCCGATGGCGGCCGCCAGCGCGATATACGGGTTGATGTCGGCGGCAGCGACCCGGTACTCCACGCGCTGCGATTTTTCGGAACCTGGAATGACGCGCAGGGCCGTGGTGCGGTTCTCGACACCCCAGGCGGAATCGGTCGGCGCCCAGAAGCCCGGAATCAGTCGCGTGTAGCTGTTCACCGTGCAGGCGACCATGGCGAGCAGTTCCGGCATCAGCTTCTGCTGACCGCCGACGAACCAACGCATGGTTTCCGACATGTTGTGCTTAGCCTGTGCGTCGTAGAACGCGCCCTTGCCGGAGGTGATATCGCGCAAGGAGGTGTGCAGATGACCGGACTGGCCAGGCCAGTCGCGCGACCACTTCGCCATGAAGGTCGCCATCCAGCCGCGGCGCTGCGCCAGGATCTTGGTGTAGGTCTTGAACAACGCCGCCTTATCGGCCGCCTTCAAGGCATCATCGACGCGGATCGCGGCTTCCAGAACACCGGGGCCAGTCTCCGTGTGCAGTCCCTCAATCTCGAAATCCATCCTGTTCGCGAGGTCGAGAAGCTCGTGATAAAAGTCCGCGTGAACGCCTGAGCGCAGCACCGAGTAACCGAAGAAGCCCGGCGTGATGCTCTTCAGGTCGCGATAGTTCTTCTCGCGCACGGAATGCGGCGTTTCCTCGAACAGGAAGAACTCGAACTCCGCTGCAGCCGAAACGGCAAAGCCCATATCCTCCGCTTTTTTCAGCACACGGCGCAGCACGCCGCGCGGACAGGCGGCCTCCGCATAGCCGTCGAACTCGGCGAGGAAGAATGGCAGGTCGTTCTCGAAGGGAATGAGCCGCATGGTCTCCGGCAGCACCCGCACCGACGCGTCCGGATAGGCCGTATGCCAGCCCGTGAGCTTCGTGTTGTCGTAGAGCTGATCGTTGGAGTCCCACCCCAGCACCACGTCGCAGAAGCCGAAGCCCTTCTCGAGAGCGGATTCGAACTTGTCGCGGGCCATGTACTTGCCGCGCATGATGCCGTCGATGTCGACGACGCCGACCTTCACGAAGGGAAGATCGCGGCTGCGCACGTATTCCGCAGCCTCGGCGGCATTCTTGATCTTGGGAGCGTCCATTCGAAAAACCTTGACCGAAGAGGAAAAATGGGAGCGCGCACAACTGCGCGCTCCCGGTTCGCATCAATGGGACTTGTATTCGCTCTCGCCCTTGGTGAGCGCGAACTCCTCCTCCGGCGAAAGGATGAGCTTATGGCGTCCGATGAGCAGGAAATAGGCCATCATCACCGCATAGTAGATGGCGACGCCAATGACGGCTGTCTGGAAGACCGAGTCCGTCAGCTGGAAGTAGAGCGTCACCGCCGCGATCACCATGCAGATCACCGCGCCCGCGATGCCGAAGGGGCTGGTGTAAGGCCGATGCAGGCTCGGGAACTTCTTCTTGAGCACGATATAGGACATGCCCTGCATGAAGTAGGCGAGCATCGCACCTGCGACCGCCATGTTGAGCAGCGTGCCGCCGATGACGGTGGCACCCGCTTCGGCACCGCGCGCGAACCAGATGATCAGCATCACCACAAGACCGAGCACAGCGCCCGCGATCAGCGCCATATGCGGAGTCTTGCGCCCGCCATGCGTAACCGACAGGAAGCTCGGGAAGTAGCCCGCCCGCGAGAGCGAATAGATCTGCCGCCCGAAGGCGAAGATGATGGTGTGGAACGAAGCGATCAGCCCGATCACCGCAACCGCCGCCAGGATCTTCGCGATATCCGTGCCGAACAGGGTGCGGAACCCGTCGAGCAACGGCTCGCCGGACTTGCCGAGGCCTGCGGCGCCTGGCGCGATGCCCGTATTCAGGAAGAGCACGAGGAACGCGGACGCGATCAGCGTGAGGATACCGGCGATGATGCCCTTGGGCATGTCCCTCTGCGGATCGTGCGACTCCTCCGCCGCAAGCGGCAGCTGCTCGATGGCCAGGAAAAGCCAGACTGCGAATGGCAGTGAGGCCAGAATGCTGCCCACGCCCATGGGCAGGAACGGGCCGTTGCCGTTCGGCATCTCCGCACCATCAGGGCCGATATTCAACGCCCAGCGCGAGAAGTCGAACTGACCGGAGAACAGGACCGACAGATAGAAGGCGGCAAGCACGGCGAGGGCCGCCAGTGTCACGCCCACCGTGACCTTGAACGAGAGCTCGACGCCGATGATGTTGAGCCCGACGAACAGCGCGTAGCACAGCACCCAGTAGACAGGCTGGAATGCCGGCGCCGTCTCGAAGATCGCCGACAGATACGAGCCGATGAAGAACACGATCACGGCCGGCGTGAGCACGAACTCGATATTCTCGGCAATGCCCGTGACGTATCCCGCCCACGGCCCCATCGAGGTGCGGGCGAAGGAATAGGCGCCGCCCGTATGCGGCAGGGCCGGCGACATCTCGGCGAGCGAGAAGGTGAGGCCGAGATACATGATGGCGATGATGATGGTCGCGAAGAACATCGAGCCGAAGCCATTCGCGAGACCCAAGTTCCAGCCCGAATAATGGCCCGAGATCACCGCCCCGACGCCGAGCGCCCAGAGCGACCAAACGCGGGCATGACGCTTGAGACGCCGCGCTTCGAAATAGCTTTCATCCACCGTGGTGTAGGTAATGCCGGCAGAGCCCTGCGCTCCGGCCGGCGGGGCATGCACCCCGGTACTTCCTTGTCCGACTGACATCGAGTTGATCCTCCAAGAAGTTCTGTCTTTCGGGTCACGGCACATTCTGCGCCATGCCCGTCATCAGAGCGTCCGTGCCCCCTCCCTCAAAAGCGGCGCCAGACGATTGGCCCACGACGCCTGTCCGTCTTGTGTGCGGATCAGGTCGTTGCGGATTTCGATCATCAGCGGAGGAAGGCCGCGCCTCTCGGCGTGGCGCTCGAGTGTGTGGAACACCCGATCCGCTGGTGAATAGGGTTCGTTCATGCCGACGACGAGTGCCGGATCCTGCTTCAATCCGGCCTCGACGCTGCGCGCAAAGCGCTCATCATGGTTGAAGATCAGGCCGATCTGCCAAGGGCGCGGCACATCCCGGTAGACCGGTGTGAAGGAATGGATGGAGACGATTGCCGTCAGCTGCCCCGCCGCCTTACGGGCCTTCGCGAAGGCGTCGACCGCGCCGTGAAACGCATCGTATACCTCGCGTACGCGGGTCGACCGCTCCGTCTCATCGAGATCGACGTTGCCCGGAATCGTGGTGCGCTCGCTGAGCGTCCAGATCGAGTCAGGCGCGGACGGCTCCCGATTGAGGTCGAGCACAAGGCGCGAAACGGTGGCATGGATCAGGGGCGCATCGAGCAGGCGCGAGAGTTCTTTTGCCACGCCAAGCGCCCCGGGGTCCCAGGCGATGTGGCTTGCAAGCTCGGCCGGCCCGAGTCCCAGGGTGCCATAGCGCGCCGGAAGGCGGTTGGAGGCATGTTCGCAGATGAGCAGGATCGGCGAGCGTCCTTGCGGATTCTCCACGACGGCAACCGGCTGCTCTGCCGTTGCGGCAGAGGACAGATCGGCCGGCTTCCGACTCGCCTGCGTCATGCGGTTCTCCTTTGACCTGCCTCAAGGCAGGTCAGTCCCCGTTTGAACGCTTGATACGTTTCTTTTATTTTTCTCGCGTTCTGAAATTTCTGATACAGCTTTTCAAAAGCGTCAAGGAGGGAGTGTGAATCAATCCGGTATGCGTGACGACCATCGCCCCTCTCCGACCGACCCACCGAGCCTGGCCGAGCGCATCCGCCATGAGATGGATACCTTCACCCCCAGTGAGAAGCGTGCTGCCCATCTTCTCCTGAGCCATTATCCCTTCGCCGGGCTCGATACGGTGGCCGAGTTCGCTTCCCGGGCCGGCATTTCCGCACCGTCAGTCCTGCGATTCGTCACGCGGCTCGGTTTCGGCGGCTTTCCGGATTTCCAAAAGCATCTGCGCGGAGAACTGGAAGCCCAACTTCTGTCGCCGCTCGCCAAGGCGGGTCCCTCCGACAAGGGCCAGGGTGCGCCGGCGCTCGCTTCCTTTGCGGAAGCCGTCATCGGGAACTTGCGGGCGACGGTGGAGAACATCGCCCCGGCGGAATTTGACGCGGTCGTGGCGCTGCTGTCGGATCCGCGCCGACACATCCATTTTACCGGAGGGCGCTTCACCGGGGCGCTCGCGCGCTATGCCGAGAGCCATTTCCGCATCGTGCGCAGCCACGTGGATTTCATCGAAGGCCAGCCCGTCCTCTGGCGCGACCGGCTGATCGAGATCGGCCGCAAGGACGTGATCGTCGCCTTCGACATCCGCCGCTATCAGGAGGATGTCACGGCGCTGTGCGAGACGGCCGCGAAGCAGGGCGCGACGGTCGTTCTTCTCACCGATCCCTGGCTCTCACCCATCGCCCGCGTCGCCCGGCACGTGCTGCCGGCGCACATCGTGGCGCCCTCCAACTGGGACTCGTCCACCGGTCTCCTGCTCCTGACGGAGGCGCTCGTCGCGGCCGTCACCAAACACCTGTGGGACACCGCCAAGCCACGCATGGAGGCGGTCGAGCGGCTGCGGAGCGGGAGATCGTAATGGCCTATTCCGCGGCTTCCGGCTGGCGTCGTTGCAGCCACGCGATGAGAAGCGGCAGAACCAGTCCGATGCCCAGGAAGCGAACGAGGTGGTGGATGCCCACATAGAGCGGATCGAGTCCGAGGATCAGCGCCAGCACGGTCATGGCTTCGAGTCCACCGGGGGCGAAGGCCACGAGTCCGTTGGCGAAGCTGACCCCTGCGAGCCAGGCCGCGACACCTGCGAAGAGCGCGGCCACCACCATGCCGACCGTGAAAGATCCGAAAGCCGCCACCAGCGCTCGCCTCAGGGTCGAGCGCTGGAGATTGCGGAACCGTTCGGCGATGAAGAGCCCGATCAGCACGAGGCCGCCCGTGGCGATGACCGGAGGGATGACGCCCGTCACCCATTCAGTGCCATGGCTGACGGAACTGACGATGGTAGCGCCGAGCAGGATCGGAGCGGCCACTTTCAGCCGGTTGAACACCGTCCCCAGAGCGAGCCCGCCGAGAAGAATGAAGGCCATGCCCTCCGGGCTCTCGATGGGAAGCCCCTCCCCGATCAGAGCGCCGCCATTACCCCCGCCGCCCGTGACAACGACGAGGCTCGGCAGGAGCGCGATGAGGACGAAGAGACGGAAGTTCTGCACGATGGCGATGGAGGCGACCTCCGCGTTCCGGTCGGCGGCCACCGCCAGAACAGTCGAGAGGGCACCGGGCACGGAGGCCAGCACCGCATCGGCCTTGCGCCAGCCCGACATGCGCGTGAGCCAGGCAGTCGAGGCGGCCGAGATCGCCACGACGCCGATGACAAGGAGGATGAGGCTGCCCGGATAGCGGCCCATGGCGGCGATGGCGGCCGGCGAGACCGCTGCCCCCATGGCGGCGCCGGAGGTCAGCATGGCGGCATCGGCAAGCGCCTTCGGCAGGGGCACGGCCCAACCGGTGAGGCCCCAGAGCGTGGCCGCGATAGCCGAGCCCGACAGCCAAGCGGCCGGAACGCCGAGCCCGTGGAAGACGAACCCGCCGAGAGCGGCAACCAGGATCTGGATGAGATGGGCGAGGACGAGACGCATCACGGCTCTGCTCATGAACGTCCTTCACCGTCGCGTCAAATGCCGGTGGTGCGCAGATGCCATGCGGTCACGGTCTGCCCGTGCCTAGCGCATCGTGCGGAACAATGACCCCGGTTTCCGCACCGAACGGTGCGCTATCAAAGAGTGAGCATTGCAGAGATCTTAAAAGCCTGCTGAGATTGCGCTCACTCAAACAAGACGTGGAGGAAACGGTGCTGCACGGAATCGACCCGGCGCTCAATGCGGATCTGCTGTATGTGCTCCAGGCCATGGGCCATGGCGATGATCTCGTGATCTGCGATGCCAATTTTCCCGCCGATTCCATCGCGCGCCAGACGACCTACGGCCGGTTGATCCGCACGGACAATATCGGCTCGCCCCAGGCCATCCGTGCCGTCCTCTCGCTGATGCCGCTCGACAGCTTCGTCGAATATGCCGCAGAGCGCATGGAGGTCGTCGGCAATCCTGACGAACTCCCGGCCATTCAGCAGGAGGCCCAGGCCGCGATTGATGCGGTGGCGCAACGCGATGCCGGACGCGACACTTGGCCGATGGGTTCGGTCGAACGCTTTGCGTTCTATGAGCGCGCGAAAAAGGCCTATGCCATCGTCGCAACAGGCGAGCGCCGCTTCTACGGCTGCTTCATCCTGAAGAAGGGTGTGATCCCGCCTCCGTAGAGAACCAGGCTCAGGCCACGAGCCTTGGCAGGGCCTCGCTGATGCGGCGGACTGCTTCTTCCACATCCTCGGGCCTGCGCAGGTAGCACAGACGCAGGTAGCCCTCACCGGCTTCCCCGAAGGCAGAGCCCGGCGCGAGGCCGACATTGGCCTCGTCGATGAGCCGGAAGGCGATGTCCTTCGAGTTCGTCGCGCCCTTGATCTTCAGGAAGGCGTAAAAGGCCCCGCTCGGCGGCGGCAGTTCCACGAGGCCCGTCTCCGCCAAGCGTCCGACGATTTCCCGTCCGTAGCGTGCCTTGGCGATCTGGTCGGCCAGGAAGCTCTCACCCTGCTCGATGGCGGCGACGCCTGCGCGCTGGATGAAGACCGGCGTTCCGGAGGTCTGGTACTGCACGAGGTTCTCGATGACCTGGCCCAAAGCCAGCGGGGCCTCCAGCCAGCCGAGGCGCCAGCCGGTCATGGCCCAGTTCTTCGAAAAGGTCTGGACGAAGAGGATCTTGTCCTCGGGCTCCATCACATCGCGGAAGGACGGCGTGCGTCCATCGATGGAAAGCGCCGGGTCGTGGACGAAGCGACCATAGATCTCGTCCGCCACGATCCAGAGCCCATGGCGACGGGCGAGGTCAAGCACGGTGCGAAGATCCGCATGGCTTGCAACCCATCCGGTGGGATTCGAGGGCGAGTTGATAACGAGGACGCGGGTGCGCGGCGTGATCGCCTTTTCGAGCCGCTCGAAATCGAGATGCCAGCCTTTGGCGTCGATCGTCATTGGCACCGCGACCGGCCGTGCACCGGCAATCGTGATCGCACCGGCGAAATTCGGCCAGGCGGGCGTCGGAACCAGGACCTCGTCGTCGTTGCCGGCCAGCATGCGGAAGGCGAGTTGCATCGCGGGCATGCCGCCCGAGGTGACGAAGAAGCGCTCGGGATCGAAGGCCTTGCCATAGACCTGCTCGTGGTAGCCGGCGATGGCCTGGCGCAGTTCGGGAATGCCGCGCTGGTAGGTGTAGAAGGTCTCGCCCTTCGCGAGCGATTGGGCGGCTGCTTCGCAAATGAAGGACGGCGTCGGCAGATCGCCCTCGCCCACCCAGAGCGGGATGATACCGGGCTTCAAGCGGCCGTAGCTGAAGACGTCGACGATCCCGCTCGTCGGCGCCTGCTCCGCTTCGGGGCGCAGGCTGAGAACGGATGGAATCGAGACGGACGCATTCATCGGAGATTTCCTCGAAAGACAGGCGGACAGGGATGGCCCGTTCGCCCGCTCAAGGCAAGCCTCGAACGCGTCTTATGACAAAAGACGAAGGATCCAATCGAAACCGGTGATAGGTTTCAGGCTGTCCGGCCAGTCTTCAAGAGGTCGCGGATCTCCGTCAGCAGCTTCACGTCGGCCGGAATTTCCGCAGGCTTATCTGCCGTCCCGGTCTTCGCATCCTCCGCGCGGCGCAGGCGGTTCATACCCTTGACCAGGAGGAAGAGGATCCAGGCAATGATGGCGAAGTTGATGGCGACCGTGATGAAATTGCCCCAACCGAGCACGGCCCCCTGCTTCTTGGCTTCGTCGAGCGACCCCGCCGTGATGTTGCCTGTCAGGGCCGTGAAGTAGTTCGAGAAGTCAAGGCCGCCAGTGACGGCCCCGATGATGGGCATGAAGATGTCGCCGACGAGAGAATCCACGATCCTGCCGAAGGCAGCACCGATGATAATGCCGATGGCAAGATCGACCACATTGCCGCGCAGGGCGAATTGCTTGAATTCATTCCACATGACCGCACCTCTTTGCTTAGTCCCAAGCTAAAGCTGCCCGATCTGGGAATTTCGTCAAGCTTCCCGGCTGGCCAAAAGATCCTGCAGGTCGAGGCGCTGTGTGACCATCGCGAGTTCGCCGTCGGCGGTTCTCGGCCACTGGTCTTGCGGGCGGTCGACATAGAGCTCGATTCCGTTGCCGTCGGGATCGCTCAGGTAGAGCGCCTCGCTCACCCCGTGGTCGCTCGCGCCTTGCAGGGGAATGCCAGCCTGGGCCAGCCGATAGAGGGCATCGGCGAGGGCTGCCCGCGTCGGATAGAGGATCGCCACATGATAGAGGCCCGTGGTGCCGGGAGGCGGTGGGGAGCCGCCCTTGCTCTCCCAGGTATTCAGGCCGATGTGGTGATGATAGCCGCCCGCCGAGACGAAGGCGGCCTGGGTGCCGTAGCGCTGGATCAACTCGAAGCCGAGTACGCCGCAATAGAAGGCAAGCGAGCGTTCGAGATCGGCGACCTTCAGGTGAACATGGCCGATCCTGACGCCGGGATCGATGGGGCGTGCCACCGGCGTTCCGGTGACTTCATGGGAAATGGGCTTGACCATGAGGGTGCCTCAGGCTGAACGCGTGGACAACGCCGGAGCAGTCTTCGCCGATCCGGCCCGCACCGCAAGGGCGCCGTCGCCCAGGAGAGCCTGCGTCACGAGAGCGGCGATCCAGAACGCCAGGTATTCCCAGCCGCCATTCGGATTGTTGAAGAAGAACCCGGCCGGGCCGTGGACGAATGCAATGGCGCCGAGAAGGACCGGGATCAGGGCCAGCGAGACCCAACGGGTGAAGAACCCGACGATGAGGGCAATACCACCGGCCGTTTCGGCCGCAATGGTCAGGTAGGCCAGGGCCGGAGGCAGGCCGAGGCTGCCGAAGAATTGGGCCGCGCCAGCCGGCGTGAACACGAAGACCTTGAGGCCCGCGTGGGCGAGGAACAGGATTCCGAGCGTGATGCGCAGGATCAGGGCGGCGTAGGGAGCGGTGCGGGTATCGACCATGGGAGATCTCCTGAATTGGGTCCTCCCCTATAATCTCAAACTCAGAATATGATAATCCTTACTTCAGAATATCACTTCACACCAAGAGAGTGAGATCGTTGCGATGCTCGACCGCGTTACCGGCATGCAGGTCTTCGTTCGCGTCGCGACGCTCGGCAGTTTCTCGGCGGCGGCGCGCGCCCTCGACCTGTCTCAGACCATGGTGACGAAGCATGTGGCAGCCCTCGAAGACCGGCTCGGCGTCAAACTGCTGCACCGGTCCACGCGCAAGCTGGTGCTGACGGAGGGCGGCCGGAACTATCTCACCGCCTGCGAGCGCATTCTCGCCGAGATCGAGGAGGCGGAGGCCTCCGCGAGCCTCGACCGCGTCGAGCCGAGGGGAACGCTGCGGCTCAACGTTCCCCTCACCTTTGGCTTCCGGCAGGTCGTCCCGGCTCTCACCGAGTTCAGCCGGCTTTATCCAGCCGTCTCGTTCGACCTCGGCTTGGCCGACCGCTATGTCGATCTCATGGAGGAGGGATGGGATCTGGCGATCCGGATCGGGCGGCTGAAGGATTCGAGCCTCGTCGCGCGGCGACTCGCCGCCTGCCGAACCATCATCTGCGCCTCTCCCGCTTATCTGAAGCAGCACGGAATCCCGCAAACCGTGGACGATCTCGCCCAACACAATTGCCTCGGCTATACCCTGCCGAGCGTCATCGGGGCGAACCGGTGGGCGTTCGGCATCGACGGCGATATCGTGGTGCCGATCCAGGGCAATCTGCGGGCCAACAACGGCGACGCCCTGCTGGCTGCAGCCGTCGCCGGACAGGGGCTGATCTATCAGCCCACCTTTATCGTGGGCGACAGTCTGCGCGAGGGCAGCCTCGTTCCAGTTTTGAGCAACTATCCGACCTATGAGCCCGCCATCCATGCCGTCCTGCCCTCGGGCCGACAGGCTCCGGCCAAGGTCCGCGCCTTCGTGGCGTTCCTGGCCGAACGCTTCGGGCCGGAGCCGGAATGGGACCGGGACCTGTGACTGCACCCGCCATGGCTTTCACGCCCTTAACCCGCTAAAGCTATTTTACATTTGCTTGCGAGGGTTGAGCCTATGGTTGCCACCTGGGCCGTCGTGTTGTCGGCGCTGGTTTATCTCTGCTTCCTGTTCACAGTGGCCCATTGGGGCGACGGCGGCGGGCGGCGCTTCATTCAGGGCCCGGCCCGCTCCACCATCGCGGCCCTTGCGCTTGCGGTCTATTGCACGTCTTGGACCTTCTTCGGATCGGTGGGGCTTGCGAGCCATTCCGGCTTCGACTTCCTCGCCATCTATATCGGCCCGATCCTCGTCATCGGCCTCGGCTATCCCCTCGTTGCCCGGATCGTCAGGGTGGCGAAGACGCAGAACATTTCCTCCATCGCCGACTTCGTCGCGGCTCGCTACGGCAAGAGCGAGCGGGTCGCCGCCCTGGTCAGCCTGATCGCGCTCGTCGGCTCCATTCCGTATATCGCGCTGCAATTGAAAGCGGTCTCGTCCTCGCTCGACGTGTTCCTGGGTGCGGCCAACGAGGCGTTTCCGTCGCAGCTTCCCTTCATCGGCGATCTCGCCTTCGTCGTCGCCCTCGTGCTGGCGGGCTTCGCCGTCGCGTTCGGCACCCGCCACACGGATGCGACCGAGCACCAGAACGGGCTCCTTCTGGCGATCTCCATCGAGTCGGTGGTGAAGCTCATCGCCTTCCTGGTCGTCGGCGTCTACATCACCTTCGTGATGTTCGACGGCTACGATGCCATCGTGCAGCGGCTCCATGCGCAGGGGACCAGCGCGGACCTGATGGGACGAACCTCGGGGTTCGGCAGCTACATCACCCTCATCCTGCTCTCGACCTGCGCGGCGCTTCTCCTGCCGCGACAGTTCCACGTGACGGTGGTCGAGAATCACGACATCGCGGATCTGAAGCGCACCGCCTGGCTGTTTCCGCTCTATCTGGTCCTCATCAACCTCTTTGTGATCCCGATCGCGCTTGCAGGCCTCGGCTCGTTTCCCGAAGGCACCATCGACCGCGACATGACCCTGCTGGCGCTGCCGCTCAGCGACAAGGCGGGCACCGTCGCGGTTCTCGCCTTCCTCGGCGGGTTCTCGGCCGCGACGGCCATGGTCATCGTCGATTCCGTCGCCGTGGCGGTGATGATCTCGAACCATCTCGTCATGCCCATCGTCCTGCGGCGGCGCGCCTTTGCGGGCGTCGATCCGGGCAGCTTCGTGATCGGCGTGCGGCGCATCTCCATCGTTCTCGTCATTCTCCTCGGCTATGTCTATTACCGCGCCTCCGGTGAAGCGGCGCTTGCGGCCATCGGCCTCTTGTCCTTCGCGGCCATCGCGCAGGTCGCGCCCGCCTTTCTCGGTGGGCTCATCTGGTCACGCGGCACGGCGCTCGGCGCCAGCGTCGGGCTCGTCGTCGGCTTCCTCACCTGGGCCTACACGCTTCTCCTCCCGAGCCTCGTCTGGGATGGCGTGTTCTGGTCCGACGTGGTCGTCACCGGCCCGTTCGGCATCACCGCTCTCAAGCCCACATCCCTGTTTGGCGTCGACCTGCCGCAACTCACCCACGGCGTCGTCTGGAGTCTCACGCTCAACATTATCTGCTATATCGGCTTCTCGCTGTGGCGGCCGGTGACCGCGATGGAGCAGATCCAGGCCAATGTCTTCCTGGGCGAGGCGGCCGCCTCTGCGGCACCGAGCTTCCGCCTGTTCCGCGCCAGCGTCACCGTCGGCGAGTTGCGCGCCACCGTCGCCCGCTACCTCGGCGAGGAGCGGACGAACCGCTCCTTCGAGGGCTTCACCCATAGCCGTGGACAGAATCTGGAGCCGCGTGCGGAAGCCGATGTCCATCTTCTGCGTTATGCGGAACACCTCCTGGCCTCGGCGATCGGCACGGCATCGTCGCGCCTGGCGCTGTCGCTGCTGCTGCGCCGGCGCACCGTTTCCACGGAAGCGGCTCTCAAGCTGCTCGACGATGCCTCCGCGGCGATCCAGCACAGTCGCGATCTTCTCCAGCATGCGCTCAACTATGCCAAGCAGGGCATCACCGTGCTCGACAGCGACCTGCGCCTGCTTGCATGGAACCAGGCCTTCATCGATCTCTACGACATGCCGCCCAATTTCGTTCACGTCGGCATCAGCATGGAACGCATCGTTCATTACAATGCCTCGCGCGGATCGTACGGACCCGGCAGGATCGACGAACTCGTCGCCGCTCGCCTCCACTCCTTTCGCCACGATGTGGAGCCCGTGCGCCTCAGGCTCTATCCCTCCGGCAAGGTCATCGAGATCCGCTCGAATCCGCTCCCCGATGGCGGCCACGTGACCACCTACACGGACGTGACCGAAACCGTTCTGGCCGAGGAGGCGAGCCGCCGTGCGAACGAGACCCTGGAGCAGCGCGTGCGCGAGCGAACCGAGGAATTGACGCGTCTCAACGAAGCACTGAGAAGCGCCAAGGCCGAGGCCGACGAGGCGAACATCTCCAAGACCCGCTTTCTCGCCGCCGCCTCGCACGACATTCTGCAGCCGCTCAACGCGGCGCGGCTCTACGCGGTCTCGCTCGTGGAGCGGGATCGCGAGGCGGGCGATGGGTTGCTTGCCGAGAACATCGACGCCTCGCTCGATGCGGTGGAGGAAATCCTCACGGCGATCCTCGACATCTCGCGCCTCGACACGGGCGCCATGAAGCCGCAATGGTCGAGCTTCCGTATCGATGAACTGTTCCGCCAGTTGCAGCGGGAATTCGAGCCTGTTGCCCGCAACAAGGACCTGAAACTCACTTTTGTCCACTCCTCCCTGACGGTGCGCTCCGACCGGCGCCTGATGCGGCGCCTGCTGCAGAACCTGATCTCCAACGCGATCAAGTACACGCCGTCGGGCCGCGTGATCGTCGGCGGACGCCGGCGCGGCGGTCATCTCGTGCTGGAGGTGTGGGATACGGGCCTCGGCATTCCGCCGTCGAAGCAGCGCATCGTGTTCCGCGAGTTCCAGCGACTCGATCAGGGCATGAAGGCCGCGCGCGGTCTCGGCCTCGGCCTCTCCATCGTCGAGCGCATCGGCCGCGTGCTCAAGCATCCGATCACGTTGAATTCGGAAGTGGGGCGCGGCTCGGTGTTCCGGGTCGAGATGCCGGTGGTGGCGGCTCTTCCGGCAACCGCCGCAACACCCGAACTGCCCAAGCCTGCCGCGACGGTGCTGTCGGGCCTGCGCGTCCTCGTCATAGACAACGAGCCGGCCATCATCGAAGGCATGCGCCTGCTTCTTTCGGGCTGGGGCTGCGATACCTGGACGGCGTCCGATCTCGAGACCGCACATCGGGCACTGAGAACGCACAAGGCCCTGCCGGAGGTGATCATCGCCGATTATCACCTCGACGACACGGACGGCCTCGAACTCATCAAGGCCCTGCGCTGGAAGACCCAGGTCGACACGCCCGCCGTGCTCGTGACCGCCGACCGCACGCCCGCCGTGCGCGACGCCGCCGCCGCGATGAACATCCACGTGCTCAACAAGCCGCTGAAGCCGGCAGCCTTGCGGGCGCTTCTGACGCAATGGCGGGCGACGAAGGTCGCGGCGGAGTGAGTGCCGTCTTCCCGGCATGCCCGCAGGTGCTGCGGGCATTCACGTCTTGAAACTGCTGTGGTTTCGAAGACGTGGATGGCCGGGCCAAGCCCGGCCATGACGCCGGAGTGAAATCGGTCTTATAGACCCTTCGTCGGTTTCAAAGCCCAATCGACAGCCGCCAACGCATGGATCGTCGTCGTGTCGAACAGCGGCACGGCGCTGTCCTCGTCGGAGACCAGCAGCATGATCTCGGTGCATCCGAGGATCACGGCCTGCGCGCCGCTCTCGATCAGACGCGCGATGATCGCCCGATAGGCCTGCCGCGATTCCGGCCTGATCTGTCCGAGCACGAGCTCCTTGTAGATGATCTCGTGCACGATCCGCCGGTCGTTTTCGTCCGGCACGATGACCTCGAGCCCATGGCGCTGCTGCAGGCGGCCCTTGTAGAAATCCTGCTCCATGGTGAAGGCCGTGCCGAGGAGTCCGATACGTTGAAAGCCTGCAGCCTTGATCTTGTCGGCCGTGGGATCGGCGATGTGCAGCGTTGGAATGCTCACGGACGCCGCGATCGCGTCGGCGACGCGGTGCATGGTGTTGGTGCACAGAACGATGAAGTCCGCCCCGCCGCACTCCAGCCGCACCGCGGCCTCCTTCATCGCCTCCGCGAGGCGCTCCCAATCGCCCTCGTGCTGAAGCCGCTTGATCCCTTCGAAATCGACGGAATACATCAGGCATTGCGCCGAGTGCACGCCGCCGAGCCGCCGATTCATCTCCCGATTGATGATGCGGTAATACTCGGCCGAGCTTTCCCAGCTCATGCCGCCGATAAGGCCGATGGTCGCCTGTCTCATGGTACGTTCAGGGGTTCGGCGTGTAGGGCGCGCGGCCGGAGCTCAACGCATCGTCGAGCAGTTCGAGCCGGTCCTGCCCCCAGAACACCTCGCCGTCGAGCACATAGGCGGGCGAACCGAAGACGTCGCCAGCGACGGCATTTTCGAGGTTGAGAGCGTAAATCGCCTCGGTGGTGCTGCCGGTCACCACATCCATGAGGGCGGACGAGTCGAGGCCCGCCTGCTCCGCGATTACGCTCAGAACGAGAGGATCGCCCAGGTTGCGCTCCTCCTCCCATACGGCGGCGAAGGCGCGGCGCAGGAAGGCATCGGGGCTCTTGCCGGAGGCCGTGATCGCAATGACGAACCGGTCGGCGAGATTCACGTCGAAGGGCCAGTGCTTCGGGCTGATGTTGAAGGACAACGCGCGCTTCTCGCGCCAGCGCTGCAATTCGAGGATCCGATAGCGCTGCCGCGCCGGATGACGCTGGGCAAGCGGCAGACCGCCGGTTTCCGAGAAAACCCGGCCGAGGAAGACCGGCTTGTAATTGATCTCGACCCCATGCTTCTGCGCGATCTCCATGAAGGGCGCATGGCCGATATAGGCCCAGGGGCTCACGAGGGAGAAATAATAGTCGATGATGCGAGGCATGGGGGTCCGATTCGGGGTTGGTCGGGCCGGAACGGCGTCGGCCTCACCTTGAACCATCAGGCGGCGCTCTTCAACGTCTCTTCCGCCATGAGGAAAGCCTCGACCTCGGGCGCAGCCGCGGGTGCCTCGGCGTTGATTCCGGTCTCGCCGAGCAGGCGGTCCATGGGGACGAAGCGCCTCGCCTTGCGGTCATAGAGCCCTGCCCTGACAAGAGCGATGGCGTTGAGGATAGAGCTTCCGCCCTTGGATCTCGAGACAAGCCGGTGCTCCATCACCACATGGCTGTCGGACCAGGTGAGGATGCGGGTTTCCAGAGTGAAGGAGCGAAAGGGCCTCAGTTCCCGCCTGAAGCGGATCTGCCCCGCGCCCACCACGGGCACCCAGCCACGCTTGAGGATAGGCCGCCACAGGCCAGAGCGGATCATGATGTCGGTGCGGCCGAGATCCATGAGTGTCCAGTAGCGCCCGTTGTTCATATGCAGAGACGTGTCGAGGTCGTGCGGCCAGACGCGGAAGGTGAGGCGCGATACGTCCCGCACCGGATCGAGCTTCGGTCGGAAGAACGACATGATGATCAGGTGAAGGACGCGCAGCCACAGGTTCATGCCAGACCCATGCCGGACTTGCGCTGGAAAAGGATGAGATCGAGGGACGGCGCCTCGAGCCCGAAGCCCGTGAGCAGGCCATGGACCTGCCCGCGATGATGGGTCTGATGGTTGAAGAAGTGGATCAGGGCCGGTGCCAGCGGCTGCTCGATCTCGACCGGGTTCGTAATCGTCTTGTAGCGGATGCGGCCGCCAAGATCGGCCTCCGACAGGCTGTCGATATAGGCGATGATCCGCTCGTCTTCCCTGTGACGCGCGTCCCAAAGGTCATCGAGGTTCTCGAACAGGATCGCATCGAGCCGGTTCGGCGCATCGCCCCGCCCGGAAAAGCGCTTCAACCAGATTTGGTCGGCGACGAGGAGATGGTTCAGAGTGCCGTGAACCGATTTGAAGAAAGCCCCGCGATCCGCGCGGTAATCCGCATCGGGCAACTGCGCGACGACATCGTAGATGCGCTCGTTGCACCACGCATTGTAGCCCGCCATCATGGCGAAGTGCGGTTTCATGGAGAGGCTCCTTCAGGGTCGTCGCTACCCTCGATTCATGTGACGCGGCAGAGCTTCGGTCAAGCTTTGACCTCTGACCCCACTTTCCGCCATGGCCGGGTCTGTCCCGGCCATTCCGAGCGGATCGGCGTGGAGCCTTTCGGAACGAGATCACCGGCACAAGGCCGGTGATGAAGAGTGCCAGTAAACCTCAGGCAGCCTTCTTCGTCCCAGCGGCACGACCATAGAATGTCTCGCCGCTTGACGCCATGTCGAGGAGAATGCGCGGCGGCGCGAAGCGATCACCGTGCTTGTCCTGCAGGCTCTTGCACAAATCCACGAAGGCTTTCGCGCCCATGAAATCGATGTAGGAGAGCGCGCCGCCCGTGTAGGGCGCGAATCCGAAGCCCAGGATGGAGCCCACATCCGCCTCGCGCGGATCGGTGATCACGCCCTCCTCGAACGTACGCGCGGCTTCCAGAGCCTGCGTGACGAGCAGGCGCTGCTTCAGTTCCTGCATGTCGACAAACTCAGCTTCCACATGCTTCGTCTGAAGATCCTTCAAGCCGGGCCAGAGGCGCTTCTGCCCACCTTCCGGATAGTCGTAGAAGCCTTTGCGGTTCTTGCGGCCGAGCCGGCCTTCCTTCTCTACTAGCGTCGTGAGAAGTTCCTCCTGCTCCGGCACGATGGCCGTCTCACCCAATTGCGCTTTCGTGGCGCGCAGGATCTTGAGACCCAGATCGACGCCGACCTCGTCATTGAGGGAGAGCGGTCCGACCGGCATGCCGGCCTGCTTGCCGGCCTGCTCGATCATCGCCGCGGGCAGTCCGTCGGCGAACATGAGATGGCCTTCGAGGATATAGGCGAGCACGCAGCGATTGGCGAAGAAGCCGCGGGAATCGTTGACGACGATCGGCGTCTTCTTGATCGCGCGCACGTAATCGAGCGCGGTGGCGAGCGCCTTGTCGCCCGTCTCCTTGCCCATGATGATCTCGACGAGCATCATCTTCTCGACCGGCGAGAAGAAATGGATGCCGATGAACTGGCCAGGACTCTTCGATTGCTGGGCAAGGCCCGTGATCGGCAGGGTCGAGGTGTTGGACGCGAAGATGCAATCCGGGCGGATCGCGGCCTCCACCTTCTGGATCACCTCGGCCTTCACCTTGGGATCCTCGAACACCGCCTCGACGACGAGGTCGCAATCCTTCAGGTCATTGTAGTCGGCAGACGGCGTGATGCGCGCGAGCAGCGCGTCGCGATCCGCCGTCTTGGCGCGGCCCTTCATGATCTGGTCGGACATGAGCTTGTGCGAATGTGTCTTGCCCTTCTCGGCGGCTTCCACGTCGCGGTCGATGAGCACGACCTCAAGGCCGGCATTGGCCGTCACATAAGCGACGCTCACGCCCATGAAGCCCGCGCCGACGACGCCGACCTTCTTCAGACTCGTCGGCGGCACATCCTTCGGCCGGCGCGCGCCCTTGTTCAGATCCTGCATGGAGATGAAGAGTGTGCGGATCATCGCCGCCGCCTCCTTCGAACGCAGAATCTTGGCGAACCAGCGCGATTCTATCTTCAGGGCGAGATCCATCGGCAGCTGCAAACCCTGATAGACGGATTCCAGGATTGCACGGATCGCCGGGTAATTGTCCTGCGTCTCGCGGCGGTAGATGGCGTTGGCCGGGGGCCAGATCTGCATGCCGGCGGCGGAATAGACCTTGTTGGACGGCAGCTTGTAGCCCTTCTGGTCCCAAGGCGCGATGGCAGAGCCACCGCTCCTGATCCAGTCCTTCGCCGTCTGCACGATCTGGTCGCGCGGCGCGACCACGTGGGCGAGGCCCATGTTGCGCGCCATGAGCGGACGGATCTGCTCGCCCTTGAACAGCATCTGCAGGGCATCACCAGTCTGCATCAGCCGCGCCACGCGCTGCGTGCCGCCGGCGCCGGGGAAGAGCCCGACCTTCACCTCCGGCAGGCCGACGCGGGTGGAATCCACATCCGACAGCACGCGGAAATGGCACGCGAGCGCCAGCTCGAAAGCGCCGCCGAGGCATACGCCATGCACAGCCGCCGCGAACGGCTTGCCGCTGGTCTCAAGACGGCGGTACAGCAGCGAGAGCTTGCGCGATTCCTCGAAGAAGAACTGCATCGCGGCCTCTTCGCCCTTCTCCTTCGCGAGCCGCGCGTACTCCGCGCCGAGGCCCTGGAGCATGGTGAGGTCGGCGCCGCCGGAGAAAGCCTCCTTGCCGGAGGTGATGACGCAGCCCTTGATGGCCTCGTCGCCGGCAACCGCTTCGATGATCTGCTCCAGCTCGCCCATCACCTCGGGGGTGATCACGTTCATGGAACGGCCGGGCATGTCCCAGGTCGCGAGCGCGATGCCGTCGGCGTCAACCTCGAAGCGGAAATTGGTGAAGTTCGTCATGGTGGTTATCCCCTTCCCGCCTGTTTTCAAACCCGCTCGATGATCGCTGCCGTACCCATGCCGGCGGCAACACAGAGCGTGATCAGCGCCGTCTGCTTGTCGGTGCGCTCCAGTTCGTCGAGCACCGTGCCGAGGATCATGGCGCCGGTAGCGCCGAGCGGATGGCCCATGGCGATGGCGCCGCCATTCACGTTGACCTTCGCAGGGTCGAGGTCGAGCGCCTGCATGTAGCGCAGCACCACCGACGAGAAGGCCTCGTTGATCTCGAAGAGATCGATGTCATCCTTCGTCATGCCGGCCTTGCGCAAAGCCAGCTCCGACACGTCGATGGGGCCGGTGAGCATGAGGGCGAGATCGGAACCGATGGAGGCAAAGCCCTTGATGCGGGCGCGAGGCTTCAGTCCGGCCGTCGTGCCGCCTTCCTTGCTGCCGACGAGCACCGCGGCCGCGCCGTCGACGATGCCGGATGAGTTGCCCGCATGGTGCACGTGATTGACGAATTCCACGTCCGGGTGCGCAGCGATGGCCACAGCATCAAAGCCGCCCATCTCGCCCATCTGCACGAAGGCCGCCTTGAGCTGACCGAGGGACTGCATGTCGGTCTGAGGCCGCATGTGCTCGTCCTTGGACAGGATGGTGAGGCCGTTCACGTCCTTCACCGGCACGACGGATTTGACAAAGCGCCCCTCGTCCCAGGCCTTCGCCGCGCGCTTCTGCGACTCGACCGCATAGGCGTCGACATCGTCGCGCGTGAAACCGTACTTCGTCGCGATGAGGTCCGCCGAGATGCCCTGCGGCAGGAAGTAGGTGGGAATGGCGATGCCCGGATCGACAGGCCACGCGCCGCCGGAGGCACCCATGCCGATGCGGCTCATGGATTCGACGCCGCCGCCGATGGCGATGTCCTTCATGCCCGACATCACCTGCGCGGCGGCCAGATTCACCGCATCGAGGCCCGAGGCGCAGAAACGGTTGATCTGCACACCCGGCACCTCTTTGCCGAAGCCCGCCTTCAGCGCGGCCGCGCGCGCGATGTCGCCCCCTGCCTCGCCGATCGGATCGACGCAGCCCAGCACCACGTCCTCGACCAGCATCGGATCGAGATCGTTGCGCGTGCGGATGGCGTCGAGCGCCGTCACGGCCAGATCGACCGCCGGAACCTCGTGCAGCGAACCGTCCGGCTTGCCGCGTCCGCGCGGGGTGCGAACGGCGTCGTAGATATAGGCTTCAGCCATGGAGGCCTCCCAGAATTATCATGTGCCATCCCGGATAAGCGAAGCGCGATCCGGGGCCGTTTTCAAGAGCGTGTACTCGTCATGCGGTCCCGGCTTTCCGCTGATGCTCCAACCGGGCCGTGTTTGATCAGAACGCTTCCATTGGCAGCGCCATGGTCGTGTCCGCGCCCGTGGAGATGCGGGCGAGCCGCGTGCCCGTCTCGGGCATCAGGCGCTCCATGTAGAAGCGGCCGGTCAGGAGCTTGGCGTCCATCCTGTCGGCGACGCCGTCGCCTTGAGCCTTCCTCGCCTGCGCGGCCTTCGCCATCTTGGCCCACATGTAGCCCATGACCACCAGGCCGAAGAGATGCATGTAGTCGGTCGCGCCGGCACCGGCATTGTCGGGTTTCGCCATGGCGTTCTGCAGGAACCACATAGTGGCCTGCTGCAGATGGCCCAGGCCCTGCTGCAGGGGCGCGATGTAGGCCTTCAGGCTCTCGTCACCGGCATTCTCCTGACAGAAGGCGCCGACCTCGTTGAAGAAGGTCGTGATGGCGCGCCCGCCATCCTTGCCCAATTTGCGGCCGACGAGGTCCATGGCTTGGATGCCGTTGGCGCCCTCGTAGATCTGTGTGATGCGGGCATCGCGCACGAACTGCGACATGCCCCATTCTTCGACATAGCCATGGCCGCCGAACATCTGCTGCGCCTTGACGGCATTGTCGAAGCCGAGATCGGTGAGCACGCCTTTCACCACTGGCGTCATCAGGCCCATATAATCCTCGGCAGTCTGGCGCTGCGCATCGTCGGAGGAGCGATGCGCGATGTCGCTGTTCAGCCCCGTCCAGACGATGAGCGCGCGCGCCGCTTCGTTGAACGCCTTGATGGAGAGAAGCGTGCGGCGCACGTCCGGATGCACGATGATCGGATCGGCCGGCTTGTCGGGGAATTTCGGCCCCGTGAGCGCACGGCCCTGCAGGCGATCCTTCGCGTAAGCCACGGCGTTCTGATAGGCGACCTCGGATTGCGACAGTCCCTGCACGCCGACGGCGAGGCGCGCCTCGTTCATCATCACGAACATGGCGTTCAATCCGCGGTTCGCCTCACCGACGAGCCAGCCCTTGGCGCCGTCGTAGTTCATCACGCATGTGGCATTGCCGTGAATGCCCATCTTGTGCTCGAGGGAGCCGCAGGAGACGCCGTTGCGGTCGCCGAGCGATCCGTCGCCGTTGACGAGGAATTTCGGCACCACGAAGAGCGAGATGCCCTTCGTACCTTGCGGAGCGCCTTCGATGCGGGCGAGCACCAGATGGACGATGTTCTCCGCCATGTCGTGCTCGCCGGCGGAGATGAAGATCTTGGTGCCCGAGATCGCATAGGAGCCGTCGCCGTTCGGCACGGCCTTGGTCTTGAGCAGGCCGAGATCCGTGCCGCAATGGGGCTCGGTGAGGTTCATGGTGCCGGTCCAGGCGCCTTCGATCATCTTGGGCAGATAGGTCTTCTTCTGCTCCTCGGTGCCGTGCACCAGCAGCGCCGCGATGGCGCCCTGGGTCAGGCCCGGATACATGCCGAGCGCCAGGTTCGCCGACGAGACGAATTCCTGCATGATGGTGTTGAGGACGGAGGGAAGCCCCTGTCCGCCATATTCCTCCGGCGCGGCAAGCCCCATCCAGCCGCCGGCGGCATAGGCCTCGTAGGCCTGCCTGAAGTCCTTCGGCGTGGTCACCGATCCGTCCGGATTGCGGGTGCAGCCCTCCTGATCGCCGGAGAGGTTCAGCGGCGCGAAGACCTCTTCGCAAAGCTTGGCGCCCTCCGCGAGGATCGCCTCCACCGTGTCGGGCGTCGCATCGGCAAAGCCGGGCAGGTTGTTGTGACGCTCAATCGGGAACACGTCGTTCAGGAGGAACATGACGTCTTCGACGGGGGCCTTGTAGACCGGCATTCGGACTCTCCCAGATCGGACACCGGCATCGAAGCTTCCTCTAAGGAAGCACACCGGCCAAGTAGATAGTTTACATATAAACCATCTTGCCGTTTTTGAAAGAGGTAGGGTGGGAAATCTTTGATGGAAGCGACGAAAGTCGATTTCCGGCCACGCCATAGGCCTATCCGCCGGAGGCTCGACCGGTCCTTCCAGTCCTGGCATCGCACAAGCGGCATCGCACAAGCGGCGACGCCCACCCGGCAGCAAGCATGTCGTCTGCTGCCGGGTGGGCGTCGTTGAAAGATCAGGTTTTTAAGGTGCCGCGATTCAGGCGGCGAACGCCACGCCTGCGCGCCGGGCGCGGAGTTCGGCCAGCGCCTCTTCGATCTCGATCTTCTGCTGCTCGAGATGGCGGATCTGATCCTCGATCTGGTCGAGGGAGAGCTTGAGGTTCATAGCCGCTCCATTGCCCGACCGTTCCTCCGCCAGCATGGCGCGGATCTCGGTCAGGGTGAAGCCAAGCTGCTTGCCCTTGAGGATGACGGAGAGACGCTCGCGGTCGCGGGCATCGTAGATGCGAGCCGTTCCGTCCCGGCGTGGGGACAGAAGACCGCGGTCTTCATAGAACCTCAGGGTGCGGAGGGTCACTCCGAACTCCCGTGCGAGATCGCCTATCGTATAAAGCTTTGCACCCTCTCCGGTCTCGCCGGCATGGGTGCTGCCTGCAAATTGATCCATGGAACGCCCCGTTATTTCTTCGTTACAGGGTCGGTGCGAGCACTTCCCCTTCAGTAATGATATAATACAACATGAATTTCAGGACTTGCAAGAGTATTGCGCACTTCATCTGCCGCTGGGGCAAAAGAAAATCCTCTTTCGGGGATTCCGATAGGGAAGATAGCCGATCTCCGGGCACCATTTGCCTCTAAATCCCCTCCGTTTAACGGGTTTTTTACTATGGCGGACAAAAGTTGCGGCGTCGGACGAAGGGTCTGGAAGCGACGTGATTCGCCTCTTTCAGGCTCCTGGCCCGGAGGCGAGCATCGGTACGGGGCCGTAGCCAGCCTTAGAAGTTCACGCGTATCCCCGCGAGCCCAACCATGAGACGACACGTCTTCTCAAGACCTGATGACCTGGACCTCGACACCCGCGAGCTGGTCGCCGCCGCGGCTCGCCGGGCCGGCATGAGCCTTGAGGACTGGGCCGCAGCCGTGCTCGAAGAGAGGCAGGACAGGCCGGCGTCCCCGCGCCGGAGGGCCGGCAGCGATCTCGAGAGCCTGATCGCCCGGATGTCCCCTCCGCCCCGGTCCCAGCCCAAGCGGGATTATGAAGCCCTGATGGCTGCCGTGGCGGCCGAGAGCGAGCGTCAGGCTCAGGATCAGGCCTCCCAGACGGCAATTGCGCTCGAATCCATGGCCAGTTGGATCGAGCAGGCGGAAATCCGCCTGAACGACGCGGCCCGCAGCTCCGTGGACCAGCAGGACCGGATCGCCGCCGTGCTGTCCCAGGCCCTGTCGTCCCTGAAGGACCGCCTCGATACGGTGGAGCGCCAGGTCACCTCGGAACGGGCTGCTCCACCGCGCATCGAATTCCCCATGGAGGAGGCGCTCAAGGCGCTCGCGCCCGTTTCCGCAACGCTCGTCGGCCTGCGGGCCGACATGTCGCGCCTTGCCACGTACCTGGAACAACCCAATCCCACCTGGGGCCCTTCCGTCGAAGGCATCCGCACCGAGATCGATGGGCTGCGCTCCGGCATCGAAAGCCTTGCAACCCGCGAGGAGATCGCAGCCCTCGACGCCGCCCTTGGGTCGATTGCCAAGGATCTCGAGCAGGGACCGACGACGAAGGATCTGCGCACCCTCGCCAGCTCGATCTCCGTTCTCTACGAGCAGATACAGTCTCTTTCGGGGGAGGTGAGCGAAGGACTGCACCGGCGTATCGGCCATGAGATCGACCACATCAAAGGCAAGATCGACGCGATGGCCGAGACGGGGGTAGACCGCTCCGTCGTCGATTTCCTCAGCTGCCAGATCGTTGATATGCGCCAGGATCTGGCGCATCGGGCCGAACCGCAGCAGATTGCCAAGCTTTCCGACAATATCGAGGTCCTCGGCCGTCAGGTTTCCGAGCTTCGCCTCCATCAGGTGAGCAAGAGCGACTTCACCGCCCTGAAGACGTCGCTCGACGATGTCTGCTCGGCTCTCTTCGTCACCGCCACGGCGCAGGAGACGAGCAAGATTCCCGAGCAGCTGGAGATCCTGGGTCGGCGCATCGACGTTCTCGCCCGACGTCCCGAGCCGGCACCGGCCGATCTCACCCCGATCAGCGAGCAGCTCGCGCGCTTGACCGAGCGGATGGCCAGCCTTTCCGACAGCCGCACCGAGAACGGCCACGCGCTGACCGGAACGATCGAACGGCTGTCCTCGCGGATCGAGGCCGTTGCCGAACAGGAGGCTTCCTCCCACGAGCCTCTGCTGCAGAGGTTCGACCGCATCGAGCAGGAGTTACGCGAGTTCGGCCGGCGGACGGACACCTCCGGGATGGCGCAGATGCTGCGCTCCATCGACGAGAAGCTCGAGCGGACGCCGCCTCACCCCGCAGGCCTCGATGCCCTCGAACGGCAGGTCGTGGCCCTGGCCGAACGCTTCGAGCAGATGCCCGGAGAGGCTCTGCACAGGACCCTTAACGAGGCGACCGGGCATCTCAAGAACCTTCAGGACGAGGCCGTCGGCATTGCCGAGCGCGCCGCCAGGACCGTGCTGAACGACATCCGCCCCTCCCTGCCGGATTCCGGCGATCTCGATGCGCTCAAGCATGGCTTCGTCGAGCTGAAAGCGTTGCACAATCGCTCCGACAAGAAGACGCAGGAAACCCTGCGCGCCGTCCACGATGCTCTGGAAGCGCTCGCCTCCCGCCTTCCGAACCAGCCCCCCTACGCCCCTGGCGGGACGCTCAAGCCCGGGCTGGACGTGCCATCCACTCCATTGCCGCCGGCCGATCGTCTCGAAGTCGCCGTGCGCAGGCTCCATGCGGCCACCCTGTCGCAGATCGAAGGAGTCGCGCTTCTTTCCTTTGACACGACTTCCTGCGAAGCCCTGAATGTCTCGACACCGGAGGCTCCACAGACCGGCGCAACCATACCTGCCGCTCCGGAAGCCGCCCCAGAAGCCGCTCTCGGCAACGTCCGCGCCAACTTCATCGCCGCAGCCCGGCGGGCTGTGCAGAATGCGGCACCGGAGCCGGCTTTGCCCGCTCCCCTCTCGCTCTCGAACCCGAAGGAGGAGCAGGCGGCTGAACCCGAAGAGCCGGAGGCGGATGAACCGATTCAGGCCTCCGCGTCCTTCTTCGAACGTCTGCGTCAAAGCTTCGACAGCCATCGCCGTCCTCTTCTTTTCGGACTTGCCTTCCTGATCCTGACCGCCGGGACATTCCAGATTTTGTCCGGCGAGCGGAGCTCCCTTGACCGGGCATCGACACCGGCCGGAAAACCGCAGGAAACGGCCCAGCCTGCCGCGGCGAGGCATTCCTCCCTGGCCAGTGACACCAGCGTCTTTCAGGCATCTAGCCTTGGCGCGGGGTTCAATCCTGTCGCCCCACTGGCAGCTGGACAGTTTCTCGTCGATCCTGCGACCATCGGTGGGATCCCGGCCGATGCGCCGGCTGAGCTGCAGCAGACGGCTCTCTCCGGCGATGCGGCGGCTCTCTATGAGATCGCATCCCGAGCCGCAGAAGGACGCGGCATGGCCAAGGACATGACCATCGCGGCTCATCTTTTCGAGCGGGCCTCCCAAGCGGGACTTCCTCCCGCCCAAGAACGGCTCGCCATGATGCATACGAAGGGGGAAGGTGTTCCGCTCGATCTCAAGCAGGCCGCGTTCTGGTACGAGCGTGCAGCCTTGGGCGGCAATATTCGCGCCATGCACAACCTCGCCACCCTTCTCGCCTCGGGCCAGAATGGAAAGCCGGATTACGCCGCTGCCCTGCGCTGGTACGGCGAGGCCGCCGAATCCGGCCTGCGGGACAGCCAGTACAACGCGGGGATCCTGCTCGCCGGCGGCATCGGAGCAAAGCCCGACCAGTCCAAGGCCTTCCAGTGGTTCTCCCTCGCTGCAGACCAGGGAGACGCGGAGGCCGCCCGGAAGCGGGACGAGATGGCCGGACGCCTGAGCGCGGCCGAAATGAAGGCCGCCAAGGCGGCTCTCGAACTCTGGCGACCGAGGGCCGTCGATCCCGTTGCCAACAAGCCGCCTGTCTCCGTCCAGGGCCGGACCGCCGCTCTGGATCGAACGCCGGGCAACAGGAGTTAAGCCTAGCGCATCATGCGGACAGTGGATCCGGTTTTTCGCTCCGAACGGTGCGCTCATCGAAGAGGGGTTTCGGGTCCGACAAGGGATTCCACCTTTTGGGTCCGACGCTCCAAGCAGGCTTTGTCATCTTCCGTTCAGAACATGACCGTTACACCGCCTGCATGATGCTGTAACAACGACGTGGCTGCACCGGCCATTGGGGGAACCGGGTTGCAAATCTATTTGCCGATTGCCGAGATGCCTGTGAGCGTTCTTCTCATCCTGGGGATGGGTGCGGCGGTAGGCTTCATTTCAGGGCTTTTCGGCATCGGCGGCGGCTTTCTGATGACGCCGCTCCTGATCTTCCTCGGCATTCCCCCGGCCGTCGCAGTGGCGACTCAATCGGCGCAGATCGTCGCCTCCTCCACGACCAGCGTGCTCGGAGCGCTGCGCCGCAATGCCCTCGACCACAAGCTCGGCGCCATATTGGTGGCGGGAGGATTCGTCGGATCGGCGCTGGGCGTATGGTTCTTCGCGGCGGCGAGACGGGCGGGCCAGCTCGATCTCGTCATCGTCATCTCCTACGTGACGCTCTTCACCATCGTGGGCAGCCTGATGCTCAAGGAGAGCATCAGGGAATTCTGGAGCCGACGGAAGGGCGGCGCGGTGCGCCTGCGGCGCAGGGCCGGCGAGCATGCGCCCTATCTCGGCTGGCCCCTGCGCATGCGTTTCTACCGTTCCAAGCTCTATGTCAGCATCATCCCGATCCTCGGGCTTTCGCTGTTCATCGGCTTTGCCGGCGCGCTGCTCGGCATCGGCGGCGGCTTCATCGTGGTGCCGGCGCTTCTCTATATTTTCCGGGTGCCGACCACCGTGGTCGTGGGGACCTCCCAGTTCCAGATCGTCTGCACCACCCTCGTCGCCCTCATTCTGCATGCCGTCACGAACCAGGCGGTCGACATGGTCCTGGCGATCCTCCTCATCGTCGGCGGCGTCTTCGGAGCGCAGTTCGGGGCGCGCATGGGGCGCCACCTGCGAGCCGAGCTTTTCCGCTTCCTGCTCGCCATCCTGCTGCTGGCAGTGGGCCTGCGCTTCGGCCTCGAACTCGTTCTGAAGCCGGACGAGCCCTTCTCCATCACGACACAGGAGACGCGCACGTGAGGATCGTCGGCGCCCTCCTGATCCTCGTCGGTACGATGGTCTGCGCCCGAGCGGAAACCCTGATCACGTCGCTGTCGAACCACCGGGTACTGATCAATTCGAACTATACCGGAACGCAGATTGCCGTGTTCGGCGCCATCGAGCGGGATGCGCAGACGATCGCCCGCGCCACAGGTTACGACATCGTCGTCACCGTTCGCGGGCCGCGCCAGTTTCTGACCGTGCGTGAAAAGGAACGGCTCGGCCCTGTCTGGATCAACCAGGACCAGCAGAAGTTCCCGACGGCCCCGGCCTATCTGAACGTGCTCAGCTCCCGGTCTATTGAGGAGATTACGAGCGACCAGCTGCGCCAGCGCCAGAAGGTCGGCCTGAGTGCCATCATCAATGCCCCCGATTTCACCCTCTATCGCGGCGGCGCGGACCAGCCCTTCCGGGATGCGCTTTACAGGCTCAAAGCGGAGGAAGGCCTCTATCTGGAAGAGGAGCGCGGCGTGACGTTCCTGACGCCCGAGATCTTCCGCGCCAGCATCGCGCTTCCGGCAACGGCCCCGCCGGGCAACTACGATGTCGACGTGACGCTCTTTGCCGACACCGTGATCCTGGCGCGCACCCAGACCCATTTCGAGCTGGTCAAGACCGGCTTCGAGGAACGGGTCGGGGTCATTGCCCGCGACTGGTCCCTGGCCTATGGCCTGGCAACGGCCGGGATGGCCCTCTTCTTCGGCTGGCTCGCCAGCACGATCTTCCGGCGGGATTGAGGAAGCGTCTCGCGCTCGGCTCTTTACCCGCGGGGATCGTCAGGCGATCCTGCCGGTTGCTCAACTCGGGGTGCACGATGATGCTCAGGTGCGGAACGGTTCAATTCCACCACAAGGCCAATGACAAGGCCTACAACATGGCGGTTGTGGAACGCTTCTGCCGGGAAGCCGCCGAGAGCCGGGTCAAGATCCTCGCCTTTCCGGAGATGTGCCTGACCGGGTACTGGCACGTGCGCAATCTCGGGCGGGAGCGCCTGGAGGAGCTTGCCGAGCCTGTGCCGTCGGGCCCCTCCACCCAGGCCGTCGTCTCCCTGTCGGCCCGGTACGACATGGCCATCGGCGTCGGCCTGATCGAGCGCGGAGAGGATGGCCGTCTCTTCAACACCTATGCGGTCTGCCTGCCCGATGGGCAGGTCCACCGCCACCGCAAGCTTCATGCCTTCGAGAGCGACGACATCGCGAGCGGCGACAGCTACACGGTGTTCGATACACCCTGGGGGGTGAAGGTCGGCGTCCTCATCTGCTGGGACAACAACCTCGTCGAGAATGCGCGCGCGACGGCGCTTCTCGGGGCCGACATCGTCATGGCGCCGCACCAGACCGGCGGCTGTCATTCACGCTCTCCCCAGGCCATGGGCCTGATCGATCCGGCCCTCTGGGAGAACCGGCACCGCAATCCGGAAGCCATCGAGGCCGAATTCCGGGGACCGAAAGGACGCGAATGGCTGCTGCGCTGGCTGCCTGCCCGCGCGCATGACAACGGCTATTTCCTTTTGTTCAGCAACGGCGTCGGCGAGGATGACGGGGAAGTGCGCACCGGCAACGCCATGATCATCGACTGCTATGGACGGATCATCGCGGAAACGTGGAAGGCTCAGGATACCCTGGTCGTCGCCGACCTCGATCTCGACCTCCTGCCGCTCGCCACGGGACGGCGCTGGATCCGTGGCCGCCGTCCGGATCTCTACGGCCTTCTCACGCAGCCGCAGGGCCATGAGCTCGCCCCACGGCAGGCCCGTTTCTCGGAGGCCCCTGTGGTGAAGGCGGAATGACTCGAGTCATTTACTGAAGGGCGCGCAACGGAAGGAAGAATGGGGATAGTGCGGGCATGTGGGCGGATCATCGACGCTCGCGTCATCACCGGCCTTGTGCCGGTGATCCCGATTGAAGCGCAGCGCTTCACATCATCGGGATGGCCGGGACAATCCCGGCCATGACAGCTGAAAGGATGGTATAGGTTGCTTTCAATCCCGGCAGAGCATCGCCCTGGCGATGGCGAAGATGCGCTCGGTGCCGATGAGATGCGCGGTGAAGCCTTTGGGGAAGAGCGGCTTGAAGGCGGCATCGCAGGCGTTGAGTCCACCCGCATAGGCGCCGAGTGCGGGCATGACGCAGCGGGAGCCGTCGGTGAGGAAGCAGCGGCGGCGCGTTGCGCGCCCGCGCATGACCACCTTGCCGACCGGGTGCAGGTGGCCGGCAATCTCGGCCTGCTCTCCTGCCGCCGGCTCATGGCGCAGGGTGAGGGATCCGAGCGCCATCTCCTCGATCACCTGCCCGCCGATGCTGTCGGGCAGGATGCGGTCGTGGTTCCCCGTGACCCAGATCCAATCGCGCCCCTTCTGCACGTCGCCGAGCGTCGTGCGCTCCTCGTCGCCGAGCCGCTCAGGCCCGCCGATGTCGTGGAAGCTGTCGCCGAGCGCGATGACGCACTTGGGGTCGAAGCGAAACACCGCGTCGGAGAGCGCAAGAAGCGTCTCGCGGGTGTCGTAGGGCGGCAGCATCATGCCGCGCCGGGCAAAGGACGAGCCCTTCTCGAAATGGAGATCGGCCACGAGCAGCGTGTCCCGGTCCGGCAGATACATCGCCCCCGTCAGATCGAGGAGAGCCGGCTGCCCCTGAAGCTCGATTTCGTGTGTTGTCTGTTTGTTCTTACGCAAAGCCGTCACGCCAAAGCCTCGTCGAGAAGCGCTGCTTCCGCCTCGGCCAGAATCTCGTCCGCGTTATCGCTATAGACGCGCTCGCGGCCGATCTCCAGCATGACGGACACGCTCAAAGGAGAAACCCGGTCGAGCGGCTTGTGGATGATTCGCCCCCGGATGCGCTCTAGCATCATGCCGAGACGCCTCACGTCGAGGAGTCCCGTTGCCGCATCCGCCCGCGCGGCGCGCAGGAGCACGTGGTCGGGTTCGTGCTTGCGCAGCACGTCGTAGACGAGATCGGTGGAGATTGTGACCTGCCGCCCGGTCTTCTTCTCCCCCGGGAACCGGCGCTCGATGAGCCCGGCGATGACGGCGCATTGGCGGAAGGTGCGTTTCATGAGGGAGGACTCGGCGAGCCAATCCTCCAGATCGTCGCCGAGCATGTCCTCGGAGAAGAGTTCGTCCATGAAATGAGGATCACGACCCGCGCGGGCCGCAATGTCGCCGGAGGCATAGACCGCGATGCCGTAATCGTTGGCGACGAAACCCAGCGGCTTGAGCTTCGCCCGCTCCAGGCGGCGGGTCAGCAGCATGCCGAGGGTCTGATGCGCGAGCCTCCCTTCGAAGGGAAAGCAGGTCATGTAGAAGCGGTTGCTGCGCGGAAAGGTCTCGACGAGCAGGTCGCGAGGCCCCGGCACGATGGAGCGGCGGCGCTGCTGCAGCAGCCATTCGGTCATCTGTTGCGGCAGGCGGTCCCACTCGAACGGATCGGCCAGGATCGCCCGCACCCGCGCGGCGAGAAAGGTCGAGAGCGGAAACTTGCCGCCCTCGTAGGACGGGATCATCGGATCCGCCCCGGAGCCTGCGCGCGTCGCCAGCACCTCGTCCTCGCTGATACCCTCGAAGCGCAGCACCTCCCCGGCGAAGAGAAAGGTGTCGCCCGGCGTCAGCGTCTCGGCAAAGTACTCCTCGATCTCGCCGAGGATGCGGCCGCGCGGCAGCACGGTGCCCGGCCGCGAGCGTGCCGTCCTGCCGAGCCGCACCTTGATCATGCTGGATTCGACGATGGTGCCGACATTCAACCGGTATTGCTGCGCGATCTTGGCATCGCGCACGCGCCAAAGGTCGTCCTTGCCCTTCACGATCTTGGCGAAGCGTTCGTAGGCACGAAGGGCATAACCACCCGTGGCGACGAAGGCGACGCAGGCCTCGAAATCCTCCCAGCTCAAGCCCGCGTAAGGCGCGGCGGAACACACCTCCCCATAGAGCTCATCCAGCTTGAACGGCTCGGCGCACGCCATGCCGAGGATGTGCTGGCACAGCACGTCGAGCGCGCCGATGCGCGCATCCGGCGTATCCTGCGCCGCCTCGTGCACGGCATCCAGCGCCGCGCGGCATTCGAGGATCTCGAACCGGTTGGCGGGCACGAGATAGGCCTCCGACGGCTCGTCCATGCGGTGGTTCGAGCGACCGATGCGCTGCATGATGCGCGAGGCGCCTTTCGGAGCGCCCACATTCACCACGAGGTCCACATCGCCCCAGTCGATGCCGAGATCGAGGGTCGCGGTGCATACCACGGCCTTCAGCTTCCCCGCGGCCATCGCCTCTTCCACGCGACGGCGCTGCGATACGTCGAGCGAGCCGTGATGGAGCGCGATGGCGAGGCTGTCGTCGTTGAGCTTCCAGAGTTCCTGGAAGGTGTACTCCGCCTGCAGGCGTGTGTTGACGAAGACCAGGGTCGTCTTGTGGTCGCGGATGAGATCGTAGATCGCCGGCATCGACAGCGAGGCCGTGTGGCCCGCGAGCGGCAGGCGCTCGTCGAGTTCGAGCATGCGGATATCGGGCTGCGCGCCGCCCTGCACGACGACGAGGTCGGCCAGGGCGTCGTCCGTACGCTGCGGCACCAGATAGCGCCGCAGATCGTCCGGCTCGCGCACCGTCGCAGACAGGCCGACCGCGGTCGCCTGCGGGGCGATGGTCAGGAGCCGCGCGAGCCCGAGCGACAGCAGATCGCCGCGCTTCGACGTAACGAGCGAGTGCAGCTCGTCCAGCACGACGCGGCGCAGGTCCTTGAAGAACTCCCGCGCCTCCGCATGGGCGAGCAGGAGCGCCAGTTGCTCCGGCGTGGTCAGCAGGATGTCCGGCGGGCGCTCGATCTGCCGCGCCCGCTTGTGGGACGGCGTGTCGCCCGTGCGCGTCTCGATCCGGATGGGAAGGTCCATCTCCGCAACCGGCGCTTCGAGGTTGCGCGCGATGTCGGTGGCGAGCGCCTTGAGAGGTGAGATGTAGAGGGTGTGAAGCCCTCGCTTCTCCTTCGGTCTGCCCCCTCCCCGCTCTGCCAGCTCCACCAGGCTCGGCAAGAACCCGGCGAGCGTCTTGCCCGCGCCGGTCGGCGCCACGAGCAGCACGGAGCGGCCCTGCCCGGCCTTGGCGAGCAGCTCCAACTGGTGGTCTCGGGGCGCCCATCCACGGCGCTTGAACCAGTCGCGGAAGGATTTGGGGAGAAGGGAGGCGGGGACTTGCGACATCTGTCCTAGACATAAGGTGCGCCGCGGCTTTCGCCAGGGAGCGCCTTGACGCTCGAAACAGAATTACATTTATTGCTGAATCAAGGAGATGTCATGAACGGCGGGCTTCGCGCAGCGGGACGGGACGAGCTGGAGGAGATTGGCCGGCTCTACCATGCCGTCTGGCAGGAGACGCAGGCTCCTCTTCAGCCGCCGGGCGTGGCGGCCGATCGCGACGAAGCATTCTTCATCGAGCGGGTGAGGCGCTTTCCCGTGCCGCCCCTCGCGGCCTATTTCGAAGGCAGGCTTCTGGGCTTCGCCGCCTGGGCGGAAAACACGCTCGGCCAGCTCTACGTCGCGCCGGAAGGGCGAAAGCTGGGTCTCGGCCGCGCCCTGCTGCTGGCAAGCGAACACGCGATCTGGGCAGGCGGCTTCGACCGGGCCCGTCTCCTGTGTCTCGTCGGCAATCGCGACGCCCGCGCATTCTACGAACGCTGCGGCTGGCGCCATGAGGCCGATATCGTCGAGGAGGCGGAGACACGGAGCGGGCCAGTCCCGGTGGCCTGCTGGGAGATGGTGAAGGATCTGAAGATGTGAACGCGTGCCAATGCTCGCTTGCCATCTCCCGCAAGATCATTTCAGCTTGGGCAACGCCAACAACGAGAATGAAAAGGCAAACGCCATGTCGCACGACTTCCAGTTCCAGAATGCCGTCGCCGTCGTTACCGGTGGCACGCAGGGCCTCGGCGAGGCCATTGCCCGCACCTTCGCCGAGCGCGGCGCCAAGGGCCTCGTGATCTGCGGCCGCAACGTGGAGCGCGGGCATGCGGTGGCACGCGAGATCTCGAACCAAGGCTGCCAAACGGAATTCGTGCAGGCCGACCTGGAAAGCGTCGAGGAAGCCCGTCAGGTGACCGCACGGGCGGACAACGTGTTCGGGCGCGTCGACGTGCTGGTGAACGCGGCCGGCATCACGGATCGCGGCACGATCTTCGACACGAGCCCGGAGTTGTTCGACCGCATGTTCGCGGTCAACGTGCGCGCGCCCTTTTTCCTCATGCAGGAGGCCGCCAAGATCATGCGGCGCGAGAAGATCGAAGGCGCGATGGTCAATATCCTGTCCATGTCGGCCCATGGCGGCCAGCCCTTCATCACCGCCTATAGCGGCTCGAAGGGCGCGCTCGCCACGCTCACCAAGAACGCAGCCTTCAGCCTCATGCCCTGGCGCATCCGCGTGAATGCCCTCAACATCGGCTGGATGAACACGCCGGGCGAGGACCGGATCATGAAGACCTATCACGATGCCGAGGACGGCTGGCTCGAGAAGGCCGCGAAGGAGCAGCCCTTCGGCCGCCTGCTGGATCCGAAGGAGGTGGCACGGGCCGTAGCTTTTCTGACGAGCGGCGAATCCGGCATGATGACCGGCTCGGTGATCGATTTCGACCAGTCGGTGGCCGGCTGCTACGAGAGCGCGCCGCACCCCTCGACGCCGCCGCAATACTGATCAGCGCTGCAGCACGCACAAGAACCCGGGAACCGGCACGCCGCGGTCCTCCCGGGTCGAGACGCGCTCGAAGATGACGAGCGTAAATCCAGCGCTGTCCGCGAGATCGCGAAGATAAGACTCGCTGTGCGCGTAACGGGCATCCTCGCCGAGGACGAAACCGTCGCCCTCATGCGCCTGGACGGTAAAGGCGAAAAGGCCTTCACGTTTCAGTACTCGATGTGCCTCCCGAAACACCGCATCGAGGCCCGCCATGTAGACGAACACGTCGGCCGCCACGACGAGATCGGCCTCGCCCGTCCGGCGCCTGCTCAAGAAAGCAACGAGTTCGCCCTCGTGCAGGGTATCGTAGAGCTTGGTCCTCTCCGCCTTCTCCAGCATGCGCGGCGAGAGATCGACGCCCTCGACCGAGGCGCAGTGCCCGGCAAGTTCCTGCGCCATTAGCCCGGTGCCGCACCCGAGATCGAGAGTCCGTCCGAAGCGATAATCCCGTATCCGCTTGGAGCAGGCCCGGCGCAGCGCATCGGCGATCAACTCCGGGCCGCGATAGGCGAGGCTCTTGGTCAGGTGCCGGTCGAATTTGGGCGCGTAATCGTCGAAGAGCGCCCGCACGTAGCCATCGGTGATCGCCTCGCCGGGCGCGAGCGCGCCGAGCCGGGCGAGATCGAGCCGCACGCCCAGCGCATCCTCGGGCTCGAGCGCAAGCGCCCGGCGCAGGGCCGTCACCGCCTCCTCCCGTAACTCCAGTTCGGCGGCCGAGCGGCCGAGCATGACATGGGCGGGGGCAAAGTCCGGAGCGAGCTCGATCACCTGCCGGGCCAGATCGGCGGCCGCCTCGAAGTCGCGCTCATCGAAGGCGGCACGGGCATATTCATAGCGGCGGTCGGCGCGAAAATCGCCGGTGGATCGGACGGTCGAGGGCTGCGGCATGGCTTTTGGATGCGGGAGAGCGGAAAGTCTGTCAATGGCGTACCACCGTCAGCCTGGACGCTGCAGGCGATCCGGGATCGTGTGACGAGGGTGTTTTCCCCTCCCGCCGAGAAAACGGACAACGCCGTTGCGTGTCATCCTCGGCGAACGCAACAAGGAAAGAAGCCCATGGCCGTGAGGGTGTGAGTGGCTTCCGTTTCTCTCCGCTGCGCGTCCTTCCGGGAATGACACCTTCCCCGTCATGGCCGGCCCTGTGCCGACCATCTCGATCCGGTGAGGCGCAGTGCTTTGCGGATCGGGATCACCAAGACGGGGGCGGTGGTGACGAGGCGTGTGTAATGTTCTCATTTTGTTCTTGACACTGTGTATCATCTGGGCTCGACCCGTGCTCATCCCGGCCCGACGGGGGCGCTCGCGGGGCGTCGCAGATGTGGGGCGGGGAGCGGTCCTGCAGCAGGCCTCGCACGCCGGTTGGCGGGAGGCCCTTGGCAGCCCTGTGCTGGTCCAAGTCTAAACGCCTAAAAGTCCCGCGTGCGAGGCGCCGTCCGGCTCTTCCCATTCCCATACCCATCGAGCCGGGCTGCCCAGCGCACCACCCTCGATCAACCTGACTGGCTCGGAGCCCACCGGCTCCGGGCCTACAGGTGCTGGCTCTGTGACACACATCATCCACCCGCAGACGTCATCACACCCTCCTCGTCATGGCCGGGCCTGTCCCGGCCATCCCGATCCGGAAAAGCGCGGCGCTTCAAACCATCGGGATCACCGGCACAAGGCCGGTGATGACGGCGGAGAATGTCAGGGCCGAACGGCGCAAGCCGAAGCGGGAGCGTGAAAACCAGCCCGGCACCGTCATCCCGGAGAAGCCCGGGATCCATAACCGCGGCGGCGCTCCTGTCGGGACTGTCAACGGCTCTGGATTCCCACCCGCGCGGGAATGACAATACCGAGGGTCGAGCAATCCATCCTGCCGCACTCCCGGCCGCCTGCCCGGTCGCGGATAACGACGGCGAATCCCGTCGAGGACAGCACTTCTCCTCGGCCTGACATCGACCGGCCGGACCCTATATTCTCACCCATGGCGCTGCGTTCCACCGACATCCTCACCCAGACCCCGCAAGGGCTCTACTGCCCCCTTGGCGACTTTCACATCGATCCGGTCCGGCCCGTGAAGCGGGCGCTCGTCACCCATGGCCATTCGGATCACGCCCGCTCGGGACACCGTTCCGTCCTGGCGACGCGGGAGACCCTGCTCATCATGGCTGTGCGTTATGGGGCGGATTTCGCAGGCTCCACGCAGGAGGCGCCACTCGGCGAGAGCCTGCGCCTCGGGGATGTGACCGTGCGCTTTACCCCTGCGGGTCATGTGCTGGGCTCGGCGCAGATCGCCATCGAAGCGGGAGGCACCCGCGTCGTCGTGTCGGGCGATTACAAGCGCGCGGAGGACCCGACCTGCCTGCCCTACGAAGTCGTGCCCTGCGACGTCTTCATCACCGAGGCGACCTTCGGCCTGCCGGTCTTCCGCCATCCCGACACAAGGACCGAGGTGCGCAAGCTCCTCGATTCCGTTGCCCTCTTTCCCGAGCGCGCCCATATCGTCGGCGCCTACGCGCTGGGCAAGGCGCAGCGGGTCATGGCCCTCCTGCGCGAGGAAGGCTACGACAAGCCGATCTATCTGCACGGCGCCATGGAGCGCCTGACCGAGTTCTACAAGTCGGAAGGGATCCCCCTGGGCGAAACCCCGAAGGTCGTGGCCTCGGAGCGTTCGAAGCTCGCCGGTGCCATCGTGATCTGCCCACCCTCCTCGATCCAGGACCTGTGGTCCCGCCGCTTTCCCGATCCCGTCACCTGTTTCGCCTCCGGCTGGATGCGGGTGCGGGCACGGGCGCGGCAGAAGGGCGTGGAGCTGCCGCTGGTGATCTCCGACCATTCCGATTGGGACGATCTGTGCCGCACGATCCGGGAAACCGGCGCCAGCGAGGTCTGGGTCACGCATGGGCAAGAGGATGCCCTCGTCCATTGGTGCACCACCCACGGCATCCGGGCGCGGCCCCTGCACATGCTGGGCTATGGCGACGAGGGCGAGGCGGAGGAGCCTCCTGCGGCTGGCGCGGAAGCGGGAGACGCCGCATGAACCGCTTCGCCGCCCTCCTCGACCGCTTGGGCTACGAACCGCGCCGCAACGCGAAGCTGCGGCTGCTCGCGGACTATTTCCGCCATACGCCCGATCCGGACCGGGGCTATGCGCTAGCCGCCATGACCAGCGCGCTTATGTTCAAGGAGGCCAAGCCCGGCCTGATCCGCGGCCTCGTCGAGGAGCGGACCGACCCGGAGCTGTTCCGGATGTCCTATCACTATGTGGGCGATCTGGCCGAGACCGTGGCGCTGATCTGGCCCTCCCCCGGGCATGAGAGCGTGGCTCCCGCCCCGGTCGCCCCGGTCATCGGCCACAACAATCCGCCGCCTCATGTCCCGAGTCTCACCGAGGTCATCGAAACCCTGGCGACCACGAGCAAGAGCGACCTGCCCGGCCGGGTCGCCGAGTGGATGGACGCTCTCGACGAGACGGGACGCTGGGCCTTGATCAAGCTGATCACCCGGGAGCTGCGTGTCGGCGTCTCCGCGCGGCTCGCCAAGACGGCGGTCGCCCAGCTCGGCCAGGTCGAGCCCGACGAGGTCGAGCTGATCTGGCACGGGCTGGAGGCGCCGTACGAGGACCTTTTCGCCTGGGTCGAGGGCCGTGGCCCGAAGCCCGAATCCGGCAATCCCGCCCCGTTTCGCCCCTCCATGCTCTCGCATCCCCTGGAGGACGAGGATTTCGCCAAGCTCGAGGCCTCCGAGTTCCTGGCCGAGTGGAAATGGGACGGCATCCGCCTGCAGGCCGCAGCCGGCCATGGCAGCGACGGGCGACCGGTGAAGCGGATCTACTCCCGCACCGGCGAGGACGTCTCCCGCGCCTTTCCCGATCTGGTCGAGGCGCTGACCTTCGAAGGCGCTATCGACGGGGAATTGCTGATCGTCCGCGAGGGCCGGGTCCAGAGCTTCAACGTGCTTCAGCAGCGCCTGAACCGGAAGGCCGTGACGCCGAAGCTCATCGCCGAGTTTCCGGCACACCTGCGCGTCTACGACATCCTATTCGAGGGCGAAGAGGATCTGCGCGGGCTCCCCTTCGCCGAGCGGCGGAAGCGCCTGGAGGCGCTCGTCGCCCGCATCGACGATCCGCGCATCGACCTCTCGCCCATGGTGCCCTTCTCGACCTGGGAGGACCTTGCCGCCGCCCGCGCCGACCCGGCTTCCGTCGGCGCCGGTCTCGATGCGGATGCCATCGAGGGCTGCATGGTGAAGCGGGCGAACAGTCCCTATCTCCCCGGCCGTCCCAAGGGCTACTGGTACAAGTGGAAGCGCGATCCCTACCTCGTCGATGCCGTGATGATGTACGGCCAGCGGGGCCACGGGAAGCGCTCGTCCTTCTATTCCGACTACACCTTCGGGGTCTGGCGCGATGGGCCGGGTGGACAGGAGCTGGTGCCCGTCGGCAAGGCCTATCACGGCTTCACCGACGAGGAACTGGTGAAGCTCGACCGTTATGTCCGCAATCACACGGTCAACCGCTTCGGCCCGGTGCGGGAGGTCGAATACGGCAAGGACAAGGGTCTCGTGCTGGAGGTGGCCTTCGAGGGGCTGCAGCGCTCGACCCGGCACAAATCCGGCGTCGCCATGCGGTTCCCCCGCATCAACCGCATCCGCTGGGACAAGCCCGCGGCGGAAGCCGACCGGATCGAGACCCTGGAGAAGATCCTGGAGCGGGGCGAGAAGGAGGTCTACCCCCTGCAGGACGAGGAAGCGAAGAGGCAGAAGGGATGAGGATCGAAACCGTGTCCGAAGGCGAGATCACGCGGCAGGCCAGCGGGCGGCTCGGCGTCGACACGCGGGGTCAGGGCTTTACCGAGATCACGGATGCGGCGGCGGCTTGGGTGTCCGGCACCGGCATCCGGCATGGGCTTTTGACCGTCTTCTGCCGCCACACCTCGGCCTCGCTCCTGATCCAGGAGAATGCCGATCCGGACGTCCGCCGGGATCTGCTGACCGCCTTCGATCGTCTGGCTCCGCGGAGCGCGGGCTATGTCCACTCGACCGAGGGTCCGGACGACATGCCGGCCCATATCCGGACCGTGATCTCGGGCGTCGCCCTGAGCATTCCCGTGACGGAAGGCCGGATGAGTTTGGGAACCTGGCAGGGGATCTACCTTGCCGAGCACCGGGACAGGCCCCATCGCCGGGATCTTACTTTTCACCTGATCGGGGCGTAATCCACATGATCGAGTGTGTCGCCTCAGTACTTTCCCTTAGAATAGCCAGGGTCTTCGATTGCCGCCTTGCTATTTCATGAGGGATGCGGCTAAGGCTCAAGCAAGCGTCTCGTGGGAGAAGGCACACGTGCAAAGTCAAACCACCACGATCATCATTGCCGATGACCATCCGTTGTTTCGCGGGGCATTGAGACAGGCCGTCGCCTCCACCATGCCCCAGGCCCGGGTTGTCGAAGCGAGCGGCATGGATGACTTGAACGTCACGCTGACCCAGGAGCGGGACGTCGACCTGATCCTGCTCGATCTGACGATGCCGGGCGTACAGGGCTTTTCCGGACTGATGTCGCTCCGAGCCCAATATCCCGAACTGCCCGTCGTGATTGTTTCCGCAACGGAAGAGCCCACCGTGATCCGCCGTGCCATGGATTTCGGCGCCTCCGGCTTCATCCCGAAATCCATCGATATCGACAGCATCGGCGGCGCCATTCAGGCGGTGCTGGCCGGCGACACCTGGACCCCGCCGGACGTGGACCTCTCCGCTTCGGAAGATCCCGAAACCGCCGATCTCGTCCGCCGCCTCGGCACGCTGACCCCGCAGCAGGTTCGCGTCCTGACCATGTTGTCTGAGGGCCTGCTCAACAAGCAGATCGCCTACGAGCTCGGCGTCTCGGAAGCCACCGTGAAGGCCCACGTGTCGGCCATTCTCGACAAGCTCGGCGTCGACAGCCGCACGCAGGCGGTCATCGCTGCCTCGAAGATCGGCGTGACCCAGCGCCCCTCCCCGGCCGGGGCCGATTAAAGCCTCTCGATAAAGCCATCGATCCGCGACAGCGCCTGTTCCGACAGAGCGCTGTCGAAGCGGATGAACACGTGGCAGCCACCGGGCCAGATGGCGAGGTCGGTCGTGTTGCCGGCCGCCACCCAGCGCGACGCCATGAAGAGGCTGTCGTCGAGGAGCATGTCCTTGGTCCCGACGGAGAACAAAGCCGGCGGCAGGCCTTTCAGGTCGGCATAAAGGGGCGAGATATCTGGATCGCGCGGGTCGGGGACCTGACCGCAGAAATTGTCGGCAAAGACCCGCACGTCGTTCGTGTTGAGGATCAGCCGCTCGCTGCCCCAATGCCGGACGCTCGGCGTGAGAGAAAGATCGTAGCACCCGGCGAAGAGATTGGCGCCCCGGAAGGGCTTCAGCCCGTGCCTGCCGCGCAGGCGCAGGATCGTCACTGCCGAGAGATGGGCACCGGCCGACTCGCCGCCGATGAACAGGCGCGAGGTGCCGAACCGGCTCTCCATCTCCCGGATGACCCAGAGGGCAGCCGCCTCGCAATCGTCGGGCGCGGCCGGATAGGGATGTTCGGGAGCAAGGCGATACTCGACGGAGACGACGGCAAGGCCGCATCTTTCCGCCAGACGGTCGAGCCATGGGTCCTGTTCGTCCGCCGTGCCCCAGGTCCAGCCGCCGCCATGGATGTGGAAATAGACGCCGCGCGGGTTGTCCGGAGCGATGATGCGCAGGGGAATGGGACCGGCCGGCCCATCGACGGTGATGGTCCGGGCCCGGCTGCTCGACGGCATCAGGGGGAACGGCCCCAATCCCTGGCGACGCCGCTCCCGCACCAAGGCCGGAGGCACCGACATCGGATCGGGCAGAGCGGCGAGCTTTGCCACGATCTCGGCATTCTGGACGCGGATCTCGTCGCTGACGGCGGAGGGGTCGAAAAGAGTGGGATCGATCATGCGAAGCTCGGAGTGGGTTGCGTTCGTCGCCGGCCCTTGCGATGAAGCACACGCAACGACCCAGGTCTATTACGCTTTCTTCCAGTGACGCTTTCTGACGAGATGAGGACATGTCCAACCTGAACCGTTTTCTCGGCGGCTCCCCCGGCTCCGTGCTGGTGAAGCTGATCTTCCTGTCCCTGCTCGTCGGCGCCTTCCTGGCGTTTCTCGACATCACGCCTGTCGGGTTGATCGAAGGCCTGTTCAACTGGATCGCCTCCGTTCTCGACCTCAGTCTCGAGACGGTTCTCGATGTGGGGCGCTGGATTCTCTACGGAGCGATCATCGTCGTCCCGCTCTGGCTCATCTCGCGCCTGTTCAGCAGCCGGCGCTGAAACCTTCGAGGACCATCATGGACGGCTCAGCGACCGCGCGGCGGCTGGACATCTCCCATCGCCGCATCCTGGCCCTCGCGCTGCCGATGACCTTGTCGCATGTGACGACACCCCTTCTGGGGCTCGTCGATGCGACAGTGATCGGACGGCTTGGCGAGGCGCATCTGCTCGGAGCGGTGGCGCTGGGCGCGGTAATTTTCGACTTCGTGTTCTGGAGCTTCGGGTCCTTACGCATGGCAACCGCCGGCCTGACCGCCCAGGCGACCGGCGCCGGCAACCGGCATGAGATCGACCTGACGCTCGCCCGGGCTTTCCTGGTAGCCGGCATGACGGGCCTTCTGCTGATCCTGCTGCAATGGCCCATCGCGACTCTGGCCTTTTCCATGGCGGGTGCGAGCCAGGCGGTGACGGATGCCCTCTCGACCTACTTCTTCATCCGCATCTGGGCGGCACCCTTCACCCTGGCGAACTACGTGATCCTGGGTTCCACTCTGGGGCGCGGTCGCACGGATCTCGGTCTGTTGCTGCAGGTGGCGATCAATGTGGCCAATATCGTGTTCACGATGGCGCTGGTCCTCGGCTTCGGTCTCGGCATTGCCGGTGCAGCCATCGGCACGGCACTCGCCGAGGTGCTGGGGGCAGGCCTCGGCATCGTGGTTCTGCGCCGCCTCGGCTCGAACCCGCTGGCGGTCACGTGGCCTGAGGTCCTGAACCGGGCGGAGATGGTGCAGACGCTGGCCATGAACCGGGACATCATGATCCGCAACGTGGCGCTGATCCTCGCCTTCTCGATCTTCAGCGCCCTCGGAGCACGGTCCGGCGATGTGACGCTCGCGGCGAATGCGGTGCTCTACAACATGTTCCTGATCGGCGGCTATTTCCTCGACGGCTTCGCCACCGCCGCCGAGACCCTGTGCGGCCAGAGCATCGGCGCCCGCGACGAACGGGGCTTCCGGCGCGCCATCCACTTGAGCCTGGGATGGAGCCTCGGCTTCGGTCTCGCCGTGTCGGCGATCTTCCTGATTGGCGGCGGCTTCTTCATCGACTTCGTGTCGACGAACCCGGAGGTGCGTTCCTATGCGCGGGATTATCTGGTCTTTGCCGCTCTGACCCCGCTCTTCGGTGCCGCCGCCTTCGCCTTCGACGGCATCTACACGGGAGCGACCTGGACTCGATCCATGCGCGACCTGATGGTGATCGCCTTCATCGCCTACGGAGCCATTCTTCTGGCGGCCGGCAATCTCGGCAACACGGCGCTCTGGATCGCTCTCCTGACTTTCCTGAGCGCACGAGGCCTCGGCCAGTTCATCCTTTATCCGAGGCTGGCGAAGAGAACCTTCGCCAACATGTCTTGAGCGGAGATCTTAATACCGCCCCTGCGCAATCGCCGATGCATCGCGCCCGAGGGCTTGCGCCAGCGAGGTGTTTTCGTTTTCGAGCGTCTGCAACAGCCCGCGCTTGATGTCGCCGATGAGGCCGGGCCCCTTGTAGACCATGGCCGAGTAGAGCTGCACCAGACTCGCACCGGCGCGGATCTTGACCCAGGCCGCCTCCGCGGAGTCGACGCCGCCGACACCGATGAGCGGAATCTTGCGCTCCACGCGCAGGAATGTCTCGGCGAGAAGTTTCGTGGACGGGACGAACAAAGGCTTGCCGGACAGACCGCCCGTTTCGGAGGCGATCCCCTTCTCCCTCAAGCTGTCGGGCCGGGCGATGGTGGTGTTGGAGACGGTCAGCCCGTCGATGCCGCGCTTGAGCGCCGTGGCGACGATCGCATCCAGCGTATCGAGCGAAATGTCGGGTGCGATCTTCAACAGGATGATCGTCTTGCGCCTGCCCTGATCCGCCTTGTCGCGTGCGTCCATGCTGCGGGCGAGGAGATCGTCGAGGAACGCCTCTCCCTGCAGGTCGCGCAATCCCGGCGTGTTGGGCGAGGATACGTTGATCGTCAGAAAATCGGCCAAACCGCACAGCCGCTCGATGCACAGAACGTAATCGGCGATCCGGTCGGTCGAATCCTTGTTCGCCCCGATATTGACGCCGACGATACCCGGACGACCGCGACGGTTTGCGAGCCGCCGGCGGGCTGAATCGAGCCCCTCGCTGTTGAGGCCGAAGCGGTTGATCACGGCTTCATCGCGTGTCAGCCGGAAAACCCGCGGCCGCGGGTTGCCCTCTTGCGGCTTCGGCACCACGCCACCGAGTTCGACGAAGCCGAAGCCGAGACCGAGGAGTTGATCGGGCACTTCGCATTGCTTGTCGAAGCCTGCCGCAAGTCCCACGGGATTGGGAAATTGCCTGCCGAACACATCGACGGACAGGCGCGGATCGTCCACCGGCGCCGGCGATATCGGCATCAGGGACAATCCACGGATCGTCAGCTGGTGCGCCGTCTCCGCATCGAGCGCATGAAGAGCGGGTTTGGCCAGGGAAAAGAGAGCGCCGATCATCGGGCAAGATCCGGAAAGATGTGCTGGCCATCCTGGCCGAGGGGCAGTGACTTCACCCATCGAACGGCGGAGAGGGACAGCGGAGCATAGAGGTGCGGGAACAGGTCTCCGCCGCGGGAAGGCTCGTAACGAAGGGCTTCGCCCAGCGAATCGACATCGACGGCAACCAGCAGCAGATCGTCCTGCCCGGCAAAGTGCCTTTTAGCCGTCTCACGGACCTGTTCGACTGTTGAGAAATGGATGTACCCATCCTGGATATCGACAGGCGCTCCTTCGAAGGAGCCGGCCTTTTCAGCCTCTTGCCAAAGAAAAGCGGGGCAAATTTTGTAAATAATGCGCATGAAGTCTTGATTAGCCGTGCGTCACATCAGGAGCAACCCAAATTAGACATATTGTCTCAATAGTCTGTTGCCAGTTGTCTAAGCTTTCGGTCACATTTAATTCCTAATTATAGGTTCGCTTTCATTTATTTCGCTCCTAGCGAAGGTTAGTACAATGTTATCTCACGAGCGCGTCTGGGCTGCTATCGATGCGTTGGCATCACGCCATGGCATGACCGCATCAGGACTGGCTCGCAAGGCCGGTCTCGACGCGACCAGCTTCAACAAGTCGAAGCGCGTGAGTCCCGAGGGCCGGGAGCGCTGGCCTTCCACGGAGTCGATCTCGAAAATCCTGAAAGCCACCGGCGCGACCCTGGAGGATTTTCTCCGCCTCGTCGAGCCCTCCGGTTCCTTGCGCCGCTCCATGATCCCGTTGATCGGCATGGACGACGCGGTAGCCGGCAAAGTCTTCAATGAAGAAGGCATGCCGAACGAAGGCCCGGGCTGGGACGAGATCGAGTTTCCCGATTTCGGTCAGGAGAAGGTTTTCGCTCTCGAAGTCACGGGCGATGCCCTGGCCCCGCTCTACCGCGACGGCGATATCCTCATCGTCTCGCCGACGGCCAGCACCCGCAAGGGCGACCGGATCGTCGTGTGCACGACCAATGGGGAAATTCTGGCCAAGGAGCTCAAGCGTCGCTCGGCCAAAACTCTGGAAATAACGTCCTTGGCCAAGGACCAGGAAGACCAGATGATCCCGACTGAAGAGGTCTCCTGGGCTGCCCGTATCATGTGGGCGCGGCAGTAGACGCTCGTCAGACCGCGCGGCCGGCCCCGCGCTCCTTCAGGAAAGCCTCGTGCTCGCGCACAAGATCGCCATTGAGCGCCTTTCTGATCAGCGCCCGCGTCTCCTTCACCCCGTAGAGAGCGATGAACGAGCCGAAGCGCGGGCCGCGGGGCTCGCCCAGCAGCACCTGATAGATCGTATTGAACCACTCGATGGACACGCCCGGACGGTCGGGCGTTGCGCCCTTGGCCTTGAGATCCTGATAGCGCGGTTCGGCCCGACCCACGTTGTAGATCTCTTCCTGGATCGCTTCCGCCGTCGCCGGACGGTCTCCGGCCTCGAAGGAGCCGAGCACTTCTTCCAGTCGCTGCAGCGACGCCGCCTCGACCTCGTCCGCCAGGCGATAGGCCTTCTGCGGCTTCACGAAATCCTCGAAGTAGCGCACGGCACGCTTCACGAGGCTGTCGAGACGCGGATGGGTTTCCGGCGAAACACCCGGCGCATAGCGGCGGATGAAGCCCCACAGCACGTTGGGATCCTCGGAATTCGCCACCGCCACCAGGTTGAGCAGCATGGAGAAGGAGATCGTCGTGCCGGGCTGATTGCCTCCGTCGGACGACACCAGCTCGGGAGCCGGCGGCTCGCCCGAATGGAGATGCCAGACCGGATTCATCAGGCGCGCCTTGGCATCCTGCGCCGGATACTTCTCCAGGAAGGTCAGGTAATCGTCGACCTGGCGCGGGATCACGTCGAAGTAGAGCTTCTTCGCCTCGCGCGGCTTGTTGAACATGAACAGCCTCAGGCTGTCCGGCGTGCCGTAGGTCAGCCACTCGTCGATGGTGAGCCCGTTGCCTTTCGACTTGGAGATCTTCTGGCCCTTATCGTCCAGGAAGAGCTCGTAATTGAACCCATCCGGCGGCAGGCCGCCGAGAGCCTTGGCGATCTCGCCCGACAGCTTCACGCTGTCGATCAGGTCCTTGCCCGCCATCTCGTAATCGACGCCGAGCGCCACCCAGCGCATGGCCCAATCGGGCTTCCATTGCAGCTTGGCATGGCCGCCCGTCACCGGTGTCTCGAAGCGCTCGCCGGTATCCGGATCGCGCCATACGATCGTGCCTGCGTCGAGCTTGCGCTCGTCGATCGGCACTTGCATGACGATGCCGGTCTTCGGGTGGACAGGCAGGAAGGGCGAGTACGATTGCTGGCGCTCCTCGCGCAGCGAAGGCAGCATGATCGCCATCACCGCGTCGTAGCGCTCGAGCACGGTGAGCAGCGTCTTGTCGAAGCGCCCGGCCTTGTAGCACTCGGTCGCGGACATGAACTCGTAGTCGAAGCCGAAGGCATCGAGGAATTCGCGCAGGCGTGCATTGTTGTGATGCGCGAAGCTCTCATGGGTGCCGAAAGGATCCGGCACCTGGGTCAGCGGCTTGCCGAGCGCGGAGGCCACGAGTTCCTTGTTCGGAATGTTGTCCGGCACCTTGCGCAGACCGTCCATATCGTCCGAAAAGGCGACAAGGCGCGTCGGGATGGTATCACCGGTCAGCACCCGGAAGGCATGGCGCACCATGCTGGTGCGGGCGACCTCGCCGAAGGTCCCGATATGCGGCAGGCCCGAAGGGCCATAGCCCGTCTCGAACAGAGCCTCTTTCTTTCCCGTCCGTTTGAGCCGCTCGATGAGCTTGCGCGCCTCCTCGAAAGGCCAGGCGGTGGCAGTCTGGGCGGCGTCGATCAGAGCAGGATCAAGGGTCAGAGGGTGAGACATGGGCCTAGTGCTTGCGGGAAAATGCTTCCAGAAGCGCGGCACACTAGGGATCAGACCTGTTAGGGTCAATGCGATAAACCCGTCCGCTCCAAGGCAGAGGGAAGGTTAGAACGGGCTGATCGGGAAGAAACGCAGGTAGAGCTCGGCGTATTTTCCTTCCTTCCACAATTGCTGCAGGGCGAAATCCAGGGCCCGGCGCAGGTTCTCATCCTCGGCTCGGGTGATGAAGCCGATCCCTTCGCCGAAGAAGCGGCTCTCCAGATAAGGCCCGCCGGAGAAGTCGCAACATCCGCCCGCCTCCTCTCCCCCGATCCAGAGCGCAAGGCCGAGGCCATCGGCGAACAGGTAGTCGATCTCGCCTGCCTTAAGGGCAGCCTGAGCGGCGGCCAGCTCCGGATAGGGCTTGAGGGTAGTGCCGGTCACGAAGGCTTTTGCGAAGGCCTCATGGGCCGTGCCGCCGACAACGCCGATGGTCTTGCCCTGAAGCGCCTTGGCTTCGGGAGTGGGCTGATTGCGGTCCTTTCGCACGGCAAAGCGAGCCGGAATCTTGAAATACGGGGCCGTCACGGCGAAACGCCGCCGCAGATCCGCCGTCACGGGAATGGCGGCAGCCACCACGTCGCCCTGCCGTTCGTTCAGGGCGTCGAGCAGCATGTCGAAACGGCGGACCTGGATGGTGCAGGTGATGCCGAGACGCTCGCAGGCGGCGCGGGCAAGTTCCACCGAGAGCCCGGTCGGATTGCCGTCCAGCCCAGGAAAATGAAGCGGTGGAAAGTCGTCATCGACGAGAAAACGGATCGTGCGGGTAGCCGGCAGGTCGGGCCGGTCGAGCTGCGCCTTGGGGTCCCAGAAGTTCGGAATGGCCACGCCTTGCGCCTGCGCAAGGCTCGGCAACAACAGAAGAGCCGATAAGGCCCAGATAAGCCCGGTGGGCTTGATCTTGGAAGGGAAGCGCGCAATCAATGTAATAATATCTCGAAGCATAAGCTGATATTCTCTTGCACGCGACCCCGCACCCATCAAGCGTGTCTTTCGAAAGTGTCCTGTGCTCATGAGGCTCGGTCTAGCGGAGCCAAGCCCACAGTCAACAGCACGGCCGATAGCACTGCCGGTCGAGATCGGCTTCCTGGCCCATCACGGGTATCCACCGGAAACCCTGCGCCAAGCCGCGATCCTCGCTCGATCCGTCGGGGTGCCGGCCGATGAATTTCTGCTGAAGCACAACCTCGTCGGCGAGGATGATTTCTACCGCGCCCTTGCGACCGAACTCCAGCTGCCCTTTTTGGCGGCCCCCCGTCTGTCGCGATCAGCCCATTATCCCAACAGCGTCTTGGCGGGCATCGCCCCCTTGGCCAACCGGAAATCCGGCTTCGTGATGGCGCCACGCGGTGAGGCGCTCGCCCGCTTCCTCAGAACGCGGCCCCGTGGTGGGCCACTTGCGATCACCTCGCCATCGCGGATGAGAGAAGCGGTCTTTCGCGCTCGAGGCCCGTGGATAGCACATCGGGCCGCGTCCGATTTGGCCAAACGGACTCCCGATCTGGCAACCGATCTCAGCTATGTGCAGATTGCGGTTCTGTTCATCGGTGTTACGCTCATCTCGTTCGGCATCTGCCACGCTCCGGGGGCGACCATCGCAAGCGTGGGCGCCGCTCTGGGGCCGCTGTTCCTGGGTATGATCGTCCTGCGGCTCGCAGCCTCGATCATGAACAATCCCATTGAGCCGAAAACCCAGTTGCCCCGCGCCGAGGATACCGGTCTGCCGGTTTATACGATCATCGCGGCGCTCTACCGCGAGAAGCGGGTGGCTGCCCGGCTCATCCATGCCTTGTCGCGGCTCGATTATCCCGCGGCGAAGCTCGACATCAAGCTCGTGCTTGAAACCGATGACCGCGAAACGCTGGAAACTCTTCAGGCTATTGAACTGCCGGGCAATACGGAGATCATCGTCGCCCCCAAGGGCGAGCCGCGCACCAAGCCGCGGGCGCTCAACGTCGCTCTGCCCCTGGCGCGGGGCCGCTTTACGGTCATCTACGATGCCGAAGACGTGCCGGATCCCGGCCAGTTGCGCCTGGCTGTCGCCCGGTTTGCAGGTCTGCCGCGCGACGTTGCCTGCCTTCAGGCGCGTCTGACCATCGACAACACGGACGATTCCTGGCTCACGCGGCTTTTCACCATCGAGTACGCAGCCTTGTTCGATGTGTTCAATCCAGGCTTGGCGGAGATCGGAAGCCCCATCCTCTTGGGCGGCACCTCGAATCATTTCCGCACCTCGGTCCTGAAGGCAATCCATGGCTGGGATGCCTGGAACGTCACCGAGGATGCCGATCTCGGCATTCGTCTGGCGCGGTTGGGCTACGGGGTCAGGGATCTTCCTTCCTCGACGCTTGAGGAGGCACCAAGCACCCTGGGTGCCTGGATGCGGCAGCGAACCCGGTGGATGAAAGGCTATGTCCAGACCGCGACCAGCCATTCGCGCAAGCCCGGGGTTTTGCTCCGCCAATTGGGCATCTGGCGCTTTTATGGTGCTCTTGTTCTGACCTGGGGCATCGTGCTCAGCGCCGTGGTCTATCCGCTCTTTTCCGCGCTGTTCCTGACATGGTGGCTTTCCGGAACGGCCAGGCTCTTCGCTTCGCGATGGGAGCTCATGGGATATGCTTACAGCCTGACGCTGTTCTTCTCCGGAGCAATCGCGATCGTCGTTCCGGCGTGCTTTGCCCTTCACAGGCGCCGCCTCTGGCGGCTTCTGCCATGGGTGCCGCTGCTTCCGTTCTATTACGGGCTCGTCAGCCTCGCGGCCTGGAGAGGTTTGTGGGAACTGGCGACGGCAACGTTCCGCTGGAACAAGACGAGCCATGGCCACGCTCGGACGTCGCGGAGCGGCCCCGTTCAGAAGCACCAGGCCAGGGTCGTCAGCACCAGATCGTTGAAGACGGCGCCACCATAGCGCCACCAGAGGAGGCCGCCGGATGCAACCAGGCACAGGACCGCCCCGGCGAGAAGGCTCACACGGACCCGTCTCTCCTGCTGTTCGGCTTGTCCCGTTCCCGCACTCACGTGTTCAAATCCTTCAAAGGCGGCCGCTGGGGACCAAACATAGAGCGCTCCGCATTCAAGGGAAAGGGATCAGGCCTGGAGCCAGTTCCGCAATCTGGAGAGGCGTGGCTCTTCCTCATGAGTGACGGCCTGAGCCAGTGCGGCGCGGCTTCCGATCAGGATGACGAGGCGGCTTGCGCGCGTCACGCCCGTATAGAGGAGCTTGCGCCGCAGCATGGAGGCCTGCTGCAACGCTACAGGAATGATCACCGCCGGATATTCCGATCCTTGCGCCTTGTGGATCGTGACGGCATAGGCGAGGGCCAACTCGTCGAGTTCCCTGAGCGTGTAGACCACGAGCCTGTCGTCGAATGCGACCGTGAGTTCGCCCTCTGTGCGGCTCACCTCACGGACGATGCCGACTTCTCCATTATAGACGTCGCGCTCGTAGTCGTTCCTGACCTGCATGACCTTGTCGCCGGGACCGTAGACCCATCCGGCACGGTGCAGGCTCTCGGGTCCCGGCGGATTGAAGATCTGCTGCAATTCAGCGTTCAGCATATGCGTGCCGAGCCGCCCGCGGTTCATCGGGCACAAGACCTGGACGTCCCGCACGGGATCGAGACCGAACCTTCTCGGGATGCGATCGCGCATGAGGATCGTCATCTTGGCCATTGCGTCCGCCGGGGCATCCGCCTCCACGAAGTAGAAGTCGGAGTCCGGTTGGTGCATCAGATCGGGCACGAGGCCGCGATTGATGGCGTGCGCCACCGTGATGATGCGGCTCTCCCGCTCCTGCCGAAAGACTTCCCGGAGATGCACGACCGGAACGGCGCCGGACGCGATGATGTCGGAGAGAATCTGTCCAGGCCCAATGGAGGGAAGCTGGTCCACGTCGCCGACGAGGAGCAGGCAGGCCTCATTCGGCAAAGCGCGCAACAGCGCCGCCGTGAGTCGGATGTCGAGCATCGAGGCTTCGTCCACGACGAGGAGATTGCAGTCGAGCGGCGCATTGCCGTTGCGCCGGAACCCACCCTCGGAGGCTTCGAGCAGCCGGTGCACGGTCTTGGCGGTAAAGCCTGTGCTCTCGGCCAGCCGTTTCGCAGCCCGTCCGGTCGGTGCGCAAAGAGCAACCTGCAACTCATGCTTCGCACAGAGATGCGTCAGGCTCCGGATGAGCGTGGTCTTGCCGACACCGGGGCCGCCGGTGACGACGAGCACCTTTGCCCGGCAGGAGGCTATGAGCGCCTCGCGCTGGCTGACCGAGTAGGACACGCCCGTAGCAGCCTCCGCCTCGACAATCACCTGTGCGGTATCGAGCCCGCGCCAGGGATGGAACCCTTGCGCGATCTCCTTCAAGCGCTGTGCGATGAAAAGCTCTGCGCCGTAGAGGCTCTTGAGGAAGATGCAGCGGTGCCCATCGAGTTCATCGGCAGCAAGCTGGCCCGCCGCGCATTGCGCATCGAGCACAGGCGCCAGCTGAGCCTTTGACACTTCGAGCAGAATGCTCGCCTGCTGCAGGAGCTCGTCGACCGGCAGGCCGGAATGTCCCTCTTTTACGGCTTCGGACAGAACACTGGCGAGCCCGGCCTGCAATCGTATTTCGGCCGTCGGCTCGATTGAGAGCTGCATGGCCGCTTGATCGGCCAGAGCGAATTCGAAACCTGGAATGTCGAGAGCAAGCCGGTAGGGATTGGCCGAGATGATGTCGATGGCCCCGACGCCATAGGCGCGGTAGATGCGCGTGAGCAGGAAGCCGCCGATGCCGTGTGCGTTCAGGAACGCCGCGATGTCCTTGAGGGTGCGATGCTCGGCCCAAGCCTCGCCGATGCTCAGAGCCTTCGCCATGCCGATGCCGTGCACGCGCGTCAGCTCATGCGGCTTCTTCTCGATGACGTCGAGAATGCGCGATCCGAAGGAAGCGATGAGCCGCTGCGCAACGGAAGGGCCGACGCCCTTCAGGAGACCGGATCCGAGAAAGCGCTGCAGGTCTTCCGCCGTCGTCGGAGCCGAGGTCTTCAGCTCACCGGCCCGGAACTGAACCCCATGATTGCGATCGTGCAGCCACTCACCGGTCGCCTCGACGACTTCGCCGATGGCGACCGATGGAGCATGGCCGACAACGGCAACCGGCTTGCGGTGCCCGCGCGCCTTGACGCGCAATACGCAGAAGCCGGTCTCGTCATTGTGGAACGTCACCCGCTCGATGGAACCGACAAGATGTTCGGAGAGGGACAGGGCGTCCTGGTCGGAAGCAGTGATGGCGGAGGAATTCGGCATCGATCAGCGAGACCACCAGCGCCGGGACGCCATGAGAACCGAGAGTGGACGAGAATTAAGAATGGACGAGACGGTGAGACCGTCTCGTCCATGATCGCAGCAAAATTTAGGCTGCCTTCTTGGTCGGCCAGCCGAGTTCGACGAGGCGCGCCTTGGCAAAGTCGCGGATCTCGTCGCGGATGCCTTCCGGCAGATCGGCGAGCACCTTTTGCGTGTCGGCGTGGAGCATCAGGTCCGTGACCGCGTTGATGGTCTTGGACTTCTTGATCTTCGCCTTCAGATCGTCCTCGATGTTGCCATCGGCGGCAGCCGCTTCAACCTTGCCCTTCTGCGGCTCGGTCTTCTCGAGCTCCACATGCGGGTCGGCATAGCCCGGGCGGCCCTGCTTGAACTCGTCGGCTTCCTCCTCGGAGTAGACGTAGCCATGCAGCTCGATGAGCTTGAGGATCACGCGATCTTTCGCCCGCTTCTCCGCCATGGCGTAGACATAGGCCGCCTGCTTGCCGGAGACGCGGTAGTTCACGCCGATCAGCGCCTCGCCGATCGACCACTCGACGCGCTCGCCCATGCGGCCCGTCACCTGGATGACGGCCTCGTCGCGCTCGGCGCGAATGATCTTGGGTTCGTCAAAGACGACCTTCGCCTGGGCGGCGATGCGCTCCAGGGTCTTGTGATAGATGACGGCCGTTCCCTGGACGCGCCAGACATTCCCGGCCATCGGCTCGCCGAATTTCCCAAGCACCTCGGAAATCTTTTTGTCAGTCGTATTCATCCTCGATCCTAACTTTCTCAAAAGCCCGTGAATCGGTCACGCTCTCTTGTCGCAGCCTTATTCCGGCCGGCGCGTTCGTTATTTGTTCTATAGCAAATTTGAGGCTCCCGGTCCACTTTCGACTCCACGAGGCGAGACAATAAACTATTGTTCGTCAGAGACTTAACCCATGTGCCATTTTGTCTCAAGCGCACGAAGCGAGGCCGTGAGAGGGCGCCCTAAAGCTCCCGTTTCGGGAGCCGTTTAAAGTTTGACCCCTATCGTATTGTTCTATATATGTTCTCATTATACTACAGGCGAAAAGCTGCCGGAATATCGGGCGGCCTGCCCAATCCTTGAAAAGCCAAGCTGGAGGCTCCGATGTCCGCGCAAGCGCTCCTCGACCTTTCGGACCGGCGCCCGGCCCGGCGTCCAGGAACCCGCCGGGCCCAGAAGCGCCCGTCCACGCCGCTCACGCGCAATGCCCTGATTGCCGACTACCTGGCGCTCTGCGAGCTTGACGCCGAGATGGAGTCCTTGCGCGCGCCCGCCGATCCGGCTGAGTTCACCGTTGGGGACGAGACCATCGCACACGTTGCGGATTTCGAGATCGTGAAGGATGGCGCCGCCTATCTGGTCGATGTGGTGACCGACGACGACCTGCTGCAGCATCCCCTGCGCGCTGCCGCAATCCATGGCATCACCTCCTCGGACGGCCGCCCTTTCCTGATTGAAACGGCCGCCAGCATCCGGGCCGAGCCGCGCTTCACGACCATGCGCCTCATCATGGCCTGCAAGCGCACTCCCGTGACCGCGGGAGACCGGGTGCGGGTTCTGCATCAGCTCGACGAGATGGGCACCATGCGACTGGTGGATTGCGCCAGCGCCGTCATGAACACGCAGGATGGTGTGGCGGCCGTTCTGGCGCTGGCCTGCGAGGGGCTGATCGCCGTCGACATCAGTCGTCCGATCCTGCCGGAAACACAGGTGCGCCGACGCCGCCTGCCCTACACCGATCCGTTCGCGTTCTAGAGCATCTTTCGTCGAGGTGGATCCGCCTCGACGTTAAAAATGCGGCACCGCAAAGGGCAGAGATGATTCCACGTGAGTGGAAACAGCCCTAGGATTGCGCGGCGTGACGCTCCACCGCCTCGCCGAGAAGCGAGCGCACGATGGCGCGCACGGCATCCGACGTGTCGTCGGCGGCGAATTTCGCCTCGATCTCGTCGCGAACGATCGAACCGTCGCCGCTCCGCTTCAGTTCGGTCGAGGATTCCGCCTGCAGCAAGGTGACAAAGGCGCTTTCCACCTCCCGCGCCACATCGGAACCGTCAGCCGCCTCGACCACGCGCCCCGTGAGATCGAAGACATTGTTTTCGAACGGCAGAGCCTGCGGCTCCAATGCACCGCTGCCATCCAGGATCCAGGCGCGGGGAACATGATCCACGAGATCGACGGATTGGCGCGTGATGTTGCCGGGGTTCATCCAGCGCGTCCGCCCGGCGAGAACGGATTTCTGCGTCTTGTGGATGTGCCCGTTGATGAGGACATCGCAGCCCTCGACTGCAAACGGCGGCACTGCTCCCGGATAGCCGCCGTCGAAGGCGATGTCGTGGTGCGTGAACCATGCGTGAAGATCGACACCCGCGAAGGAGCCGCGCGCATCGGTTGGGATCGTCTGGCCATAGGGTGTCATGCCGATGCCGATACGGCGCGCGCCGATCTGGAATTCGGTCACGGGAGCCGATGTGGCAATCACATCGACCACGTCGCACAAGCCCAGCAGCGCCAGCGAGTCGCTGTCGGTGAGCATCGTGTGCTGGATGTCGTGATTGCCGACATTGACAATGGGACGATGCCGGAAGCCCTTCAGAACGCGAATGAGCTGGTTCTTGAGCGCCTCGTCGGTCTCAACAGGCCGGTCGAACAGATCGCCCAGGATCACGACGGCAAGCTGCCGCTCGTTGGCAATAGTGACACAGCGCTCCAGCTTGCCGAGCACGGCTTGCGGCCACACGGCATCCTTGCGCCGCCCTGGGCGCCTCGAGCCGACATGCGGATCCCCGATGACGAGGACACCATTGCACTGAATCTCGGGAAGACGGTCTCCGGACAGGATCATGCGGTCAGCCGCTCCGACGGCGTAGAAGAAAGCGAGGGATGGGCGTGATGGTCCAGCAGGTTCTCAGGCTTCACCGGCGCGCCGCAGGTGGGGCAAAGCCCACCGGTTTCCTCGACGAGCTGTGCCATTTCAGCCTGGAGGGATGTCAGCCCTTCGTCGACCTGCGCGATCCGGCTCTGCGCGATCAGAGCCGCAGAGCGGAGATCGTTCATGCGCTTCAGGATATTTTGTGCCGACGAAGTGTTTTCAAGGGTCGGAAGAGCCTCGGGCAGGCTCTGCAGCGCCGCGAGCCGCGCCCTGCTCCAGGCAAGGCTATGACTGAGCCCGATGACGCGTCCTCCCAACCGCTCGCGCTCGCGCGAGCGCTCCACCATGCGCGTGAGATGGGCCAGCTGCTCGGCCTCGGGGAGCTTTGCCGTGATCTCGGCCCGCGCCTGTGCCTTCTCCAAGCGGCGATTGAGATCGGCGAGCTGCGATGCGCGCTGCTGCAGCGTCTGCAGATGGGCCGAAGCGTCCTTGAGATCGTCCCCCAGGCGGCGGATGGCCGACAGCCTGTCCTTGAGACCGTCGAGATCCTTCAGCCCTTCGAGGGCCTCGCCGAGCGCGATCAAATCGCGCTCGCCGTTGCGCACGAGATCGTTGTCCCGCCGGCAGCGCTCGCGATGGATGACGAGCATATCGCGGATGTAGCCCGCCTCCTGCCCGATCGAGAGAACGGCGGAGCGGCGGGACGGCGTCTCCCCGAGAAGGAAGACGGGAAACTTCTGATGCGCGATGTGAACGTCGAGGTCTTCCACCTTCCGGATGCGGATGAGATCGGCGACCCAATCGGGAACACTGCGCCCGCCGGTCTCGTAGCGCATGCCCCGTTCCTCGACGATGGCGCCGTCCGCTTCATGCAGAGACCAGATATTGACGGGCGATCGACGGGGCTGACGCGTGAAACGCAGTGTCCGGCGTCCGGCAACCCCGATCTCGACGCTTGCCGCCTTCGCGCCCGCCCGCACGAGACTGTCGCGGGCCTCACCATAGAACACGGCGCGCAAGGCACGGATGAAAGTCGACTTGCCGCGGTTGTTCGGGCCGATCAGCGCATTCACGCCGGGGCTCAAGGGAAGTGTCGCGTCCTTGTACGCCTGCACATTGGCGAGCCGAATGAAACGCAAGCCCGGTTGCACGTCGTCCCACGCGGCGCTGGTGTCGGAGGACTGCACATCGACGCCGGAGACGGGCTCGCCGACGATGCGGGCGATGTGGAACTTGCCGGAGAATTGCGACAGGTCGTGATGTGAAACGGCGAGGCACTGCACGCCAAGACGCGCCGCGCCGTCCTCCAGCACCCGGTAGAAGGACGAGACGCGATCCGGCGCGATCCAGCAATCCGCTTCGTCGAGGGCGAGGAAGCGGGCGACATCCGCCTTGACCACCGCGATCAGCCGCAGCGCCATGCCGACCACATTGGTCAGCGCGCCGCCGTTGTCCTCCAGCACATCTTCCAGGGAGCCGTCCGGACGGCGCACGCAGATATCGAGCGAGGCCAGGCCGCGCTCGGTCGAGAGGTCCAAGGCCACAGGCTTTTCACCCGGCAGAACCTCCTGCACCAATGCGGTCAGAAGGGTTTCGAATGCGGACAGGCTGCGGCGGCTGGCGGAGCCATGGACCGCCTCGATGAAGGCCTCCACCTCGTCCTTGACGGCAAGTCGCCCCTTGGCGAGCTCGATCTCACGGGTCAGTTCCTCGCGTCGTATCCGCAGGGCATCGCGCCGTCCCTCCAGGCGCGCGAGGGACGCTTGCGCCCGCGTGGCGTCGTGATCGATGGAATGCCCGATCAACGCTCGTCTCCAAGCTGTCTCAGACGCGTCTCGACCTCGCGCAGCGACGCGCCAAATTCCTCGGCAAGCTTGGCATTCTTAGCCTGTGCCTGCTCGATCAAAGACTGGATCTGCCCTTCGTCGTCCGTGCCCAGTTCCGACAAGGCCAGCGCCCTCGCGTCTTCGAGCTCGCGCGTCAGGCGCTCGACCTCGCCCTCGGCCCGGATCCGCTCCGCCCGAAGCTTGTCGAAGGTCTTGCGCATCTCCTCCAGGCGCCGGAGCTGGTCTGTTTCGAGTCGGGTCAGATTGGTCATGAGGGGGCGAATCCGCTGTGCTGGAATGGTCGAGCTTCAGGTATCGCCAGCGATATTTCGCCGCAACGACTTTGCCTCTTTTTGGACGGGAATAAGCGCAATCTCTTCAATCCTGGCATCCGACCCTCCACATAGTATCGGTTACTCCAAGATTACAGTCCCAAACCGCGGACTTTGCTTGACACAGCGGCCCTCGGGAGTATGTTCTTGGTTTGTTCGCATCCCCTGTATGCGTTGTGGATGTGACGCCATTAGGGCAGCCGCGCCTCACCGCCGCAAAGGATCCTGCGATGACCGCCATGACGGACGAACGACCGATCTTCGAGAACGACGAATGGCTCGTGATCGAAAGCGGCCTGGAGCACAAGCGAACCGGTTATTTCATCGACCGCGAGAGCCTCGGCCAGCGCCGGGAGGATGGTCTGTGGACGTGGCCGCTGCACATGGCTGAGAAGAGCTGGTGTGCCATGCAACCGTTCTCCGAAGCCTTCTCCCGTGCGGCGTCCGTCTTTGGTGTCACGACAGGTGCGGAGCTGGCGCAAACCTTCAAGATGGCGCGCTGCGAGATCTCCCCCTGGCCGAAGGTTGCAAGAGAATCTAACCGGCGCTCCAACCCCGTTCCGCTCATCCCGCGGACCTTGCATCCGCAAGGCTTGAACCCCATCTTCATCGAGCCGCGCTCTTCGGAGAAGCCCTTGAATGGTCAAGGTTTTCAGAGCCCGGACGATGCCTGGCGCATACGCCCTCAAACGGGCGCGCGCCTGTTTCTGAAAACCCCGCGTCCCCGTCCCGAACGCCTGAGCCTGGCGCGAGAAGCCGACCTTCCATGGCGAGCGCAGCGCCGGATTCGAAAGACAGGGACAAAGCTTGTTCGGCTGCTGCAGGCTGCCTGGAACATAAGGTGAGATGAATGCCGAGCTTCGGACTTGAAGAGACAATGCGGTATGGCGCGAATGCTTTTCAGGAAGATATCTCCGGAGCGGAGACGACATCGCCTGAAACGGCGGATGAATTTGCACAGCATGTCGTCGACGCAATCTGTCATGCGAGCGTGACGCCAAGCGTCGGTCGCCGCACGTTCGAGCGCTGCATGCGCGCGCTCAGCCTGGGATCAACGGCCCGGATTGGATTTCGCCATCCTGCCAAGGCTGAGGCGATCGACATGATCTGGCGCGAGCGTGAGCGACTGTTCGACGAGTACAACGCAAGTCCCGATAAGCTGCGCTTCCTTGCAGCGCTGCCCTGGGTGGGACCCGTGACGAAGCATTCCCTGGCTCGCCGGCTCGGCGTCTACGCAGAGCATGCACAGCGGGCCGTCGCCTAAAGACGAAACAACAAGAAGAGGTATCACCCCATGACCAAGGTTCGCGCAAGCGATGTCGGCTTCTGCGTTGTCGATGACAACGCCAATGACATTGCCGATAACCTCGTCCACCGCATCCGCGAGGCTGCTGCCGAGATGGAGAGTCAGGTCAACCGGCTCTATCGGGGGCGCCGGGCCTATGACCTTGAAGAAGGCACCAAGCTCGACCTCAACAAGGCCATCGAGCAATTGAATTATATGGCGCGCACCCTGCGCGAGGTTCAGAGCGAACAGTCGAAGGTCGTGTACCTTCAGGCTGCCGAGTAAGCTTCACTTTCAGAATAGCGGTGACACAGTCACCGCTATTTTTGTATCGGCCACCAGTTCCGTAACCGTCGCTTAGGCCTTTACGGCCAAGATGAACAGCACGAGCGGCGCATGCTGATACCAGCGGTTTAGCCAATCATATCGACGTGCCATTTCTTCGCTCGGGCGCGGCTCCTCAACCTTCACAATTCGAAATCCGGCTTCGCTGACGGCATTGATGTAGTCGGACAGAGTGCGCGGAAAGCGCGGCACCTCGAAAGGCTCAAGCATGGTCGTGCCCGGACGGCGGCCGAAACGCCAATATTCAACAAAGGGTGTTCTCTCGAAATAGCGGCCAATACGAAGACCGAGATGAGATCCTTCCTCATCCGTGAGCCACCGGATCGCAGGTGTGATGAAGCAGGGGTGAAGAACGCTGAAGCACAGAGTGCCGCTTGGCTTCAGAACCCGGGACGTAGCCCGCATCGCGGCTGGCAAGTCCGGCCCGTCCATGAGCGCCATGGTCGACACAGCGCAGTCGAACTGCCCGTCCGCAAAGGGCGAGAGATCGTTGAACGAGCCGACCTCATATGTGATGCCGAGAGGTTCCTCTTCTTCCTTCCGGCGGGCATGCTTGATCATCTCAGCGGACAGATCAACGCCGGTCATCATTCCACCGAGCTTCGCGAAGCGGCGTGTGTTCGAGCCCTCGCCGCAGCCCAAATCAATGATGCGCTGTCCGGTCATGGAGGGAACGAAGTCAAGGAAAGCGGGCAACGTATAAAGCTCTCGGTAGAAATCGAAGCCCGCTGTCACCTCCTGGGTCCAGATCGCAGCGTTCCGATCCCAAGCGGCCGCGACAGCTGCTTCATCCAAGATCTCATCGGTCATGCCAGACTCCTGAAGCCGAGCCGTAACCTTTAGCCCTCATGGCACTTCACAGACAACTCGTGCGCCGATGCTTCGCGGGCCGGAAATTCCCTCGCCGGAAACGGACCGGGCCACCCAGGGACCTTGTGTTTCACGTGGAACAAAGATAGAACAATAGGCGATGCCTCTCACCGGGCAGGAATGTGCAACCGACCTGAAAACGTGTGGCATCCCCGATGCTTCAGCCGTTCAGGAGAGATGAAGTGGAGAGGCCATCATGGCTGGAAGCGTAAACAAGGTGATTTTGGTTGGCAATCTGGGGCGTGACCCGGAGGTGCGGCGATTGTCGAACGGGGAGCCGGTGGTGAACCTGCGCCTTGCCACGTCGGAGACCTGGAAGGACAAGGGCACGGGCGAGCGCAAGGAGAAGACCGAGTGGCACTCGGTGGTGA
>NZ_CP173039.1:0-2500 GCF_044784385.1 Microvirga sp. RSM25 | reverse complement strand
CAGATGCTCTTACGACACTTGATTACTCTCATGATCAATGTCCGCTCGGCTACAAGCCGGACATGACCAAAAAAGAAAGACCTGTCTTTGGATTTCTCCAAAGACATGTTTTGCTTGCCAAGCATATCCGACGCACACGGCTGCGGGCCGTGGCTGGTTCGCGGGACTAGGTGCCCGCTGGTCGAATATGCTGCCTCTTTACGATTTCAAACATCCGCGCTCACCCCCAAAGAGGGGAGGCGAATTAGACATCATCCACGGCCATGAACACGTCATGGCCTCTGGACGTCCGGATCCATAAAAATGGTGGAGCCTGTCGGGATCGAACCGACGACCTGAAGCTTGCAAAGCTACCGCTCTCCCAGCTGAGCTAAGGCCCCTTGATACCTGGCCTCAGGCGCCGGCGAAAGCGTCCGCTTTCTTGGCTGTCCGCGCCACGGGGCGCGGCGGCCGGTCGGCCTTCGCAAGAAGAGCAGGACGGCGTCTGAGGCTAACCAAGATAAATGGTGGGCCTGGGACGACTCGAACGTCCGACCTCACCCTTATCAGGGGTGCGCTCTAACCACCTGAGCTACAGGCCCCAATCGGAGTGGAAACCCCGACCGATGTATCCGGAATGAGAAGAGAAACGAAGACGGCAGCGTCCCGCATAGCGAGACCTGACTGGTCTCTTTTGTTCCAAGCGATCCGATAAAACCGACCGAGGTCGGCCTTGAGGGATCGTCCTTAGAAAGGAGGTGATCCAGCCGCAGGTTCCCCTACGGCTACCTTGTTACGACTTCACCCCAGTCGCTGACCCTACCGTGGTCGCCTGCCTCCTTGCGGTTGGCGCAGCGCCGTCGGGTAAGACCAACTCCCATGGTGTGACGGGCGGTGTGTACAAGGCCCGGGAACGTATTCACCGTGGCGTTCTGATCCACGATTACTAGCGATTCCGCCTTCATGCACTCGAGTTGCAGAGTGCAATCTGAACTGAGACGGCTTTTAAGGATTAGCTCCCCCTCGCGGGTTCGCTGCCCTTTGTCACCGCCATTGTAGCACGTGTGTAGCCCAGCCCGTAAGGGCCATGAGGACTTGACGTCATCCCCACCTTCCTCTCGGCTTATCACCGGCAGTCCCCTTAGAGTGCCCAACCAAATGATGGCAACTAAGGGCGAGGGTTGCGCTCGTTGCGGGACTTAACCCAACATCTCACGACACGAGCTGACGACAGCCATGCAGCACCTGTGTTCCCGCCAGCCGAACTGAAGGATCCTGTCTCCAGGATCCACACGGGACATGTCAAAGGCTGGTAAGGTTCTGCGCGTTGCTTCGAATTAAACCACATGCTCCACCGCTTGTGCGGGCCCCCGTCAATTCCTTTGAGTTTTAATCTTGCGACCGTACTCCCCAGGCGGAATGCTTAAAGCGTTAGCTGCGCCACTGACGAGCAAGCTCGCCAACGGCTGGCATTCATCGTTTACGGCGTGGACTACCAGGGTATCTAATCCTGTTTGCTCCCCACGCTTTCGCGCCTCAGCGTCAGAACCGGACCAGTTAGCCGCCTTCGCCACTGGTGTTCTTGCGAATATCTACGAATTTCACCTCTACACTCGCAGTTCCACTAACCTCTTCCGGTCTCAAGCCATGCAGTATCGAAGGCAATTCTGTGGTTGAGCCACAGGCTTTCACCCCCGACTTACAAAGCCGCCTACGCGCCCTTTACGCCCAGTGATTCCGAACAACGCTAGCCCCCTTCGTATTACCGCGGCTGCTGGCACGAAGTTAGCCGGGGCTTCTTCTGCGGGTACCGTCATTATCGTCCCCACTGAAAGAGCTTTACAACCCTAAGGCCTTCATCACTCACGCGGCATGGCTGGATCAGGCTTGCGCCCATTGTCCAATATTCCCCACTGCTGCCTCCCGTAGGAGTTTGGGCCGTGTCTCAGTCCCAATGTGGCTGATCATCCTCTCAGACCAGCTACTGATCGTCGCCTTGGTGGGCCATTACCCCACCAACTAGCTAATCAGACGCGGGCCGATCCTTCAGCGATAAATCTTTCTGCTCTCGCACGTATCCGGTATTAGCCCAAGTTTCCCTGGGTTATTCCGAACTGAAGGGCACGTTCCCACGCGTTACTCACCCGTCTGCCACTCATCCCGAAGGATGCGTTCGACTTGCATGTGTTAAGCCTGCCGCCAGCGTTCGTTCTGAGCCAGGATCAAACTCTCAAGTTGAAAGAATTTGATCTCGACTAAATCTCTACGCAAATTGACAGAGTACCTCCATCTCCAGGTTTCCCTGAAGCGGTGTACTCACCAAAGCATAGACATGGTCGATGTTCTCATTCGATCGCCCCGAAGGACGATCCGCAAGGACACCGCCGCCTACGCTTCTCTTCTCTCTTCACTTGTCAAAGAACAGGTGCCTCACGCAGAGACACAAAAACAACCCCGGGCCACCTCACCCATCCCTTGCCAGGATGGCCAGGCCCCGAAGCCTCCCGACGCCGCGCTCGTT